>NZ_MJAJ01000045.1 GCF_001746365.1 Streptomyces sp. LUP30
CGGACCTCCGTCACATGACTGCGCAGTCATGTCTGCGCTGACATGTCTACGCAGTCATACGGCGGCCGTCAAGAGGTGGGACCGCATCCGCCGCACTCGGGGGGGCGGCGCGCTGACCGCCCTGAACCAGGGCGGCGACCGCGACGGCTCCGCCGCCAAGGACCCCCGCTTCGACCCCGACACCTACAAGGACCAGGACTGGCAGAAGGAGCAGGACGGCGCCGGCGACCACGACCGCCAGGACTCCTCCGCCGGCCAGGACGACCACTCCTGGGACGGCGCCCACCAGAAGGACGCCGACGGCTGGAAGGGCGAGCACGACAAGCCCAACGGCGGCATGCACACCGGCGGCGGCGCCCTCGCCGGCCCCTCCCTCACCGCCGGCGGACTCGGCATCCTCGCCGTCGCCGGCACCGGCCTCTACGCCCTGCGCCGCAAGAAGACCGCCGCAGGCGTGGCCTGACCCATGCCGGTCGCGATAGCGAAGCCGCGGCCGCCGCGCGCGCCCCGCGCGGCGGCCCGGCTCGCCACCCGCGCCCCGCCCCGCACCCGTGCCGCGCCCGAGTGAGGTAATCCCCGATGGCAGTCCCCCCGTCTTCCTCCCCTTCCCCCTCCGATCCCTCCGGCGGTGAGCCGGGTTCCGCCGAGGAGGGGACCTCCCGCACCGGCCTGATGATGATCTGCGCCTCGGTCGCCGTGGTCGTGGCGCTCGGCCTGGCCGGCGGCAACGACGCCTCTTCCGGCACGGCCAGCCCGCCGCACGCCCCGCCCGCCGCCGCCTCGGCCCCGGCGACCCCCGCACCGGACGCCCCCGCGGCGGACGCACCGGAGGCGCAGGCCCCGCCGGCGCCCGACGGCCGACCGGTGGGAAAGCACCTGCCGCGCTCGCGGCCCGTACGGCTGCTCATCCCGAAGATCTCGGTCGACGCCCCCTTCACCGACCTCGCCATCGGGCCCAGCGGGCGGCTGAACCCGCCTCCGGCGAGCGACGTCAACCTCGTCGGCTGGCACGCCAAGGGCGCCTCCCCCGGGGAGACGGGCACCTCGATCATCGCCGGACACGTCGACACCAAGACGTCCGCGGCCGTCTTCGCGCGGCTCGGCGAACTGACGAAGGGCGATCTGTTCCACGTCCTGCGGGCCGACGGCACCCGGGCGTCCTTCCGGGTCGACAGCGTGGAGACCTTCGCCAAGGACGACTTTCCCAGCGAACGGGTGTACGGCGACACCGCGCAGGCCCAGGCACGCCTGATCACCTGTGCGGGCGACTACGACCGGCAGGTCAAGGACTACACGGACAACCTGGTCGTCTTCGCGCATCTCGTCTGACGTTGCCCCGGCCGGTCACCCGCGTAGTTCATCCGACTCGCGCACTCGCGGGGACGGGCACAGGATCGAGGAACGCTGACGTCGCATCACCGCGGCCGACGTTCACTTCCCCCTCCGTGAAGGAGATGTGCGCAGGATGACCACCACGTCCGAACGTGTTGCAGGCTCGCGGACGCGACAGGCGTCGCAACGCGTCTCCCAGTCCGTGTTCGACGGCTCCCGGCTTCGCGTCGTCCTCCTGGTCGACGTCTACGACGGGGCCCAGCAGCAGTTCCTGGAGGCGTACGAGCAGCTCTGCAACCAGGTCGCGTCCGTCCCCGGGCATGTCAGCGACCAACTGTGCCAGTCCATCGAGAACCCCTCCCAGTGGCTCATCACCAGCGAGTGGGAGAGCGCCCCTCCGTTCCTCGCCTGGGTCAACAGCGAGGAGCACGTGCGGATGGTGGAGCCGCTGCACAGCTGCGTGCGCGACACCAGGTCGCTGCGCTTCCACGTCGTGCGGGAGACGGGCGGCCCGGCGGACGGCGAGAAGGGCAAGCGCCGGCTCCAGTCGTCGCCCCGGATCGGCGACGGCATGATCCGGCACGCGCTCACCTTCACCGTCAAGCCGGGCAGTGAAGACATCGTTGCCAAGATCCTCGCCGACTACGCCTCACCCGAGCCGAAGGTCGACGAAACCACCCGGCTGTGCCGCACCTCGCTGTTCATGCACGGCAACCGCGTGGTGCGGGCCATCGAGGTGCGGGGCGACCTGCTGTCCGCGCTGCGCCACGTGTCCCGGCAGCCCGAGGTGCGGGCCGTCGAGGAGGCCATCAACCCCTATCTGGAGCAGGACCGGGACCTCAACGACCCCGAGTCCGCGCGGGTGTTCTTCACCCGGGCCGCGCTGCCCGCCGTCCACCACGTCACGGCGGACCGGCAGGACGCGCAGGCCGAGCGGTACGCCCTGTGCTACCCGACCCGGCCGGACCGCGGCATGAAGCTGGCCGAGCTGCTCGCCCGGCAGGACGAGACCGCCGCCGACGACCCGCGCAACCCGGTCCTGCGCAGCACGATCTTCCAGCGCGACGACGTCGTCGTCCGGCTGATCGACGTGCGAGGCGGACTCGACGCCGCCGACCCGGTGCAGGCCCTGGGCCTGGCCGACCCCGATCAGGTGGCCGAGCTGACCACCCTCCAGGACGACCCGGGCGCGTCCGACCGGTCCGCCGCCAAGGACGTCCGACTCGCGCGGTTCCTCGAGCTCGCGCGCATGGACCTCGTCACCGACCGCCGGTCGCCCGAGGCCTGATCCCCCATCACGTGGGACGGGGCGGGTCCCCGCCCCTCCCACGCCGGCGCAGTACACCATCGGAGGAACGTCGTGATCACATCCCGTCCCAGAGTCGTGGATCTCAGCGAGGTCGAGCCCAACACCCGGCGCGGCGGCGATCTGCGCGCCATGCTCACCCCCGTCACGGTCGGCTCGACCAGCGGTTTCATGGGCGTCGCACTCATCAAGCCGGGCGACCGCATCGCCGAGCACTACCACCCGTACTCCGAGGAGTTCGTGTACGTCGTGTGCGGCCAGCTGGAGGTGGACCTCGACGGCGAGGCGCAGTCCCTTCAGCCCGAGCAGGGCCTGATGATCCCCGTCGGGATGCGGCACCGCTTCCGCAACGTCGGCAACGTCGAGGCCCGCATGGTCTTCCACCTCGGCCCGCTGGCTCCGACCCCGCCGCTCGGTCACGTCGACACCGAGGAGACCGACGCCGAGCCCGTGGTGATCGGCTCCGAGGCGGCCGCACGACGTCAGGTCCGGTCATGACGAGACGTGTCGCGGTCACCGGCATAGGCATCGTCGCCCCGGGCGGCATAGGCGTGCCGGCGTTCTGGAAGCTCCTGGTCGAGGGGCGCACGGCGACGCGCGGCATCACGTTCTTCGACCCGGCCGGTCTGCGCTCGCGGATCGCCGCCGAGTGCGACTTCGACCCGGCCGCCCACGGTCTGGACGCCCGTGACGTCGAACGCTGCGACCGCTACATCCAGTTCGCGCTGGCCGCGGGCGACGAGGCCGTACGGGACGCCGGTCTGGACCTCGCCGCCGAGAACCCCTGGCGGGTCGGCGTCTCCCTGGGCACCGCGGTCGGCGGCACCACCCGGCTGGAGAAGGACTACGTCCTGGTCAGCCACGGCGGGCAGCGCTGGGACGTGGACCACCGCGAGGCGGCCCCGCAGCTGCACCGCGCGTTCACCCCCAGCACGCTGGCCTCGACGGTGGCCGAGCGGTTCGGGGCGCGCGGGCCGGTGCAGACCGTCTCCACGGGCTGCACCTCCGGACTCGACGCGGTCGGGTACGCCTTCCACACCGTGGAGGAGGGCCGGGCCGACATCTGCATAGCCGGCGCCTCGGACTCGCCGATCTCCCCGATCACCATGGCGTGCTTCGACGCGATCAAGGCGACCTCCTCCAACAACGACGACCCCGCCCACGCCTCGCGTCCCTTCGACGCAGACCGCGACGGGTTCGTGATGGGCGAGGGCGGCGCCGTGCTCGTCCTGGAGGAGCTGGAGCACGCCCGGGCCCGCGGCGCGCACGTGTACTGCGAGCTCGGCGGGTACGCCACCTTCGGCAACGCCTACCACATGACCGGGCTGACCAGTGAGGGACTGGAGATGGCCCGGGCCATCGAGGACGCCCTCGACCACGCGCGGATCGGCCCCGGCGCGATCGACTACGTCAACGCGCACGGGTCGGGCACCAAGCAGAACGACCGTCATGAGACCGCCGCGGTGAAGCAGGTCCTGGGCGCGCACGCCTACGACACCCCGATGAGCTCCATCAAGTCCATGGTGGGCCACTCCCTGGGCGCGATCGGCGCGATCGAACTCGTCGCCTGCGTCCTGGCGCTGACCCACCAGGTCGTGCCGCCGACCGCGAACTACGAGACGCCCGACCCCGAGTGCGACCTGGACTACGTCCCGCGCGTGGCCCGTGAGCGCAGGCTGGGCAGCGTGCTCTCGGTGGGCAGCGGGTTCGGCGGATTCCAGTCCGCGGTGGTCATGAACCGGCCGAGGGAGAAGACACGATGAGCGAACCCCTTCAACGGCGCGCGGTCGTCACGGGAATCGGCGTGGTCGCGCCCAACGGAGCCAGCACGGAGACCTTCTGGAAGTCCACCAAGGAGGGCATCAGCGTCCTGGACCGGGTCACCCGCGAGGGCTGTGAGCACCTGCCGCTGCGGGTGGCGGGCCAGGTCCGCGACTTCGACCCGGCGGCCGCGATCGAGGAGCGCTACCTCGTGCAGACCGACCGGTTCACGCACTTCGCGATGGCCGCCGCCGACCTCGCGCTGGACGACGCGGGCCTCGGCCGGACCGAGACCGACGCCGCCCCCTTCTCCGTCGGCGTGGTCACCGCTGCCGGTTCCGGCGGCGGCGAGTTCGGCCAGCGCGAGCTGCAGCAGCTGTGGGGCAAGGGCAGCCGCTATGTCGGCCCCTACCAGTCCATCGCCTGGTTCTACGCCGCCAGCACCGGCCAGATCTCCATCCGCCGCGGCTTCAAGGGTCCCTGCTCGGTCGTCGCCGCCGACGAGGCCGGCGGCCTGGACGCCCTCGCCCACGCGGCGCGGGCCGTGTGCCGCGGCACCGACGTGATCGTGGCCGGGGCGACCGAGGCGCCGATCGCGCCGTACTCGGTCGTCTGCCAGCTCGGCTACGAGGAGCTCAGCACGGTCGACGACCCGACTCGTGCCTACCGCCCGTTCACCTCCGCGGCCTGCGGATTCGTGCCCGCCGAGGGCGGCGCCATGATGGTGGTGGAGGCGGCGGAGTCGGCCCGGGCGCGCGGCGCGCGGGTGCGGGCCCTCCTCGCCGGACACGCCGCGACCTTCACCGGCCCCTCCCGCTGGGAGGAGTCCCGGGAAGGCCTCGCCCAGGCCGTCCGAGGAGCCCTGGAGGAGGCCGACTGCGCCCCGGAGGAGATCGACGTGGTCTTCGCCGACGCGCTCGGCGTCCCCGAGGCCGACCGCGCCGAGGCGCTGGCCATCGTCGACGCGCTCGGTCCGCACGGGGCCAGGGTGCCCGTCACGGCGCCGAAGACCGGCATCGGGCGGGGGTACTGCGCGGCGCCGCTGATGGACGCCGCGGCGGCGGTGCTCACGATGGAGCACGGCCTGATCCCCCCGACGCCCAACGTCTTCGACGTCTGCCATGACCTCGACCTCGTGACCGGCCGCGCCCGCACCGCCGAGGTGCGCACGGCACTGGTCCTGAGCCGGGGACTCATGGGGTCGAACTCGGCGCTGGTGCTCCGGCACGGCGTCGCCGACGCCTCGTAGCGAGGCGCCGCTCAGCAGAGAGAAGAGGAACCGATGACTGACCGCATCACCGTAGAAGAGCTGGCCGAACTCATGAAGAAGTCCGCCGGCGTCACCGTCGCCCCGGACCGCCTCCGGGAGCCGGAGACCGGCTTCGACACCCTGGGCGTCGACTCGCTGGGTCTGCTGGGCATCGTGGGCGAGCTGGAGAACCGGTACGGCACGCCGATGCCGCCCGACGCCGAACGCTCCAAGACGCCCCGCGAGTTCCTCGACCTCGTCAACAGCGCCCTCATGACAGGAGCCTGAGATGACCGGACACACACAGAACGAGATCACCATCGCGGCGCCCCTGGACCTCGTCTGGGAGATCACCAACGATCTGGAGAACTGGCCGCGGCTGTTCACGGAGTACGCGTCCGTCGAGATCCTCTCCCGGGAGGGACGCAGGACGACCTTCCGGCTGACCATGCACCCGGACGAGAACGGGACGGTGTGGAGCTGGGTCTCGGAGCGCGAGCCGGACCGCGAGACGCGCACGGTCAAGGCCCGCCGGGTCGAGACGGGTCCGTTCGACCACATGAACATCCACTGGCGGTACGAGGAGGTCCCGGCCGGCACGCGGATGGTGTGGACGCAGGACTTCGCCATGAAGCCGGAGGCGCCGGTCGACGACGACTGGATGACCGACAACATCAACCGGAACTCCAAGGTCCAGATGGGCCTGATCCGGGATCGCATCGAGAAGGCCGCCGCCGAACGCGGCGCCACCCCCGGCTTGACCGACTGACCCGGACGGAGAACGGTCCCATGCACCAGGCCCTGATCGTCGCCCGGATGGCCCCCGGATCCGCCCCCGACATCGCCAAGGTGTTCGAGGAGTCCGACCGGGGGGAACTGCCGCACCTCGTCGGCGTCGTCCGGCGCAGCCTCTTCCAGTTCGGCGATGTGTACATGCACATGATCGAGTCGGAGCGCGAGCCCGGCCCCGCCATCGCCAAGATCACCGGGCATCCGGAGTTCCGCGACGTGAGCGAACGGCTGTCCGCGTATGTCAGCGCGTACGACCCCGAGACCTGGCGTTCCCCCAAGGACGCCATGGCGCAGCGCTTCTACCTGTGGGAGCGCGAGCCGGCCGGCTGACCTCGCCGACCGTCACCGGTCGCCGGGCCCGCGGCGCTGCGGGCCCGGCGACCGGTGGTCTGCGGGGAAGGGGAGAGCAGGTGGTGCAGGGGAGGGGCGGGGCGGGAACGGGGTCGGATCAGCCGGCGACGTGGCAGTCGAACGCGTGCAGATAGGGGTTGACCGGGCTGACGTCGTCGATGACCAGCCCCGCGTCGGTCAGCCGGGAGACCATGCTCTCGGTGGTGTGCTTCGCGCCGCCGACGTTGAGGAGCAGCATCAGGTCCATGGCGGTGCTGAACCGCATCGACGGCGTGTCGTCGACGAGGTTCTCGATCACCACGACCCGCGCTCCCGGCCCGCCCGCCTCGCGGACGTTGCGCAGCAAGCGGGCGGTGCTCTCGTCGTCCCACTCCAGGATGTTCTTGATGACGTAGACGTCGGCCTGCACCGGGACGGCCTCGCGGACGTCGCCCGGCACGACGCGGGCCCGGTCGGCGAGGTCGCCGCCCGCGAGCAGCCTCGGCACCGCGTTCTCCACCACCCGGGGCAGGTCGAGCAGGATCCCGTGCATCGTGGGGTACTTGTCCAGCAGGCTCGCCACCACGTGCCCCTGGCCGCCGCCCAGGTCGGCGACCGACTTGCTCCCCGACAGGTCGAGGAACTCCGCCACGTCCCGCGCCGACTGCACGCTGGACGTCGTCATGGCGCGGTTGAAGACGTCCGCGGACTCCGGGGCGTCCTCGTTGAGGTAGGGGAAGAACTCCTTGCCGTACAGGTCCTGCACGACGTTGCGGCCGGTGCGCACGGCCTCGTCCAGCAGAGGCCAGGCGTCCCAGGTCCAGGGCTCGGTGCACCACAGGGTGATGGCGCGCAGGCTGTGGGGGTCGTCCTCGCGCAGCAGCCGGGAGACGTCGGTGTGCGCGAACGTCCCGTCGGCCTGCTCGGCGAAGACGCCGTAGCAGGACAGGGCCCGCAGCAGCCGCCGCAGCGGCTTGGGCTCGGTCTTCACCGCGGCCGCGAGGTCCGCCACGGGCAGCGGGCTGTCGCCGAGGGCGTCGGCGACGCCCAGCCGGGCGGCCGCGCGCAGGGCGGCGGCGCATGCCGCCCCGAACGCGAGCTCCCTCAGCCGCATGGACGGGGGCGGGGCCGGGGGCGCCCCCTGGGCCGCCGGGTCCGAGAGCTTGGGGGGCTGAACGGTCGTCATCTGCCGCCTTCTTTCCTACGTGGGTTCCTGAGGTTCCTGAAGTGCCTGGAGTTCCTGTCCGGGCCCGGGGCGCGCGGGAGTCACGGGGTGCACGGGACGCAGGGAGTTCCCGCGACGCGCGGGCCCGTGAACGGCTGCGGTCGGCGGCCGCTCAGCACAGTCCGGCGGGCTGCGACGCCCGGCACGAGTTGCCTTCGAAGGTGTTGCCCTTGCCGGCGGTGTCCGCGTTCACCAGGTCCGCCGGGGAGTTGCCGCTCAGCTGGTTGTCACTGATGCGGTTGCGGTCGCTGGTGGTGCCCACGAAGCTCTTGAACAGGACGATGCCGCCCGAGAGCGGGGACCGGCCGACGTTGTCCTCGATCACGTTGCGGGTGATCAGGCTGTCCTCGGCCCCGGTCAGCACGATCCCGGAGCCCTGCAGGGCGTCCAGCCGGGCCGTCTTCGGGCAGGACTTGTTGTTGCTGACGATGCGGTTCTCGCGCACGGTCACGAGCCCGGCCTTGGGCTTGTTCTCGTCGCCGACGACGAAGACCGCGGCGCAGTTGCCCGTCATGCGGTTGTGCGCGACGGTCAGGTTGCGCAGGCGGCGCACGGTGACGCCGATCCGGTTGCCCTCCAGCCGGTTGCGCTCGATCACCGTTCCGTCCGTGTCCGTGGCGCCCTGCTCCTCCTTGACGCTGTTGGCGAGGAACAGACCCGCGTCGCCGTTGTCCCGTGCGGTGTTGCCGCGGAACGCGCCCCGCACGGAGCCCTCCTGGGCGATGCCCCACACCCCGTTCTTCACGGCGGTCACGTTGCGCACCGTCAGGCGGTCGGTCGCCGTGGCGTAGACGCCGTTCCGGGTGAAGCCGGAGACGGTCAGGGCGGCGACGGTGACGTCCTCGACACGGTGGTCCTTGGTGCCGACGACGCAGATGCCGTTGCCGTCCGCGGCGCAGGTGCCCGCGGCCTTCGCGGCGTGGGCGGCCGGTTCGAGCACCGTGCGCCGGCCCATGCCGCGCAGGGTCAGCCCGGGCGTGCTCAGGGTGACGCTCTCGTGGTAGACGCCGAGGGTCAGCAGGACCGTGTCGCCGGGCTCGGCCGCGTCCACCGCCTTCTGGATCGACTGCCCGGGCTTGACCAGGTGGACCGTGTGCCCGGCGGCGGTCGGGGCGGCGCCGAGCCCCGTCCCGACGAGCGCCGCCGTGCACGCCAGATATGCGATATGGCATTTCTTCATATTGCTGACGTTATGACCGCAAAGGCCTCGGGGTGGCGGGATAGGCCGTCCGGCGGCGTGTCCCGCCGCCGGACGCGCCACGGGCGGACGCGGGGTCAGGGGGAGCGGTGGCCACGGCTGCCGGGGGCTCGCCGGGGGAGGGGGCGGGGTCTGGTGGCGGCGGGCCGGGGCTCCTCGGCGGGCCGTGTCCCCGCCGGTTCGTCCTGCCATGCCTCGTAGTCGCTGAACGCGTCCCCGGAGTCCGAGCCGCCGCCCAGGGAGGCCATGACGTCCGCCTGCCGGGATCCCGGCACGTTCTTGACCATGGCCAGCGTCAGCGTGTCGGAGTCGGGCTGGGCGTCGGGCGAGCGATCGGCGAGCGTGTCGGGCAGCATGACGAGGGACGTCGTCCCCGACCGCTCGCCGGAGGGGCGCAACTGCACGCGGATGCCGTGCCGTTCGGCGAGCCGGCCGACCACGTACAACCCCATGTTCTGGGAGATGCCGGCGTCGACGGTCGGGGGGTTGGCGAGCTTGTGGTTGATCGTCGCGAAGTCGTCCGCCGCCAGACCGATGCCCTCGTCGTGGATCTCGATCATGATCCGGCCGTCGGGCAGCCGGGCCGCGGTCACCCGCACCTCCGAGCGGGGGGACGAGAACGCCGTGGCGTTCTCCAGCAGTTCCGCCAGCAGATGCACGAGGTCGGTCACGGCGGGGCCCTGGATCTGCACCTCCGGCAGGCCGGAGAACTGGATGCGCTCGTACTGCTCCACCTCCGACGAGGCCGCGCGGATGACGTCGACCAGCGGCAGCGGCCGGTCCCACGCCTGCACGGGCTTCTCGCCGCCGAGCACCAGGAGGTTCTCGCCGTTGCGGCGCACACGGGTGGCCAGATGGTCCAGCCGGAAGAGGTTCTCCAGCTGCTCCGGGTCGGTCTCGTTGTCCTCCAGGCTGGTGATCAGGGCGAGTTGACGCTCGATCAGGGACTGGCTGCGACGGGAGAGGTTGGTGAAGATCGCGTTGATGTTGCCGCGCAGCAGGGCCTGCTCGGCGGCCAGCCGGACGGCCTCGCGGTGGACGTGGTCGAAGGCCCGGGCGACCTCGCCGATCTCGTCGGTGGTGTCGATCGGGATCGGCGTCACCCGGGTGTCGACCGGGCCGGCGTCGGGCTGCGACATCTGGTGGATGAGGCCCGGCAGGCGCTTTCCGGCGATCTCGATGGCGGAGGCGCTCAAGCGGCGCATGCCGGTGCTCATCGTGCGCGCCACCCAGGAGGCGAGGAGGAAGGCGGCGAGCACGGCGGTGAGCACGAGCGCGGCGTTGGTGATCGCGTCGCGCCGCGCGTCGTCGGCGATGTCCTCGGCGCTGGCCAGCGCGGCGTCGGTGAGGTTCACCTGGATGCTCCGGTAGGCGTCGAAGCCCAGGGTGGACGCGGCGAAGAAGGACTCGGGGGTGACGCCCTTGGCGGCGAGCTCGTCGGCCGGCTTCCCGGTGGCGATCTCGGTGATCATCTCTGCGATGGGGGGCGGGCTCACGTAGGTGCGCCCCGCCGCCGTCGCTTTCGCGGCTGCGTCGGCGCTCTGCCGCTCGCCGCGCGCCTCGGCGGCGGCCAGCGCCTGCTGGAGCCTCGCCATGTCCTGCGCGGTGCCGGCGCCGGCGAACTCCTGGAGGCCCACCTGTTCGAGATAGGCGTACGAGCGGAACGAGGCGAGCTGGGCCTCCAGCTCCCCCGCGGCGAGATCGTCGCGGTTCTCGACCAGCAGGTGGGTGCCGATGGAGCGGATCAGGGACTCGGCCGCCTGCGTGAGGGACGCGGCGTAGAGCGTCCGGCCGAAGCTGGTCTGATTGCTGCTGCCGTAGCCCAGCTCGTTCGAGAGCTCCATCAGGGGGTGCTGGACCGTGTGATAGCTCTCCTCCGTCTGCACGCCGGACATCCGGGGCGTGAACGCGTTGGCCCGCACGACGCCGAGCTGCTGCTCGCCGTTGCGGACCAGTTGCACGCGCCGCAGCAGACCGCTGGTCCGGGGCATCCGGGTGACAGCGCGGTCGAAGGCGGCGGCGTCCGCGTCGGTCGTCCTGCGGGCTTGGACGACCGCGTCCGACGCCTTCTTCTCCGTCAGCAGGGGGATGACCGACACATCGCGTTCGTTGATCGCGTCGCTGGCGTATTTGTTCGCCGCCTGGACGAGTTCGGCCACGCGGACCGCGTCGTCGGCGTCCTGCCAGGTGTCCACCGAACGTTTCACCCGCACGCCCCCGAGCACGAGGGCGACGAGCACCGGGATGAGCAGGACGGCCCGCAGCCGTCGGCCCACCGGCCAGTTGCTGGTGAGGGACCTTCTTCGTCCCTCCGCTGTGGGTGAGTTGTTCGGCAAGGTCGTCCTATCGCCTGGAACGCGTCGCGCGTGACGCGCCGTTCTCCCCTCACTACGGTGCGACGGCGGCGCTGCGTTCAAAAGTGGTGCAAGTTTCATCAAACTCGGAGCGGTCCCACCGTAGACCGAACGACCGCCGCGCACAGGCGAACGCCGACACATGTCCGCACAAAGTCGCGTCGGCCCCTCAGGCCCGGCCGTGCGCCTCCAGCGAGCGGCGCGACAGCGAGTCGATGACCACGGCGGCGAACAGCACCCCGCCCGTGATCACGAACTGGACGGCGGGCGGAGTGTCCGTGATCGCCATCCCCGAGGCGATCGACTGGATGACCAGCATCCCCAGCACCGCCGACCAGGTCGTGCCCCGCCCGCCGAACAGGCTGGTGCCGCCGATGACGGCCGCCGCGATGGCGTTGACCAGCAGCACTCCCGACCCCGAGGTCTGGCTCACCGACGTGATGCGCGAGGCCAGGAACAGCCCGCCGATCGCGGCCATGGTGCCCGAGGTCGCCAGCACCGCGGTCTGCACCCATGTCACGTCGATGCTGGCGCGCCGTGACGCCTCGATGCTGCCGCCGAGCGCGTAGACCTGCCGACCGTAGTGCGTGCGGCGCAGCACCACGTCGAGGGCGGCGACCAGCACCAGGAAGATCAACAGTGCCAGCGGCAGCCCCTGGAACCGGTTGAGCAGATACGCGACGGCGAACGCGAGCACCGCGAGCCCTGCGGTGCGCACCAGGACCCCGCGCAGCGAGCGGTGCGGCATGCCCACGGCCCTGCGACGGCGCCGGTCCCGGTCGGACACGAGGAAGACCGCCCCCGCGGCCACCGCCGCCAGACCGTACGCGACGGCGTCATGGGTGAAGTAGTAGCTGGTCAGCCGGGCGACCAGCCCGTCCTCGTCGAGGTTGACGGTGCCGCTGTCGCCGAGCACGGCCAGCATCAGGCCGTTCCAGGTGAGCAGCCCGGCGAGCGTGACCACGAACGCCGGAACCCGGGTTCGGGCGATGGAGTAGCCCTGGATCGTCCCCGCCACGGTGCCCACGAGCACCGCGACGACGAGCGCGAGCCACTCCGGCACCCCGTTGTTGACGTTCAGCACGGCGAAGACCGCCGCCGCCAGGCCGCTGATGGATCCGACGGACAGGTCCAGCTGACCGAGCAGCAGCACGAAGACGATGCCGACCGCGATCAGCCCCGTCCCGACGATGTCCACGCTGAGGTTGGACAGGTTGCGCGGCGAGAGGAAGTTCTGGTTGAGGCACTGGAAGGTGATCCAGACGACGGCCAGGACGAGGACGACGGGGAGCGACCCCAGCTCGCCGGCGCGCAGCCGGCGCCGGACGACCGTGACCGCGCTCTGCGCGCCACGGGCGACGGCCCGCAAGCTCTTCACCACCCCGCCTCCCGGCCGGCCGGCCGGCGGGGCACGTTCTCCGTGGCGCCGGTGATGGACGAGACGATCTGCTCCTGGGACGCGGTGTTCACGTCGAAGAAGCCGTTGTTGCGACCCAGCCGCAGGACCGCGGCGCGGTCCGCGAGAGCCTTCACGTCGCCCATGTTGTGACTGATGAGCAGGACGCCGAGACCGCGGTCCCGCAACCGGTCTACCAGGTCGAGGACCTCGGTGGTCTGCTCGAAGCCCAGCGCGGCCGTCGGTTCGTCCAGGAGGAGCACCCGAGGGTCCCCCAGAAGCGAGCGCGCGATGGCGACCGTCTGCCGCTGACCGCTGGACAGCGACACGACGGGGCCGCGCAGATCGGGCAGCCCCCTGGTCAGCCGTTCCAGCAGCTGCCTGGTGCGGCGCTCCATCTCCACCTCGTCCAGGAACCCGAACCGGCGGATCTCCCGGCCCAGGAACAGGTTGCCGACGACGTCGAGGTTCCCGCACAGGGCGAGGTCCTGGTAGACGGCGGCGATACCCAGGTCCCGGGCGTCGTGCGGACGCCGGATGTGGACCGGCCGGCCCTGCCACTCGATGACGCCCTTCTCGGCCGGGGCCACCCCGGAGATCGCCTTGACCAGTGTGGACTTGCCGGCCCCGTTGTCCCCGAGCAGAGCGACGACCTGCCCGGAGTGGATCTCCAGCTCGATGTCCGTGAGGACCTCGACGACGCCGAAGCGCTTGCACACCCCGCGCAGTGCCAGCAAGGGGGGATCCGGCACGGAAACCAACTCCTCGGTCCGCGGGTCGGGTCAGGTCAGGCCGGCCCTGGCGCAGGCGGCGCGCAAGCGGGGTACGCAGATCTGCCCGACCGTGTGCAGACCGTCCTTGACGACCGTGTCCCCGATGTTGTCGGCCGTCACGGACACCGGGGCGAGCAGCACCGAGGCGACCGCCTCCCCGCCGCGCGTCGGCACCTTGCCGGTGGCCACGGGCCCGAGGCTGTCCCCGTGTGCCGCCGCCACGGCCATGGCGCCGCCCGCGGCGGCCTCGGGACCGAAGGGCTTGAACACGGTCATGTACTGCTCGCCGTCGACGATGCGCCGCAGGGCCGCGAGCTCGGCGTCCTGTCCGGTGACCGGCGGCAGCGGATCGACCTTGTTCGCCTTGAGGGCGGAGATGCTCCCGCCGGCGAGGCCGTCGTTGGCGGCGTAGACGCCGTCGATGGCGCCGTCGCCCAGGGCCGCGAGCGCGCCGGACATGTTCATGTGGGCGGTCTCCGCACGCCACTGCGGGGTGTCGTAGGCCTTGCCGATCTTCACCTTCCCGTCGAGCACGGACAGCGCGCCCTGCCGGAACGCCCGGGCGTTGGGGTCGCTGGGATCGCCGTTCATCATCACGATCTGCGCGCCGGGCACCTTGTCGCCCATCGCCTTCAGCAGCGCACGGCCCTGGAGCCGGCCGACCTCCAGGCCGTCGAAGGAGACGTAACCCGAGATCGGGCCCTCGGCGAGCCGGTCGTAGGCGATGACGGGGATGTCCGCGTCGTGGGCCTGGGAGACGGTGGGGGCCATCGCGCGGGCGTCCACGGCGACGAGCACGACGGCGTCCACACCTCTGGTGATCATCGAGTCCATCTGCTCCTGCTGGAGGGCCACGTCGCCCTTGGCGTTGGCGTGTTCGACGGTGCAGGTCGCGCACAGCTCCCGGATCCGCTTCTCCAGCAGGGGCCTGTCCTGCGTCTCCCAGCGTGCCGTCGTGGCGTCGGGCAGCAGCAGACCGATGCGCGGTCCGCTCCCCCCGGCGGGGTCGCCGCCCGTGTCCGACCCGCAGGCCGCCAGCACGATCGCGGTGGAGACGGCCGTCACGACGGCGGCGGCGTCCCGTATGCAGGCCTTCATGTGCGATACCTGCCGTAGAGGACAATAAGGTGGATGTGTTCGGTTGATCCGTATATGCGATTCTGGTGGGTGGGTGCCCCGATCTCAACCTGTCGGCACCTGCGGCAGGACGGGAGGTACGGTGCGCAGATGCCTCGACCGGGCTCTGACCTTCGCCGGAGCGACACAGGCCGCGGTCTACGCGCCCGCCGTCGGCGACGGGGAGCTCCGGCTGATGGACGCGTCCGGAGACGCTCCTCCCGAGCACGGGCCGCCGGACCACCTGCCGCTGTCGGGTGACTCGCCCGCCGCGCGCGCCTACCGGAACGACCGACCCCTGTGGCTCACCGCCGACACCCCGCTCGGCGCGCTGCCCCTCGACGCGGACGGCAGACGGCTGGGCTGCCTCGTCGTCCGGGGCGCCTCCGTGGACGGCTTCGACATCGAGCAACGCCAGTTCCTGGAACGCTATGCCGACGCCCTCGCGGTGCTCCTGCGACCGGCCGGGGACGCACCCGCGCCGGCCCCGCTGCTCGCGCCCGCCCTGCGCACCCTGCGCGTCGGCTCGTTCGTCCTCTTCCCGGACACCGGTCTGATCGAGGCCGACGAGACGCTCCTGGACCTGGTCGGCATCTCCCCGGACGACTTCGACGGCAAGGCCGACACCCTCCTCGCCCACGCCCTGCCCGAGGACATGCACGCCCTGATGTCGGTCCTGGAGCCGTCCGCCCAGGCGTCCGTCCGACGTGACCTGGAGTTCCGCGTCCGCGGCCCCACCGGCGAGATGCGCTGGCTGAGCCTCAGCTGCCGCGTCGAGGCGGGCGTACCCGACGCGCCCGGAGAGGTGCTGGGCGTGGTCACGGCCACCCCGGTGCTGCGCCGCGGCACCGACGACGTCGCCCGCATCCAGTGGCTGACCGCCGCCCTCGACGACGCCAACACCGTCCGCGACGTCGGCCGCGTCGTGGTCGCCGCCCTGCGCGAGCCGCTGGGCGCCGACCGGGTGGCCCTCGCCGCGCTCCAGGACGACCGGCTCCTGGTCACCGTCCTCGACCCGCCCCGGCCCACCGCCTGGCCGGAGATATGGCGTTCCGAGTGGCGCACGGAGTGGCCCGACGCGCCGCTGCGCGCCCTGCCCACCCTGCAGGCCGCCCTGCGCGACGGCCGGATGGACCTGTGGCCCGCCGGCACCGATTTCGAACCCGGACTGACCGGCGTCGGCGCCGGCGGACTGGCCGTGCTGCCGCTGCCCGCCAAGGGCCAGGTCGCCGGTGTGTGCCTGGTCGGCTGGGAGCGTCGCCACGAGTTCGTTCCCGAGGAACGCTCCCTGCTCACCGCCACCGCGGCCCTCGTCGGCCAGGCCCTCAAACGCGCCCACGCCCACGACGCCGAGCAGGAGCTCGCCACCATGCTCCAGCGCAGTCTGCTGCCCCGGCGGCTGCCCGAACTCCCCGGCGGCACCGCGGTCGCCCGCTACCTGCCCGCGAAGCGGGGACTGCAGGTGGGCGGCGACTGGTACGACGTCATCGCCCTGTCCGAGGACCGCGTGGCGCTGGTCATCGGCGACGTACAGGGACACAGCGCCGGCGCCGCGACGATCATGGGCCAGATGCGCACCGCGGTCCGGGCCTACGCCATGGAGGGCCACCCGCCCGACGTGGTCGTCTCGCACGCCAACCGGCTCCTCGTCGCCATGGAGACCGACCTCTTCGCCACCTGCTGCTACGCCGAACTCGACATGGAGGAGGGCAACACCCTCTTCGTCCGGGCCGGACACCTCGCGCCCCTGGTCCGCCGACCCGACGGCGTCACCGAGGAGATCGAGGTCGCGGGCGGCCCCCCGCTCGGCATCCTCGCCGAGGCGGACTTCCCCATGACGGCCGTCGAACTGGCCCCCGGCACGGTCCTCGCCCTGGTCACCGACGGCCTCGTCGAGGCCGCCGACCTGCCCCTGGACGAGGGAATGCGCCGCACCCGCGCCGCGCTGGCCGCGGCCGACCCCGCGGACCCGGGCGCCATGGCCGACGAGCTGCTCGGCGACGCCGGCCGTCGCGAGGACGACGTGGCGCTGCTGCTGCTGCGCTACGACGGCATGAAGACCCGCCCGATCCGGGCCGGCTGGATGGTGTGGCGGCTGCCGGACGCCGTCATGCACGCCCGCCGCTTCACCGCCCGCACCCTGCGCCGCTGGAAGGTCCAGGAAACGGCCGACGCCGTGCTGCTGGTCGTCTCCGAACTCGTCACCAACGCCCTGGTGCACACCCAGGGACCGGTCCGGCTCGACCTGATCCTGCGCGGTGACCGGGTGCGCGTCTGCGTGAGCGACTCCTCGCCGCGCGCGCCCGCCAAGCCTGTCATCGTCGACTGGGAGTCGACCGGCGGCCGCGGCCTGCTGCTCGTCGAGGCCATGTCGGACTCGTTCGGCTCGGTGCCGGTGGCCGGCGGCAAACAGGTGTGGAGCGAGATCGCCGTGGCGGAGGGAGTGACGTGATGATCCGCCGGCAGCACGTCGTCGCGGTACTCGCCGCGGCCCTCATGACGATCCCGCTGACCGCCTGCGGCGGTGGGCAGAAGCCGGCCCGGGAGGGCTTCACCGTGGGGCTGCTGCTGCCGAGCCGCACGGTCCCGCGCTGGGAGCACTCGGACCGGCCGCTGATCGAGGCGCAGGTGAGGAAGCTGTGCCCCGGCTGCAAGGTCGAGTACGCCAACGCCGAGAACGACGTGACCAGACAGCGGCAGCAGATGGTCTCCATGGTCACCAAAGGGGCCAAGGTCCTCATCCTCGACGCCGCCGACACCCGGGCGGTCCGCTCCTCCGTGCAGGAGGCGCACCGGGCGGGCGTCAAGGTCATCGCCTACGACCGCCTGGCCGAGGGCCCGGTCACCGGCTACGTCGGCTTCGACGCCCTGCACATCGGCAGGCTCCAGGGCGAGGCGCTGCTCAAGGGCATGGGGCGGCGCGCCGGGGGAGGCGACGTCGTCATGATGAACGGCGACCCGTCCGGGCCCAACGCCGCCTATTACAAGAAGGGCGCCCTGGCCGTCCTCGCCGGCGAGGTGAAGATCGCCAGGTCCTACGACACGCTCGACTGGAGCACCCAGAACGCTCACGGCAACATGTCCGCCGCCATCGCGGCCCTCGGTCCGGACCGGATCGACGGGGTCCTCGCGGCCAACGACTCCATCGCGGCCGGCGTGGTGGCCGCCCTCAAGAGCGCCGGCGTCACGAAACTGCCGCCCGTCACCGGCCAGGACGCCGACCTCGACGCCGTGCGGCGCATCGTCAAGGGCGAGCAGTACATGACGGTGTACAAGCCGTTCAAGGACGAGGCGGCCGCCGTGGCCGCCATGGCGGTCGCCGTCGGGAAGGGCGAGGACCCCGGCGACAGCGCCACCACGACCACCGACAGTCCGACCACCACCCGCATCCCGTCGGTCCTGCTCACCGCGGACGCGGTGACGGTCGGCGACATCCGGCGCGTCCTGGTGGACCACGGCGCCTACACGGTCGCCCGCATCTGCACCCCTCAGCTCCGGGCCGCCTGCGACCGGGCCGGACTCACCCGGTGAGGGGCCTCCTCCGTCAGTGCTGGTAGGGCTGCTGCTGCGGCTGGCCGTACGCCTGGCTCGCGCCCGCGGCCTGCGCGAGCAGCTGATCCGCCTGCTCCTTGGTCGCCTTCTGCTCCGCGCCGCAGAAGGTGCACTGCGTGGCGTACTTCGTCGAGATCGGGAACAGCGGCACGAAGAACAGCGTGAACTTCGTGACCCGCTTCCTGAGGGTGTGGGCGGCGGGGTTGCCGCAACGGCCGCACACCAGCGTCAGTATCGCCAGCTGGTAGAGATATCCCTTGGTGCCGAAGATGATCACGCTGTGCTTCCTTCTGGATGAGTGTCGGTCTGCACGGCACAGTCTGCTGCATACGTCTCACCCGCGTGAGCGGCAGGCGGGTCCATGCCGTGGGCCACGCGGGCGATCTCCCGGCCATGACTGCGGCCGCGGCCGCCGGTGCGACGAGATGGTCCTCTGACCGCCGCACAGCGGCGATTCCGACTTCCTCGCAAGGAAGGCTCCCATGCCCCGAGTCCACCGTCCGGCGGTTTTCACCGCCGTCGCCCTCGCCGCCGGCCTGCTCGCCGCGGCACCAGCCACCGGAGGTGAGCAGACCGTCTCGGATCCCCGCGTCGTCGCTCACCTCCAGCTCGCCCGGGGAGAGTCACCGGAGAACATCGCGCTCGAACCGGACGGCTCCGCCGACCTGACGTTGTCCAATGCCCGGCAGGTCGTCAACGTCACCCGGGAGGGCCGCACCCGTGTCCTCGCCACCCTGCCCGCCGTCGCGAACCCGAAGACCCCGGTGGTCGGCGCGGCCGTCGTGCTCGGCATCGCCCGCGCGGAGAACGGCACCCTCTACGTCAACTACGCCACCGGCACGGCCAGGACCGGCATCTGGCGCATCGCACGCGACGGCAGCGCACCCCGTCAGATCGCCGAGCTGCCCACGAACGGCTTCCCCAACGGCCTCGCCCTCGACGAGCGCCGAGGGGTGCTCTACGCCGCCGACTCGGTGCTCGGCACCGTCTGGCGTGTCCCGTGCCACGGCGGCACACCCACGGCCTGGGCCACGGGAGCCGCACTGCAGCCGCTCAACGCGAGGCCCGCGGCCAAGGTGGGCGCCAACGGGCTCCGGCTCCACCGCGACGCCGTATGGGTGTCCAACACCAACGCCGGGACGCTGCTGCGCATCCCCGTGCGCGACAACGGTTCCGCCGGGGCGATCGAGACCCGGGCGACCCGGCTCTTCGCGATCGACGACTTCGGCTTCGTCGAGCGGCACCGCGACACCGTGCTCGCCGCGATGACCGGCGGCAGCGAGGTCGAGCTGGTCCGCCCGGACGGCACCCACCACGTCGTCCTCACCTCGCAGGACGGGCTGTCCAACCCCACCTCGGTGGCCGTCCGCGGCCGGAGCGTGTACGTCACCAGCGCCGCGTACTTCACCCGGCGGGACCCGAACCTGCTGCTCGCCCGCGTCCACCAGCGCGCCCGCGGCTAGTCGGCCCACCACACACGACACGGCCCCGTTCCCCAGTGCGGGCGCGGGGCCGTGGCAGGGCGCGTCGCTCAGGCCGCCGGGTGCACCAGGCCGTACTCGTAGGCGAAGGCGACCGCCTGGACCCGCGCGCGGGCGCCGATCTTGGCCAGGATGTGGCTGACGTGGGACTTGACGGTGGTCGGGGCGATGGACAGGCGTGCGGCGATCTCCGCGTTGGACCATCCGGAGGCGACGGCCACCAGGACGTCGCGCTCGCGCTGGGTGAAGGCGTCGGGTCCGATCGCCCGCTCGCCGGGCCTGGGGGCGCGGTCGTGGCGGACGGCGTCGATGAGCGCGCGGGTCAGTTCGGGGGTGATGGCGGCGTCTCCGACGGCCACGACCCGGACGGCCGCGATGAGTTCGTCGGAGGTGGCGTCCTCCAGGAGGAATCCGCCGGCGCCCGCGCGCAGGGCCGCGTAGGCGTACCCCTGGTCGCGGGTGGAGGTCAGGACCAGCACCCGCGGCGGAGGGCCGGCCGTCGCCGCGGCGGGTCGGCCGACCGCCGTGAGGTGCGAGGGCCGGGCGATGCGGCGGATGGTCTCGACGTCCTCGTGCCGGGGGTCGTGGCCGCCCACCAGGACGACGTCGGGCCGCAGCGTGGCGCTCAGGCGGACCGCCTCGGCTCCGTCGGCGGTGTCGCCCACGACGGTCAGATCGGGCTCCGCGGCCAGCAGCATGCGCAGGCCGAGGCGTTGGAGGGAGTGGTCGTTCACGATGAGTACGGAGGCCATGGCTTCGTTCTCCATGCGGTGGGGGCGAACGCCTCTTGTGAACGAAACTGTTTCGTTCACTGCATGGCCAGCGTAGCCCTCGGAGCCATCGAAACGGCATCGTTCCCTTGTGGTATGGGTCACAACCGGGGTGGGGTTATGCACGTCGACGTGCTGCCGCTGTCCTGTGTGCTCGCTACGCCCAGCAGCCGTTGACGGTCGCCGCGAGGCCGTCCATGGCGTCCTTGATGGCGTTCGGGTCGGCCGTGGAGCCGTTCTCGACGAACGAGAAGACCTTCCACTTGCCGTCCTTGCCCTGCGTCAGACCGCTCAGGGCGATGGCCCCGGTGAGAGTGCCGGTCTTCGCGCGGANGTGTCGCCCACGACGGTCAGATCGGGCTCCGCGGCCAGCAGCATGCGCAGGCCGAGGCGTTGGAGGGAGTGGTCGTTCACGATGAGTACGGAGGCCATGGCTTCGTTCTCCATGCGGTGGGGGCGAACGCCTCTTGTGAACGAAACTGTTTCGTTCACTGCATGGCCAGCGTAGCCCTCGGAGCCATCGAAACGGCATCGTTCCCTTGTGGTATGGGTCACAACCGGGGTGGGGTTATGCACGTCGACGGGGGCCGCGCACGTCGACGGGCCGGCTCCGTCTGAGCCGGCCCGTCGACGTGCTGCCGCTGTCCTGTGTGCTCGCTACGCCCAGCAGCCGTTGACGGTCGCCGCGAGGCCGTCCATGGCGTCCTTGATGGCGTTCGGGTCGGCCGTGGAGCCGTTCTCGACGAACGAGAAGACCTTCCACTTGCCGTCCTTGCCCTGCGTCAGACCGCTCAGGGCGATGGCCCCGGTGAGAGTGCCGGTCTTCGCGCGGACCTTGCCGACGGCGCACTTGGAGTTCGCGTCGTCGAACCGGNCATGCGCAGGCCGAGGCGTTGGAGGGAGTGGTCGTTCACGATGAGTACGGAGGCCATGGCTTCGTTCTCCATGCGGTGGGGGCGAACGCCTCTTGTGAACGAAACTGTTTCGTTCACTGCATGGCCAGCGTAGCCCTCGGAGCCATCGAAACGGCATCGTTCCCTTGTGGTATGGGTCACAACCGGGGTGGGGTTATGCACGTCGACGTGCTGCCGCTGTCCTGTGTGCTCGCTACGCCCAGCAGCCGTTGACGGTCGCCGCGAGGCCGTCCATGGCGTCCTTGATGGCGTTCGGGTCGGCCGTGGAGCCGTTCTCGACGAACGAGAAGACCTTCCACTTGCCGTCCTTGCCCTGCGTCAGACCGCTCAGGGCGATGGCCCCGGTGAGAGTGCCGGTCTTCGCGCGGACCTTGCCGACGGCGCACTTGGAGTTCGCGTCGTCGAACCGGCCCCACTCCGGGCCGAGGGTGCTGCCCGCCTCGCCGGCCACCGGCAGCCCGTCACGGATGGAGCCGAGCGTGCGGTCGTAGCGGGGCTCCGTCAGCAGTTCGAGGATATCGGCCAGGGTGGCGGCCGGAATGCGGTTCGCCCGCGAGAGGCCGCTGCCGTCGTAGATCTCGAAGTGGTCGAGGGACACCCCGTACTGCAGGCTCAGCACCTGGCGCACGACCTCCGTGCCGCCCTCGAAGGTGGCCGGACGGCCCGCGGCCAGAGCGGTCGCCCGCAGCAGGGTCTCGGCGATGTCGTTGTCGCTGACCTTGATCATCTTGTGGACGATGTCCGACAGTGCGGCCGACCGGTGCTGTGCCACGGGGACGTCGCCGGTGCTCGCCGTCGCGCGGGTGACCGCGCCGTCGACGCCGACCCCGGCCGCGGTGAGCTTCTGCGCGAAGAGCTGCCCCGCGTCGAGCGACGTGTCCTCGACGTGCCGGCCGTCGACGACGAGCGCGCGCACCGGGGCGACGGAGTCGGGGTAGTAGCCGGTGTTCCACCCGTTGGCCAGGGTCGGCTCGGGGAACAGACTGTCGTCCACGGCGACCTTCACCGAGGTCAGCCCCGCCGCCTTGAGGCCCGCGACCGCGGCGCTCGCCATCTCGGCGAGGTCGGCGCCGGTCAGCGTCCGGTCCCCGCCTCCGACGAGGGTCAGGGTGCCGTTGCCGTAGACGACCTGCGTGGTGAACCGGTGGTCCGGACCCAGCACGGTCAGGGCGGCGGTCGCGGTGGCGAGCTTGGTGTTGGACGCCGGCATCAGCGCGGTCGCGCCGTTGTGGTCCCACAGGGTCCGGTCGGACGCGGAGTCGAGGACCACGCCGCTGACGTTCGCGCCCAGCCGCTGGTCCAGCACCCGGGTCCCCAGGTTCGTGACCATCTGCTGGTCGTCGGCGTCGAGGCCCTGGCCCGGCGCGGTGTCCTTGGCCGTCGTCCCGACGCCCTTGCCCGCGGCGAACGCCGAGGGGGCGGCCAGGGCCGCCGAGGTGAGGGGGACGGCGAGCGCGAGCACGATCGCCCGCCGCAGACCGGCGCTGCTGTGCCCGGCTCTGCGGTGCCGGCGGCTGCCGCCCGGGACGAAGGAATCGAGGGAGGCGTCCGCCATTATGTCGTTCATTTCGTTGTCTCAAGGCTTTCGTGTGGGGCGTGCACAAGAGAATTCCGGCGCACCTTATCACCCGTCATGCGCGCCCCACCGAGCTCGCATTCGCAGGCTGACGGTTTTTCAGGGGCCGGAATTCCCCGTTATTTCACCCCTTGTTCACAGGCCCGATCCCAGGCGCTGCGTGGTGTACGCGCATTCGGTGTAGACATAGCCCGACTGCAGTGCCGCCGTGTCCGAGGCGGGCGTGGCGAGGCTGTCGCCCATCGGCTTGTGCAGGAAGTAAGTGGTGCCGACCGGTAGGCTGATGGTGCGCTGCGGATAGTTCTTCCCGCTGTCGCCGCACGGCTTGAAACTCGGGTTCAGTGTGCTGCCGAGTGAGTACCCCTTGCAGCCGCCGCAGGCCTTGAGGACGAGACTCCCGGTGACCGGGCCCGTGTAAAGGACCGTGATCTCGTCGGGGCTGTCGTTCTGCACCGTCACCGAGATGCTGCCGCCGGAGCGGGTGGTCGGCAGCGTCTTGCCGGCGGCCGGCACGGTCTGCGCGATCTCCGCCGCTATCGCGATCTTCGTCGCCAGGCGCGTGTTCTTGGCGGTCTTGTGGGCGGAGGCGTAGTCCGTCAGGGTCTTCTGCGCCGCGTCGAAGTCGCCGTCCCGGTACTGGTCCACGCCGCAGGTGTACGCACCCGCGTCGGCGCTTCCCGCGGCCCGTCCGGAGTCCTTGGCGAGGGCGTCGCCGGCGCCCGCGGGGCCGCCCGTCAAGCCGTCGATCTGGGTTCCCAGCGTGCGCAGCCGCTCGACCGCCGAGCAGGGCTCCGCCCCGCTCAGTCCCTTCTCCGTGCGGACGACTGCGGCGGCCACGGCCGGCTCGACCTTCCCGGCCTGCTCGGAGTCGGGGAAAGCGGTGAGCAGCTCCCCGAACTGCGACGTCCAGGTGGCCTCGCCGGCCGTGAGCGCCGCCGACGCGCACTCGTACAGCGAGGTGGCCAGCCGGTCGTCGGGCCAGGACCTCAGCTCCCCGAGGTCCGTCCCCGGCAGGCTCTTGGGGACCGTGCGCAGGTACTTCAGAGGGGCGGTCGCCGCGCAGTAGTCGCCGTGCGCGAAAGGTGCGCCGACCGTCGTGTAGAAGGTCTTCATCCGTGACGGCACCCGCTCCGCCGCGCGGGAGCCCGGGTGGTCCGCCCGTAGGGCGGAGTAGGCCGACAGGGCCCTGTCGTAGTCGGACCGCGCCGTGTCGAACGGCTTCCCGGCCGCGGCCTCCACCAGACGGTCGGCCTCGTCGAGCCGGTCGAGGAGCATCTGCTGCGTCGCCTCGTCCCGCGCACGGTCGTACAGCACGACGCCGCCGGCCGGCGCCACGAGCAGGAGCAGTCCGAGTCCGAGCGCGAGCGGTGCGCGGCCGAGCCCCGAGAGCGGGGTGCGCAGGCCGACGCGCGCGCCGTGCGCCGCCGCCGCCGCGAGGAACGCGACGTACAGGACGAGCGCGGGGGCCGGGACGCCGTCCGGGTCGGCCGGCAGCGCCACGAAGAGCAGGGCGGCGGTGGCGATCAGGCACAGCGCCGTCAGGGCCCACCGGCGCACCAGCGCGTAGCCCAGGCCCAGTCCGCTGAGGTTGAGCACGGCCACCGCGACGGCCCGTACTCCGTCCGCCGGGGCCGGCGGCGGCGCCGTCGGCATGGGCGGTGCCTGGACGGTGTAGTCGTATCTGTCGTACTGGTCCCCCGACATGGCGGCTCCCCCCGGTCAACTGCGCGCGCACATCTACGATTTGTCAGTGTACGGGTGCACAGGGGTGCGCCGACAGGGGCGGCGGGTCCCGCCCGGCGACCCGTGCCGGAAACGGCCGGCGCACGGAGCGGGCCGGGCGACCGGGCGGGAGGCCGGGCGGGCGGAAAGCCGGCCGGGCCGCCACGCGGAGGTGCGTGACGGCCGCGGCCGCTATCGCGTCAGGCATGGTCAGGCCACACCCCCCGCCGTCTTCTTGCGGCGCAGGGCGTAGAGGCCGGTGCCGGCGACGGCGAGGATGCCGAGTCCGCCGGCGGTGAGGGAGGGGCCGGCGAGGGCGCCGCCGCCGGTGTGCATGCCGCCGTTGGGCTTGTCGTGCTCGCCCTTCCAGCCGTCGGCGTCCTTCTGGTGGGCGCCGTCCCAGGAGTGGTCGTCCTGGCCGGCGGAGGAGTCCTGGCGGTCGTGGTCGCCGGCGCCGTCCTGCTCCTTCTGCCAGTCCGGTCTTCTTGCGGCGCAGGGCGTAGAGGCCGGTGCCGGCGACGGCGAGGATGCCGAGTCCGCCGGCGGTGAGGGAGGGGCCGGCGAGGGCGCCGCCGCCGGTGTGCATGCCGCCGTTGGGCTTGTCGTGCTCGCCCTTCCAGCCGTCGGCGTCCTTCTGGTGGGCGCCGTCCCAGGAGTGGTCGTCCTGGCCGGCGGAGGAGTCCTGGCGGTCGTGGTCGCCGGCGCCGTCCTGCTCCTTCTGCCAGTCCTGGTCCTTGTAGGTGTCGGGGTCGAAGCGGGGGTCCTTGGCGGCGGAGCCGTCGCGGTCGCCGCCCTGGTTCAGGGCGGTCAGCGCGCCGCCGCCGGTGTGCATCCCGCCGTGGGGTGCGTCGTGGTCCTCCTTGTCGTGCTTGCCGGCCCAGGCGCCGTCGCCCTTGCCGGCCGGGGCGTGGTCCTCCTTGCTGTAGGACGAGCCGTCGTGGTCCCGGCCCCCGTCGGCCGCGTGGGCGCCGGGGGCGCCCACCGCGAGAGCGGCCGACGCGGCCGCGGTGGCCAGGATCATGCGAGCAGAACGCATCTGATGGTCCTTCCGTCACGACCGGGCAGCCGACACCACGTCAGCTCNCGCCGTGGGGTGCGTCGTGGTCCTCCTTGTCGTGCTTGCCGGCCCAGGCGCCGTCGCCCTTGCCGGCCGGGGCGTGGTCCTCCTTGCTGTAGGACGAGCCGTCGTGGTCCCGGCCCCCGTCGGCCGCGTGGGCGCCGGGGGCGCCCACCGCGAGAGCGGCCGACGCGGCCGCGGTGGCCAGGATCATGCGAGCAGAACGCATCTGATGGTCCTTCCGTCACGACCGGGCAGCCGACACCACGTCAGCTCACCTGACCCGGTCTGACGTGATCCACCGTCAGTCAGGCCGCGGCCCGCCACCACTCAGGGCGGTCAGCCGGGTGAACCCGGCCGCCCTGCCCAGGCGTCGGGCCGTCGACTCCCGCAGCGAAAAGGATCACCCCGACGGCGTAGCGGAGAAACCTTTCGCGGGGTGAAGGGGGCGTGACGTCCGGTCAACTCGGCAGGCCCGCGGCGATCCTGGTGCAGGCATCCCGCGATCGGCGGACCTGGGCCGTTCCGGTTCCCGGGCCCGGCCGATCCCCATCCGGCAAGGAGTTCTGCTGTGCGTGTTCGTCGTACGGTGCTCGGCACCATCGGTTCCGCCGCTCTCGTGTTCGCCTCCCTGGGCGCGGTGACCGCCGCCACCGTGAGCCCCGCGGCCGCGAATCCCTGCGGCTTCTACGAGACCGGATCCGACGCCTTCTACAACCACTGCACGTCCGACGGCTCACGGGTGGTCATCAAGGTCGAGGTGGCCCGCGCGCCCGACTTCGAATGGTGCGTCGGACCGGGCAGGACATGGCTGGGTTCCGCGGCCCGGATCCAGGGCGCCCACTACACCGGCCGCCTCTGCTGACGCCCGCGGGTCCGAACCGCTGGGGGTCCGGGACGAAGCCGTCCCGGACCCCGAGCCGCCGTACGGCGCGGGGTGCGCACGGGCGCTCCCCGGCACGGCGCTGAACAGTGGGAACCTCTCGCCCGTAACTCTGGGTAGTCCTCCCTCTGGCGTAGGGTCGAGGGCGGGGAGGACGAACCGAAGGGGAGGGGCGACGTGCCGCTGGAGCCGGTGCGGTTCGCGGTCCTGGGGGACGTACGGGTGCGCCGGGGGGACGCCGTACTGCGCCTCGCGGGGCCGCAGGAGCGCGCGTTCGTGGCCCTGCTGCTGGTCGGGGCGGGACAGCCGATCGCCGTGAGCGAGATCGTCGAGGTCCTCTGGGGAGCCGATCCGCCGCGCAGCGCGGTCAACGTCGTCCGGCGTCACGTCGGTTCGCTGCGCCGGATGCTGGAGCCCGGCCTCGCCGCCCGCGCGGAGGGCCGCTGGCTGGTGCGGGACGCGGGCGGATACCGGTTGGTGACGGACGGTGACTCCTCGGATCTGCTGAGGTTCCGCGCGCTGCGCGAGGAGGCGAGCCGGCTCTCCCGGCGGGCGCCCGAGGAGGCGCTGGAACTCCTCACCGAAGCGCTGACGTTGTGGCAGGGCCCGGTCGCCGCGGGCATCCCCGAGCGGGTCCGCGCGCACGCGGTCTTCGCCGCGGTGGACCGTGAGCGGCTGGCCGCGGTGCGGGAGGCGGCCGACGCCGCGTCGCGTGCCGGGACGCCGGAGACCGTCCTGTCCGAACTGCGGCAGGCCGCCGCCCGGCATCCGCTGGACGAACCCCTGCAGGCCGATCTGGTCCTCGCGCTGGGGGCCGCGGGGCGCCGGTCGGAGGCGCTGACGGCGTACGAGTCCGTACGGGCGCGGCTGGCCGAGGAGCTGGGGATCGATCCCGGGGCCGAACTCCGCGAGGCACGCGACGTCGTCCTGCGCGAGCCCTCCCCGGCGTCGGCCGTCCCGCAGGGCGAGCAGGACGCGCGGGGCCCCGCCGTCCTTCCGGACGACCCCGCGGCATCTCCGCACGTCCTCGCCGTTCCCTCCCAACTACCGCATGACATCCCGGCGTTCACCGGACGGTGGGCGGAAGTCGACGAGATCCTCGGGCTGCTCGACACGTTCGGGCACCAGGACCGTCCGGGCGGCGCAGGGGCGTCGCCCGCCGGACCGTCGCACGCAGCGCCGCCCGCGGGCAGGACGCACGCGGGCGCGTCCCGGCCCGGGACCGTGGTGATCAGCGCCATCGGCGGCATGGCGGGCGTCGGGAAGACCTCCCTCGCCGTGCACTGGGCGCACCGGGTCGCCGACCGCTTCCCGGACGGCCGGCTCTACGTCAACCTGCGCGGCTTCGACCCGTCCGGCGCCGTCATGGAACCCGGCGAGGCGGTCCGGGGGTTCCTGGAGGCGCTCGGCGTGCCGCCCGACCGCGTCCCGCACGGAGTGGACGCACAGAGCGCCCTCTACCGCAGCGTGCTCGCCGGGCGGAAGGTCCTCGTCGTGCTCGACAACGCGCGCGACGCCGACCAGGTGGAGCCCCTGCTGCCCGCGTCGTCCGGCTGTCTCGCCATCGTCACCAGCCGCGACGAACTGTCGGGGCTCGTCGCCGCTCACGGCGCGCACTCCCTGACCCTGCACCCCTTCGACGCCGGCCAGGCGCGGGACTTCCTGGTCCGCCGGCTGGGAGACGCGCGGGTGGCGGCCGAACCGGAGGCGGCCGACGAGATCAGCCGACTGTGCGCCGGACTGCCCCTCGCCCTGGCCTGCGTCGCCGCCCGCGCCGCCGTCCACCCCCGCTTCTCGCTGTCCGCCGTAGCCGCCGAACTGCGCGAGGCCCACGGCAGCCTCGACGCCTTCGCCCGCGGCGACGCCACCGTGGACGTCGGCACGGTCTTCTCCTGGTCCTCCCGCGCGGTCTCCGCCGAGGCGGCCCGGCTGTTCCGGCTGCTCGCGCTGCACCCCGGCCCCGACTTCACGCTCCCGGCCGCCGCCGCGCTGGCAGGCCTGACCGTCCGCCGGACCCGGCCGCTGCTGGCCGAACTGACCGCTCTGCATCTCGTCGCCGAACCCACGCCCGCCCGCTACGCCTTCCACGACCTGCTGCGCGCCCACGCCCGTGAACTCGTCCACGACCAGCACACCGGAGGCGACCGGCGGGCGGCGCTCGACCGGCTCTACCACCACTACCTGCACACCGCCCACGCCGCCGACCGGCTCCTCGCCCCCAACGCCGACCCGCTGCCCCCACCGCCCGCACCCGAAGGCGCGCATCCCGATCCGCTCGGCGACGACGACCGGGCCCTGGCCTGGCTCACCGCCGAACACGCGGTGCTGCTCGCCGTCGTCGAAGCGGCCGCCGCGTCCGGGCACCCCGCGCAGGAACGTCTCGCCTGCCAACTGGCCTGGTCCCTGGAGCCGTTCTTCGACCGGCGCGGGCACTGGCACGACGGACTGGCCGTGCAGCGGACCGCGCTCGACGCCGCCCGACGCCTCGCCGACCCCGTGCTGGAGGCCCGGGGCCTGCGGGGACTCGCCCGGGTGGAAGGCCGTCTCGGACTGCACAGTCGGTCCGTCCCCCGCCTGCAGCAGGCCCTGTCCCTCTTCACCGAACTGGGCGACGACGCCGGCCGTGCCCACACCCACCGCAGCCTCGGCTGGCAGTGCGAGCAACGCGGGGACCTGCCCGGCGCCCTGCGCCACAACCAGCTCGCCCTCGACCTGTTCCGGGCCCGCGGCGACCGCGCCGCGCAGGCCGCCGTCCTGAACTCGGTCGGCTGGTACCACGCCCTGCTCGGCCAGTACCGAGAGGCCCTGGAGCACTGCTTCGAGGCGCTCGCCATGCTCCAGGAACTCGGCGACCGCTACGGTCAGGCCGCCACCTGGGACAGCATCGCCTACGCCCACCACCGCCTCGGCCGTCATCCGCACGCCCTCCTCGGCTATCGCAACGCCCTCGTCCTGCTGCGCGACCTGGGCGTGCCCTACCTGGAGGCGGACATCCTCGTCAGGGTCGGCGAGACCCACGTCGCCACCGGCGATCACGAGGGCGCGCGCGTCGCCTGGGAGCAGGCGCTCATCCTTCTGCGCGGCCTCGGCCACCCCGACGCCGAGCGGGTCGAGGCCCTGCTGACCGCCCGGGACGGCCAGGCCGGTGCCGGCTGACGCCGCGTCCCGGCAGACCGGGGACATGAACGAGCCGACACGGTTCCAGCTGCTGGGGCCCGTACGGGTGTGGCGGGGCGAACGAGAGCTGGACCCCGGGTTCCCCCAGCAGCGCGCCCTGCTCGCGCTGCTCCTGGCGCACGCGGGCCGGCCCGTGCCGCCCGGCGAGATCCTCGACGTGCTGTGGGGCGAGCGGCCGCCCGTCAGCGCGCCGAACGTGGTGCGGCGCTACGCCGGCGCGCTGCGGCGTCTGCTGGAACCGGGACTGGCGCCCCGCGCCCCCGGCAGGCGTCTGCTGCGGCGCACCGGCGGCTACCTGCTGGAGGCGGACACCGACGAGGTCGATCTGCTGCGCTTCCGCGATCTGACCCGGCGTGGCAAGCGGGCGGCGGCCACCGGACGCGCCGAGGCGGCGGCCCGGCATCTCGTCCTGGCACTGGGGGAGTGGCGTGGGCCGGTGGCCATGGGGATCCCCGAGTCGGTGCGCGCCCACGTCCAGTTCACGGCGCTGCGACGGGAACTCCTGGACGCCACACGGCTGGCGGCGGACGCGGCCCTGCTGTGCGGTCGCGCCGAGCAGGTGCTGCCCGCCCTTCGCCGTGCCGCCGCACACGACCCGCTCGACGAACCGCTGCACGCCCGGCTCGTGCTGGCCCTGGCCGCCTGCGGCCTGCAGGCGGAGGCGCTGGGAGCCTACGACGACGTCCGCAGGCGCCTCGCCCGCGACCTGAACGTCGCCCCCGGCCCCGAGCTGACGGCGGCGCACACCCGGGTGCTGCGCCAGGAGGTGGGCCGACTGCGGTCCGGCCCCACGGTGAGCCTGGGCCGGCCGGCCGAGATCGTGGAAATGCGCCGAGACCTCGTGCCCGCCGGTGCGGGAACGACCGCCGCACCCGAACAGGACGGAGACCCCGGTGACGTTGACGTTGACTTTGACGTTGACGGCGAGGTGCGGGCCGACCCGGGCGGACGAGCCGCACCGGAACCGGGAGGCGACGTTGCCGAGCCCGGGTCCGGAGACGGTGTCGATGACATGATCACCGTTCCCGTGGACGTGACCGGGGCCGCAGAGCGCGGAACCGATCTTGCCGGCGGCTCCGCCGTCCGCGAGGCCGGAGCTCCGGGACTCGCCGCCTCGCGCCCCGCGGCTTCCGGGGCTTGCGCCCTGCGACCCGTCGACTCGGGCTGCCTCTTCCGGTCGGGGAGCGACGAGCGGGGAGTCGTCGTGCCGGAGAGGGCCGACCCCCGAGCCACGCCCGCCCGACGCGCCGACTCCGACCTCACCCACCCCGACTTCGCCCACCCCCACCTGGCCCACCCCCACCTGACCCACCCTCATCTCACCCACCCCGACCGCGTCCACCCGCTTCCCACGCGTCCTCGTCCCGCCTCGGCCGCTCCCACTGCGTCCACCGCTCCTCTCGCGCCCCCCGTTCCCCTCGGCCCCCGCCCGCCCGCCGCCGCTGTCGTCGCTCACACCGACGCCCGCCCCTCGGTCCCCGCTCCCGCCCGCCCCGCCGTCCGCCGCCCCGCCGTCCACCGCCCCGCGGTCGCCGAGTTCGGCGCGGCCGGCGGTGTGGAGGGCGGCGGTGGCGTCCGTGCCGTGGGGCCGGCGAGCTGGGTGCGGCCCGCCCAGTTGCCCCCGGCGCTCACCTCGTTCGTCGGCCGAGCGGCCGAGTCGGAGTGGCTGGACGAAGTCGTCGGCTCCGGCGCGGCCGTCGTGTCGGTCGGCGGCATGGCCGGCGTCGGCAAGAGCGCCCTCGTCCTGCGGTGGGCGCACGGGGCCGCCGCCCGCTTCCCGGACGGGCAGCTCTACGTCCCGTTGCGCGGCTTCGATCGGGCTCGGCCCCCGGTGGAGCCCGCCGACGCGCTGCGCGCGCTGCTCGCGGCGCTCGGCGTTCCCCCGTCGGGTCTGCCGGACGGCGTGGACGCCCTGGCCGGCCTGTACCGCACGCTGCTCGGGGGCCGACGCGTCCTCGTGGTCCTGGACGACGCCGCCGACACCGAGCAGGTGCGTGCACTGCTCCCGGCCGCACCGGGCTGTCTGGCGCTGGTCACCAGCCGTCGGGCCCTGCCGGGGCTGGTCGTGTCCGGGGCGCGGGCGCTGTCCCTGGCGCCGCCCTCCGCCGAGGACGCCCGCGGGTCGCTCGTCGCGCGGATCGGCGCGGAGCGGACGGCCGCCGAACCCGCGGCCGTCGACGAGATCGTCGCCCGGTGCGGGCGGCTCCCCCTGGCGCTGGCCGCCGTCGCCACGCGCGCCGCCGGCCGCCGTGACTTCCCGCTCGCCGCGCTCGCCGACGAACTGCGCGAGTCCCACAACACGTTGGACGCACTGCCCGTGGTCCGCGCGGCCTTCCTGGACTCCTACCGGCGGCTGGAGCCGGACGCCGCACGGGTGTTGCGCGTGTTGCCGCGACACGGCGGGGCCGAGCTCACCCCGGCGGCTGTCGCGACGCTCGCCGGGCTGCCGACGCGCCGCGCCGGGCTGCTCCTCGCGGTCCTCGCCGACGCCCACTTCCTCACCGAGCACGCGCCGGGCCGCTATGCCGTCCATGAGCTCGTGCGGGCCTTCGCCTCGGAACGCGGCGGTGCGGGGGGCCTGCCCGGCGGTGCATGAAGCGCTTTCACTTCGTTGTCACTCTTTTTGCACACCCTCCGACCTACGGTCCGGACGACATGAGCGACGGTCCCCCGGAGGCAACGGCGGAAGATGCCCACCACCAGTTCCAGCATTTGTGACAGTCCCGGCGCCTTCGACGGGCGCGCGAGCCGGACGGCCCTCGGCGTCGACATCGTGCGGGACGAGGCCTCGCCCGCCCGGCTGCCCGGCGAGGCCTCGTCTCACGCGGCGCACCGGCTGCTCGCCCGCGAGGGCGGCGAGTTCCTCTTCGTCGGTCTGCGCGGAGTCGGAACCGGCGGCCGACCCGCCGTTCGCGCCCCGAAGCCGGCTGAAGCCGCAGAACCCGCGGAACCCGCAGAGTCCGCCGAACGCGCCGTATGCGCGGAAGGCGCCGGACCCAACGGTTCCACCCGCGTCGCCGTGTCCGGCGTGTCCGGCGGCCTGTGGCTGGCGCCCGGAGACGTCTGCTTCTACGACGTCCGTCGCGCCCCCGTCCTCGCGTTCCGCGAGCCGTTCCGGGTGACGGCGTTCCTCGTCCCGGTCGAGCTGCTGGACCTGACGGAGCCCGACGTGCGCAGGATCGTCCGGACGCCCGTCGCCCGCACGTCCCGGCTCGGCGCCCTGCTGTCGCCGCTGCTGTCGGACCTCGCCAGGGCGGCGGCCGAGGCCCGGCCGCCGGTCGGGGAGATGCTCGCCTGGAACGCCGTGAACCTGCTGTCGACGCTCGCCGCCGAGCGCCTGGGCACGGACTCTCCGGGGACGCCGGAGGTCCCGGGCGCGCAGCCGCCGGTACTGGCGCGGATCCTGGAGTACGTCGAACTGCATCTGACGGAGCCGGACCTGTGCCCGGAGGGCATCGCCCGTGCCCACCACATCTCCGTGCGCTATCTGCACAAGCTGTTCAAGGACGAGGGCGCCACCGTCGGACGCTGGATCCTGCGCCGCCGTCTGGAGGAGTGCCGGCGCGACCTGATGCGGCAGGGGCGGGGAAGCCGGACCATCGCGGCGGTGGCCGGCCGGTGGGGGTTCCCGAACGCCACGCACTTCAGCAGGGTCTTCCGGTCCGCCTACGGCATGTCCCCGCGCGAATGGCGGGACGCCGCGGGGCGCGCCACGCGTCCCGTGCCGCGCTGAGCCGCCGCCCGGCGTCTGCAGTCCGCCGCCACCGGCCGCCGCTGTCCCGTGTTTTCCGCAGCGCTCCCCGGCAGCGGAACTCCGTGATTTCCGCCCCTTTCTCCGTGCGGACCGTGCGGCTTGTGCGGCGCGTGCGGAGTTTTCGGATCGCGCTGCGGACCGGCGATTTTTGGACGCGGCCGCGTGATGCGATCGAAATCACCGGCCGCTTGTTTCCCGGCGTCGTCGAGAATCGTGGTTTTCCCGGGCCCGCCGGGCAGTCCGCGCACTCCAGACGGCATGCCGAGGGATGACGATGTTCCGTCGACCTGATGGCCGGAACGGAAACAGTCGTGTTCTGCGGCGCGCTCCGTGATCTTCGCGTGATCTCGTCTGATACCCGCCGATCTCATGTGATCGGAATCTGTGCGCTGTCGGAACACCGACCGTGCACGGGTGGACAAAATGCGGTGGCGGTGCAGATTTAGCGTGGCGGTGCACGACAGCGCACACCGAGAACAGCAGGAGATGCCATGTCCGACGTCGTCGAGCCGGTCACGCCGGTGCTCGAACCCGAGGCCGCGGCGTTCGCCGAGGCGACCGCCAACCCGCCGTACCTCTTCGACCTGCCTCCGGCGGAGGGACGCAAGGCCGTCGACGAGGTCCAGTCCGGCGAGGTCCACAAGCCCGAGGTCGACGAGGAGTGGATCACCGTCTCCGGGGGTCCCACGGGCAGCGTCCGCGCCCGGATCGTCAAGCCGGCCGGCGCCGAGGGCGTCCTGCCGGTGATCCTGTACATCCACGGCGCGGGCTGGGTGTTCGGCAACGCCCACACCCACGACCGGCTGGTGTGCGAACTCGCCGTGGGCGCCGAAGCCGCGGTCGTCTTCCCCGAGTACGACCTCTCGCCCGAGGCGCGCTACCCGGTCGCCATCGAGCAGAACTTCACGGTCGCCCGGTGGATCGTCGAGCAGGGCGCTTCCAAGGGCCTCGACGGCGGTCGGCTGGCCGTGGCCGGCGACTCCGTCGGCGGCAACATGGCCGCCGCCCTCACCCTGATGGCCAAGGAACGCGGCGGCGTCCCGCTGGTCCAGCAGGTGCTGTTCTACCCGGTGACCGACGCGAGCTTCGACACCGGCTCCTACCGCCAGTTCGCGGAGGGCTACTTCCTGCGCCGCGACGGCATGCAGTGGTTCTGGGACCAGTACACGACCGACGAGGCCGAGCGCGCCCAGATCACCGCCTCCCCGCTGCGCGCCACCGCCGAGCAGCTCGGGGACCTGCCGCCGGCGCTGGTCATCACCGGTGAGGCCGACGTGCTGCGCGACGAGGGCGAGGCGTACGCGAACAAGCTGCGCGCGGCCGGCGTCCCGGTCACCGCGGTGCGCTTCCAGGGCATCATCCACGACTTCGTGATGCTGAACGCGCTGCGCCCGACCTACGCCGCAGAGGCGGCCATCACCCTGGCCGTCGGCACCCTGCGCGACGCCCTGCACGCCTGACCCTCAGGAGAGGACACACCCATGACCACCACCCCCACCGTCGTCCTGATCCACGGCGCGTTCGCGGACGCGGCCGGCTGGTCCGGCGTCATCGCCGAGCTGCAGGGCCAGGGCGTCCCCGTGATCGCCCCGCCGAACCCGCTGCGCGGCCTCGCCTCCGACGCCGCCTACGTCGCCTCGGTCGCCGCGCAGATCGACGGCCCGGTGATCCTCGTCGGCCACTCCTACGGCGGTGCCCTCATCACCGTGGCCGGCGTCACGGAGAACGTCGTCGGCCTCGTCTACGTCGCCGCCTACGTGCTGGAGGAGGGCGAGAGCCTCGGCGAGCTGCAGGGCCGCTTCCCGCTCTCGCCGCTGGTCGGCAACCTCAAGGAGTGGACGTACCCGGTGCCGGGCGGCGACCCGGCCGTCGAGGTCACCATCGCCGAGGACGCCTTCCCCTCGGTGTTCGCCGCCGACGTGCCCGCGGGCGTCACGAAGATCCTCGCCGCGGCGCAGCGCCCGCTGGCCGCCGCCGCGTTCGAGGAGACCGCCGCCGCGGCCGCCTGGAAGACCAAGCCCTCCTGGGCACTGGTCGCCGGTGCCGACGAGGCCATCAATCCCGAGGTGGAGCGCTTCGGCGCCAAGCGCGCCGGGGCGACGGTCGTCGAGCTCGACGGCGCCTCTCACGCGGTGGCCGTGTCCCAGCCGAAGGCGGTCGCCGACCTGATCCTGGACGCCGTGCGCGCGACGAGCTGACGCGCCGCGGAACGGCCGCGCGGACGTGACCCCCGTGCACGTCCGCGCGGCCCCGACCGGCCGGGCCGCCGGGTCACCGGCAGCCGTGCGGCCCGTTTGCGCCGTGCGCGGTCCCGTCGTCCTCGGACGGGGCCGCGCCCGGCGTCACCCGGTCCCGCCCCGCCCGCCGTCAGCGTGCGCGCACGCGCCGTACGAGGTCGGCGGCGGCCTGCGGCCACTCGGGGCGGTCGAAGGCGAAGCCGGCGTCGAGCAGCCGGCCCGGGACGACACGCCGGCTCTTGAGGAGCAACTCGGTGTCCGAGCGCAGGGCGAACGCGCCGAGCTCGGCCATCCACCTCGTCGCGGACAGCCCTGCCGGGACGCCCCACGCGTCCCGCAGCGCGCGCATGAAAGCCCGCTGCGGGAGGGGCGACGGGGCGGCGAGGTTCACCGGTCCGTCGAGGTCGTCCCGGGCCACGAGGAACTCGACCGCGCGGACGAAGTCGTGGTCGTGGATCCAGGAGACGTACTGCGCGCCGCCCGCGACCGGGCCGCCGAGTCCGAGCCGGGCCAGCCGCAGCAGGACGTCGAACACCCCGCCCCGGTCCGGGCTCATCACCATCGCGGACCGCAGGGCCACCTTGCGGGTGCGAGGGGTGTCGGCCCTCTCCTGTTCCCCCTCCCAGGCGCGGGCGATGTCGACGCTGTAGCCCCAGTAGGCCGGGACGCCGGGCTCCGCGCCGCCGATCACGCCGGTGGCCTCGTCGTTGGGGGCGTCGAACCGGTGCGCGTAGACGGTGGCGGTGCTCATCTGCAGCCAGACCTTCGGCGGCCGTGCGGACGCGCCGATCGCCTCTCCCACGACCCGCGCCGAGTCCACCCGCGAGTCCATCATCGCCTTGAGATTGGCCGGCGTGTAGCGGCAACTGACGCTGCGGCCGGCCAGGTTGACGACGACGTCGCTGCCGTCGACCGCCTCGGTCCACGGCCCGGGCGTCCTGCCGTCCCACGCGATCTCGCCGCGGCTCGCGGGCCGTCTGCTCAGCACCGCGACCTCGTGTCCGGCCGCGGTCAGCGCACGGCGCAGAACGGTCCCCACCTGTCCGGTCCCACCGGGTAGCACGAACTTCACGGGTAGGCCCCCTCCCTGTTACGGAGGACCCTACCCCCTATTTGAACGTGTTCAAAACTGTCGAGGGCGGCGCTCGCGCAGGGTGCGCCTCCAGTGCGGTCCCCCGGGGGCGGGAACTGCCCCCGGCCGCGCTCGCGGCGGGCCCGCCGCTCAACCGGCGGGTGGACGTGGGGGTTTGCGGGCGGCCCCGCAGTTATCAGGTCAAGCGTCCCGGACTCTTGACTCGGTGCGGAGTCTGTCGCGATCCTCGTCCCACTATCTTGCGCCGGTCATGACAACCGAAGGGGCGGGCGGAACGCCCCCGTCGACCGCGCCTGCACCCCGACCGAAGGACGTGGGCCGTGACCGTGACCGGACGCCCGTACCGCAGACGCCGAGACGCCACCGTCGTCTCGCTCCTCCTCCTCGTGCTCGCGGCGGTCCTCGGCCCCACGCCCAGCTCGGCGGCCGGCTCGGACTGGTGGACGCCGACGGCCAGGCCGAACCCCGACTCGCAGATCGGCGTCACCGGCGAACCGTTCACCGGGACCGACTCCGCGGGGGACGTGCGCGGGTTCGTCGACGCCCACAACCACCTGTTCTCCAACGAGGCCTTCGGCGGGCGGCTGATCTGCGGCAAGGTCTTCTCCGAGGCCGGCATCGCCGACGCGCTCAAGGACTGTCCCGAGCACTACCCCGACGGCACCCTCGCGATCTTCGACTACATCACCCACGGCGGCGACGGAAAGCACGACCCGGTCGGCTGGCCGACGTTCAAGGACTGGCCGGCCTACGACTCCATGACCCACCAGGCGAACTACTACGCCTGGGTCGAGCGGGCCTGGCGCGGTGGACAGCGGGTGCTCGTCAACGACCTCGTCACCAACGGCATGATCTGCTCCGTCTACCCCTTCAAGGACCGCAGTTGTGACGAGATGACCTCGATCCGGCTGCAGGCCAAGCTGGCCTACGACCTGCAGGCCTACGTCGACAAGCAGTACGGCGGCGCCGGAAAGGGCTGGTTCCGCATCGTCCTCGACAGCGCGCAGGCCCGTGACGTCATCAAGCAGGGCAAGCTGGCCGTCGTCCTGGGCGTCGAGACCTCCGAGCCGTTCGGCTGCAAGCAGATCCTCGACATCGCGCAGTGCAGCAAGTCCGACATCGACAAGGGACTGGACGAGCTGTACGCGCTGGGCGTGCGCAGCATGTTCCTCTGCCACAAGTTCGACAACGCGTTGTGCGGCGTCCGCTTCGACGAGGGCGGTCTCGGCACGGCCATCAACGTCGGCCAGTTCCTGTCCACGGGCACCTTCTGGCAGACCGAGAAGTGCACCGGCCCGCAGCACGACAACCCCATCGGCACCGCCGCCTCCAAGGCGGAGGCGGACCTGCCCGCCGGCACCCGGGTGCCGTCCTACGACGCGAACGCGCAGTGCAACACCCGCGGCCTCACCGCGCTCGGCGAGTACGCGGCGCGCGGCATGATGAAACGCAAGATGATGCTCGAGATCGACCACATGAGCGTCAAGGCCGTCGGCCGGGTGCTCGACATCCTCCAGGCCGCCGACTACCCCGGCGTCATCTCCTCGCACAGCTGGATGGACCTCGACTGGACCGAGCGGGTCTACGCCCTCGGCGGCTTCGTCGCCCAGTACATGCACGGCTCGCAGGGGTTCGTCGCGGAGGCCCGGCGCACCAAGGCGCTGCGTGACAAGTACGGCGTGGGCTACGGCTACGGCACCGACTTCAACGGCATCGGCGACCACCCGGCCCCGCGCGGCGCCGACGCCCCCGACAAGGTGACGTACCCGTTCACGAGCGCCGACGGCGGCTCCGTGATCGACCGGCTGACCACCGGCTCGCGCACCTTCGACTTCAACACCGACGGCGCCGCCCACGTCGGCATGATCCCCGACTGGATCGAGGACATCCGGCGCGTCGGCGGCCAGGACGTGGTGAAGGACCTCCTCCGGGGCGCCGAGTCCTACCTCGACACCTGGGGCGCCTCCGAGCGGCACCAGGCGGGGACGAACCTCGCCAAGGGGGCCGCGGCGACGGCCAGTTCGTCGGAGTCCAACCCGTTCACCAGCTACCAGCCCGGGCGGGCCGTCGACGGCGACACGGCCACCCGCTGGGCCAGCGACTGGAGCGACGACCAGTGGCTGAGCATCGACCTGGGCGCCACCGGCCTCGTCAAGCGCGTCACCCTCGACTGGGAGCGCGCGTACGGCAAGGCGTACCGCATCGAGCTCTCCACCGACGGGACGAACTGGCAGAGCGTCTGGTCCACCTCGTCGGGCGACGGCGGCCTGGACACGGCCTACTTCACCGGCACACCGGCCCGCTACGTCCGGGTGCACGGACTGAGCCGCGGCACAGACTGGGGATACTCGCTCCAGGAGGTGGGCGTCTACAGCAGCTGACGGCCGCCGGGGGACGGAAGCGAAGGACACGCTCATGGCACGGATGCCGTCGGCCGAACGGCGCCGGCAGCTGACCGAAGCGGCGATCAGGGCCATGGCCCGGGACGGCGTCGCCAAGACGACGACCCGGGCGATCGCCGCGGAGGCAGGCGTGTCCCTCAGCGTCTTCCACTACTGCTTCGACTCGAAGCAGGCACTGGTGGAGTCCGTCATCACCACCATCACCGACCACTACGTGACGGTGGTCAAGGAGGCGCTGCGGCCCAGGGCGACCCTGGAGGACACCGTCCGGGCCGGCTTCCAGGCGTACTGGGACCACGTCCGCGCCCACCCCGACGAACACATGCTGACCTACGAACTCACCCAGTACGCCCTGCGCCAGCCGGGGTTCGAGCACCTGGCGCGCCGTCAGCACCTGATGTACGGCGAGGCCTACACCGACCTCATCGAACAGCTCCGCGCCGGCATGGAACTCCGACTGCGGGTTCCCGTCACCGTCCTCGCCCGCTACCTGGCGGCGATGACCGACGGTCTGACCCTCAACTACCTCGTGCTCGGCGACGAGGCGGCCTGGGCCGGCGTCCTGGACACGGTCACCGCCCACATCGCCTCCCTCGTCATGGCCGACGGGCCGGACACCGCACCGGAGCCGCCGCCGGACCCGGCCCCCCGGTGAGGGGCCGGCTCTCTTTCCCTCAGGGAGCCGTGGCCCGGGCCACGAGCAGGGCGACGTCGTCGTGGTCCTCGGGGTGGCGCAGGCCGTACAGCAGGAGGTCGCAGATCTCCTCGAGCGGACGGTCCGGCTCGTCCAGGAAGCTCAGCAGGACCTCCAGCCGGTCGTCGATGGAATGGTGACGGGTCTCGACGAGGCCGTCCGTGTAGAGGACCAGCAGATCGCCGGGGGAGAGGTCGATCGTGGTCGCCTCGAAGGGCACACCGCCGACGCCGAGCGGCGCCCCGGAGGGCAGTTCGAGCAGCCCGGGCCGCCCGCCGGGATGGGCCAGCGCGGGCGGCATGTGCCCGGCGTTGGCCACCAGGCACCGCCCGGCCCGGGGGTCGAACACGGCGTACAGACACGTGACGATGTAGTGCTCCAGATCGCAGGTGATCTTGTCCAGGTGCTGGAGCACGGCGGCGGGCTCCAGATCCAGGTCCGCGTAGGCGCAGGTGGCCGTCCGCAGCCGGCCCATGGTGGCGGCCGCGTCGATGCCGTTGCCCATCACGTCCCCGACGACCAGCGCCGTCTTGTCGTCGTTCAGCGGGATGACGTCGTACCAGTCGCCGCCGACCTCGCTGGTGGCCTGGGCCGGCTGGTAGCGGGAGGCCAGTTCCAGACCGGTGTGCCGGGGCGCGTGGTCGGGCAGCAGACTGCGCTGGAGGGTGAGCGCGGTGTTGCGCACGCTCTGGAACCAACGCGCGTTGTCGATGGCCACCGCGGCCCGGCCGGCCAGCTCGGCGGCCAGGATGACGTCGTCCTCGTCGAACGGCAGCGGATTGCGCGTGCGTTTGAGGTCGAAGGCGCCGAGCACCTCGCCGTGCGCGATCAACGGCACCGCGAGATACGAGTGGACGCCGGCCCGCGCCAGCAGCGCGCCGGCCTCCGCGTCCCGGGCGATCCGGGGCAGGTCGCGCTCGCCGACATGCCGCACCAGGACCGGGCGGCCGGTGTGCACACACAGGGTGACCAGCCGGTCCCCGTCGTAGGCCGCGAGATCGCCCGGAGCGTCGGCGGCGCGCAGCGCCACCGTGGGATGGCCCGCCTTGAGGGCGAGCGCGCGGAACAGTTCCGGGCCGTTGTCCGGCCGGCGCGCCCGACGGCACGCCAGGGCGGAGTCGAGGACGTCCACGGCGACCACGTCGGCGAGCTGGGGAACGGCGATCTCGGCCAGCTCGTGAGCGGTCCGCTCCACCTCCAGCGTGGTGCCGACCCGCGTGGAGGCCTCCGCGATGAGGGCCAGGCGGCGGCGGGCCCGGTCGGCCTCGGCGGCCGCACGGTGCCGTTCGGTGACGTCGACCACCGAGGCGGCCGCGCCCAGCACCCGGCCGCCGGGATCCTCCAGCCGGTAGAACGACAGGGACCAGGCGTGCTCATGGTCGGGGTCGGTCGGCGGACGGCCCACGTGGTACTGGTCGAGCAGCGGGGTGCCGGTGGTGAGCACCTGACGCAGCGCGGACTCGATGGTTTCGACGTCGGGCAGCAACAGGGTGTCCCTGAGGAGCCGGCCGACGTGGTCCTCGGCGGGGACGCCGTCGATCGTCGCGAGAGCCGGGTTCACGAGGAGGTAGCGCAGATCGGGGTCGAGCAGGGCCAGGCCGATCGGGGACTGGTTGATCAGCCGCTCGCACAGGGCCAGGTCGGTCTCCACGCGCTGCAGCAGGGTGTGGTCGGCCGCGATGCCCAGCGCGTAGACGTCCCCGAGATCGTCCTGCAGCCGCATGTTGCGGAACTCCATCAGGCGGGTGCTGCCGTCCTTGTGCCGGATGGGGAAGGCGCCGGCCCAGCTCCGGCCGGTCTCCAGCACCTCCGCGAACAGCTTCGCCACGGCCTTGAGGTGCTCGGGGTGGATGAACAGCCGCGCCGCGTACTTTCCCAGCGCCTCCTCGGCGGTGTAGCCGATGAGCTCCTCCGCCTGCGGCGTCCAGAACACGATGCGCCCGTCGGCGTCGACGACCATCGCGGAGACGCTCAGCACGTCGAGCAGTCCGGTGGGCGGGGGCGTCCGGGGACGGTACACGTCGCCGTCGGAGCGAACGGGGTCGGATGTCATCGGATCCTCCTCCAGCCCTTCCATGCTGCCTCCCGCACGGCGCGTGCGGAAGCCGGGCGGGCCCGGCCCGGGCCCGCCCGGCGCCGTGCGCATCGGGCGGACTAGCAGGACCATGGTCGTGTGGAGGACGGCACCCATGGATTCTGCGCGAGAAGCTTCCGAGGTCCCGACGCCCGCAGGTCCAGGCGATCTCCTGGACGCGTCCACCGACGGGGCGGCGATCGTCTCCGAGAACGGGGTCGTGATCGGCTGGACGCGGCAGGCCGAGGCGCTCCTCGGCCGGGTGGCGTCGGACGTCGTCGGCCACTCCGCCGCGGAGCTCGTGGCGATGCCCCGCGACCCGGCCCGGGTGGCCGCCGTCGCGGAGCGGTGCCGGGCCGGCATGGGGTGGAGCGGCGTCGTCTCCCTGCGGCACGGTGACGGCCGCGCACTCGACGCCGACCTGCGGGTGTCCGCGTCCTTCCGGGTAGGCGGGGCGGAGTGCTTCCTGGTCTCGGCGCGCGAACGGAGCCGCCGATGGGCGGTCGGCCAGTCGGTCCTCGACGGGTTCCTGACCCGCTCCCCGGTCGGGATGGCGGTGATGGACCTGGAGCTGCGGTACGTGTGGCTGAACGACACCCTGGAACGCCTCGGCGGCGTGCCCCGCGAACAGCGGCTGGGGCGCCGGCTGAGCGAGCTGCTGCCCGGCCTGCAGGCGGCCGCCCTGGAGAAGCTCATGCGCACGGTCCTGGAGACCGGGACCCCGGTCACCGACTACGAGTACCTCGGGTGGAGTTGGGCGGACCCCCACCGCCGGCGCGCCTACTCCACGTCGTTCTTTCCGCTGGAGGGCGCCGACGGCAGCGTCACCGGGGTCTGCTACATGGTCCAGGACGTCACCGAACGATGGACCGCCCGTCAGCTGCTGTCGCTGGTCAACGAGGCGGGGACCCGCGTCGGCACCACGCTGGACGTGATGCGCACGGCGCAGGAGCTCGCCGACTTCTGCGTCCCGCGCTTCGCGGACTTCGTCATCGTCGACCTCCTGGAGCCCGTCCTCAGCACGGAAGGGCACGGCACCTGGCTGACCGATGCCGGACCACCCCCCGACCGGCCGGTGATGCGCCGGGCCGGGATGAAGTCGGTGCGCGAGGGCTGCCCGGAGGCCGTCGCACAGGTCGGGGACAACGTGGACTTCGTCCCTCCGCCGCACGGCGCGAACCTCCTCATCGACGGCGAGCCGATCCTCATCCCGGTGCTGGACGGGTCCGACGAGCTGTGGACCGCCGAACAGCCCGAGAGAGCGGCGAACATCGACGCGTTCGGACTGCACTCCCTGATCTCCGTGCCGTTGCGGGCCCGCAACACCGCCCTGGGCCTCGCCACGTTCGTCCGGTCGCTCAATCCCGTCTCGTTCCAGCCCGACGACGTGCTGCTGGCCCGTGAGCTGGTGGCGCGAGCGGCGCTGTGCGTCGACAACGCCCGCCGGTACACCAGGGAGCACACGGCGGCCGTCACCCTGCAGCGCAGTCTGCTCCCGCACGCCCTGGCCGGCGGCACGGCGCTGGAGGTGGCCTCCTCGTACCTCCCGGCCGACCCCACGGACGGGGTGGGCGGCGACTGGTTCGACGTGATCCCGCTGTCCGGGGCCCGCGTGGGTCTCGTCGTCGGCGACGTGGTGGGGCACGGCATCGCCGCCGCGGCCAGCATGGGGCGGCTGCGCACCGCGGTGCAGACCCTCGCCGACATGGAGATGCCCCCGGACGAGCTGCTGGCCCACCTCGACGACCTGGTCCTGCGGCTGAGCGCGGAGCGCACCGACGACACCGCCGCCCCGCAGGGTTCGACGGGCTTCCTCGGGGCGACCTGTCTGTACGCCGTCTACGACCCGGTCACCCGGCGGTGCACGATGGCCCGGGCCGGGCACCCGCCCCCCGTCGTCGTCGCCCCCGACGGTCGCGTGTCCTACCCCGAGCCGCCCGCCGGGCCGCCCCTGGGGCTCGGCGGCATGGCGTTCGAGGCCACCGAGATCGAGCTCGCCGAGAACAGTCTGATCGGCCTCTACACCGACGGCCTGATCGGCGGCGCCGACCAGGACATGGAAGACGGCATGACCCGGCTCGGCGAGGCGCTCGCCGGACCCCACGCCGACCTGGACGACCTGTGCACGTCCGCGGTGCGCAAACTGGTGCCCGCGCCCCAGTCCGACGACATCGCCCTGCTGCTGGCCCGCACGCACGCCCTGGACCCCGACCGCGTCGTCTCCTGGGAGGTGCCCGCCGACCCGGCCGCCGTCGCCGACGTCCGGGCCCGCGCGACCCGGCAGGTGGAGGCCTGGGGGCTGGGCGACCTGGCCATGACGTCCGAACTCATCGTGAGCGAGCTGGTGACCAACGCGGTCCGCTACGCCGCCTCGCCGATCCGTCTGCGCCTGCTCTGCGACGCGCGTCTGACCTGCGAGGTCGCCGACGCCAGCAGCACGGCTCCCCGGCTGCGACACGCCCGGATCACCGACGAGGGGGGCCGCGGACTCTTCCTGGTGGCCCAGCTGGCCCATCGGTGGGGAGCCCGGTACACGGCCGACGGAAAGATCATCTGGGCCGAGCAGGAGATCCCCTGAGCCACCGGGACCGCGGCCGGGACCGGGGCCGGGCACCGGCGCGAGGAGTTTGCCGTGCCCGGGGGAGAGGCCGAAACCGGTGACGGAGGCCTCCTCGACCCACCTCGCTGCCGCCGGACGTTCGGCGCACACCACGCAGGCGTCTCCCGGCCTTCATGGGCCTGCGCCGCAGGGCGACCCGCACCGTCCGCACCGGCACGCGGCTCGAACGGCTGCCGGCGCGGCACACGGCCCCCGACGCCCGGTGACGCATTCCTCACCGGTCCCTCGTACGGGGGAGTGGACCCGCCACCTCGGCCGGGCCGATCGTGGACACCATGAACGATCACCGCACGCCCTCCGCCGACTCCGACCCCTCTGCCGGTGAGGAGGCGGTCGAGGTCCGCCGGTTCTGGAGCCGGCTCGGCCTTCCCGGACTGGTCGACGTCCACACGCACTTCATGCCCGAACGCGTCCTGCGCAAGGTCTGGGAGTACTTCGACGCGCTGGGACCGCTGACCGGCGGCCTCTCCTGGCCGATCGCCTACCGCCATGAGGAGGCCGAACGGGCCGGACTGCTGAGGGAGTTCGGCGTGCGGGCCTTCACCTCGATGCTGTACCCGCACAAGCCCGGAATGGCCCGCTGGCTCAACGGCTGGGCGGCCGACTTCGCCGGCCGCACCCCCGACTGTCTGCACACCGCCACCCTCTACCCCGAACCGGACGTCGAGACCTACGTCGGGGAGGCCGTCGAGGCGGGCGCCCGCGTCTTCAAGGCACACGTGCAGGTGGGCGCGTACGACCCGGCAGACGAACTTCTCGACCAGGCATGGGGGTTGCTGGCGGAGGCGGGCGTCCCCGTCGTGATCCACTGCGGCTCCGGCCCCGCACCCGGCAAGCACACCGGCCCGGAGCCGATCGCACGGGTGCTGGCGCGGCACCCCCGACTGCGGCTGATCGTCGCGCACATGGGCATGCCCGAGTACGAGGAGTTCCTCGAGCTCGCCGAGCGCTACGCGGAGGTGCGCCTGGACACGACCATGACCTTCACCGACTTCGCGGAGAGGCTCTCCCCGTTCCCCACCGCGGCCCTGCCCAGGCTGACCGCGCTCGGCGACCGCATCCTGCTGGGCTCCGACTTCCCCAACATCCCTTATCCGTACGTGCGGCAACTCCAGGCCCTTGAGCGGCTGGACCTCGGACAGGAGTGGCTGCGGGCGGTGTGCCACGACAACGGGGCCCGGCTCTTCGGACTGTGACCCTCCGGCACCGGCCCACAGGGAACCGGGCCCCACGACGAGTGTGGAACACCTCTGCCGCCGACCGACGCGAACGCATCCTGCGCGCCGTCGTGCGGCAGGGGTCCTCGCTCCCCTTCGAGCCCCTGCGCCGACCGGGACGGGCGGGCGGTCACCAGCCGGTCAGCAGCAGGTGGTTGACGAGGAGGGCGACCGTGGCCTGCGCGGCGAGCCAGCCGCGGGGGCGGCTCAGGAACGCGCATGAGCCGAGGAGCCACATGGCGAACGGCAGCCAGATGCGCTCGGTCTCCGCCTTGCTCATCCCGGACAGGTCGGCGAGGAGCAGAGCGGCGAGTGCGGCGCCGGCGAGGAGGGCGAGACGCAGGCCGGGGGAGGCGCCGGGCGCGCCCGCCAGTGACCGGACCCGCGAGAGCAGGGCGGGCACGACCCGTACGGCCGCGCCGGGGCCGGCGGGTGTCCGGACGAGCAGGGGATCATCGTCGGGCGACGGGACGTCGGCGGGCGGGGGAGTGCCCGGGGAGGGACGCGTCCGGCGCCGTCCCGTGTTCTCGAGGAGCAGGGCGACAGCGCGCCGCAGGCCCGCCACCGTCGCCGGGCCCACGATCAGGACCGTGCAGGCGAGGTTGGCCCACACCCAATAGCCGTAGGGCCGGATGCCGCCGGCGCCCTGGTAGTAGCGCTCGACCAGCAGACCGTAGGCCTCCCACCAGTCGAAGCCCGCGAGGGTGAACACGAGCGGGACGACGGTGACTCCGGCCAGGGCGTAGGGCAGCGGCCGCATCCGTCGCGGGCCGCCGAGCAGGAGGGCGGCGCCGGCGATCACGGCGAAGAGGGTGAGCCCGTAGGAGAGGTAGCAGGTGAGACCGAAGAGGAGCCCGGCGGCGAAGCCGGTGAGCCGCGGGCGGTGTCCGGTGACGGCGAGGGCGAAGAGGGCGATCGTCCAGGCGGCGACCGCGGCGAAGTACCCGTCCGCGGACGTGCCCATCCACACCGCGGCCGGCGCCATCGCCAGGAACGGCGCCGCCCGTCGCGCGAGCTCCTCGTTCGCGAGCGCCCGCACGGCGACCAGCACCGCCGCACACGCCGACGCACCGACGGTGATGCACCAGGCGCCGGCCCAGCCCCCGCCGCCGAGGCCGACCCGGTCGAGCAGGACGAACGTGACCGTCGCCGCCGGCGGGTGGCCCGCCACATGCGCGGGCCAGTTGTCGGGAGAGTGCAGCAGGATGTGGTGGGTGAAGTCCCGCAGCGTCGCCGGGATGTCCTGGAAGCGGTCGATGACCTGCAGGTACTCGTACTTGGTCGTGAGCCGTAGCGCGATCCCGCGCTGCCAGCCGTCGATCAGCGCCAGGGACCAGGTCCACGCCATGGCCGTGCCCCAGGCGGCGACGGGCAGCGCGCGCCACGGCAGCCGGGCGGCCAGCCGTGGGCCGTACACCACGACGCCGACGGCGATGAGGAGGGCCGCCGGGGTGCCGGGGCCGACATGCGGTTCCGCATGGGCGTACAGGGGCGGCCAGCTCACGTGCAGGGTGCCGTGCTCCCGCTCGATCGCGGTGCCGACCAGCACGGCAGCCGCGACGAGCAGCGCGGCGGCGGCGGTCGCGTACAGGTCTCGGAGAAGATCACGGGTCACGGGGGAAGGCTAGGCCGACCGGACGGCGTCGAGGTCGCCCCGTGCGCGGACGTCAGCGTTTCGTCATGTGTCGCAGACCCCTCGGCGCGGGTGCAGCGCCCTACGGTCGGCGCATGCCTCGGTTGCCCGACTCGCTCTCTTCGCGTCCTTTGCCCCCTTCGCCCACGTCTCCCGGTTTCTGGCGCAGTCCCGTACGCGGACCGTGGTTCACCTCCGTGCTCGGTCTCGTGCTGCTCGGCGGGATCACCGTGCTGTTCGTGACAGGACTGCTGTCGTACGCCGCCTACGACCCGGACCTCGCGTCGGTGAACGACAAGACCCCGGACAAAGGCCTCCTCGGCTTCTACCTGTTCGCCTGGCCGACGCGTCCCTCCTGGCTGTACCGGCTCACCCAGGGCATCCACGTGACACTCGGGATCACGCTCGTCCCCGTCCTGCTGGCCAAGCTGTGGTCGGTGGTGCCGAAGCTGTTCGCACTGCCGCCGGTCCGGTCGCTCGCGCACGCCCTGGAGCGGATCTCCCTGCTGCTCCTCGTCGGCGGGGCGCTGTTCGAGTTCGTGACGGGAGTGCTCAACGTCCAGCTGGACTACGTCTTCCCCGGGTCCTTCTATGCGCTGCACTTCTACGGCGCCTGGGTGTTCTTCGCCGCGTTCGTGGTGCATGTGGTGCTCCGGGCCCCGGCCGCCGTACGCAACGCGCGCCGCGTGCGGGCGGGGACGGGGCTGGAGGAGGAGGCGGGAGGAGAGCCGGACTTCCCGCTGGTCCCGCCGCGGCCCGCCGCGCCCACGGTGTCCCGGCGAGGGGCGCTGTGGCTGGTCGGCGGCGGTTCCCTGCTGCTGTTCGGGACCACCGCGGGGCAGTGCTTCGACGGGCCGCTGCGGCGCACGGCCCTCTTCGCTCCGCACGGCGGCGCCGACCCGGGCAGCGGTCCCGGCGGCTTCCAGATCAACAAGACGGCCGCGTCCCGGGGGATCGGCGCGCGGGAGACGAGCGACGGGGTGTGGCGGGTGCTCGTCACCGGACCGACCGGGACCATCCGGCTGAGCCGCGCAGAACTGCTGCGGCTGCCGTTGCACAGCTCGGCGCTGCCCATCGCCTGTGTGGAGGGGTGGTCCACCGGCGACCAGTGGTGGCGGGGTGTGCGGCTGCGGGACCTTGCCGCGCTGGTCGGGTACGACGCGGGGGCCGAGCCCGGCGTCCTGGTGGAGTCCCTCCAGCGGCGAGGCGCCTTCCGCGAGGCCGCGCTGCGTTCGAATCAGGTGCGCGATCCGCGTTCGCTGCTGGCCCTGGAGGTCAACGGCGAGCCGCTGACCCCCGATCACGGCTACCCGGCCCGGATCATCGCCCCCGCCGTGCCCGGTGTGCTCAACACCAAATGGGTGGCCCGGATGACGTTCGGAGACCTGTGATGCGCAGAGTGCTCCCGCCGCTGGGAAGCCCGTTGCAGATCCTGCTCCTGGCCTGCTCCTTCGCGCTCGCGGGCTACGCCGGACTGCGCCTGCTGTCGGGGGACCGGCTCGGGGTGGCCCTGTGGTTCGTCGGCGCGGCCGTGCTGCACGACCTGGTGTTCCTGCCGTTGTACGCGGCCGCGGACCGGGCCGTCACCGGGGGACTCGGCGCCGTCGGCCGCCGGGAGCGGACCCTGTACGTCCGGGTTCCCGCGACCCTGTCCGGACTCCTTCTGCTGGTGTGGTTCCCGCTGATCAGCGGCCGGGTCGCGACCCGCTACGAGTCCTTCACCGGCCTGTCCGCGGACGGGTTCGCCGCCCGCTGGCTGTGGGTCACCGTCGCGCTGTTCGGCGGTTCCGCGCTGCTGCTGGCGCTGCGCTCGCGCAGGGAGGCCGTGGACCGGTCGCCGGCCGACCGCTGAAGGGCGGTGCGCCGGGCCGGCGGCGCTGCGGACGTGTCTGGCCCGCTCGCACGGAAGGGCGGTTCGAGGTGGTGCCGCCCGCGGCAGCTTCATGAACACGGGCAGCACCACCGTCCCCGTGCGGTCCTCCGCGCCGCGCACTCCGGCCGACGCGAACTCCCGCATGCGTCGCGTGACATGGCACCCGGACCCGATGATCCCGGCGCCGTCGGTGACCAGCACACGCATGCCCCACGGTAACGCCGGTCATCCGCCGTGGCGGGGGCCGGGCCCCCGCGTCACCACTTCGTAAGACTCCGCGCGGCTTCGCCGGGGCCGCGCGTCCCGGATTCCGCGGCGAGCGGCTCACCAGCGGATTCTCGCCTGCCGGGGTACGCGCCTTGCCTGAGGCTGACCGGTGGAAATAGCCTCTGCTGAAGCCGGTGGAGGGTTGCCGGCCCGGGAATGGGTCCGGATCATGGTCGGAGACGCGCTCCGGCCGGCGTCCGAAGTCCGCTTGGGTACGAGGCCCCAGTCCGGATCCCCCACCGATTCCGGAGCGGTTCAGTGCATGATGTCGGCCTCCTGATGCTGGCGCTGTCAGCGAGTTGCGCACTACGTGCAGCGTGGTTCACCGCTCGCGCTGCCGGGGCGGGCGGGAGACGAACCGACGGAGGCCGGCCGCGTGACGAACCCGGCCTGAAGCGCCCGGAAGGCGAGCGGGTGCGACGGACGGGAGAGGCCCGGCGGTGACGCCGGTGCGGGTCCGCGAGTCACAGGAGGCCTCAGGGCCACGTGTTCCTCGGCGGACTTGTCCAGCGTCCGTACCGCACCGGGAAAGTCGATATGTCCGTACCGTCCTCCACCCTGCCGGCCCCCGCCGCACGGCGACCACCGGCCTCGCCACCGGCCCTGCGTCGGCCGCGCCGGTCTCTCGCACCGGCGAGGTACCGCGTCCCGCTCTTCGCCCTCGCCGTCGTCCTCCCGCTGTACTGGGGGTGGGACGCCTTTCTCGCGACGGGCGGCGGTGACCTCGCCGCGCAGTACGCGTGGGCGGGGTTCGTGGGCAGGCACCCGGACACGCCCTACGGGCTCTTCTGGTTCGGTGGCACCCACACCGTCAACTACAGCGTGATCTCCCCGCACTTGATGGCCCTGATCGGTGTCCGCGCCGTCTCCGTGCTGTCCGGGGTCAGTGGCACCTGGATGCTGGCGATGCTCCTGGAGCGCACCGTTGCCCGCGTGTCGCTGGGGCCCGCGCTGGTCGGGGCGCTGGCCCTCTGGTACAACGTCGTGCTCGGCCGCACCACGTTCGCCCTGGGCCTGGCCTTCGCGCTGGCGGCCCTGCTCGCCGTGGCCGACCGCGCGCCCCGGCCCGCCCGGCTCGCCGCCGCCGCGTCCGGGGCGCTGTTCGCGACCATGGGCAGCCCGGTGGCCGGCCTCTTCCTGCTGGTGGCGGGCGCCGGATATCTGGTCGCCCGGCAGTACGGCAAATGCCTCGCCCTGGTCCTCCCGCCGGTCGCCGTCGTCGGCCTGACCACGTTGCTGTTCCCCTTCCAGGGCGAACAGCCCATGGCCGCGGGCCGCATGATCCTGCCCGTGCTGCTGTCGGCCGCCGTGGTGTGGGCGGCCCCGCGGGAGTGGCGGGTGGTGCGGGCGGCCGCCGTCCTGTATGCCGTCGGGGTCGTCCTGACCTGGCTGGTCCCCTCGCCCGTCGGCAACAACGTGGAGCGGCTCGCCCTGCTCTTCGCTCCCGCGGTGCTGCTCGCGGCCGCGCTGCACCGCCGCTCCCGAGGCATCCGGCACGGTGTCCGTCGCACCCGTATGCGGGCGATGGCCGTGGTGACCGCTCTCTCCGTCTCCTATCTCTGTGTGACGTCGCTGATGCATCTGCGCACCCCGGATCCCGTTCCGGGCTGGGTCACGCACACCGACGGAGTGCTGGCCGCGCTCGACCGGCTGGGCGCGGACCGCGGCCGGGTCGAACTGCCGACGGATCGCGACCACCGCGGGGCCACCCTCCTCGGCCCGCACGTCGAGCTGATGCGGGGCTGGAACCAGCAGCTGGACGTGGAACGGGGACGCCTGTTCTACGAGGGCGACCTCGACGGACCGCGCTACCACGCCTGGCTGCGCCACTGGGCGGTCGGCTACGTCGTCCTGCACGACGGCACACCCGACCGGTCCGCGGAGCGCGAGACCGCTCTGATCAAGGAGGGACAGGACTGGCTGGAGCCCGTCTGGCAGGACCGCTACTGGAAGATCTACCGGGTCCGCGACACCCTGCCGCTGGTCTCCGCCCCGGCCGAGCTGCAGCACGCGGGAGAGGCGGAGCTGACGCTGAGGATGCCTCGCGCCGGAACGACCACCGTGCGGATCGAGTACTCGCCGTGGTTGCGGGTCAAGGGGGCGTGCGTCAGCGCGGACGGCCCGTGGACCCTGCTGACCGTGCCCCGGGCGGGCGTGTACCGGCTGACCTCCGACTACGCCGGAGGGCCTGTCGACGAGCGCGGTTGCTGGCTGGACGGATGAGGAATGACCGCCTCCGCAGGGTGCGCGTCCTGCGGAGGCGGACTTCCTCTCCCGCGGGTCTCGTCGCCGAGGATGCCGCGCGCTTCGGTGCCCGGTGGTGCATGCGGTAGGCCCTGGCGCATGCGGCAGGACTGCGCGCCCCGGTGGGCGCGGGGCGGACGAAGGCGCGGCTGCCGCACGCGACGGACGCGGTGCCCGGGCGACCGAGAAGTGCCGTGAGTCGCGGGGAACGGCGTCGGTCTGCGGGGGACCGTCACGCGTTCCGCGGCTCACGTCGTACCGGAAAGCGCCGAGCGAACCGATTCCACGCAAGCGCTTCGACGGGATGGTACGACCGGCGGATCGAAGGGTCAATGGCATGCCGCACGGCGAGGGAGACGCCGCCACGCGGGCCGAGCCGCCGCCGCTCGGCCCGACGCCTTCCGGACCGGTGGTGCGTCCTGGGCTTCGACGGCTGCACCCCAGTTCAACGGCATGACGGGCGCTCACCCGGCGATCCCGGCCCGGCCGTCGGTCACACCCGCGGGCGCCCACCGCGCCCGGCACGGCGGGAGGATCCACCGCCTTTCGCCTGCCTCCGCCGCGGAATTGTTCGAGGGGGCGAACCGGCCCAGGACCGCTGAAATCAGCCGTCGAACCGATTCCGCGACAACGTTCACAGCGGAAGCCGCCACCCCCTTGACAGCCCAGTGAAGCCGGGAGCACCGTCTCCCCCCGAAACCTCTCTGCAATCTCGCTGTGAATTCGGCACCTTCAAGCGCTTCCGGTCTGTCAGCGCCACCAACACGACCCGATCGTGTTGCGCCGGCACGGGAGGGAGATCAGATGGGCACCATGCGCACAAGACGCCGCCTGTGGTCCGTGAACGGAGGCGTGCACCGGCTGATCGCGGCCGTACGGCGCCGCGGCAGGCCCGACGACGCGCCGGGCCGCGCCCCCGACGTCCGGCCGGCGCGCCCGCCCGGCTCCCGGCCGAAGGCGTTCGCCCGCGCGGGGGCCGCAGCCGTGCTGGTCGTCGGCGCGCTGGCCGGCGCCACGGTCTCGGCGGCCACGGCCCGTGCCGACACCTCCGGGCCGTGCGACCTCTACGCGGCGGGCGGTACGCCCTGCGTGGCGGCGCACAGCACGACACGAGCGCTGTACGCCTCGTACAACGGGTCGCTGTACCAGGTCCGGCGTGCCTCGGACAACACCACCCGGAACATCGGCGTCCTGAGCGCGGGCGGGTACGCCGACGCCGCCGCCCAGGACTCGTTCTGCTCGGGGACGACCTGCCTCATCACGATCGTCTACGACCAGTCCGGCCGCGGAAACCACCTCACCCAGGCGCCCGGAGGCGGGGCCGCGGGCGGCCCCGACAACCTCGCGAACGCGACCGCCGCGCCCACCACGGTGGGCGGTCACAAGGCCTACGGCGTCTTCGTGGCGCCCGGCACCGGTTACCGCAACAACCACACCAACGGCATCGCGACCGGGGACAACCCCGAGGGCATGTACGCGATCTTCGACGGCACGCACTACAACGGCGGCTGCTGCTTCGACTACGGCAACGCCGAGACGGACAGCAACGACGACGGCAACGGCACGATGGAGGCCATCTACTTCGGCAACATCAAGGTCTGGGGCTACGGCGCGGGCAACGGCCCCTGGATCATGGCCGACCTGGAGAACGGCCTGTTCTCCGGGGTGAACCAGCACTACAACGCGAACGACCCGAGCATCAGCCACCGCTACACGACCGCCGTCGTCAAGGGCGGTCCGAACCACTGGGCGATCCGCGGGGGCAACGCCCAGTCCGGCGGCCTGTCCACCTTCTACGACGGGCCGCGTCCCAACGTGTCGGGCTACAACCCGATGCGGAAGCAGGGCGCCATCATCCTGGGCATCGGCGGCGACAACAGCAAGGGCGCCCAAGGCACCTTCTACGAAGGGGTGATGACCTCCGGCTACCCGTCGGACGCCACCGAAAACGCGGTGCAGGCCAACATCACCGCGGCCGGATACAGCAACTCCTCCGGCGGCACGAGCACCGGCGCCCTGCACGCGGTGGGCGCGGGCAAGTGCCTGGACGTGCCGAACTCGTCCACCACGGCCGGCACCCAGCTGCAGATCTGGGACTGCAGCGGCGCCGCCAACCAGACCTGGACCCGCACGTCCTCCAACCAGCTGACCGTCTACGGCGGCAGCGGCCAGATGTGCCTGGACGCGTACGGCAACCAGACCTCCGCCGGAACCAAGGTGGTGACGTGGCCATGCAGCGGCGGCGCCAACCAGCAGTGGCGGCTGAACTCCGACGGCACGGTCACCGGCGTCCAGTCGGGGCTCTGCCTCGACGTCACCGGCGCCTCCACGGCCAACGGCGCCCTGGCCGAACTCTGGACGTGCAACGGTCGGTCCAACCAGCAATGGAATCTCAGCTGACCTGAACGGCTCCACGCACGAACGGCTCCACGGACGAACGGCTCCACGCACCACCTGGAACGGTTCGACGCACCTCGAACGGCGCCGGCCCGTGGCCGGCTCACCCCGGCCGCGGGCCCTTCGACGCCGAACACCCGCCACACCCGCCCCGACCGGCCGACACGCACCACCACTGGAGGATGAGGATGTCCAGATCCGCAGTGCTCCGCGGCCTCTGGGCCGCCCCCTTGGCTCTGCTCGCCCTGCTGGCCCAGAGCATGGCGACGGCCGGGGCCGCGTCGGCCGTGCCCGCGGCGCGCCACGCGGCGGCCGTCGACCTGTACGTGGCTCCGGGCGCGGCACCCGGCGGGAACGGCACCGCCGGGCAGCCGTTCGCGACGATCGACCAGGCGCGGCAGCCCGCGCACCGGCTCTCCGTCGACGCGGACGTCGTGGTCCATCTGGCCGGTGGCACTTACCGGTTGTCCGAGCCCCTGGCCTTCGGCTCCGATGACGGCGGCCAGAACGGCCACACCATCACCTACCAGGCCGTGTCCGGACAGCAGCCGGTCGTCAGTGGAGCCCAACAGGTATCAGGTTGGCAGGTTCATGATCAGAATGCCAATATCTGGTCGGCCCACGTCGGCGCCGGCGCGAACACGCGTCAGTTGTACGTGAACGGCAAGGAAGCGATGCGCGCGGCGATCCAGGTGCCGCGCTCCGCCTTCACCTTCACGCAGACCGGCCTGACCCTCAACGACTCCTCCCTCGACTACCTGGCCGGCCTTTCGGACCAGAGCCACATGGAAGTCGAGAGCGTCAACTCCTTCACCGACCGCTACGCGCCGGTCCAGTCGATCAGCGGCAGAACCATCACCATGCGGCAGCCCGCGTGGAACAACAACTCCTGGGGCTACGACACCGTCAACGCGCCCTTCGCCGGCGGGACCATGTACCTGGAGAACAACTACGCGTTCCTCAAGCAGGCCGGACAGTGGTACCTCGACTCGTCCACCGGCGACCTGTACTACCGGGCCCAGCCGGGACAGAACCCGAACAGCCTCGACGTCGAACTGCCCCGGCTGCAGAGCCTGCTCGGCATCAGCGGCAGCTACGGCTCCCCGGCAGCGGGCCTGGCGTTCACCGGCGTCCGGTTCACGGGCACCACCTGGCTCGGCCCGAGCGGACCCGACGGCTACGCGGACCAGCAGAGCGGCGCGCACATCACCGGCGCCTACGCGATGCCCGCCAACTGGCTCAGCACCTGCAAGTCGGGGTGCACACAGTTCGAGGCCACCCGCAACCGCTGGGCTCAGATGCCCGCGGCCGTACAGGTCTCCGCCGCCACCGGCATCACGTTCTCCGGCGACACGTTCTCCGAACTCGGACAGGCCGGACTGGGCGTGGGCAACGACGGCGTCGCCACGGCCTCCGGCACCGGACTCGGCGCGCGCGACATCACCGTCACCGGCAACACCTTCACCGACATCGCAGGCGGCGGCATCCAGGTCGGCGGGATCCAGCCGGACGCGCACCACCCGGGCAACGCGCAGATGACCAACCAGAACATCGTCGTCAGCGACAACCGGGTCAGCGCGGTGGGCACCGACTACAAGGAGACCGCGGGCATCCTGTCCACCTACGTCACGAACGCGACGATCACCCACAACCAGTGCGACCACCTGCCCTACGACGGGATCGACATCGGCTGGGGCTGGGGCGTCAACGACCCGGGCGGCAGCCAGGACTACGTCAACAGGGGCACGTACGCCTATCAGCCCGTCTACAGCACCCCCACGACGCTGAAGAACAACACCGTCTCCCACAACCTGGTCTTCGACACCAAGAAGGCGATGTTCGACGGCGGCAGCATCTACAGCCTGTCCGCGAGCCCCGGCTCGGTGATCTCCGACAACTACATGTACGGCAACAACCACACCACCGCGCTGTACCTCGACGAGGGCTCCCGGTACCTGACGGTGTCCCGCAACGTGGTGCAGGACGCGGGCAACTGGGCGCTGACCAACGCCAACGGCAACAACCACACCGACGACAGCACCTTCTCCGGCAACTGGTACAACGGCGGCAACACCTATGTGGCCACCGGTCCTCCGCACAACAACGTCCTCACCGGCAACGTCCTGGTCAGCGGCGTCAACTGGCCGCAGGGCGCGCAACAGGTCATCCAGCAGGCGGGCGTCCGGGCGGCGCCCGGCGGTGACGGCTTCCCCACCGGCCGTCATCAACTGGTGATCGGCAGCAACAGCCTGTGCCTGGACGTGTCCGGCGGCTCCACCGGTGCGGGCGCCGTGGTCGACCAGTGGACCTGCAACGGGCAGAGCAACCAGCAGTTCGAGTTCGTGCCGTCCTCGGGTGGTTACGGGCAACTGCGGGCGCAGCACTCCGGGCAGGTCGTGGCGGTGTCGGGCGGCTCCACGACCGCCGGGACGCCAGACATCGTGCAGCAGGCCCCGGACGGAGCCGCCGCCGCCCTGTGGCTGCCGGTGCGGCAGTCCGACGGCTCGTTCTCCTTCCGGAACAAGAACAGCGGCCTGTGCCTGGACGTCTACGGCGGCGGCAGCAACCTCGGCCAGCAGCTCGACCAATGGCCCTGCAAGAACACGGCCGGCGGCAACCAGGACTTCACCCCCCGCTGACCGGCCGACCGGTCGTCCCGTCCACCCACTGTCCCCCACCGGTGAGGAACCCGATGAAGCTGACGAAGAAGTACCCGGCACTCCTGGCCGCGGCGCTGACGACCGCGCTCGGCACGGGCGTCGCGCTGCCCGCGGCCGCGGCCACCGGCGCCGAGCCGCCGCGCTCCGCCGTGCGGGCCGCCGCCGCGCCGGCCGCCTTGCGCGTGATGCCGTTGGGCGACTCGATCACCTGGGGCGTCGGCAGCCCGTCCGGGAACAGTTACCGGGGCTTCCTGGGGAACCAGCTGTCGGCCGACGGGCATGCCCTGGACTTCGTCGGCTCGGGCCGCAACGGCACCATGTCCGACCCGGACAACGAAGGCCACTCCGGCTGGCGGATCGACCAGATCGCCGGGATCGCCGACTCCGTGCTGGCCCGTCACCGCCCCAACGTGGTCACCCTGGAGATCGGCACCAACGACCTCAACGGCAACTACCAGGTCGCGACCGCCCCCGACCGGCTCCGTTCGCTCATCGACCAGATCACCCGCGACGCCCCCGACGCGACCGTCCTCGTCGGCACCGTCATCGTCTCGACCAGCGGAACCGAGGAGGCCAACCGGCCCGGGTTCAACGCCAGGCTCCCCGGAATCGTCCAGGCCGAGCAGGCCGCCGGCAAGCACGTACGCCTGGTGGACATGAGCGCGCTGACCGGCGCGGACCTGTCCGACTCCCTGCATCCCAACGACAACGGCTTCCGCAAGATGGCCGACGCCTTCCACGCCGGGGTCCAGGCCGCGGACGCGGCTGGCTGGATCAAGCCGCCGGTCCCCGTGGGCGGACAGGTGCGCTCCGGCATCGCGGGGAAGTGCCTCGACGTCAACGGCGGCAACAACGGCAACGGGACCGCCGCGGACATCTCGTCCTGCAACGGCTCCGCCGCGCAGCAGTGGTCCGCCCGCTCCGACGGCACCCTGCGGGTCCTCGGGAAGTGCCTCGACGTCGCCGGCCGAGGCACGGCCAACGGCACGAAGATCCAGATCTGGGACTGCAACGGCGGCGCCAACCAGCAATGGCAGTCCTATGGCGGCGGCTACCGCAACCCGGTCTCCGGCCGATGCCTCGACGACCCCGGCGCGTCCGCCACCGACGGCACGCAACTCGTCCTGTGGGACTGCAACGGCGCCGCGAACCAGCAGTGGACCGCGCTGCCGGTCACCTGAGCCCTCGTCCCGGCTCCACCACGGCACCGTCTCGCGGTCGTCGTCCCCCCACGTCCAAGGAGAAGGATCCTCTATGTCCTGGCTCAATGAGCGGCCACGTCTTCGCAAGGGCATGGCCTCGGTCACCGGTCTGGCGGCCGGCACGGTGCTGGCCCTGGCCGGGGCGGCGGCCCCTGCCGCCCATGCGGCCTCCGGCACGCTGGGCGCGGCCGCGGCCGACAGCGGCCGCTATTTCGGCACCGCCGTGGCCGCCGGAAGGCTCGGCGACCCGACGTACGCCACGATTCTCGACCGGGAATTCAACATGATCACCCCGGAGAACGAGATGAAGTGGGACACCACCGAACCGTCCCGGGGCAACTTCAACTTCGGACCGGGCGACCAGATCGTCAGCCACGCCACCTCGCACGGTCAACGCATGCGTGGCCACACCCTGGTGTGGCACTCGCAGCTGCCCGGCTGGGTCGGCGGCATCAGGGACGCGAACACCCTGCGCAGTGTGATGAACAATCACATCACCAACGAGATGACCCACTTCAAGGGCCGGATCTACGCCTGGGACGTGGTCAACGAAGCCTTCGCCGACAACGGCAGCGGTCAGCACCGCAGCTCGGTGTTCCAGGACGTGCTCGGCAACGGCTTCATCGAGGAGGCGTTCCGCACCGCCCGGTCCGTCGACCCGTCGGCCAAGCTCTGCTACAACGACTACAACATCGAGAACTGGACCGACGCGAAGACCCAGGGCGTCTACAACATGGTGCGCGACTTCAAGTCGCGCGGCGTGCCCATCGACTGCGTGGGACTGCAGAGCCACTTCGGCGCGGGCGGCCCGCCGTCGAGCTTCCAGACCACCCTGTCCAGCTTCGCCGCCCTCGGCGTCGACGTCCAGATCACCGAACTCGACATCGCCCAGGCGTCGCCGACGGCCTACGCCAACACCGTCAAGGCCTGTATGAACGTCGCCCGCTGCACCGGCATCACCGTCTGGGGCATCCGGGACAGCGACTCGTGGCGCTCTGGCGACAACCCTCTGCTGTTCAGCGGCAACGGCGCCAAGAAGCCGGCCTACGACGCGGCCCTGTCCGCGCTGGGCGGCGGCGGCACGGGCGACCCGGGGGGCATCGTCCCGGGCCAGGTGTACGCGCTCAGCGTGGCCTCCGCGGGGCGGGTCCTGGACGTTCCGGCCGGGCAGACGGCGAACGGCGCGCCGTTGCAGGTATGGGACGCCGGCGGCGCCGCGAACCAGCAGTGGCGGGCGAGCCAGAACGGAGACGGTTCCTACACGCTGACGAACGTCGGCAGCGGGCGGGTCCTGGACGAGCCGGGTGGCCGGACGGGCAACGGCACGCGGATGGAGATCTGGGACGCCAACGGCGGCGCGAACCAGCACTGGCGGGCGAGCCGGAACGGCGACGCTTCGTACACCTTGACCAACGTCGCCTCCGGCAGGGCGCTGGAGGTGCCGTCCGGGCAGAGCGCCAACGGCAGCCCCGTCCAGGTCTGGGACGCCAACGGGGGCGCGAACCAGCACTGGAACTTCAGGTGAGCTGATCGGCGCCCAGCGCCGAGCCCGTGCCCCGGACCGTTCCGGGGCACGGGGACGAACACCCGCGCCCGGTACGGCGGCCGTCGCCGGACGCGGGTTTCGGCATGCCGTCAGGGCGTGCTGACCAGCAGATACATGGGATGGATAGCGGTTCTGGCGAGGATCGCGCGGTGTATTGACAGGCCCATGGGCCTGTGGAATCACTATGGACATGGGATGTCTAAGGGTTCCCTGGTGGCGATCTCGGACACTCTGACCCCTTCGGACAGGCACGCGCCCTCTCTGTCTCCGTCCCCCACACAGCCGAGGAACAGAATGCAGCCTTCATTCGTTTCGCCCTGGAGCCCCGCGGCTCGAGGACTCCGCTTACCGACGGCTGCCGTCCTGTGCGTGATGGCACTGCTGGCCATGCTGTCGGCGACCGCGCCGGCATGGTCGTCGTCGGCCGCCTCGACGGCCCCCCTGACGAGCGCGGCGTCGGGACGTTGCCTGGACGTCAAGGGCAACGTCGACACGCCGGAGACGACGCTGGACATCTGGGACTGCAACGGCCAGGTGAACCAGGCGTTCGCGTTCACGTCGGCGGGCGAGCTGAGAACGATGGGCGGCACCCGGTGCGTGGACGCCTTCGACGACCGGACGGCTCCGGGCGCCCCGGTCGTCATCCGGGCGTGCGACGGGCGGGCGACCCAGGGGTGGCGCCAGAACTCCGACGGGTCCGTCACCGGTGTCCGGTCCGGGTTCTGTCTGGACGTCAACGGGGCGGGCACGGCCAACGGCACGGCGGTCATCCTGTGGACCTGCACCGGCCGGAGCAACCAGAAGTGGAGCACGCCGACGACTCCGCCCACGCCCGGTGGATCGGCTCCCTGCGACATCTACTCCGCGGGCGGTACGCCGTGCGTGGCCGCGCACAGCACCGTGCGTGCGCTCTTCAGCTCGTACCAGGGCCTGCTGTACCAGGTCAGGCGTTCCTCGGACAACGCGACCAGGGACATCGGCGTGCTGGCGCCCGGCGGCACCGCCGACGCGGCGGCGCAGGACTCGTTCTGCGCGGGCACCTCGTGCGTGATCACGGTCGTCCGCGACCAGTCCGGGCACGGCAACGACCTGTGGTACCAGGGATCCGCCCAGGTCCCGGGGTCGAGCCAGAGCAGCCCCGCGAAGGCGACCTCCGAGTCGCTGACCGCCGGCGGCGCCAAGGCGTACTCGCTGTACATCAATCCCGGCAACAGCTACTGGCGCGACGGTCACCTGACGGGCGTGCCGACCGGCGCCGCGCCCGAAGGGGCGTACATGGTCACCAGCGGCACCCACGTCAACGGCGGCTGCTGCTTCGACTACGGCAACAGCGAGACCAGCAGGAAGGCCGACGCCGCCGGGGCGATGGACGCGATCAACTTCGGCACGGAGTGCTGGTTCGGCGGGTGCGCCGGCAGCGGTCCCTGGGTGCAGGCCGACCTCGAGTGGGGCCTGTACTCCGGCGGCAGCCAGTCCTGGAACACCAGGCAGCGGGCCTTCCCCGGCAAGTTCGTCACCGCGATGCTGAAGAACAACGGGACGTCGAGATTCGCCCTCAAGGGCGGCAACGCCCAGTCCGGCGCCCTCACCACCCTGTGGGACGGCGGACTGCCCGGCGGATACAGCCCGATGAAGAAACAGGGAGCCATCGTCCTCGGCAGCGGCGGTGACTGCTGCAAGCCCGGCGGCGGCGCCAACCTGAGCGCCGGCACCTTCTACGAAGGGGCGATCGTCGCCGGCTACCCCTCCGATGCGACCGACGACGCGGTGCAGGCGAACATCACCGCGGCCGGCTACCGCTGAGCTCCCTCCCCCCAACCCGGCTCAGGAGTCGATGACTTATGCCCATGACCCGTGCGAGAGCAAGGCGCCCTCGGACGCCTGCGCCGCCGCTGCCCTCCTTGCGCAGGGCCCTGGCAGCCGCGTTCTCGGTCGCGCTGCCCGTCGTAGCCGCCCCCCTCCTCACCCTCGGCACGGCGCAGCCCGCCGTCGCCCAGCCCGCCGCAGCGCAATCCACCGCAGCGCAATCCACCGCCGCGCAGCCCGCTCCCGCGCAGCCCGCCGCCGCACCGGGCAACGGGCTCGCGCAGACCCCGCAGATGGGTTTCAACGACTGGAACGCCTACGGCTGCAACGTCTCCGAGTCGCTGATCAAGTCCACCGCGCAGGCGATGCACACCAACGGCATGCAGGCGGCGGGGTATTCGTACGTCAACATCGACGACTGCTGGATGACCCACAACCGTGATTCCGGCGGCCGTCTCGTCGCGGACCCGGCCAAGTTCCCCGACGGCATCAAGGGCACCGCGGACTACGTGCACTCGCTGGGCCTGAAGCTGGGGATCTACGAGGACGCGGGCACCGCGACCTGTGCCGGATACCCGGGCAGCCTGGGACACGAGACCACGGACGCGCAGTCCTTCGCGTCGTGGGGCGTGGACTATCTGAAGTACGACAACTGCAACAACACGGGGGCGCCCGCACGGGCCCGGTACACCGCGATGCGTGACGCCCTCGCGGCCACCGGCCGCCCGATCCTGTACAGCCTGTGCAACTGGGGCCAGGACAACGTGTGGACCTGGGGCGCGGACGTCGGCAACAGCTGGCGCACCACGGGCGACATCGCCCCGACCTTCTCCAGCATGCTGTCGATCTTCCACAGCAACGTCGGGCTGGCCTCCTACGCCGGACCGGGGCACTGGAACGACCCGGACATGCTGGAGGTGGGCAACGGCTCGATGACGGCCACCGAGAGCCGCAGCGAGTTCAGTCTGTGGGCGGAGATGGCCGCACCGCTGATCGCGGGCACCAACATCCCCTCGGCCCGCCCGGACACCCTGTCCACGCTGACCAACTCCCGCGTGATCGCCGTCGACCAGGATCCGCTGGGCAAGCAGGGCGCCATGGTCTCCTCCTCGGGCGGCCTGGACGTACTGGCCAAGCCGCTGTCGGGCGGAGACGTCTCGGTGGCGCTGTTCAACGAGACGGGCTCGACGGCCACCATCACCACCAGCGCGGCCGCGATCGGGAAGACCGGGGCGTCCGCCTACACCCTCACCGACCTGTGGTCGGGCGCGTCCTCGACCACCTCCGGCACGATCAGCGCCTCGGTCCCGGCCCACGGCACGGTGATGTACCGGGTCGCGGGCGGTACCAGCGGCGGCGGAGGCGCCGACGTGACCGGTGCGCTGCACGCGGTCGGCGCGGCCAAGTGCCTGGACGTCCCGAACTCCAGCAGGACCGCGGGCACCCAGGCGGTGATCTGGAGCTGCAACGGCGGGGCCAACCAGACCTGGACGCACTCCACGTCCGGCCGGCTCACCGTCTACTCCGGAGCCGACCAGATGTGTCTGGACGCCTACGGCAACCGGACCAGCCCCGGCACGAAGGTGGAGATCTGGCAGTGCAACGGCCAGACCAACCAGCAGTGGACGCTGAACACCGACGGCACGATCACCGGCGTCCAGTCCGGCCTGTGCCTGGACGTCGCCGATGCGGCCACCGCCGACGGATCCCTCGCCGAGCTGGGGACCTGCAACGGCGCCCGCAGTCAGCAGTGGACGCTGGGATGAGCCCCCGTCACGCCCTGACCGGGCCGCCCGCGGTGACCGGCCCCGCCCCGACCACGCGCCGCAGCGCGGCGGCCCCCCGTCGCAGGAGGATCCGATGAGGACGAGAGGAAGGCCCGGGCGTCTCGCCCTGATGGCCGCCATCCTCCTGGCGCTGGTGCTGCCGCTGCTGTCGACGGCCACGAGCCAGGCCGCCCCGGGCGAACACCAGGCCGCCCCGGGCAGGTCGCTCAGTGTGAACCTCGCGTCGACCCGTGGGCCGTCGACCGGCGTGGGGGAGGGGTTCCTCTACGGCATCAACGAAGACGGCAGCCTGCCGGCGGACCAGTTCATCCAGCCGCTGGGGATCAACGCCTTCCGCGGCGGCGGGTGGTTCTCCGGCGGCTGGATCAAGGACGGCTACCAGTACGGCTCGGCCACCCGGGCCGACGTCGGCTCGATCATCTCCCAGGCGAAGCGGCTCACCCGGCCGCCCTACCACGCGCAGTACCAGGTGCTGGTCAGCGACATCTACGGCGCGAACGGCGGCCAGCCGTCCACCACGAGGTACCCGTGCGACAACGGCGACTGCGCGAACTGGATCGGCTTCATCGACTCCACGGTGGGCGCGCTGCAGGCGTCGGGGCTCACGTTCGCCTACGACATCTGGAACGAGCCGGACATCTCGGCGTTCTGGACCCGGGGTGTGAACAGCGCCCAGTACTTCCAGATGTGGGACACCGCCTACCGGGAGATCCGTCGCATCGCCCCCGGCGCGCAGATCGTCGGGCCGTCGCTCGCGTTCACCCCGCAGGGCAACCCGGGCGAATGGCGGACCTGGCTCGCGCACGTGAAGGCGGCCGGGACCGTGCCGGACATGATCGCCAACCACAACGAGGGCGACGTCGACGACCCGGTCACCGTCGCGCAGAGCCTGAACAGCGCCCTGACCGCGGCGGGCATCGGTCCGCTGCCCCTGTCCTCGAACGAGTATCAGCCCGCCGACCGGCAGTCCGCCGGGGTGACGGCCTGGTATCTGGCACGGTTCGCGCAGTCCGGGTACACCAACGCGATGCGCGGCAACTGGGTGTGCTGTGTCGTCCCGAACCTGACCGGAGCCCTGACCCAGAGCGGCGGGAGCTGGCAGCCGACGGGCACCTGGTGGGCGCTTCGGGACTACGCCGACATGACCGGCACCCTCGTGGACACCTCCGGCCAGGTGGGTTCGACGGCGATCTCGGCCTCCGAGGACGCCGCGAACAAGCGCGCGGTGGCGATCGTCGGCGACTCGAACGGATACACCGGCGACGCGTCCGTGACCTTCGGCGGGCTGGCGTCCGTCCCCTGGCTGGCGAGCTCCGGCGGTGTGCACGTCACCGTGCACCGCATCCCGGACCAGGCCCCGCTCGGCTCCCCGCAGACGGTGTACGACCAGAACGTGAGCGTCTCGGGCGGTTCGATCACCGTGCCGATCTCGTTCCAGAGCGCGCACGACGCGTTCGCCGTCCATCTGACGCCTGCCGCGTCCGGCGGCGGCTTCCCGGACGGTTACCACCAACTCGTGGCCGCCCACGACAGTCTGTGCGTGGACGTCGCCGGCGGCTCCGGCAACGCGGGCGCGGTGATCGACCAGTGGACCTGCAACGGCCGGAGCAACCAGCAGTTCCGGTTCGTGCCCGCCTCGGGCGGCTACGGCGAACTGCGGGCCCAGAACTCCGGCCTGGACGTGGCGGTGGCCGGTGGTTCCACGACGGCGGGCACCCCGGACATCGTCCAGCAGGCCCCGACTGCGGCGGCCGACAGACTCTGGCTGCCGGTGCGGCAGTCCGACGGCTCCTACGAGTTCCACAACCAGAACAGCGGCCTGTGCCTGGACGTCTACGGCGCCGGCGCCAACCCGGGACAGCAACTGGACCAGTGGCCGTGCAAGAACACGCCCGGCACGAACCAGGACTTCATCCTGCGCTGAACCGTGGCCCCCACGGCCACCACGAGCAGCACAGCCATCGCGTCTCCCGGCCGGACCACCCCGTCGGCCACGGGACGTCCACGACCTGTGAAAGGAACCCACCGTGTCAGCATTCAACCGGTCGTTGCGGCGCCTGCGCGCCTGGGCGGTCGTGCTCGCGGGTCTCCTCCTGATCGCCGGCGGCATCGTGGCCACGGCCGCGGCGCCGGCCCAGGCCGCCACCTCCGTCACGATCAACGGCGCGTCCGGCGGCCGGACCTTCGACGGGGTCGGCGCGATCAGCGGCGGGGGAGGCAACAGCAGACTCCTGATCGACTACCCCGAGCCCCAGCGCGGCCAGGTCCTCGACTACCTGTTCCGGCCGGGCTACGGCGCGTCCCTGCAGATCCTCAAGGCGGAGATCGGCGGTGACACCAACTCCACCTCGGGCGCCGAACCGAGTCACCAGCACACCCGGACCGACCTCAACTGCGACCGGGGCTACGAATGGTGGCTGATGGAGCAGGCCAAGGCGCGCAACCCGGACATCAAACTGTACGGGCTGGCCTGGGGCGCGCCCGGCTGGATCGGCGGCGGCAACTTCTGGTCCAACGACATGACCAACTACCTGCTCTCATGGCTGGGCTGCGCCAAGCAGCACGGGTTGGCCATCGACTACCTCGGCGGATGGAACGAGCGGGGCTACAACGTCTCCTGGTACGTGCAGCTGCGCAGCGCGCTCAACGCCAACGGCTACGGCAACGTCAAGATCGTCGCGGCCGACTCCGACTGGACCGTGGCGAACGACGTCAACTCCAACCAGGCGTTCGCCGCCGCCGTGAGCGCCATCGGCACGCACTACCCCTGCGGCTACCGGTCCTCCCAGTCCTCCTGCTCGGTGCCGTCGTCCGCCACCTCGTCCGGCAAGCCGCTGTGGGCGAGCGAGAACGGCTCGGACGACTACAACGGGGGAGCACAGGCCATGGCCCGCGGCATCAACCGCGGGTACATCGACGGACGGATGACCGCTTACCTCAACTGGCCCGTGGTCGCCGCGGTCACGCCCAACCTGCCGTATCCCACCATGGGTCTCGCCCTGGCCGCGCAGCCGTGGTCCGGTTCCTACTCGGTCGGCAAGAACACCTGGGTGATGGCGCACACCAGCCAGTTCACCGCCCCGGGGTGGCACTACCTCGACGCCTCCAGCGGCTACCTCGGCGGCAACCGCAACAACGGCAGCTACGTCTCGCTGAAGTCCACCAACAACTCCGACTACTCCACGGTCATCGAGACGATGGACGCCGGCAGCGCCCAGACGCTGAACTTCAGCGTCACCGGCGGGCTGTCCACCAGGACCGTCCACGTCTGGTCGACCGACGTCACCTCCGGCAACCCCGCCGACCACTTCGTGCACGCCACGGACATCACTCCGTCCGGCGGCGGCTTCAGCCTGACCGTCCAGCCCGGACACCTGTACACCCTGACGACCACGACCGGCCAGGGCAAGGGCACCGCCACCGGCCCCGCCCGGGGCGCGCTGAAGCTGCCGTACACCGACTCCTTCGACGGCTACGCCACCGGCAACGAGGCCAAGTACCTCATGGACTGGCAGGGCGCCTTCGAGGCGGTGGGCTGCGGCGCCGGACGCAGCGGGAAGTGCGTGCGCCAGATGAGCCCGCAGAAACCGATCACCTGGGACGCGCTGACCGATCCGCACGCCCTCCTCGGTGACGTGGGCTGGAGCAACTACACCGTCTCCTCCGACGTGATGCTCGAACAGTCCGGATACGCCGAGCTGATCGGTCGCGCGGGCGGCCACGACTACGACCGCACCGGCGGGCTGAACGCCTACCACCTGCGGGTGAGCGACACGGGGGCCTGGTCGATCCTCAACACCAACACCAACGGCACCGTCTCCACCCTGGCCCGGGGCACGACCGCCGCGCTGGGCACCAACCGGTGGCACGCCCTGGCCCTGACCTTCTCCGGCTCCACGATCACCGCCGTCATCGACGGCGCCACCGTCGGTTCCGTCGACGACCGCACCTGGGCCGGCGGACAGGTCGGCTACGCGACCAGCCAGGGCGAGACGGCACAGTTCGACAACCTGGCCATCACCCCCGGCAGCGGCGGAAACGACGGCGGGACCACCGGCCCGATCGTCGGAGTCGGCTCCGGCCGGTGCGTGGACGTCCCGAACCAGTCGCAGACGGCCGGCACCCAGGTGGCGCTGTGGGACTGCAACGGCGGCGGCAACCAGCAGTGGACGGACGACTCGGCCGGTGAGCTGCGGATCTACGGCAGCGACTGCCTGGACGCCGCGGGCCAGGGCACCACCCCCGGCACCAAGGTGGACATCTGGGACTGCAACGGCGGCGCCAACCAGAAGTGGACGATCCACGCGGACGGCACGATCACCGGCGTCCAGTCCGGTCTGTGCCTGGACGCGCCCGGCACGGCCAACGGCGCCCTGCTGCGGCTGTCGACCTGCAACGGCGGCAGCAACCAGAAGTGGAGGCGCGACTGATCCCGTGACGGGCTGACGATCAACGACTGCCGCAACCCTTCTGTCGACTCCCCCGAGAGGCACCCCCCATGTCCCCCTCCTCCCTGCCGATCAGCCGGCGCCGCTTGCTGGCGTCGGCCGGCGCGGCCACCGCCGCGGGCCTGTTGCGGTTCGCCCCCGAGGCCGCCGCGACCGACGGCCCCACGAGCTACACCGCGAGCTGGTCCTCCGTGGACCAGCACCCCCCTGCCCCGCCCTGGTTCCAGGACGCCAAGTTCGGCATCTACTACCACTGGGGCGTCTTCAGCGTTCCCGCGTTCGGCAACGAGTGGTATCCGCGCAACATGTACATCGGCGGCTCCGCCGAGAACCGGCACCACATCGCCACCTACGGCGACCCCTCGGCCTGGCCGTACAACAACTTCGTCGACGGCGGCCGCGACAAGGCCGGCAACTACGTGCAGTTCGCCCCCAAGCTCGCCTCCCAGGGCGGCAACTGGGACCCCGACGCCTGGGCGCGGCTGTTCAAGGCCGCGGGCGCGCGGTTCGCCGGCCCGGTCGCCGAGCATCACGACGGCTTCTCCATGTGGAACAGCCGCTCCAACCCGTGGAACTCGGTCCAGCACGGCCCCAAGCTCGACCTCGTGGGGCTGCAGTCGCAGGCCATCCGGGGGCAGGGGCTGAAGTTCATGGCCTCCCTGCACCACGCCTACCACTTCAACGGCTTCTACGACCATGTGCCGAACCAGTCGGACCCGAACCTGCGCATCCTCTTCGGCCAGCAGGGCTCCGCCGCGGAGAACAAGCTCTGGTACGACAAGCTGACCGAGGTCGTCGACGGCTACCGACCCGACCTCGTCTGGCAGGACTTCGATCTCAACCTGGTGCAGGAGTCCTACCGGCTCCAGTTCCTCGCGCACTACTACAACCAGGCGGTCGCGTGGAACAAGGACGTGGTCGCGACCTACAAGGACGGTCTCGACAACAAGGGTGAGGTCTTCGACTTCGAACGCGGCGGCCCGGCCGGGCTGCTCACCCCCTACTGGCTGACCGACGACAGCATCTCCTCCTCCAGCTGGTGCTACACGGTGGGCATCGGTTACTACTCGACACAGGCGCTGCTCCACTCGCTGATCGACCGGGTCAGCAAGGGCGGCAGCATGCTGCTGAACATCGCCCCGATGGCCGACGGCGCCATCCCCTCCGGGCAGCAGTCCATCCTGCTCGCCATGGGCGACTGGCTCGGCCGCTTCGGAGAGGCGGTCTACTCCACCCGCTCCTGGGCCAGCTACGGCGAGGGCCCCACCAAGATGGGGGGAGGCTCGTTCAGCGGACCGGTGGCCGGCAAACCGCAGGACGTCCGGTTCACCCGCAGTACGGACAACAAGGTGCTCTACGCCACCGCCCTGGGCTGGCAGGGCGGCGCCATGACCATCACGACGCTGAACTCGAACCAGATCAACCTCAGCAGCCTGACGAGCGCCAAGCTGCTCAACAACACCGCCGGCACCTACATCGACCTGCCCGCACCGACCCAGGACGCGTCCGGCCTGCACCTGACCATGCCCTCGTCCAACCCGCCGTTCAGCGCCCTGGCGTACACGGTCAAGCTCACCTTCTCCGGTGAGATACCCGTCCTGGGCGCGCCGGGCGGCTCCACCAGCTGGGTCAGGATCGCCAACGCGACCAGCGGGCTGGTGCTCGACAGCGGGGGCAACGTCGCCTCCGGCTCCAACCTCAAGCAGTGGAACTACGACGGAAGCACCAACCTGCAGTGGCAGCTGATCGCCCTCGGCAACGGCTACCACCGCATCGTGAACCGCACCAACGGCATGGTCGCCGACAGTTACGGCAACTCCGCCAACGGCGCTCCCGCCCGCCAGCAGACGTGGAACGGCGGCGACAGCCAGCAGTGGTCGCTGAACAGCCTCGGCGGCAACAGCTACCAGATCGTCAACCGGGCCACCGGCACCGCCCTCGACGGCAGCGGAAGCACCACCGCCGGCTCCACCACGGTGATGTGGACGCCGAACTCCAGCACCAACAACGCATGGACCGTCACCGCCGTCTGAGCCGGCCGGACCGACGCTCCCCGCCCTTTCCCCGACTACGGAAGCAGGAGTGTATGAAACGCAAACCGTTCTTACTGTCCATCGTGGCTGCGGTACTTCTCGTCCTGTCAGCTGCGGGCACCTCGTTCGGCAGTGGCCTCGGCGCGTCCGGGTCGACCCCGAAGACCGCCGCCGCGAAGACCGCCGCCGTGAAGTCCGCCGCCGCGGCGAGCGCCGGCTGCGGCAAGGCCCCGGCGCTGACGAGTGGCACCCACACGATTCAGAGCGGCGGCCAGAACCGCAGCTACATCCTGCGGGTCCCGGCCGGCTACGACAGCAACCACCCCTACCGGCTGATCTTCGGCTTCCACTGGCGGGGCGGCACGGCGGGCGACGTCGACTCGGGCGGAACGGACGGCTACAACTGGTCCTACTACGGCCTGCGGCGCCTGGCGGACGGCGCGAACAACAGCACGATCTTCGTCGCCCCGCAGGGCAACGGCAACGGCTGGGCCAACCCCGGCGGCCAGGACGTGGCCTTCGTCGACGCCATGGTCAGCCAGCTCGAAGCAGGTCTGTGCGTCGACACCACCCAGTTGTTCTCCGCCGGCTTCAGCTACGGCGGCGCGATGTCGTACGCCCTCGCCTGCTCCCGGGCGACGGTGTTCCGCGCGGTCGCGGTCTACTCCGGCGCGAACCTCAGCGGGTGCAACGGCGGAAGCCAGCCCATCGCCTACATGGGTCTGCACGGCCTCAGGGACAACGTGCTGCCCATCTCGTCGGGACGGGAACTGCGCGACACCTTCGTCCGGGCCAACGGCTGCACCCGGCAGAACCCGCCCGAGCCGGCCAACGGAAGTCTGACGCACATCATCACCACCTACTCCGGATGCAGGTCCGGATACCCCGTCGTCTGGGCCGCGTTCGACGGAGCGGGCCACGACCCCGGTCCCATCGACGGATCCACCGGCGACGGCTGGCGCACCTGGACGTCGGCCGCGGTGTGGCAGTTCTTCACGCAGTTCGGCTCGAACACGCAGCCGCCGCCCCCCACCACCGGCAACCAGGAGATCATCGGCCAGGCGTCGGGACGCTGCCTCGACATCAACAACTCCACCACGGCCAACGGCACACAGGCGCAGTTGTGGGACTGCAACGGCGGCTCCAACCAACGCTGGACCTACACCGCCACCAAGCAGCTCGTCGTCTACGGCAACAAGTGCCTGGGCGTCGGCCAGTCGGCGGGCAACGGCGCCCCGGCGGCGATCTGGGACTGCAGCGGGCAGGCGGACCAGCAGTGGAACGTCAGTCCCGACGGCACCGTCACAGCGGTGCAGTCAGGTCTCTGCCTGGACGCGAGCGGTCAGGGGACCGCCAACGGGACGAAGATCCAGCTGTGGAGTTGCTCGGGCGGTGCGAACCAGCACTGGCGCCTGGAGAACTGACACACCCCGGGGCCGGGCCCGGCGCCGTACGGGCCCGGCCCCCACCGCCCGAGGAAACATCGCACCCGGGCGACCCAATATCTGTTCCGGCGAAGTAAGGGTTTGACGGACCATGCGGTGAGAGTTTTTGGCGCAATGAGCCGAGTGGAATTGTGTAACGTGCGCAGGCTGTTTCAGCGTGCTACTGTCGATCTCAGTTGCAGTTGTGGTTCCCGAAACTTCAAGTGCCCCCGCCGAAATTTCTGGGCGGGGAGCGCTTTTGTATTTCCGGTCAATTTCCGGGCTGGGTGATCATTGCGGCGACACGGCATCCGTGCAGTGCGGATGCCGATGCACTGCCCCGAAGGAGATATGACATGGCTGCTGGCACCGTGAAGTGGTTCAACGCGGAAAAGGGCTTCGGCTTCATCGAGCAGGACGGTGGCGGCGCGGACGTGTTCGCCCACTACTCGAACATCGCCGCGCAGGGCTTCCGTGAGCTGCTCGAAGGCCAGAAGGTGACTTTCGACATCGCGCAGGGCCAGAAGGGCCCGACGGCCGAGAACATCGTTCCGGCCTGACGTCGCGCACAAACCGTAGCTGGGGCCCGCATCCTTCGGGGTGCGGGCCCCAGCTGCACCTTTTCTGCTTTCTTTTTCCGTCATCGGTCCATACTCGTAATTCTCCATGCCGCTCATCGCTGCGGGAATTCCTTGATATGCGCCACATCGAGGAAGGTTCCGCATGAACCGCACGCAGACGAACGACCGCCCCACCCGTGCCCGTTCGGGTGGTCCTGTCCGTTCCGGCGGTCACGGGCGCCGGCCCGTCGCGGTGCAGGGCGAGTTCGCACTGCCCAGGACGATCACCCCCGCGCTGCCCGCCGTCGAGGCGTTCGCCGAACTCGACATGCCCGAGCAGCTTTTGGCCGAACTCGGCCGGCAGGGCGTGACCGCGCCGTTCCCCATCCAGGGAGCGACGTTGCCGAACTCCCTCGCGGGCCGGGACGTCCTGGGCCGCGGGCGCACCGGCTCCGGCAAGACCCTCGCCTTCGGGCTCGCCCTGCTCGCCCGCACCGCCGGCCGGCGTGCCGAGTCCCGCCGGCCGCTGGGGCTGATCCTCGTCCCGACACGCGAGCTGGCACAGCAGGTGACCGACGCGCTCACGCCGTACGCCCGCACCCTCACGCTGCGCCTGGCCACCGTCGTGGGCGGCATGCCCCTCGGCCGCCAGGCAGGCGCGCTGCGCACCGGCAGCGAGATCGTCGTCGCGACGCCCGGGCGGCTCAAGGACCTCATCGACCGCGGCGACTGCGTGCTGGACGACGTCGCCGTCACCGTCCTGGACGAGGCCGACCAGATGGCCGACATGGGCTTCATGCCCCAGGTCACCGCGCTGCTCGACCAGGTGCGCCCCGAGGGGCAGCGGATGCTGTTCTCCGCCACCCTGGACCGCAACGTCGACCTGCTGGTGCGCCGCTACCTCAGCGACCCGGTGGTCCACTCNCGGGCGGCTCAAGGACCTCATCGACCGCGGCGACTGCGTGCTGGACGACGTCGCCGTCACCGTCCTGGACGAGGCCGACCAGATGGCCGACATGGGCTTCATGCCCCAGGTCACCGCGCTGCTCGACCAGGTGCGCCCCGAGGGGCAGCGGATGCTGTTCTCCGCCACCCTGGACCGCAACGTCGACCTGCTGGTGCGCCGCTACCTCAGCGACCCGGTGGTCCACTCCGTCGACCCCTCGGCGGGCGCCGTCACCACGATGGAGCACCACGTGCTGCACGTCCACGGCGCCGACAAGCACGCCGCCACGACCGAGATCGCGGCGCGCGAAGGCCGGGTGCTCATGTTCCTGGACACCAAGCACGCCGTCGACCGGCTGACCCAGGACCTGCTGAACAGCGGGGTAAGGGCCGCCGCGCTGCACGGCGGCAAGTCGCAGCCGCAGCGCACCCGCACCCTCGCCCAGTTCAAGACCGGGCACGTCACCGTGCTGGTGGCGACCAACGTCGCCGCGCGCGGCATCCACGTCGACAACCTCGACCTGGTGGTCAACGTGGATCCGCCGACCGACCACAAGGACTATCTGCACCGGGGCGGCCGTACCGCCCGCGCCGGCGAGTCCGGCAGCGTCGTCACCCTCGTCACGCCGAACCAGCGTCGCGGCATGATGCGCCTCATGTCGAACGCGGGGATCAGGCCGCAGACCACCCAGGTCCGCGCGGGCGACGAGGCCCTGAACCGGATCACCGGCGCTCAGGCGCCGTCCGGCGTCCCGGTCGTCATCACCGCTCCGGTCGCCGACCGCCCCCGGCGCGGCCCTTCCTCCCGGGGTCGCCGCCGCCCCTCCTCGACGAGCCGGCGGGCCCCCGTGCGTCCGTCCGGTCTCGACGCGGTGGCCTAGAACCCTCGTGTCCAGGAAGCCGACCCACTCTTCGCAGGAGGCACCTCGTGACGCCGGTTCAGGCGCAGTACCACCCGCCGGACGCCGACCTCGTCCACAGGACGGCGCAGGACGTCATGGACGCGGCCGGGCCGCAGGTCTGTGACGACATGAGCGTCGAGGTGGCACTGGCCGTGATGGCCGCCGCCCGCACCGGCCGGCTGGTCGTCTGCGACCAGGACGGCCACCCCACCGGCCTGGTCACCAGGACCGTCCTCGCCGCCGTCCGCGACGGCTCCGCCTACACGGACCGTGTCCGCCTGCGCGACGTCCTGGGCGACCACGGATCGTTCGCCCTCCCCCTGACCACGACGGCCGAAGCCGCGCGAGCGATGCGCATCCGTCGGTTCGACGCCCCGTCGGCGGCCTACGAGCGGGACAGCGCCCCGGGCGCCCCCGCTCCCGCCCGCTGAACGCATCGCGCCCGGTCGGACCCCTCTTCCCTTCTCCCTTGTGAGGCCACATGCGCTGCGTCATCGCCCGCTTCCCCTTCGAGCTCACCAAGGGCGGCGTGCTCGAATCGATGAAGGGCGTCAAGCCCGAACCGGTCACCGGTGAATCCGTGACCATCGGCCGCCGCCATTACCCCGTCAAGCAGGTCGGCCAGATCATCACCCGCCAGGACCGCCGGGACTTCAGCGCCGCCGAGGTCTCCCGGGCCATGGCCCAGCTCGGCTTCACCTGCCGCACCCTCCCCGAGGCCGCGCCCGCGCCGGCGGGCATCCTCAGCTCGCTGCAGCGGGCCTCCGCGATGCTCGGCGCTCCCGTCACGGCCTGACCGCGGAGCCGGGCACGAGCCGAGAGCCCGAACGCCCGTGACCGCGACGGCGTTCGGGCTCCTCCCGGTCCGTCGGCGAACCGGAGGCGACGCCCGGGATCGTCCGCCCCGCCCAGACACGACGGTCGCTGCGTCCTGGGGCACCGCGGTCCCCGCCGTCAGGGGCCCCGCCGAGGTCATCGCACTGCCCGGCCGACCGCGCCCCCCCCCGGAACCGGGAACGGAACCGGGGGAGTGCTGCGGGCCGCGGCTCAGGCGTCGATGATGACGGGGATGATGAGCGGCCTGCGGCGGTGGGTGCGGAAGGCCCAGTTCGCCACGGCGCGGGCGACGAGCTGCTCGAGCTGGCGCGCGTCCCCGACGCCTTCCTCCGCCGCGGTGGCGAGGGTCTTCTCGATGACGGGGATGACCGGCTCGAAGGTGCTGTCGTCGTGGACGAAGCCCCGGGCGAGGAAGTCGGGGGCTTCGGCGAGGGCGCCGGTGTCCGCGTCGACGATCGCCACCACCGTGACCACGCCTTCGGCGGCGAGGGTGAGGCGGTCCTTCAGGGACGCCTCGGTGGCGCCGCCGACTTCCATGCCGTCCACATAGACGTTGCCGGCCGGGACCTTGCCGGTGATGGACGCGCGCCCGTCCACGAGGTCGACGACGACGCCGTCCTCGGCGATGACGACCCGGTCGGGGGCGACACCGGTACGGATGGCGAGATCGCCGTTGGCCCGCAGATGGCGCCATTCGCCGTGCACGGGCATGACGTTGCGGGGCTTGACGATGTTGTAGCAGTAGACGAGTTCGCCGGCGCTGGCGTGCCCGGAGACGTGCACCTTCGCGTTGCCCTTGTGGACGACGTGGGCGCCCCACCGGGTCAGTCCGTTGATCACCCGGTAGATGGCGTTCTCGTTGCCGGGGATGAGCGAGCTGGCGAGCAGGACGGTGTCGCCCTTGCCGATGCGGATGACGTGGTCGCGGTTGGCCATCCGCGACAGCGCGGCCATCGGTTCGCCCTGGGAGCCGGTGCACACCAGAGTGATCTTGTGGTCCGGGAGCTTCTCCAGCTCCTTGGTGCTCACGACCAGGCCGGACGGGACCTTGAGATAACCCAGGTCACGGGCGATGCCCATGTTGCGGACCATCGACCGCCCGACGAAGGCGACCTTGCGGCCGTGCTGGTGGGCGGCGTCCAGGACCTGCTGGATGCGGTGCACATGGCTGGCGAAGCTGGAGACGATGACCCGGCGCGGCGCGGTGCGCATCACCTGCTCGATCGCCGGGTTCAGCTCACGCTCGGAGGTGGTGAAGCCGGGCACCTCGGCGTTGGTGGAGTCGGTGAGGAACAGATCCACGCCCTCCTCGCCGAGGCGGGCGAAGGCGCGCAGATCGGTGATGCGGTCGTCGAGGGGGAACTGGTCCATCTTGAAGTCGCCGGTGTGCAGCACCATCCCGGCGCCGGTGCGGATCGCGACCGCGAGGCTGTCCGGGATGGAGTGGTTGACCGCCACGAACTCGCAGTCGAAGGGGCCGAGGCGACGCCGGTCGCCCTCCCGCACCCGTACGGTGCGCGGCCGGATGCCGTGTTCCTTGAGCTTGGCCTCCAGGAACGCCAACGTCAGCTTGGAACCGATGACGGGGATGTCGCGCCGCTCGCGCAGCAGATACGGCACGCCGCCGATGTGGTCCTCGTGGCCATGGGTGAGGACGATGCCCACGATGTCGTCCAGCCGGTCCCGGATCGAGGTGAAGTCCGGCAGGATCACGTCCACGCCGGGCTGGGTCTCCTCGGGGAACAGCACACCGCAGTCGACGATGAGCAGTTTGCCGGCGTGCTCGAAGACGGTCATGTTGCGGCCGATCTCACCCAGGCCGCCCAGGGCGATGACTCGCAGCCCTCCTTCGGGAAGGGGAGGGGCGGCTTTCAGTTCGGGGTGCGGATGACTCATACCCTGACGTTACCCGGAGTGCGGGACGGACTGATCCATTGCCCCACCTTCCGTGACCCCGGCCGTCGGCCCGCCGCCGAGAATTCCGGCCCGCGCGCACGGCCGCCGAGGGCCAACAGGCGGACGGCCGCGACCGGTTCGGGTCGCTCTGTGCGTGTATGTCCGCACATCGACGAACGATCAGGTCACCACCGTGCGGGCCGCGCTTCGGCAGTCGTGGTGGAGCAAGGAGACCGTGGAGGCGGCCGCCGGGACGATCCGTCGCTCGGCCCGGACGTGCGTCATGGTCAACGCCGGGATCCGGGATCCGGGATCCGGCGACCGGCCCGACCTGGATCCGGCCAACGTCCGGGCACGCGCCCGACCCCGGCATCGGCGGCGCGACATCCGCGCGGGCCGGGGTCCACCCCCGCTCCACCCCCGCCTACACTCCCCCGATGAACACCATGCGGTGCACCCAATGCGGTCAGATCGGGCTTGAGCAGGGTTTCGTCAGTGACAGCGGCAGCGGAGCCCGCGGGTACGCGCGATGGTTCGGCGGCCTCATCGAGCGGGGCGTCATGGGCATAGCCAAGACGCGGGGCCTGCCGCAATGGCAGATCGACGCCTTCCGCTGCCCGAACTGCGCGCACCTGGAGCTGTTCGCCGTCCAGCGATTGAACCTTCGCGCGTGACGTCTCCGCCGTCTCCGTGAGGACGGCGACGCGGACCACCGCAGCTCGCCACGGGACGCGTCCGCCGCCTGCCGTGCACGCGTGGTGTCCGGTTCTCGACGGTCCGCGGTAAATGCCTGGACCGGGGACCGCCCATGACGGGACACTTCCGACTTCCTGATTTCCGGGAGTGTGATGGGGACGACAGACACCCGAGGGCCGACGCCGGGCAGGAGCGCGGTGGTTCTGGCGCTGCGCCACTACGGCCGGGAACTGCTGCGACTGCGACGGCTGGCCCTGCCCGCACTGCTGCTGCCGGCCCTGGGCAACATCGGCACCCGCTACGTCGCCCCCCTGCTGATCGCCAAACTGGCGGGACAGGCCGCCGACGAGGGCGGTCTCACCCTCGCCTCGGCGCTGCCGTACGTGCTGGGCTTCGGCGTGACGCTCCTGCTCGCCGAGGCCGTGTGGAGGGTCGGGCAGCACTGCCTGAACCGGGTGGACGCCCTCGGCATGGAACACCTCTACGTGAGCGGCATGGACGAACTCCTCGCCAAGGACGCGTCGTTCTTCCACGACAACTTCGCCGGCTCCCTGACCAAGCGGGTGCTGAGCTTCGGCAAGCGCTTCGAGGACTTCGTCGACACGGTGACGTACCGGATCGTGGGCAGTCTCGTCCCCCTGGTGTTCGGTGCCGTGGTGCTGTGGAGCTACGCACCGATGCTCGTCGCCGGCCTGCTGGTGATGATCACGCTGACCGTGGCGGCCGCGACACCCCTGATCCGTCGTCGGCAGAGGCTCGTCAACGACCGCGAGGCGGCGATCGCCCGGGTCTCCGGGCACGTCGCCGACAGTCTCGTGAACATGGAGACCATCCGGGCGTTCGCCGCCGAGGGACGGGAGGCCGACGAACACCGCAACCGTGTCGCGGACTCCCGGCGTCTGACGCTCACCTCGTGGGACTACGGCAATCTGCGCGTCGACACCCTGATCGCCCCCATGTCCGTGCTGACCAACGTGCTGGGACTGATGGTCGCCATCGTCTTCGGCGGTCCGGGCCAGGGAGTGGAGGAGGTCGTCGTCGCATTCACCTACTACTCGAACGCCACCCAGATCATGTTCGAGTTCAACCAGATCTACCGGCGTCTGGAAAGCTCCATGACCGAGGCGGCGCAGTTCACCGAGCTGCTGCTGGATCCGCCCACCGTGCTCGACCCGGGCGAACCCGAACCGCTCGCACCGCGGGACACCGGCATCCGCTTCGACGCCGTGACCTTCGCCCACGCGGGCGCGAAGCCGATTTTCCGGGGACTCGACCTGGACGTGCCCGCAGGCGCGCGGATCGGTCTGGTCGGCAGGTCCGGCGGCGGCAAGACCACGCTCACCCGGCTTCTGCTGCGGATGTCGGACATCGATGACGGACGCATCCTGATCGGCGGCCAGGACATCAGCCGACTGCGCCAGACCGACCTGCGCTCACTGATCGCCTACGTTCCGCAGGAACCCGCCATGTTCCACCGCAGCCTGCGCGACAACATCGCGTTCGCCCGGCCCGGCGCCACCGACGGGGAGATCCACGCCGCGGCCGCCGCCGCGCACGTCACGGAGTTCGCCGACCAGCTCCCCGACGGCTTCGGCACTCTGGTGGGGGAACGCGGAGTGAAACTCTCGGGCGGCCAGCGCCAGCGCGTCGCTCTCGCCAGGGCCATCCTGCGCGACGCCCCGATCCTGCTGCTCGACGAGGCGACCAGCGCGCTGGACTCGGAGAGCGAACTCCTCGTCCAGGACGCCCTGTGGCGGTTGATGGACGGGCGTACGGCCCTCGTGGTCGCCCACCGGCTGAGCACCGTCGCCGGGATGGACCGTCTCGTCGTCCTCGACCGCGGACGAGTCGTCGAGCAGGGCACCCACGAGGAGCTGCTCGTGGCGAACGGCGCCTACGCCAAGCTGTGGCAGCACCAGTCGGGCGGATTCCTCGGGGAGAGCACCCCGTCGTCGGCCGGACGCTCCGGCCCGGGAGCCGCTTCCGGCGGGCTGCCCGGAGCGGCCGACCCGACGCCCGGCGGGGACCGAAGGACGTCGTCGCACGCCCGTACGAGCAGCGGATCCACATGACCCCCACCGTCACGATTCCCCTGCGGCTGCGGCTGCGAGCCGCGGCCGGGTGCACCGCGCCGCCGGTCCGGGTCGGTGCTCTCGACGCCTCATCCTCGGACGACGTCTGGGCCGTGGGCACGCGGATCCCTCCGGAGCCCTCGAACCAGATCGCGGCGATGCACTAGGACGGGCACAGCTGGCGGCGGACGCGGCTGCCCGAGCACCCGCTTCACCCGTAGCGGCGTGCTGCCCGGCGAGACCAGCACGCTCGGCTACGTCCGGGCCCTGGCCGCGGACGACGTCCGGGCGCTCGGGGAACACGCCTGGATCCTGGAGGACGAGACATCGGCAGACCCTCCCTTCGAGTACTTCTTCCTGCGCTGGGACGGCCACCGGTGGCAACGCGCCGCCTACCCGCCCAGAGCCGCCCACTCCGCAGTGATACAGCCGGTGGCGCCCGGCGGCTCCGGGGGCCTCGTACTGGGAGCCTGGCTGCGCCGCACGCCCACCGGCCGGTACCGGGGCATCGACGCTCCGCCACGGGTCGAGGGCTGGACGGACACGGGGGTGGAGCCCAAGAGGCGCCAATGGCTCGCGCTGCCGGACCTGGCCCTGGCGCCCGGCACGCACACGCTGTTCGGGGCCGGTGCCCCGCAGGGACCCCCACACCCGCGGTGCCTTCCAGGGCACGGCGACCACGGGGTGGCCCGCGAACCGAGCCAGGGTGACGCTGGGCAGGGCGGCCGACGGATTGGCGGCCGGAAGGGGGGCCACGCGCGGCTCGGTGGCGGGAGTGAGAATTCGTGCGCCCCCGATGTCGAGAACGTCCGGGCGGCTCCGTCCCAGGGGCACGAGCGGCCTCGGACCTGCCGCTCGGCGACGCCGACGAAGGAGCGACCACCGTGGAAGCGACCGAGATCACCGAGATCCTGAACCGACCGATCAGCCAGCAGCTGCTGGCACGCGACCTGACCCGCCTGGCCTACGTCGCCAAGGACGGCACTCCGCGCTGTATCCCGATCGCGTTCACCTGGAACGGCTCGGAGATCGTCATGTGCACCACGAAGAACGCCCCGAAACTGCCGGCACTGCGCAAGAACCCGATGGTCGCCCTGACCATCGACACGGAGGTCCACCCGCCGAAGATCCTGCTCATCCGCGGGCGGGCCGAGCTCGACGTCGTCGACGGCATCCCGGACGAGTATCTCCAGATGAACGGCAGCTACGACATGACGCCCGAGCAGCGCGTCGAGTGGGAGGCGGAGGTCCGCTCGCTGTACGACGGCATGGTCCGGATCGTCGTCACCCCGACCTGGGCCAAACTCATCGACTTCGAGACCACCCTGCCCACCGCGGTCGAGGAGCTGATCCGGCAACGGGCCGAGCGCCTGCAGGCATGAGATCTCCCTCCGCGCACCTGACTCGAGGCTCTAGAAGAACCCGAGCTTCTTGGGGCTGTACGAACACAGGATGTTCTTCGTCTGCTGGTAGTGCTCCAGCATCATCTTGTGCGTCTCGCGTCCGATCCCGGACTGCTTGTAGCCACCGAACGCCGCGTGCGCCGGGTAGGCGTGGTAGCAGTTCGTCCACACCCGGCCGGCCTGTATCGCCCGACCGGCGCGGTACGCCGTGTTGATGTCGCGCGTCCACACGCCGGCGCCCAGGCCGTACGAGGTGTCGTTGGCGATCTTGATGGCGTCGTCGAAGTCGTCGAACGAGGCCACCGACACCACCGGGCCGAAGATCTCCTCCTGGAAGACCCGCATGCGGTTGTCCCCTTCGAAGATCGTCGGCTGTACGTAGTAGCCTCCCTTCAACTCGCCCTCGTACTCGGCGCGTTCGCCCCCGGTGAGGACCTTGGCGCCCTCCTGCCGGCCGATGTCGATGTACGAGAGGATCTTCGCGAGCTGTTCCCCCGACGCCTGAGCGCCGATCATCGTGTCCGTGTCGAGGGGGTGGCCCGGCTTGATGAGTTCGGTGCGGGCCACGGCTGCCTGAAGGAAGTCGCCGTAGTTGCCGCGCTGGATCAGGCCGCGCGACGGGCAGGTGCACACCTCGCCCTGGTTGAGCGCGAACATGGTGAAGCCCTCAAGGGCCTTGTCCCGCAGATCGTCGTCCTTGTCCCACACGTCGTCGAAGAAGATGTTCGGCGACTTGCCGCCCAGTTCCAGCGTGACGGGCTTCAGGTTCTCGGCGGCGTACTGCATGATCAGGCGGCCTGTGGACGTCTCGCCCGTGAAGGCGACCTTCGCCACCCGCGGGCTGGACGCGAGCGGTTTGCCCGCCTCCGGGCCGAAACCGTTGACGATGTTCACCACACCGGGCGGCAGCAGGTCCGCGACCAGGCTCATCCAGTAGTGCAGCGAGACCGGCGTCTGCTCGGCGGGCTTGATCACCACGGCGTTGCCCGCGGCGAGAGCCGGAGCGAGTTTCCATGTGGCCATCAGGATCGGGAAGTTCCACGGAATGATCTGCGCGACGACCCCGAGGGGTTCGTGGAAGTGGTACGCCACGGTGTCGTCGTCGACCTCGCTCAGGGAGCCCTCCTGGGCGCGGACCGCGCCGGCGAAGTAGCGGAAGTGGTCGATGGCCAGCGGGATGTCAGCCGCCAGCGTCTCGCGCACCGGCTTGCCGTTCTCCCAGCTCTCCGCGACCGCCAGCGGCTCCAGGTGCGCTTCCATACGGTCGGCGATCTTCAGCAGGATGTCGGAACGCTCGGTCGCCGAGGTGCGGCCCCAGGCCGGCGCGGCCGCGTGCGCCGCGTCGAGCGCCCGCTCCACGTCCTCCGCCGTGCCGCGCGCCACCTCCGTGAACGTCTCCCCGTTCACCGGCGAGGGGTTCTCGAAGCACCGCCCGCGAGCCGGGGGCACGTACTCCCCGCCGATGTAGTGGTCGTAGCGCGCCTGGTAGGAGACGATCGCGCCCTCGCTTCCGGGCGCCGCGTAACGGGTCATCCTGGTCAGCCTCCTTCAGCAGCGCTGCCCGCCCTCGGACAGCTCTGCGGGCGACGATAGGGAAGGGGACGTTGCGGTCACGTTGCGGCGTCGGCGACGCTCACGGACGCGGCCACGCGCCCGGCGCCGTCAGTTCGCGCTCCAGCGACGCGAGGCGGGTTCGCGTCGCGGCGGTCGGACGGGCCGCCGCCAGAGCCCGCCACACGTCGAGGTCGTCCTCGCCCCACGGTGCGTGCGCCCAGTCCGCCAGCAGGTCGGGGTCGCCGCGGGCGATCAGCGCGGCGCGCAGCCCGTCGGCGAGACGCCGTCTGAGCCGTGTCACCGCAGGAGCCCGGGACCCCGGCAGCGGCGGCCCGGCGTACGCCGTCAGCGCCCCCGTCACCGCGCCGGCGGCCAGCCGTCGTTCGACGACGTCCAGGTCGGACTCGAAGGCGGCGGTGAGCCGGTAGGGCCGCGAGGCCAGCAATGCGGGACCCAGCACCCCGCGCAGCCGGGCCACTTCGGCCCGTAGCGTCACCGGCGTCACCGACTCGTCCTCGTACAGCGCGCACAGCAGTTCATCGCCCGTCAGGCCTTCGGGATGACGGGCCAGCAGCAACAGGATCTCGCTGTGCCGACGGCTCAGCCTGATGCCCCGTCCGCCGGTGACCACGTGTGCCTCGTCCCGGCCCAGCACGGTCAGCCGCGGTGTCTCGGCGGCGGGCCGCACGGGGGCGAGCAGTGCCAGGTGGGCCTCCGCGGCGCGGGCGACCGCCTGCACGAATCCCAGGCTGTGCGGGTGCGCCAGCCCGTCCCCGCCCGTGATGTCCACGGCGCCCAGCACCCGCCCGGTCCGCGGATCGTGCACCGGGGCGGCCGCACAGGTCCACGGCTGCACCCGCCGTATGAAATGTTCGGCCGCGAACACCTGCACCGGCCGGTCCAGGGCGACCGCGGTGCCCGGCGCGTTCGTTCCCACCGCGCTCTCCGCCCAGCGCGCGCCGGGCACGAAGTTCATCCGCCCCGCCTGCCGCCGGGTCGCCGCATGCCCCTCCACCCACAGCAGCCTGCCGCGCGCGTCGCACACCGCCAGCAGATGTTCGCCGTCGGAGGCGAACGTGCCCATCAACTCGCGGAACAGCGGCATCACTCGCGCGAGCGGGTGCTCGCACCGGTAGGCGCCGAGCTCACCGTCGTCCAACTCGACGCTCGCGGCGCCGTCCGGGCCGACGCCTGCCCGCGCGGAACGCCGCCACGAGTCGGCCACGACGGCCCGCACCGGCCGGGGTACGGTGCCGGCCTCGGTGAACGTCTCATGTGCCCGGCGCAGGAGCCGAACTCGCTCGGCGGGGTCGGCCCCGGGTTCCAGGGCCACCCAGGGATCGGTCAACTGGTCCTCCCGGAAGGCGTTGCGGCTGAGGGCGGGTCTCAGGATGCGAGGGGGACATCGTCATGCCGGGTGGGCGGGCCGACAACCGTCCGGACGACGTTCAGCCGAAACGTCGCCGTGCGATCACGCTACGGTGCCGCCCCGGCGGCCGCCGGGCACGGCCGAGATCCGTGGATGAACCCGCGCATGGGGACAACTCGCTCACCCGAACGAGGAGTTCCGGTCGTTCGGCGATCCGGGCGAGGCATGCGGACCCAGTCCTCGATCGGGCGGTCCCATGGACGAACGCCCATGGCACACGCGTCGGGCCCCACCCTCAGGCCCCGTCCTCAGGCCCGACTTTCAGGCCCGCGCCGCCACGGTCGCCGGGTCGTCCAGCACGGACCGCACCACCGAGTGCGCGGCCCCCAGCAGAGGGCCCTCGGGGCCCAGCCGGGACACGGAGACGGGACAGGCGGGGCCCGCCGTGCGCCGGGAGAGTTCGGCCTCCAGCGCCGGCAGAAGCCACGGCGCGAGTCCCGCGAGGGCGCCGCCGAGCACGACGGCCTGCGGATCCAGCAGGTTGAGTGCCCCCGTCAGAGCGATGCCGAGGGCTGTTCCCGCCTCGCGCAGAGCGCGTCGCACCTCTGGATCGCCGTCCGCGGCCCGTCCCGCGAGAAGTCCGACGCGGTCCTCGCCAGGTTCCAGCCCGGCCGACCGCAGCACCGCCTCCTCACCGGCGTACTGCTCCAGACACCCGCGTCCGCCGCACCCGCACTCCGGCCCGTCGGGATGCACCGGCACATGGCCCAGTTCGCCCGCGAAGCCACGGGTGCCGCGCAGCAGGCTGCCTTCCACGACCAACGCGGCGCCGATGCCGATCTCGGCGGACACGTGCAGGAAGTTCCCGGGGGTGTCCGCGCCGAGCCAGAGCTCGGCCAGCCCGCCGAAGTTGGCCTCGTTGTCGACCGTCAAAGGGAACTCGTCGGGCAGCAGCGCGCCCAGGTCGACGTCCTGCCAGTCGAGGTTCGGCGCGCGGACCACCGTGCGGGCGTCGCGGGCGACGAGGCCGGGGACGGCCACGGCGAGCCCGGCCGGCCACAGACCCTCGCGCTCGGCGTCGGCGACGACCCGGCGCACGAGCCCGGTCAGTTCCTCGACGACCGGCCCGGGCGGGCGGCCCCGGTTGGCGCCGTGCCGTTCGGCGCGCGCCCGCACGTCACCGCGCAGGTCGACGGCGCAGACCGCCAGGTGGTCGACGCCGACCTCGGCGCCGATGCCCGCCGGGCCGTGCCCGCTCACCGCCAGCGCCGATCCCGGTCGCCCCACCCGGCCGGGTCGCTCGGGACCCAGCTCCTCCAGCAGTCCGGTGCGTATGAGCTCGTCGACGAGGGTCGAGACCGCCGCCCGCGTCAGACCGATGCGTGAGGCGACCCCCGCACGCGAGAGCGGCCCCTCGGCGCTGACGGCGTGCATCACCCTGGCCAGATTGCGGCGGCGCATGCCCTGCTGGGTGTCGGGCAGCGCGCGCCCCGGGCCGTTCGGCCGGGCCTCGTGCGGCGGTGCGGTCATGCCTCCGTCGATTCGTCGATTCGTCGATGTCCAGGCGTTGGTGTTCGGCGTCGGAGTTCGTCGCCGAAGTTCAGCGGGCGTCCGTGCTCCGTTCCAGCAGCGGGGCCGCGTCGGAGAGTACCCCGGCGATCCTGGCCAGCGTCGCCTCGTCCCGCTCGACGGCGTCGAGGACCGGACCTCGCGTGGTGTTCCAGCGGCGCGCGACGGCGGCCGGATCCTCGCCGGTCAGCAGGCCCGCCGCCTGCGCCGCGGCCCCCAGCGCGACGAGTTCCCTGGCCTCGGGCACCTGGACCGGGCGTCCGGACAGCCGACGCACGGTCTGCTGCCAGGCGTCGCCCCGGGCGCCGCCGCCGATCAGCAGCAGGGGCGCCGAGCGGTCGGCGTCCTCGTCCAGGACCAGATCGAGCGCGCCGAGCAGCGAGTGCACGGCGCCGTCGTAGGCGGCCTGGAGGAGCTGGCCGGCGGTCGTGTCGTGGCGCAGCCCGTGCAGCAGGCCGGAGGCGTTCGGCAGGTTCGGGGTGCGTTCGCCGTCCAGGTAGGGCAGCAGGGTGAGGTGCGCGGTGGGCTCCACGGCCTCGCGGTCCAGACCGAGCAGGGCGGCGACGCGGTCGACGGCGAGCGTGCAGTTCAGGGTGCAGGCCAGCGGCAGCCAGTCGCCATGGGCGTCGGCGAAGCCGGCCACCGTGCCGGTGGGGTCGGTGGGACGGCGTTTCGCCACCGCGTACACCGTGCCCGAGGTGCCCAGGCTCAGGACCGGAGTGCCGGGGCGCAGCCCGAGGCCCAGGGCCGCCGCCGCGTTGTCGCCGGTGCCGGGGGCGACCAGCGTCCCCTTGGCGAACGGCAGGTCGTGGCTGTCGCGTACGGTGCCGGCCACCTCACCGGGCCGCACCACACGGGGCAGCAGCGCCGGGGAGAGCCCGACGTGGGCGAGGATCTCCTCGTCGTAGGCCTCGGTGGCCGAGGCCCACCAGCCGGTGCCGGAGGCGTCGCCGCGGTCCGTGGTGCCCTCGCCCGTCAGGCGCTCGGTGAGGTAGTCGTGGGGCAGGCGAACCGACTTCGTGGCGCGCAGGGCCTCCGGTTCGTTCTCGGCCAGCCACGCCCACTTCGTGACCGTGAAGGAGGCCGTCGGCACGGATCCGGTGCGCTCCGCCCAGAACTTCGCGCCGCCCAGTTCCTCGGTCAGCCGACGGGCCTGTGGGGCCGACCGCACGTCGTTCCACAGCAGCGCCGGACGCACCGGCCGTCCGTGCCCGTCCAGCGTGACCAGCCCGTGCTGCTGCCCGCCGATGGACACCGCGGCCGCCTCGTGCGCGGCGTCGCCGCACTGGTGCAGCGCCTCGCGCAGGGCGTCCCACCACTGGCGCGGGTCGCTTTCGCGACCGGCTCCGGAGGACACCGTGTGCGGCGCCTGGCCGCTCGCGACGACCTCGCCGGTGGCCGCGTCGACGACCAGCGCCTTGGTGGACTGGGTGGACGTGTCCACGCCGACGACGAGCGGACCCTCGGCTGCTGACATCGGGTTCTCCCTCAAGTTTTTTCCGCGGCTCTGCGGGATCTGTCTTCCCAGAGATGCGTCCGCATACTAATTTGTAAACGGCCATGACGAAATAGTTCGCCACCGCCAGCACGAGAGTCTTCAAGCAAGGAGCCGCGGCATGAGCTACCAGCCCACCCCCGACGACAGGTTCACCTTCGGCCTGTGGACCGTCGGCTGGCAGGGAAGGGACCCGTTCGGCGACGCCACGCGGCGTGCCCTCGACCCGGTCGAGACGGTGACGCGCCTGGCCGAGCTGGGCGCCTACGGCGTGACCTTCCACGACGACGACCTGATCCCCTTCGGGTCCTCCGACAGCGAGCGCGAGGAGCACATCAAGCGCTTCCGCCAGGCTCTGGACACCACCGGCATGACCGTGCCCATGGCCACGACCAACCTGTTCACGCACCCCGTCTTCAAGGACGGCGCGTTCACCGCGAACGACCGTGACGTACGCCGTTACGCCCTGCGCAAGACGATCCGCAACATCGACCTGGCCGCCGAGCTGGGTGCGAAGATCTACGTGGCCTGGGGCGGCCGTGAGGGCGCGGAGTCCGGCGCCGCCAAGGACGTGCGCGTGGCGCTCGACCGCATGAAGGAGGCCTTCGACCTCCTCGGCGAGTACGTGACCGCCCAGGGCTACGACCTGAAGTTCGCCATCGAGCCCAAGCCCAACGAGCCGCGCGGCGACATCCTGCTGCCCACGGTCGGCCACGCTCTGGCCTTCATCGAGCGTCTGGAGCGCCCGGAGCTGTACGGCGTCAACCCCGAGGTCGGCCACGAGCAGATGGCCGGGCTGAACTTCCCGCACGGCATCGCCCAGGCGTTGTGGGCGGGCAAGCTCTTCCACATCGACCTCAACGGCCAGTCCGGCATCAAGTACGACCAGGACCTGCGCTTCGGCGCCGGCGACCTGCGTGCCGCCTTCTGGCTGGTCGACCTGCTGGAGAGCGCCGGATACGCGGGTCCGAAGCACTTCGATTTCAAGCCGCCGCGCACCGAGGACCTCGACGGCGTGTGGGCGTCGGCCCAGGGCTGCATGCGCAACTACCTGATCCTCAAGGAGCGGGCGGCCGCCTTCCGCAGCGACCCGGAGGTCCAGGAGGCCCTGCGTGCCTCGCGTCTCGACGAGCTGGCCCAGGCCACCGCCGCCGACGGGCTGCAGAGTCTGCTCGCCGACCGCACCGCCTTCGAGGACTTCGACCCGGCGGCGGCCGCGGCCCGCGGCATGGCCTTCGAGCAGCTCGACCAGCTCGCCATGGACCACCTCCTCGGCGCCCGGGGCTGAGCCACCGCACGCACGCGTGTGCGGTGCGGGTCGTACGCGCACGTCCTGCGGTGGGGGCGGCACGCGCGTGTGCCGGTGGGGGCCGCACACGCGCGTGCCGCCGGACCTTCTCGTTCGGCGGTCGACGCACCCTCCGCGCGCAATACGCCGGAATCATGTCCTCCGTGACCTGAACCGGTATCAACTCGCGCGCGGGGGTCGCGTCCCGTACGGCCCCGCGGTCACGCTGGACGGCATGGCCATACCGCCCGTACCGCCTCAGCCGCCCGTGCCGCCGGGTGACATGCCGCCTTCCGGCGGCTTCGGACCGCCCACCGCCCCCTACGCCGCCGTCGGCGCCGGCGATCCCGGGGACCCCGGCCGTCCCGGCAGGCGCAGGAACCCACTCATCGTGGTGCTGGCTCTGCTGGTCGTGGCCGGGGCCGTGCTCGCCGTCGTGCTGATGGCTTCGCGCAACGGCTCCTCGGACGACGCGCCGAGCCCCGAGGGCAGCGCCACGACGTCTCCGAAACCCTCGGTCAGCCTCCCGGTGGAACTGCCCAGCGGCTTCCCCAGCGAACTGCCCTCGCACATCCCGACCGGGTTGCCCACGCAGTTGCCGAGCGGGCTGCCGAGCGCCCTGCCCACCGAGTTGCCGAGCGGACTGCCGACAGAGTTGCCGAGCGGGCTGGAGTCGCTGCTGTCCCAGCTGGGGGAGCCTGCGTCGTAGCCGGCGTCACCCCCCCCCGCGGCAGCCGCACGTACGTGACCGTCGTCTTGGTGCCGCTGTCGACCAGCCGGGCCTGCGCCGCCTCGGGGACGACCATGAGGGCCGAGGCCACCACGGCGGCGGCCGGCGCTCCGGCCATGGCCGCCGCCCCCTCGGCGCGACCGCCCCGTCGGGCCGGCGCCCCGCCGAGGACGAGAAGCGGACAGCCTAGGAAAGCGCTTCCTCGCCGTCGGGCCACGCAGTGGCCAGGGCCGTCGCCGGGTCCTGGGCCGCGTCGCCCGCCGGCGCCCAGCGGCCGCCCTCCTCGCGGTACGGCCACCAGCGGCCGTCCTGCCCCAACCGCAGTTGACAGGCCGCCCCCACGACCGTCCACCGGTTCCCGCGCATGTGCAGCACGGGCCGCTCGTCCTCCTCCCAGGCCGAGTCGAGCGCGGCACACGCGCGTGCGAGCATTTCGCCCTCGACGGTCCACTCCTCCTCGAGGACCGACAGCGCCGCCGTGCCCCCTTGCGCCCAGGCACGCACGGCCAGGGCCAGTTGCTCCCGGTCGCGCCCCGACCCGGCGGCCAGCCGGTCGGCCACGACCGCAGCGGGTCCGTCCGTCGGGTGGAGGCCGCCGAGGAGGCCCGCGGCAAGCCGCACCGCGTCCTGGGCGAGCGTCAACCGCCCCGTGACCGCCGCACTCCGTCCGGCGTCCTCCCGCAGAGCCTCCGCCAGCATCAGGCGCGCCTCGACTGCCGTCCGCGCCGCCAGGAGTTCCAGTGCCGCCGGATCCAGCCCGGGCGGAACCGGCGCATCCGCGTCCAGCGACGGGGGAAGGCCCGGCTCCGGTGGAAGCCCGGGTGCGGCGGGCAGCGGGGGCAGGATGCTCCCGGACGCGAAGGCCTCCGCCGCGTCCACGCCGTCCGCCCGCTCCGGCTCCGACACGGCCGCAGCGGCGACGCCGCGCGCCTGGAGCTCGCTCAGCAAGACGCCCTCGGGCCGTCCTCTGAGCAGCAGCAGGACGAACGGGTCCTGGTCGAGCAGCCTCGCCATCTGGTAGCACACAGCCGCGGTATGACCGCAGTGATCCCAGGTGCCGCAGTCGCACTCGGCCTCCAGGTCGCCCAACCCGGGGAGCAGGTCGATGCCGGCCGTCTCGGCGTCCTCGACCAGATGCGGCGGCATCTCACGGTCGAGCAGCGCGGCCACGTGTCCTGATCGCCGGCCCGCCAGGTGCAGGAACCGGTTCCACTGCGCGTCCGAAAGCACGTCGAGCAGCACGTCTGCGCGGTGCGCCGTGCGATCGCGATCCCGGACGACGGCCGTCACACGTCCCGGCCGCACCGACATCGCGCCCACGGCGCCCGCGCGCGCCAGCCGGCGACCCGTTCTCACCTGCGCTCCGTCCAGTGCGCCGTCCTCCAGCGCGGACAGCCACGCCCGACCCCACCAGGTCTGCGCGAAGCCCCTCCCCGGCGCGGGAGGCAACGCCGCGAAGGTCCGTTCCCCGACGCCGTCGTGACCGTCGCTGCCGCCGTGCCCGCTCATCGTGCTTCCCCTCGCAGTTCCACCAGATCGGCCAGCTCGACGTCCGTCAGTTCCGTGAGCGCCGCCTCTCCGGCCCCGAGAACGGCGTCGGCGAGGTCCTGCTTGCGGCGGAGCATGTCGGCGATGCGATCCTCGATCGTGCCCTCCGCGATCAGACGGTGCACCTGCACGGGCCGGGTCTGGCCGATGCGGTACGCGCGGTCCGTGGCCTGTGCCTCGACGGCCGGGTTCCACCACCGGTCGTAGTGCACGACGTGCTCCGCGCGCGTGAGGTTGAGTCCGGTGCCCGCCGCTCGGAGCGACAGCAGGAACACGGGTACCTCACCGTCCTGGAAGCGCCGGACCATGGACTCGCGCTCGGCGACGGGAACCCCGCCGTGCAGGAACTGAGTGGGCACGCCCCGCGCTGCGAGGTGCTGTTCCAACAGACGTGCCAGGCGCACGTACTGCGTGAAGAGGAGAACACTCGCGCCCTCGGAGAGGAGAGCGTCGAGCAGTTCGTCCAGGAGTTCCAGCTTCCCGGAGCGCCCGGCGGTCCTCGGCCGCTCCTCCCTCAGGTACTGCGCGGGGTGGTTGCAGATCTGTTTGAGCGCGGTCAGCAGCTTCACGATCAGTCCGCGTCGCGCCATGTCGTCGGCTTCGGCGATCGCCGCCAGCGTCTCGCGCACCACGGCCTCGTACAGGCCCGCCTGCTCCTTGGTGAGGAACACGGGATGATCCGTCTCGGTCTTGGGCGGCAGTTCCGGGGCGATCCCGGGATCCGACTTGCGACGGCGCAGCAGGAAAGGCCCCACGAGCCGGGCAAGTCGCTCGGCCGCGACCGGGTCGCCCCCGCCCTCGACCAGGCGCGCGTACCGCGTACGGAAGGCCCCCAGACGGCCCAGCAGCCCTGGCGTCGTCCAGTCCAGGATCGCCCACAGCTCCGACAGGTTGTTCTCCACAGGGGTGCCGGTGAGTGCCACACGTGCGCGTGCGCCGATCGTGCGCAGCGCCCGCGCGGTGGCCGAGCAGGGGTTCTTGACGTGTTGTGCCTCGTCCGCCACGACCAGCCCCCACGCCGTCCGGCCGAGCCGGTCCGCGTCCAGCCGCAGCGTTCCGTACGTGGTGAGCACGAACTCCCCGCCGGCCAGGCCCTCCAGGTCGCGTCGGGAACCATGGACGCGACGTACCGGCGTGTGCGGAGCGAACCTCTCGATCTCGCGCTGCCAGTTGCCCATCAGGGAGGTCGGACAGACCACGAGTGTGGGGCCCGCCGAGGACGCTTCCGTCTGCCGGTGCAGGTGCAGCGCGATCAGGGTGACGGTCTTGCCGAGCCCCATGTCGTCCGCCAGACAGCAGCCCAGCCCCAGGGCGGTGGTCCGGGCCAGCCACGTCAGGCCGCGCAGCTGGTAGTCGCGCAGGGTGGCGTCGAGCGCGGCGGGCTGCTCCACCGGCTCGTGCCCCTCGGGGCCCGTCAACCGCTCCCGCAGGGCCGCCAGCCACCCGGTGGGCTGTACGTCGAACCGCACGCCGTCGATCTCCGCCGAGCCCGTCAGAGCCGCGCTCAGGGCCTCCACGGGCGTCGTCTTGCGGTCCTGCCGTGCGCGGGCCCGGCGCAGTTCACCGGGGTCGATCAGGACCCACCGGTCGCGCAGCCGCACCAGCGGCCGGTCGGCCTCGGCCAGGCGGTCCAGTTCCGCGCGTGACAGCCGCCGGTCGCCCAGCCCGAACCACCAGGTGAAGCTCATCAGCGCGTCCGCCGACAGGAAGGACGGCGTGTCCGAGCCGGCGCGATCGGATCCCGCCGCTTCCTGTGGCGGCCCCACGACCGCGCGGGCGGTCAGCGTGCGGACGAGTTCCTTCGGCCAGTGCACCTCCACGCCGGCGTTCGCCAGGGCTCGTGAGCCCTCCCCGAGGAGTTCGGCGATCTCTTCGTCGAGGAGATCGACCGCCTCCGGGACGGTGGCGGACAGCAACGGGGTGAGCGGCGGCCAGGCCCGGGCCGCGCGACGCAGAGCGAGCAGGGCTTCCCTCCGCGCGTGGGGACCGAACGCCCCGGGCAGGACGCCGGGGTCGCCCCAGATGTCGGCGGCGTCCGCGACGAGCGCGGGATCGCCCACGCTGTGCACCTGGGGCACGGCCCGGAACCCTGGTGCCGGCCCACCGCCGACGGGCGGCGTCGGGGCCTCCGGCGACCCGCTCGTCTCCATGCCGTCCGCATCGGACAGGTCGAGCCCCGGGACCTCGATCCGCAGGGAGATCCGTACGCCGGCGTCGTGTGCCGCGGAGACGTCGGCCGCCCACGCGCGCAACTCCGGCACGAGGTGCGGCCGCCGTGCGGCGTAGGCGGGGCCGCCGGTCACGAGCTCCGCGGCCGGTGTGCGGGGAAGCGTGTCGGCGACGGCGTCCAAGAAGGCGCGCAGCAGGCGTTCGGGATCGGGCAGCCGCAGCGGTGCGGCCTCGTCCACCGGCACGGCATGCGCCTCGGGCGGCATCGAAGCGGCCAGCCTGCGTACCTCCTCGACGTCCCGCGCGCTCAGTGGCCCCATCCGCCAGGCGTCGTGGTCCTCCGGGGACAGGCCCGGCAGGAACAGGCCGCGTGCCGCGCACCGCAGGGCCAGCAGGGCGGCCGCGCTCCAGAAGGCGGTGGACCGGTGGGCGTCGGGTTCGACACGCGCGCGAGTGAGGACGGGAAGGGCGTGCCGCACCGACAGCAGCACGGCCGGCACCTGCGCGAGGGCCACGCCGGCGCCGTGCGGTCGGACCAGGCGCAGTCGGTGGGCGGACGCCGGCGGAACGGCAGGAGGAGCCTCCTCGCCGTCCGGGCGCCAGAAGGCGACGCCGCCTGTGCGGGCCGGAACCCCGGGGAGGAAGACGGCGTGACATCGGGTCAGTTCGGAGATCTCGGACGGTGCTTCCACGGGAACCCTCTGCGCGGAGATGAGGCCTCTCCTCAAATTTGACTACTGGGTGTGGGGTCGCCGAGGTTACAGCACCTCATCGGGAACGTGCACCACTCTCGGACCGGCCTCGGGCGCGGACCGGGGACGAGAGGGGGTTCTCAGGGGAGTCTCGGGGGAGTACCTCAGGGACGTCTCAGGGTCGAGGTCGGAACCGCGGGCGGCGCAGACCCGTTTTCATGGCAGAGAGCGGCAGTGGCCGCGAAGGAGGCGACGCAGATGTCGAAGAACGCGAAGATCGCCGCAGGGGGTGTGGCGGTCGGGCTTCTCCTGTTGATCTGGCTGCCCTGGTGGGCGGCCCTGTTGATCGTGGTGGGCGTCCCGGTGGCGGCCTACCTCACGCTGGACCCGTCCCAGCGGCGCAGACTGCGCCGCGTCACCCGCAAGGAGCTCGGCCGCTGAGGCGCGGATGCCGCGGCTCGGGCGGAACGACCGGTACGGCCCTCCAGAGCCATACCGGTCGCCCCGGCCTTCTTCCCCTGGCACTACCCGCGCGGCGGCCATGAGGGGAGGGCTGGAAGCCTCACAGAGGTCGTACGGCCATCTTGTCGAGCGCCTCCAGAAGCCCGGGCAGTTCGGGGCCGCGGCCCACGGGGAGCACCTCGCCGGGTTCGTCGTCGAGGAGGACGAACGCGATGTCGTCGGTCCTGGCCACCAGGGACCAGCCGGGCCCGTCGGCGCGCAGAGTGCGGGCCTCGCCGGGAGCGAACGAAGAGCGCACCCGCCCGAGCGGAGGCGGGGTGTCCACGTAGGCGCGTACTTCGGCCAGCACGCGCCGGATGCCGCTGTGGCCCATCGGCGCGTTCCTCCCGGCCCCTGGTGTTTCGGCAGCCTCACCGGTCCCCGCAGCCTCGGGGGAACCAGGGATCACGCCGTTCCCGCCGTTCCCGCCTGGGCCTGAGGCCTCGGCAGGCGCTGAGGACCTGCCGGTCCGGCCCGCCTCGTGATCCCGCTGTGCCTGGTCGGCCGTGTCCTCCTGGCCCACCCGGTCCGCCCCGACGCCGCCGGCGTGTGTCCCGGCGCCGCTCTGCCGGGAGGGCGCGAACTCGGTGTCGTCGATCTGCTCCCGCCACAGCGCCCACTGGAGCGCGATCTCGTCGGCCCCCAGCCGGCGCTGGGCCGGACCCCAGGTGCTCGTGTCGGGCGGGCAGAGGGCCGGCCCGTCCGTCACCTCGGGGGCGGGGTCGTGCGGCGCGGGCACACCGGGAGCCGCGACGGCGACCGCCAGCGGCCAGCCGGGCAGTGCCGCGACCACCGTCCGCTCATCGGGCGACAGGTCGTACTCCATGCCGCAGTCCCACGACGCGATGGCGACGGCGACCAGCGACACGTCGTCGATCACGACGGTCCAGCGGGCGCCCTCGCCGTCCTGGCCCAGCACCAAGCCGTAGCCGTCGGCGAGCGGCGGGAGGCCGAGCGCCGCACAGGCCTCCGGATAGTCGTCGCCCAACGCACTCGGGAACTTCGCCGGCGTCAACAGCACCGCCGTGAGCACATAGAGCGCGTCGTCCGCGGCGGCGACGGCGTCCTCGTCCGTCCCGGCCATCCCAGCCTCCCCATCGGTTCGTCCAACGGCGCGCACCCTAGTGCGGGGGGAAGGCGCTTGTCACGGCGGCCGACATCCCCGGAGCTGCAGTTTTCCGGTCGGACGGGGCGAAACGACCACCTCCGGCCGTCGGACGCGTCACCTCGTCGGCAGTCCGAGCAGCGCGCGGGCCACGGCATGCGGCGGCTGGTCGCGCTCTCGTGCGAGGGCGAGGACCGCGCGACGGGCCAGTTCGTTGACCCCGAAGGACAGCGCCTCCGGCGACACCCAACCCGCCGCCTCGTCGATCCCGACCTGGTCGTCCTCCGCGCAGGCCGAGACGTAGGCGGCGGCCGCTTCGAAGAGGTTGGGCGCGCGTTTGCCGGCGGGGTTCGGCCTCCCGCCCGGGCCTGTCGGCCCGTCCGGACGCGACGGCGTGCGCGTCGCGCCGAGAAGTCTCCCGTAAGCCGTGCGGATCCTGCCGAACATGCCGACCGCCTTCCAGGGTGGTGACCGCGACTGGACGTTCATCTTCTGCTTTCCAACCTAGAGTTGGCGGTCCGGCGGCAGAAGGGGATGCAGCGGTGAAGCGCTTCGAGCGACTCGAACGGATCCGGCGGCTGGACCCGCACGAGGACGCGTTCGAGATCTACCGGCTCACGGCGGCCTACGAGTTCCCCTGGGATGTCACCCGGGCCCTTGAACTGGCCCTGTACCGCACCTACGCGGTGCCCTCCATCGGGCGTCTGCTCGCGGAGACCGCGGAACTCACGGATCGCGCCCAGAAGCGCTACGACGACACCTCGCTCCTGCTCGACGCCGTCGTCGAGCACGGTTTCGACAGCGAGCAGGGGCGCACGGCCGTGCGCCGCATCAACCGGATGCACCGCAGCTACGACATCGGCAACGACGACATGCGGTACGTGCTGTGCACGTTCGTCGTGATGCCCAAACGATGGATCGACGCCTACGGATGGCGCAGGCTGTCGCGCCACGAGATCGTCGCCTGCAGCGTGTACTACCGCACTCTGGGGCAGCGCATGGGCATCAGGGACATCCCCGAGACCTACGAGGAGTTCGAGGCCTGTCTCGACGCCTACGAAGAGGCCCACTTCGCCTGGGACGAGAATGCGCGACGCGTCTCGGACGCCACGCTCGCCCTGATGGCCTCCTGGTACCCGCGGCCGCTCGCTCCCGTCCTGCGGCGCGCCACGCTCGCCCTTCTCGACGCCTCCCTTCTGGAGGCCTTCCGCTATCCCGTGCCCGGCCCTGTCACCCGTGCCCTGGTGCGCGCAGCGCTACGCGCGCGTGGACGAGCGGTTCGGCTGCTGCCGCCGCGCCGCACCCCCCACCACGCCCGGCAGAACCGGGAGATCAAGGGTTACCCGAACGGCTACCGACTGCAGGAGCTGGGCACCCGCCCGACGCCGGGGATCGCAGGCTGCCCCGTGCGGCGGCGGGGCGAGTCAGCCGACCGGTGAGTCGAGCGTTCCGCGCAGCCGGCGCAGCTCGCCCCGGGACGTGGCCCGCGCGATCGTGAGAACGCCGCGCCGGAACGGGTCCGTCGGGCCTGAGCCGTCAGCCCTCTCGGAGGGCCAGGGCGAGGAACCGGGAGTCCTCGTCGACGTACGACGTCATGCGCCAGCCCGAACGGGCCAGCAGCGGGCCGAGGTTGGGTTCCGCCCGCAGGTCCTCCGGTGTGATCCGCCGGCCCTGGCGAGCCGCGAGCGCCGCCCTGCCGATCGGGTGGAAGAGCGCCAGCGTGCCGCCGGGGCGTACCACCCGTGCCAACTCGCGCAGGTTGTCCGCCGGGCGGGGCAGATGTGCGACGAGCCCCGCCGCGAACACGGCGTCCAGCGAGGCGGAGCGCAGCGGAAGCGCGGCGACGTCGGCGAGCACCAGTCGCCCGTCGCGGCCGCGTCCGGCCCGTACGGCGGCCTCCAGCATGGCCGGGGTCAGATCCACCCCCACGACCGTTCCCGAGGGCCCTACGGCCGCACGCAGCGGCGTCAGGGCCCGTCCGGTGCCGCAGCCGGCGTCCAGCACGCGGTCCCCTCGACGCAGACCGAGCTCGCCCGCCGCGGCTTCGTAGGCGGGACCGTCGTCGGGGAACCGGCTGTCCCAGTCCGCGGCGCGCGCCGTGAAGAACTCCTGGACGTGTGTGTGGTCGTCGCTCATGTTCGGCATGATCCCTCACCGGCACGGGTGATACGTCGGTGCACATGTTCGAGCGTGACCCGATCGTTCCGTCCCACTTCCCCGTCATATTCCAGCAGCTTTCGAAATGCGCCCCCCTCGTGCTTCCGTGCTCCGGCTAGCGTCCCGTGGCCATGGGACACCTGGACCACGCCGCCTTCGGCTGGCTGACCCCCGTGCTGTCGTACGTGATGGCCTGCATCGGCGCCGCCCTCGGCCTGCGCTGTACCGTGCGCGCCCTCGGCGCCACCGGGCGCTCGCGCCGCAACTGGCTGATCACCGCGGCCTCGGCGATCGGCACCGGCATCTGGACCATGCACTTCGTGGCCATGCTCGGCTTCGCGGTCGGCGGCACCGACATCCGCTACGACGTTCCGCTGACCGTGCTCAGCCTTCTCGTGGCCATGGTCGTCGTCTGCGCCGGTGTCTTCGCCGTCGGCTACAGCCGTGACCGCACGCGCGCCTTGTTGATCGGCGGGCTCACCACGGGACTGGGCGTGGCGAGCATGCACTACCTGGGCATGGCCGCGGTCCGGCTGCACGGCGACGTGACCTACGACCCGCTGCGGGTAGGTCTCTCCGTCCTGATCGCGGTCGTCGCCGCCACCGCCGCACTCTGGGCCGCGCTCAACATCAGGTCGCCGATCGCCGTCGGGGTCGCCTCGCTCGTCATGGGGGCGGCGGTCAGCAGCATGCACTACACGGCGATGTTCGCGGTGAGCGTCCATGTCACGCCCTCCGGCGCGGTGCTGCCCGGGGCCACGGCGATGCAGTTCATCTTCCCCCTCGCCGTCGGCCTCGGGTCCTATCTCTTCCTGACCTCGGCCTTCGTCGCGCTGTCGCCCACCACGGGGGAGCGCGAGGCGTCCGCGTCCGCACAACGACCGGGGGAGAGCCTCGCCGACCGGCAACGGACCAGGACCGTCTGATCCGACCGGCGAGCCCCGTCCCACTTCCGAGCGAGGAGGCCATGCGTACACCCCGTAGGACCCCCACGGCAGGCGCCGACGCGCCGCCCCCCACACGCGGGCGCCGCGCCCACGCCGGCCCCCCTGCCGACGAGGCGGCCGACGAGCCCGCGGACCTGCCGGCCGACGCGGCGCCCCCGAGCGCGCAACGCTGGCGGCTGCGGCCGCGCACGGTGCGCGCCAAGATCGTCTGCCTGCTGATGGTGCCGGTCGTCTCCCTGCTGGCCCTGTGGGCGTACGCCACCGTCAGCACCGCTCAGGACGTCTCCGCACTGCGCCGGGTGCAGCGCGTGGACTCCGAGGTCCGCACTCCCCTCGCCGATGCGGTGGCCGCCCTGCAGACCGAGCGCGCGGCCGCCGTGCGGTACGCCACCGACCCCGCCCCCGGGCCGGACGGCGGCCTCAGGACGCTCGCCGCGCGGACGGACCGCGCGGTCGCCGAACTCCGGGTCGGCGACCACGGCACGGTCGCCGACGGCCGGGAACTGCCCGCGGGAGTGGCCCGGCGACTCCAGCGGTTCGTCTCCGGGACCGAAGGACTCGCCTCGCTGCGGACCTCGGTGATCGAGGGCGACGTCGGCTGGGAGGAGGCCTACGGGCGCTACACGAGCGCGATCGCGGCGGCCTTCTCGGTGGGCGGCGCCCTCTCCGACGTCCAGGACGCCGAACTCGGTTCGGACGCGCGGGTACTGCTGGAGTTCTCCCGCGCGGGCGAGGCGCTGGCGCGGGAGGACGTCGCACTCTCCGGCGCGCGCCTGGCCGGACGCCTGGACGGAGAGCGCCTGCGCCTGTTCGCCGGTGCCGTCGACAGTCGTCGCATCCTCACGGAAGCGGCCGTCGCCGATCTGCGCGGCGCCGAACGCGCCGCCTGGCAGCGTCTCGCGGCCGGCAGCGACTATGCGGCCCTGTACGCCGCCGAGGACAAGGTGCTGGCGGACGGGCCTGGCGCCAGGGCGATCGCGGCTGCTCCGGCCGGATCCTGGAACGCGGCCCACGCGCGCGTGCAGAACGGGATGCGGACCATCGAGACGGACGCCGCACGCGAGGCGGCCGGTCGTGCCGACCCGTTCACCCGCGGCCTGCTCACCGCACCCGGGGCCGCGGTCCTGCTGGGCCTCGCCGCCGTCGTCGCCTCGCTGGTCATCTCGGTGCGCATCGGCCGCGGGCTCGTCGTCGAGCTCGTCAGCCTGCGCAACGACGCCCTGGAGATCGCCCGGCGCAAACTCCCGGAGGCCATGCAGAAACTGCGCGCGGGGGAGGAGATCGACGTGAACGCCGAAGCCCCGCCCGGGCCGCCCGCCGAGGACGAGACCGGCCAGGTCGCCGAAGCACTGAGCACCGTGCTCCGGGCCGCCCTGCGCGCCGCCGCGGAACGCGCCGAACTCGCCAGCGGGATCTCCGGGGTGTTCGTCAACCTCGCCCGCCGCAGCCAGATCCTCGTCCACCGCCAGCTGACCCTTCTGGACAGCATGGAGCGCCGCTCCGACGACCCGGACGAGCTCAGCGACCTGTTCCGGCTCGACCACCTCACCACGCGCATGCGACGTCACGCGGAGAGTTTGATCATCCTCTCCGGCGCCGCGCCCGGCCGTGCCTGGCGCATGCCGATCTCTCTCACCAACGTCGTGCGCGCCGCCGTCTCCGAGGTCGAGGACTACGCGCGCGTGGAGGTACGGCAGCTCCCGGAGGTCGCCGTCGTCGGCGCCGCCGTGGCCGACCTGACGCATCTCCTCGCCGAACTCGTCGAGAACGCGGCCCAGTTCTCGCCGCCGCACACGCGTGTGCGCGTCACCGGCGAACCCGTCGGCAACGGATACGCCGTCGAAGTCGAGGACCGGGGTCTGGGCATGGGCAAGGACGCCCTCAGCGAGGCGAACCGGCGCATCGCGCAGTCGGAGGCTCTCGACCTGTTCGACAGCGACCGGCTCGGCCTGTTCGTGGTCAGCAGACTCGCCGCCCGGCACGGCATCAAGGTGCACCTGCGGACCTCGCCCTACGGCGGCACCACCGCGGTCGTCCTGCTGCCCACGCCACTGCTGCACGGCGGGAAGACGGAACGTTCCGCCGTCGGGGCGGAGGAGCTGCGCCGGTCCGCGGAACGTGAGTACGCGCGCGTGCCCGGGGCCGACCGCCGGGCAACTGCCCCTCGGGCCGTAGCCCCGCAGTCCATCGACCGTCGGGCCGTCGACGGGCTGTCCGCCGAGCGCCGGGCCATCGACGGGCATTCCGCCGAGCGCCGCCAGGACGCCGTTCCCGCATCCGCCGACCGCCCCGTCCTGGCGGCCCCCCTGCGGGCCGCCGTCGATCCGGCGGCCGGCGACCCACCGCCTCCCGGAGTGACCGCCTTGCGCCTGCACCGTCCCCCGGACGACATCGAAGGATCGGACGACCTCCCGCGCCGGGTGCGGCAGGCCAGTCTGGCACCCCAGTTGCGCCGCCCGCACCACGAGGAACCGGCCCGCCCGTCGGCCCCGCGCGGCGACGAAAGGCGCACCCCCGAGCTCGTACGGGACCGGATGGCCGCCTACCGGGACGGCTGGGCCCGGGGCGGCGGAAGACAACCCGGCCGCGGAGCCGGCCCGGAACCCGCACCGGGCAGCGACAGCGATGAAGGAGACCCCGCATGATCCAGGACCCGAGTACGCGGTCGGCTCAGCGGTCGGGTGAACTCGACTGGCTGCTGGACGACTTGGTGATGCGTGTGAGCGAGGTGCGGCATGCGGTGGTGCTGTCCAACGACGGCCTCGCGGTCGGCGCGTCGACCGGCCTCAGGCGGGAGGACGCCGAACACCTCGCGGCGGTCGCCTCCGGCTTCCACAGCCTGGCCAAGGGGGCGGGCCGGCACTTCGGAGCCGGCGGAGTGCGCCAGACCATGGTGGAGATGGACGACGGCTTCCTGTTCGTGGCCGCCGCGGGTGACGGCTCCTGCCTCGCCGTCCTCACCGCCGTGACCGCCGACCTCGGCCTGGTCGCCTACGAGATGGCGCGGCTGGTCAAGCGGGTCGGAGAACACCTCTACACGCCGCCGCGCCTCGGCGCGCGACCGCCCGTCGGATGAGGCCGGAGAGCGACCCGCGCAGATGACCGAGTACAGGACCGGCGCCCCACGCGCGTCGGGCAGCCAGTGGTACGACAACGAGGCCGGCCCGCTCGTTCGTCCGTACGCCATGACGGGTGGGCGCACGCAACCCGGCCCCACGGGAGTGCGCTTCGACCTGATCGCCCTGGTCACCCTGGATCCGGGCGCGCCCGGCACGGACGGCATGGCGCTCGGGCCGGAACACCGCACTCTCGTCGGCCTGTGCCGCACGGAGACCCAGTCCGTCGCCGAACTCGCGGCCGGCGCGGACCTCCCCGTCGGCGTGGTCAGAGTGCTCCTCGGAGACCTCCTGGAGCTGGGCTGCCTCACCGTCAGCCGCCCTGTGCCGCCCGCGCAGTTGCCCGACGAAAGGATCCTGCGCGAGGTGATCGAAGGACTGCGCGCGCTCTAGACGAAACGTCCGGACCGACCGGACGCGTACGGACCCGGACGGTGCCGAGTCGGGCACTTCTTCGGACATCGACGCGCAAGAGTCGGTCACATCGGTCAGACCTCGGTCGAACCACTCGAAGCGGGGGACCGATTGTCATGATGCTGCCTTGGCGTTTCCGCGCCGAGGCCCCGCGCGACCGCCGCGCCGAGGCCCGGCGCTCCCGTACCGACGTGGACCGTCACCGGCACTCCCGAGAGAAGTGATCCATGGTCTCCGAGCACTCCGACGCCACCGGCGACACGGCTCCCCTGGCGTTGAAGATACTGGTCGCCGGAGGGTTCGGCGTGGGCAAGACCACCATGGTGGGCGCGGTCAGCGAGATCAAGCCGCTGCGCACCGAGGAGCTGCTCAGCGAAGCAGGCCAGTCGGTGGACGACACCGAAGGCGTGGACCACAAGGTCACGACCACTGTCGCGATGGACTTCGGCCGCATCACCATCCGCTCCGGCCTCTCCCTCTACCTGTTCGGGACCCCGGGGCAGGACCGCTTCTGGTTCCTGTGGGACGAGCTGTCCCAAGGGGCCCTGGGCGCGGTGGTCCTCGCCGACACCCGGCGTCTGGAGGACTGCTTCCCGGCGGTCGACTACTTCGAGCACCGGCACATCCCGTTCGTGGTGGCGGTCAACTGCTTCACCGGCTCACGGACGTACGGCGCCCAGGACGTCTCGCGGGCGCTCGACCTCGACGGCGGTACGCCCGTCGTCCTGTGCGACGCCCGTGACCGCGACTCGGGCAAGGAGGTCCTGATCAGACTGGTCGAGTACGCCGGGCGGATGCACACCGCCCGGCTGCTCGACTCCGTGGGCTGACGTCGCCGTACGACGCCGGCGTCAGCCGGCGATGCCCTTTTGCGCCAGGACCTTGGCGATCGCGACGCGGACGAGGAGCTCGCCCGGTACGCCGTTGCGGGCGCCGAACTCCTCGGCGCGATCCTCGCCCATGTACCGGGCCCCGATCCGGGCAGCCCAGTGCCGGACCTCGTCGAGGTCCTCCGAGATCCGGGCCCGGCCCTGCAGCACCACATAGTCGAACGGCGGCCGGTCGTCGTCCACGCACAAGGCGACCCGGCCGTCCCGGGCCAGGTTGCGGCCTTTCACCGTGCTCTTGCCGGTGTTGAACACCACGTCGTCGCCGTCGAGCACGAACCAGATCGGCGCCACGTGCGGACTTCCGTCGGCCCGCACGGTGGAGAGTTTTCCGGTGCGGGTTCCGTGCGTGACGAACGCCCGCCATTCCTCATCGGTCATCTTCTGTGCCATGCCGCCATCCTCCTTGCTCCGGCGACCGGTCCTGCGCAAGGCTGGCGAACAGATGCTCCGGTGAGGCGGAGGATCACACGGGGACAACACACGGGGACGTCACACGGGGAGTGGGACATGGCGCAGAACCAGGGCCTGGACTGGCTGTTGGACGATCTGACCGAGCGCGTGGAGCCGGTGCGCCATGCGCTCGTCCTGTCCAACGACGGGCTGGTGGCGGGCGCGTCCTCGCGCCTGCGCCGGGAGGACGCGGAGCACCTCGCCGCGGTCTCGTCCGGACTGCACAGTCTCGCCAAGGGGTCGGGACGCCATTTCGGTGCCGGCCGCGTACGTCAGACCATGATCGAGTTCGACGACGCCGTGCTGTTCGTCACCGCCGCGGGCACCGGCAGCTGTCTGTGCGTGCTCAGCGGGGCGGACGCCGACATGGGCCGGATCGCCTACGAGATGACCCTGCTCGTCAACCGGGTCGGCGAGCACCTCACCGTCGACGCCCGACAGCCCGAGCGCGCCCCACTGTCAGATCTCTGACCTGCAATTTCTCTCCCCCGCTCGAAGTTATCCACAGGCTCGCCACGCTGTCCGCGGTTCCGGCTACGGTTTTTCCCGAGGCCACAGCGGACGACGCGGGCCTCGCTCCACACCACTGCACTCCACGGGGGAGACCGCCATGTCCCGCACCGCCATCGCCCCACCCGACCCGGTTTCGTGCACACCGAGCCGAGCCGCACGCGAACTGGACCTGAAGCGCGCTGAGTTCGAGCTGGCCGCGCACCTCGGGCGCATCAGGACCGTGCCCGACGAAGCAGGCGGCGCCCGCAGGGTGCCCCGCGCCGAGATCGACCGGCTGCGTGCGCAGCCCGGCTTCCCCGACTCGCTGCGGGAGAGCGTGCGGACCGTGGGGACTGCCGAGGGCGCCACCCTCCTCGACGTGCCGCCGACCCGCTTCACCCGTCTCGCCCGACTGGGACTGGTGGTGCCCGTGAGGTTCTACCTAAACCGCTACCGAGCCGTGGTCTGGCTGTATCTGGCCGAGGAGCTACGCCAGTTCGCCGCGGACCGGACCAACGGCTTCCTGCTCACCGGCCGCACACCCGAGGTGTTGAGGAGCCAACTGGCAGCCGGCGTCGACCTGCGCCCGCGTAACTGGCGCGGACGCCATCTCGGCTTCCTGCTCCGCCAGGCGGAAGAGCCCTGGCAGCACGCCGGAGTCCTGGCCGGGTTCCTCGACCCCCTCCAGGTCGCGGAGATCGTCAAGGACCCCTACGAGCGCTCCCACCTGAACCGGTTCCGGCCCGGACCACCGGCCCACTGCGCCCCCGGCACACCTGCCGCACACCTCGTCGAGAAGATCATGACGGCGGCGGACCCCGACGAGATCGGCTGGCTGAGGTCGGACCTGCAACGCACCCTGGACGAGGCACGCGCCGACCAGCCCGCACCACGACCCTCCCCGAAACGGGCCCTGCCACGGCCACCGGAGCAGCGAAGCGCGCCAGGGGAACCCGATCCCGACCGCCCCGCGCGCGGGCTGCTGAGCCGGCTACGCCGTCGAAGCGCGTGATCCACAGCGGCCCGCATCCGCTCAGAGCGGCCCGCAGCGAATGCAGCGACCAGAGCGAATGCAGCGACCACGGCGGCTCCGGCGACGCCTACAGCGCCCGGAACAGCCCCTCCTGGACGACCGAGACCAACAGACGCCCCTCCAGGTCGTAGATGCGCCCTCGGGCCAGTCCACGTCCGCCGGTGGCGATCGGCGACTCCTGGTCGTACAGGAACCACTCGTCCGCGCGGAACGGCCGGTGGAACCACATCGCATGGTCCAGCGAGGCCATGTCGAAGTTGCGCGGCCCCCACAGGGGCTCGACCGGCAGCCGGACGGCGTCCAGCAGAGTCATGTCACTGGCATACGTGAGCGCACAGGTGTGGACGAGCGGGTCGTCGCCCAGCGGCCCGACCGCGCGCATCCACACCGCGCTGCGCGGCTCGGCTCCCTCGAGGTCCTCGGCGCTCCAGCGCAGCGGGTCCGCATACCGGATGTCGAAGGGCTGGCGGCGTGCCATGCGCTCCAACTGCTCGGGCAACGCGCCCAGATGCGCCCGGACCTCCTCCGTCACCGTCGGCAGGGACTCCGGGTCCGGGACCTCTCGGGCCGGCGGCAGCTGGTGCTCGAAGGGACCTTCCTCAGGCTTGTGAAAGGAGGCGGTGAGATTGAAGATCGTGCGCCCCTGCTGCACGGCGGTGACCCGGCGGGTCGTGAACGACCGGCCGTCCCGCACCCGTTCGACCTGGTACACGATCGGCACCCCCGGACGGCCCGGGCGCAGGAAGTACGCGTGCAGCGAGTGCACGGGCCTGTCGCCGTCGGTGGTCCGGCCGGCCGCGACCAGCGCCTGGCCGGCCACCTGGCCACCGAAGACGCGTTGCAGCGACTCGTGCGGGCTGCGGCCGCGGAAGATGTTGACCTCGATCTGCTCCAGGTCGAGCAGGTCGACGAGCCTCTCGGCCGGATTCGTCATCGGTGTCGTTCTCCTGTGCCCTCTTCTGCGCGCTGTCCCGTGTCTGTTCCGGCGTCTGACCCGCCTGTTCCTGTCCGCGCCACCGGACCCCCGCCGGACCTCACAACTGCCCGACGGAGGTGACGCGGACGACCGCACGGCCCTCGGCGTCGGACGCCGTGAGGTCGACCTCCGCGCTGATGCCCCAGTCGTGGTCGTCGTTCGGGTCGTCGAAGATCTGGCGGACCCGCCACAGGGCGTTCTGCGGCTCCTCCTGGATGACGAGCAGCTTCGGCCCCCGGGCGTCGGGGCCGGTGCCGAGGTCGTCGTACTCGTCCCAGTACCTGTCCAACGCCTCGCCCCACGCGTCGGCGTCCCAACCGGACTCGCCGTCCAGCTCGCCGAGTTCGTCGACATGGTCGAGAGCGGCCAGCTCGACCCTGCGGAACATCGCGTTGCGGACCAGGACCCGGAAGGCACGGGCGTTGGCGGTGACGGGCTTGACCTCGTCGGCCTTCTCCTGGGCCTCCTCGGCGGTCATCTCCTCCGGGTTGGCGAGCTGCTCCCACTCGTCCAGCAGGCTGGAGTCGACCTGGCGCACCATCTCGCCCAGCCACTCGATCAGGTCCTGCAGATCCTCGGACTTGAGGTCGTCGGGGACAGTGTGGTCGAGCGCCTTGTACGCGCCGGCCAGGTACCGCAGCACGATGCCCTCGGTGCGGGCCAGCTCGTAGTGCGAGACCAGTTCGGTGAACGACATGGCCCGCTCGTACATGTCACGGATGACGGACTTCGGCGACAACGGATGGTCGCCGACCCACGGGTGGCTCTTGCGGTACGTGTCGTACGCATGGAAGAGCAACTCCTCCAGAGGCTTCGGGTACGAGACGTCCTGCAGGCGCTCCATACGCTCCTCGTACTCGACGCCGTCCGCCTTCATCGCGGCCACCGCCTCGCCGCGCGCCTTGTTCTGCTGCGCGGCCAGGATCTGGCGCGGGTCGTCCAGGGTGGACTCCACGATGGAGACCATGTCGAGTGCGTAGGAGGGCGACTCCGGGTCCAGCAGTTCGAACGCGGCCAGCGCGAACGTGGACAGCGGCTGGTTCAGCGCGAAGTCCTGCTGCAGGTCGACGGTGAGGCGGACGATCCGGCCGCTGGCGTCCGGCTCGTCGAGCTTCTCCACGACGCCGCCGTCCAGCAGCGAACGGTAGATCGCGATCGCTCGCCGGATGTGCCGCAACTGCTGCTTGCGCGGCTCGTGGTTGTCCTCCAGCAGGTGCCGCATCGCCTCGAAGGCGTTTCCGGGCCGGGCGATCACCGACAGCAGCATCGTGTGCGTGACGCGGAAGCGCGACGTCAGCGGCTCCGGGTCGGAGTCGATGAGCTTGTCGAAGGTGTTCTCCGTCCAGCCCACGAACCCTTCGGGAGCCTTCTTGCGCACCACCTTGCGACGCTTCTTCGGGTCGTCGCCGGCCTTGCCGAGAGCCTTCTCGTTCTCGATGACGTGCTCGGGAGCCTGCGCGACCACCAGACCCGCCGTGTCGAAGCCGGCCCTGCCCGCCCGCCCCGCGATCTGGTGGAACTCACGCGCCCGCAGCGTGCGCACCCGGTTGCCGTCGTACTTGGTCAGCGCCGTGAACAGCACCGTGCGGATGGGCACGTTCACACCGACGCCGAGCGTGTCCGTACCGCAGATCACCTTCAACAGACCTGCCTGGGCGAGCTTCTCCACGAGACGCCGGTACTTCGGCAGCATGCCGGCGTGGTGGACGCCGATCCCGTGCCGCACGTAACGCGAGAGGTTCTGGCCGAACTTCGTGGTGAAGCGGAAGTTGCCGATCAGCGCGGCGATCCGCTCCTTCTCCTCACGCGAGCACATGTTGATGCTCATCAGCGCCTGCGCCCGCTCCACCGCCTGCGCCTGCGTGAAGTGCACGATGTACACGGGCGCCTGCCGGGTGTCCAGCAGGTCGGTGAGCGTCTCCGTCATCGGCGTGTACCGGTACTCGTAGGACAGCGGCACGGGACGGGTCGCCGAGCGGACCACCGCCGTGGGCCGACCGGTGCGCCGGGCGAGATCCTTCTCGAAGAAGGACACGTCCCCGAGCGTCGCCGACATGAGCACGAACTGGGCCTGCGGAAGCTCCAGGATCGGGATCTGCCACGCCCAGCCGCGGTCGCCCTCCGCGTAGAAGTGGAACTCGTCCATGACGACCTGGCCGACGTCCGCGTGCCTGCCGTCGCGCAGCGCGATCGAGGCCAGCACCTCGGCCGTGCAGCAGATCACCGGGGCGTCGGAGTTCACCGATGCGTCGCCGGTCAGCATGCCGACGTTCTCCGTGCCGAAGATCTTGCACAGTTCGAAGAACTTCTCCGACACCAGCGCCTTGATCGGCGCCGTGTAGAAGGTGACCTCGTCCCGGGCGAGAGCCGCGAAGTGCGCGGCCGCAGCGATCATGCTCTTCCCGGACCCCGTGGGCGTCGACACGATCACGTTCGCCCCGGAGACCACCTCGATCAGCGCCTCCTCCTGATGGGGGTAGAGCGTCAGACCGCGCTCCTGCGCCCAGGACTCGAAGGCTTCGTACAGGGCGTCGGGATCTGCGGTCGGAGGCAGCTGATCGATGAGGGTCACGACCCCATCTTGCCTGCCGTCACCCCCGAGGGGGGAATCGGCTGCCGACCCGAAGATCACGGCGGCTACGCTGTGTCGCCGACGGAGCGTCATCGCACCCGGTCAACTGGACAGCGGCACACGAGGAATGGGGCGGGCAACGGCCATGATGGGACCAGCACACTCACTGTCGGGGGCCGCCGCCTGGCTCGGCGTCGGTGCGGCCGCCGCCGCAGCCGGGCACACGATGCCCTGGCCGGTCCTGCTCGCCGGGGCGCTGATCTGCGCCGGCGCCGCGCTCGCCCCGGATCTCGACCACAAGGCCGCCACCATCTCCCGGGCCTTCGGCCCCCTGTCCCGCTGGTTGTGCGAGATCGTCGACAAGCTCTCCTACGCCGCCTACAAGGCCACGAGGAAGCAGGGCGACCCGCGCCGCTCCGGCGGGCACCGCACGCTCACGCACACCTGGCTGTGGGCGGTCATGATCGGCGCGGGGGCCTCGGCGCTGGCGATCACCGGCGGCCGCTGGGCGGTGCTGGCGATCCTGTTCGTGCACATGGTGCTCGCGATCGAGGGCCTGCTGTGGCGGGCGGCCCGGGGCTCCAGCAGCGACGTGCTGGTGTGGCTGCTCGCCGCGACCAGCGCGTGGATCCTCGCCGGCGTCCTGGACAAGCCCGGCAACGGCTCGGACTGGCTGTTCACGCAGCCCGGTCAGGGGTACCTGTGGCTGGGGCTGCCCATCGTGCTGGGCGCTCTGGTGCACGACATCGGCGACGCCCTGACCGTCTCCGGCTGCCCGGTCCTGTGGCCCATCCCGATCGGGCGCAAGCGCTGGTACCCGATCGGTCCGCCCAAGGCGATGAGGTTCCGGGCGGGCAGCTGGGTCGAGCTGAGGGTGCTCATGCCCGTGTTCATGCTGCTCGGCGGAGTGGGCGGGGCAGCCGCCCTCAACTACATCTGACGGTCGGCTCAGGTCATCGCGCCGCCGTCGCCGTAGCGCCGCTCGAAGCGGGCCACGCGACCCTCCGTGTCCACCGTGCGGGCCTTGCCCGTGTAGAAGGGGTGGCTCTCCGAGGAGATCTCCACGTCCACGACGGGGTAGGTCTCGCCGTCGTCCCACTCGATGGTCTGGTCGCTGGCCGCCGTGGACCGGGTCAGGAAGGCGAAACCGGCGGCGCGGTCACGGAAGACGACCTCGTGGTAGTCGGGCTGCTTGTCCTGCTGCATGAATGCTCCTCGGGCGGTTCAACCGGACAGGGCGTCCTCGTCGACGATGTGCATCGCGGCCTCCTCCGCGGAGGCGGCCGCGCCGTCGATGCCGACGTCCGTGGCGATCAGCGCGCTCTCCTCGTCCTCGTGGACCCCCTCGTCGGGAGCCACGAGCCGTCCGGAGCGCGTGGCGCCGACCTCGTTGTCGAGGAGTTCCCCGTCCGTGCCGTCACAGTCACCGAGACCGTCGCCGTCCGGCGCCTCCGGGTCCGGCAGCTCCTCCGCAAGGCGCTGGTCCAGGCTCTCCCCCTGCCGGCGTTCCGCGGCGGTCACTCCGATGTGCTCCACGGCCCAGGGGCGGTCCGGCGGGGACCAGCCGCGGTCGAGGGGGTCCTCGACGCCGTCGTTCTCCAGCGTGTCCTCCCCGTCGAGCAGCCCGGCGTCGTCCTGGATGTCGGAGGCGTCGGGCTGGTAGACGTCGTCTCCCCATCCGTCGGCGCTGTTCACGGCTACCTCCAGGGGGTGACGGGCCGGATTTCACCGCCGTCGGCGGTCGGGCGCCGCCGCACGGGAAGCCGGCCGGGCGCGGCGTGTGCCGGATGGATTCCGACGGTCTCCCGCGCGGGTGCCGTTATCCAGCGTTCCACCCTGCTTCGGTACCGCGCAACGCCAGAGGTCGCGCGAGAGCGGAGCCCGGTCGTCCCGGACGGGGCTTCGCCACCGCTCCCCGGCGCCCGGATCGCGCATCGCGTCGACCCGAGGCCGGCGCCGATGTCCGGTCCGGGACCGGCGGCGGGTGCCTGCGTCGGAGCAGGCACCTCGGCCGTCACCGCCGCGGGAGCCGAGACCGCAGCCCTCGCTGTCGCTGTCGCCGGCGGCACCGACACCGACACCGACACCGCATCCTGTTCGGGCAGCGGATCCCGTGCCCGCAGCGGGTCCCGTACCGGCACGGGCGCTCCTGTCCGCGCCCGCACCGGTATCCGCCCCCCTGGGGTCAGCCTCGGCGGGCGACGTGGGCTGTGCCTGTCGCCGTCCCGCTCATCCGTGCCACGACCGCCAGAGCGCCGCGTACGCTCCGTCCGCCGCCACCAGCTCGGCGTGGCTGCCCAGCTCGCTGATGCGTCCGTTCTCGACGACGGCGATCACGTCGGCGTCATGGGCGGTGTGCAGCCGGTGGGCGATGGCGACGACCGTGCGACCGTCCAGGACACGGGCCAGGGACCGCTCCAGATGGCGGGCGGCACGGGGGTCGAGCAGCGAGGTCGCCTCGTCCAGGACCAGTGTGTGCGGGTCGGCCAGCACCAGACGGGCCAGCGCGATCTGCTGGGCCTGGGCCGGGGTGAGCGGGACGCCGCCGGAGCCGACCTCGGTGTCGAGGCCGTCGTCCAGGGCCCTTGCCCAGCCGTCGGCGTCGACCGCGCCCAGGGCGGCCCACAGCTCGGCGTCCTCCGCTGCCGCCGAGGTCTCCTCGCCCGGGTGGAGCCGGGAGTGGGGGAGGGCCAGGCGGAGGTTGTCCCGCAGGGAGCCCACGAAGACGTGATGCTCCTGGTTGACCAGGGCCACATGGGAGCGGACCCGCTCGGCGGTCATCCGCGACAGCTCCGCGCCGCCGAGGGTGATCCGGCCCTCGCGGGGCGCGTAGATCCCGGCGAGCAGCCGCCCCAGGGTGGACTTGCCCGCGCCCGAAGGGCCGACCAGGGCCAGCCGGGTGCCCGGGGAGACCTCCAGGGAGACCTTGCGCAGCACGTCGACGCCCTCGCGGTAACCGAAGTGGACCCGGTCGGCGAGCACGTCGTGTCCGTCCGGAGCGAGTCCGGAGTCTCCTCCGTCCGGCTCGATGTCCCGCACACCGACCAGTCGGGCCAACGACACCTGGGCGACCTGCAACTCGTCGTACCAGCGCAGCACGAGGTTCACCGGGTCGACGAGCATCTGCGCGAGCAGCGCCCCCGTCGTCAGCTGACCGACGCCGATCCAGCCCTGCAGCACGAACGCACCGCCCAGCATGAGGACCGAGCCGAGCACCGTCACATGCACGAGGTTGATCACCGGGAACAGCACGGAACGCAGCCACAGGGTGTAGCGCTCCCAGGCCGTCCACTGCTGGATGCGCTCCTCGGAGAGCGCGATGCGGCGGCCGCCCAGGCGGTGCGCCTCCACGGTGCGGCCGGCGTCCACGGTCTCGGCGAGAGCGGCCGCCACGGCCGCGTAACCAGCCGCCTCGGAGCGGTACCCGGCCGGCGCCCGTTTGAAGTACCAGCGGCATCCGACGACCAGCAGCGGCACCGCGACCAGGACGGCCGGCGCGAGCGGCGGCGCCGTGACGACCAGCCCGCCGAGCAGCAGCAGGGCCCACATCACGCCGATGGTCAGCTGGGGCACGGCCTCGCGCATGGCGTTGCCCAGCCGGTCGACGTCCGTGGTGATACGGGAGAGCAGGTCGCCCGTGCCGGCCCGCTCCAGCACGCCGGGCGGCAGGCGGACCGACCGGACGAGGAAGTCCTCGCGCAGGTCGGCGAGCATCCGCTCACCGAGCATCGCACCGCGCAGCCTCACCTGCCGCACGAAGGCGGCCTGGACGACCAGGGCGAGCACGAACAGCGCCGCGGTGAGCCCCAGATGGAGCTCGCGGGCTCCGTCCGACAACCGCTCCACGAGGTCGCCCAGCAACCAGGGGCCCACCATCGACGCGATCGTGGCGACCGTGTTGACGAGGAGGAGCAGCACGAATGCGCGGCGGTGCCGGCGCAGAAGTTCGGCCACATAGGCGCGTACGGTCGCGGGGGCGCCGACGGGCAGCGTGTTCGCCGTCCTCGGGGCCGCCGGGTCGTACGCGGGCGGCGCCACGCCGATCATGCCCTCTCCTCGATCTCTTCTCGGATCTCTTCTCGGATCTCACCGCGGACCTCACCGCGGATGTTTTCGGGGACGTTTTCCGGGATGCCTTCGGGATCGGTCCGTGCGAAGTCGCGCTCGGTGGGTGCCATGTCGTCCTCGAGACGTTCGAGTTCGTTCTTCTCCAGCTGCTCCAGGTCCTTCAGCACACCGCTGAGAGAGGTCCTCTCGTCCTGGAGGGCCGTGTCCCGGGCGCTCTCCTCTTCGGTCTCCCTGGTCACCACGGCCCGGTATCGGGGTTCGCGGTGCAGCAGTTCGCGGTGCACGCCGGCCGCGACGGCCGCGCCCTCGTGCACGAGCACCACCCGGTCGGCCCGGTCGAGCAGCAGGGGGGACGAGGTGAACACGACCGTCGTGCGCCCCTCCCTCAGCTCGCGCAGTCCCTCGGCGATCCGGGCCTCGGTGTGCGAGTCGACGGCCGAGGTGGGCTCGTCCAGGACGAGGACCTCGGGGTCGGTGTACAGGGAGCGGGCCAGTGCGAGCCGCTGCCGCTGGCCGCCGGAGAGGGACCGGCCGCGTTCGGTGATGCGGGCGTCCATCGGGTCGACGGCGTCCAACGACCCCTGCACGAGCGCTTCGAGGACGTCTCCGCACTGGGCGGCGGCCAGCGCGGCACCCGCGTCGACCTCCCCCGAGGCGGGCACGTCGAGCAGGTCGCGCAGGGCGCCGGACAGCAGCACGGGGTCCTTGTCCTGGACGAGGACGGCCGTGCGCGCGCAGTCCAGCGGCAGTTCGTCCAGTGGGATGCCGCCGAGCAGGACCGAGGGGCCGTCCTCCGCGGGGTGGCCGCCCAGGCGTTCGGCCAGTCGTCCGGCCGCGTCGGGGTCGCCGCACACCACCGCGGTGAGCCGGGAGGCCGGGGCGAGCAGACCGGTGGCGGGGTCGTACAGGTCGCCCGAGGGCGCTTCGGCCGCGCGTGACCCGCCGATGTCGGTCGCCCGTTCCAGGGCCAGCACGCCTGCGGCACGTTTGGCCGACGGGCGCGAGAAGGAGTAGGCCATCGCGATCTCCTCGAAGTGCCTGAGGGGATAGGTCAGGACCATCACGGAGCTGTAGACCGTGACCAGTTCGCCCACCGTGATGCGTCCTTCGCGGGCCAGATGGACGCCATAGCAGACGACCGCGATCAACAGCAGGCCCGGCAGCAGCACCTGGATGGCGCTGATCAGGGACCACATACGGGCGCTGCGCACCGCCGCGTGCCGTACCTCCTGCGAGGCGCTGCGATAACGGTCGAGGAAGAGTTCCTCGCCGCCGATCCCGCGCAGCACCCGCAGGCCCGCCACGGTGTCCGAGGCGAGTTCGGTGGCGCGTCCGGCCTTCTCGCGCTGGAAGTCGGCCCGGCGGGTGGCCCGCGGCAGCAGGGGCAGCACCGCGAGCGCGAGGACGGGCAGACCCACGGCGACCACGACGCCGAGCGCGGGCCGATACACGACCAGGCCCACGCAGACGAGGAGGACGGTGACGGCCGCGGCGGTGAAACGGGACACCGCCTCGACGAACCAGCCGATCTTCTCGACGTCGCCCGTGGAGACGGCCACGACCTCGCCGGCCGCGACCCGCCGATTCAGCGCGGAGCCGAGCTGCGAGGCCTGACGGGCGAGCAGTTGCTGGACCCGGGCGGCGGCGGTGATCCAGTTGGTGACCGCAGCCCGGTGCAGGAAGGTGTCCCCGACGGCGGTGGCGACGCCGCACAGGGCCATCACCCCGCCGGCGAGGGCGAGTCGGGCGCCGGAGCGGTCCACGACGGCCTCGATCGCGAAGCCCACGCAGAACGGCTGTGCCGAGACGGCGACGAAGTGCAGCAGTCCCCAGGCCAGGGCCGTGAGCTGACCGCCCAACTGGTTGCGGCCCAGCCACCACAGGAAGCGGGGGCCCGAGCGTGCGTCCGGCACACCCGGGTCGGGGTACGGAAGGTCTTGGATCTGCATGACGTCCCAGGGGCTCGAGTCAGGGGAAGTGGAGGGGCGGGAGCGGGAGCGAGGGCGGGGGAGGGGGGAGGGGGGAGGGGCAGACGGGAAGGTCCGCGGAGTGCGGCAGCAAACCGTGCAAGGTTCGCGTCGTGGAGTGGTCGGAATCAACCGGTTTTCCATGGCGGCGGCAGGATCCGGTAACCGCCCGACGGGGTCGGATGTCCGGAACCTGGCACAAAAGTCCGGAAAGTGATGCGACCATGGCCCGATGCAACTCGGCGAAGGGCGGCGTGCGGGAGCCGCGACGGCGACGGCCGTTTTGCTGTGCGCGGCCCTGGCCGCGTGCGGTGGAGCGCGTGCGGAACGCGGAGGCGACGGCATGGCAGGGTCCGGCGCGCAGGGGGGTGGCCACTCGGTGAAAGCGGTCGGGACGCCCCGTGTTCCCGGTGTCGGTGACCGGATGCAGCGACGGATTCCCGTGGCATCGCGCCAGGTCGTGGCGGTGTACGGCGACGGAAAGGACGCCGCGCAAGCCACCGTCGTGCTCTACGCCAAGCGTGGTCCGAACTGGGAGCGCGTCCGCAGCTGGCCGGGGCACAACGGCAAGAAGGGCTGGACGGCGAGGCATCGGGCCGGCGACAACCGCAGCCCGGTCGGCGTGTTCACGCTCACCGACGCGGGAGGGGTGCTCGCCGACCCAGGGACCAGGCTGCCCTACACGAGGGCTGACTCGTTCGCGGCGCCGCGCTGGTGGGCGAAGTCGCACTGGCATGACTTCGACTACGTCATCGCCATCGACTACAACCGAGTCAAGGGCGCCCCGCCCGACGATCCGACGCGGCCCGAGGGCGAGGAGCGAGGCGGCGGAATCTGGCTGCACATGGACCACGGCAGCGGTACGTCGGCCTGCGTCAGCGTGTCCAGGGGAGCGATGGAGCAACTGTTGCGCACGCTCGACCCGGACGAGCATCCCGTGGTGGTCATGGGCGACAGGGCCGCCCTGAAGGCGTGACGGCGTGAGGGTCTGCTGACGCCGGGCGGGCGGGCCTGACGGCCCGACGGTGTCACGGAAGTGGTGTCGGCAGCGGCAGCGGCATCGGAGCGGCGGAGGCGTCATTGCGGGGAGCTGACGGCACCCCGTAGAACACGGGCCATGAGATGTCGGATTATCATGTCCATGCTCACCGGAGCGACCCTCCTGGCGAGCGCCCTCATCGGGGGCGGAACTGCTCGCGCGGCCGCTGCCGCGCCCGTACCGGCCGAGGCACCCGCGGAGTTCGGCACCGACTGGCACGATCCCCTCACCGCCGCGCCGGCCGTGAGCAGACCCCACACCGAGTCGTGCCGGGTCACCCTCGCCGAGGCCCGGTTCCGCGACTTCACGCCGTACCGCGGCTCGTACCGTCCGCCGGACGGCTGCGGTGACCACTGGAGCAAAGTGGTGCTGCGGCTCGACGGCAAGGTCAAGGGGCGGCAGTTCGACCGGCTCGGCTATCTGCACGTCGGAGGGGTGGAGGTCTTCCGCACCTCGACGCCCGAGCCGTCGCCCGACGGCATCGAGTGGTCGGTCGAGAAGGACGTCACCCGCTACAGCGACACCTTCCGCACCGCCCAGGACGTGGAGATGCTCATCGGCAACGTCGTCGACGACACCTACACGGGCGTGATCGACGTGAAGGTGACCCTCACGTTCTACGAGGGCAGGCCGACGGCCGCCGCCCCCGACCGCGTCCTCACCCTGGCCGACGGCCCCGACGGGACGACTCTCACCACGCCCCGCAACAGCGAACGCGTCGTGGCCGAGGTGTACGCCACCGGCTCGGGCGGCGGATGCGAGGAGTACTGGTATCTGGCCGTGCCCGTGACGGACCCGTACTCGTGCCGGACCGACGACGGTCCCTATCGGGAGGTGCAGGTCGAGGTCGACGGGACACTGGCCGGAATCGCCACCCCCTTCCCGACGGTCTGGACCGGCGGCTGGTCCAACCCCTTTCTCTGGTACGTGATTCCGGGGCCCCGCGCCTTCGACGTCAAGCCGATCGAATACGACCTGACCCCGTTCGCCGGGATCCTCGACGACGGCCGTCCGCACCGGGTCGAGGTGTCGGTCGTCGGCGTGCCCCAGGGGCAGAGCGGCTGGAGCACCCCCGTCAACGTCCTCGTCTGGCAGGACCCGGGCAAGGCCGTGGTCCACGGCAGACTCGTCACGCACGAAGCGGGTGAACTCACCGACTCCAGCGTCTACACGCCCGGCACGGAGCACCGGGTCGCCACCGAGGCCGCGCACCGGCTGACCGTGTCCGGCTACCTCGACACCTCGCACGGCAGAGTCCGGACGACCGTCACCCGCGCCGTCGCGAACACCTCCGAACACCGCTGGAGCGACGGCGAGACCGTGGACGGCCTCGACGCCGGCTGGACGGACGACGAGTCGGTCACCGTCGACGGCCGCGGACCGGCCCGGACCACGCGAACGCACCGGACGTACACGATGAACGGAGTCACCACCCTCGGCGCCGACGACCGGCTGCGTACCCGACTGACCCTGGGCGACCGGGCCGACGCGGTGGAGACCGGCGCGGGCCGGCGCGTCGCATGGTCGCGGCTCGACGACGCCTATCGGGGCGACGCCGCGTACACCGTCAACGTGCCCCGCGATCAGCGCCACGCCGTCGGCACGACGAGCGAGCGCTACCGGCTGTACGGCTCCGGCGGCTGTCACGACCGGCGGCTGACCACGGTTCAGGGGGTGTTGACCGAGGACCGCCGCGGCTGCTGAGGCCGCCCGCGTGCGACGCGTCACTCGGGACGGGATTTACCGGACGGAAACACCGCGGTCTTGTGCGCGATCAACGGCGCCTTCACAGTGATCGTCACGGAAATCGCTTTCCGTATCGCAGAAGTCCCCGGCTCGACTTCTGTTGCCGTCGTCCCCCAAGGAGTGCCCGTGCAGCCGTCCGTCCCGTCCCTGCCGCGACGCGTCGCACGCATACTGCGTACCTCACTCTTCGCCCAGGTCGCCATCGCGCTGGTCCTCGGTGTCGTCGTCGGGAAACTGTGGCCCGGCGTCGCCACCGATCTCCAGCCGCTCGGCGACGGCTTCACCCGCCTCATCAAGACGATCATCTCGCCCCTGGTGTTCTGCGTGGTCGTCGTCGGCATCGCCAAGGCCGGCGATCTGAAGGCATTCGGCCGGATCGGGCTCAAGGCCCTCGCCTGGTTCGAGGTCGCGAGCACCTTCGCCCTGGTCATCGGGCTGCTCGCCGCCAACATCGTCCAGCCCGGCTCCGGCATGAACGTCGACCCCGCCACGCTCGACGCCTCGGCGGTCGACGCGAAGACCGGCGGCGGTTCGCTGCCCTCGACGACCGAGTTCGTCGTGAACGCGCTGCCCACCAGCTTCGTCGGCGCCTTCGCGGAGAACTCGCTGCTCCAAGTGCTCGTCCTGGCCTGCCTGGTGGGCGCCGCGCTGCTGCATCTCGGCCACACGAAGGTGCCGAAGGTGCTGCCGGCCGTCGAGCAGGCCCAGGAGATCATCTTCGCCGTCGTCGGCTTCGTCATGCGGCTGGCGCCGATCGCGGTGTTCGGTGCGATGGCCGTCCTGATCGGCAACTACGGCCTCGGTGTGATCGAGACCTACGGCAAACTGATCGCCCTGTGCTACGCGGCGGCCGCCCTGTTCGTCACGCTGCTCGCCGTCGCGCTGCGCATGGTCACGGGGCTGAGCCTGTGGAAGTTCCTGCGCTACATCCGCGAGGAGATGCTGCTCGCGCTCGGCACCGCGTCCACCGAGTCCGTCATGCCCCGCGTGATGCAGAAGCTGCGCAGGGCCGGCGCCCGCGAGGACGCGGTGGGCCTGGTGCTGCCGACGGGCTACTCCTTCAACCTGGACGGCGCCTCGCTCTACCTCTCCATCGGCACCCTGTTCATCGCCCAGGCGGTGGGCGTAGACCTGAGTCTGAGCCAGCAGATCACGGTGATCCTGGTGCTCATGCTCACCAGCAAGGGCATGGCCGGCATCCCCGGCTCGGCCTTCCTCGCCCTGTCCGCGACCGCATCCTCCCTGGGGGCCATCCCCGCCGGCGCCGTGGCCCTGCTGCTCGGCGTGGACCGCATCATGGACTCGATGCGCGTCGTCACCAACCTGCTCGGCAACTGCGTGGCGGTCTTCGCCGTCTCCCGCTGGGAGGGTGCGCTCGATCTGGAGCAGGCCAGGAGGGTTCTGGACGGCGAGGGCCCGACGGAGACCGAGGACGGGCCGCAGGGCGCCCGCGGGTCGGCGACCGCCGAGCAGTCGGAGAGCTCCGAGGATCCCCAGCGCCCCGAGGCCGCCGAGGGTCCCGAGGGAGCCGAGGGCTCCCATGGAGCCGGCGCGGCGATCGGAACCTCAGGTGGGATCCCGGCTCGGCCCACCAAGGAGACCGCTTCCGAGGTCGCTTGAAACGAGGGCGAGGCGTGAGGGCGACGGCGAGGCGTCGTCGACCGTGACGGTTACGACGTGACGGGCCGCGCTCGCCCCTCCGGCAACAAGGCGGAGGGGCGAGCGCGGCCCGTTCGCGCGCCGTTCAGCAGGTGTGTCCCCGCTCCCGGCCGAGCTCTCCCTGCCGTTCCGGCTCCCCCCGTGGCTCCCGTCCCGGCTCGTGGTCGACCGCCCCGCCCCCCACCAGCGCGTCCAGCAGGCCGCTCAGCACCTCGCGCTCCAGGGTCGTCAGAGGGTCGAGGATCTCCTCCGCCGCCGACACGCGAGCGCCGCGCAGCTCGCGAAGTGCCTTGCGGCCGTCCTCGGTGAGCTCGATCCGGATGACCCGCCGGTTGACCGGATCGGGCGCCCGCCGCGCGAGGCCGCTCGCCTCCAGCCCGTCGACCAGGGTCGTCACCGCCCGGGGGACCACCTCCAGCCGCGCGGCCAGATCGGCCATGCGCGGCGGTGAATCGCAATGCGCCAGCGTGCGCAGCAGCCGGGCCTGTGCCGGTGTGACGCCCAGCCCGCACTGCTGCAGATGGCGCCTCTGGATGCGGTGCACCCGGCGTGTGAGCCGAAGCAGTTGCTCGGCGAGCAGACTGTCGGAATCGGGGGTGGTCATGAGGGAACAATATCAGGATGCCGTTCATTGTGAGTATAGGTAACAATGAGCTAAGCTCCGTCAGTCCTCATCGTCACACCCTCCGTAGGAGCCATGCCCCGAGATCACATCGAGTGGACCCCCACGCCCGGCGCGTCGGCCGACGAACCCCGTCAGGTGCGCCGCATCCTCGCCCTCTTCAAGCCCTACCGTGCCCGGCTCGCGGTCGTCGGCGTGCTGGTCGCCGCCTCGTCGCTGGTCACCGTGGCCACCCCGTTCCTGCTCAAGGAGACGCTGGACGTCGCGATCCCCCAGGGGCGCACGGGCCTGCTGAGCCTGCTCGCTCTGGGCATGATCCTCAGCGCCGTGCTCAGCGGCGTCTTCGGCGTCCTGCAGACGCTCATCTCCACGACGGTCGGCCAGCGCGTCATGCACGACCTGCGGACGGCCGTCTACGGACGCCTGCAGCGCATGTCCCTCGCCTTCTTCACGCGTACGCGTACCGGTGAGGTGCAGTCCCGCATCGCCAACGACATCGGCGGCATGCAGGCCACCGTCACCTCCACGGCGACCTCCCTGGTCTCCAACTTCACCAGTGTGGTCGCCACGATCATCGCGATGGTCGCCCTCGACTGGCGGCTGACCGTCGTCTCGCTCCTGCTGCTGCCGGTGTTCGTGTGGATCAGCCGCCGGGTCGGCAACGAACGCAAGAAGATCACCACCCAGCGTCAGAAGCAGATGGCGGCGATGGCCGCCACGGTCACCGAGTCGCTGTCGGTCAGCGGCATCCTGCTCGGCCGCACCATGGGTCGAGCCGACTCCCTCACGCAGGCCTTCTCGGAGGAGTCCGAGCAGCTGGTCGACCTCGAGGTGCGGTCGAACATGGCCGGACGCTGGCGGATGGCCGTGATCGGGATCGTCATGGCGGCCATGCCGGCCGTCATCTACTGGACGGCCGGCATGGCTCTCCAGTTCGGCGGCCCCGACGTCTCCCTCGGTACGATCGTCGCCTTCGTGTCGCTGCAGCAGGGCCTGTTCCGCCCCGCCGTCAGCCTGCTGTCGACCGGTGTGCAGATCCAGACCTCGCTCGCGCTCTTCCAGCGCATCTTCGAGTACCTCGACCTCCCCATCGACATCACCGAGCGCGAGAACCCGGTCCACCTCGATCAGATCAAGGGCGAGGTGCGCTTCGAGGACGTCGTCTTCCGCTATGACAACGACAACGACGACAGGGGCGACGGCGGCGGGAGCGGCGGCGACAGCGGCCACGGCGTCCGCAAGGGCGGCGGCAAGGGCGGCGAGGCGGTCAGGCCGGTCCTCGACGGCATCGACGTCACCGTCCCCGCCGGCGGCAGTCTCGCGGTCGTGGGCCCGACCGGCGCGGGGAAGTCCACGCTGGGCTACCTGGTGCCGCGGCTGTACGACGTGACGGGCGGCCGGGTCACCCTCGACGGCGTCGACGTACGCGACCTCGACTTCGACACCCTCGCCCGCGCGGTCGGCGTCGTCTCGCAGGAGACGTACCTCTTCCATGCCACGGTCGCCGACAACCTGCGCTTCGCCAAGCCGGACGCCACCGACGAGGAGCTGTACGCGGCGGCGCGGGCGGCGCAGATCCACGACCACATCGCCGGGCTGCCCGACGGCTACGAAACGGTGGTCGGCGAACGCGGCCACCGCTTCTCGGGCGGCGAGAAGCAGCGCCTGGCCATCGCCCGCACCATCCTGCGCGACCCGCCCGTGCTCATCCTCGACGAGGCGACCAGCGCCCTGGACACCCGCACGGAACAGGCCGTCCAGGAAGCGATCGACGCGCTCTCGGCGAACCGCACCACCCTCACCATCGCCCACCGGCTGTCCACCGTTCGGGGCTCCGACCAGATCGTCGTCCTCGACTCCGGCGCGGTGGCCGAACGGGGCACCCACGAGGAGCTGTTGCGTCAGGACGGCCGGTACGCGGCCCTGGTGCGACGGGACGCCCGACTGGAGCCGACAAGATGAAAATATGGCAGGTTATGCCAGGTTTGTGACGAATTGAGGGTTACCGTGCCCGCATGCAGATGAACACTCCGCCTCGGAGCACGATTCGACTGACGCGTCGGGGCCGTCTCGTCCTCATCGCGACCGGAGCCGTCGTGGCCGGCGCCGCCGTGGCGGTGCCGCTGCTGACCCTGGAGAACGCCAAGGAGGAGCCCAAGCCGAGGACTCTGGTCATCCCCGAGAGCTGGCGCGCGAGCCAGGTCTACGAGGCGATCGACAAGGCGCTCGCCCTGCCGTCGGGCACCACGGGGAAGGCGCTGCCGACGGCCGGTCTGAAGTTGCCGAACGACGCCAAGGGCAACCCGGAGGGGTATCTCTTCCCGGCGACCTATCCGCTGGACAAGAAGGCCACGCCGCAGACGTTGCTGGCGTACATGGTCGACACGGCCGACAAGCGGTTCAACGGTGCGCCGATCGCCGCGGGCGCCCAGCGCAACGCCATGAACGTGTATCAGACGGTCACCGTCGCCAGTCTCGTCCAGGCCGAGGCGGCCACCAAGGCGGACATGGGCAAGGTGGCCCGGGTGGTGTTCAACCGTCTGGAGCGCGGAATGCCGTTGCAGATGGACTCCACCATCAACTACGCGTTGAAGCGTTCCACGCTGAAGACGACGGAGAGCGACACCCGCATCCAGAGCCCCTACAACTCGTACCAGCGCATGGGTCTGCCTCCGACGCCCATCGACAACCCCGGCGAGGAGGCGATGCGGGCCGTCCTCAGCCCCACCCCGGGCGACTGGCTGTACTTCGTCACCGTCAAGCCGGGAGACACGCGCTTCACGGCGAGCCTCGCGGAGCACCAGCGCAACGTCGCGGAGTTCAACCGCAACCAGAAGGCCCCCATGAGCGCCTCCGCGGCGGCCGGGTGAGGCGGTGGGACGTCAGGCGGCGACGGTCTCCTGCGCGAGCAGCCGCCTGATGTCCCGAACGGTCGCGCGTCCGGCCCGGTTGGCGCCGACGGTGCTGGCCGACGGCCCGTAGCCGACCAGGTGGACACGCGGGTCGGCGACCGCGCGCGTGCCCTCGACCCGGATCCCGCCGCCCGGCTCACGCAGCCGCAGCGGCGCGAGATGGTCGACGGCCGGCCGGAAACCGGTCGCCCACAGGATGACGTCTGCGTCGATCCGCCGACCGTCGTTCCACTCCACGCCCTCCGGGGTGATCCGGTCGAACATGGGCAGCCGGTCCAGCACCCCGTCGGCCAGCCCCTGGCGGATCGCGTCGTTGAGCGGCAGGCCCGTCACGGAGACCACGCTCCTCGGCGGCAGCCCCTGCCGCACGCGTTCCTCCACGAGCGCGACCGCGGCGCGCCCCGCCTCCTCGTCGAAGGGCCCCTCGCGGAAGACGGGAGGCCGACGCGTCACCCAGGTGGTGCCGGCCGCGTAGGGCGCGATCTCCAGCAGATGCTGCGTGCCGGACGCACCGCCGCCCACGACGATCACGCGCAGTCCGGCGAACGGCTCGGGACCGGGGTACTGCGCGGTGTGCAGCTGTCGTCCGCGGAAGGTCTCCTGGCCCGGGTAACGCGGCCAGAACGGCCGGCCCCAGGTGCCGGTCGCGTTGATCAGGGCCCGTGCGGACCACATGCCGTCGGAGGTCTCCACCAGCAGGCGACCGCCGGAGCCTTCCCGGACGGTCCGTACCTCGACGGGCCGCCGCACGCGCAGATCGAACCTCTGCTCGTAGGCGGCGAAGTACTCGCCGATGACCTCGGACGACGGCCGGGCGGGATCCGAGTCCGTCAGTTCCATCCCGGGCAGCGCGTGCATCCCGTGCACCTTGCCGTACGTCAACGAGGGCCAGCGGAACTGCCAGGCGCCGCCCGCGGCCGGCGCACGGTCGAGCACCACGAAGTCGCGCTCCGGCTCGAAACCGGTGCGCCGCAGGTGAAAAGCGCCGGCCAGACCCGCCTGACCGGCGCCTATGACGACCACCTCGACCTCACGCACGCTGTTCACGCTTGCACCAACGCCACCAGGGGCGTGGATCTTCCCGGACCCGACGCCATGACGGCTCGCCCCGCAGCAGGTCGGGCCGAGTGGTGCCCGCGTCCCGCCTCCCGGGGCGTCTCGCCCCCCGGCCCCGGCACCGCGCCTCGGCAGGTCTGGGGGCCGAGGGGGTGTGGAACCCGGCATTTGGGTCAGGATGGTGGCATGTCAGATGCGTTCACCACCCGAGTTCTGTCCGTCGCCTCTGGTTCCCGCGAGCGGGTCGTCGACCTCACCGGCGACTGCGAGAGGTTCCTGCGCGACGTTGCCGCCGGCCGCGACGGCCTCCTGAACGTCTTCGTCCCGCACGCGACGGCCGGCATCGCGGTCATCGAGACGGGCGCGGGCAGCGACGACGACCTGCTCGCGGCGCTGCACACGCTCCTGCCCGCGGACGACCGCTGGCAGCACCGGCACGGCAGCCCCGGTCACGGCCGCGACCACGTCCTCCCGGCCTTCGTCCCGCCGCATGCGACCCTGCCCGTCGTGGGCGGGAGGCTCGAACTGGGAACGTGGCAGTCGGTGTGCCTGGTGGACACCAACAAGGACAACCCCGACCGTCAGGTCCGGCTGAGCTTCCTGGGGTGAGCCAAGAGCGCACCCGGCGCCCGACGGTCGCGCCTTCGGCCGCGGCCGGGGGAGCCGGGGCGTCAGCGGCGCGGACGCTCCAGGGTGAGGAGCAGACCCTCGACCGCGCCCGGCCCGATACGGCCCTTGACGTCCGCGGAGGTGATGGCCTTCAGGGCCCAACCGTCCTCGGCGTGCTTGTTCAGAACCTTCTCCAGCTTGTCGCTGTCGAGTGCGTCTCCGATCAGTGACTCGCGGAAGGTGACGACCTTGTATTCGAGTGCCTGGGGGTTGCTCATGTCTGGGGCCTTCCCGTGCATGGACTGGCTGACGGAACCGGTACCAGCCAACCACCGATCGGCCTCCTCGCGCGCGGCGGGGTCGAACCCCCGGGCCGGGGCGGCCGGTTCCGCGGCGGCGCACCGGGAGCGGAACCGGAGGTGCGGCGGGCGGGCCCTTCGTGGCGGGGCCTCGCTCCGGGGCGGCCTGAGTCGTCCCCCCGTAGTTCACCGGGAGCCGGGCCTGGGATAGGGTCCCCCCGGTTCCGGCTACCGATCGAAGACGCGCCGGTACGGGGAGTGTCGGAGGGGCGGCGAGGCGATGGAATCCCAGGTGGGCGACGGCAGATCCGTGGACCTGGACGGTGCGCGGTTGGAGTCGTTGACGCTCGAACCGCTGCTGACCCGGGACTACGAGACCCGTCCAGCGCTCGTGTACGAGCGGTTGCGCAGGCGTCACGGCCCGGTCGCGCCGGTCGACCTGTTGGGGGTGCCCGCCTGGCTCGTGCTGGGCTACCGCGAGGCGCTCGACGTGCTCCAGGACGATGCCGGTTGGCCGAAGGGCCTGGAGAACTGGCGGGCGCGCACGGACGGCGAGGTGCCGGCCGACTGGCCGCTCGGACCGTCCCTGGAGGTCAACCATGTGCTGATCCAGGGCGGCCCCGGTTATCGCCCGTTGCGGCAGGCGTGGGACGCGGCCCTCAAACCGTTCCAGGATCCCCGTCATCCGCAGGCCAAGCGGCTGAAGGCCGCCGTGACCGCCTACGCCGACGACCTCATCAGCCTCGTCGGGCAGGCGGGCGGCACGGGTCTGGCGGACCTGTCCGCCCAGTTCGCCCGCCCGCTGCCGCTGATGGTGGCCAGTCATCTGCTCGGCTTCCCCGGTTCGCAGGGCGACGACGCGCTGATGGACATGTGGCGGGTGCTGGACGCCGGTCCGGACGCCGAACCCGCACTGGAGCGGCTGCTCGCGACGCTGGCGGAACTGGCGGCGGTGAAGCTGGAGAAGCCGGGGGACGACTTCCCCTCGTACCTGCTGGCGGCGCACCCCGAGCTCTCCCTGGACGAGTTGGCCCGTGAGCTGTTCATGCTGCTGGGCATGACCTCCGACCACGTGGGGATCCTCATCTCCAACACGGTGGTCGACGTCGTCTCCGGCGAGGGCGGCGTGCGGGCCAGTCTGTCCGCCGGGATGGTCAGGGAGAGCATGAACCGGGTGGTCATGCGCAAGCCGCCGCTGGTGAACTTCGTGCCGCGCTTCGCGGCCAAGGACACTCCGCTCGGCAACTACACGATCCGGGCGGGCGATCCCGTCTGGGTCTCCTCCGCGGCGGCGCATGCCGACCCGCTCTTCGCCGGCAACGTGTGCCCGAGCACCACGGTCAGCACCCGGGCGCACCTGTCGTGGGGCGCCGGCCTTCGTCAGTGCCCGGCGCGCGAACTCGCCTCGACGGTCGCGGCGGTCGGCGTGGGCCGGCTCTTCGAGCGGTTCTCCCACCTGGAGCTCGCCCTGCCGGCCGACCAACTGCCCTGGCGTTCCTCGCCGTTCATGCGGGGCCTGCGTTCACTGCCCGTCCGCTACGAACTCGCGGCGACTCCGGCCCGGCCGTCGGGACACGCCCCGACGGCGGAGTCGGACGTGACGGCGGCGCCGGACCCGGCCGTCCGGCACCGCTCCTCGTTGTGGCGCTATCTGACGGGTCTGATCGGCGTCGGCCGCTGACCCGACCCACGTACCCGGAACCGATGCGATGCCCGGGACCGGCCGCTCGATCGCGGCCGGCCCGGCTCCTCGCTCAGCTGCGTCCGCACTCCGGCCCGGCCCGGCCCGGCACTCCGGCTCTGCCCGGGCTCCCACGTCTGCGCTCCGGCGTGCGCACCGCTGCTACGTCTGCCCGACGACCCGGGCCACTTCGACGCGGCCGATGTTCGGGGCCCAGGAGTTCGCGTTGGCGAACGTCACGCTGTTGGCGCCCCGCTCCAGGTCGACGGGTACGCCCAGGGTCCAGAAGTCGTTCACGCTCCAGGTGTTCTTGAAGGTGACCCTGCGGGGTGCCGCGTGGCCGACGGCGATGTCCGCCGTACGGGACATGATGTCCGTGTTGTAGGCGTGGCCGTTGTCGCGGCGGTCGTCGTGCGCGTAGTGCACGACCAGCACATGGCGGCCTGAGCTGGGGACCTGCACCGTGAACTCGGCCGTGCTGGAAGGGCTCCCGCCGAGTTCGCCGATGCAGATCCCGCCGTGGGCGTGGGCGGAGGCGACGAGCTTCGCGCCGCCCGTCAGCGAGGCGGCCGCGGCCCCGTAGGACAGGACGCCGGTGGTCGAGCCCGCCCCCGACACGTCGAGCGAACGCACCGCCGCGTGCGGGGCGGTCAGGGAGACACGGTTGTTTCCGGCCACCAGGTAGAGCCGCAGCGGCCGGCCCGGGGTCGCCGTCGCCTGCGCGCCGTGCAACGTGAGCCGGACGTCCGCGGAGGCCTGCGCGGTCACCGCGTAGTAGCCGTCGCGCGGGGCGTACACGTCGAAGACCGCCTTGTCACCGACGCGCAGGACGAGGGCGCCGGTGCCCACGCCCGCCGACGAGGAGTAGTCGTACGACGGCTGCCCCGTGATGTCCGCGAGCGTCGCCTCGTACGACGTGGACGGGACGCCGGTGCAGGCGGTCAGGTCGACGCGGTCCAGGGTGACCTCGGCGTCGCCCTTGGCGAGCGTCAGCCCATGGGCGCCGGCGGTCAGCTCCACGCGGAGGTCCTTCCTGGCGCGGTGGGCCCAGTTCTCCGTGGACGGGTACGTCACCGTGACGAGGTCCGTGCCGTCGACGAGCAGCCGCTGTGTGGCAGGGCCGCCGGACTGGTTGCCGTACAGGACGGACAGGTCGTACGAACCGTCCGCCGGGACCGTCACCGTGAAGTCGACCTTGCTGGAAGGGGTGTTGAGAGAACCGACGTCCTTCGTGCCGGAGGCCGCATAACCGTTGGCGTCGCTCACCGTGCCCAGGGTTCGGACCTCGCCTCCGGTCACGGCCGCGTCCTCGGCCTCGTAGGACGCCGACCAGGGCACGCACGCCGGGGTCGGGGAGCCCGTGCCGCCCGGGGTGAGGGCGATCCGGTACGCGGACATCCTGTGCAGGCCCCGCAGCGGCACGGTCACCGAGCCGTCGTCCGCCACCTCGAGCTTCGTCCGGGCGAGGACCCGCGGAGCGGCGTGCTGCCCCTCGTAGCCGGACCAGGCCGCCTCGGCTACGGTCGCGGTCACCGTGCGCCCGAAGACGGACCGGGGGACGTCGCGCAGCACGACGTCCGAGTCGCCGTCCGAACCGCCCAGCAGGACCTGGGCCTGGCGGCGCGAGACGTCGAGGGAGGCGAGTCCCTGGAGGGTGTCGACGGCGTCGGCCTGCGGCGGGGTGACCCGGACCGTGTCCCCGGTCAGTCCGGCGTACCAACGGAAGAACCACCAGCCGCCGTTGGGGATGTTGGTGCGCACCACGTTGCCGTCCATGTTGCCTGCCGCGTCCCAGTAGGCCTGGTTGGCGTAGACCTTGTTCCGCTCGAACATCGAGACCCACTGCACCAGTTGGCCCGGAACGGACAGGTCACGCCGGTTGGCGTACTCGTCGATGCTGATCTTCAGTGGTGCGATGCCCAACCGGCTCTCGATGGAACGGCAGTCGTCGTGGTGCCCCTGGAAGTCGCGCAGCGAGCCGGAGCTCAACTCGTGCCAGGTCAGGATCTGCGGCAGGACGTTCTCCCGCTGGGCGAAGGCGAGGAAGTCGGCCATCAGCCGGTGGTGGTACGCCGTCTCGTTGGGACCGGCGATCCTCGCGGCGGGGTCGATCGCGCGGATACGCCGGTACACCGTCTTCCAGTCCCTGAAGAACCGGTCGCGGTTCACCTCGTAGCGCGCCCGGTCGGCGACGCCGAGGTCGTACCAGATCTGGTCCGGCTCGTTGAAGGGGACGTAGACGAAGCGGTCGCCGTTCGGGTCCGCCGCCACCTTCGTGACGATGTCGTCGACCCTGGACAGGTAGTCGTCGAGGCCGAGGTCCTCGTACGGCCATAGCGCGTAGACGTCCTGCATCAGCACGTTGATCTCGCCGCCGCCGTTGCGGAAGAACGCCCCGGAGACCGAGAGCGCGTCGCCGTTGGGATGCTGGGCGCCGCCCTCCGGCTTCTGCGAGATGCTGGTGATCTTCAGCGGCTCCAGTACGGCGTCGCTGGGCACGCCGTCGTCGCTGAGTCCGTAGAGGGCTCCGTTCGCGCCGAGCGTCACGGGGCCCTCGGAGACGGCGAAATCGACGGTGAGGCGCTGCGGGACGGCCGAGGCCGCCGCGAGTCCTGCTGCGGGGAGGGTGCCTGCCATGGCGGTGACTCCAGGTGCGGCGGTGACATGGGCGGTTCTCGAGCGGGTGCGGGTGCGGGGTGCGGGGTGCGGGTGGCGGGTCGGACCGGCCGGGGCGGGGGCTCACGTTGCCCTTCCCTCCGGCCATGGGGTGGCTCCGCCGGTGGTTGCGGACACGGTCCTTCGCCGCGTGTGCGATCCCTCGCCGCGCGTACGGGGGCGCGTGGGTGGTGCGCTCAGTCCCGGGCCAGTGCGACCCCCGAACTCTCCCGTACCACCAGCTCCGGCGCGGAGACGCGGTACGGGACGGTCTGCGCCGACGCCGACTCCTCCAGCACCCCGTGCAACAAGGCGAAGGCGGACCGGCCGAGGCCGGTGAAGTCCAGACGCACGGTCGTCAGCGACGGCGTGAGATGGGCGGCATGCGGGGCGTCGTCGAAGCCGGCCACGCTGACCTCGCCCGGCACGGACCGGCCGGCCTCGTGCAGGGCGCGCAGCACCCCCAGCGCGAGGTCGTCGTTGCCGCACAGGATCGCGGTGACGGCCGGGTCCGCGGCGAGCCTGCGCCCCGCCGCACGACCGTCCGCCGGGCTCCAGCCGCCCTGCAGCGGCCGTGGTTGCGGCGCTCCCGCCTCGCGGAGGGCCTCGAGCCACCCGGCACAGCGGGCCCCGGTGCGCCGGGTGCTGGACGGGATCGCCACGTAGTGCACGGTCTCGTGGCCGAGGGAGAGCAGATGCCGGGTCGCCTCGTGGGCGGCCTCGCGGTCGTCGGTCCACACCCAGGGGCGGTCTTCGGCGGGCGGACTCGCGGGGGTCTCGACCACGCCGACGACGGGCAGTTCGGCGGGGATGCTGTGCAACGCCCGGACGCCGGCCGGGTCATAGGCGATGACGATCAACCCGCCGCCCGTGTCCGCCGCGCGCTGGACCACGGCGGCGACCGCGGACTCCTCCGCCGATTCCAGGACGCCGATCCCCACCGAGTAGGAAGCGGCGCGGGCGGCCTCCTCGATGCCCTGGAGGATGGAGGCGTGACCGTAGTGGGTGGTCTCGGCGGTGAGCACGGTCACCGCGCGGCTGCGCCCGCGGGCCAGGGCGAACGCGGTGGCGTTGCGCCGGAAGCCGAGCTCGTCGACGGCGGCGAGCACGCGCTCACGGGTGGCCGCCTTGACGCTGGGGTGATCGTTGATCACCCGGGAGACGGTCTGGTAGGAGACCCCGGCCGCTGTCGCCACATCGCGGATGCTCGCGGGACGTCTGGTAGGACCGGTCGCGTTCACGACAGGATTGTGACCGGTCACACAGGGGGCGTCAAGGGCTCCCGGAAGGGCGACCGTGCCGCGCCTCGAACGCATCGGCCCCGGACGCGCACGGTCGGCCGGTTCTCAGCCCATGCTCTTCGCGCCGTCCAGGGCCTCGCGGATGATGTCGGCGTGACCGGCGTGTTGGGCGGTCTCGGCGACGATGTGCAGCAGAACCCGGCGGGCGGACCACTGGACCCCCGGCTCGAACCACGGAGCCGCCGGCAGCGGGTGCGCGGCGTCCAGGTCGGGCAGGGACACGACGAGTGCGTCGGTGCGGTCCGCCACCTCCTCGTACTCCTTGAGGACGCCCGCCAGCGTCTCGCCGGGCAGCATCCGGAACTCGTCGGCCCGCGCGGCGAAGTCGGCCTCGGTCATGGCGCTGAAGTCGCCCAGGGCCGAGGGGCCTTCGAGGATGAACCCCGCCCAGCCTCGTTCGGTCGCGCTCACGTGTTTGATCAGCCCGCCGATGCACAGCTCACTGACCGTGGTCCGCTCTCCGGCCTGCTCGTCGGTGAGGTCGCGGGCGGTGAAGCGCAGGAAGTGCCGCTGCTTGGCGAGCGCTTCCAGCAGGTCGGCGCGCTCGCGGCTGACGGCCGGTGCTGCGGACGTCTCGTCGAGGGGGGTGCGCTTGCTCATGGGTCGCCTTCTTCCGTGAGTGCTGTTCCGCGGTCGTAGAACCACTCTAGGAGCGATGGAGGTCAGATCCTGACCTAGTGGGCCGGGTCGGCCGACCGGGTTCAGCGAGCCGTCGTCACCTCCATGCCGTCCGCGCCCCACGCCGCGGCGCACAGGGCCCGTTCGGCCTCGGCGGTGTACACCGCCGAGGCCAGCCAGGCCCGGGCGAAGCGGTCCGTGTCGGCCGGGAGCAGACGGCCGAACGCGTCGCGGGCACGGTCCGCCGCGGCCGCGTGCAACTCGTCGAGAAGGTCGGCCGCGGTGCCCAGTCCGACACGGCGCAGACGCGCGCCGTCGCCGGTCGCGCCGCCCGGGAAGGCCAGCACACGGCGGCCCCCGGAGACCCCTTGGTGCACTCGGCGACGCAGAAGGTGGAGGGGGGCCTCGTCCGCCGCGCGAGCCTCGACGGGCGCGCCCGCCGGTGTCGGCAGGTTTGCCGTCGTGGACGGGGCTGCCGGCGTGGGCAGGTCCGCACGCCGAAGACGGTCCAGGCCCAGATCGACCCGGGCGCCGGGGTCGGCCGGGTGTTCGGTGGCCAGCAGCAGCACGCGCGGCAGCGGACCCACAACGAGCCGGGCCACGATCCGCAGCCGACTGCCCCGGGCGGCGGCCAGCAGGCGGAGGTTGTCGCGGTACGGGAGCGCCGGGTCCTGGTGAGCCGTCGTGAGCCGCAGCGCGCGACCGCCGCAGTCGGCCAGCAGACAGTCGCCCGTGGCCTCACGGACCGTGCCCGCGAGGGTGACGTCCAGGAACAGCAGGTCATGGCCGCCTCGGAGAACCCGGGCGACCTGCTCGGCGACGGGCGCCGCCCACAGCCGGTCGAGCGGCTCGGCGCTCCAGGCGACGCCGCCGGCGCGCACCGCCCGCACCCCGGCCCCCGCGCCCAGCCGACCGGTCGGGGAGACGGTCGCACCGGTGACGGCGAGCCCGGCGCGCGACAGCTCACGGTGAGTCAGCGCGGTGTCGCCGATGCGGACGGCGCGGTCGGCAGCGCCCGTCGCCCGACCGGGGCCGCCCGGCGCCACGTCGGAGACGGTGTAGAGGCGGCCTTCGGTGTCCGCGGTCCAGGTGACCGCGCCCGCGTACCCGGTCGCCGTGAGGACGGGCTCCGAGAAGAGCCCGTACAGGCGCAGGGAACCGTCCGGGATGTAGGGCTGCCGCACCGTGCCGCGCAGTTCGGCCAGCTCCGGGCCGCGCGCCGCCGGCAGCCGGTGGGCCACGCCGAGAACGGCACGCAGGGCTTCGACCAGTTCGGGCAGCCGGTGCGCGGGGTCGGCGGAGCGGGCCGCCCGCACCCCGTTGACCACGGAGACCGCCGACGCGGCTGCCCGGGGGAGACCCGCGAGCCGTGCGGTGTGCGCGGCGCGCAGGAGTTCCGCTTGGAGCACGGCGCCCGACCCGTCCGCGCCGGCGTCGAGCACGGCGGCAGCGGCGTCGAACACGGCCCGAGCGGCCACGAGTCGGGCGGGAAGAGCCGTCTCGTCCTGCGTCGGCTCCGGCCCGCCCGCGCCCTCGGGACCCCCGTCCTGCGCAGAGGCAGTGGCAGAGGCGGATGCAGCGGCAGTGGCGGAGGCGGAAGGGGTGCTGGAGACAGGGGTGGACGCGGAGACGGAAGGCGGGACGGACGCGCCGACCGGCGCGGCCGAGGCCGCCGCCGCTCGGTGCAGACAGTCAGGGGCGAGCAGGCACCCGCAGCGAATCGCGTCCGCCCTGGTCACCGTGCCGTCCACGACGTGCAGTTCGAGCTCGGTGTCGTCGTCGACGGCGATCCGCACCGTGTCGCCCTCGCGGACCACCGGACGAGCCGCCAGTTTGGCGACCCCCGCGTCCAGCCGCTTGCGCAGCCGGGGCGAGAGCGCCTCGACGAGTTCGGCGGTGACGAACGGCGCGACCGGCGGCAACAGGTCCTGGCTCATGCGATCTTCTCCCCTACCCAGCGGGCGAGTTCGAGCGGGCTGAGAGCGGCGACGGGCATGCCGGAGGCGACGAGCCGACCCGCGACGCCCGTGGAGTAGCGCGGCCGGCCGGAGTCGTCGAGGCTCGCGCAGCCCAGCACATGGCAGCCCGCCCCGACCAGCGCCCGCACCTCGGCGAGCAGCCCGCCGAGCGGGTAACCCTCCTCGAAGTCGCTGACGACGACCACGAGGGTGCGCGAGGGCACGGTGACCAGCTCGCGGGCGTGCCGCAGGCCCGCCGCGATGTGCGTGCCCCCGCCGACGCTGACCTCCAGCAGCAACGACAACGGGTCCTCGACGTGGCCGGTGAGGTCGATGACCTCGGTGGAGAAGGCCAGGAAGTGGGTGGAGAGGGTCGGCACCCCGGCGAGCACCGAGGCGGTGAGCGCCGCCCACACGGTGGACGCCTCCATGGATCCCGACACGTCCGTCACCAGGATCAGCCGCCAGTCGGCCGACCGCCGGGCCCGCGCGCGGAACACCGGGCGCTCGGGGACGACCCGGATCGTGCCGTCCGGGCCGCGCCGTGCGGTCGCCAGGTTGGCGCGCAGGGTGCGGGGCAGGTCCAGTCCGCCGCCCGGACGGCGGCTGGGCCGCGGCAGTGCCGTGCCGTGCAGGGCGGGACGCAGCCGCGTGGCCAGTTGCCGGGTCAGCGCCTCCACCAGCCGGCGCACGAGCGGGCGCAGCGTGGCCAGCCGCACCTCGGGCAGCCCGCCGGCGTGCCGCAGCACCGTGCGCAGCAGATCGACCGAGGGGCGCACGCTGTCGGCGTCCAGCTCGGCGAGCACGTCGTCGCGGCCGGCCGCCGCGGCCGCCGCCAGTACCTCCTCACGGATGCCCGGCCCGAAGAGCGCGGCCAGCTCCTGCGACCACTCGCGCACCCCCGGATACGGCATCTCCCGGCCGCCGCCGACGGCCCCCCGGTCCGTGAGGTCCCCCCGGCTGCCCTCGCCGCGCCCGCTGCCGTACAGCTCGTCCAGCGCCGTGGCCAACGGGCGGGCGGCGGGCGGGAGTCGGTCGGCGCGTCGCCCCAGGACGAGCCGCCAGCGGTCGGCGGGCGCGAGGACACGGCCCTCTCCCGCGGTGTCTCCCGGGCCCTCGTCTCCCGGGCTCGCTACCGCGCCTCCTCGCGGCTCCTGCCCCTGCCCGACGCCGAAGCCCTCCCCGGGGCCGCCGACCGCGTGCGGGGCCGCGGGCGCCGTGGCGGCGGGTGTGGGGACGGCTGGGGGAGCGGTGGACGCAGGTCGAGTGGACGCCGGCCGGGCGGACGCGGCTTCCGCGGGCGAGGATCCGGTGGCCGCGGCTGCGTCACCGCCCCGCGGGGGCAGCAGACCCAGCGACCGCAGGACGGCGCGGGCCGCCAGGTCCGCCCCCGCCCAGACGGCGAGGGCGGCCGGGTCCAGGCCGTCGGTGTCGGCCACCCGCTCGGCGCCCAGGCGCTCCTCCACCGAGGCCAGCAGGCGGTCGCGGGCCGCCGGGCTGAGGGTGTCGAACCCGCCCCGCAGCGCCGGCAGCCGGTCCAGGAACTGCCGGTCGGGCAGCTCCGACACACGGTCGAGCAGTGGCTCCAGGGCCGGCGCCGCCGCCTCCAGCAGCGGTCCGGCGGCCGTCAGCAGGCCGCTCAGCCGCGCGGTCAGACCGGACCGGGACTCGGCGTCGACCCCGCCGTCGACCCAGGACGCCACGCGGTCGCCGAAGATCCGGGCGTCCTCCTGACCCAGCAGCACCCTGACGGCTCCGGCGGCGCCGCGCATCAGCGGGGAGCCGTCGGCGGCCAGCCGGGCGAGGGCGTCGGCGAGCCGGATGCCGCCGACGAGGTCGGCGCGGTGGGCGAGTTCCAGCAGGGCGTGCGCGTCGGCCGGATCCTCGGAACCGGTCAGGCCGTCCACCTGGCGCACCGCCGCCGCGGTGAGCAGTTCGGCGACGGCCGTCACCCGGGCCGTACGGCCGGCGTGGAGGCCCAGTCCTGCGACGTGACCGGCCCGCAGCCGGTCCGACAGGGAGAGAGCGGCGAGCAGTTCGGGCAGCGTGCCGGCCTGCGGCAGCACCTCGGCGACGTCGCCGAGCCGCTCGTCGGTGAGCGCGTCGAGCCCGCACTCCGCGGCTTCCGCGAGTCCCAGCAGAACCTGCGCGGCCGTCGGCCCGCCCTCCTCCAGCTCCGCGCGCCGCCGTTCCCGCAGCACGCCCTCGGCGGCCTGGGCAGGAGTGACGCCGCGTACCCCGGCGGCGGTCAGCACGGCCGCCGTGGCGGGCGTCCAGCGCGCCTCCCAGCGGGAGGTGAGGGCCTGGGCGCCGCCCGCGCCGACGACCTCCTTCGGCTCCCCGTAGGGCACCCCGCACACCGTCAGCCTGCGCAGCAACAACTCACGGCGCCGGTCGAGGTCGGAGCGCAGGGGGTCGAGGCGGAGGTCCCGTGCGGCGCCCGAGGGGCTCTCCGGTCCGGGCAGACCCAGCGCGGCGACCTCCGCCTCGACCGCGGGGGCGAGCCCGCTGCGCGGCGCGTCCGGCGCGGGCCGTCCCGTGCGCGTGCCGATGAGCACCCGCTCCATCGCCCGCGCGACGGCCCTGCCCCGCCCGTACGGCTCGCCCTGCGCGAGGACCGTCTGCACCGCCTCGACCAACTCGCCCCGGCCCGCCGCGGGCAGCCCGCGCAACCGGGCCAGGTCCGAGGCGAGCCGGCTGATCTCGCGCGCGTCGGCCGGCCCGGACGGATGTCCCAGGCCGCGCAGCTCCGCGCACACCCGCACGGCCGCCCGCGTGAGCGCCTCCTCCAGGGCGGCCGGGTCACCGGCGGCCCGGAGCACCATGTCCTGCCACTCCGGGTCCCGGATGCCGGCCGGATACCCGGAACGCTCGTCCAACAGGTGGTAGGCGTACGGGATCAGAGAGGTGACCCAGGAGACCCGCCGCGTCCCGGCGGCGTCGGCGTGGACCTCGGCGCGGGCGTCGTCGGTCGGGGCGGCCGGCGCCGGCCGGTCCGAAGCCGAACCGGTCAGCGCGGGCGCGTGGAAGGCGCCTACCAGCACGGCGGCCCGCTCGCCGCCTGCGGTGGCCTCGGCGATCCGGGACCGCATCCACCGCTCCCGCCGCAGGTCCAGTTCTGCCACCCCGCCCGAGGCGGCCGCGTCCTCACGCAGCGCCCACCCCGTCAGCAGCGCGGCCCGGCGCAGCGCCTCGGGGGGCGAGCCCGGTGCGGTCGCCTCGACGAGCCGGTCCCACAGGTCGTCCCCCGGGCGGCCCGTGAGGCGGGCCCGCAGTGCTCCGGCGAGCCCGAGGGACCCTCCCGGCGCCGGGCCGTCGCGCCCCTCGCCCCATGCCCGGTCGGCGAGGGGCAGGTCGCAGGCGATCACCGCGACGCCGTGCCGGGCGGCCCAGCGCACGGCCGCCAGCTCGGGCGAGAAGTCGGCGAACGGATAGAACGCCGGGCTCCCGCCGCCTCTGGCGTCACCGGGAGCGGCGGCGAGCGCGACCGGGGCCCGCGTGGCCGCGTGCCCGAGCCAGGGGAGCCACTCCTGCATCTCGGCCGGCAGTTCGACCAGCAGCACGTCCGGCTCGGCCTCGTCCAGCAGCGCGGGCACGGCGGCGGCCAGCGAGGGCGCGTGGTGCCGTACGCCGATGAGGTAGGGCCCGGCCGGATCGGTGAGCGCGGCGAGCGCGTCGTCCGGAGCGTCCGTCGGGGTGGGGTGAGGGGACACGGCCGTCAGCCCTCCAGCACCGTGCGCAGCTCCCACAGGGTGCGCCAGGTGGCGGAACCCTGCTCGGCGCGGCGGCGGACGGGACCGTCCCAGTAGCCGCGCAGCCGGGCCGCGTCAGCGGGGTCGTCCTTGCGGACCACGCCGAGCAGGTGGCCGGGCAGCAGCCCCAGGACGTCACGGTCTCCGGGGAAGTAGGCCGCGGCGAGAGCCAGCGCGCCCGCGACGGACACGGCCTCGGCTGTGCTCATCACCGTGGACGGACGTTCCACCTCCCAGCCCTCCGCCGAGCGTCCCTCCCGCAGATCGCGGAAGGCCGTGACCAGAGCCTCCAGCACGGCGTCGTCGACCTGGAAGGGCGCCCCGGCCCGCTCCACCGAGGCGCGGGCCTGACCGCGCACCAGGGCGGTCTCCGCGTCCAGGTCCGGAATCGGGCCGACGGTCTCGAAGTTGAAGCGGCGCTTGAGGGCCGCCGACATCTCCGAGACGCCCCGGTCGCGCAGGTTGGCCGTGGCGATCAGGTTGAAACCGGGCGCGGCATGCGCCAACGCGTCGGGCGTGCCCGTGAGTTCGGGCACCGCGATGCGCCGCTCCGACAGCAGCGACACCAGGGAGTCCTGCACCTCGGGCAGACAGCGGGTGACTTCCTCGACCCGGGCGATGGCGCCCCGGGACATGGCGGCCAGCACCGGCGAGGGCACCAACGCCTGTCGGCTCGGCCCCTGCGCCAGCAAGAGGGCGTAGTTCCAGCCGTACTTGAGCTGGTCCTCGGTGGTGCCCGCCGTCCCTTGCACGACCAGGCCGCTGGTGCCGCACACGGCGGTGGACAGCAGCTCGGACAGCATCGACTTGGCGGTGCCGGGCTCACCGACGAGCAGCAGCCCGCGCTCACCGGCGAGGGTGACCACACACCGCTCCACCAGCGCCCGGTCGCCGACGAACTTGCCCTCGACCACCAGCCGGCGCGGCGCCCCGTCCGGTGTCCCGACGCCCTCGGGCAGCTTCAGCGCGCGGCCGTCGCTGCCCATCACGAACGTGACGACGGCACGCGGGGTGAGCCGCCAGGCCGGCGGTCGCGGCCCGTCGTCGTACGCGGCGAGGAAGGCGAGCTCGGCGGCGTACCGGTCCTCCGGCGGGACGATCTGGCGCTCGGGGGCGGGGGACGGGGCGGTGGCGGTCATCGGGGCGATGTCTTCCAGGTGAGAGGGGGCGGTGGTCATCGGCGTCGGCCCTTGCGGGTGGCCCGGGTGGTGAGCTCCTCGTAGGCGGGGACGTCACCGGAGCGGACGCGGCCCCACGCGCGTGCGAACAGTTCGGGCACCGGGACCAGCGGCACGGCGCGGACATGGGCGCGCACCGGGTAGAGGCCCTCCTTCCAGACCTCCACCGGCAGAGCCGGGGACTTCAGGTCCAGCCAGCCGCAGGGCAGGAACAGGGTCCGGCCCGCGCGCGCCCGCCTGGCCTCCACCACCAGGTCGCCCGCCGCGAGTTCGGCGCGGGCCTTCTTCATCCGGGCGGGCCGCCAGCCGGTCCAGCGCACACAGTTGCGGTCCGTGGGGTCCGGAAGGGCGAGCAACTGGAGGTAGAGGGCTGCCGCGTCCGCGCCCAGACCGAGCTGCGCGGCGACCTCGGTGACCAGCTCGGGGACGCTGAAGGTCGGGTCTTGCGCATGGCCCGACGGTCCCCGCGGATCGGTCCCCGCGGCGACCGCGTCGGCGAGGTCCTCGCCCAGGAGCGTCCGCAGGGCCTGCATGCCCTGGCCCCGTCCGGGCCCCATGAGCCCCTCGACCAGCCCGAAGACGGGGTCGTCGGGGCCGCCGAGAGCGCCGGGCCGCACCAGTACGGTCTCCTGCTCGCCGTACCACGGCCGCAGCACCAGCGCCTCGCCCGCGGCCGTCAGCCCGTGCGCGTCGGCGCCGCCGGTCGCGGGCAGTCCGTACGCCTTGCGCAGCTCGGCGGCGGTCGAGGTGCCCTTGTCCGTCCAGGCGACGTCCGGATCGATCAGCAGTCCCGGATCGGCCACACGGCGGCGCACCGCGGCCAGGCTCTCCGGCAGGACGGCCCGCAGCGGGTGCGCGTACGGAAGGGAGTAGGCGAGTCCGGCCAGGGCGGCCACGGCTCGCGTCAGGTCGTACCGTCCGGGCAGCGCCGAGGGGTCCTCCGCGACGAGGTTGCCGTCCTCGTCCGGCCGTTGCACGGTGGTGCGGTGGATCCAGGGGGTGAGCCGCGGGTTGAGGACTTCCTCCACGGCGCCGGTCGGCAGTCCGTCGAGGGCGAGTTCCCCGGCGAGCTCCTCGGGCAGCCGGACGACTCCGGCGAGCCGCTCGGCCCACACGCGCCCCGCCGCCCGCGTGTCCGGCCCGGTCGTCCACAGGTCACCGGGGGCCTGCGGCAGCAGCGCGCCGACGAGCGCGGCCCGGTCGCGGGGGCCCACCGGCGTCAGCAGGGCGTCGCCGAGCTGCTTCTGACGGGGCTTCAGCCCGGTGGCCGCGATCACCTCGTCGGTGAGCTGCGGCGGGTTGCCGGCGAGCAGCAGCGCCGCCTGGACGGGGCCGAGCCCCCCGTGCGTCGCGGCGGCCAGGGCGTCGGGCGACTCCGGCTGCCAGGGGGCGGGGCCCTTGTCCCGGACGAGCGCGGTGACGGCGGCCAGCGCGTCGGCCGGGTACGCCGCCGGGTGCGCATCCTCCTGCACCAGGGTGAAGTGGGCTATCGCGCCGAACCGGCCGGCCGGATCGTGGTCGAGGGCCAGCCAGTTCACCCGCCCGGTCTGGCGGTCGACGCTCCGGCAGCCGAGGACGACGACGGTACGGCCGTCCCGGCGCAGCACCTGACCGATCCGTTCCTGCTTCTCGTGCGGCTCGCTCAGCACGACCTCCCGCAGCGTGCCCTCGGGTAGGGCCAGCGGTCCGTCGGCGATCGCCTCCAGGAGCAGCAGGAGCGCCTCGCGGTGCTGCACGGTCGTCGTCGGACAGGCGGCCCGGTACGCGAGCGGGCGCAGTACGTCCAGCACGGGCGTCCACACCGGGCCGATGCCGGGAACGGTGAACTCGTCGCTGCGCCAGCCGTCGGGGACGCCGGCGGGCGAAGAGGCCTCGGGCAGGGCCTTGCCGTCGGCCGGCTTCCCGGACAGCACATGGTTCACGGCGCGGATCTGCCGCAGAGTGGCCCAGCGCGTCTCGCCGCCCCACCACCCCTGCATCGGGGTGATGCCGGTGACGGCCTCGCGCAGCGTCTGGTCGTCGCCGTGCTCGGGCTTCAGGTCCGCGAACATGCCGTTGATCCGGTTGCTCTGCGTCTTCGGCGAGACCGGAGGCGTCACGAACGCGGCGGTCGACTCCGCGAGCCGCAGGACCGCGCGCACGAGCGCGCCGACCCCGGCGACCAGCCCGCGGTCGCCCAGCGCCGGCAGGAGACGGGACACGATCTCCTGCACGACCTCGTCCGCCGTGGGGACGAGCGACCGGCTCTGCGAGCTTCCGTCGACCGCTCCCGCCGCGGCCTGTGCGGTCTGCTGCTCGGCCAGCGCCTGCGCCGCTGCCCGCACGATCTCGCCCGCCTGCCCGTCGGTCAGGGCGCGCAGCGCGGCCGACGCCTGCGCGTCGCGCGGACGCAGCGCGTGCCAGTACTCGACCGGTGGGACGAACCGGGTGCCCGCGGCGAACTCGCCGCCGCGCTCCATCGGCGTCAGCCGGCCGAGTTCACCGGCGGCGGAGGTGTCGTCGCCCGAGTACAGGGCGATCTGGCGGTGGAGCCGGACGGCGACGGGCTCCGCCCCGCCGGGCAGCCGCAGCGCGCCGAGCAGGACGCCCGGCGCCCGGCCGCCCGCCCAGGGCAGGGTGACGGTCCGGCCGTCCGGCGTGCCGGCGACCGTACGCGCCTCGCCGCCCTCGCCCTCGGTGCGCACCCAGCGGCCGAGAACCGTGCCGTCGGTCCCGAACGGGGTCTGTTCCAGGCCCGGTTGGAGCGGCAGCAGCTCGCAGTTCTCCTGCAGCAGCGTCGCGTCCTCCCGGATGCCGGACTGCAGGAACGCGGGCAGCGAGGCACGCCCGTGGGTGCCGGTGGCCGGGTCGTACTCGAGCCAGACCTGCTGCCGGCCCTGTCGGCCCTGCCGCCAGTACGAGGTGCCGTCGCCGAGGATGCGGCGACCGGCGGGCAGGACGGTGTCGCCGGCGTGCAGAGCGCGCCCGCCGCCCGCGCGACCGCCGCCGGGCAGGGGGAGGGAAGGGGCGCCGGCCTCGCTGCCGCCGTACCAGTAGGCGGGGATCTGCTCGCCGCCGAGCGGGAACACGTCGGCGGGACGGGCGGACCAGTAGCCGAACTGCTGGCCGTCCTGCCGCCACATCACCAGCAGTTCGCCGTCCGTGTAGCGGAACGACGGACGCTGCCAGCGGTTCGGGGGCACGGGCAGCCGCAGGTCGTGCTCCAGCAGGATCTCCTGCGGGCCGACCACGAACACCTTGTGCTCACGGGAGACGATCAGCGCGGGCCACGCCTCCTGGACGGTCATCGGGTTGTCGTGATCACGGCCGGGCTTGGTCTCGGCGTCGATCCGGCGCAGCGCCTCGTCGAGAGCGGGCCAGCCCAGTTCGTCGAGGATGCCCGCGCGCAACGTGTGCCCGAGCAGCGGTGCGACGTCGCGTGCGGCGACCCGGGCCACGGCCGCCGGGCTGACCCGGGCGGCCACCGCGCGGAAGGGACGCAGCCGTTCCAGCGCCGTCCGCGCCGCGGGCAGGCCGACCGCCGAGGACAGGTCCCCTGCCGCGTCGTCCAGCCACTCCCGCAGGACGTCGCCGAGCACGGGGTGGGCGGCCAGGCCCTCGAGCACCCCGGAACCGGGACGGATGCCGCTGAGGGCGCCGACGCCCGCGTACAGCAGGCGACGCATCCGCGGATCGGCCGCCGTCGCCGTCAGGTCGCGTCGTCCGCCGCGGGGATCGGACAGCCAGCGGTCCAGGGAGAGATGCACGACCTGGTCGGCGGCCGGCAGGGCCAGCGGCACGCCTTGCGCCACGCACAGGTCCAGCAGGTCGAGGTCGGCGCCGGCATGCCAGCGCCCCGAGCACAGGTCGACGGGCCTGCCCAGCTCGCGCAACCGGGGCGCCATGCGTTCCACGAGGGCGAGAGTGGCCGGGGAGCGGAGACTGACGGTGCCGCCGTGCTTGCGGTGCAGCGCCCACCGGCCGAGCCATTCGGCCGCGTCCACGTCGGACGCCGTCCCACCGGTGAGGAGCAGGTCGGCGCCGCACTCCGCGAGCAGCGCGAGCCAGAACTCGTCGTCCTCGACGGAACGGCCCAGACCGGCCGGCATGATCTCCAGCAGCCGGGTCCGCACCTGCGGTCGCTGCCCGGCGAGGACGGCGAGGGTGGACCGGTAGGCGTTCCAGAAGGACGCGGGGGCCCGGACCGCGGCGGGCGAGGCGAGCAGGTCGTCGACCAGGGCGCACTCCTCGGCGACCCGGTCCAGACCCGCCGCCTTGATCAGCCCGCGCGCGTCCTGCGGCAGCGACGCGTACGGCGGCATGCCGGCCGCGCACCGCTCCACGGTCAGCTGGCGGAACTGCGCCCAGGCGGCGGCCGGGTCCAGCCGTGCGGCGAGCGCCCGGACGTGCTCCTTGAGCGCCTTGACCGTCAGCGCGCCGGCGAAGGCGAACTCCAGGAACACGGCCCGCTGGCGCTCCTCGTCGACCGCCAGCGCGTGCACCCGCTCGGCCTCGCGGGCCTTGCCGAAGAAGGCGGAGGCATACGTCGTGTTCTCGTGCTGGAGGAAGACGCGGGCCGCGTGCTCGTAGTAGGTGGGCAGGAAGTGCGGCACGGCCCGGCCGAGCCGGGCGCCGAGCTCCTCGAAGCCGTCCTTGGCATGGCCCGGGCGGGACTTGGCCTGCCGCGCGAGGCGCTCGACGTCCTTGACCAGGGCCAGCGCGTGATGGCCGTTCGCCGGGTCGTTGACCAGCGCCCAGGCGGGGAAGCCGAGCGTCTCCCGGCGCACCTGGCCGACCTCGGGCGTGTGCGCCTCGCGGGTCAGTCCGAGGAAGTCCAGGGCGAGGTCCTCGGCCTCGCCGAGGGTGCCGGGCACGAGGCGCACGATCCTGCGGTCGTCCAGCGCGGGATGACCGTAGGTGCGGACGGTGAGCGTGTCGGCGTCCTCGCGGGTCGTGCTGCCCGGGGGGAGCACGGCGCCCGCGTCGAGCAGGACGGCGGCGGTGTTCTCGTCGTGGGTCGTCATGCCGCCCGCTCCTCGTCCTCGATGTCGCGCCCGGCGTAGAGCGAAGCCGCCATGCGCATGCCCTCCGACCACGCCACCGCGCCGACCTGGCCGAGCTCCAGCGCCCGGCCCGCGGCGTCGGTGAACGTGAGGGGGCCGGTCTCGGCCTCCTCGTAGCCTTCGTAATCGCCCACCCACACGCGGGCTTCGACGGTGCGGCCGTCCTCCAGGACGGACGTCACGGCGTTGCCGCCGCGCACCCGGTATCCGAGCTGGGTGACCCGGCCGTGCAGGAACCGCTGTTCCTTGAAGGCGCCGCCCGCGTACTCCTCGACGGCCGTGCCCTGCGCGTCGAGCGTGGCGGGCCGTCGCCACACCTCGCGGAAGAGCTGCTGGGCGCGCTGCTCGACGCCGAGCTCCACCGCGAACTCCCGCAACTCCTCGAGATCGTCCAGGAGTACGGGGTGGGGAAGCCGTACGAGGGCCGGGGCGATGCGGACGGTGTCGCCGTCGAGGTCGACCAGGCCGAGGCCGCGCTCGGGGTCCGCGTCCCGCAGGAATCCCGCCACCTCGCCGTCGTCCCCGGTGACCACGAGGTCGCGCAGGGCGGCCTGCCAGGCGGGGTCGGGCCAGACGTGGGCGACGACGGCGAACGGGACCGGCAGCGAGCGCACCATCCACCGCTCGACATCGGCCAGGCACCGGTGTTCGTGCCGTTCCAGCCACTCGACGAGCTGACGCAGCCCCACCACCGCCGGCTCGTCGGCGATCTTGGGCGGCACGGACTTCAACCGCCGCCCGGCCGCGTTGCGGCACACCACCTTGCCGTCATCCAGAGCGACTTCGTAGTCGCCGGCCGACACCCACCCCATGCGTGCCTCCCGCACCCGCTGTGATCAAGTGCCGGGAACTGTAGATCAGGCCACTGACAACGGGGTCCGGGAGGCGACCAGGGGGCGGGGTCCCGCCGACCGGCGCCACGAAGTCCGCAGGTCACCCCAGGGGGCCGGCGTCACAGGGTGGTGCGGCCGGGGTCCGGACCGGGGGCGGGCACGGACACGGAGGAGACGGTGCGGGTCAGCCTTCGACCCAGCCGTGGTTCTTCGCGAACTGCGCGAGCCCGGCGCGCACCTGGAGGATCTGCTCGCCGGTGAGCGAGGGCGCCGCGGTCAGCAGCGCCTCGGTGACGTCCCGGGTGAACTCGTCCGTGCTGAGCACGTCGCACAGGACGTCGTCGTCGGCGGTGAGGGGCTTGCCGTCCTCGCCCCGCGCGAGCCGCACCCCGGACGCCTTCGGACCGCGCTCGCCGTCCTCGATCTCGAACTCCACCACGATGCCCCGGCGGACCTGGGACTCGGGCATGAGCATGTCGTTGACGTGCAGGAAGACGTCCTCCCCGCCGTCGTCGGGCGCGATGAACCCGTAACCGCGCTGACTGTCGAAGCGCACCACACGACCAGCAACCATCCCAACCCCCAGCAACCTCGAAACACCCACGTCGGTGAACCTGCTCAGATCGTAGTCACAGCCGATGCCCCCGGGCGAGCCCGGAACGGTCACCGAGTTCGACGGCGCGGGGCGGGCGGCTCCGCGGCAGGCCCGGCAGAGCCTCGCGCCGGCCGTCCGGTCAGGACTCCGCGCGCTCCGCGTTGCGCTTCTTGATCCGCACGGTCTCCTTGCGGACCTCGGCCTGCGTGGCGCGCTCCTTCTCCAGCCACTCCGGCCCGGCGTCCTTGATCGCCTCGATCTCCTCGGTGGTGAGCGCCTCGGTCACCCCGCCACGGGCCAGGCCCGCGATGGAGACGCCCAGCTTGGCAGCGACCACCGGGCGGGGGTGCGGTCCGCTCTCGCGCAGCGTGACCAGCCACTCGGGCGGGTTCGCCTGGAGCTCGTTCAGCTCGGCGCGCGTGACGACGCCCTCCTGGAACTCGGCGGGCGTGGCGGGGAGGTGCACACCCAGCTTCTTCGCCGCGGTGGCGGCCTTCATCGTCTGGGTGTTCGCTTGCGACTTCATGCAGTCCAGGGTATCGGCCGCGGCGAAGAGCCCCGACCACAGCCGGTAACCTGGCGGGATGACCGACTCCGCGGACACCCCCTCGTTCCGGCTCGCCTACGTCCCCGGAGTGACGCCCGCCAAATGGGCGCGGATCTGGGCGGAACGCCTGCCCGACACCCGTCTGGTCCTCCTGCAGACGTCTCCCGCCGAGGCCGACGGCCTCCTGCGCGAGGGCGCCGCCGACGCGGCCTTCGTGCGGCTCCCCGTCGACCGCGCGGTGTTCAGCGCCATCCCCCTGTACACCGAGACGACGGTCGTCGTGGTCCCCAAGGACCATGTGATCACCGCGGCCGAGGAGGTCACCCTGGACGACCTCGCCGACGAGGTGGTCCTGCACCCCCTCGACGACGTCGTCGGCTGGGAGCAGCCGCCCGGCGAGCCCGCCTTCGAGCGCCCCGCGACCACCGAGGACGCGATCGAGCTGGTCGCGGCGAACATCGGCGTCCTGGTCGTACCGCAGTCCCTGGCCCGTCTGCACCACCGACGCGACCTGACCTACCGGACACTCGTCGACGCGCCGCAGTCCGAGGTCGCCCTCTCCTGGCCGCAGGACGCGACCACCGACCTGGTCGAGGACTTCATCGGCATCGTCCGGGGCCGCACGGTCAACAGCACGCGGGGCCGCGCCCCGCAGACCCCCGCCGCGGAGCAGAAGAAGGACGAGCGCCGTAAGCCGCAGCCGGGCGGCGCCCCGCGCCGCGGCACGGCCGCCGGGGCCCGCGGCGCGGGGC
>NZ_MJAJ01000046.1 GCF_001746365.1 Streptomyces sp. LUP30
GGGCGCGTGCGGTTCGGCGTGCGCGGCGGGCGCGGGCGCCGGGTCGACCCAGCGCAGCCTGCGCCGTTCCAGCGCTGCCACCGGCAGCCCGGCGAACGCGAGGCCCGCCAGCAGGGGCAGCCCGACGAGCACGACCGCCAGCACCCCGCCGGCCACCGCCCACACCACCAGGCCCGCCAGGACGGCGGCGCCGCCGACCGCTCCCGTCAGCAGATAGGCGGCGGCCCGCCACGGCCACGGCGACAGCAGATAGGCCGGGCGGCACAGCGCCTGCCACACGTTGGGGGGATGCATACGGATCACGGTAGGAGGAGCGCGGGGCGCCCGGCCATACCCGCACCCGTAGTCCGCGGGGTATGCCTGGCCCTACCCCAGATCTAGCCCCTGCCCGACAGACCGGGCGGGGTCGCGCGGGGTTCGGTGGACCCATGACCGAACACGCCGTACACCCGGCACCGGCCGCCCAGCCCCCGCCCGGGTCGACGCCCACGTCCACGTCCGGATCCACATCCACTTCCGCCGCCCGGAGCGCGCCCGCCGTCCTGCTGACCGCCGTGCACCGGCGGTACGAGGCCGCCGGGGCCCGGGTCACGGCGCTCGACGACGTCACCCTCGCCCTGCCCCACGGCACCTTCACGGCCGTCATGGGCCCGTCCGGCTCGGGCAAGTCGACGCTGCTGCAGTGCGCCGCCGGGCTCGACCGGCCGACCTCGGGGTCGGTGCGCATCGGCGGGACCGAGCTGAGCGGACTGAGCGAGCGGCGGCTGACACTGCTGCGCCGGGAGCGGATCGGCTTCGTCTTCCAGTCGTTCAACCTGCTGCCCGCGCTCACCGCCGAGCAGAACGTCGCGCTTCCGCTGCGGCTGGCCGGCCGCCGTCCGTCGAGGTCCCGGGTGCGCGAGGCCCTGCGGCAGGTCGGGCTCGCCGACCGCGCCGGTCACCACCCCGGCCGGCTCTCCGGCGGCCAGCAGCAGCGCGTCGCCCTCGCCCGCGCCCTGATCACCCGCCCCGAGGTGCTCTTCGCCGACGAGCCGACGGGCGCGCTGGACTCCGCCGCCGGCCGTGAAGTGCTGAAACTGCTGCGTTCCCTGGTCGACGACGACGGACGGACGGTCGTGATGGTCACCCACGATCCGCTCGCCGCTTCCTACGCGGACCGGGTCGTCTTCCTGGTCGACGGCCGCGTCCACGGGGAGCTCTCCGGCTCCGAGGCGACCGCCGAGGCGGTCGCGGCTCGGATGGCGGGCCTGGAGACCGGATGGGAGGACGTCGCGTGCTGAGCATCGCGTGGCACACCCTGCGCACCCGCTGGGTCGCCTTCACCGGCAGCTTCGTCGCCCTCGCACTGGGCGTCGCGCTGCTCGCCGTCATGGGCCAGGCGCTGGCCGCGTCGCTGGGCGCGCCCGCGCGCGCCCCGGAGCGGTTCGCGGCCGCGACGGTGGTCGTCCGGGGGCAGGACGTCCTGCGGGTCGCGACCCCGGCGGGCGAGCGGACGGCGGATCTGGCGCGGCCGCGCCCGGTGCCCGCCGGGACCGTCGCCGCACTGCGCGCCCTCGGTCCGGTCACCGAGGACCGGTCCTTCCCGGTCCGCACGAGCCAGGCCGAGGACGACCCCGCCGCCCCGGGGAACCTGGTCGGCCATCCCTGGTCGACGGCCCGCTTCGCCCCGTACGGGCTGACCGCCGGCCGTGCGCCCGAGGCGGCCGACGAGGTCGTCGTCTCCGGCGGCTGGACGACCGTGGGCGCCCGACTGCGCACCGCGGACGGCCCGTTGCGGGTGGTCGGCAGGGTGCACGGCCTCGGCTTCGAGAACGCCGTCTTCTACTCGGACGCCCGGGCCGCCCGACTGGCCCCGTCCGTCGTCCAGTTGGTCGTGGAGGCGGACGCGGCGGCGGTGCGCGCGGCGGTCGAGGACGACGGCGTGCGCGTCCTCACCGGCAGCTCCCGTCGGCTCGCCGACGCCGACCCCGGCCGGGACGCCGAGGCCCTGACCGGGCTGAACGCACTGTTCGGCACGGCCGGCGGGGTGACCGCCTTCGTCTCCGTCTTCGTCGTGGCCTCCACCTTCGCCTTCGCCGTCGACCGGCGCCGCCGCGAGTTCGCGCTGCTGCGCACCGTCGGCGCCACGCCCGGGCAGGTCCGGCGCACGGTCCTCGCGGAAGCCCTGTTCGTCGGGGTGCTCGCCTCGGCGACGGGCTGCGCGCTGGGCGCCTACGGCGCCCCGGTCCTCGGCGACCTCGTGGTCGAGGGCGGTCTCGCGCCCGGCTGGTACGCGATCGGCGGCCCCGGGACCGGGGTCTGGCCGTACCATCTCGCTTTCTGGACAGGTCTGTCGGTCGCCCTCGGCGGCGCGCTGGCCGCGTCGTGGCGGGCGGGACGGACCGCTCCCGCACAGGCGCTGCGCGAGGCCGCGGTCGACGGCCGCGCGCTGACCCGGGGCCGCCGGGTGTGGGGTGCGGCGTTGCTGCTCACGGCCGTGGCGACCCTGGCGTACGCGCTGGCGACCGACCCGGGCGATCTGCTGCACCGCAAGACGTACGTCGTCCGCCCGATGCTGCTGATCACGGCGGTCGCACTGCTCTCGCCGGCGCTGGTGCGGCCGCTGTTGCCCCGACTGCCGGGCGTGGTGGGCCTGTTGGCGCGGGCGCACGCGGTCGCCGGGATCCGCCGCAGCGCCGCCGTGGCCGCGCCCGTGCTGGTCACCGTGGCGCTGGCCGGCTCCCTGCTGGGCGCGACGGCCACGCTGGACGAGGCGCGGGCGGACGAGGCACGACGGCAGACCACCGCCGACTTCGTGGTGACGCCGCGGGACGGGGCGACGCTGCCGGCGAGGGACGTCGAGCGGCTGCGGCAGGTGCCGGGCACGCTGGTGTCCGCCACGTCCGCCACCTCCGTGTACACCCTGGAGGACGGTGTGGCGCTGATGAAGTCCGAGGCCCGCGCGGCCGATCCGCGGCTGCTCGCGCAGACGGCACGGCTGCCCGTGACGGCCGGCGAGCTCGCGGACCTGGACGACGGCTCGATCGTCGTGACCGGGGAGTGGGCCCGGCACCGGGTGGGGCAGCGGGTGCCGGTGTGGCTCGGGGACGGCACGGCGAGAACCCTGCGGATCGTGGCGGTGCTGGCCGTGGGCACCGGCGCCTACGGCGCCTACGTCACCCCGGCGAACGCGGGCGGCGCGGGCGTGGACCGGGTGGCGGTGCGGGTGCGGCCGGGCGTCGATCCGGCGGCGGTCGCCGCGGGGCTGCGGGCCGTCGACGGGGTGCGGGTGATGGACGAGGCGCAGTGGGCTCGGGCCGGTCGCCCCGAGCCGAACCGGACGACTCTGCTCGGGCTGCTGCTCGTCCTCGGCATCGCGCTCGCCCACACCGGCATCTCGCTCGCCAACACCCTGGTCATGGCGGCCGCCGAACGCAGACCCGCCCTGCGCGCTCTGCGGCTGGCGGGCGCGACGTCCGCACAGATCCTGCGGCTGGCCGCCACCGAGACGCTGGCCGTCGTCGGAGCGGGCGCCCTGCTGGGGCTGCTGGTGACGACGGTGAACCTGGCCGGCATGAGCGCCGCCCTGCGGCTGCTCTCGGCGCCGTCGGCGCTCGTCGTGCCCTGGACGGCGGTCGGGTGCACGACGGGAGCCTGCGCACTGCTCGCTCTGGCCGCGTCCCTCACCACGACGGCGACGGCCCTGCGGCGCCCGCGGCGCCGCGAACACGGCGTCCGCGGCGCGGCGGGGAAAGCCCGGTGGCGGGCCAGGACCGTCACGGACGAGTACGCGCCGCGTGGCTGACCGTCCCGCCCGACGGAGCACCGCAACAGCCTCCTCCGACCTGTGGGTCGACCCGCGGGGCGACCCCACGGCACGCAGGGGCCGGGCCCGCAGGGCGAGTCGGCGACACTGCGGGACCGGCTCGCGGGCTCCCGCCTGACGTCGCGGATGCGGTGCGAGGGCCTGGACGCGGAGCAGTTGGCCCGCCGGTCGGCGTCTCGGGAAGCAAGACCCAACGTGGTGGCTGTACTTTGCCGCGGTACGACATGGCCAAAGCCCCGGTCGGGAATCCCGACCGGGGCTTTGAGCTGCAGTGGACCTGTGGGGATTTGAACCCCAGACCCCCTCGATGCGAACGAGGTGCGCTACCGGACTGCGCCACAGGCCCTTGCAACGAGTGAAACTCTAGCACCCCCATCGGCCTGCTTGGAAATCCGTTCCCCGAGGCCGGGCGGGGGGTTGCCGCGGCCCCTATTCGTTGGCGGCGCGGGGTCGCTCGCCGTCCTCGTACTGGTCGAACAGCGGGGTGCGGCCGCGTTCACGCGAGCGCCGGGCCGAGGCGGCGCGCCGTGCGTCGCTGCGCTCGCCGCCCTCCCCGGGGCCGTCCTCGGCGCGGTCCGCCGCTTCGGGCTCCCCGGCCGGGGCGTCACCGGCGTCGGCCGTCTCCTGGTCCGGCGCGACGGAGCTCGACCGGGCCGAACTCCAGGCGTCGGGCGCCGCGAGATCCACGTCGGACGTGGCGCGCGGGGCGACCGGTGCGGTCACATACGTGGGCAGCGGGACCGGGACCGGGTCCCAGCTCTCGCCGTGTCCGGGGCGACGCTGCCGCTCGCGCTGCTGGTCGACCCACTCGGCGTGGTCGGTCTGCTCGACGAGCGCCCTGCGGTCCGCGGCCAGCGCCAGCAGGCCCGGGTCGGTCTCCGGTTCGGCCCCCTCGTGCGGCTCCTCTGCGCCGGCGTCGGAGCCGGTGTCGGGGGACGAGGCGCCGGCGGGGGCCGGGGCCCGACGGCGCGGCTGGCGCTCGCGCAGCCGCTGCGCGGCGACCTCGGCCCGCCTGCGGTCCATCTGGTAGGCGAAGCGGCGGTGCTCCTGGGCGCGCAGATAGGCGATGTACGCGCTGAGCAGGACGGCGGGCACGGCGGGCGCCCAGAGGAAGGCGAGACCGCCGACGGCCGCCACGATCGCGCCGAGCGTGAAGGCAAGGAAGAGCATCACCGTGGTGCGCCGGCGGCGTGCGAGCGCCTTCGAGCGCTGGGCGCGCGCGGCGGACGCCTGCGCCGCGGCCGCCTGCGCAGCGGACGCGTACCGCGCGGGCGGCCGTGCGGAGGACGTGTGCCGGGCGACCGGCACGCGCCGGCCCGCCTCGCGCGGTGACGCGGCGGCCGCGGAACCCGCGGGAGCGTGGGACGCCGGGGAAGCAGAAGAGGCCGGCAGCGGCTGGGAGGTCTGAGGAGCCTGGGCCGCCGACGGATGCGGAGCGGCTCCGGAGCCCGCGGACTGCGCGGAAGCGTGGTCGCGGGTCTGTCTGACGCCCTGTTCGCGCGGTTCCCGCCCCGAGTCGGCCGCCGGCTCGCGCGCGCCTTCCGGACGCCCCGTACCGCGTTCCTGGCCGCGCTCGTGCGCGCGCTCATGACCGCGCTCGTGCACCGGCGCCTTCACCTGCGGGCGGGTCGGGGGCATGGCGAAGGCCCGGACGTCCACCGTGTCGGTGACGGCGTCCGGAGCGTCGGCGTCGGGCTCCTCCTCGGTGGAGCGCGCCCGCAGGTCCTTGGCGTACCGGCGCTCCATTCCCGCCCGTCCGGACAGCAGCCGGATGGCGGTGCTGAAGCGTTCCGTCGGACGAGCCTCGTTCAGCTCGTCCTGCCTACGGAGCCACATGGGCACCAAGTAGGCGGCCCAGGCCCCGACGATGACTGCGTAGATGAGGCCGCTGCTGCTCACGCCTCACACCGTAGAGGGGTTTACGTGAGGCCATCCGCCAATTGAGCCGGTGTGTCGCACGATCCGGCTGATATTTCTAACTTTTTTTGTGATCGATGCGATCAGCAGGCCGCCAGGGACGCGAATTCCCCGCCCGAGTCAGTCACCACTCGATCACTGTCGAACATGTATTCCATCGAACGTTTATTCAATTTCCGGGGTCCCGGTGATTCCCCGCCGCATTCCCCGGCGCGCTCTGGGGCGTGCTCTGGTGCCCGCGAGGTGCGGTCCGGGAGCGTGAGCGCCGCCAGCGGTTCAGCAGACCCTCCGGGACCTCCTCCGACGTGAGGGCGAACACGAGGTGGTCGCGCCACGCGCCGTCGATGTGGAGATAGCGCGGGCGCAGTCCTTCCTCGCGGAATCCGAGTTTCTCCACGACCCGGCGACTGGGGCCGTTCTCGGGTCGAATGCAGACCTCGATGCGGTGCAGTCCGACGGTGCGGAAACAGTGGTCCACGACCATGGCCACGGCCGTCGGCATCACGCCGCGGCCGGCGACCGACTCGTCCACCCAGTAGCCGACGTGTCCCGAGCACATGGACCCCCAGGTGATCCCGGCGACCGTCAACTGCCCGACGAGCCGCCCCTGGTACTCGATGACGAACGGCAGCATCCGCCCCGCGTTCGCCTCGTTCCGCAGGTGCCGGACCATCTGACGGTACGTCGGCCGGTGCGCGATCGGGCCGCTGGGCGCGGGCGGCGGGATGGTCGCCTCCCAGGGGCGCAGCCAGTCCCGGTTGCGCCGGTTGACCTCGCGCCAGACCCGCTGGTCGCGCAGCTTTATCGGCCGCAGGACGATGTCGCCGTCCCGCAGCTCGACAGGCCAGGATGGGCTGTTCAGCTCGCACCCCCGTGGCTGGGTCCCGGGTGGTCGCCGCCGCGGATCTGGTCGACGGCGTGGATCAGCAGCGGTTGCAGGACGGCCAGACCGTCCTTCACGCCGCCGGTGGAGCCGGGCAGGTTGACGATCAGGGTGCCGTCCGCCACTCCGGCCAGCCCCCGCGAGAGCGCCGAGGTGGGCACCTTCTCCCGGCCGTACGCGCGGATGGCCTCGGCGATGCCCGGCGTCTCGCGGTCGATCACGGCGCGGGTCGCCTCGGGCGTGCGGTCGGTGGGCGAGATCCCGGTGCCGCCGGTGGTGACGACGACGTCGTACCCGGCCTCGACGGCGGCCCGCAGGGCGGCCTCCACCGGGTCCCCGTCGGGGACGACCCACGGACCGTCCACGGCGAAGCCGAAGCCGCGCAGCCCCTCGGCGATCAAGGGGCCGCCCCGGTCCTCGTAGACCCCGGCGGCGGCCCGGTTGGAGGCGGTCACGACCAGTGCGCTGTACGGCGCGAGCAGGGCGCCGCCGGCCGATGCGTCGAGTGTCATGCCCGGCTCCAGTCGCCCGACTTGCCGCCCGTCTTCTCCTCCACGCGCACGTCCGTGATCACCGCTTCCTTGTCGACGGCCTTGACCATGTCGATCACGGTGAGCGCGGCTACGGAGACCGCGGTGAGGGCCTCCATCTCGACGCCCGTGCGGTCCGTCGTCTTCACCGTGGCGGTGATCTCCACGGCGTCGTCCGCGACCGACAGTTCCAGTTTCACACCGGAGACGGCCAGGGGGTGACACAGCGGGATGAGGTCGGGGGTGCGCTTGGCGCCCATGATGCCCGCGATCCGAGCGGTGGCCAGCGCGTCGCCCTTGGGCACCCCTTCGCCGCGCAGCAGCTCGATCACGCGGGGCGAGACGAGGACCCGCCCGCTGGCCCGGGCGGTGCGGGCGGTGACGTCCTTGCCGGACACGTCGACCATGCGCGCCGCGCCCGCCTCGTCGATGTGCGTCAGTCGGTCCTGCGTACTCATGCTGGTGGCGCTCCCGGTCCGGGCCCGGCGCGGTGGGGCGCACGGGCCTGTTGTGCGCGACACGGTACCCCCAACCCGGAGCGCTCAGCCGAGCAGGACGACCTCGACCTCGGCGCCGGGCTCCACGGATTCCACGTCCTCGGGGACGACGATGAGCGCGTCGGCGTGCGCGAGGGCCGCGACCAGATGGGAGCCGGCGCCGCCGACCGGGCGGACGGCGCCCTCGCTGTGCACCGCGCGCAGGAACTGTCTGCGCCCCTTCGGCGAGGTCAGCGCCTTGTCGGCGGTCAGCTTCGCGCGCGTGACGGGCCGGTGGACGTCCGCGAGCCCCATGAGGGTGCGGATGGCGGGGCGGACGAACAGCTCGAAGGACACGTACGACGACACCGGGTTGCCGGGCAGGGCCAGCAAAGGGGTGTGGTCGGGGCCGACGGAGCCGAAGCCCTGGGGCTTGCCGGGCTGCATGGCGAGCTTGCGGAACTCGACGCCGCCGCCCTCCTCGTCCTCGTCGCCGACGTGCTCCAGCGCCTCCTTGACGACGTCGTACGCCCCGACGCTCACCCCGCCGGTGGTGACGACGAGGTCGGCGCGCACGAGCTGGTCCTCGATGGTGGAGCGCAGGGTGTCGGCGTCGTCGGCGACCGCGCCGACCCGGTAGGCGATCGCCCCGGCGTCCCGGGCTGCGGCGGTGAGGGCGAAGCTGTTGGAGTCGTAGATCTGGCCGCTGCCCAGCTCCTCGCCGGGCTGGACGAGTTCGCTGCCGGTGGACATCACGACCACGCGCGGGCGCGGGCGCACCCGCACGGAGGCGCGGCCGATCGCGGCGAGCAGGGCGATCTGGGGCGGCCCGAGGACGGTTCCGGCGTCGAGGGCGCGGTCCCCCGCCTTCACATCGCTGCCCTTGGCGCGCACATGCGCGCGTGCCTCGGCCGGCCGGTACACGCGCACGTGCCCGGAGGCCTGCTCGGGGGCGAGACTGCGGGCGCGCATGCCGCTGACCGGGCCCTCGCCGAGCCCTCCGTCGGTCCACTCCACGGGGACGACGGCCTCGGCGCCGGCCGGCAGCGGGGCGCCGGTCATGATGCGGGCGGCCTGTCCCGGCCCGACATGGAGCCGGTCGGCCGCCTGCCCCGCCGCGACGTCGCCCACGACGTCCAGGGCGGCCGGGAACTCCTCGCTCGCGCCCGCGACGTCCGCGACCCGTACCGCGTAGCCGTCCATGGAGCTGTTGTCGAAGGGCGGCAGCGAGACCGGCACCGTGACGTCCTCGACGAGCACGCAGCCCTGGGCGTCGGGCAGTTGCAGCTCGATGGGCTCCAGCGGGCGGACGGTGGCGAGGATGTCCTCCAGGTGCTCGTCCACCGACCAGAGGCGTTCCTCGGCGGCGGGACGGGGCGCGGCGGTGCTCAAAGTGGCTACATCTCCTCGGTGACGTAACTGCGAAGCCAGGACCGGAAGTCCGGACCCAGATCTTCACGTTCGCACGCGAGTCTGACAATGGCACGCAGATAGTCGCCCCGGTCGCCGGTGTCATAACGGCGGCCCTTGAAGACGACGCCGTGGACGGGACCGCCGAGCTTCTCGTCCTGCGCGAGCTGCTGGAGGGCGTCGGTGAGCTGGATCTCGCCGCCACGGCCGGGCTCGGTCTCGCGCAGCACGCCGAACACGCTGGGGTCGAGCACGTAGCGGCCGATGATCGCGTAGTTCGACGGGGCGTCCGCCGGGTCCGGCTTCTCCACCAGGCCGGTCACCTTGACGACGTCGCTGTCCACGGTGGTGTCCACGGCCGCGCAGCCGTAGAGGTGGATCTGCTCGGGGGCGACCTCCATGAGCGCGACGACGCTGCCGCCGTGCTGCTCCTGGACCTCGATCATGCGCTGGAGCAGCGGGTCGCGGGGATCGATCAGGTCGTCGCCGAGGAGGACGGCGAAGGGCTCCTGCCCGACGTGCGGGGCCGCGCACAGGACGGCGTGGCCGAGGCCCCTGGGGTCGCCCTGGCGCACGTAGTGCATGGTGGCGAGGTCGCTGGACTGCTGGACCTTGGCGAGGCGGGCGGCGTCGCCTTTCTTCTGCAGGGCCGACTCGAGTTCGTAGTTGCGGTCGAAGTGGTCCTCCAGGGGCCGCTTGTTGCGGCCGGTGACCATGAGGACGTCGTCGAGGCCGGCGGAGACGGCCTCCTCGACCACGTACTGGATAGCGGGCTTGTCCACGACCGGCAGCATCTCCTTGGGAGTGGCCTTGGTCGCCGGCAGGAACCGGGTGCCGAGGCCGGCCGCGGGGATGACAGCCTTGCTGATCCTGGGGTGCGACTGAGTCATGCCGGTCACCTTATCCGCTGGCTTTGAGCCGAATCTGTGGATCTGGCCAATTCATGATCATATGAACTTACTAAAGCTGTGTGAGAGCAATGTACGACCGGTGCGGGAGCGACATATGAGTCACCTCGAAGGCGGACCAGAGCCTGACAAACGGATGTTGCGGCGAGGGTTCCTCGGCGCGAGGAACAGGTTGACGACGGATGACCTGCGCTCGGCCGCCGCCGCACTGGCCGAGCGCGCCCTGGAGCTGCCCGAGCTGGCCCGGGCGCGCACGGTGGCGGCGTACGTCTCCGTGGGTTCCGAGCCCGGCACCCCGGCGCTGCTGGACGCGCTGCGCGCGCGGGGCGTGCGGGTGCTTCTCCCCGCCCTGCTGCCCGACAACGATCTGGACTGGGGCGCGTACACCGGCGAGGGCTCTCTCGCACGGATCCAACACGGCGGGAAGACGGCCCTGTTGGAGCCGGCCGGCGAGCGCCTCGGCCCGGACGCCGTGGCCGACGCCGACGTGGTGCTGCTGCCCGGCCTCGCGGTCGACGAGCGCGGTGTGCGGCTCGGCCGCGGCGGGGGGTCGTACGACCGTGTGCTGGCCCGGCTGGCGGCGCACGGGGCCCGCCCCTTCCTGGTGGTGCTCCTGTACGACGCCGAGGTCGTCGAGCATGTCCCGGACGAGGCGCACGACCGGCCGGTACAGGCCGTGGTGACGCCGTCGGCGGTCCGCCGCTTCGCCGGAACCCGGCCCTGACGTGAAGTGGCCCTCCACCCGCGCGTGGAGGGCCACTTCACCGTTCGCCCGCTCAGGGCTTGAGGACCAGGGTGTCGCTGGTGCTGTCGTCGACCGCCTTCTTCGAGAAGGACCAGTCCAGCAGCTCACCGTCGGCCCACTTGCCCGTCTGATCGGTGTAGTGGGCGCTGAAGGCGTGTCCCGAGGCGCCGCTGAGGTTGATCCACTTCGACTTGTCCAGGTCGTCGAGGTTGACCACCATCCGCATCGACGGCACCCACACCACCCCGTAGCCGCCGGCCGCGTTCCAGCCGGTCGCGTTGACCGACGCCTCGCCGCCGCTCAGCTTCCACGGGCCGCGGTTGAGGATGTACTGCAGGAAGCCGGGTCCGCTGGTGCCCAGGGTCTGGTTCTTCAGGAACAGACGGTGCAGCCGTCCCCAGCTCCAGGTGTCGATGTCCTTGCCGAGCTTGGCGGTCAGCTCCCAGCGGGCGTCGATCATGGCCCGCTCGAACAGCTTGTCCCTGTCGTGGTCGGCGCCGGGGCGCCGGGTGCCCGATGCGGGCGTCGTCCACCAGTCGCTGTTCTTCTTGTCGAGGAGGCTGCGCACGACCTCGAACCAGCGGTCGCCGCCGTCCGGCTGCGCCTGGTCGGCGTCGCGCTGGCCGCACTCGCGGACCTTGCGGGTGTCATCGACCGGGCCGGTGGAGTCGACCGGGTCGACCCACAGGCACTGGCCCTCGACGCGCAGCTCCTTGGGCAGCTTGTTGCCGAAGGCCAGCTTGAGGATGTTGCGCCAGACCGCGTTGAAGTAGGCGGCCGCGGCCGAATCGGCGTCCTGGGTGTAGTTCCAGTTCTGCAGCAGGTCCTGCGCCTCGCGGACGTCCGCGTCCTTGAGTTCGATCTTCCTCAGCACGGGGGCGAGCAGCTTGGCGATCTCGCTGGTGTCGTCCAGCTGCATCTGGCGCATGTCGTCGGTGGAGATCTTGCCGCCGCCCCCGATCTTCTCCTTGATCAGGTCGGTGATCCGCTGGCTGCGCGCGCCGTAGCCCCAGTCCGTGGTGAGGGTGTACGGGTAGTCCTTCTTGTCGACCACGGCCTGGTTGGCGGTGACGATGTACCCGCGCGGGGGGTCGAACTCGTGGGGCAGTTCCTTGAAGTCGATGTACCCGGTCCACTGGTACTTGGACTTCCAACCGGGTGTCGGGATCGAGCCGTCCACACCCTTCGCACGCGTGGGGATCTTGCCGGGCAGCTGGTAGCCGATGTGCTCGGCATCGGCGTAGACCAGGTTCTGGGAGGGCACGTCGAACTTCGCGGCCGCCTTGCGGAAGCCGTCCCAGTCCTTGGCCCTGTCCATGAGGAAGACGGCGTCCATGGAGGTGCCGGGCTCGAGCGCGGTCCACTTCAGGGCGACGGCGTACCCGTCGGCCCGGTCGGGCGCCCCGCCGCCGACGGTGGCCTTCTTGCCGACCTTGACGAGTTCGTCGTCGCGGTCGGACAGCAGCGGCATCCCGTCCTGTGTCTGCCGGACGACGATCTTCTTGGCATCGCCGCCGGCGACCTTGATCGTCTCCTCGCGCGTGACGAACGGCTTGACCTTGCTGTCGTACTGGTAGCCGTCGGCGCCGGAGAGCTTTTCCAGGTAGAGGTCGGTGACGTCGACGCCGGAGTTCGTCATGCCCCACGCGATGTCCGCGTTGTGGCCGATGACCACGCCGGGCATGCCTGCGAAGGTGTAGCCGGAGACGTCGTAGGCGCACTTGCTGGAGACGCTGCGGCAGTGCAGACCCATCTGGTACCAGACGGACGGCAGCGAGGCCGACAGGTGCGGGTCGTTGGCCAGCAGCGGCTTGCCGGTGATCGTGTGCTTCCCGGCGACGGCCCAGGAGTTGGATCCGATGCCGTTGCCGTTCACTCCGACGGCCGTGGGCAGGTCGTCCAGGACGTCGTAGAGACCCGAGAGCTGGCTCTGCACGCCCGAGCCGGAGCCTCCCGAACCGGAGCCTCCCGAGGCGCCGCCGCCCGTGCCACTGCCACTGCCACTGCCGGACGAGTCGCCGGAGCCGCTGCCGGAACCGTTCCCGTCACCGTCCTCGAACGTCTTGGTCGGCTCGTCGTACCGGCCGTCCTGGACGATCGGCTGGTTACGGCTGTACGGGTACTCCGGGTACAGGTCGGCGATCTGCTGCGGGCCCAGCCTGCTGGTCATCAGGGCGCGGTCGATCTCGTCCTGCATGTTGCCGCGCAGGTCCCAGGCCATCGCCTTCAGCCACGACACGGAGTCGACCGGGGTCCACTCGGCGGGCTTGTAGTCGTTGGTGAAGCCGAGAGCCGCGTACTCCAGGGAGATGTCCGCGCCGTCCTTGCCCTTGAGGTAGGCGTTGACACCCTTGGCGTAGGCCTGGAGATACTTCTTGGTGTCGGGCGACAGCTTGTCGTCGTACTCCTGCTCGGCGACGCGGTCCCAGCCCAGGGTGCGCAGGAACTCGTCGTTGTCGACCTGGCCCTTGCCGAACATCTCCGACAGCCGCCCGGACGTCATGTGCCGGCGCACGTCCATCTCGTAGAACCGGTCCTGCGCCTGGACGAAGCCCTGCGCCATGAAGAGGTCCTCGTCGGAGTCCGCGTAGATCTGCGGGATGCCGTAGCCGTCCCGTTTCACGTCGACGGGCCCGGACAGGCCCTCCAGGGTGATCGAACCCTTGGTCTGCGGGAAGGACGCGCGGACGGTGCTGATGGACCAGTAGGCCCCGTAGGCGACGCCACCGATGATGGCCAGCACCAGTACAAGCACGATCAAACGGGCTTTGCGCCCCTTCTTCCTGCCGGACTTGACGGGCTTGTCACCCGATGTGGCGGTGGTGTTGGGGGGCATCGCTGTCCTTGCTGTCCTAACGCGAGCGGCAGGGCGGGCTGTCCTTTTGAATGAGCGCTGGAGCAACCATAGGCGCAGGGCTTCGCGCCACTTGACGCGGAGTCGGGTACACGCGCGGAAGGGTGTTCGATCTCGCGACCGTCGAGTGTCAAGAAATCGTCAAGAGTTAGGTAAGGTAACGAAGTAGTTGGGTGCGGGGCGCACACCGCTTCGTGTCCGATGTATCCGATGCACATGTGCGCCCGCGCGCAAGGCGCGCGCGCCGGTGAAGGGAACCGCCGCTGACTGTCCAGCACCTCAACCAGCTCCTGCTCGTCTGCTCGCTCGTCCTGCTCGTCGCCGTCGCAGCGGTCCGGATCTCCTCGCGCAGCGGGCTCCCCAGCCTGCTCGTCTACCTGGGCATCGGCATCGCCATGGGCCAGGACGGCATCGGCGACGTCCACTTCGACAACGCCGAACTGACGCAGGTCATCGGCTACGCCGCCCTGGTCGTGATCCTCGCCGAGGGCGGCCTCGGCACGAAGTGGAAGGAGATCGAACCGGCCCTGCCGTCCGCCACGGCGCTGGCACTGGCCGGAGTCGCGGTCAGCGTCGGCGTCACCGCCACGGCCGCGCACTTCGTGACGGGGCTGGAGTGGCGGCAGGCGCTGATCATCGGGGCGGTGGTGTCCTCGACGGACGCGGCGGCGGTCTTCTCCGTCCTGCGCAAGATCCCCCTGCCCTCGCGCGTGACGGGCACCCTGGAAGCCGAGTCCGGCTTCAACGACGCCCCGGTGGTCATCCTGGTCGTCGCCTTCTCCACGGCCGGCCCCGTGGAGCACTGGTACGCGCTGCTGGGCGAGATAGCGCTGGAGCTGGCCATCGGCGCCGCCATCGGCCTGGCGGTGGGCTGGCTGGGCTCCTGGGGCCTCAGGCACGTCGCCCTGCCCGCCTCCGGCCTCTACCCGATCGCCGTCATGGCGATCGCCGTCACCGCCTACGCGGCGGGCTCCCTGGCGCACGGCAGCGGCTTCCTGGGCGTCTACCTCGCCTCCATGGTCATGGGCAACGCCAAACTGCCGCACTGGCCCGCCACGCGCGGGTTCGCCGACGGCCTCGGCTGGATCGCCCAGATCGGCATGTTCGTCCTGCTCGGCCTGCTGGTCACCCCGCACGAGCTGGGCGACGACGTGCTGCCCGCGCTCGTCATCGGCCTGGTGCTCACCATGGTTGCCCGCCCGGTCAGCGTCTTCCTGTGCCTGACGCCCTTCCGGGTGCCCTGGCAGGAGCAGGCCCTGATGTCCTGGGCAGGCCTGCGTGGCGCCGTGCCCATCATCCTGGCGACGATCCCCATGGTGAACGGCGTCGACAGCAGCCGCCGGATCTTCAACATCGTCTTCGTCCTGGTCGTCGTCTACACCCTGGTCCAGGGGCCGACGCTGCCCTGGCTGGCGCGCACGCTGCGCCTCGGCGGAGACCCGGAGGCCGCCGACCTCGGCGTCGAGTCCGCACCTCTGGAGCGACTGCGCGGGCACCTGCTGTCCGTCGCGATCCCGGAGGAGTCGAAGATGCACGGTGTCGAGGTCAACGAACTGCGGCTGCCGGCCGGGGCCGCCGTCACCCTCGTCGTGCGGGACGGAACCTCGTTCGTCCCCATGCCGTCGACCGTTCTGCGGCGCGGCGACGAACTCCTCGTCGTGGCCACCGACCCGGTGCGCGACGCCGCGGAGAAGCGCCTGCGGGCCGTCGGACACGGCGGCAAGCTCGCCGGGTGGCTGGGCACGGGCGGCGGGGCACGTTGAGTGCGCGTTTCGTACCGTTCACACCCCCTTCATTCAGAGGCGACCGCGACCCTGGTGCTCCTTTTCACAGGCCTCCTCGGCCTTGATCCCTGTAGGATGAAGGCGCACTTTGATCGAACCAACTCTGCCTGACGCAGAGCTGGCGCGACCGTATGGCGGCCGGGACACCTCCTGCAGCGGACTCCGGCATCTACCGCAGCACGCGCAAGAGGACAGCTCTCGGCGCCCCCGCACGGGCGCGCTACCAGGCGGCAGAAAGGCACGGGCCGTGGCATCCACGGTCACCACCGAGCCGTCGAAGGACTCGTCGGCCTCCGCCCGCCCGGGATACGGGCACCTGCTGCGCACCCGCGGCGCCTGGACGTTCCTGCTGCCCGGCTTCGCCGCCCGCCAGCCGTTCGCGATGCTCACCATCTCCATCGTGCTGCTCGTGCAGCACACCACCGGCTCGTACGGCGCCGCCGGCGCCGCCGCGGCCGTCACCGGCGTCTCGATGGCGCTGTGCGCGCCCTACAGCGGGCGGCTCGCCGACCGCCACGGGCAGCGTGCGGTGCTGATCCCCGGCGTGCTCGTGCACACCCTGTCGGGCATCGCCCTCACGGCCCTGGCCCTCGCCCACGCTCCGCTGTGGGCGCTGTTCGTGGCCGCCGTGCCCACGGGCGCCTCGGTGCCGCAGGTCGGACCCATGGTGCGGGCCCGGTGGGGCGTGAAGCTGAAGGGTTCGCCCCTGATGACCACCGCGGCGGCCTTCGAGTCCGTCACGGACGAACTCACCTTCGTCCTCGGCCCGCTGCTGGCGACCGCCCTGTGCACCGCCGTGAACCCGGCCGCCGGTCTGATCACCGAGGCCTCGCTGACCCTGCTCGGCGGTCTGCTGTTCGCCGCGCAGAAGAGCACCCAGCCCCGGGTCGACGCCGTCGGGCACGCGCGCGTGGAGCACGCCTCGGCTCTGCGCGTCCCCGGCGTGCGCGTGCTGATCGCGACCTTCCTCGGCATCGGCTCCGTCTTCGGCGGCATGCAGGTCTCCCTGGCCGCGTTCTCCGAATCGATCGGCGAGCCCGGCCTGAACGGCGTCCTGTACGGCACTTTCGCCGCGGGCAACATGCTCTCGGGTCTGGTCTGCGGCGCGATCGCCTGGAAGGCCGCCCCCCAGCGGCGCCTGGTCGTCGCCTACGCGGCCCTCGCCCTCGTCGCCTCCGGCCTGTGGGCCGCACACTCCGTGCTCGTCCTGGCGGGTCTGGGCCTGCTGGTCGGCATGTGCATCGCGCCCGCGCTGATCACCGGCTACACACTGGTCGAGGGCCTGGTCCCGGCCGGCGCCCGCACCGAGGCGTTCACCTGGCTGACGGGCGCCGTGGCGCTCGGCCAGGCGGCCGCCGTCACCGTCGCCGGTCAGCTGGAGGACAACGTCCGGGACGGCGCCGGTTTCCTGGTGCCGATGGGCGGCACCGTGCTGGCCCTGACGGTCCTGCTGGCACTGCGTTCCCGGCTGGCGACGCGGCCTCGCGCGCGTACGGTCGCACGTGGCGTCGGTCACCGCGAGCCGGTGACAGTGGACTGAACCCCGGGAATGCGTCAAGATAGACCGTCGTTAGCACTCACTGAGTGAGAGTGCCAGGAGGAAGACAGTGCCGACCTACCAGTACCAGTGCACCGAGTGCGGCGAGGGCCTCGAGGCGGTGCAGAAGTTCACCGACGACGCTCTGACCGAGTGCCCGAGCTGTGGTGGACGCCTGAAGAAGGTGTTCTCCGCGGTCGGCATCGTCTTCAAGGGCTCCGGCTTCTACCGCAACGACAGCCGCGGCTCCTCGTCGAGCAGCTCGCCGGCGTCGAAGCCGTCGACCACCGACGCGAAGCCGAGCTCGACCACCTCGTCGTCCTCGTCGGACTCGAAGTCGTCGAGCACCGGCACCTCGGCCGGCAGCAGCTCCGCCGCCTGAGGACACCTGCCTCACGGGACCCTGTCGTCGTCCGACGGCGGGGTTCTCGGCGTTCCCGGCGGCCGTTCCCGGCGTCCCCGCCGGCAGCGCGCTCGGCATTCCTCGGCGGCGCAAGGCTGGCCTAGGGTGCCGGACATGGCGAACAAGGCAGCGAACGCAGAGATCGGCGTGATCGGCGGCTCCGGTCTCTACTCGTTTCTCGACGACGTGACCGAGATCCAGGTCGACACCCCCTACGGGTCTCCCAGCGACTCCCTCTTCATCGGCGAGACCGCCGGCCGGCGGGTCGCCTTCCTCCCGCGGCACGGACGCGGACACCATCTCCCGCCCCACCGGATCAACTACCGGGCCAACCTGTGGGCGTTGCGCAGCGTCGGCGTGCGTCAGGTCCTCGGCCCGTGCGCGGTGGGCGGTCTGCGCCCCCAGTACGGGCCCGGCACCCTGGTCGTGCCCGACCAGCTGGTCGACCGTACGAAGGCGCGGACCGGGACGTACTTCGACGGCCTGCCCCTCCCCGACGGCACGGTGCCCCACGTGGTGCACGTGTCGCTGGCCGACCCCTACTGCTCCGCCGGACGCGCGGCGGCGCTGAAGGCGGCCCGCGGCCGGCAGTGGGAGCCGGTGGACGGCGGGACGCTCGTCGTGATCGAGGGACCGAGGTTCTCGACCCGCGCCGAATCGCTGTGGCACCAGGCGCAGGGCTGGTCGACGGTGGGTATGACGGGCCATCCGGAGGCCGCGCTGGCCCGCGAACTGGAGCTCTGCTACACGTCGTTGAACCTGGTCACCGATCTGGACGCGGGCGCCGAGAGCGGTGCGGGCGTCTCGCACGAGGAAGTGATGCAGGTGTTCGCGGCCAACGTGGACCGGCTCCGGGAGGTGCTGTTCGACACGCTCGCGGCCCTCCCCTCGAACACCGACCGGGACTGCCTGTGCACGAAGGCGCTCGGCGGACTGAACCCCGGGTTCGAGCTGCCGTAAGGGGTGAGTCGGGCGGCGCGGGCGGGGTCCGGTCGGCACGCTTGCCGCGGAACTCCTCGTTCGGGTGGCGGAGTTGTCCACAAGCCGTGGATGGTCCACCGGCTCCGACGGGCGGCGGCGTGAGGGCTCATCGTGGCTGTGCAAGCCCGTCCGAGCCCGTACGTCCTCGCAGGTGGTGGTCCCGTGTCCGCTCTCCCTCCCTCCTCCCCCCTCACCTCACCTCCCCTCGCCTTCCCGCCCGCACCGTGCCCGCCCGGTCCGGAGGCGCCCGCTGCGCAAGCGCCGGGTCCGGAGGCGCCCGCGACATGCGAGGTGCCCGTCTTCGACCCGGTGCGGGTGGGCCACGGCCGGTATCGGCTCAGCCGGCTGGTCCGGAGCCGAAGGCGCGCCCTCGCGATCGGACTCGCCGTCACCGCCGTCGCGCTCGTGGCCGCCGGGCCACGGGACGGTGATCCGGCGCGCGGACACCCGGACGGCGAGGCGCGCGAAAGCTCGCAGTCCCGCGCTCGATCGTCCACGCACGCCCCCGCACCCGCCCTCCGTACCGCCGAGAAGGTGACGGCACCGGTGCGTATCGCCGACGCGGCCACCGTCCGGCTGCTGCGCCCCGGTGACCGGATCGACGTCATCGCCGTCCAGCAGGCGGCGGGTGGAACGGGCGGCGCGACGGGCGGCGAGGCCCATGTCGTCGCGCGCGGGGCACTCGTGACGAAGGTGCCCGAGCCTCTGGACGCCTCGTCCTCCACCTCGCCCTCCGCGTCGGCCCTGGCCTCCGGCGCCGTCGGCGAGAGCGGCGCCCTGGTCGTCCTGTCGGTACCCCGGTCGACCGCGGCGCGCCTTGCCGGCGCGAGCGCCACGGCCCGGCTGGCGGTGACCTTGTGGTGACGTCAAGTCGCTCGTTCGAGCACCCGCGCTGGACACGCCCACCCGGCCTTGCCGTAGGTTGCGGAGCTGTTTGTTCCACAACCTGTACATGCGAGGAGTGTCACCGAGGTGAGCGAAAAGAAGGCAAGCGTCCTGCAGGGCTTCAAGGCCTTCCTGATGCGGGGGAACGTCGTCGATCTGGCAGTCGCGGTGGTGATCGGCGCGGCCTTCACGAACATCGTCAACTCGGTGGTGAAGGGGATCATCAACCCGGTCATCGGGACGATCGGCACCCAGAACCTGGACAGCTACAGCTCCTGCATCAAGGGGTGCCAGGGCACGGGCAAGGAGGGCGTGCACATCCTGTGGGGCTCCGTCCTCGGCGCGACCCTCACCTTCGTGATCACGGCGGCCGTCGTGTACTTCCTGATGGTGCTGCCGATGTCGAAGTACCTGGCTGTGGTGGAGGCCCGCAGGAAGGCCAAGGAGGGCACGCAGGAGGTCATGGACGTGACCGAGCTGGAGGTGCTCAAGGAGATCCGCGACGAGCTGGTCGCCCAGCGCGGCTCAGGCGAGTACCGGCGGTAGCGCCGCAGTCCCGCCGGGCCCGCCGGGTCCGGACGGAAGCCCGGATCCGGTCCCAGGCCCGGGTCGGGGTTCGGATCCGGGCCCTGACTCGGGTCGGGGTTGAGATCCGGGCCCTGACTCGGATCGGGGGTCGGGTCCGGGCCCTGGTCCCGGACCGCGTTCAGATCTGGCCGAACCGGGTTCAGATGTGGTGGGGCGGCTTCTCGTCGAGGAAGCGCTTCAGGTCGGCGGCGCTGTCGCTGCCGGCCGTCGGCCGCTCGCCCCACCCGCGGTCGGTGTCGTCCGACGACTGGCGGTCCAGCGGGTCGTCGAAGACCAGCGCGGCCTTCGGGTCACACGGCTCGGGGGCGGCGGGGGTGCTCATGCGTCCAGGGTACGGCCCGGACGACGCCCCGGGGCCGGGCCCGGTCCCAAGGAAGGACCGCGCCGCAGAGCGTCGGCCACACGGCCGGCTCCGCGAGCCGGTCCGGCGTCCTCACGAACCCGGCGCACCGGTCCGCGAACCCCGCCGGCCACCCCGTCGGCCTGCGGATTCCGCACAAGATTTTCCGACGGATATCTGCTGTGCTGGGACCCATGACGTCCAGTACGCCCCCGCCGGTCCCTCCTTCCGGCGACCCCTCCCCGCCCCCCGTCCCCGCTCGCAGACACCCGCTGCGCAAACTGACCGCGCGGAGGCGGGGCGAGGCACACCGGGTCGCCTCACCGCTCGAGCTGTTCTTCGACCTGTGCTTCGTCGTGGCCATCGCCCAGGCGGGCGTCCAACTGGTCCACGCGGTGGCGGAGTCCCACGCGGGCGAGGGAATCCTCAACTACGCGATGGTCTTCTTCGCCATCTGGTGGGCCTGGATGAACTTCACCTGGTTCGCCTCGGCGTACGACAACGACGACGCCCTCTACCGGGTCGTCACGCTGGTCCAGATCGCTGGAGTCCTGGTGCTCGCCGCCGGGGTGTCCCGGGCCGTCGAGGAGCACGAGTTCCTGGCCGTCTGGCTGGGTTACGTCATCATGCGGCTCGCCATGTCCTCGCAGTGGCTGCGCGTGGCCTATTCGACCGAAGGCCCGGAGCGCAGGACGGCGCTGCGCTACGCCTGCGGCATGCTGCTCTGCCAGGTGGGCTGGCTGGGGCTGGTGATCCTCCCCGAGGGCGGCCGGGCCTGGCTGTTCCTGGTGATGGCGCCGGTGGAGATGTGCGTGCCGCTGTACGCGGAGCGGGGCCACCCGACGTCCTGGCACCCGCACCACATCGCGGAGCGGTACGGGCTGTTCACGATCATCGTGCTCGGCGAGACGATCGCGGCGGCCACGGTCGCGGTGAAGACCGGCATCGACGAGAACGACGCGCTGGGCGAGCTGCTGCCGATCGCGGTCGGCGGCCTGCTGATCGTCTTCGCCGCCTGGTGGATCTACTTCGTGGTCCCCATCCACGGTCATCTGCGCTCCAGCAGGCAGGCGTTCCTGTGGGGCTACGGGCACTATGCCGTCTTCGCCTCGGCCGCGGCGATCGGCGCGGGCCTGGAGGTGGCGGTCGAGCAGGCCGTCGGGCAGGCCCGTCTCTCGACGCTCGCCGCGTCGGCCGCCGTCACCCTGCCGACGGCGCTGTATCTGCTGACCGTGTGGGTGCTGCACTCACGCCACTTCAAGGTGGGCCTGGCCCAGCAGTCGGTACTGCCCGTCACCGCGCTGCTGGTGATCTGCTGCACCTTCGTGGGCGAGTGGGCGGTTTTCGCGGCCGGTGCGGTGTCGGCGCTGGCGGTGGCCACCGGAGCGACCTTGACGGCCCGCATGCTCGCGCGGGACTCACGGGAGGATGCGCGGGACACGGCCAGCCACTCGGAATCGGCGGACTCTTCGGACTCGCCGGACTCGCCGGACTCGCCGGATTCCGGCGAAGGCTCGGAGCAGGGTTCGCACTCCGCGGTGTGACGCGACCGGTCTCCGCCCACCCGCGCGGTGCGGGCCGGGTGAGACTGGCTGCCATGACAGTTGACGCTCTGACGGACGTGGCCGGCCTGCGGGTGGGCCACGCGACCCGGACCGGCGAGGGGTGGCTCACCGGTGCCACGGTCGTCCTCGCGCCCGAGGGCGGCGCCGTGGCCGCGGTGGACGTGCGCGGCGGCGGCCCCGGCACCAAGGAGACCGACGCCCTCGATCCGCGCAACCTGGTGCAGAAGGTCGAGGCGATCGTGCTGACGGGCGGCAGCGCGTACGGACTCGACGCCGCGTCCGGGGTGATGGCGTGGCTGGAGGAACGGGGACGCGGGGTCCGTGTCGGCCCGGAACCGACGCACGTCGTGCCGGTGGTGCCGGCCGCCTGTGTCTTCGACCTCGGGCGCGGTGGCGACTTCCGGGCCCGTCCGGACGCGGCCACCGGCCTGGCGGCCGTCGCGGCGGCCGCGGCGAGCGAGCCCGGGGCGCGGGTGCCGCAGGGCTGCGTCGGCGCGGGGACGGGCGCGGTGGTGGGGCCGCTGAAGGGCGGTGTGGGCACCGCGGCCGTCGTCCTCGACTCGGGGATCACGGTGGGGGCCCTGGTGGTGGCGAACGCGGTGGGATCGGTGCTGGAGCCGCAGACGGGTGCGTTGTACGGGGAGTTGTTCCAGGGGCGCGTGACATACCCGGAAGCCCAGGTGCACGAGGCCGCGCGTCGGCGGCTCGCCGAGAGCGCGGCGAGGAACGCGCCTCCGCCGCTGAACACCACCCTCGCGGTGGTCGCCACCGACGCCGAATTGTCCAAGGCGCAGGCCCAGAAGCTGGCGGGCACGGCGCACGACGGGATCGCACGCGCCGTGCGTCCGGTGCACATGCTCAACGACGGAGACACCGTCTTCTCCATGGCCACGGGCGTCCGGCCGCTCGCCCACGGCAACCCGCTCGCCCTGAACGACGTCCTCGCGGCGGGCGCCGACATGGTGACCCGCGCGATCGTCCGAGCCGTGCGCGCCGCCGAGTCCGTGGACTGCCCGGGCGGCGCCTGGCCGGCGTACGAGGAGCTGTACGGCCCCCGGTGACGCCGGGAACGGAGGCCAAAGAGAGCTCCGTCGGCCGGGACGGACGTCGGCGCGGCGGGTGTCAGATCGTCGCGGGGCCGGCGGGAGGCGCAGGCGGGCGGGTGAACGGGTGGGTCGGGGCAGGGCCGGGTGGGTCATTGTCCCGGTTCTGTCACGCGGTCGTGCCAACGGCGCCCGCGGGGGAACCTCGGTGGTCGCCGTGGCGCTCCTCCTCCACGTACTGGAGCGGATCACTTACCTCACACGAAACCGGAGCAGCCCGTGACGACGGCGGACAAGACAGTGCGGCGCGCGGTGGGAGCATGTGCCGTCCTGGTGGTCGGCGCCCTGACCCTGACCGCCTGCGGGGGCAGCGCGAACGCCGAGGGCGGGGACGCCAAGGGGGGCAAGAGCGACGGGAGCGGTGTGAAGACGTCCACCGCCAAGATCGTCATTTCGGCGAAGGACGGCTCGACGGGCGCATCGATCAACCGGACCGGTGTGAAGGTGAGCGACGGCCGGCTCGCGGAGGTGAAGATGACGGTGTCCGGGTCGGGACAGGCCGTCGAGGGCGCCCTGTCGGCCGACGGCAGCAGCTGGAAGCCGAAGGAGCAGTTGGAACGCGGCACGAAGTACCAGATATCGGCGACCGCGAAGGACGCGAACGGCAAGACCGCTGCGGCGAACGCGATCTTCACCACGGTCTCCTCGACGAACAGCTTCATCGGCACGTACACGCCGGACGACGGCACGACGGTCGGCGTCGGCATGCCGGTGTCGTTCACGTTCGACAAGGCCATCTCCGACAGGAAGGCCGTGCAGTCGCACATCACCGTCAGCTCCAGCAGCGGGCAGCAGGTGGTCGGCCACTGGTTCGGCACGCAGCGGCTCGACTTCCGGCCCCAGGAGTACTGGAAGGCCGGCTCCAAGGTCACGATGAAGATCGACCTGGACGGGGTCGAGGGCGCGAGCGGCGTCTACGGCGTGCAGAAGAAGACGGTCGACTTCACCATCGGGCGCTCGCAGGTCTCCACGGTCGACGCGAACACGCAGACCATGACGGTCGTGCGGGACGGACAGACCCTGAAGACCACCCCGATCTCCACGGGCGACCCCGAGCACACCACGTACAACGGCCAGATGGTGATCTCCGAGAAGTTCACGCAGACGCGCATGAACAGCCGCACGGTCAACCTGGGCGCCGAGTACGACATCCCGGACGTGCCGCACGCGATGCGTCTGACCACCTCCGGCACCTTCCTCCACGGCAACTACTGGTACAACAGGAACAACCCGCCCTTCGGCCGCACCGGCACCAGCCACGGCTGCGTGGGACTCGCCGACGTCCAGGGCGCGCAGGGTGACACGCCCGCCAAGTGGTTCTACGACAACTCGCTGATCGGCGACGTCGTGATCGTCAAGAACTCCCCCGACAAGAAGGTGGCTCCGGACAACGGACTCAACGGCTGGAACATGTCGTGGGCGGAGTGGACCGCCGGCAGCGGCGCGTGACCGCCGACGCGAGCACCCCGTGCGCCACGGGCCACGGGAGCACCGGAAGCAACGGAAGCAACGGAAGCAACAGGAGCGCCCCGCGCACCGGGCGCACCAAGGGCGATTCGAGCGCGGGAAGTGCCGTCTGACCGGCGGTTTCTGAGCGTACGTCGGGCCGTGCGGGAACCATCCGCGCGGCCCGGGCGTTTTCCCTGACGTACGTTTTCTCGGTTCCCGGACATGATGTCCGACCGAGGGGCTACGGTATGCACCCACAAGGTGACATGCAGCAACGCCGGGAGAAACCTTGAGCGTTCCGTACGAGACGACAGCGTACGAACCAGCCGAGTCGCCCGAGTCTCCGGAGGAGCATCTCGCGCGACTGCTCGGTCGCGCCCTGAACTCGTTCGAGCTGCCCGACGAGGCTCTGCGGCGGCTCGACTGCGCGCTGGCCCACGACAGCTCCCTGCACTCCGCGCACCACAGCGCGGGCCTGCACCGGGAGACCTACCGGCACACCTGGCTGCTGGCCGACGGCTGCGCGCTCACGCTGTGGGAGCTCGTGCACAACACCGCCCCGGGCAGTGAGCCCCAGCACGAGGTGTACGTGGACGAGGAGGAGCTGCGCGCCGCGACGGCCCGGCTGCCGCTGCCGTCCGAGGCGCCGGACTTCGAACTGCCGGTGCTGGTGCAGCTGTCGCCGTTCCCGGCGCCCCGCCACGTGTACGTGCCGGACGACTCGGCGGACCACGCGCGCCGTCTGCTGCGCCGCGCCGAGAACCCCGACCGGCCGGACGCGGACACGACGGCGCTGCTGAGGTCCGCGTGCGCGCACCAGATCACCCAGGCCTTCGGACGTCCCTGCCGCGCGGGCCGGATCGGCCTGGGCTACTCGCTCTACGAGCACGCGTTCCTGCTGCGCGACGGCCGGGAGATCTCCCTGTGGGAGGTCGAGCACACGGCGACGCCCGACGGGCGGCACATGTGCGAGGTGTACGCGTCCGAGGCCGCGGCCCGGGACGCGATGGAGCGCCGGGCAGCACAGGTCTCCTGAGCCGCCTCCGGCGCCGGGTCAGCGGCCGCCGCCGAGCCGGCGCACCAGGCCCGCGAAAGCGTCCTCCTCCGCCGTGGTCAGCTCGACGGTCTCCCGACGGGGACCGGTCGCCTGCTGCTGGCGCGGGAGCGCGGGGAGCACAGGGAGTTTCGCCGGGACCGCGGGGCGGACGGGCAAGGCATGGAGCGCCGCGTGAGCCGCGGCGCGTGCGCGCATACGGCGCAGGACCCGGGTCAGGACGAGCAGCCAGGCGACGGACGCCACGGCGAGAACGGTCAGAGCCGTCAGCTGGGCGGGCGTGGGATGCACGGGCATACCGCCCAGTACACACCACAGTCCGGGACTTTGGCCCCGGACCGTGATGTATCTCGCAGGCCACGCAGATCGGCCGATATACCCAACGAGCCACTCCGCACAGCCGACTCTGCCGACCCGGCCGGCCCGCCGGCACAGGCCAACGCGGCGGACCCGGCCGGCACAGGCAGGAAGGCGGCACAGGCGGGCACACAGCCCACCGCCCAGGCGCGAGGGCGACTGGGCGGCGAGGGGGACGGGGCGGGAGTGGAGAGGACGAACGGTCGGCGCGGTGGCTACACGCCGACCGGCTGCTTCGTCTCCTGCGCGGTCGTGGTCTCGGCCGCACCTTCCGCCGACCCGGGCTGCGCAGCGCCGGGGGCCGGCTTGCGCATGCCCTTGAGGACGACGACCAGGGCCGTCGTCACGCACACGCCCGCCGCGACGGCGACCAGGTACAGGAACGGATTGCCGATCAGCGGGACCACGAAGATGCCGCCGTGCGGGGCGCGCAGCGTGGCGCCGAAGACCATCGACAGCGCGCCGGTGACCGCACCGCCCGCCATAGAGGCGGGGATCACGCGCAGCGGGTCGGCCGCGGCGAACGGGATCGCGCCCTCGGAGATGAAGGAGGCGCCCAGCACCCAGGCGGCCTTGCCGTTCTCACGCTCGGTCGGCGTGAAGAGCTTGCCGCGGACCGTGGTGGCCAGCGCCATCGCGAGCGGCGGGACCATGCCGGCCGCCATGACCGCGGCCATGATCTTCATGGCGGAGTCGCCCGGGTTGGAGACCGCGATGCCGGCCGTGGCGAAGGTGTACGCGACCTTGTTGACGGGACCGCCGAGGTCGAAGCACATCATCAGGCCGAGCAGGGCGCCGAGCAGGACGGCGTTGGACCCGGACAGGCCGTTCAGCCAGTCGGTCATGCCCTTCTGGGCGGAGGCGATGGGCTTGCCGACCACGACGAACATCAGGAAGCCGACGATCGCCGAGGAGATCAGCGGGATCACCACCACCGGCATGATGCCGCGCACCGGCGCCGGGATCCTCACCTTCTGGATCGCCATCACCACGCCACCGGCGAGCAGACCGGCGACCAGACCGCCGAGGAAGCCCGCGTTGATGGTGGACGCGATCATGCCGCCGACGAAGCCGGGGACGAGGCCGGGCCGGTCCGCCATGCCGTAGGCGATGTACCCCGCGAGGACCGGGACGAGGAAGCCGAAGGCCACGGCGCCGATCTGGAACAGCAGGGCGGCCCAACTGTCCGTCTGGGTCCACACGAAGTGGTCCATCACCGAGGGTGCGGACTTGATCTCGTATCCGCCGATCGCGAAGCCGAGGGCGATCAGCAGACCGCCGGCCGCGACGAACGGGACCATGTAACTCACGCCGGACATCAGCCACTTGCGCAGCTTGGTGCCGTAGCCCTCGCCGGACTCGCCGGCGCGCTCGACCGGCGTGCCCGCGCCGGAGGGGGCGCCCGAGGTCGCCTCGCCGCGCTCCGCCTTCCCGCGCACTTCGCTGATCAGCTCGGCGGGCCGGTTGATGCCCGCCTTCACACCGACGTCCACGGTGGGCTTGCCTGCGAAGCGGTCCTTGTCGCGGACGGGGACGTCGTGGGCGAAGATCACTCCGTCCGCCGCGCCGATGACGGCCGGGTCGAGCCGGGTGAAGCCGGCCGAACCCTGCGTCTCGACGACCAGCTCGACGCCGGCCTCGCGGCCCGCCTTCTCCAGGGACTCGGCCGCCATGTAGGTGTGCGCGATGCCGGTGGGACAGGAAGTGACCGCGACGATCTGGAAGGGGCGCGTGGTCTCGGGGACGGAGACGGCGGCCGGGTCCGAAGGGGAGGCAGAGGCGGAAGGGGAGGCCGTGTCGGCGTCGGCGGAGGCCGCCGCCGACGCCGACACGGAGTCTGCGGAACCGGAGTCTGCAGAACCGGTGCCTGCGGGACCGGAGTCTGCGGGACCGCCCTCGGCCCCGGCGGACGGGGTCTCAGGGGCGGGGCTCTCGGGGGCGGGAGGAGCGTCGCCGCGGATCAGCGCTGCCGCCGCGGCCGGGTCGCCGGCCGACCGCAGCGCGTCGGTGAAGTCGGCGTTCATCAACTGCCGGGCCAGTGACGACAGGATCGTCAGATGGGCGTCGTCCGCGCCGGCGGGGGCGGCGATGAGGAAGACCAGGTCGGCCGGGCCGTCCGCCGCACCGAAGTCGATGCCGGCGGCGCTGCGCCCGAAGGCGAGCGTCGGCTCGGTGACATGGGCGCTCCGGCAGTGGGGGATGCCGATGCCGCCGTCGAGGCCGGTGGGCATCTGCGCCTCGCGGGCGGCCACGTCGGCGAGGAAGCCGTCCAGGTCGGTCACCCGGCCCAGGGCCACCATGCGCTCGGCGAGGGATCGCGCCGCCGCTTCCTTCGTTGAGGCGGACAGGTCGAGATCGACCAGGTCCGCGGTGATCATGTCGCTCATCGCGGGCTCCTTCGCACGCGTATCGCCCGGGTCGTGGGGTGGCGGGCGGGGGTGGGGACGGGGAGTCGGGTGGGAACGGGGAGTCGGACGGAGACAGGAGGTCCGATGGGTCGGGAGGGTGAGGCGGATCGGGAGGGYGGGGCGGGTCGGGAAGGCGGGGCGGAGGCGGGGCCGGGGAAGCCCCGCCTCCCTGGGGTCACAGGCGGGTACGGGTCCTGTTTCCCCTGGTCAGCAGGGCGGCTCAGGGTGCCCTGCTGCCCGTAGGGGGCGGCGGTCGCCGGGGCGCCTCGCCGCTGTTCGGCCGCCGGTCCGCCGAGCGGTGCGGGCCGGGCGGGGGTCGTCCTCATGACACCGGCTCCCGCAGTTCGCGGTCCACCGGCACGTCGGCCGTCACCGTCACGGCCGCCGGGTCCAGGTCGTCCGGCGTGGGCATCACGCTGCCGGGCAGCTGGACGGCGGCCGCGCCGTGCGCAACGGCGGAGGCGAGCGCCGCCGGGCCGCTGCCGCCGGCGATGAGGAACCCGGCGAGGGAGGAGTCGCCGGCGCCCACGTTGCTGCGGACGGCGTCGACCCGCGCGCTCCCGAACCAGGTGCCCGTCTCCTCGACCAGCAGCTGGCCGTCGGCGCCCAGACTCGCGAGCACCGCTCGGGCGCCCATTCCGCGCAGTTCCTCGGCCGCCTTCACCGCGTCGCCCACGGTGGCGAGGGGACGTCCGACTGCCTCCGCGAGTTCTTCGGCGTTCGGCTTCACCACGTCGGGCCGCTCGCGCAGGGCTTCGAGGAGCGCCCGCCCGGACGTGTCCAGAGCGATCCGCGCGCCCCCCGCGTGCGCCCGGGCGACCACCTCGGCGTACCAGGACGGCGCGAGGCCACGGGGCAGGCTGCCGCAGCAGGCGATCCAGTCGGCGCCGCGCGACTGCTCACGGACCGTCTCCAGCAGCAGTTCCTGCTCCTCGGCGGACAGCTCGGGGCCGGGCGCGTTGATCTTCGTCAGGACACCGTCGGACTCCGCGAGGGCGATGTTCGAGCGGGTGGCTCCGGTGACCGGGACCGGCGCGACCTCGATGCCCTGCGCAGCCAGCAGATCGGCGACGAGTGCGCCCGGCGCACCGCCCAGGGGCAGGACGGCGACCGTGCGCCGCCCGGCGGCGGCCGCCGCGCGGGAGACGTTAACGCCCTTGCCGCCCGGGTCCATCCGCTCGCCGGTGGCGCGGATGACCTCGCCGCGGTCGAGGGAGGGGACCTCGTAGGTGCGGTCCAGGGACGGGTTGGGGGTGACGGTGAGGATCACGCCCACGGTGCTCGGGCCGGTGCCGCTCATGCTCGTACCACTTCCGTGCCGCCGCGCTCGATCGCGGCAGCGTCGTCGGGACTCAGTGCGCTGTCGGTGATCAGCAGATCCACGTCGCTCAGGTCGCCGAAGCGGGCGAAGTGCTCCTGGCCGTGCTTGGCGGAGTCGGCGAGCAGGACGACCCGACGGGCGGCGGCGACGGCGGCCCGCTTGACCGCGGCCTCGGCGAGGTCGGGAGTGGTCAGCCCGTGCTCCGCGGAGAAGCCGTTGGCGGCGAGGAACAGGACGTCGGCCCGGATCTCGCCGTACGCGCGCAGCGCCCAGGCGTCCACGGCGGCGCGCGTACGGTGCCGCACGCGCCCTCCGATGAGATGGAGCTGCATGCCCGGGTGGTCCGCGAGGCGGGCCGCGATGGGCAGGCTGTGGGTGACGACGGTGAGCTCGGCCTCCAGCGGGAGAGCGGCGGCCAGCCGTGCGACCGTCGTGCCGGCGTCCAGGATCATCGTGCCCTCGGAGGGCAGTTCCGTCAGGGCCGCCTTCGCGATGCGGTCCTTCTCGTCGGCCGAGGTGCCCTCGCGTTCGGCGAGATCCGGTTCGAAGTCGAGACGTCCGGCCGGAATGGCTCCGCCATGCACGCGGCGCACCAGACCGGCCCGGTCGAGGGCCTTCAGATCGCGGCGGATCGTCTCCGCCGTGACCTGGAACTCCTCGGCCAGCGACAGGACGTCCACCCGTCCGCCGTCACGGGCGAGCCGCAGGATCTGCTGCTGCCGCTCCGGTGCGTACATGTCCGTTCCCCTCCGGTCGGTGCCAGATTTATGCCCGAACTTGTGGTTTCGACACGGAGGCTACGCCCGGATTTCCGGAAAGTAAACAGGTTCGGGCTTGATTCGGGCATGAACGGACTTCCGTCCGTGCCTCCTCTGCCGGCCGGCGACACACCGCCGCGGGGAAGGACGAAGAGCCCGCCACCGCTACGGTGACGGGCTCTCGACGGGACCAAGGTGACGCAGGAGCCCCGGACTTCGGGACTACGGGACTTCGGGACTACGGGACTACGGGTGCCCGCTAGTCCGGGAGTCCGGGAGCTCACGAGGTCACCAGGTCAGACGGCGAACTCGCGTTCCCGCCCCTCGGCGGGGGCCGTCTCCGGGGCCCCCGCGGCGTCCGCGCCGCCCTCCACGTGCTGCGCGGGCCGCTTCGGCAGGGCGAACATCAGCAGGAAGATCGCGAACATCACCAGGGCCACCCAGCCCAGGGCGTACTGGAAGGCGTTCACGAAGGCCGGGCCGACCTCGGACGCGGTCAGCCGATCGCCGATCCGGCCGAAGAAGACGACCGCGACGAGTCCCAGTCCGAGCGCGTTGCCCATCTGCTGGACGGTGTTGATGAGGCCGGACGCCGACCCGGCGTGCTCGCGAGGCACCTCCGACAGCACCGCGTCGGTCAGCGGGGCGAAGATCAGCCCCATGCCGGCGCCCATGACGACCAGCGGCAGCGCCATCTGCCAGGGAGCGATGCCCAGCCCGAAGCGCTCGGACTCCCACATGTAGAGGAGCACGCCGACGACCATGGTCAGGGCGCCCGCCTGCAGCACCTTGCGCCCGAAGCGCGGTACCAGCTTCTGCACGGACATCCCCGCGGCCGTCGAGACGGCGATCGAGAAGGGAACCCCGGTCAGACCGGCCTTCATCGGACTCCAGCCCAGGCCCGTCTGCATGTACAGCGTCCAGACCAGGAAGAACACGCCGAGAGCGATCCCGAAGACGGTCTGCACGGCGACGCCCGCCGCGAAGCTGCGCACCCGGAAGAGGGAGAGCTCGACCAGCGGCGAGCCGTCCCGCGCGCCCTTGCGCCGCTCGTAAGCGACGAGCGCCCCGAAGACGCCGAGCGCGCCGACCATCGACGCATACCCCCACACCGGCCAGCCCAGCTCACGACCGCGGGTGAGCGGGTAGAGCAGCATGAGCAGACCGAGGGTGACCAGGACGACGCCGACGATGTCCAGCTTCAGCGCCTTCGGCGCCTTCGACTCGGTGATGAAACGGCTGCCGAGGATCAGTCCCGCGATGCCGACGGGCAGGTTGATCAGGAAGATCGGCCGCCACTCCAGCCCGAACAGGTTCCACTCCGTCAGCAGCGCGCCGAGCAGCGGACCCGAGACGGCGCCCAGTCCCACGATCGCGCCGAACAGCCCGAACACCTTGCCCCGCTCGTGCGCCGGGAAGGTCGCGTGCACGATCGACAGCACCTGCGGGACCATCATCGCCGCCATGCCGCCCTGCAGAATCCGCGAGGCGACGAGCATCTCGGGGTTGGCGGCGAAGCCGCACAGCGCGGAGGCGAGGGTGAAGCCGCCGATGCCGAGCAGGAAGAGCCGTTTGCGCCCGTGGATGTCGCCGAGCCGGCCGCCGGTGATGAGTCCCGCGGCGAAGGCGAGCGCGTAACCGGCGGTGATCCACTGGATCTGACTCCAGGAGGCGCCCGCGTCCTGCTGTATGGAGGGGATGGCGATGTTGACGATCGTGACGTCGACCAGGTCCATGAAGGCCGCGGTCATCACGATGGCGAGCGCGAACCAACGACGTCGGTCGCCCGGGGTCGCCGCAGGTGCTGCCGTCTCAGGGGTGGGCGGTGTCTCGGTGGAGGTCTCCGTGGAGGTCATGGTGTGACAGTAGGACGGCACTAGGTCAGATCGTGTCCTACTCGTACGGCATCCTCGAGTGCATGACGACGGACACCCCGGCTCGGCTGCTTCAGCTCCTCTCCCTCCTCCAGACGCCCCGCGAATGGCCCGGCGGCGAGCTCGCCGGGCGCCTCGGGGTGTCCCGCCGCACGGTCCGGCGCGACATCGACCGACTGCGCGACCTGGGATATCCCGTGCAGGCGACCATGGGCTCGGACGGGGGGTACCGGCTGGTCGCGGGCAAGGCGATGCCGCCCCTCGTGCTCGACGACGAGGAGGCCGTCGCGATCGCCGTCGGACTGCGGGCCGGGGCCGGTCACGCGCTGGAGGGCGTCGACGAGGCCTCGGTGCGGGCGCTGGCCAAGCTGGAGCAGGTGTTGCCGGCCCGGCTACGCCATCGCGTCTCCACCCTCCAGGCCGCCACCACCCCGCTGACCAGCGGGGACGGCGCGAGCATCGCACCCGAGACGCTGACCGTCATGGCGTCGACGGTGGCCGGCCAGGAGCGGCTGCGGTTCGCCTACCGCGCGAAGGACGGCACGGAGTCGCGTCGTCTGACCGAGCCCTACCGGCTCGTGTCCACGGGGCGGCGGTGGTACCTCGTGGCGTACGACCTCGACCGCCAGGACTGGCGGACGTTCCGGGTCGACCGGGTCCGGGAACCGTTCGCGACCGGTGCGCGGTTCACTCCGCGCGAGCTGCCGACGGGGAGCGCGGCGGAGTACCTCCGGCGGTCCATCCACGGCCGGCCGGACGCCCGCGAGTACGAGTACGACGTCACCTTCGAGGCGCCGGCCGAACTCGTCGCGGCCCGCCTCCCGGCCTGGCTGGGAACACCGACCCCGCATCACCGGCATCACCCGCACCGTCCGCACGACGGCGGCCAGAACGGAGGCGGCAATGGCGACGGAGGCGGCAATGGCGACGGCAACGGCAACGGGGAGGTGCGCAAGGAGGGTTGCCGACTGCGCGGGTCGACCAGTGACCCGGTGGAGTGGGTGGCGGTCCGGCTCGCGATGCTGGGCTACGAGTTCTCGGTCCGGGAGCCCCGCGAACTCATCGACTGTGTAAGAGAGTTGGGCGGCCGACTGGAACGGGCGGCGAGGGCGGAAGCGGTGGCGAGGGCGGGTGATTGAGGGACGGGACTGAGAAAGACCCGCCAAGTTCACCCCGCCCCCAGGACCCATCCGACCCGGGGGCCGACCGTCCGGACGCAGGGCCCATGCGATGGTCGGGCCGCCGAGCGCAGGGCCCGCCCAGCCCAAGTCGCTTTCCCGTCACGCCTCAGCCCGAAGGGCCGTCCAGGGTCGCCCGGCTCCCTGACCCGCTCTGCGGGCTTAACCCGCCCGCCCCGCCCGCCCCGCCTGCCCTGTCTGCCCTGTCTGCCCTGTCTGCCCCGATGTCCAGGAAAAGCCCCGCAGGGCTCGCAGATTGCCCAGGGCCACCTCTGCGGGGCCCTGCGGACCGGTGGGCGAGGTGTCCGTCACCGCCCAGCTCTCTACGGCGACCCGGACCGCGGCGCCGGCCACCGCCGCGGTGAAGCGCTCGTACGGCGAGGCGGCTGCGGCCGGGACAGGGGTGGCCGGGTCCTGGGCGTCCGGATCCGAGGCGTCCGGGGACGGGGCATCCGGGCCCGAGGCGTCCGGGCCCGAGGCTTCCGGGACGGCGGTGGCCCGCCCGGGCGTGGGACCGTTCGCCGCCGTGGCGGCGGCCCTCGCCCGTTCCGCCAGCACCTCCGTGAGGGTGGCCTCCGAGGTGTGACACACCTCGGCCCAGACCTTCCCGAGGGCCGGACTGGCCATGGCCAGCCGGATCAGGGCGCGCACCCACTCCCAGGACGCGGCCGACACCCCCTGTCCGGGCACGAGCGTGTGGCGCACGGCGTGTTCGAGGGCCTCCGGCACGGTCAGCCCGGCCGGCGCCTCGCGTACCGCCTCCGCCCAGCGCTGGGCGCCCGCCGCGTAGAGAGGGGCGACTGCTTCTTCCTTGGTGGCGAAGTACCGGTAGAAGGTGCGCGGAGCGATTCCCGCCGCCTGCGCGATGTCCTCGGCCCGGGTGGCCTTCAGCCCCCGGCTGACGAACAGGCCGGCCGCCGCCCGGGCGATCTCCATCCGGGTCGCCGCTTTGCGCCGCTCGGTCAGCGAAGCCGAGGCGGAGCGAGAGGTCGAGCTGATCACTCCGGCAGGCTATGCCCATGTGGCACAATCTGCCATTCGGGCGGGCCACCCCGTGGTTCAGGTACGGGGTGCCCCGCCTTCTCGACGTGCTCACGCCCACTACGCCTCCGCGCGACGGCCGTGTGCGCCCGCAATTGCCACCGAATCCGCACCATTGTCCGCCCTGGGCGCTGCCCGCCCGAGCCCACCCCAGCCCTCCCCCGGCCCTAGCCCTCGCCCTCACTCTCGCCCGGTGACATCGAGGACGAAAAGGAGCCGGGCTCCGGCGCCTGGGGGGAGAGGCGCCGAAGCCCGGCTCTCGGAGAGTCCCGGCGCCGGGGGGATGTGCGGCGGGACTTGGCTCATGGGACTTCGCTCATGGGCTCGGCTCTTGCGGCCTGGCTCATGCAGGGTTGAGATCTCGGGGTGGGCTGCAGGGTCCGGCCGATCCGAACTCCCGTGCCCAGAAGTCTTTTTCCCGCGCCTCACCGATTGAAGCGGCGTTCCCGCGCCATGTTTCCCCGGCTTTCTCGAACCGGCGCACGCGGGCGTAAAGCCAGCACCACACAGCGCCCCAGACCCACCAGCGCCATGTGGGAGACCAACGGACGCGCCACGCGAGGCCCACGCACGCACCACGGGAGGCCGCGCAGGAGCCATCACGGCGAAACGAGCAGGACGCGCCACCGGAGGGCCGACGCAGAACGCGCCACCGGAGGGCCGACGCAGAACGCGCCACCGGAGGCCGACGCAGGACGCTCCACCAAAGGCCGACGCAGTGCGCTTCCCCCCGGCCGAGTGGCATCTCCTCGTCCACCCGGCCGGGGTCTTGTACACCACGCCTGCTCGGTGGCCTTGCACCGCAGCTCGCCGGGCCGGGCCTCACCCGCCCGGCTCGCGGAGCGCCGTCGGTTACGCCGCCGCCTCGAAGCCCGTGTCGCGGGCCAGCTTCTTCAGTTCCAGCAGGGCGTGCTTCTCGATCTGGCGGATGCGTTCCCTCGTGAGGCCGTGCTTCTTGCCGACCTCGGTCAGGGTGCGCTCGCGGCCGTCGTCGATGCCGTACCGCATCTTGATGATGGAGGCCGTGCGCGGGTCCAGGCGGTCGATCAGGCCGTCCAGCTCCTCGCTGCGCAGCAGCGTCAGGACCGACTGCTCCGGCGAGACCGCGGAGGTGTCCTCCAGCAGGTCGCCGAACTGCGTCTCGCCCTCGTCGTCGACCGCCATGTTGAGCGAGACCGGGTCGCGGGCCCAGTCCAGGACGTCCGTGACGCGCTCCGGCGTCGAGCCCAGCTCGGCGGCGATCTCGGCGGGCTCCGGGTCGCGGCCGTTCTCCCGGTTGAACTCGCGCTGCACGCGCCGGATCCGGCCAAGCTCCTCCACCAGGTGGACGGGCAGGCGGATCGTGCGCGACTGGTCCGCTATGGAGCGGGTGATGGCCTGGCGGATCCACCAGGTCGCGTACGTGGAGAACTTGAAGCCCTTGCGGTAGTCGAACTTCTCGACCGCGCGCACCAGGCCGGCGTTGCCCTCCTGGATCAGGTCGAGCAGGGGCAGACCGCTGCGGGGGTAGCGCCGGGCCACCGCGACGACCAGGCGCAGGTTGGAACGGATGAAGACGTCCTTGGCCCGCTCGCTCTCGGCGACCAGGGCCTCGAGCTCCTCACGGGAGGCGTCCGCCTTGGACTCCTCGTCACCGTCGAGGACCTGTTGCGCGAAGACACCCGCCTCGATGATCTGGGACAACTCGACCTCCTTGGCGGCGTCGAGCAGCGGTGTACGCGCGATCTCGTCGAGGTACATGCCGACCAGGTCGCGGTCGGCGATCTCGCCGCCATGGGCGCGAACACTGCGGGCCGCGCTGCTCGTCTCGCCGGTGGCGGACTTGCGGCGGGCGACGGCACGGGTTGCCATGCGTGCTCCCTTGCGATGGTGGTTCAGCGGGTGGCCCTTCAGACGCCCGGCACTGTCGGAACTCTGGACTCTCCTCGGGTGCCCTGCATCCGATGGAAACAACGACTGGAATCAGGACAGAATTCCCAACCCGCACTCCGAATTTTCTGATCATGCAGTACCCTGTCCGACCACCTGGGAGGCGTGATGCCGTCGGAACGTACAGAGGTGCAGGTCAGGCCGGGAGTCGAGGCAGACCTCGACGCGCTCACGAGCCTCTACAACCACTACGTACGTGAGACGGCCATCACATTTGACACGGTGGCCTTCACTGCTGAAGAGCGACGTCCTTGGCTGCTCTCCCACCCTGAAGACGGGCCGTACCGCCTGATGGTTGCCACAGAACCGGACTCACAGGACATCCCGGGGACCTCACAGGAAATCCTGGGTTACGCCACATCCAGCCCCTACCGGCCGAAGGCGGCCTACTCCACCTCGGTCGAGGTGACGGTCTACGTCGCTCCACACGCGGGCCGGCGCGGCATCGGCACGCTCCTCTACAAGGCGCTCTTCGAGGCGCTGGCCGACGAGGACCTGCACCGCGCCTACGCGGGCATCGCGCAACCGAACGAAGCGTCCGCGCGACTGCACGAACGCTTCGGTTTCCGGCCCGTGGGCACGTATCGCGAGGTGGGCCGCAAGTTCGGCCGCTACTGGGACGTGGCCTGGTACGAGAAGGAGCTGTAGCGCCCGTCGGCCGGCACGGTCAGCCGAACTGCACCGACCGCTTGGCCATCCCCATCCAGAAGCCGTCGATGACGGACCTCTGGGCGTCCAGCTCGCCGGACACCTCCGCCGCGCCCATGGTCACGAAGAGCGGGGCGAAGTGCTCGGTGCGCGGGTGGGCGTACCGGCCGGCCGGCGCCTTGCGGAGGAAGTCCAGCAGGCCGTCCCAGTCACGGGCCTCCAGCGCGCGCCGCCCCCAGTCGTCGAACTCGGACGACCAGGTCGGCACTCCCGCGCCCGTGTGCCGCAGTGCGGCCAGGTTGTGGGTGAAGAACCCGGAGCCGACGATGAGCACGCCCTCGTCGCGCAGCGGCGCGAGCTTGCGGCCGATCTCCATCAGCTTCACGGGGTCGAGGGTCGGCATGGAGACCTGCAGGACCGGGATGTCGGCGGCCGGGAACATCTCGACGAGCGGGACGTAGGCGCCGTGGTCGAGGCCACGGTCGGGGATGTCCTGGACGGGAGTGCCCGGGGCGCGCAGCAGCTTGCGCACGCTCTCCGCGAGCTCGGGTGCGCCGGGGGCGTCGTACTTCACCGTGTAGTAGTGCTCGGGGAAGCCCCAGAAGTCGTAGACCAGGGGGACGGGGTCGACGGCGCCGAGGGCGAGCGGGGCCTCCTCCCAGTGGGCGGAGACCATGAGGATCGCCTTGGGCCGGGGCAGCTCGGCGGACCAGGCCGCGAGCTCTCCGGGCCAGATCGGGTCGTCCGCGAGCGGCGGGGCGCCATGGCTGAGGTAGAGCGCGGGCATGCGCTCCTGGGGGCGGGAGTGCTCCTGGGGTGCGACGGGCGCGACGGACATGACGGTTCGACTCCTTCCGGGGCCTCGGCCCCTGATTGCGGGAGCTGCGTCTCACTCCCGGCGCTCCCGGCTCTCCGGGGCGTTCTGAGCGCTCTCTGCTCTCCCAGCACTCCCGGCGCTCTGCGCGCCCCGGACGTCCTGGGCGCTCCGAGCACACGCACATGGTTGATTGAAATCTAAAACGTCAACGTCACCGAGCATATTCCCAAGTGGTTTAAATTTCAAGGAGAGGACGTTTACAGTGGAGACATGAAGACGGCATCCGCATCCGCTGAAGAGCCCCGCTGGCTCACCGCCGAGGAGCAGCTCATCTGGCGCTCCTACGTACACGCCACCACCCTGCTGGAGGACCACATGGACCGCCAGCTCCAGCGGGACGCGGGCATGCCGCACGTCTACTACGGCCTTCTGGTCAAGCTCGCCGAGTCCCAGCAGCGGCGACTGCGGATGACCGAGCTGGCCAAGCACGCGAAGATCACCCGCTCCCGCCTCTCGCACGCCATCGCCCGGCTGGAGAAGAACGGCTGGGTGCGCCGGGAGGACTGCCCCTCCGACAAGCGCGGTCAGTTCGCCGTGCTGACCGACCAGGGCCTGGAGATGCTCAAGCGCGCCGCGCCGGGCCACGTCACCGTCGTCCGCAACGCCGTCTTCGACCGGCTCAGCCCGGAACAGCTGAAGTCCCTCGGCGAGATCATGCAGATCGTCGCCGAGGGACTTCAGCCGGACGAAGCGGGTGCGGACCTTCCCTGGCTTCGCTGACCCTGCCGCCGCCCCGTGGCCGCCCGGACAGGTCCGGATGGGCACAGGGCGGCGGCACGGTCGGCAAGGGCGCGGGGGCGGTCGGGTCACGCCGGAGGGGGTGTCCCCGACGCCCGCCCCGAGGGCCTCTTCTCCGTGAGGCCCGGCCGGGCGGGGCCACGCGGGTCCCGGGACCTCCCCCGGCGGGCCGGGGTCGTACGGGTCAGTGGACCATCACCGGGACGGCGTCCTCGGCGTCCTTCGCCCCGGAGCCGGCGACCGCGCCCCCCATGTCCGGCTTGCCGGCATTGACGAAGGTCAGGGCGATCGTGGCGGCCGCGACCAGAATGCCCACGGCGAACCAGATGGCGCTGGTGTAGCCGTGCACCATGCCCTCCAGCTGCACCAGCTGCTGCTGCGGCTTGGAGGCGGCGCCCGTCATGTGGTCCTTGATGTACGACGTCGTCGCGGACGCGGCGATCGTGTTCAGCAGAGCGGTGCCGATCGCGCCGCCCACCTGCTGCGAGGTGTTGACCATCGCGGAGGCGACACCTGCGTCCCGCGGCTCCACGCCCTGAGTGGCCAGCGACATGGCCGGCATGAACGCCGTGCCCATGCCCAGACCGAGCAGCAGCATCGCCGGCAGCAGCACGGCCGCGTACGAGGAGCCGATCTCCAGGCGGGTCAGGATCAGCATGCCGAGCGCGGCGACCAGGAAGCCCGGACCCATCAGCAGACGGGGGGCCACCCGGGTCATCAGACGGGTGCCGATCTGGGTCGAGCCGGTGATCATGCCCGCGATCATCGGGAGGAAGGCGAAGCCGGTCTTGACCGGGGAGTAGCCCTTCACGATCTGCAGGTAGTACGTGAGGAACAGGAACAGGCCGAACATCGAGATGATCGCGAGGCCGAGGGAGAGGTAGATACCGCCCCGGTTGCGCTCGGTGATCACGCGCAGGGGCAGCAGCGGGGCCTTGACCTTGGACTCGACGACGACGAAGGCGGCCAGCAGGACGGCGGACGCGACGAACATGCCGACGGTCACGGAGTCGCTCCAGCCCTCGGACTCGGCGCGGGTGAAGCCGTACACCAGGGAGACCAGACCGAGGGTGGACAGGATGACGCCCGGGATGTCGAGAGCGGAGCGGTTGCGGCCGCCCTCGGGCTCACGGATGACGAAGTAGGCGCCGGCCGCGGCGATGATCGCGAACGGGATGTTCACGAAGAACGTCCAGCGCCAGTCCAGGTACTCGGTGAGGAAGCCGCCGAGGATCAGGCCCACGGCGCCGCCACCGCCGGCGATCGCGCCGTAGATGCCGAAGGCCTTGGCGCGCTCCTTCGCGTCCGTGAACATCACGGCGAGCAGAGAGAGCGCGGCGGGCGCGAGCAGTGCGCCGAACGCGCCCTGCAGCGCGCGGGCGCCGAACATCATCGCCTCGTTGGCGGCCGCGCCGCCGAGCGCGGAGGCCGCGGCGAAGCCGCCGAGGCCGACGACGAAGGCGCGCTTGCGGCCCCACAGGTCGGCTATCCGGCCGCCGAAGAGCAGCAGACCGCCGAAGGCGAGGGCGTAGGCGGTGACGATCCACTGCCGGTTGCCGTCGGAGATGCCCAGGTCCAACTGGGCGGAGGGCATCGCGATGTTCACGATGGTGGCGTCGAGGACGACCATCAGCTGGGCGAGGGCGATGAAGGCCAGCGCTTTCCAGCGGTTGGCGTCCGGGACGCCTGCCCTGCCGGGGGCCGGGGCCTTCTGGGCTGTTTCAGACATGGGGATACCCGCTTCGGTACTTCAGTGACGGAAAAAACGGAGAAAACGACAGGAACAACAGGAACGGCAGGAAGTAACAGGAAGTAACAGGGAACGACGGAGAATCAGGAAGGCGACGAAATATGACGAAAGGCGTGAAACCGTGATGCGGTGGCATGACGGACGTCTGCGGCGGGGGCGGCGGTCCGTCCTCGCTGACGGCCGCTGCACTCGACGGGCGTGCTGGCTGTATTGACTGCTGGGGTTCTGCGAACTAATCGCTTATGGACCAGTCGCTCAGGACTGGCGCAGGTCCTCCATGGTCACGGCGACTCCCGGGAGCACGGAGGGGGCCGGGGCCCGAAGTCCGTCCAGGAACAGCTGCAGGTGGCGGTGGACGAAACGGTCGACGCTCAGGCAGGCGGTGCCGGCCGGGGGCCGGCTGAGCTGGGCCACCACGATCATCAGGTCCCCCACGCCGACGTCGGGCCTGAGCTGCCCGGACGCCTTCGCACGGTCCATGACCTCCTCGATGATCCGCTCGACGCGTTCGCGGGCGGCTTCGAGGTCGGGGTGGTGCTCGTCGAACGTGCTGGAGACCATCGGGCACAGCGCGCTGATCCGCTCGTCGGCGGTCGCGTGCACGAATCGCTCCAGCGCCCCGAACGCGTCGCCGGTCTCGGCGAGGGCGACCTGTCCGGCGCGGACCGTGCGGTCCAGCACCGAGCAGACGACCTCACGGACCAGCGCGTCCCGGTCGGGGAAGTTCCGGTACACCGTGGCGTTGCCGACGCCGGCCCGGCGAGCGATCTCGTCGAGCGGCACCTCGGGGCCGAACTCGGTGAACATCTCGCGGGCGGCGGTGACGATCCGCTCCCGGTTGCGCAGGGCGTCGGCGCGGGGCCGGGTCGCCTTGCGCTCTGCGGGAATCGCGGTCGCGGTCTGCACGGCGTACTCCTGACTGAGGCTCTGAGCCCGACTCGTCGGGCATCCGACCGGAACGGATCCGGCCGGTGACGAGTCCGACTCGGGACTGAGATGCGATCCGGGGAGCGAGTCCCCGTTTCACTCGGACACATGGCTAAACGGGGAAGGCGTCCCCGGTTATTTCCCGGATCCAGAACTTTCTTGCTGTGACCTGGATCACGTCCACATAGGCGGCCGGAGCACCCCGGCCCGGGGCGCGCACCCCGGCAGCTCCGCGGCGCCGTCACCGCGGCCACCGTCGCCCCGCCCACCCGCCGCGACCTGCGCCCCCTGCCCGCGCCTCCCTCACCGCCCACCCGCCCACCGAGGCCCCGCGATGCCCCCCGACGCCCGTACCGGCCGGTAATCCACGATCGGTCTCCTCCAGCGCGCGTCCCCGGGCGGCCCGGCAGAGGGTGATCGAAAGGGTGCAGCCGGTGACCGCTGGCTGCCCGGAGCGAAAGGCCCCTGCATGCAGCCGCAGCCCGTGCGCACCGGCCGGGACCCCCTGAGCCGCCGGATACGCCCGCGTCGCGTCGCCGCCTTCGCCTCGGTCACCGTCCTGACCCTGGCGGTCAGCACGTCGGCGGGCACGGGCCATCGTCTGCCGGTCCCCGGCTCGACGACGGCCGGCGCGGGCCCCGTCGCACTGGCCCGCTCCTCCGCCCTCGCCCCCTGCATGATCAACGCCGGCTCGGCCGTCCAGATGTCCGAAGGCCTGCCCACCCCGGGCGGCTACTCCCGCTCCACCGGCACCGTCCGCGCCCTCACCCTGATGATCGACTTCTCGGACGCGCCCGGCCGGGGCAGCGCGCTCAGCCGCTACCACGAGTTCTTCCCGCAGACCGAGGAGTGGTTCCGCACGGCCTCCTACGGCCGACTCGACTACCGCGCCGAGACCCCGATCCGGCACTGGCTGCGCATGCCCAAGCCGTTTCACGCGTACGGCATAGAACGCGGCGCGCCCTTCGATCCCGGCTACCGCGAACTCGTCCAGGACATGGTGACCGCCGCCGACCCCACGGTCGACTTCCGCGCGTACGACCTCCTGAACGTGCTGGTCACCCCCAACGCCGGGCCCTCCGCGCTGGACACCGTCCTGTCGGTGACGTTCGCCGGCAACGTGGAGGCGCCGGTCGCCGACGGCGTCGCGGTGGCGAACGCGTCCTTCGTCTACTCACGCCAGGACGACGGCTCGGGCTCCTACGACCGCACCGGCTACCGGGTCCTCCCGCACGAGAACGGCCACGTCTTCGGCCTGCCCGACCTCTACACACAGGAGGGCGGAGGCGCCGTCGGCCACTGGGACATCATGAGCGAGGACTGGGGGGCCAACAACGACCTGCTCGGCTGGCACAAGTGGAAACTCGGCTGGCTGGACGCCACCCAGATCTCCTGCGCGGCGTCGCCGGGCACCAGGGAGTACACCCTGACCCCGCTCTCGCGCGCGGGCGGCCCGAAACTGGTCTTCGTCCCCATCGGCGACCGCACCGGCTACGCCGTCGAACTGCGCACCCGCGGCGGCAACGACGAGAACGTGTGCCGGCCCGGCGTCCTCATCTACAAGGTCAACGCCGACGTCGACACCGGCATGGGACCGGTGACCGTCTACGACTCCCGCACCGACAGCGGCGGTTGCACCCGCAGCCCCAACGTCCACGCGGAACTCTCCGACGCCCCCTTCACCCCGGGCGAGACGTTCAAGGACCCCAAGCGAGGCATCCGCATCGCGGTCGACGCGGCGGACCCGCAGGGGAACTACCGGGTACGGGTGACGCGCAAGTAACGCACCCGGCGACCGGGCGGCCCCGCTCTCCCGCCCGCCCGCTCTCCCGCCCGCCGGACCGCCGGACCGCCGTCCCCCGCGGCACCCCGTTACGGTGTCCACGAGATCGACGATCGACGAGGTTCACAAGAATTACGAGATCCACGAGATCCACGGGATCGAGGAGATCGACGATCGACGAGGTCCGAGAGGTCACGACGGGGAGCACAAGCCGCCCATGCCACTGCCCGACCCCATCCCGACGCCCCCCGCCGAGGCCGTAGCCCCGCTGATGCGCGGCGTCGCCGTGCTGCAGTGCCTCACCGAGGCGAACGGTGTGCTGAGTCCGAGCGCGCTCGAACGCGCCACGGGCCTGGCGCGCTCCACCGTGGACCGGATCGTCGCCACCCTCGCCCGCATGGGATACGTCCGGCTGGACGGCCGGGACGCCACCCTCACGCCCCGCGTCATGGAGCTGGGCAATGCCTACCTGGCCGCCCTGCGCCTGCCCGCCCTGCTGTCCGCGCGCGCGGACGCGCTCGCCGACGAACTCGACGAGTCCGTGTCCCTGGCGGTCGCCGACCACGACGGCATCCGCTTCGTCCACCAGGCGACCCGCCGCCGCGCGATGTCCCTGAGCTTCCGCATCGGCGACTTGCTCCCGGCCGAACGCACCGCGCCCGGCCCGCTGTTCGCGACGGAGTGGACTCCCGAGGACTGGCAGACCTGGCGCACCCGCCTGCGGAAGGACCCGCAGAACCGAGACTTCCCCACAGTCCCCCCTGTCCCGCCCATCTCGACCGCTCCACCCGTCCCACCCGTCCCACCCGTTTATGGACCGCCGGGTGGCCCAAGGGCGGCGTCCATCGACTTCGAAGGACGGACGAGGGACGCCGCCTCCGCGCACTACGCCCTGGACGACCAACTGATCGAACCGGGCCTGGTGGCCGTCTCCGTCCCGGTGCGGGATCCCCGCACGGGCCGGATCGCGTGCGCGGCGAACGTCGTCAGCCACACCAGCCGCCACACGGCGGCCGACCTGCGCGACACACTGCTCGCCCGTCTGCGGACGGCCGTCGCGACGATGGAGGAGGACCTGCGCCAGGCGCCGCCCCCCGCATCCGGCCCGTCGCGCTCCGGTCTGGCGATCTGGACGGGAGCGTCCAAGCAGGAACTGGGCCGCGAGTTCATCGAGTCCCTGGCCCGCGGGCTGACCGTCCTGACGGCGTTCGGGGAGGGCAGGGCGGAACTGACCCTGACGGAGGTCGCGAAGGCGACCGGCCTGGCGAGGGCGACGGCCCGCCGCGCACTGATCACCTACGAGTACCTGGGCCTGCTGAGCCCGACCGGCGCCGCAGCCGAGGGACCCGCGCACCGCGCCTTCGCCCTCACCCCCCGCGTCCTCTCCCTCGGCTTCCCGCCCCTCTCCCGTACGCCCCTCCCCCAGATCGCGCTTCCCCACCTGCGGACTCTGACGGACGCCATCCAGGAGACGACGTCCCTGGCCGTGCTGACCGAGGCGGGCGACGAGGTCCAGTACACGGCCCGGGTGCCGGCGAGCCACGTCATGAGCGTGGACGTACGCCTGGGCACACGGCTCCCGGCAGCCAGAACGACAGCAGGCCGCCTGCTCCTGGAGAAGCCCCCGGGCCCGGGCCTCACCACCCCCGCCGACCCCGTCGCATACACCTTGACGGACGAGGAACTGGAGCAGGGCGTGCGCGCGATCGCGGTCCCCATCCGCGACCGGGCTGGCCGGGTGATCGCCGCCCTGAACGCGTCAGCCCACGTCGCACGCCGCACGACCGAGGAGAGCGTCCACCACATACTCCCCGCCCTGAGATCGACCGCCTCCCACATCGAGACAGACCTCCACACCGCGGCCCGCTTCACCCGCGTCCCCCTGACCTGACCCCACACACCCCCACACCCCAGATCCGGTACGCTGACGCCAGTGACCCACGGGGCCACCACCCCGCCTTCGTAGCTCAGGGGATAGAGCACCGCTCTCCTAAAGCGGGTGTCGCAGGTTCGAATCCTGCCGGGGGCACCAGGGAAAACGGCCCGGACCGACATGGTCCGGGCCGTTTTGACGGCAGCAGTTGACGGCAGTCGCCTCTCAGGCGGCCGGCAGACGGCGCTTGAGCAGCCGGTCCATGTGACTGATGGCCTCCCGCTGGGTGTCGTGCACAACGTGCGTGTACACGTCCATCGTGATGCTGATCTGGCTATGCCCCAGGATCTCCATGATGACCCGTGGTGCGACGCCGGCCGCCGTCAGCAGCGTGGCGCAGCCGTGCCGCGCGTCGTGGAGCCGGACCACCCGCAGCCCCGCGTCAGCGGCGACGCGCGTGAAGGATCGGTAGACGTTCCGCGGCTCGACCGGTCGGCCGTTCCGCGTGGCGAAGACGTAGCCGGTCTCGGACCAGACAACGCCCGTGCGCGCGAACGTCTCCCGCTGTCGCAGCCGGTGCCACCGCAGCGGCGCGATACACAGTGCAGGCATCGGCACCACTCGGATCCGGCGACTCTTGGGATCGTCGTCGTACAGCGTGCCCCTGCGGCGCTGCGTCTGCTGACGGACGTGCACGACGCGGTTGTCCAGGTCCACATCCGACCAGCGCAGACCCCCCAGCTCGCCGCGCCGCAGCCCCATGGCAATGGCCAGCACGAACGCCGCGTATAGCGGATCGCTCCGCGCGGCTTCCAGGAAGCTCAGCGTCTCCTCCAGCGACCAGGGGCGGATCTCCCGCTGCTTGACGCGCGGCGGCTCCACCAGCGACGCCACGTTCCGCGCGATCAGCTCCTCGCGCACGGCCGCCGTGAGCGCAGTGCGCAGCACCCGGTGCGCCTCTTTCGCGGTCGCGGCCGTGTGTGCGTTCTGCACGCGGGTGATGAAGCGGCGCACGTCCGCCACACTCAGCGACTCCAGCCGCCGTGTGCCCAGCAAGGGCACGAGATAGAGCCGGACCTGCACCTCGTATTTGTCGTACGTGCTGAGCTTGCGGCGCGGTTCGACGTAGTGCTTCAGCCAGTACGGCAGCCACTCGGAAAGCTTCGCGGACCGGGTGGGAGTCGGGATGCCCTGGCGGTCACGCAGAACCAATTCCTGGCGCTTGGTGTCGCACTCCTCCCACGTGGTGCCGTAGACGGTCTTGCGCTTGCGGGTGCCGTCAGGTTGGGGGACATAGACGCGCGCTTCGTAACGCCCGTCCTTGCGCTGCCAGATGCTGCCAGCACCGTTCGGATTCCTTTTGCGGGATGTCATCAGGCCGCGTTCTCCTCGATCTGTTCCTGAATGAAGGCGCGCAGGCTGTCGGGTGCCACGCGACGTGCACGGCCGACGGTGAAGCTCGCCAACTGGCGGGTGCGAATGAGGTCGTAGACCTTGCTGCGACTCAGGCGCAGGGCGGTCATGACCTCGGGGACTGTGAGCGCTTCAGGCGCTGCGGGCAGGGCGGTGCGCACGACAAACCTCCGGGGTAGTCGCGGGGGCTTCCTGCCCCCCTCCTGGGAAGTCCGCTACTTCCGCTACCGCCGCTACCTCGCAGGTCAGGGGCCTGTTCGAGGTAGCGGGAAGGGGTAGCGGTAGCGGATGGGTAGCGGCGAGGTAGCGGCAACTTCCGACGCTTGCCGCTACCTCATCACTGCTGGTCAGACCAGGTATTCGGTGCCGGGTAGCGGAGGTAGCGGACTTTCCGGGGGTGGAGGGCAGTAGCGGGCCCACGCGTCCCAGAGATCGGCGGCGTAGTAGCCCTTGAGGACGCTGCCGGCGGCCTTGATGTTGCGGGAGGTGATCGGCTCGTTGTCGGCCGTCATGTACTCCGCGAGCATCTTCGACAAGCGGCGGTTGTCGAGCGGCTTGCCGCCCAGGTCGGCCCACGGGGCGTCGTCGAGGGCGTTGAGCCGGTCGAGGATGGCGACGGTGGGCAGGCGGTCGATGCCGACCATGACGTGGTCACGCAGGTCCGTCAGCAGCCGCACGCCCAGGCTGCCCTTGTCGTTGGCGCGCGAGGCTTTGACCAAGGTCAGGCAGGCTTGCCGGGCCCGGTCGGGCCAGTCGCCTCCGGCGGCGTCGGCGATGGCGAGCAGGGGTTCCCACACGTCCGCCGGCCGGTCGGCGACCCCGTCGGGCATGTCCGGCCACGCACCCATGACGAACCCTCGGGCCTGCTCCGCCCATTCGGCGAGCCGGTCGCGGAGCTTGTGCCCCTCCGCTTCGTGGATGCGGGCCCGGAAGGGTTCGACCTTCTCGTTTCTGGCCCGGCGGCGCATGCGGATGATGACGGAGCGGGTCAGGATCGTGTCGGGCAGTGATCCGAGTCCGGCGACCGCGACCGCGCAGTACGAGGGGAAGGCCTGCACGGTCTGGTTGCCGCCGTCGCCGATGCACCGGTAGGTGACCCCGGTACGGCGGTGACCGGCGTTGAGGAACCCGCGCAACTCCTCGTTGTCCCCGGCCTTGGGGCCGAAGACGGTGTCGATCTCGTCGAACAGGATCGTCGGCTTGCCGTTGGGCCCGGAGACGGACCGGAACAGGGCGGCGGCGGATGCGTTGACGGCCGTCATGGGCTGCGGCACGAGCGTCTCGACGATCTCCAGCGCCCGTGTCTTGCCCGACCCCGGCTCGGGGGACAGGAAGGCGATGCGGGGGGTGGAGTCGAAGCAGTCGAGCAGGTGGGCGTGCGCGTCCCACAGGGCAACGGCGACGAACGCGGCGTCGGTGGGGAAGACGTTGAAGCGGCGGTGAAAGGCCTCGACCTCGTCCAGCAGCGCGGCCCCGTCGATGACAGTGCTCATGCGGCGGCCCTCCCTTCGGGCAGCGTTGCGGGGACTCCCGCGCAGGCGGTCTCGTGGGCGGTGTACTCGTCGACCAGGGCGGCCACCCGTCGCGGGCCGGCGGCCGTGGCGGTCTTGCCGCAAGCGCAGGCGTAGGCGGCGCTGGGAAAGTCGCCATAGCGCTTAGACCAGCGCGCGCCGTCTTCGTGGTCGCGGTAGACGGGCGGGGCGTAGATGCGGATACCGGGCCGCTCCGGTGTCGGGTCGGAACTGGGAGCGGGGTCCGTGTCGACGATCGGGGAGCGGTCCGGGCACAGAGCAGTGACGACGCCCTGACGGGCGGCATCCTCAGGCCCGCCGATGGCCGGCCGGGGTGCGGTCCACCGGGCAGCGTCCGGGCCGTCCGGGGCGGCGGTGATGCTCTTCAGGGAGGGGCGGGCAGGGGTGCTCATGCCGTCGCCCCCCTGCGGCTCTGGTTGTGGGTGATGGACCAGTTCAGGGCGCTGCGGAGAGTGGAGCGGCACTCGGCGACGGTGAGTCCGGCCGCCTCTCCCGCCTCCTGAAGAGCCTGCTCGACCGTGTGGCGGGGGAGGTCGCCCCACGCGACGAACCGCCCCAGTGCTCGCGCCGCGCGGAACAACGTCGCTTCCCGTGCTCCGAGTTGGGCCGCGGCGACGTTGCGCGTCTCGGCGACGAGTGCGACGTCCGCGTATCGGCTGGATTGCCCCGGTAAGGCCATCGAAGGGGCCTGCCGAGCCTTGGGGGCAGGCTTGAGGATGCTGTGCAGCCATCCGGGCAGTGGGGCCGCCTCAGAGGCGCACAACGGCTCGTAGGGCCCGGCGGGGGTGATGGATCCGGCGGCGACGACGTATCCGCCCCACGCGCGGGTGTCGACCAACTCGACCACGGTTCCTGCCGTGTTGGAGAGTCGCACGCCGGTCGGGGCGGTGAAGTACAGGTGTGTTCCGCCGCTTGCGGTCCGGGTGCGGTAGGTGGCGGGGACGGGGTGGCCGGCGCGCTCGCAGAGCGCCCCGAAGGTCGCCGCGCCGCCAGGCGCGTCCGAACTTCCCTTGTCCTTCGGGATGTCGAGGTCGACGACGACCAGCCCCGACGGGCCGGTGGCGATGCCAACGTTGAAGGGGCCGTGCGACCAGGTGGCGCGGATGCGGTCCGGGTCGGCGGTGGCGCGTTCCTCCCACTTCCTGTGCCTGCTCGTGCAGGGGCCGGTGCCGGGGCAGGACTGCTCGCCGTGCAGGGCGGGCCGCTTGGTGCCAGGGCGCAGCGGGAAGACGTGCCATCCGCGTGCGGCGGCGTCCAGCGCTGCACGCAGCAGCGCGGACCGGGCGTCATGGGTCATGCTGGAGGTCTCCAGTCCTGTGAAGGGTGCTGGTGGACAAGGGCGGCCCCGCGACTTTGGCGAGACGTGAGGGGCCGCCCTTGGCGTAGCTACTGGCCGTTCGTGGCCCAGTGGGCGTACTGCTGACGGACGTAGGCGCGCGGGTCACAGTCGGCGTGCGCGTCGTCGAGCACGACAAGGAACTTGGCCGCGATGTAGGCGGTGTCGTCGTCGCGATAGTCCGCCCCGTCGGCGAGCGCGATGCGGTCGAGGACGGCGGCCTTGCGCAGATAGAAGCCGCGTTCCAGCTTGGTGTAGCAAGCGGCGGTACCGAGGGTGTGCGCGATCCAGTCGAGTTCGCTGTGGATGCTGGGGGCGTCGGCGTAGGCCTGCTCGGGCTCGGGCCACACGTCGGCGTGGTCGGCGTCGAGGTAGAGGCGCACGCGGTTGCCGTCGCGGGCGGGATGGACGCTGACCCTTCCGGTCTTGAACGCGGTCTCCAGGGCGTCGGTGACGCGGTCGGAGTCGGCGGGGTCGCAGATGACACGGATCTCGAACACGTAGGGCTCCTATCAGCCGTTGAAGTGGTTGCGCTTGAAGGTGGCTTTGCGGATGTGGAAGGTGTTGCCGCCGCTCGCGCTGCTGCGTCGTCCGCCGAAGATCTGCACGGCGATCCATCCGCCGAAGATCACGGCCGCGAGGGTGATGAGCTGAGTGATCAGCGCGGTGAGTGCGGTGATGAACGTGGTGAGCAGCAGCAGTCCGCCGCACACGGCGAGGAACCCGACGCCTCCGAGGGCGACGTTCACCGCGGCCCGAGAGACGGCCGGCTTGGCGGCGGTCGGGTCCGGCTTGGTGGGTTCGATGGCGTAGCCGGTGACGATCCGGCCGTCCGGCAGGACCACGCTCGCGACCGCGGGCACGGTGCCGGGCGGCACGGGCACGAGGGGTGCCATGTACGGCGCGGCGGGGGTGATCCGGGTGGGCTGGTGGACTTGCCCGGCCCGGACGGCGGGCGGGTTGTGGGCGTGTTCGGGGTACATGCGGAATCCCTTCCGGTGCTGGGTTGGGGAGGCGGGGACACCCCCTGCGGGGGGCGTTGTGGAGGGGGTTTCAGGGGTGCTGACCTGCGCGCCTCCCCGCTTCCCCGAAACACTGTTTTCGCTGATCAACGTGGGGGAGGCAGGGGTGGGGAGGCGGTTGGGGAGTTCTCCCCGCCTCCCCGCGAGGGGTGGCCGCGCCTCCCCGCTACTGGGAGGTGGAAGCGGAACCGTCGGCGTCGCGTTCGGCGAGGGCGCGGGCGATGTCGTCGGCGCGCACGACCATGCGGCCGTGGGACTTCTTCGCCTCGGTGCCGGCCGCGTCCAGGACTCGGGTGAGGTCGCCGAACGACCAGCGGCCGTAGGCGTCCGCGTCGAGCACGGACAGACGCTTGATGACGTCCTGCGTGAACACCCGCTTCTCGTCTCCGAGGACGGCGAGGATGTCGGCGAGCGGGTCGCGCTTCTCGCCCCGGTCGATGGCGTGCAGGGTGGTGACGCCGTTGCGCAGGGCCTTGGCGCGGTCGGTGATGGCCTTGGCGTCGTCGTCGCCGATGAAGTGCGTGCGCACGGTGATGGACGACTGACCCTTGGGGATCTCGATGCCGTCCGAGGCGACGACCAGGGTCCCCTTGTCCAGGCCTTGACGGAGCAGGTGCGGTGCCGCGCCGCCGTTGACGGCCTTCTCTCCGAGGGCCATGACGGCCTGTGCCTCGGTGCCCAGCGCAAGGGAGGCACGGGTGTGCGCGCCCTCGCGGACCAGCTTGGGAAGGTTCTGGTCGGTGGGGTCCTGCGTGCCCTCGTACATGAGCACGTCGACCACACGACCCTGGTTGTGGACCTTGCGCACGGCCATGAAGTAGCGGGACGTGGCCTTGGATCCGCCGTAGGGCCGCTTCTCGTCGTCCACGGCCGGGCACATGAACGCGACCTGCGCCTCGTCCACGATGCCGATCAGCGGATCGAACACCACGGTGGGATCGGCCTGGCGCTCCGCGATGCGCCGGTTCATCTCGTCGACCAGGCTCTCGACCATCTCGGTCGCCTCGATCACGTGCTCATCGGTCGGCCCCTGGATGAGGACGGTGGCGAGCCCGTCGAACATGGCCCAGTCGCCCGCGCCCTTGAGGTCGGCGATCCGGAACTCGACCCGCCGATCCAGCGACGCCCACAGAGCGAGCGACCGCAGCGCGGCAGTCTTGCCCTGGTTCGACAGGCCCGTGATCAGCAGGTGCCGCTGATACAGGCTCAGCGCGGCGGAATCGCCGCGCAGGTCCTGTCCCCACGGCGCGCGGCCCTTGGTGTAGTCGGCGGTGATCGTGTCGTCGGTGACCAGCGGTGAGGGGCCGATCGGCTCGTCCAGCGCCCCGGAGTCGGCGATCCACAGCCGCACCGTGCGTGCGGCTTCCGGGATGGTGATGAAGACCTCGTGCTCGTGCCGGGTGAGGTTCTCGGCGAGCTTGCGCCGCCTGGCCTGCACCTCGTTCGTCGCCACCCCGGAAGGAAGGGTGACGTCGACTTCCACGCCGCATCCGGCGATCCGGATGGGACCGAGCATGGACGCGCCGGCGTCGCCCATCTCCTTGATGGCCTTGGCCAGGGCGGACACCCCGAGGTCGCGCAGAGCCTTGACCACGATGGACGGGGTGATCGGCTCACCCTCGCCGCTGCGGACGTTGGCGGGCAGCGCCCACGCTGGGGCGGCCTGCTGCTTGCTGCCGACCGCCCACAGCGCGAGCAGGGCCAGGAACGGGCCGAGAGAGACCAGCGGGCCCCACACCACCTGAACGATGGTGATCAGCAGGTTGATGAACTCGATCACGGTCGCGATCGGGGTGATGACGTCGGTGACGTCTTTGTTCGCGATGGCCATGACGATCCCGAGGGCGACCAGCGATCCGATGCCCATCCCGGTGCCTACGGCGAGGCCCTTGGCGGCATCGAGGGGCGAGTGGAGCAGGTCCATGCGGCGGCGGTGGCGGGCGTCGCGGTAGCGCTGGGCGCGCTCCTCCCACTCCATGGCCGCGTCCATGTTCCCCGCGGCTTCCGCCGCGCGCATGAACCGCTCGTAGCGGGCGGCGGTCTTGCCGTCCCACGTCCGGCGGGCCACGATCCGCGCCCCGCCCACCACGTAGAGGGTGTGGCGGGCGACGGCGCGGCCGGTCGTCTTCGTGCGCTCGTGGGTGACGGCCGCCTTCACGGTGCGGCCGGACCGGATCCACAGCGGCACCGGTGCCGACGGGGCCGGGTCGGGCACCACGGTCAGCGTGGTCACGGCGGCCGGTTCGGTCGACGGGGCGGTGTTCTTGTGCAGGTGAACGACGTTCTCGGACATGCAGAAGTCTCCTCAGCACCCCACGGCGGGGCAGGGAAGGCGGGAAGGAAGAGAGGGGGCCGGGGACGGGCGGGGCCGTCCCCGGCGGAGCTGTTCAGGCGACGCGAGCGGGAGTCACCACCAGCGCGAGCGCTTCGGCACGAGGTACGGGCAGCCGTTGCGCATGTGGTCCACGCACTGCGGGCAGTCCTCGCGCGGGCCGAGCATGCGGTGAAGGCTGCGGTCGTGGGCGTGCTGCCAGCACTGCGGGCACTCACCCGGCGGCGTGGGCGTTGCGGGCACGCTCACCACCAGCCCTGGGACTTCTTCGCGGCCTTGGCGGCGGCGGCCTCGCGCACGATCCGCTGACGCTCCATGTGCAGCGCCGTCAGCTCGGCGGTCAGTCGCGTCTCGGCCGAGCTGGCGACGGAGTCCAGCCGGTTCTCCTCGCGGCCGGTGCTCTTGCCGCGCAGGACCCGGTAGGAGCCGCCGGCGAGCGCGCCGATCACGGCGCGCCGTTCGGCACTGGTCAGCGGCCACATCTCGCCCTTGCGGACCGCTTCCAACTTGCGGGTGGTCTTGCTGATCTCGCGGTCAAGGCGGCGGGTGTCGGGCTTGCCCATGGTCAGCTACTCCTCAAGGCGGGGTGCCGCTGGTCGGCGGCGGGGCGGGTGGGGTCGCAGGGCTCGCACGTGCCGATGGACGTGCGGATGACGTAGCCGACGTCGCGCCGGCAGGCGGGGCAGGTGCGGCGGGGGCGCATCATCGCTTCGTGCGCCCGCCACCGGCCCGGCGTCATCGGCCGGACCGGTTTGGCGAGGTCGATGCGGTAGAGGTAGGCGGTCAGCGGCTCGCGTCGGCGACGCGGGCGCAGGATCTGTCCGGCGACGTCCTGACCGCCCGGCCGCAGTCCTCGACTGCGCAGTTGGCGGCGGGTGGCCAGGTCGTCCGGGGCGCAGCGCCACGGGTAGGTCGGGACGCCGAAGCGTTCGCCGGTGGGGTCGAAGCAGTCGGCGAGGGTCAGTCGCTTCATGCCGCCCTACCGCCGTTGCTCGCCCGTTCCGTGAGGAGCGTGTCCCGCAGCGTCCGGGCGTTCGCCGGCGACGTGCGCACGGCGCGGCGGATCCCCTCAGCGGTGATCTGCGCGTCTGCCCAATCGACGGTTACCTTGCGGGCCTCGGCGAGCAGTTCATGCGGGGTGCGCTTCGGCCGGGGCGATCGGGCGACGTCCGGAACACGGCCGGTCGCCCTACGCGGCCGACTCGACTCCGCCGGAACCGTGACCGGTGCCGGTGCCGGAACCGGCACGGGAACCGCCCGTACCGGCTTGAGCGGTGGAGTCGACTTGCCCACGTCGATCGCGACCGGATCCGGCACCCTCAACCGCGTCACCGTGACTGTGGGAAGCGGGGTCGATTCGAGCAGGTCAGCAGTAGACCGTTTCCTCTCGATCTCGGTTGATTCATCCGCATTCATACTCACGGCGCGAATCGGGGCGGGGCGGTGGTGCAGCACCTTGGCGACCAGGTCGGATCCGAAGTAGATCGACCCGACCGGAAGCGACGTCGCCAGCAGCACCAGCGCCCAGTTCGCCGCGTCCCACTCCGCGACCCGACCCAACTCGACCGACTGGCCGTGCAGCTCGGGTACCAGTCCGTGTACGTAGTTCAGGACCAGGGAGGCGATCGTGTAGGTGCCCAGCACCCGCAGCGCGAACTTGCGGTCGTCGTCGACCAGAACGAGCGTGGCGACCAGCGCCAGCGCCATCAGGCCGTCGACCACGAACGGGTAGAGGACGGCGGCAGTCGAGTCTGCGCCGATCGCGCCGGCGATGTCGCGCAGCGCGTTCCACGAGACGCGGAACGCCATGCCGACCACGGCGACCAGCGCCAGCACCAGCGCGGTGCGGCCCTTGCGGCGCAGGTTCATGCCGCGCCGCCCGCCGTGCTCGTGCCGGCCGCACGGTTGGCCGCGTCCCGCCGCGCGGCCAGCACCCGGTTGTGGGCGCGGCGGATGCGGCGGGCGTCGACCTCGTTCTGAGGGTGGTCCATGGCCTTGATCTGCGCGTCGAGCAGGTTGACCTCCGCCAGGATCAGCGGGGACTCCAGCTCGATCGCGTCAAGCTCCGCGTCCGTCGGCTCCATGAAGTCGGCGAACGCGGTAACAGCGGCCTGAACAGTGACGATGTGGTTCATGGGTCGTGGTCTCCCTAGCAGGTGAAACGGCCCGAACAGCACCCACCGGAGTTGCCGCTTCGGTGGGTGCGCGCCGCTTGAGGGGAAAGGGCCGCAGCCGATGCGTGCGGCGGGCCGCGCGATGGCGGCCGGTGCCCCGGACCGGATCCGATCCGGCCTCGTCACGACCCCGCCGCAGAGCGGCGGGTCCGGGGCTGCTGATCAGCGCTGGACGACGCCCTTACCGAGGTCGCGGTGGTGGACAGTGACCGTGTGGCCGGCGGCGGTCAGCCGGTCGGCGAGGGCACGGGCGAAGGTGGGAGCGCGGTGACGTCCGCCGGCGCAGCCGTCGGCGACCCTGACCGTTCCGGCACTCGGGCCGGCGGCGAACGCGGCAACCGCCGTGGCGGTTGCCGCGACCAGGGCGGCGATGCCGGGGGTGCCCATCACGGCGTTGCGGACGGGTTCGTCGTCAGCACTCATGTAGCGCAGCTCGGGCGACACGTGCGGGTCGCGGAAGTGGTGACGCAGGTCGATGGTGAGGTGCGCGTCCGGCGGGGCGTCGTGCAGGTAGCCGAACGAGACGATCTCGACAGTGCTCATGCGAACTCCAGACGAAGTGGCCGGTGATGCGCGCCCCGGCCGGGAGTCGAACCCGGCCTGCGACCATCGGGGCTGTCGGGTGGTCAGCGGTCCCGACGCTCCAGCTCGCGAGCGATGTCGTTCTGCGCGTTGATCCCGCTGAGCGAGTTGTGGCCCCCGCCGCGCTCACGGGTGATCAGGTCGTACTCCCGCCGCAGGTCGTCGCTGCTGCGGTTCTTCATGTCGGAGGCGGCGGGGGAAGGGCTCGTACGGAAACGCATGTCGATCTCCCTTGGGAATGTGAGTGGCCCGCTGGTCAGCGGGAGTGCCCCGGCCTGCTTTCGAGGCGTAGGCCCGAGATCGGCCGGACCGGGGCTGTAGCGGCTAGACCGCCGAAGGTTCTGCGGAAGTCGAATCACTCAGTGCCGGTAACAGCCCGAAGACTGAAACCGGGCAGGCCACCCGGCCTGACATGGACGGTCAGGGTGGTGACCCGCACCCATCGACCGCACGTGTTCATGCGGCTGGGTCGGCACTCTGTTGAGTTCTCAATCAAGGCGCGCTCACTTCGTACTCACCCCCAAGGGGCTTTCCTCCGGACGCTGTCAGCCCAGGCGGGCACACTTGAAGGTGTTGCACCACCTGCTCAGCTTGTTGGTACAAGCTGATGCAGTGATGCTGCACCCACGCACCGTGAACCGTCAAGGGATTGGGGCCTACATGTACCAACAAGTTGCGCGAGTGCGTCATGATGAAGGCATGAACAAGCAGCCGAAGTACCGGCAAGTCGCCGACGTCCTGCGTCGCGAGATCGACAACGGCACCTACGCGCCGGGGTCGAGGCTGCCCTCAGAGAGCGACCTATCGCAGCGCTTCGACGCGTCGCGGAACACCATCCGTAACGGGCTGAGTCTGCTGGTCAGCGAGGGTCTCGTCTCATCCAGCCAGGGGCTTGGATACGAGGTCAAGTCTCATGAGGTGTTCGAACTCAACGCGTCTCGGTTCGAGAACCTGACGTTTCCGCAGAACGGCGACGCCTACAACACTGACGTGACGAACGCGGGACGCCGGCCGCACCAGACGTTCCGCGTCGAGATGCTGCCGGCATCGCAGGAGATCGCTGAGCGTCTCAAGGTCGAGCCGAGTACGAAGACGGTATTGCGGTTCTGTCATCGCTACGTGGACGACGTCCCCTGGTCCACTCAGGCGACCTACTATCCGTCGTGGCTGGTCGATGTGTCGCCGCGACTGGCTGAGCCTGGGGACATCGACGAGGGAACAACGCGGTACTTGGCCGCTCAAGGGATCGAGCAGGTCGGGTACTTCGATGAGATCTCGGCCCGGATGCCCACGCCGGACGAGGCTCGCCTCTTGGAGATCGGAGCGGGGGTGCCGGTCATGCTCTGGACGCGAACCGGCTACTCGACGGATCGCCCTATCCGCTGCACGATCACAACGTTTCGGGGGGACCTGAACCGAATGAACTACGAGATCGGCGACCTTGCCGCCCGGAGCGAGAACACGTGATCATCACGCCCGCAAAGCCGCACGACGTAGCCAAGTTGCTGGCCTTCCGCGAGGAGGCCGCATCTTGGCTACGAGCCATTGGGTCCGACCAGTGGAGTCGCCCGTACCCGGCGGACAAGCTACTGGCCACCATCGAAGCAGGCACAGTTTTCATGCTCCGCGACGGCCACACCACGGCCGGCACTATCACCCTCACCCCGGACGCCGAAGATGGTTTGTGGACGGACGAGGAACTGACCGAACCGGCGATGTTCGTCAACAAGCTCACAGTGGCCCGTGAGTATGCCGGACAGAACCTTGGCGGTCGGCTGCTCGATTGGGCAGGCGACCGCGCGCACCACGCGGGGGCCCGGTGGGTGCGGCTCGACGCGTGGTCGACGAACGAAGCGCTTCAGCGGTACTACCTCACGCAGGGGTTCACGTACGTCCGTACGGTTCAGGAGGGAACCGCGGTGAATGGCGGACCACGGGTCTCGGGTTGGCTTGCGCAGCGAGCTGCGCGGCCAGCGGACCACGGATTCACGGACCGTACGCCAGAGCCCACGCGGCTTCCATTCGCGGCCTGAGTTGACTCGCCCCGCACCCCTTGCGACGAGTCGAGTGAAGCCGACTGGGCTTGAAAGCCGTCGTGGCAGCGATGTCACCGTGGACAACCCCCACCCCTACCACGGGAAACGGCCCCCGACTGGGTGAATCGGTAGGGGCCGTCGTGCTGCGCACCGTCCGCGAGTGGACGTCGTCTCCCGGCGCTCCCCGCTCGATCGAACACGGCTGGCGTGAGTGCAAGCGATCACGCTGCCCCTGAGTCGCCAGATCTCAGCCCGTCTATTCGGCCGCGACAGCCTTAGCCGCAGAAAGAGAACCTCTTCGCTACTTCCCTGGACCGATGCCAGGATTCATCGATGCCCTTTCGAGTAGCCATGGCTCAACTACACCCAACCCGCGCACCGGACGCTGCCACATGGGCTTAGCCTCGTAACTGTCTCCAACTTCCCCTGGCACATGCAGCGCCGACTCTGCACAAAGCTGCTCAACCAAGACCGAGTCGGCAAGGATCTTACCCCTGGGCGCGATTGAGGATAGCCTTTCAGCGAGGGCCACAACGGTCCCCAACATGATTCCCGCTGTTGCATAAACTTGCCCGTAGCAGATGCCTATCTGAGGTTCCGCCTCAAGATCTTCCAGCATCGCGTTCGTCTCAGACTCAGACAACAGAACTGCCGTTTCCGCCCCCGCGCGTGCCGTAGGAGCGACGAACGAAATGTCGCTATTACGCGTGTGGAAAAATCTCGCACCAGTCATGGCCGAGACCTGGGCGCACACCCTTCTGACCCTTTCAATCAAATCGATAAGCTCTTTCTCATCAAGCCTTTTCGACAGTCGGGTGAATCCGACCAAGTCAAGTATGCCGACCGCCATAACGCCTGGAGCGAGGGCCTCCACCTCTTCCGGCCCTTCGAGGGCAGCGACCTTCGTTTCCAGGGATGAGCATTCAGCCTCAAGCTCTTGAGCTCGCAGTGTCGCCCGTTTCAGCTCCTCCCTGAGTGCTGCCACTTCGCTCTGCAAGTTAGATCTTTGACTTAGCAGCTCGTCGCGCTCCTCAGTTACTCGGTCGATTTGCAGCTCAACGAGGGCATCTCGATGCCGCAGTTCACGCAATTGCAGTTCCACGTTACCCAGGAGCGTTTGACGGTCCTGCAGAGCCCGAGTCAGCACCTCTATCTGAATCGCACTCTGCTGGGATTTCCGATCCGCTTCCGCGAGTTGTAGTTGCGTCACCCTGAGGAGACTGGCAGGGTTCCCTTGTGTTTTTACTGCTGCGTCATGCTGGTCTCGCAAAAGTTGCAACGTCTCCTCTTTGATTGACTCACCACGATGGGCGGCTACGTCCCGCACAAGATCTAGAATGAATTCCCAAGGCGGGATTCGAGATCCGTTTAGGTAACGAGATATCGCTCCCGCGTCACGCGAGCAGCGAACAGCATATCGACGAACTGAGATTTCCAGCCCGTTGAACAACACACGCAGGCTGTTGGCGAGATTCCGGGCCTCCACTGGTAGCTCACCATCCAGCGGCCTAAGGAGAGCGGGCAGGTTCTCGTGTGTCATTCATCCCCCAACACTTCTGTTGCCAACTGCCTGGCAACGTGTGCCACGTGGCGCAACGGCGTACCAACCTTGAAGTCTAGGGATCCGACGCCCCGATCTGCAGACGAAAGGTGTAGCTCGTTGATCCCTATCCCCGGTGCCCGCTACATGGCGGCCGTTCAGCGGGTGGCTATCGTACTGATCTTGTTGCTGCCCTTCCTGGTCGTCACTCTCGCGTGCGTGCCAGCACTGCTGTTCCTGCCCTTCAGCCAAGCGGGTAGTGATCGAGCAGCATTACTTGTAGGACGCTTCGTCGGCTGGACACGTGTCCTTCTGCATGGCATCAAGCCGCTTGAGTAGGACGCCGCCACCTCGCCAGTCTCCTCAACTGCCTTGATCCGACTGTGGGCCGTTGCAGGCGCGGCCCACAGTGAGCACCGGTCACCGGTGCCGTCCGTGAGTTCCTTGGCTGACGGCAACACCTGACGGCAACGTCGGTGCACCCAGCCGCACTCGGAGGGACGGTCCGACACTCTGCTAGCTCCTGCGGGATGGCGGCACCCACGCCCGAGAATCGGCGGCGGGAACTCCTAAAGCGGGTGTCGCAGGTTCGAATCCTGCCGGGGGCACAACGGAAGAGGCCACCTAGGAACGTTCCTAGGTGGCCTTTGACATCCGCTTTCGACATCAACGAGGGCGATCACCCACGACCGGACCGCCTCTTGAGCGCAGGTGGTCGCGGTATCGCTGACAGACGCCGGAGGCCCGGGCACGGCTCCGATGATCGAGCACCAGGACCAGGACGCCGAACACGGCCGCGGACTCGGCATGGTCAGCGCGATCGCCCACCCGGTCGTCGTCCACGACAGCGAGGCCGGCCACATCATCACGGCGGAGCTCTTCACCGACGCAGGCCGAGGAGGCCACCCGTGCTGAGGACGACGACCCGGCCCGGCTTCTGGTGCGAGTGCTGGACACAGCGACTCGACGAACGACGCCCGCCGGCGCTCTTCGGATCCTTCGACGCGTACTCGGCGGTCGAGGCGAACAACTGGATGGCGACGATCCTGCGCACCATCTCACCGGCCCTGGACACGGCCGCCTCCCAAGAGGCGTGGACACGACTCCACGACGACCGCATCGACACGAGACGAGCCCTGCTGCGCCGGGAGCCGTGGACGGTGTCCATCACGCACATCAGCACATGCATCACATGGACAGTCCGCCCAGCACCTTTCCTCCCCTTGGCACACCGTCAGGGCGTCGAACTCCCGGCGTGCACATCGGGCTTCAAACCCATCACCGCTTCCGGGGAAGCAAGCTCACCAGGCCAGAGCGTCGGTCAGCGAAATCGCCCTCTTGGCTAGAAGAGTCCACGGAGCTTTCCTAGTTGCAGGGGAGGGGTGACCGATGGCAGACGAGTCCGACGTTCTGCTCGAACTCTTGAAGGGCCAGCGCGAGGAAGCTCGGCAGATGGAGAACCAGCGGGCAGCACTGACCAACATCGTGATCGTCGTGACAGCCGCCACTCTGGGCTTCCTCACCCAACAGGGAGGCCTCAGGGCCTCCTCGCTGGGCCTGACCCTGCCCCTCTGCGCGTTGGGCACGTTCGGCGCGCTGGCGAGCGCCAAGTACGGCGAACGCTGGGCAGTCCACTCCGGCCTCGCCAAAAGGCTGCGTCATGAGCTGGGAGCACGACACCCAGGACTGCGGCTGCACGATCTCATCGCGGACAACCACGCAGAGCATCGAACCAAGTTCCCTCGGATACTCAAGCTCAAGATCTGGATTCTCTGGGTGGTACTCCACGCAGCCATAGGCGCCGGCGGCTTCCTCCTCAGCCTCTGGATTCTGGTCCGCCTCTGATGCCAGCAGCCCAGCGGTGCTTGACTCTCTCGTCCGAGGACGATCAGGGCGATACGCTCACCGTCCCGCATCGGCGCGATCCGCCTCCTTGTGTCAGCCTCTGTCGGGGAGCACCTGGTGAGACCCGGTTTCGGAGGCGGGCGTGGTGTCTTTCCGGCCCGCCGGGAGCACGACTCGGTGCTTCGAGCGGGGTGTGCCGCCCGGTCCGCCTTGCGCAGGCACGGCTTTGGGGCTTGCCGCTCGTCCGGGCCCCGGGCGTCCGCTGGCCGTCCGCCGCACCACACCTCGGCAGAGGTGAGGCAGGAAGGTGTAGAAGCGGTCGGGAAGGAACACGGCGTCCGCGACGATCATCGCGCCGGAGAAGAGAGGCAGCCCCATCAGCACAGCGATGCCGATGTGCATGCCCAGCAGCATGGCGAGGACGGGATATTTGAGCCTTCCAAAGAGCACGAACGGGAAGGCCACCTGCAAGAGCACGGTCAGGTAACCGGCGACGGCGACCACGAGCGTGTGCTCGTCCACGAAGTGGTGCGGGCATCGCGGAGTTGCCGCACCACGCCGAGTTCAGCAGCCCTACCCGCACCAAATGCCCGCAGTTCCCAAGCTGAGGGCCGCGGCACCGTTGGCACGGGTCGGCCGTCGCGGCGTGCTGGCTGAGCGGGCCGCACGTGTGTCGAGCTCCCGAGCATGAGTGGCCGGGCTAGCGTTGAGGTTATGGCTGTCGACGTCCTCACCGAGACCGTGATCGCCCGTCCCTGTGCGGAGGTCGCCGCCTATGCCGGGGATCCGACCCATGCGCCGCACTGGTACGCCAACATCGTCTCGGTTCGTTGGCGGACCTCGCCGCCGCTCGCCGTGGGCTCGAAGCTCGACTTCGCCGCCCGGTTCCTGGGGCGCACCCTGACCTACACGTACGAAATCGTCGAGTACTCCCCCGAACGGCTCGTGATGCGCACCGAGCAGGGGCCGTTTCCCATGGAGACGACGTACACCTGGCAGCCGGTGGACGCCGACCATACCCGGATGACGCTGCGCAACCGCGGCGAGCCATCGGGTTTCGCCAGAGTGAGCGCTCCGATGATGGCCGCGGCTGTGCGGCGAGCGAACGTCAAGGACCTGACAGCATTGAAAGCGCTGCTGGAAGGCGGCGACGCCACCGACGTCGGCCGACGCTCACCGGGCGACATCTGACATCCACGGCTGACATCAACGAGGCCGGACGGCGGCGTACATCAGCATCTCTGCCCGACCGTCGCGTCAGAGGACAGCAGCCAGCGGAGCGGACGCTGATCGAACTCCTAAAGCAGGAGTCGCAGGTTCGAAGCCTGCCGGGGCACAGCCGAAGGGTCAGATCAGGAGGGTTTCCTCCCAGGCTGCCCCCCCCCCCCCGTCGCCTCGGGGGTCGTGCCACACGCGTACCACTGCAGCTGCGTGCAGGCCCGGCCCACAAGTTCTCACCGTTCCGCTTCTACCGACGTGGCTTGCTCTGGTCGACGGCATGGCAGTGGGCAGTGTGACTGAGGCCGGCAGCGGGCCCGGCGAGGAACACGCGTGCGTGGTCCGGCGTGCCCGCCGTCGTGGCTGACTGCCGTCGGCTGAGGCTCAGACACTCCGGGGCGTTCAGCTCTGCCGAGGGACCTTCGAGGCAATAGACCGCGTCACACCCGTGCCAGATCCTGCGGGGAAGACTTCTGAGGGGCTGTGCCAGGGAACTCGATGACGGAATCGGCCCCTGACCTGCCCAGAAGGGAAGGTCAGGGGCCGATGGTGACTCAGGCTCCCAGGTAGACCGGGGGCTTCTGGGCCTCGCCGTAGACGTGGCCGCTGAGGGTGCCGTCGGCGCCCAGGACGACCAGGGTGACGTCGTCCTGCTGGACGGACGGGCGGCCCTTGGCGTATTCGACGGAGAACGTGCCGTGGCCGGTGGTCAGCTGCGCCCCGTAGACGCCCGCGCGCTTGACGAGCTTCACCGTGGCGCCGTTGGCGAGCTTGTAGCGGCCGAGACGCGGGTTGGCGGCGGTCTTGGCCCCGGTCCAGGTGACGGTCGTGCCGTCGGGGTTCAGCACGAGCGTGCGGCTACCGAACAGGGCGGCGCCGGCGCGACCGTGCGCGTCGATGAACCGCACCAGCTTGCCGCTCTGGTACACGCGGGCCTGGTAGTGGCCGGCGGAGACCTTGAAGATCTGCGCGGCCGTACGGGAGTCGAGACGCAGCGTGTGCACGAGCTTGCCGCTCTGCGTGCAGTCGGCTGACAGCACCGGGAAGGCCGTCGACTTCCAGGGGGTGGGGCCGCCCTCGCTGCGCTGCCCGAAGACGGGCTTGGCGCTGAGCACTCCGGTGATCCGCAGACCGCCGGCCAGGTCGACGGGCCTGCTCTGGTCGACGGTCGAGACGACGTGGCCCTTCTCGTCGAGGAGCTTGGCGGACGCGCCGCTGTCGGCGCTGTTGACCAGCTTGACCTTCCAGCCGCCGAAGGCGGAGGGGATGGTCTTGGTGGCGATGCAGGCGGTGCTCGTGGAGGACGCCGTGGTGGCGCCGGCGGCAGTGGCTGTCACCACAGAAGCGGTGGCCGTGCCCACGAGGGCGACGATGGCGAGTGCGGTACGAAGTGCGGTACGCATGACGGCTCCTGGCGATGTGGCTTCTGCCGTGCCGGCCCCTTTGACCAGCGAGAACAACGCTATTGGGTCATGCGTGCCGGAACCGTCGGCCCCATGTCACAGGCATGTGACAGTGCGTCACCCATCGTATGCAGGGCAGTGGTTGACGTTCCGACAGGGGGGCTGAGGCCAGGGGGGTGGAGCGAGGCATGCGCGCGCGTAGTCGTTCGGCCACCGGTCCTCAGGGTTGGCTGTCGTCGGATGAGGCTCGTGCCACTGCCGCCCGGGGCGTCCGGCTCGACCACGCGGAAGCGCTCGGCGGCGACGAGGACGCCGTCGTCACGAGACTATGTAGCGGACCTGTTTCTGCGCGATGCCGTGCTGGTTCGCCCGTTCCTGCAGGGCTTTGATCAGGTCGGTCTGGTAGGCCGGGACCACGAAGGCCAGGGGCTCTGCGGCGCGGCGTGCGAGTTCGACGCGGTAGAGAGGGGTGAAGAGCACCGCTCCCGACGACCGCTTCAGCTCGGTCACCTCGCTCCAGGCCACCACGTCCCGCAGTCGGCCGAACAGGTCGGTGACGGCCAGGCCGCCGCCGTAGATGTGGCACCTGTTCATCCCGCGCCCCGCGGACAGCCTTCGCCACGCCAGCCTCAGGACGATCAGCGCGAGCAACAGGCCGGCCAGCACGACGCCCTTGAGGAACGCCGAATCGGGCTTGGCGAAGACGACCATGCCGAGGGCGAACACGAGCACCACCAGAGCCCCCCGCCAGGCGAGTTGGCTGAGACCGCCCATCACTCCCGTGATCGCGTAGGTCCGACGGCCCCTCTCGTGCCCCAGCTCGTTCGCTCGCTCCTGCAGAGCGGCATGCCGCCCTTGGGACGATCCCATTCACGCTCCCCTCGGTGTCGGGCCGCCTGCGGCCGAAGACTGAACACCGTCGCACGCCCCGGTCGCGGACACATCGGGGAAATCACTGAGTTGTCCCCGCACTCGTACGGCGTCCTGCGCCTCACACGGCCCGAGAGCCCGCCCGGGCAGGGGTGAGCGGCTGCCCGGGCTGCGTCCTGGCCGCTCCGCCGCTACCTGAGCTGCGCGTCCTTGTAGTAACCGCCCGCGACCAGGACGTACTCGTAGTTGCTCTTGTCGACGCTCGTCGGCTGGAGCAGGTGGGCCGGGACGGCCTTGACGCCGTTCTTGTAGGACCGCCTGTTGTTCACCTTCGGGGTCTTGCCGTTGAGTAGGTCGTCGACCATGTCAGCCGCCACCGAGGCGAGTTCACGGACGTCCTTGTAGATGGTCTGCGACTGCTGGCCCGCGATGATCGACTTCACCGAGGGAAGTTCCGCGTCCTGGCCGGTGATGACCGGCAGCGGCTTGCTGCCGGAGCCGTAGCCGTCGTTCTTCAGCGCCGTCAGGACGCCGATGGAGATGCCGTCGTACGGCGACAGGACCGCGTCCACCTTCCTGTTCCGGTACGACTGCGACAGAACGACGTCCATGCGCCTCTTCGCGGTGGGGCCGTCCCAGCGCAGGGTGGTGACCTTGTCGAGCGCCGTCTGCCCGGACCGGACGACCAGTTGTCCGCTGTCGATGTACGGCTGCAGCAGATGCATCGAGCCGTCGAAGAAGAACTGGGTGTTGTTGTCGTCGGGGGAGCCGGCGAACAGTTCGATGTTGAACGGTCCCTTGCCCTTCTCCAGGCCGAGCTTGTCGATGATGTAGAGGGCCTGGAGCCGGCCGACCTGCTCGTTGTCGAAGGAGACGTAGTAGTCGACGTTCTGGGTGCCGAGGATGAGCCGGTCGTAGGAGATCACCGGGATCTTCGCCGCGGCGGCCTGCTGGAGTACGCCGCTCAGCGACTTGTTGTCGATGGCGGCGATGATCAGCGCGTCGACGCCCTCCTTGACCAGCTTCTCGATCTGCGCGACCTGGGTCTTCGGGTTGTCCTCCCCGTAGACCAGCTTGGTGCCGTACCCCTTGGCCTTCAGGTCGTCGACGACGCTCTTTCCGTCGGTGAGCCAGCGTTGGGAGGCCTGGGTCGGCATGGCGATGCCGATGGTGGCGTCACCGGAGTGGGCCTTGCCGCCGCTCGCCGTGGTCTGTCCGCAGCCGGACAGGGTGAGAGCCAGGGAGGCGGCCCCGGCGAGGGTGGCGAGGGCGGCTCTTCGGTTGCGCATGGTGATCGTTCCTTGTTCTTCTCGTCGTTGAGAGGAGGACGGCGTGCCGGGTGGCGGCAGGGGGACGGCGGGGACGACCGGGGCCGGGGAGGGTGGGTCGCGGTGGCGGGACAGCAGGTGGGTCGGACGTGCTGTGCCACCGTTCCCGGACGGGTTCGGGGCCGCCCCTTGAGGGGACCGCGCGCACCGAGGGGTGCCGGGCGCCCTGGGCAGGCCGAACTTCAGGTGGGGGGAGGGACGCGCCGTGACGGATCCGCTGCGGGGGATCGAAGACGCGCACGGGGCTGCCGAGGTCGGCGGCGGCCGTGGTGTGCTCGCGCTTCACGGGCGGCGGACGGGCGGGGGGTCTCGCTGGAACGACCGGAGGTCGTGCCGGCCGGCTCTGTGCGCGAGCGGGCGCTCAAGCGCCTCGGGGCCGCGCGGATCGGCGGACGGCGCGTAGGTGCGGCCCGGCAGCCGACGTACGCCGACTCTCGTGGTCGCGTTGTCGGCATGCGCCTGTAAGCACGCCGGGGTGCGCCACGGTGCTCCGACCACGCGTGTGCTGATTCCGTTGGCGCGCAAGGCACTTGCCCTTCAACCGTTCGAAATACCGTCACATGGTCGGCATGTTGGCGTGACAGTAAGAGGGGTTGCGCATGGTGTCAACGGGACGAACGACAACAGTCCGAAAAGCAGTTCGCCGAACGGCCGAAAGAACGACTGAAGGAACGGCCGAAGGAACAGCAAAGGGAACGGTGAAGGGAACGACCAAGGTGAGCTAGGGGTGAGCCAGGGGTGGGCCAGGGGTGGGACGGAAGCGCCGAGGGCGAAGCAAGGCCGAACGGAAATGCTTCGAAACATTCGGGATTCTTGATCCAGTAAAAGGATCTTCACATCCTGAGCCTTGCTCATCATTGTTGATTGATTTGCCGTTCTCGCCGCACTGAACTGCGGAAACGTCTATACGCGGGAACGAATCCCTTTACGAATGTTTCGAAATCAATGCCGAAAGTATTGACAGTTGGCAGGGCCATACCAACACTGACGGTCAATCCGAGGGGCCGGTCCCCGCCTGTCGGGCGGGATCGGCCTCATGAGGACGAGGAGGAAACACGTACATGAACGCACCCGCACGCTTCAGGCTGTTCCTCAGCGGCGTCTGCACCACGATCCTGGTCGCCCTCGCCGCGTTGACGTCGCCCGGCGTCGCGTACGCCGACACCGTCGTCACCACCAACCAGACCGGCACCAACAACGGTTACTACTACTCGTTCTGGACCGACTCGCCCGGTTCGGTGTCCATGAACCTGGGATCCGGCGGCTCCTACGGCACGTCCTGGCGCAACACCGGCAACTTCGTCGCCGGCAAGGGCTGGAGCAACGGCGGCCGCAGGAGCGTGACCTACTCGGGCTCCTTCAACCCGTCCGGCAACGCCTATCTGTCCCTGTACGGGTGGACGTCGAATCCGCTCGTCGAGTACTACATCGTCGACAACTGGGGCACCTACCGGCCCACGGGAACGTACAAGGGCACCGTCACCAGCGACGGCGGTACGTACGACATCTACAAGACGACGCGGTACAACGCCCCCTCCGTCGAGGGCAACCGGACCTTCGACCAGTACTGGAGCGTGCGGCAGTCGAAGCGCACGGGTGGCACCATCACCACCGGAAACCACTTCGACGCCTGGGCCCGGGCCGGCATGCCGCTCGGCAGCTTCAACTACTACATGATCCTCGCGACCGAGGGCTACCAGAGCAGCGGAAGCTCCAACATCACCTTGGGCGACGGCGGTTCGGGCGGCGGCGGTGGCGGTGGCGGTGGGGGCGGTGCGTGTTCCGCGACGCTCTCCGCCGGTCAGCAGTGGGGCGACCGGTACAACCTCAACGTCGCCGTCAGCGGATCCAGCAACTGGACCGTCACCATGAACATCCCCTCCCCCGCCAAGATCCTCTCCACCTGGAACACCACCGCCAGTTTCCCCAGCGCCCAAGTGCTGACCGCCAAACCCAACGGCAGCGGCAACACCTTCGGCGTCACCGTCCAACCCAACGGCAACTGGACCTGGCCCACCGTCTCCTGCAGCGCGAGCTGACTCCCGCACCCTCGCCTCAGGCTGGAGGAGCACTCCGTATGAGCACCAGACCACGACTCTCGTTACGCGCCCTCGCCACCGGGCCGGTCGTCCTCGCGACCGCCGCCTGCGCCCTCACCGTCCAGACCGCCGCTCCGGCGCAGGCCGCCGTCTGCAACGGATACGTCGGGCTCACCTTCGACGACGGGCCGTCCGGCACCACGCCGGCCCTGCTCAACGCCCTCAAGCAGAACGGGCTGCGGGCCACGATGTTCAACGAGGGCCAGTACGCCGCGGCACGCCCGTCCCAGGTGCGGGCCCAGGTCGACGCGGGGATGTGGGTCGGCAACCACAGCTACACCCATCCGCACCTGACCCAGCAGAGCCAGTCGCAGATCGACTCCGAGATCTCCCGCACCCAGCAGGCGATCGCGGGGGCGGGCGGCGGCACGCCCAAACTGTTCCGTCCGCCGTACGGCGAGACCAACTCCACGGTGCGCGCCGTCGAGGCCAGGTACGGCCTGACCGAGATCATCTGGGACGTGGACTCGCAGGACTGGAACGGCGCGAGCACCGACGCGATCGTGCAGGCCGCGGGCCGGCTCACCAACGGCCAGGTCATCCTCATGCACGACTGGCCCGCCAACACGATCGCCGCGATCCCCCGGATCGCACAGGGCCTGGCGAGCCGCGGCCTGTGCGCCGGGATGATCTCGCCGCAGACCGGCCGCGCCGTCGCCCCCGACGGTGGGGGCGGCGGTGGGGGCGGCGGTGGGGGCGGTGGCGGTGCGTGTTCCGCGACGCTCTCCGCCGGTCAGCAGTGGGGCGACCGGTACAACCTCAACGTCGCCGTCAGCGGATCCAGCAACTGGACCGTCACCATGAACATCCCCTCCCCCGCCAAGATCCTCTCCACCTGGAACACCACCGCCAGCTTCCCCAGCGCCCAAGTGCTGACCGCCAAACCCAACGGCAGCGGCAACACCTTCGGCGTCACCGTCCAACCCAACGGCAACTGGACCTGGCCCACCGTCTCCTGCAGCGCGAGCTGACCCGTTCGACGCACAGGCGGCGTCCCGGTGGAACGGTCCGGGCGGTCGGACGCCCGGACCGTTCCACCAAAACGACCAACTCCCCGCACTCCGCACAGCCCGCCCGCACAGCCCGCCCGCCCCGCACACTCCGGCCGTGGCTCCGGGGCGGTCACGAACCGTGTACCCGCCGAGCTCACGTCGTCTGCGGGTGCAGCAGCCGCGCGAGCAGGTCGTCCAGGGTGACCAGGCCGGTGAGCCGGCCCTCGTCGTCGCGGACCACGGCGAGGCTCGCCCGGCGGCGGCGCAACCGCTCGATGGCCTCGCCGACGGTGTCCTGGGCCGCCAGTTCGGGCACCGGACGGGCCAGGTCGCGGGCGGTGACCGCACGGCCCCGGGCGCGGGCGACCAGGGCGTCGCGCGCGTGGACGGAGCCGACGACGGTCTCCGCGTCGCGGACCAGCAGACGGCTGTGGTCGTGTGCGGCCGCGATGGCGAGGATCTCCGCGACGTCGGCCTCCGCCCGCACCGAGGTGATCAGCTCGGCCGGGATCCGCAGCGCGGCGACCGGCGTCTGCGGCTCCGTCAGCGAGTTGGTGATCAGCTCGGAGTCGTCCTTGCTGATCAGCCCGAGCCGCTCGGACTCCTCGACGAGATGGGCGAGCTGCTCGCGGTTGTGGACGGACGTCAGCTCGTCGCGCGGGGTGACCCGGCACAGCCGCACCAGCGCGTTGCTCATCGCGTTGAGCACCCGGATCAGCGGCCGCACGGCGTTGACCACCGCGCGGAAGGACGGGGAGAGCAGCATCGCCGAGCGTTCGGGGTGCGCGATGGCCCAGGACTTCGGGGCCATCTCACCGACGACCATGTGCAGGAACACGACCACGATCATCGCCACGGCGAACGCGACGCCGTAGCTGAGGGCGCTGGGCAGCCCGAGGTCGTGCAGCAGCGGGTCGAGCTCGTGGGAGATCGCGGGCTTGGAGACCGAGCCGAGGCCCAGAGTGCAGACGGTGATGCCGAGTTGGGCCCCGGCCAGCGTCAGCGACAGCTCGCGCATGCCGGCGAGGGCCGCGCCCGCACCGCGCCGTCCCTCGGCGGCCGCCTTCTCCATACGGTGCCGTCTGGCCGCGACGAGGGCGAACTCGGCGGCGACGAAGAACCCGCTGCCGATCAGCAGCAGCACGGTGACGAAGAGCGCCGTCGGGAAGCTCATGACCGCTCGCCTTCCTGCAGCTCGAACAGCTCGATGCGCACCCGTTCGGGCACATGCCGGTCGAGGGTGTGGACGTCGATCAGCGCGCGGCCGCCGCCGGGCAGGTCGAGGGCGAGACGGTCGCCGATGGTCGGGAAGCGGCCCAGCCGGTCGACGACCAGGCCTGCCACGGTGTCGTAGTCGTCCTCCTCGGGCAGTTCGACGCCGGTGGCCTCGGCCACTTCGTCGAGCCGTCGTCCTGCGTCCACCAGCCAGCCGTCGCCGTCGGCGACCGCGACGGCGGTGACGCGGTCGGACTCGTCGGCGATGTCCCCGACGAGTTCCTCGGCGATGTCCTCGTAGGTGACGATGCCGGCGACCCCGCCGTGTTCGTCCAGGACGACCGCGAACTCGTCGCCCCGGGAGCGCATGTGCTCCACCGCGTCCGGCAGCGGAAGCGTGTCGGGCAGCAGCAGGGGGCGGCGGGCGGCCGCGGCGGCCGTGGTGTCGGGGAAGCGGTCGGCGGGCAGCGCGGTCAGTTCGCGCACGCCCAGTACGCCGGTGACGTCGTCGGGGTGGTCGCCGAGGACGGGGTAGGTGGAGTGGCCGTGCGCGGCGATCAGTTCGACGGCCTCGGCGAGGCTCGCGTCCTTGCGGACGAAGACGCAGTCCGCGCGGGGCACCATGACCTCGTCGAGGGTGCGCTCGGAGAACTCCAGCGCGTGGTCGAGGAGTTGGGCGGTGCCGGCGGGAAGCCGGCCCTGCTCGTGGGACTCACCGATGAGGTGGCCGAGTTCCTCCAGGGTCGCGCCGTGGTGCAGTTCCTCGACCGGCTCGATGCCCGCCCTGCGCAGCAGCCGGTCGGCCGCCCCGTCGAAGACGCGCACGACGGGACCCACGATGCGCAGATACGCCAGGGTGGAGCCGGCCAGGGACTTCGCCAGCCGTTCGGGGACGGCGATGGCGAGGTTCTTGGGGGCCAGCTCGCCGATCACCATCTGCACGACCGTGGCCAGCACGAAGGCGAGCACGACGGACACTCCGGCGACGGCCCCCTCGGGGAGGCCGAGAGCCGACAGGGCGGGTTCGAGCAGCGCGGACACCGACGGCTCGGCGATGAAGCCGACGACCAGGCCGGTGACGGTGATGCCGAGCTGCGCGCCGGACAGCATGAACGACAGCCGCTCCAGCACCTTCAGTGCGCGCGCGGCCCCGCGGTCTCCGGCCTCGGCCTGCCGGGCCAGGGCGAGCCGGTCGGCGGACACGTATGCGAACTCCTGGGCCACGAAGTAGCCCGTTCCCAGGGTCAGCACCAGGACGGCCAGCAGGCCGACAACGGCACTCGTCATCGAACACCACCCCGCCGTGTGCCGTGCGTGCCGCGCTGAGAGGGGATGCGGCGGGATGGTCGGGGACTGTGCCCCGGAGAGTCCGTCGATCTGGCGGACAAGGGTGACTCCTTCACTGGAACGTTCACCTTGGCAACGAGCGCGAGCGGGCCCGTGTTCCCGGCTCGGTCACAGGGGCGTCGCGGCGTGCAGGATGACGAGCATGGTCACGGCCGCGTTCGCCGACGACATCGCCGACACGGCCGTCCCGGCGGCGGCCCCCCAGACCGCGAGGCCCGCGGCCGTGAAGAACGACGGTCGGCGCCGCGCCGCCGGGGCGGGCCCGAGCAGCGCCGTCACCCGGCGCGGCACG
>NZ_MJAJ01000047.1 GCF_001746365.1 Streptomyces sp. LUP30
CCGGCGGGCCGGGCAGTCAGCGGCGGCCCGCGACGGGGCGCTCGCTCGGGCGGAACCCGCGGGAGGCCTGCTCGGCCCGCACCATCGCGGCGAGTCCGCCGCGCAGATCCATGACGGGCCGGTAGCCGAAGGCGTCCCGCGCGACGGTGATGTCGGCCGCCGTGCGCCGGGCGTCCCCGGGGCGCGCGGGCCCCCGCACGACGTCGACCGGAGCGGCCAGTTGCCCGAGCAGCTCGATGACCTGGTTCATCGTCACCTCGCAGCCCCCTCCGAGGTTGGCGACCCCGCTCCACCCGGACAGGGCGGCCGCGCGCATGCCGCGTACGACGTCGTCGACATAGGTGAAGTCCCGGCTCTGCCCCCCGTCGCCGTACATCGGGAAGGTCCGGTGCCCGCAGGCGGCCGCGACCAGCCGCGAGAAGGCCATGTCGGGCCGCTGCCGCGGGCCGTAGACGCTGAAGAGCCTCAGGGAGGCCGTCGGGACGCCGAAGACCGTGCGGTAGGTCTCGCACAGCTGCTCCGCGGCCAGCTTGGTGACGCCGTACGGGGAGACGGGTCGGGGCCGCAGGGTCTCCCGGGTCGGGTACGTCTCGGCGTCGCCGTACACCGAGGAGCTGGAGGCGAAGACGAGCCGCCGCAGCCCGGTGTCCCGTGCCGCTTCGAGCACGCGCTGGGTGACGAGGACGTTGCGTTCGAGATAGAGGGGGAAGTCGGCGCCCCACGATCCCCGGACGCCGGGCTGGCCGGCCAGGTGGTAGACCGCGTCCGCCGTCGCGAACAGCGACTCCGGCCGGAACCGCAGCAGGTCTCCCCGGCGGAAGGAGAACCGGTCGCGCCCGAGGACCCGGGCGAGGTTGCGGCGCTTGAGCACGGGGTCGTAGAACTCGGTCAGCGCGTCGACGCCGATCACCTCGTCCCCGCAGGACAACAGGTGTTCGCACAACCGCGAACCGATGAACCCGGCCGCGCCGGTCACGACGGCACGCATCAGGATCCGCCTCCTTCGGCACGGCGGGACCGCCTCCGGCGTCCCAGCCCCTCCCCCGTCGCGGCGAGCACATAGAACAGGGTCCTCAGCGTGAGGACCAGCACCCTGGGCACCGTGGCATGGCGCAGGAACTCCGCGTCCATCTCGGTGCGCTGGGCGACGAGAACCCGCAGGTAGTACTCCTCGGGATCGGCACGGCCGTCGAGCCGGCGGGCGTAGGAGCGGGATCGCAGCTGGCACGGCCCGGTCAGGCCGGGGCGGTACCGGAAGACCCAACGGCACTGCGGGGGGTAGCGCTCGGCGAGGTGCGGGACCTCGGGACGGGGACCGGCCAGCGTCATGTCCCCCCGCAGCACGTTCCACAGCTGCGGGAGTTCGTCGAGGCTGAGGCGGCGCAGCACGCGGCCCAGACCTGTCACGCGCGGATCGTGGTCGCAGGTCACCTCGGGACCGCCGTCGCCCTGTCTCATGCTCCGGAACTTCAGCAGGGTGAACTCGCGGCCGCCGGCCCCCACACGGGCCTGGCGGAAGAGAACGGGCGCGCCGCTGGTCGCCTCGACCAGGAGCGCGATGAGCGCCAGCAGCGGCAGGAGCAGGACGAGCAGCGTGAGCGCGAAGGCGATGTCGAGGGTCCGGCGCGCGGGACCGAGCCGTTCGGCACCCATGAGCAGCCGGTCGTCGTGGCGAGCGGTGTCGATGACGTCCATCCGGTCCCCTCGCCCGGTCCCTGCTCCAGCCTGCTGCCGGGCTGCCGGGGCGCCCTTCGCGGCTTCGTGTTCCCATTCCACGCTGATACTGTACGTTTACATCGTAAATCGGGCAATTCAGAACGCCGGGCCCGCGGAGGTGGCCGCCTCCCGCGCACCGGGCCTGCCCTGTTCGCCCAGCCAGCGCAGGAAACGCCATTGGACGGCCAGGTTGGCGCGGACGTCGGCGCGCTGCCCGCGCAGCACCGCCGCCGCCAGGCGCGCGACCGGCTCCACGGACAGGCTCAGGGCCGTCAGCATCCACGCCTCGGGCCGCGTCCAGTGCGCGAACGCGTAGCGGGTCCGGCTGCAGAGCATCAAGTAGTGCCTCCAGGCACCGAGTTGGGAGGAGCTCACCTCCTCGGCGTGAAAGACGCGCGCCTGGTGCACATGACAGGAGGGCAGCCCGGCCTGCCGGGCCCGCAGCGCGAAGTCGACCTCTTCGAGGTAGAGGAAGTAGCGCTCGTCGAAGCCCCGCAGTGCGTCGAACAGGGTACGGCGCACCAGGAAGCAGGCGCCGATCACCTGGTCCACGGGGCCCGAGCGGGGCATCTCGCGCGGCCGCAGATGATGCGGCGGGAAGAGCGAGGGGGCGAGCCGGTCGAGCCCGGTCATCTTCCCCACATAGATGCGCAGACTGGGAAAGCGCGAGCAGGAGATCCGCGGACGGCCGTCCTCGTCCACCATCAGCGCCCCGAAGATCCCGTACGCCCCGGCGTCCGGGGTCTGCAGGAACTCACCGAGGACACGCAGCGCGTCCGGATAGATTTCGGTGTCCGGATTGAGGAAGAGCAGCAGGCCGGAGTCGCAGAGCGCGGCACCCTGGTTGCAGGCGGCCGCGAAGCCGACATTGCGAGCGTTGCGCACCACGTCGAGCGGAATCCCGGGAGTGGCGAGAGCGTCCGGCGAACCGTCGACGGAGGCGTTGTCCACGACGACGACCCGCGCCACCGGCAGCCTGGACCGGTCGGCCTCGACGATCGAGCGCAGACAGGCACGCAGGTGCCGGCCGGCGTTCCAGTTCACGATCACGATGTCGACGGCCGGCGCGGTCCGTCCGCCCGGCGGCACGACCGCTTCACTCATGACGTCACCGTGCCCAGTTCCATGGCCGCCTCCCAGCGGGGCAGCCAGGCGTCGTACGAATAGCAGGACGCCGCGACCTCCCGGGCGCCATGTCCCAGCCGCTCCCTCAGGGCCGTCGAGGCGCCGAGCAGACCGAGGATCGCCTCGGTCCAGTCGTCCTGAGTGCAGGCCGCGGGCATGCCGAAGCGGGCCAGGAGCTCGGCGTTGACGCCCACCGGGCTGGCCACCGCGGGCAGGCCCACGGCCGCGTACTGGAGGAGTTTGTATCCGCACTTGCCCCGGTTGTAGTCCGTCGGGGCCAGCGGCATCAGTCCCACATCCATGCCGGTGAGGGCGGTTCGCTGCACGTCCGGACTCCAGGCGACCCGGTCCACCATGGGCTCCAGGGCGCCGAGGGCGGGCGCTCCCGTGCCGACGAGCAACAACCGCGCCCCGGTGCGCCGGTGGACCCGCGCGAGCGCGGGGGCGATCAGCCGCAGGTACGCCTCGTTGTGGGGCGAACCGATCCAGCCGAGCCGGGGCGGATCGTGCAGCGCGTAGGAGACCTTGGGCGTGTAGTCCTCCAGGGCCACGCAGCTCGGGATCACCACCACGTCACGGTGGTGCCGGGAGGCCCAGTCCGCGAGGACGGCGTTGCCCGCGATGACCCGGTCCGCGTGACGAACGGCCACCCGTGTCTTGCCGGCCTTGGGCGCGAGCCGGCGCAGGACACCGCCTTCACCGCGGTCCCACTGCAGGGCGTCGTCGAAGTCGTACACGCCGAAGTCCGCGCTCGCGAGCAGGCGCCGTTCCCACCAGCCGCGGCTGAGCGGCGAGGCTTCACGGTGCAGCAGCAGCCGCCGGGGGCGGGCGCTCGCGAGCGCGGCCAGCCGGAGTTCGGCCCGGGCCAGGTTCACCGGGTGGCGGACGAGGCGTGAGGCGGCCGCGTCCGGGAGTGAGAGATAGCTGCCGACGGCGAAGTCGGCGCCGACCCGGTCCAGCCACTGGAAGACCCGGACCCGGGAACTGCCGGCTCCTCTTCCGTAGGGGGTGACCGCGCAGCGCTCCAGCCGTGGGGGGCGTCGGTCCATGATTCTGCGTCCCAGCCGTATGCTGATATCGTATGTTTACGGCGTAAATCGGTGTGATCTCACTATTGCTCCCCACTTCCGAAGACGTCAAGCGCGGCCCCATCGGCCCGCGCGGAGGAGCCTCCATGGATCTCCACGACTACATCGACGTGATACGCCAGCGCTGGCGGTTCGTCGTGGTCTGTGTGCTGCTCGGGCTGGCCGGGGCCGTCGCCGCGACGATCCTGACCCCGCGCACCTACACCGCGACCGCGCAGCTCTTCGTGGCGACCAGGGACCCGAACAGCGCCGCCGCCTACCAGGGCGGCCTGTTCACCCAGGAGCGCGTCAAGTCCTACACGCGCATCGTCACCAACCCCACGGTGCTGGCCGGGGTCATCTCCGAACTCCAGCTCCGCACGACCCCCGAGGAGCTCGCGAAGAAGATCAGCGCCCAGGCCCCGCTCGACACGACCCTCGTGGACATCCGGGTCGGCGACGGGTCGCCCTTCCTGGCCCAGGACATCGCCGACGAGACGGCCAAGCAGTTCACGAAGTACATCACCGCCGTCGAAGGGTCCCCGGCCGGAGCCCCGCCCCTGGTCAAGGCCAGTGTCGTCGGCGGGTCCCAGCCGCCCACCACCCCGACCAGTCCCCGTCCCGGGCTGAACATCGCCATCGGCATCCTCGCCGGACTCGCCGTGGGCGTCGGCGGCGCGGTGGTGCGCAACTCCCTGGACACCGCGCTCCGTTCGGGACGCGACATCCGCACCCACCTGAACCTGACCACGGTGGGCGTCCTTCCGCCGCCCGATCCCGACCGGCCGAACTCCTGGCAGTCGTCCGGGCCCACTCCCCGCACGGAGGCACTGAACCAGTTCCGTACCCAGCTGCGATTCGGCGCCGGAGGCAGCCTTCCCGGCTCGCTGCTGATCGCCGGCGCTCTGCCGGAGGAGGGGCGCACCAGCACCGCGATCGACCTGGCGACCGGCGTGGCCCGCACCGGCCAGAACGTGATCATCCTGGAGGCCGACCTGCGCCGGCCCCGGCTGGCCGAGGAACTGGGGCTGCCCGCCGGCCCCGGTCTCGTGGGTGTGCTCAGCGGCGAGTGCGCCCTCTACGACGCCCTGCAGAACTGGGGTGACGCACGGATACGCGTGCTGCCGAGCGGACCGGTCCCCGGCGACCCGAACACACTCCTGTCCTCGTCGGAGATGAAGGCGCTCGTGCGCTCGCTGGAGTCGGACGGCGGTCTCGTGGTGGTCGACAGTCCCCCGCTGCTCCCGTACGCCGACGCGGTCGCCCTGGCTTCCGTGACCGAGGGCGTGCTCTTCGTCGTCCGGTCCGGCAGGACCCGCCGAGACGACGCCTCCCGAGCCCTCGACAGCCTCGCCGCGGTCCACGCGCGGGTCCTCGGCGCGGTCCTCACCGCCGCACCCGCCGGCCGGCGTCCGCGCCGTGCCCCGGACCGGCCGAGCCGCAGCCGGTACGAACGCTCCTCCCCCGCGGGGCGCGCGATGGCACCCGGTGCGGGAACGCACCGCGACCAGGCCGGGTGAGTCGTCGGATGACGCAGCATCAGACCGACATGGCGCTCGTGATGGGCGTCCTCGCGCTGCTCTCGCTGATCCCGGCGACGATCGCCCTCCGCCGTGCCCGCGCCTTCGGCGACTGGGACCTCACCTCGACGATGATCCTGCTCGTCGGCGTCCTGGCGAACCTGTCGACCATCCTCTACGTCGTGCACTCCGGCCGCTCCGAGCGGCTCGACTCGTTGGGCGACGTGGTGATCGGACTGCCCACGTGGGTGAACCAGATCGGGTCGGTGGCCAACGGCACGATGCTCGTTGCCTGTCTCGCCTTCGCCCTGCACCGGCTGCTGATCGCCCGCGCGAAGGTGCGCGCGGCCCCGCTGATCGCCCTCGCGCTCGCGTTGCTCCTCACGTTCTCCGACGGCCTGCACGGCCTGGAGCTTCTCGCGCCCCGGCAGCTCGTCCTGCTGGCCGCGCTGCTGGCCGCGGCCGTCGCCCGTCCCGGACGCCCGGCGTTCGTCGGCGGCGCGGCCGTGGTCCTGCTGACCACGCTGCTCGGCGGGGTCGAAGCCCTGATCCAGCCCGACACCGTCCTGCGGGAGTGCCGGCCGGACAACCCGTGCGGTGTGCTCGGCATCCTCTACGCGGGTGTCTTCACCAACGAGAACATCTTCAGTCTGCTCCTGGTCGTGGGCATCCCCTTCGTCTGGCTGGGGCTGCGCGGGCCCGTGCGCATCGTCCTGGCCTTCTACGTCGCCTTCGTGGCCGTCGCCAGCGGCAGCAGGCTGGCCACCGCGACCGCCCTCGCCACACTGGCGTTCCTCATCGTGCTGCGCCCCCGACTCCCCGAGGAGGCGAAGCCGGGCGACCGACGGGTCTCGACCGGAAAGCTGCTGCTCACCGCGCCGATCCTGGGTGTGGCCGCCGCGGTCGGTCTCATCGCGCCCTTCCACCACCCGGGCCCCGGCACCCTCGGGGACCGCGCCCTCATCTGGGACATGGCCAGGGACGAGCTGCACGACGGCACCTGGTTCGGCCTGGGCGGAAAGGCGTGGGCCGCGAAGTACCCCGCAGGCGAGATCCCCGCCGCGGTGTCACCGTCCCTGCACAACCAGTGGATCGACCTCCTGTTCGCCGGCGGCGTCGTGGCCCTCGCCCTCTTCGTGATGCTGCTCGTCGTGCTGCTGGTGCGGGGCGGGGCGACCGCCTACCCCGCCGCCGCGAGTGTGCTGCTGCCTGTCCTGCTCACTTCGGTCCTGGAACGCCCCTGGTCGTTCAGCATCAGCAACTCACTGACCTTCGCCCTGGTCACCGCGGTGTTGGTGCCTACGGCACTGCGTCGAGCAACCGCTGCAGCGGCTCCAGGGTCCGGTTCCAGTCCAGCTGAACTGCCTGCTCGTACGCCTCGTCGCTCGCCCTCCGCCACCGGTCCGGTGCGCTCAACCCGTCGATGACCGAGGCGAACGAGTCCTCCGTGTAGGGCACCGATCCGCGCAGCAGGTCCAGGTGACGCCGCCAGCCGGGGACGAGGACGGGCAGTCCCTGCGCCAGATAGTGCAGGTGCTTGGCCGAGAATCCCTCACGGCGCAGCAGGTCCGTGGTGCAGGTGATCAGCCCGAACTGGTACTCCCGCAGGACTTCGGGGGACGCGTAGCCGCGGTAGTCGAGGCCGAGCGCCGGGTCGGGGGGCGGCCCTCCGTACACATGGATGCCGGGGTACCTCCGGCTCAGCCGGGCGAGCAGCGGGAGGTCGATGAACCGTGAGCTCAGAGAGCCGAGGTAGGCGACGCGCGGCGGCTCGGCGAAGCGGGCCCGTTCCTTCGCGGGGGTGCATCCCCAGTTGAGCTGGACGAAGTTGCTTCCGCTGATCCCGTAGTGCTCGCGTGCGTAGCGGCCGTACGACTCCCAGGAGAAGGAGAGGTTCTCCATCCCGTCCAGGAAGTCCGTCTCCCAGTGCCGGAACCGTGCGTGCTGGCGGTCGGTGAGGCGATGCTCGTAGAAGACCTCGTCGGCCCACGGGTTGGGGCAGTCGTACAGGGTCCGCGCCGAGGTGCCCGTGGTCAGGACGCCCGAGTCGAAGGGCGTCTCACAGATGACGAGGTCGAAGTCGTCGAGAGCGAGCTCATCGGCGAGGATGCGCCGCCGCAGCCGGTGGTCGGTCCTGAGCACGTAGTACGAGAAGTGCCTGCGGCCGAACCTCCAGCGCCTGGTGAGCACCTTGGAGGCGACGTCGTTGGCGTACAGCGCGAGTTTCACGGGGCGCAGGGAACCCGGCAGCATCCGGCCGACGGAGCCCGGCTCACCGGAGGCCCGCGCCAGGCAGTTGGTGTCGACGAGCCGCACGTCGTGGCCGCGGTCGCGCAGGAACTCCTCGATGGCGCGGGGCTTGACGGTGTTGGCGAAGCCGTCCAGCTGCGCCAGGATCAGCACGCGCCGCGGCCGGGTGGCGGGTCCGGCCTCTCGCTCGACGGTTGTCATCGTCGTCTCCTCCCTCTGCGGGGGTTCGGGGAGTTCATCGGGTCGGGTGCGTGGGATCACGGGGTCTCCTCGCCGGGCGTCGCCCGGTCCACGATCCCGGGAAGGAGCAGGGCCCAGGCGAGCCCGATCGCGGCCAGGACGGGAACGCCGGCCAGCGCCAGGGGCAGGACCCCGTGCCACCCGAGCTGCAGGACAAGCAGGTTGCCGAGGCAGGCCACGAGCGCCGCCACGAGGGTCACGGGCCACCAGCGTCCGGGCAGTCGCCGGTCCCGCAGTCCCGCCAGCCGCCGGCACAGCACCACGAAGTACACCGAGCCCGCCGTGATGCCGACGGCGGTCGCGAGGACGACGCCCATGACACCGAACAGCAGGGTCAGCGGCACGGTCAGCGCCAGGTTGACGGCGGTGGAGAACCAGGAGTAGCGCGTCTCGTGGCCCGGCAGGCCGATGGCGCGGACGAAACAGGTCCGGATGCCGGTCAGGGCGACCTGAACCGAGTAGCCGGCCAGCAGGACCGCGGCGACGGCACCGCTGAGGGCGAGGCCCCGGCCGAGCCACACCTGGACGGCGAGTCCGACGGAGGCCGTCGTGATCACGCCGTAGGCGAGGACCGCGGGCAGCCAGCGGGCCTCCAGCACGGGGAACTCCCGCACCGCCCCCGGCAGTCCGCTGCGGGCGAAGACCCGGGTCATCCGGGTGAGGATGGGCGGAAAGCCGTACAGCGGAAGGCTGCGCAGGCCGGTGGCGGCCTGATAACCCGCCGCGTAGATGCCCACGTACCGCACGGGCAGCATGGCGGCGATCACCAGGGCGTCGATCTCACCGTTGAGGAAGACCGTGAAACCGGACAGCTGCATGCGCAGGGCGTAGGCGCCGAAGTCGCGGAGCTCGGCGCGCGGCGGCAGCAGCGGCCGCCGGACCCGGATGAAGCGTGCCCCCACCAGGAGACCGGCGACGGTCACCAGGAGGTATCTGCCGAGGGTCAGCAGCGCCAGCAGCGGCAGGTCCCCTCCCTCCCTGACCAGGACGACCACGCTCACGGCGTACGCCACGCTCGCCCCGACGCTGACCGCGGCCAGCGGGCGGAACCTCGCGTTGGCCTGGAGGAGGGCGATCGCCGAGTTCGAGGCAAGCGCCAGCGTGAGCAACGGACCGAGGAGCACCAGGAGTTGCTCCGCCTCGCCCTTGAGGTGGTCCGGGACGTCCACCGCGGCGGTGATCACGGGCGCGAGCAGCAGGCTCAGACCCGTGACGATCAGACCGAGGAGGAGGAAGGCGGCCAGCGAGCCTGTCACCAGCCGTCCCGTGCTCTCCTTGTCGCCGTGAGCGCCGTGGAAGGCGTGGAAGCGCGCGAGCGACGCGCCGATGCCGCCGTCGAGCACGGTGAGCGTGGCGAGGAAGACCAGGATCAGCGACCAGACGCCGAACCGGTCCAGGCCCAGCCGGTGGATCAGGTACGGGGTGAGGCACAGGTTGGCGACCAGCGGGGCGGCCTGGGCGAGGCCGCTGTAGCCCATGCCCGAGGAAAGACCCCGCGGCCGCCCGCCCGGCGCCCCCGGTTCCGCGCCGTCCACCGGTGTGCCGTCCGTCCCCTTCTCGTCCCCGGTCGACCGCACGGCGGGACCTGCCGGAACGCCGCCTGTCTGCTGCCGGGGACGCATGACCTTGCCTCACGGCCCGGTGGCGGGCGTGTGTCCGGTCTCGACCTCGTGCCACAGCGACCGCAGCTTCTCCTTGTCGAGGAGCAGGGCGTACTGGCGTCGGATCATCTCGGAGCGGACGATCGGCGCCGTGGAGAAGCGCGCGTCCGAGGCGCTCAGGTGGCGCAGGCCGAGAACGAGGTTGCGCAGATCGCCGTTGGTCATGCCGCTGTCGACGCTCACGGTGCGGGTGATCGCGTCGAGGGTCCGGCCGGTCGCGAACGGGTCGGTGAGGCGGACCCCGCCGCGCACCTGCGCGACCAGGCTGCGCAGGAACTGCTGCTGGCGCTTGATGCGGTCCAGTTCGCCGCCCGGCAGACCATGGCGCTGTCGGACGTACGCCAGTGCCTCGTCGCCGTTCATCGTCTGCTTCCCGGCGGTGAAGGCCCGGTGCTGCTCGGGGTCGTAGGCGTTCGCGGGGACCGTCACGGGGACACCGCCGACCGCGTCGGTCAGGGACTTGAAGCCGTGCCAGTCGACGACGCCGAAATGGTCGATCCGGGTCCTGGTGAGCTGTTCCACGGTCTTGATGAGAAGGGGAGGTCCGCCCCAGGAGAACGCGGCGTTGACCTTCGCGGAGCCGTGGCCCGGGATCGGCACCCAGCTGTCCCTCGGTATGGACAGGGTGTAGGCGGTGCGTTCGCCCGGACTCAGGTGGACGAGCATCAGGGTGTCGCTGCGCTGCGCTCCCGGCTTCCACAGGTCCGCCGTCGCGTCGCTCCCGGTCGTCGGGCGCTTGGAGCGGCTGTCGACACCGGCCAGCAGGAAGGTCGTTCCGTTGTCGTGCCCCTCGGTCTTCTGCGGGCGCCGGTCCTGCGGGAACGCGTGGGGGATCCGGGTCACCTGGTCGCCGTAGTGGTTCGTGCCCCACCAGACTCCGCCGGCCAGGAGCCCCAGCAGGGCCAGCAGGGCGACGAGGCCGCCGATCAGCACGCCGCGCACGACGCGGCGGCGCTTCCGGCCGTTGGAGCCTGGCTCGGGCCTCGGCGGCCACGTGGTCCATTCGCGAGGGGCGGACATCAGAAGTCGTCCGGGTAGGGATCGGCCATGACGGCGGGTGTCTGCCGGCCGGACGCGGATTCCGGGAAGCCGGGGAAGAGCCCGGCCAGCACCCGGCGCACCGCGCCGGTGTCGTTGCGCTCGGCGGCGGCGTTCAGGGCGGCCAGCACGGCGGCGAGCGCGGAGGGGTTCTCGCGCGGGGCGGAGGAGGTCGCGGCGAGGATCCGCGGATGGGCGGTGTGCGTCTGGTCCTCGTGGGAGGAGAACAGCGTCTCGTTGAGCTTCTCGCCCGGCCGCAGGCCGGTGAAGCGGATGTCCACGTCCGGCACGTTCAGGGAGCGGGCGAACCTTCGGACCAGGTCGACGATGCGGACGGGACCGCTCATGTCGAGCACGTACACCTCGCCGCCCTCGGCCATGCGCGCCGCCTCCAGGACGAGTCCGACCGCCTCCTCGACCGTCATGAAGAACCGGGTGACGTCCGGGTGGGTGACGGTCACCGGGGATCCCGATCCCAGCTGCTCGGCGACGACGGACAGCAGGGACCCCCGGCTGCCCAGCACGTTGCCGAAGCGGACTGCGGTGAAGACGCTTCCCTCGGGGGCGCTGCCCTGGGCGTCGCTCACGATGAGTTCGGCCAGTCGCTTCGTCGCGCCGAGCACGGACACCGGGTCGGCCGCCTTGTCCGTGGAGATCAGGACGAAGCGTTCGGTACCGGCGGCGGCCGCGGCCCGGACCAGGTTCTCGGTGCCCCGCACGTTCGACTTCACGCCCTCGCAGGGGTGCCGTTCGAGGAGAGGGAGGTGTTTGTGCGCCGCCGCGTGGAAGACGGTCTCGGGCCGCAGCTCGCGGAAGATCTGGTCGATCCTGGGACGGTCCCGGATGTCGGAGATGACGATGTCGTCGCTGAGCAGCGCGTCGCCGTACAGCTCCAGCTGGAGCCGGTGGAGGTTGGACTCGTCGTGATCGAGGAGGAAGAGCCGGCTGGGGCCGAAGGCGCGCACCTGGTGGCACAGCTCGCTGCCGATGGAGCCGCCGGCGCCGGTCACCAGGACCCGTCTGCCGACGATCGTGGACCGGGCTTCGGGGCTCACCACGTGCATCTCGGTGCGGCCGATCAGCTGGTGCACGTCCAGGGCCCGCATGTCGCTGCCGACCACGTCCCGGCGCAGGGCGGCGATGAAGGAGGGAAGGTAGCGGACGCTGGCGCCCGTGGCCTCGGCCTCGCCCACGACGTGGCGGAAACGTTCGCGTCCCAGACCCGGGATGGCCAGGACCACCGCTTCGATGCCGTGGGCGAGCACGGTCTCCCGCACTCCGTCCACCTCGCCGAGGACAGGCAGTTCACCGATGACGGCGGCTCGGCGCTTGTCGGGGTCGTCGTCGAGGAAGCCGACGGGGTCGAGCCCGAACTGGGGGGTCCGCGCCAGATCGCGGGCGAGCGCCCGCCCCGCCTCGCCCGCGCCGAGCACGAGCGTGCGCAGACCGGTGGGCCGGGGCGGTTCCGGGGGCGCGGCGGCAGGGGCGGGCGGGGGCGGGGGCGGGGTGTGCGGCTGGGCGAGGCGGGCCAGTTCGTCGCAGACCCGGTCGACCGCGCTGTCGGCGAGCTCGAGGTGCAGGGGCAGGGAGAGGAGCTGGGGGAAGAGCGCGTCGGCTCCCGGCAGGCCGCCGGGCGGGATCGTCGCTGTGGCGCGGAAGTAGGGCATGTGATGCAGCGGGATGAAGTGGACCGAGGTGCCGATGCCGCGTTCGGCGAGCAGTTCGCTCAGCTCGTCCCGGCTCCTGCCGTACTCCGGCGTCACTCGCACGGCGTAGAGGTGGCAGGCGTGCCGGCCGGGGGTGGGGACATCCAGGGGCTCGATGCCGGGCAAGCTCTCCAGCGCCGCCGTGTAGCGCCGGACGAGTTCGTGGCGGCGCCGCTGCCAGTCGTCGAGGTGGCGGAGCTGGGCGCGCCCGACGGCGGCCTGGACGTCCGTCATGTTGGCCTTCAGGCCCGGGCCCTCGACGGTGTACCGCCAGCTGCCGCCCGGCATGTCGCGTCGCCAGGCGTCGGCGGACATCCCGTGGAGCCGGGCCCGGCGGATCCCTTCGGCGAGCTCCGGGTCGTCCGTGGTGACCATGCCGCCGTCACCGATGGGCAGGTTCTTGGTGGCGTAGAAGCTGAAGCACGTGGCGCGTGACAGGCTGCCCACGGGCCGGTCGCCCACCGCGGTGCCCAGCGCGTGCGCGGCGTCCTCGATCACCCGCGTGAGCGGAAGCTGCGCGGCCTCGGCAAGGGCTGTCACCGGGGCGGGGGCTCCCGCGTAGTGCAGCACCATCATCGCGTGGGGACATCCGCAGGCTCTGGCCGCGCGGGAGACGGTGGCCTGGTCGGCCATGGCGGTGCGCGGGTCGACGTCGACCAGGACGGGCTGGAGTCCCGCGTGCAGGACGGCCTGGGCGGCGCCGCAGAACGTCACGGCCGGCAGCAGGACCTTGCCGCCGGGCGGCAGGCCGAGGCCGCGCAGCGCCAGCTCCAGGGCGGCCGTGCACGAGCTGACGGCGACTGCGCGTTCGGCCTCGACGTAGGCCGCGAACTCCTTCTCGAAAAGCCCGGTCTCGTTTCCGGTGGTCACCCAGCCCGAGGCGAAGACACGCTGGACAGCGCTGCGTGCCTCCCGGCTGATATGCGTGACGGCGAACGGAACGTCCGGTTCTCCCGCGTGTTCGCGCGGACCGGAGGCGGGGTGCGGTGCTTCGTGCTCGCGCGGTCCGGCGCCGGGGCGCGGCTCTGGGGAATCGCCCGGACCGGCGCGGTGGTGGGAGCTCCCGTTCCGGGCGTCCCGGGCCGTTCCCCCCGGCGGCTTGCGGGGCCGCGTCCGTCCGACTGTCATCTCCTGCTCCCCGGTGCCGACTCCGCTGGGGAAGAATGGCGACGTCACATTCATCCGAATGGCGTAAGTTTACGCCGTATAGATACACCTTGCCCCCGTAGCTGCATAGAGTCAACACGAGCAGGATCTCGGGCGGGCGGGCCGTACGGAGGACAGGCATGGCCAAGGAACGTACGCGGGGCAAGGACGGCGAGGCCCCCGCACCGGCGCGGCGCGCGAGCGATCGGGGCCACTACGGGCGGCTGAGCCGCGAACTGGTGCTCGCCACCGCCCTGGACCTGGTGGACGAGGAGGGCCTCTCCGCACTGAGCATGCGCCGGCTCGGCGCCCGGCTCGGCGTCGAGGCCATGGCGCTGTACCGCTACGCGGAGGGCAAGGACGCCCTGCTGGACGGACTGGTCGAGGCTCTCTACCTCGAACTGGTCGAGCGGCTGTCCGCCGGTTCCCCGCCGGAGGGCGCCACCCCGCCGGACCCGGCCGCGTGGCGCGGCGAACTCCACCGGATCGCCCGGGCGACCTACGAGGTCTGCCTGGCCCATCCCCAGGCCGTGCCGCTGCTCACCACGCGCATGCTCGCCGTTCCGCTCGCCAGGAGGCCCCTCGCCGTGCTGAAGGAACACGAGCGGGTGCTCGCGCTGCTCCGGGACGCGGGGCTCGGCCCGGACCGCACCGCGGCGGTCTTCCGCGCCTTCACCGGCTGGGTTCTCGGCTACGTCGCCGTGGAGCTGCGCGCCATGGTGGACAACCCCGAGGAGGAGGACCCCGCCTTCCGTCTGGGACTGCACCGGATGCCGCCCCAGGAGCTGCCCCGGCTCCGCGAGAGCGCCGCGACGCTCGCCGAGCGGGGTGGCCCGGAGGGCCTGGAGGCCGGCCTGGACGCCCTGCTGGACCGCTTCGCGACGGACTGAACCCGGCACGGAGAGACCGGGGCGCCGGGACAGGGGACGCCGGGACGCCATGACGCCGGGAGGCGAGACGCCGGGACGAGGAATGCCGGAGACCGCCTCGCCCGAACGGCTGAAGATGCACCGGTCCACCCGCCGTGCCTACGATCAACAAGGCCCCCGGAACGCGCCGGACGGTCCCGTGCCGTCCGACGCGAGGTTCCTGTGCCGTGCGACGTAGGGAGGCGGTTCGGCTTGCTGCGGGCACCACGCCTCACGGACCTCCTGCCACGGCCACGGCGCCTCGGCGTGTACGGCATCCTGGTCGCGGCCGCCACCGTGGTCTACATGGCGGCCCCCCCGACCCGGACCCCGCTGTGGGCCGTCATCGGGCTCGGCGGATTCGCGGCCATGGTCACGGGGATCGTCGTCAACCGCCCGCCCCACCGCTGGCCGTGGCTGCTGCTGGCCGCGGGGCTGCTGGCGTTCGCGGCGGGCGACACGTCGTACAACGTGATGGAGTCGTACTTCCAGATCAACAACCCGTTCCCGTCCGCCGCCGACGCCTGCTATCTCGCCTGCTATCCGATGTTCGCCGCCGGCCTCTACGGCCTGGTGCACTACCGCTGGCCGGGCCACGACCTGCCGGGTCTGCTCGACGCCCTGATCTTCGTGCTGGGTCTGGCTCTGCCCGTCTGGGTCTTCCTGGTGCAGCCGCTCACCCATGAGCCGGGTATGACGTGGCAGCAGCGGGCCATCAGCATCGCCTACCCGCTCGGCGACGTGCTCGTCCTCGCGATGCTGACCCGCCTCCTGGTGGCGAGCCCCGGCTCCGGCCGTATCCCCGCCCTCCGGCTCCTGGTGCTGGGAACGGCGGCGCTGCTCACCTTCGACATCGCGTACGGGATCCTCCAGCTCAACGACCTGTGGCAGACCGGGACCCTGCTCGACTGCGGCTGGATCGTCTTCTACACGGCCTGGGGGCTCGCGGGCCTGCATCCCTCGATGGTGGAACTGGCCCGGCCCGTGGTGCGAGGGGAGTCCCTGCGGCCCACGCGCCGCCGGCTGATCGCACTCAGCGCGGCCACCCTGGTGGCGCCCGGCATCCTGCTGTACGAGGGGCAGAGCAAGGACACCCAGGATGCCGCCGTGATCGCGGTCTTCTCCGCGGCCCTCTTCCTGCTGGTGCTCCTGCGGCTCTCCGGGATGGTGGTGGCCCACCGCAGCGCCATGGCCCGCGAACTGGCGCTGGGCACCGCGGCCACGTCCCTGGTCGCGGCGGCCAGACCACAGGACGTGGAGCGGGCGTGCGACACCACGGTGAGCACGCTGTTCGGGCCCAAGGTCGCGCACCGGTGTCTCGTCCTGCCGGCCGAGTACGCGAACGGGCTCGAGACCCGCAGCTCGCATCTGGTGCCCACGACGGAGCTGGGGACGGACATCGCGGGCCGGCTCGGCGGGCTGCCCAGCACGCTGGTGTGCCCCATGATCCCGCCCGACCAGCCGACCGAGCGGCTGCCGGGCGTGCTGGTGGCGGCGGGTCCCGAGCAGCAGCTCCGGGAGATCCAGAGCTCGCTGGAGATCCTCGCCTCGCACGCCGGTCTGGCCGTGGCCCGCATCGCGCTGCGCGAGGAGATCATCCGCAAGGAGAGCGAGGCCTACTTCCGCACACTGGTGCGCAACGCCTCGGACGTCATCCTCATCGTCGAGGACGACAACACCGTCCGGTACGCGAGCCCGTCCGCTCGTGCCGTCTTCGGCCAGATGGAACTCGCCGGGACGCCACTGCCCGAACTGGTGGACTCCAGCGACCGGACACGGGTCGTCAAGGGACTCGCCGCCCTGCGCAAGGGCGGGTCGCCCGAGACCCACGACCACTGGTGGGTGCTGCGCGACGGGAACCGCATCGAGGTCGAGGTGCGCTGCAGCGACCTGCGCGAGGACCCCACGGTGTCCGGGCTGGTCATCACCCTGCGGGACGTGACCGAGCAACGCAGGCTCGAACACGAGCTGACCGAGCGGGCGTTCCACGATCCGCTGACCGGTCTGCCCAACCGGACCCTGCTCCTGGAACGGATCGAGCGCGCCCTGCTGCGCAGCCGCCGCGGGTCGACGCTCACCTGTCTGCTCTTCATCGACCTCGACGACTTCAAGATGGTCAACGACACGATGGGACACTCCACCGGCGACCATCTGCTGAGCGCGGTCGCCGAACGGCTCTCGGGAGCGCTGCGCCGCACGGACACCGCGGCCCGTCTCGGGGGCGACGAGTTCGCGGTGCTGATGGAGGACGCCAAGAAACCGCTGGACGCCGAACTCCTCGCGGCACAGGTGATCCAGGCGCTCAGCCGGTCCTTCAGCCTGCGCGAGGGCTCGGTGAGCGTGTCCGCGAGCGTCGGTGTGGCCACCGCCCGGGACAGCACGGACGCCGAGGAACTGCTCGGCCACGCCGACCTGGCCCTCTACGCGGCGAAGGCGGCCGGCAAGCGGCAGTGGCGCAGATTCCTCCCCCGGCTGCGGGTGCGGATGGTGGAACGGCACGATCTCCAGGCCCGCCTCGACGGCGCGGTCGCGCGGTCCGAATTCACCGTGCGCTACCAGCCCGTCGTCGACATCGACGCGGGCGAGGTCGTCGGCTTCGAGGCCCTGGCCCGCTGGCAGTATCCGCACCACGATCCGGTCCCGCCGGACCAGTTCATCGCCCTCGCCGAGGAGACGGGGCACATCACGCCGCTGGGCGCTTGGGTCCTGGCGACCGCGGCCACGGACATCTCCCGGCTCCAGCGGTCGGCCGACGGCGCCGAGCCGCCGTACGTCAGCGTGAACGTCTCCCCCCGCCAGTTCCGCGACAGCGGATTCCTGGACAAGGTGCGCAGGGCGCTCCAGACCCCCGGACTCGCCCCGGGGTCGCTCCAGCTGGAGCTCACCGAGACCGTGCTCATGCGCCGGGACGCGCAGGTCCAGGCGGTGCTGTACTCGCTCAAGGACCTCGGCGTGCACATCGCGGTCGACGACTTCGGCAGCGGCTACTCCTCGCTGCGCTACCTGCGGGACTTCCCCGTCGACGTCCTGAAGATCGACAAGACGTTCATCGACGACATCGCGCTGGACACCCGGCAGGTGGCGCTCGTCGAGGGAATCGTCAGCCTCGCCGACACCCTGGGCATCCAGGTGATCGCCGAGGGGATCGAGGACCAGGTGCAGAGGGAGCTCCTGGCCGGTATGGGTTGCCGGTTCGGACAGGGTTTCCTCTTCGCCCGGCCGATGACGGTGCAGCAGAGCGAGTTCCTGCTGCGGCAGCGCGACGGGGTTCGCACCCCGGTCGGGTCCGCCGCCGCGACGGCGGAAACGAGGTACGGAATGGAACCATCGCAGCCGGCTTCGGCCGACCCGCACAAGAACCCGTCCGCTCCGCCCGACGGCACGTCGCCCGGCGGCACGCACGGCGACCCGCCGGGCGAGAGCACGCACGGTGACGACGCCCACGGCGACGGGGGCGGTGACGGCGCCCGGCGCTCAAGACGCTGGCGCGACCTGGAGCATCTGCGGCAGACCAGCCCCATGAGCGACGCCGTTCTCGACGAGGTGCGAGGCCGGCACATCCGCAGCGGCGACCACTGGATGATCGACTTCGCCTCCTGCAACTACCTCGGCTTCGACTGCGATCCGGAGATCATCCAGTCCATCGAACCGGCCGTACGCCGCTGGGGCACCCACCCCAGCTGGTCCCGGCTGATCGGCAGTCCTCGTCTGTATCCCGACATCGAGGAGCGCCTCGCCGACCTGCTCGGCGCGCCCGACGCGCTGCTGCTCCCCACGGCGACCCTGATCCACGCCTCGGTGATCCCCGTCCTGGCGGGCCAGGGCCATGTCTTCGTCGAGGCCACGGCACACCGGACCGTGTTCGACGGATGCGTGGGGGCCCGTGGTCAGGGCGCGACGCTGCGCCGTTTCCACGCCGCACGCCTCGACGAACTGGCGGCCATGCTCGACGCGGCGCCGGCGGATCTGCCCCGGCTCGTCTGCCTGGACGGCGTGAACAGCATGAGCGGGAACATCCCCGACCTGCCGAGGCTGGCCGAGGTCTGCAGGCCGCGCAACGCCCTGATGTACATCGACGACGCGCACGGATTCGGCGTCATCGGGGAGCGCAATCCGCACGAGTCGTGTCCGTACGGGGACCGGGGCAACAGCGTCGTACGGCACACGGGAGAGTCGTACGAGGGGATCGTGCTCGTCGGCGGGTTCTCGAAGGCGTACTCGTCGCTGCTGGCCTTCCTCGCGCTGCCCACCTCGCTCAAGGACCGCCTCAAGACCGCGGCGGCGCCCTACCTCTACTCGGGCCCGTCGCCCACCGCCTCCCTCGCCACCGCGCTGGCCGGCCTCGACGTCAACGACCGCCGCGGGGACGACATCCGGGCCGATCTGTACCGCAAGACGGTGCGCGTCCTCGACCACCTCGATGAGCTCGGGGCGGGCACGCTCAACACGGACCGGCTGCCGATCATCGAGATCCCGCTGGCGGACGCCGACGACCTGGACGCGGTCGGCACGTTCCTGTGGGACAACGGCATCTACGTGACCCTGGCGGCCTATCCCCTCGTACCGCGCGACCGCGTCGGTTTCCGGGTCCAGCTGACCGCGCTCAACTCCGACGAGGACGTGGACCGGCTCAACGACACGCTCACCCGGCTCACCGAGCGCTATCGGCTGCGGCCGAGGGACGGAGTCCGCGATGGCGGTCCTGAATGACGACGTGAACTGGGACCGATGGCCGGTCGAGGACTACCTGGCGGAGAACTACCGCGAGTTGCACCCCTCGGACGCGGCGGTCATCGCCCACCACAGCGTGTTCTACCGGGAGTTCCCGCCGGACGGCGTGGCCCGGTCGGTGGAGATCGGAGCCGGCCCCAACCTGTATCCGCTGATCCTCGCCTCCGCGGCGAGCCGCCGTATCGACGCGGTGGAGGCGGGCGCCTCCAACGCCGCCTATCTGGAAGGGCAGTTGAACGGGACGCCGGACCGGAGCTGGCTGCCCTTCCACGCCCTGTGCCGCAGCCTCAATCCGGACGTCCCCGGGACCCTGGAGGAGGCGCTGTCCTCGGTGCGTCTGGTGCACGGCGACCTGAGGTCCGTCGAGCCGGGGGGTTACCACCTCGCCTCCATGCATTTCGTGGCCGAGGGAGCCACCGAGGACTTCGAGGAGTTCAAGGAGTTCTGCCGCCGGTTCGTCCGGTGCGTCGTCCCGGGCGGGCACCTGGTCGCCGCGTTCATGGAGAACATGCCGACCTACCGGATCGGCGCCGACTCCCGCTGGCCCGGATGCCCGGTGGACACGGACGTCATCACCGAGGTGTTCACCCCGCTGACCGACCGGCTCACGGTCGGCCGCATTCCGTCGGATCCGACCCTGCCGGACTACGGGGACTCCGGGATGGTCCTGCTCACCGGGGTCGCGGCGGCCGCTCCCCCGGATTGAGCAAGGGACCGGTGGCCGCCTGCCGCCGGGGACCGGCCGCCGCCCACCCGGCTGTCCTGGGCCGGACGGGCCTGCTCGGTGACCGTCGACGGCGCGCCGTCGGCGCGTTGTTGTGGCGCCCCACGGGGTAGCGTCCTCGACATGGACATTCGCACCACGGTTGAGCGCGCTCAACGACTCAAGCAGCTGCACGCCGAGTACAAGCCGCTCGTACTGCCGACCGTCTGGGACGCCTGGTCCGCGCGGACGGCGGCCGGCGCCGGATTCCCCGCGCTCACGATCGGCAGTCATCCGCTCGCCGACTCCCGCGGAGCCGACGACCACGAGGGGCAGACCTTCGAGGAGGTGCTCGCCGCCGTCAGGCCCATCATCGCGGCGGTCGACGTTCCCGTCTCCGTGGACCTGGAGGCCGGCTACGGACAAGAACCCTCGGACCTCATCGCCGGACTCACCGAAGTCGGCGGCGTCGGTCTCAACATCGAGGACACCGTCCACTCGGACGGCGGACGCGTGCGCACCACCCAGGAACACGCGAACTACGTCGCCGGCCTGCGCGCGGCCGCTGACGACGCCGGGATCCCGGTCTGGATCAACGGGCGCACCGACCTCTTCCTCCACGCCGAGGATGCCTCCGCCGTCCTCGGCGAGGCGATCGAACGACTGCATGCCCTGGAGCAGGCCGGCGCCGACAGTGTCTATCCGGTGGGCATCCAGGACAACGACGACCTGCTGACCGCGGTGACCGGCGCCGTCGGCATCCCGGTGAACTCCACGGCCCATCCCGTCAAGCACGATCTTGAACGCTTCCGCCGCCTCGGCGTCGGCCGGATCACCTACGGCCCGCTGCTGCAGTTCGCCCTGACGGACGCGATGAAGGACATGCTCGGGCCGTGGGCGCCCTGACGACGATTCCCTGACCGCTCGCGGACGCGGTCGTGGGCGGTCGACGTACGCGTCAGGCGGCCCGAAGACCGACCGCGAGCGTCAGTTCCAGGACCCGGTGCGGCGATGCGAGATCCGGAAACAGCTCGCGCAGCTGCGACATCCGGTACCGGACCGTCTGGGGATGGACGAACAACGCCGCCGCCACCTCCTCCCGCCTGCCCTGGTGCAGCAGCCACGCCCGCAACGTCTCCTCCAGCCGCTCCGCGGTCGCGACAGGCAAGGTCCGCAACGGTGCGAGGGCTCTGGCCCGCAGGTCTGCGAGCGCGTCCACGTCGGCACTCAGCACCAACTCGGGCAGGTGGTCCTCGGTGTCGCGAATATCGCAGGACAGGGAGCGCGCGCGTGCGGCCCGTGCGTACGAGGCGGACGCGCGAGTCCACGGCCGGGCCGGCCCGACCACCGCGGCGCGGTCGGTCAGCTGCCGCAAGAGATGTGATCGGTCGGCGTCGGGGACGAGCAGCACACCGGTGACGTCCGGCAGGTCGTCGAGGACGAGGGTGCTCGGGTCCAGCGTGCGGTAGGCCGGCCGGGCCTGTGCGGCGGGCAGCAGGACCGCGGTCAGCGTGACCGGAGGCTGCCACCCGGCCCGTTGAGCGGAGGCCAGCAGCACGTCCGGGCTCGCGCCGGCGAGGAGGTCGCGGGCCAGGTGTTCCAGGTGGCGCTCGTGGGCCCGCCCCAGGGCGGCCAGCTCGTCGGCGTGGCCCGCGGCGCTCGCGGCGGAGAGCTCGTCGATGTAGGCGAAGGTCAGCTCGGCGAACTTGGCGACCTCGGCGGCGGGCAGACCTGCGGGCACGGCACCCGCCGCCAGGCATCGCCAGGCCACGCGGGCGCCGACGCGGTAGGCGCTGAGCAGAGCGTCCATCGAACGGCCGTCGCGCACCTCGCCGCGGCCCAGCTCGTAGGCTGCGTCACCGGCGTCGCCGCCTGTGGCGTTCCCGCTCGCGAGGTCCAGGTAGTGCCCCAAGGCGGTGCGGACGGCTCGGCGGATGGTGCCGCCCATGTGGCCCGAAAGGGCGTTGGCGTACGGGGGAACCTCGTCGATGATCGCCTGGACCACCTCGTCGGCGGTGGCCTTCAGCGCGGCCCGAAGAGCGGTGACCGTCGTCTCGTCCAGGGCCAGTTCGCTGGCCCTCCGGATTGCATGGCTCATGCTTTTGTTCCCTGCGAACAATTCTGCCGAACAGATTCACGTCCTACGGTCAGGACTTTACGCCTTGGGGCACAGCATGCTGAAGTCATGACGAGTGCAGCCCTCCGCAGCAGGGCGTGGAAAATGCTGGAGATGGTCACGACGCCGCTGCTGCCGTCGGACTACCTCGACCTGGTCAGCCCGCTGCGTGCGGGCGCTGACCTGCGTGGGCGCATCGAGGCCGTGCTGCCCGAGACGGATGACGCCGCGACTGTCGTGATCAGACCGGGACGGGGCTGGCGCGGCCACACAGCCGGTCAGTACGTGCGCGTCGGGGTCGACGTCGACGGGGTGCGCCTGTGGCGTGCCTACTCCATCACCTCGCCGACGAACCGCCAGGACGGCCGCCTCACGATCACCGTGAAGGCGATCCCTGACGGCAAGGTCAGCAACCACCTGGTCCGCAGGGCGAAACCGGGCACGCTGATCCAGCTCCACCAGGCGACCGGAGACTTCGTGCTTCCGCAGGCCAGGCCCGCCAAGGTGCTCTACCTGACGGCCGGCAGCGGCATCACGCCCGTGATGGGCATGCTCCGCGACAACGAGTTCGACGACGTCGTCATGGTCCACTGCGCGCCACAGCCGCGTGACGTGATCTTCCGCAACGAACTGCACGACCTGGTCGCGGGCGAGAAGCTGCGGCTCACCGAGGTGCACACCGACACAGACGGCATGCTCGACATCGCCCGTCTCGACGAACTCGTGCCCGACTGGGCCGAGCGGGAGACCTGGGCCTGCGGGCCCGCGGGCCTGCTCGACGCCGCCGAGCAGCACTGGACCGGGCACGGCGTACCAGAGCGCCTGCACACCGAGCGCTTCCGCCCCGGCATCGTCGTCACCGGCGACGGCGGCGAGGTCACGTTCAGCAGCAGCGGCAAGACCGCCGACGCGGACGGCGCCACGCCGTTGCTGGACATCGGCGAAGAGGCCGGCGTGCTCATGCCCTCCGGGTGCCGCATGGGCATCTGCTTCGGCTGTGTCACACCCCTCAAGGCGGGCGCCGTCCGCGACCTGCGCACCGGCGCGATCACCGAGGCCGAGCCGGGCGTCCTCATCCAGACCTGCGTGTCCGCCGCGGCGGGCCCTTGCGACATCGAACGGTAGGAGCACCTTGACCGCCATCGACCCCACCGCCCACCTGACCGCGGAGCAGATCGAGGAGCTCGGCCGCGAGCTGGACGCGATCCGCGACGAGGTGATCGCCGGCCGCGGCGAGAAGGACGCCGCCTACATCCGTAAGGTCATCTCGGCGCAGCGCAAGCTCGAGCTGGTCAGCAGGGGCGTGCTGCTGTTCTCGATCTTCCCGCCCGCGTGGCTGATCGGCACCGCCGGGCTGTCCGTGGCGAAGATCATGGACAACATGGAGATCGGCCACAACATCCTGCACGGCCAGTGGGACTGGATGCGGGATCCGAAGATCCACTCCACCACCTGGGAGTGGGATCACGTCTCGCCGTCCGAGCAGTGGAGGCACTCGCACAACGAGCTGCACCACACGTACACCAACGTGATCGGCAAGGACAACGACCTCGGCTACGGCATCATGCGCGTCGACGAGGACCAGAAGTGGCACCCGTTCCACCTCGGCCAGCCGCTGTGGAACTTCCTCAACGCCTGCTTCTTCGAGTACGGCATCGCGGCGTACGACCTGGAACTCGGCAAGAACCTGAACAAGCGCCGCCGCAAGAACCCGGAGTTCCGCGCGCGGGCCAGGGCCGTGGGCCGCAAGATCCGCAAGCAGGTGCTCAAGGACTACGTGGTCCACCCGCTGCTGTCGGGCCCGTCGTTCCTCACCACGCTCGCCGCCACGTTCACCGCGAACCTGGTCCGCAACGTCTGGTCCCACTCGGTCATCATGTGCGGGCACTTCCCCGAGGGCGTGCAGGTCTTCGAGCGCCGGTCGATCAAGGGCGAGACCCGCGGCCAGTGGTACCTGCGCCAGATGATGGGCTCGGCGAACATCAGCGGCAGCAAGGCCATGCACTTCATGACCGGCAACCTCTCGCACCAGATCGAGCACCACCTGTTCCCCGACCTGCCGAGCAACCGGTACGCCGAGGTCGCGGTGAAGGTACGCGCACTGTTCGAGAAGTACGAGCTGGACTACGTCACCGGACCGCTGCCCAAGCAGGTGTTCTCCGCGTGGCACAAGGTCTTCCGGCTCTCGCTGCCGAACAAGAAGCCCAAGGTCGAAACGCCGGACCGCGAGCTGGAGCTCGTCGCGGCCTGATCCCCGGTATCGGTCGGGCCCAGAACACGCGGTACCTCTGGGCCCACCGGGCCCGCATCCGGCGCACGGACGTGCTGCCGCCCGTAGTCGGTCAGAGCAGGCGGTGAACGTGCCGCAGGTGCGGGGCTGTTCGCCGGACAGGCGCGCCGCCCAGGGCCAGGACGGCAAGTGCGTCGGCGGCGGCCTCCTTGCGGCGGGTGGATTCCTTTCGCGGCCGGCCTCGCCGGTGCACGTTCCGTGCGGGGTGCGGGGCGACAGCCCCCACGCGACGCGTCGGTAGTAGGGCGTCGCCAACTCTGTTGCGGTTGGCCGTTGCAGTGCCACGGCTGCACTTTGGTGCCGTTCACACGGGGCGAAGGTGGTCCACAGGATGGACCAGGTGCACGAAGGCCTCCGGATCCCGAGCACCGCACGCCGCCGGTGCGTGAGGCGCCCTGCGGGGGAGGCTCAAGCGGCCGATCAGCCACCGCGCGGTGATCAGACGGTGGGTCTCAGCCCGTCATAGCGGACTTCTGGCCGGACGGGGCGACGGCGTACCACTCCTTCTCCCTGCCCTGGCCATTCGTCTCACCGGCCTTCGTGTCGCCGACGTAGCGGTACAGCGGCCAGCCGGCGAGGGTGAGCTGCTTCCTGCCCTTCCGATGGACCGTACCGAGAAGGCTCTTCTCAACGCCGGTGGTCTGTATGGAGTCCTGCACCAGAACGGGCACCCACGTCTTCGTGCACGCACCGGAGCACGTCCACTTGGACGGGCTTGCCTGGTCCCGGTCATAGCGGTAGAGGGTCATCCCCTGGTCGTCGGTGACCACGCTGCCCACGCCCGTCGTCACCCTCGCCGTCAGCATCGTGGTGAAGGCTGCCTGCCCGCTCCCGGAGTTACGACTTTCAGCCGGCGCCGAGGCGGCCGGTGCCGAAGTGGCCGGTGCCGAAGTGGCCGGTGTGGAGGTCGCGGGGTCCGATGCGGTCGTCGCAATCGGCGAGACGTCACCGGGGCTCGTGCCGGACGCGCTGTCGCTCGAGACGCCGCACGCCGCCAGCAGGAGCGCGGAGGCGAACCCGGCGGCCGAGGCGAGCACGATGCGTTGACGGGTCACAGAGTTGCCCTTCGTCGGGGGTCGCCAACTACTTCCTGGCCCCCTAGTACGTCGAGTGACTCCCGCCCTCTCAGCCGCCGCGCTCACATGACGCAGTCTTGACCATCACCGTGCTCGGACTGGTCAGCGCGGGTCGAGGAGAGCCCTCAAGTGCCCGGCCGCATAGCCCTGCCCCAGGAGCCGGGCTTCGGTTCGCTCGCTGATCGTGCGCAGGCGGGCGCCGTCCGCGTAGCCCGGCGCGCACTCGGAGGCCGCTCCCTTGCGCACGTCGAGTTCCTGGAGCGAGTTGCGGCAGACCCATGTGGTGGGTCTGGAGCGTCGTCGACGGTGCCGACGCCCATGAGCCGGGTCGAGATGCCGAAGCGAGGTCAGCCCATTCCGGCGCCCTCGAGCTGGAAATGCCAGACGACCACGATCGGGGAGCCGCCCAAGGCCGCGGCCGACGCTTCCGGGCACCAGTGCAACAGGTCCCAGGACAAATGGGCCGGGAGTGGGTCCGGGGCGAGGCCTGCGTCGAAGGAGTGGCTCGGGCGACGGGGTTCCTCGCAGTGGCGGACCTGGAAGCCGAGCGGGAGGGCTGCGGCGAGGTAGGCGCTGAGCGGGCGGTGGTATTCGGTGAGGAGGGACGGCTGGCCGTCCGGGCCGGGCCGGCGGGCCAGGGTCGGCCGGAGATAGGACGTCAGCAGGTGGGCGTCCGAGATCACGAGGTTCCCGCCCGGGCGCAGGACACGTGCGAACTCGGCCAGCACGACGTCCAGATCGGGAACGTGAGTCAGGGCGAGCGCACACACGACGGTGTCGACCGCGTCGTCGGGAAGCGGCAGCTGATGCAGATCGGCCTGGTGAAAGTCGACGTCCGGCAGGCCCCTGCGGGCCTGGGCCAGCATCTCGGGCGAGGCATCCACGCCGATCACATCATGGCCGAGTTCATGCAGGTAGGAGGTGTGGCGGCCGGTCCCGCAGGCCGCGTCCAACGTCTCGCCGACGGGCAGACCGTCCAGGATGCGCCGGACGACGGGCTGCTCGAAGTCGATCATCTGGTTGCCGGGGGCGTCATAGTGTGGCGCCCACTCCCGGTAGACGTCGGCCGCGCTGATCGCGCCCGGACTCGCCGTGACTCCTTCAGCGTGCGCGAGTGCGGGCACGTCCAGCAGGGTGCGGATCTCGGCGATCCGGGCCTCGACGAACGCCCGGTCGGCCCTCCCCTCCCTGATGCCGCGCAGCAGAGCAGCACCCTCGATGCCCAGCAGATATCCCAGGGGGCTCAGATAGGTCATCCCTCGGACGGTACGGACTCGCGGTCAGAGGTCTCCACCGGTTTTTCCGGCGCTTCGAGCGGCCACCAAAGATGGACCGGCTCACCTGCGACCACTGACGAGCCAGACCAGATCACCCGTGGTCAGCCCCGGCCGTTGCTTCAGGTGGTGAGGCCGAGGGCTGCGCCGAGACGGCGAGCCTCGTGGTCGAAGAAGGCTCGGGGGTCGGCGATGATCTCGCGGCGGTGGCCGAAGAGCTCGAAGGAGATGGCGCCGAGGAGGTAGGTCCAGGCCATGAGGCTGCTCATGACCAGGTCGGCCGGAGTGTCCGGGGGAAGCTCGGCGAGCAGGGGCGCCAGTGACTGTCGGGCGTCGTCGGGCATCGCGTCCCGGGTGTCGTCGGGCATCGCGGGCCGGGTGTCGTCGGGCATCGCGGGCCGGGTGTCGCCGGCGCGGTGGCTTTCCCGACCGAGCCGGTCGGTGAAGAGGGCACCGATCAGGTAGGGCAGCCGGGTCGCCTGTGCCACCGTGTCCTGGGGGGCGGCGTAACCCGGTACCGGCGAGCCGTAGATCAGGGCGTACTCGTGCGGATGCGCCAGCGCCCAGTCCCGCACCGCGTGGCACACGCCGACCCAGCGCTCCAGCGTGTCCGCCGGCTCAGCGTCCTCCACGTCCAGCGCGGCGTAGGCGGCTTCGGCGGCGTCGCTCAGAGAGGTGTAGCCGTCCAGGATGAGCGCGGTGAGCAGGGCGTCGCGGCTCGGGAAGTAGCGGTAGAGCGCGGAAGCGGAGGCCAGGCCGAGCTCCCTGGCGACGGCGCGCAGCGAGAGCGCGGCGGCACCGCTCTCGGCGAGTTGCCCGCGGGCCACCGCCTTGATCTCCGCGGTGAATTCGATCCGGGCCCGTTCCCGTGCGGTGAGGGGCTTCTGAGGGGTGGACATGCGTCCATCCTGGCATGGAGCGACGAAAACGAGAACACCGGACGCAAGCGAGCACACTGTTCTTGACAATCTCGCGGCACTGCGCCAGCCTCTCGGTGTCGACCAAACGAGAACACTGTTCTCTGAAGCATCGGAGGAAACCGTGAGCAAGCACCTGATCGTCGGCATGGGCCCCATCGGCTCGGCCGCCGCCCGGCTCCTCTCCGCGCGTGGCGAGGAGGTCGTCCTGGTCAGCCGCTCCGGAGTCACGCCCGCCACAGCCGGTCTGGCCGACCTTCCGGGCATACGGCCCGTGCGTCTGGACGCCACCGACGCCACCGCGCTCGGCGAGTTGGCCGCCGGGGCGGCCGTGCTCTACAACTGCGCCGGCCCGGCCTACCACCGCTGGGCCACGGACTGGCCCCCGCTCGCTGCCGCCCTGCTGGCCGCCGCCGAGCGCTCCGGCGCCGTACTGGCCACGGTCAGCAACCTCTACGGATACGGCGCGGTCGCCGCCCCGATGACCGAGGGCACCCCGCTCGATCCCAACTCGGTGAAAGGTCAGGTACGCGCCCGGATGTGGAAGGACGCACTCGCCCTCCACCAGGCCGGACGGATTCGGACCACCGAGATCCGCAGCTCCAACTACATCGGCCCGCACGCCGAGAGCCCGCTCGGGGCCCGGGTGGTGCCGCGGCTGCTGGCCGGCCGCAGTGTCCAGGTGCTGCGCAGCGCCGACACCGCCCACAGCTGGACCTACACGGAGGACGCCGCTCGGCTGCTGGTCACCGTCGGCGGCGAGGAACGGGCCTGGGGTTGCGCCTGGCACGTTCCCAGCAACCCGCCCCGTACCCAGCGCGAGGCCGTCGCCGACCTCGCCGAGGCCGCGGGGGTCTCACAGGTCCGGGTCGGCGAGATCCCGACCTTCCTTCTGACGGCGCTGGGCCTGCTCAACCCGACCGTGCGGGAGCTGCGCGAGGTCGCCTACCAGTTCGAGCACCCCTTCGTGATGGACTCAGGTGCGGCCACCGCCGCCTTCGACCTCAGACCCACCCCCTGGACCGAGGTACTCAGCGCCACCGCGGACTCCTACCGAACCCCGAACGCCCACCGTTAGGCCTGTTCGAGGTGAGACCACGGGATCGATCGTTCCTCCCTGGGGAGGATGCCAGGCTGCGGTAGAGGAGCGCGTGACTCACTGATGATCTGGACTCACTGATGATCTGGCCGACGCCGAATCGGAGTTGATCGAGCCGCACCTGCACTGCGCTGCCGCGGTGATGCACTGATTGAGTGTCTGCGGCGGTGAAGTCGCCAGGAGCGTAACGGCGTCCCCGCCACGGGATGCAGGGCGGGCCGCCTGGGCGCGGCAACAGTCCTTGACGCTGTGCCCGTACTCAGCGCCTGGCGCATGACGCGGTGTCCAGCAGTTCCTGGACGGCTCAGGAAGACCGCAGGAATCGAGCGATCTCCGCCGCCACGGCTTCGGGGACGACCGACGGTGCGAAGTGCATCTGGCCGGGAAACGTCGTGCAGGTGACGTGGGACAGTGCGGCCGCGAGCCGGTCGAGAGTTTCGGGCATCGGCTGCCAGGTGTCGGCGCCCCGCATCAGCAGCGTCGGAACGGTGACCGCGGACCAGCGCTCCACGTCCACCGAGTCAGCGGCCATCGATTCGAGGTCACGGCGCCAACCGGGCGCCTCGTCGGGTTCGTTGTCGGATTCGTTGTCGGGTTCGTTGTCGGTGGACTCGCCCGCATCCATGAGGTCCAGCAGCGCGGCCGGGACGCGGGCCACCTTCTCCGCCAGCAGCCGATCGGCTCGCCGTCGCTCACCGTTCGCCGTCAGTTCCTCGAACTCGCCCAATACGGGAGCCAGTTCCTCGCCTGCCGCGTACAGCGGCGGTTCCCACAGCACCAGCGAGCGAATCGGCAGTCCGGCTGTTGCGGCGTGCAGGGCGACGGTGGCTCCGTAGGACATGCCGACCAGGTGCACCGGGCAGCCGATCTTGGAGATCAGCGCCTCAAGATCCTGCACCTCGTCGGTGAAGCGCTTCGGTGACCGGCCCGGTCCGCTCGGGGCGTACCCGCGGCGGGCCGGCGTCCAGAGCTCGAAGTGGTCGGCGAGGTGTTCGGCCACCGGCTCCCAGGAATGCAGTCCACCGCCGGAGCCATGGACCATGACGACAGGTGGCCCCGAGCCGAGGTGTCGATAGCCGATCGCGGTGCCGTCGAAGGACTCGAACGACGCGATGCCCCCGGAGGACTCTGACAACTCGGTCTCGCTCTGCATGCCAGGACCGTTGCACGATCCACCCGGCCCGGTCCACCGGATTTCCGCAGCTCAAGCAGACGGCTCTCAGCCCGGCCCCGTGATCCGCCGGGCAGGCTGTAACGGTGAAGCGGTTCGATTTGACCGACGCGCACTCGGCGCTCCTGGACCGGTTGTCACCTCCTCCCGGGCGGCCGCGTCGCCCCTCGAAGTGGACCAAGGGCCAGCTCGTCGACGGCATCCCATAGCGGGTGCGGGTCGACGCGGCGCGGCACGGCGCGTGGCGGGACGTGCCCACGTTCTCCCGCTCCCGGCAGGGTCATGCGCGCGCATCAGCGCACCGCCGGCGCCCGTCGGCAGCCACCCGGTCGACAAGCTCGCCGTCCGCGGCCTGAGCGCCGTCCACATCACCGCCATCAACGAATGGCTCGACCTACTTCACCACACGGCCTACTGGTCGCGCTTGGGCCAGACAGGGCCCTGATCGGTCCAGATGACACCCTTGTTGTGGCAGAGGCAGAAGGGGTGGCCGATGGGGTCGGTGTAGACGCGGAAACCGTAGCCCTCGGGGCCGATGCAGTCCCGCTGCAGGGTGGCGCCGAGGGCGAGGACGCGGCGCTGTTCGTCCTCGATGTCGTCGACTTCGAAGTCGAGGTGGAACTGCTTGGGGTGCTCGCTGTCGGGCCACCGCGGGGCGCGGTAGTCCTCCACCTGGATGAAGGCCAGTTCGATCTCGCCGAACCGGATACCGGCCCAGTTCTCGTCACTGCCGTCCTTGACCGGGAGCCCCGTCACCTCGGAGTAGAAGGCTGCCAGCTTCATCGTGTCCGGGCAATCGATGATGAAGTCGGTTAGTCGTAGCATCCCGCGATCTTGCCACAAGATCGAATGAGCTGGACGTCGAGACAGGCCCTGGCAGGGCAGCCAGTTCAGCTTTCGATATCGCCGCAGGGCGCGCAGGAAGCGGCCGGCAGGCGCGCGCAGTGACAGCGGACTGGGCCTTACCAGCCCGCCTCACCAAATGCTGCCAGACCGCCTCGTACGCCTGGGTCCGCTCCGACGACCTGGGCTTCGCCTCGGCCGAGATGTTCCGCAGCTCCAGAACCGGGCCGTAGGCCCTTTTAACTCTGTCCGGCTACTGCCGGTGGCGACGCGAGGCCTGCCGTGGTGGCAGAGTCAATGTGATTTGTCGAACGAGTTGCTGAAAACATGCGAGGGATGCGAGGGCGGGCAGGGTAGCTCCAGCAATTCCGGTGAAGGTTTTGTCTGCCTGTGCTACGCAGAGCATTATCGCTACTGAGGAGAAGAGCAGAACGATGAACCACGAGTGTACCGCCCGGCGTTGATGCAGTGCAGTTCGCAGGATGGACAGTGAGGCCACCATCCAGGGGCCGTACACAAGGAGGGGCCAGGACGGGGCGATACCGGCACCCGTTCCGGACGTGATGTTCTGCAGCGGTCTGTAGGCCACCATGCCGCCGAAAACGCTGACCATCGCCACGATGACGGAAACGAGGGCGACGAGGGCGAAGCTGCCGGTCTGCAACCACTTGAGCCGGGCTTTTGGAACCTGCATCTTGCGGTGCCCGGAAGGAGAGCGCCGGGGCGACGGAAGCTGAGCAGCCAGACCGTCCAACGGGTCCTCGAAGTCGACGCCGGACGGGCGCTCCCTGCGAAGTGGCGGCACCCTTGTCGATTGCTCCGCCGGGACAGCTTCCTGGAGGAGATGGGCGAGTTCCTCGACCGGGTCCCAGCCCCCTGTGTCGGGTGCAGTCAGGGGAACACCTGCGTAGGCGCTGTCGTCAGACCCCCCGTTCCAGCCGGTCCCTGTCCCTGTCCCGTAGGAGTAGGCATCGGAGTACCACTCACGCTGCCCAGACAGAGAATTCACCCAGTCATGATTCATGGCATCGTTCCGTCACGCACTGTTCGCGGTCAGAGTTTCCCTGGCCGCTCCACCGAGAGTTGAACTCCTCCTGGATAGCCTCCAGCAGCCCGAGGAAATCACGTAGCAGCGGCTCGGTAATCCGATGTTCGCACCACACGCCGTCCCCGCTCGCGATACTCTGTTCCGCAAGCGCCGAGTAAATCGCACCAGCCGACCAAGCGAATTTCCTCACAGTCAGATCAGGGGCCGCAGCTACATTACCCGGCCTTGCGTTGCGTTGCGGGAGGCCGGGAGACGTTGCTTGTGTCATATCCCGCTAACGGCGCCCCGTCTCCTCCAGATGCGCGGACAGACGAGTGACCGCGACCCCGGTACGGGTGAACATTCCTTGATCAAGTCCTACCTATCTCACTTCGCACTTTATGAGCCGAGAGGCTTGTCCTCGGATTCGCCAGCGCGGCGAGCAGGCACCTTCCAAGATGGCGCCGAGGATGGCCGACGGGGAGGTCGCGAGCCCCGACGTCTCGCGGGCGACGATCCGACACCTCCGAAGAGCTGGTTCAGGGGATCGTCGCCTCGCTCGCCTGGCCTCCACAGCCCGCGCGTCCGACCACTCCGTCCACCCGGCGTCGCCGGCACGTCCGAGCTCGCGATGACGGCTGCCGCACGGCCGACAAGCGACCGCGGGGGGGATGCCCCGCCAGGTAGCCGAGTGCGGTGGCACGGCCCTCCTTCGCACCGCGGCCAGCCGAGCTCTTCAGCCAGGTCCCCTTCGCCACCCTCCTCGGTAAGGCCATCGGCGCGGAACGTGCTTGCTCCGGTGGCTACTTCGGCCTAACAAGCCGCGAGGACGTGGCCGGTGCCGCGGTCCTCCAGAACCGTGCGCAGATTCGGGTTGCCGCTGTGGACCTCGTCAACGGAACGCCGGTTGCGCTAGCGGTCCTCACGACCGGGCCGTCGTCTTGTATGTGATCTCGACTCGGTGGCCAGGTCGAGTTCTTCCTCGAGGTCGACTGTGGGTGTGTCGCCGTCAGCGGTCTTGGGCGAGGGCGCAGAGCTCGCCAGGGGACTTTGCCCGGCGCTTCCGGCTTGCGCACGCTCGCCATCGACTCCACGACCGCCTTGCTGGAGTGTGTGATCAGCTCCGGCAGGCCGAAGGGTCCAAGGCGGGATTCGCAAAGCCGCTGTCGGCCGGGTTGATCACCCTGCCGGGAGTGACCGACTCGTCCACACGGTTCAGGACTGAGGCGTTCATGGCCACGTCCGCTGCGGGCAGCTGCGTGCCCGGATGCTGGAGCGTGCGCGGGCCGATGGGGCCCGAGACGCCGACCATCAGGGCGTCCGGGCCGTTCGTCAACTCCGCGTAGCGCCCGCGCACCACGAGCCCGAGCGCGTGGCATCAGTCCTTGGCGCGGTGCAGCTGTATCTGCCGATTGACGAAGAGGTGCACGAAACCGCAACGCAGACAGATCAACCCGGTTGCGGTCTCATCCGCCCAGGCCAAATTGAACAACTCCCCGCCCGTGCTGTTGAGCTTCACCCCCCGTTCGCGGAAGAGATCACTCTTACAGACCTGACACGTGATCCACATCTCTCCCAGCGAGGCCCGCACCGCTTTGGCCATTACATCCCCCTTGCCATGCCCAGCACCGCGGCTGAGCCGTCAGCACTGTGTCGCTCTTGCTCGGGCTACGCTTGATCATCGCCGTGCAATCCGGTGTTCGGAAAGGCATTTGAGCAAGAACTGAGCACGGGCCGACGCGGGAGTCCCTTCCTCACGGTATGCAGGGCCGCCTCGGCGCCTGCGGTCGGCAGTCGGGCCTCGGCGCGTTGTGCGTGGCGCTCTCAGCCTCGAGAACGCGACCGGCCTTGGGGAGCGAACGGTCTCGCGCGTACGCCGAGGACGGCAGACGTGGGATGTGGCGAGGACGCGCAGCCGCCGCCCTTGGGGGGCCTGCGCGCTGGAGAGCCGGACTCCCGCAGGCGGTGAGAAGTGATGCCGTGTCATGCCGGATCCAAGGAGATTGACACGGTGCTCCTGTGGCTGGCTGGGGCGCTCAGCGGGCCGGAACGCGTCCCCGCGCCTGCCGTCCGCCTCGGCCGACCGCCCAGGCGTAGCCGACCTCTCCTTCGTCTCCAGTGGAGCCACAAACCACCGCTCATCAACGGCTGGATTCCTTCAAGCTCGGTGGCATCGAACTGCGCGACATCCCCATGGGCTGGTCGTCGACCGAGTCGGGCCAAGATGTCGGTACTGCCGACGACGGCATGATCGGCACGTGGGTCTTCTACTAATTGCTGACCACCTTCGACTACGCGGGCCGGCAACTGATCCTGCGCCGCCGCACACCCGAATCAGCCGGGAAGGCACGCGCCGCCGCCGCACGGGCAGGCGCGCAGCCCCTGCCGCTGTGGCCGGCCGACCAATTCCGCACACCAGGGTCAGCATCGCCGGCAGCGCCGGCGCTCCCTACCGCGCGGTGTGGTCGGGATGCCCCGCAGTGCGTCGAGCCTCCTTCATTTCAGCTTCATAGAGGTGATCACGCCCGTCCGCCAATTCCTCCAGAGCCTGGCGCTCCGCTTTCTTGAAGGGCTCGTAATACGTGCGGTTGTACTCTTCGATGATCTGGAACGTCCAGTGTCCCGGAATCACGTTACGCCCGATGATCTCTGTCTGAACGCGGTCGGCCCATTCCGAGTGGCCGGCTTTCCTCAGGAGGTCAGCAGCCCGGTCGAGTTCCAGATCCGCACCCCCCGTCAGCTGATGGAACTCATAGAGGTGCCCGCGCGCGCGTTCGGTCATTTCCAGGGCTTTGGAGAGGGACCCCAGCGCTTCGACTGTCTCGTCACTGACGCCCTCGGGCCGCCGGTGACCTCGGTCGGGCCCGTCGTGGTTCGTGCCGTTCATGTCGGAAGAGTCCCCCGCGGTCGGCTGCCCATACCGGACTCGGATCGATGCTCGGCTGTGTGGACCACCGCGAGGAGACCTTTTCGGGGCGGGGACCTTGCCCGCACCGGGCGAAGCGGGCCGCCGCACGGGGGCATACGGGTGGCGGGCGTCGCCGAGCGAGGCGTCCCACGGGGGAGGCGTCGTGACCTGTTCGCTGAAGACGTCGGTAGAGCGGTCCGCGCGGACGGAGAAGCCGTCGGCCGATTCGGAACGCGTCCTGGGGGTGGCGCAGCCGCTCGGCCATGAGGTCGACCTGATGGTGTTCGGCCGCTACGGCTCCCCGCCCGTCTTCAGCCCCTGCCGCTGCGCCCGGAGAGGAGAGTCACGCCTCATGGCGTGCCCCCGGGGGCGCCGGTCATCAGGGCGACCACGCTGTGCGGCGCATGGTCGTCGATCATGAGCCCGTAGAAGCCGTCGTCGTCCGCTTCCACATCGGCAACGCGGGAGAACATGGCCTGTTCGTGCGCGGCGAGGGCGGCCTCCGCATCTCCGGGGTGCGCGGCGAGGGCCCGGCCGAGTTGTGCGCCGTCCTGCATGGCCAGGTTGGCGCCTTCGCCGTTCGGTGCGCGGAGGTGGGCGGCGTCGCCGAGCAGGGTCACCCCCCGTACGCGGTCCCAGCGGTGTCCGGCCGGCAGGGTGAAGATGGGGCGCAGGGCCGGCGGGGTGTCGCTGTCGGTGATCAGGGCGGTGAGTTCGGGCGCCCAGCCGTCGAATTCCCCCGCCAACCGCGCGGTGAGGGCGGTGGCATCGGTGCTGTCCAGGTCGGCGAACCACTCCTGGGGCTTCTTCAGCTGCGCGTAGGTGTGCAGGGTCCCGCCGCTCTCCCGGTGGGCCAGCAGACCTCTGCCCGGTGCGACCGCGAACAGTGATCCGGCTCCGACCGCCTCTGCGGAAGCGGCGTGGCGCGTCCCTGCGTCGAAGAGGAACGTCTCCACGCTGCAGACGCCGAAATACTGCGGAGTGGCCTTCGAGAGCAGCGGCCGTACACGCGAGAAGGCGCCGTCGGCGCCGATGAGCAGGTCCGCGACCGCGGTGGTGTCGTCGGCGAATGCCACCTGGCGGCGGCCGTCGGCGAGGGCCTGCACGGCGGTGACCTTGTGGCCCCAGCGGACGGTTCCGGCGGGCAGGGAGTCGAGCAGTGTCTGCCGCAGTGCGCCGCGCGGTACCTCCGGGCGTTCGCCGGTTCCGGTATCGGGCAGATCGAGCAGCACGTTCCCGGCCCGGTCCATGACCCGGTACGCCTCGCGGCCCGGCAGGACCAGTCTGCGGAACTCCTCGATCAGGCCGGCTGCTTCCAGAGCGGCCTGCCCGCTGTGTGGGTGAAGGTCGAGCAGGCCGCCCTGGCGGCGGGCATCCGGCGCGGGCTCCGCCTCGTAGACCGTGGCGCGGATGCCGTGCACGTGCAGTACGCGGGCCAGCGTCAGGCCGCCCAGGCCTGCTCCGATGATCGTGACAGATGTCGTCATGGATTCCTCCCCAGCCCCTTACGGGGGCGCGGCACCCTTGTTGGATCGCCGCTCCAATCACGCTAACACGGAGTTGGAGCGACGCTCCATCCGTGCGATGCTGGAGCCATGGTGAAGAGAACGGCGAAGGGATCTGCGCGGGCCCCACGGCGGACGGACAGCCTGTCGAGGGAGCTGATCATCCAGACCGCGATCGAGATCCTGGACAGTGGCGGCGAAAAGGCGTTGACGCTGCGCGCCCTCACCGTGCGCCTGAGCACCGGGTACGGGGCGATCTACCACCACGTCGCGGACAAGAGCGACCTGCTCGCCACGGCCACCGACGACGTCATCACCGGCCTGCTCTCCGGCGCGGTCGCCGACGCTGACCCCCGCACCGCTCTGCGCGACCTCGCGCTCGGCCTGTTCGATGCGATCGACGCCCACCCCTGGGTCGGGGCCGAACTCTCCCGCCAACCGTGGCGGCCCACACTGCTGGATTTCTACGAGAGCATCGGCCGGCTGCTGGACGCCCTCGCCGTTCCGGAAGAGGTGCGCTTCGACGCGGCCGGCGCACTCGTGAACTATGTCCTCGGCGTCGCCGCGCAGAACGCCGCGAACGCACGGCTGCACGCAGGCGGCGACACGGATCGGGAGAGCTTCCTGGAAAATGCTGCCGCGGAATGGGCACAGATCGATCCCGACCGCTACCCGTTCGTGCACGCGGCAGCGACTCGACTGGGCGAGCACGACGACCGCGAACAGTTCCTCGTCGGAGTCGACATCTTCCTTGCCGGTATCTCAGCCCTCCGTTAGCAGGCCACAACGCCGGCCATCCTCACGGCGCCGGCCACGGGAAGAGCGCTGCGCGGGCCGCCCGGCAGCGTGCCGTCCCTGACCCCGGGTGGCGCGGTCGGTCACAGACTCCTAGCGGCGTCGGACAGGGCAAGGCGAGCCGTGATGCGCTTGCCGACCGGCTCCTGCTCGATGACCAGGGCCTCGCTGACGGCCTCGACGATCTCCAGGCCGTGCTGCCCCACCCGGGAGGGATCGGTAGCCAGGGCGACGGGGACGACGGGGACGCTGTCCCACACGACGACGTCCACGGCGTGGGCGTTGATGCCGAGTTCCACCAGAACCGGGCCGGGGGCGTACTTGCAGGCGTTGGTGACCAGCTCGCTGATGACCAGCTGGGCCAGGTCCCTGACGCGGGCGGGCACGGACAGGGGGTAGTCGGTCTCGGCCTGGTCGAGGAAGGCGAGGGCCTGCCGGCGGGCGTCGGCGATACAGCCGTCGTCAACGCCGAGGGCGTAGCCGGCGCGCACCAGGTGCTCATCGGGCACGGCACCGAGGCCACTCGCGTGCGATCCACCTGGCGCCGCCCTCATTCTGCATTCACGAGTGCGCACCTACCCGCCATCGCCCCGTGCATGCCCGGCGCATGCTGTCCGGCGCAGTCGACCCGGGGTACGCGGCCCGAGCGGGCGGGGCAGAATCCTTGCCCGCAGGCCCTGCGGGTACGCCTGCCCCTCACCGGAACGGCAGGACCGCGCGACGCACGACGTGCGGGAGGGCGGGCACCGGTGGTAGATCGAGCGCAGATGGTTTCCGCTGAAGGACCGATGAGTTCTGTGGCGACGTCCGGTCCATCCCTGTGACTGCAGCACGTACCGCTCATCACCCCGCGCAGCACAGGAGAACCAGATGTCCGAGACCACCGCCCCCATCACCTCCGCGGCTTCCGCCCCTGCCCCTGCCCCCGCCTCCGCCGCCCGCGGCCGCCGGGCCCGGATCGCCCTGCGGACCGTGCAGGTGCTGCTGGCCCTCTTCTACGGCATCGCCAGCGCCCTGCCCAAGCTGATCGCGAACCCCTACGCAGTCGACTCCTTCGAACGGATCGGCTGGGGCAGCACCGGCATGTACATCATCGGCGCGCTCGAACTCGCCGGTGGTGTGGCCCTTTTGATCCCGGTGCTGCAGTCGGTGGCCGCGGGCGCGCTGAGCGCGCTGATGGTCGGCGCGTTCGTCGTCCAACTGACCTTCTTCGACGGTGAGAACGCGGCGACCCCGCTGATCCTCATCGTGCCGCTCGTCCTGATCGCGTGGGTGCGCCGGGACTCCAACAGGGACCTGCTGAACCTGGTACGCCGACGGGTGTGAGCCCCCCTCCCCACGGGAAAGGTGGCGTCCGGCCGGGCCGGACGCCACCTTCGCGTGCCCGGCTCAGGGTCAGTCCGGACTGGCTGACGGCGTCCCGCGACCGCGACGGACGCATCAGCCCGATGGCGCAAGCGCCCCCTCGCGTGTTCCCGCCCGCGGAGGTCACGCCGTGCTGAGGGGATGGGCGGCCGTGGCCGAGCGTGGGGGCCAGGCGTGGGGGGCGAGTATGCCGAGGACATAGGCGCGGGCCACGAGGGCCGGACGGGTCGCGGCGCCCAGCAGGTGCCGCAGGCGGCTGAGGTGGTAATCGAGCGTCTGCCGCGACAGTTTCAGCGAGGCGGCTATGTCGCTGTTGCTGCTGCCCTGCGCCAGCAGCGACAGGATGCGGATCTGCGCCGCGGTCAGCGGCGGATGCGCCTCGTGGGCGAGGCTCTGATGGGTGATCACCGCCCAGACGTGTCGTGCCCGGCTGGCGGAATGGCCGATAGTCGTCAGGTGCAGCTCCGCCCGCCGCTGCAGTCCCTGGGTGTCGACGAGCACGGCGGTGGTCTCGACACGTCGGGTGCGGCGGGCTATCAGACTGTTCCAGCGGCGGTGCAACCGGTCGAGATCGGGCCCCGGTTCGGGGGCCAGCAGCGTGTGGGCTCGGCGGCCCACGAGGTCGGTCAGGCCCAGATGGAAGAGTTCGGCGGCCGCCACGCTCGCCTCGATCACCCGCCCGTTCGCCGACAACAGGGCGCAGGGCAGCCCGCTGTGGTCGCGCAGGGCGCTGAGGTTCTCCTCGGCCTCCTGGCGCTGCTCCGTGGCCCGCAGGTGATCGGTGATGTCCACGTAGATGCCGGCGATGCACGTACGGGACTGTTCCCGCACCGGGAAACGGTGGCCTACCGCGCGGCCCGTGGTGCCGTCTTGACGCACGTAGCGGAGGGTGTGCCGGACGGGCGTGCCCCGCGTGAGTATCTGCTGGTCCAGGGCCCGGAACCGGTCGGCGTCGGCCGGGGCGTCGAAGTCCTCGATGTATCTGCCGACCAGTTGCTGCGGCACGGTCCCGTAGAGGTGCGCGTAGGCGTGGTTGGCCCACAGGTAGCGCCCTTCGCGGTCCCGGATGAAGGCGGCCGCCGGAGCGAGGTCCACGAGGTCCGCGAAGGCGGAGTAGCCGCGGGGCACCGCGATCCCTGCTCCTCGCTGCCGCTGGTCCGGGACACGCTGTGGGCCGCGCGGGTCGGCGGGGCCGTCGGCGTCGTCCGGCTCACCTGTCCGCAAGGGCCCGTGGACGTCCCCCTCCCCCGCCGCCTGCCACGTCTCGTCGACTTCCCTCGAGAACGCGGGAAGGTTCTCGAGCAGTGCCCTGAGGCTTGGGTCGCCCACAACGGTCTCCGTCCGTATACGACTGGCTGACGCACAGTCACATGACGTTGGATATCCCGCCGGGTACAGCACAAGCTCCATTCCCGGCCGAGTTGCGGGAAGCGGACGGTGGCCCCCTGCCGCCCTACCGCTCCGGTCGGGCTCCGGTCGGGCTCCGGAGACGAACGTCCGCGGATCGTCCGTGAATCGCCCGCGGGACTCAGGCATTTGCCTGAGTCGCGAGCGCTCTCTGCCGCGATACGGGCGGTTACAGCCTGGTCCCCTGGAATGAGGGAGCGGATACGCCGGACGCTGTGGCCCGCACACGATCCCCGGCCCCGTCACCGCACCGCCGGTGTCGAGGACGGCCCCTGCCGATCAAGTGAATGGAGACGAGTTTCTGTGAGCACGGTGCTGTTGGTGCATGCCAAGGGTGGTCCGCCGCTCGGCCATGTCCTGTCCCGGACGGCTGCGAGGGCGGACGTGCACCTGCTGGCGCTCAGCGCTCTTCCCTCCGCCGTCGCGGGTTCCGCCGCGAGACTGTGCGCCTCGGTCACGACGCCCGACGACGCGGCCCGCTCCGACCTGGTCTCCCTGATCGTCTCGCATGCCCGGGAGGTGGGCGCGGACGCCGTGATCACCTTCTCCGAGTACGCGGTCGTCGCGGTCGCCGAGGCCTGCGAGAGGCTCGCTCTGCCGGGTCCGGGCGCGGCCGCCGCACTCGCGCGCGACAAGCGCCTGATGCGCAGCACCTGGCAGCGCAGCGGCCTGCCGCAGCCCGCGTTCCGCCCCGTCGCCACGGAGGCCGACCTGCAGGCGGCGGTGAACTCCCTGTCCTGCCCGCTGCTGCTGAAGGCGGCCTGGAGCGCGGGATCCACGGCCCACCAGATCATCGCCTCCCCCGGCGAGGCGTCCGCCGCCTGGTCCCGCTCGCGCCAGGTCATGCTGGAATCCGCCCAGTTGGGATACGCGGAGCTGCATGTCGCCGAGGCGGGAGCCGACTTCGTGGTCGAGGAGATCGTCAGCGGCACGGCGGTGGACTGGTTCGAGGAGCCCGGCTGGGGCGACTACCTCAGCGTCGAGGGCGTCGTGGCGGACGGTGTCTTCCACCCCGTCTGTCTCAGCGGCCGGATGCCCACCATCGAGCCCTTCACCGAACGCGCCGGCATCACCCCCGCCCTGCTCTCGCCGGACGCGCAGGACCGCGTCGTGGACCTGGCGCGCCGCGCCGTCGACGCGCTGGGCCTGCGCGACTGCGGGACGCACACGGAGATCAAGCTCGGCCCCGACGGCCGCATGTGGCTCATCGAGACCGCCGCCCGCTTCGGCGGCGCGATGACGGTGCCGCAGATCGAGGAGGTCTTCGAACTGGACCTGGTGGGCATGCTCGTCGACCACCTCCTGGGACGCCCGGTCGCCTGGCCGGAGCAGGCTCTGACGCCGGCGCAGGCCCGGGGCGCGGCGGGCTCCCTCGTCGTCCTCGCGGTCGACGGCCGCGGCGAGGCCTGGCAGGACCGCCGGGTCTGGGACTTCCCCGTGGTCGCGTCGGACGTGCCGCTGAGCCCGGACAGCGAGCTGTCGGTGGTCGCGGAGAGTTCCCTGCCCGACGGCAGTGTCGTGCCGGTCTACGAGCCCGCCGCGGGCGCCAACACCATGGCGGCCCTGTGCCTGCTCTCCGCCGCCGACCCGCGGACGGTGCTGCGGGACTTCGAGACCCTGGTGGACGCCCTGCCCCGGGTGCTGCCCACCGCGCAGTCCGAGGAGGTCCCCGCATGAGCGCCCACCTGGCCACCGGGGCCGCCGAGCCCGCCGCGGACCGCACGGTCGTCGGCGAGAACCTGTCCCTGCCGCTCTTCCGGACGCTGTCGGGAGTCCTGGCGGGTCATCCCTACCTGAAGGTCGTCGTCGACCGCGCGGAGAACACCTGGCACCTGCTAGACACCGGAGCGCACCCCTTCCACGTCAACTACGTCGCCACCCGGGTCCTGGGGATGGACTTGGCGGCGCTGGACGCGGAGCTGGACGCGTTCAACGCCTCCGTCTACACCGATCCCGAGCGTCGGTTCCTGCTCGGCGTGCTGTCCCTGCACACCGAGCAGGAGGAGGGCAGGGAGCGGCCGTTCCTCGTCCTGGAGACGACCGAGGCCGACACCATGCACGGCGAACTGCTCGTCTTCTTCTACGAGTTCGTCCGGGCGCGGGTCGACAGCAGGCTGCCGCTGCTGCTCAAGCCCGCCAACCACGGGCAGGAGGAGGAGCTGTCGGCGATCAGCGAACAGCGTGTGCCCCGCATCCTGAGTCACGAGCTGTTCGGATCCCGGGAGCGCACACCGCTGAACCCCGGCGAGGCCATCGGACGGCTGCGCTTCTTCCGCACGGCCGAGGAGTACACGGCGGCGGAGGCCACCAGCTTGGGCTGGGCGGACATCGTGGCGATGCCCTGCCTGCCCGACGACGTCCCGCGCGTCGCCGGCTTCATCAACACCGCGCCGATCACCCCCCTTTCGCACACCAACGTCCTCGCCTCCGGCTGGGGCATCCCCAACGCGATCGTCCGCGATCTGGAGCAACTCGTCGACAAGGACGGCCTCGCCGACGCGTGGGTGCGCTATCGGGTGGACGAGGACGACATATCCCTGCAGCGCCTCGACCGTGAACCAGACCTGCGGGCGCCGGCCTGGCACCAACAGCGCATACGCCTCGAACCACCGCTGCTGGAAGACGCCCCCGTGCTGTCCCTGCACCGGCTGCGCAGCGCCGACCGCGACCGCTACGGCACGAAGGCGGCCAACCTCGGCGAGCTGCATCACGTCCTCGACAGCCGCACGGTGGACCTGACCTCCTACTACGGCCGCCCCCGTCCGCCGCGCGAGGACCTCTACGGCCACCTCGCCGCCCGCCTCGGCCTCAAGACCGCCGACCTCGGGCAACTCCGCGCCCGAGCAGCCGAGTTCGTCGCCGGGGCCGTCGGAGCTCCGGAGGGCGTCGCACTCCCCTTCGCGCTCCAGCAGCGGTTCCTCGCCTCCTCCCCGGCCCTCCAGCAGGGCATCGGCAAGCTGAAGATGGCGCTCGAACTCGACGCCACCGACGTACTGGACTCGCTGTGCCTGCACCTGCAGCACCTGATCCGGCACACCCCTGTCCCCGAGTCGGTCACCCGTCAGATCGACCAGGCCTTCCCCGCAGCGGCGGCCTCGCGCGGACGGCTGGTGGTGCGCTCCTCATCCAACGCCGAGGACCTCCCCGGATTCTCCGCGGCGGGCGTGTACGACTCCGTCACCACCGTCCACGGCACAGGTGAACTCCTCGACGCCGTGCGCCAGGTGTGGGCCTCCCTCGTGTCGCCCCGCAGCGTGCGGCTGCGCCACCAGGTCGGCATCTCCCTGGACGACACCTACATGGGTGTGATCATCCAGGAGTACGTGCCCGCCTCCCTGGGCGGCGTCCTCGTGACCTGCAACCCGACCCGCCGTGAGGACTTCCGCAACGTCTACCTCAACTGTTCCCCGGGCTCGCCCGAGCAGGTGGTCGACGGGACGGTACTGCCGCAGCAGTACCTGTACAACACCGTGGAGGGCGGCGGCCGTACCGTCGCGCTGGGCTCGTGGGGCCAGGGGCTGTCCACCGCCGTCCGCGCCCGGCTCGCCGACCTGTCCCTGACCGGACGGCTCCTTCAGTCCCACTTCAGCGGAAGCGACGTCGACCAGCCCCTCGACATCGAGTGGCTGATGACCGAGCAGGGCGATTTCCGGCTGGTCCAGATCCGCCCCTACTCGCTGTGAGGGCGCGTCCTGCCCGGCCGCGTCGAGGCACCGGAGGAGCCACGGGCCTGACCGACACCGCCCGTCGGATCATCAGGCTCAACAACGGCTTCCAGCTGCTGTTCAACCTCCTGTGGTGGATGCCGGTGTTCTATGCCTACCAGAAGGCGGCCGGCCTCTCGGACGGGCAGATCTTCGGCATCCAGAGCATCTACTACGTGGCCTTCTGCCTTCTGGAGATCCCGACCGGGTTGATCGCCGACCGGATCGGCACCCGCAACTGCCTGCGGGCCGGCGCGGTGGTGATGACGGCCGCGAACCTGGCCCCGGTGGTCAGCGCCTCCTACACCGGGTTCCTCCTCCACTTCCTTGCCATCGCCGCCGGCCGGTCGCTCACCTCGGGCGCGGCGAGCGCCTACCTGTACGACGGGCTGCGCGCGGAACGGTGCGACGAGCACTATCTGCGGGCCGAGGGCACCGCGCGAGCTCTGGGGCTCGCGGCGAAGGTGGTGTGCTGGCCCCTGGTCGGGCCGCTGATGGCGCTCGCGCACCCGGCCCCGTACGTGCTCAGCGCCGCGAGCGCGGCAGGCTCCCTCGTCTGTGCCGTGCTGCTGCCCCGGCTCGCCGGACCGAAAGCCGGAGCGGACACGGACCGGGGTGACGGCGGGCGTCGGGGCGGCGCCTTCCTGCGGGACGCGGGAACCGCGCTGCGCTGCGTCGCCTCCTCGCCGTGGCTGGCCCTGGTGATGATGCAGGGCGTGGCGATCTTCACGCTCTCGCGCATCTGCCAGGTCAACCTCTTCCAGCCGATCCTGCTGGACCACGGCATCGGCGAAGCCTCGCACGGTGGAGTGCTGGCCGCGATGACCGTGGCGGAGGCGGTGGCGTCCGCGCGGCCCCAATGGCTCAGCCGCAGACTGCCACCGGTCGCCTGGGTGTCCGTCCTCAGTCTCGCGCTGGCGGGCACCCTGGCGGCCATGACCCTCGGCGGGCCATGGGTCGTCGTCCTGCTGCTCTGCCTGTTCGCCGCCGCCACCGGGTTCGCGTTCCCCGTCCAGCGCAAACTGGTCAACGACGCGGTCCCCGCGCACGCACCGAGGGCCACCCTGCTGTCGGTCGAGAGCATCGTGGACCGCGCGGTGTGCGCCCTGGCCGCGATCGCCGCGGGCGCGTACCTGTCGGCCGGGCATCTGGACGCTCTGCTGTGGCACAGCGCGCTGGCCACGGCGGTGCTGCTCGGGGTCTTCCAACTGCTGCTGCGCAGCGGGGTCGCCCGCGGGGACCGCGACGGGAATCGGGGGGTGCGGCCGCAGCCGGCCGGCCGCGGGGAAGCCGGCACCGGCAGCGGCGGCAACGCGCTGACGGAGGCGGGCGACGGTGCAACCGACCTGGCGGACGCAGGGGAAGCGAGTGAAGCGGGGAATCCCGGCCGCAAGGAGGCCCTCGAAGCGGATCACGCCCCGCGGAGGCCACGAACGACCTGACGGCCCGACGACCGGACCCTTCGGACCCACCGGGCCACCGGGAGATCGGCCCGCGACCACCGCCGAAACGGGACCCGTGGCGCAGGCGCAGCACCGTCGTCGGTACGCCGCCCTGGATCAGGAGCCTACGACGACGGGCGGCCCCGGCCCGGTCTGTGGCTGTGGCTGGCTGTGGCTGTGGCTGTGGCTGTGGCGTGTTCAAACGAGGCGACGGCCGAGGAGTTCGACCAGTCCCGCCGGCAGGAACGCGGGCCGCCGCGGCAGACCGACCTGATACGACACGAAGCCCAACGAGGAGGCCACGGACACCTCCTGGGCCGTCTCCGCCTGGTAGACGACTCGGCAGCCGGCCGAGTCCTCCTTGGCGCGCTGCCACAGGACCGGGGACGGCTTGCGTTCGGCCTCGGTGCGCGGCGTACGGATCCGGTCGCCGAAGTCCGCCCAGGCGAAGGCCGTCGGGCCCCGCCACGTCGCGTCGACCTCCGTCCGAAGCCGGGCGGCGCGCTCGGCGTCGGTCGCGCCCCAGGAGGGCGGCACATTGGTGATCAGGCCGACCTTGATGTGGCGTTCCCGCAGAGTCCGCAGGTACGAGGCCGCACCGGGCAGGTAGGTGGTGCTGCCGTCGTCGGCGGTGTGCACCAGGGTCTCCCCCAGGTCGAAATACACGACGGGACAGGCCCGTTGGCCATGTGCGGGCGTGGGGAGGGCCATACCCGGGCCCTTTCCGTCCGCCTCGGGCGCGGCGAGTCCGGCGGCCGCGGTCGCCGGCGTGCAGAGGAGCGTCGACACCAGGGCCGCGCTCAGGGCGCGGCCCACACGGGCCGAACTGTTGGAGGCGGATCCGTTCATGTGCACCGTCATCCCTTCCCTGTCATAGGCATGACACGCTAACGCTCCTGTGGTCCACCAGGGGGCCGAGCCCACTACTGGCCTGATCCCGCCCCTGGTCCGGGGCCGGGCCCACCGGCCCTACTGGCCGCGTGCCGGCAGGTCGGCTGGTCGGCTGGTCGGCTGGTCGGCGAGCGAACAGTTCGTCAAGGTTGTCCGGCGGGGCCGCCGGGGCCCTTCAGACCTGGCATGCGGTTCGGGCTGCATCGGGATCTGCGGAAGATGCGCCAGGACTTCAGGCGTGCGACGCCGCGTTCGACCGGTGCCCGTGCCGCCGCCAGGGCCCGGTTGAGGGCCTGCTCGGTGGGGCTGACTTTTGCAGGGGTGTGCGTTTGATCCCCGTGGTCAGCCAGGGGCCACCGCCCTGGTAGACGAGGCCGTGGCGGCGGTGCTGGTGGGAGTAGTAGGCCCGTCCGTCGCCGACCCGGTCGCACTCGGCGAGCGTGCCGTCCAGCAGGACGAAGTCCGCGGGGGCCCCGCTCGTTGCGCTCCGGACCGTCACGTGATCGATGGCCAGCTCGAAGAAGATCATCAACACGGACTATTCCGGGGCTGATTCGGCGTCCTGGCGGGCTCCGTCACAACCGACAGCCCTCTACCGCTAGCGCGATGGGGCAGACCTGAAACCCCGTCGCCGCCGCAGCGATCCGATCAGGCGGGAGGACCGGGATGGGATCCAGCCTGTGAGCGGTGGGCGCGTACTGCCGCTCAGTCGGTGACCGCCCTCCCCGTGTCCAGCGACTCGGCGCTGGCCTCATGTTGGGGTCAACGGGTGACCGGCAGCGCGGGCCATCAGGGGAACAAAACCTGGTGCACCTCGGGACGGTACCGTGAAGTGATCAAGTGCGAGACCCTGGGTGGCTACCAGTACTGGCACTACGGTCCCTGGGTATGGGCGAGCGCGGAGAGCGTCGCATGGTGCAACATCGGCGACAGGATCGACTCGGACTATACGGAGTGGGGGGCGTGAGGCTCCTTCCGAGGACGCCCGGTCGGTACGCATCGACCCACGCCGGCGAGCTCTGGGCGATGCCGAGGCGGCGTCCGAGGTCTCCCGCTTGACTCCGTCGCCGATCAGGCGGGATGGGTCGGACCCGTTGATCGCGGCTGGCTGCGCAGACCGCCCGACGCCGGTTCACCACCCGCCTGTGACCGGGGGCGCTGTCGCCCGGAGCGGTCCTGCGCGAGCGTAACCGCGTTGCCCCCGGCGGCCGTTGGAATGGCGTGACGGAAACCAAAGGACGCGCCGAGGGCACGAGCACGCTTGTCTACCAGTGCCGTCTGCCGCTGTCCCCGCACACCGTCAAGCACCTCGCCGGTCTGCTGCCCGCGCCATCTGAAGGGGATACGGTCGGCCGACGCGGCGGGCCGGTTCGCCCGAGGGGTCAGCACACCGAACCCGACCGCGTGCCTGGAGCCCAGCTGCGCCGACGGCTCAGTGGCCTGCGATCCAGCGCCGGACGGCCTCGTTGACGGTGTCGTCGAGGGCGCTCAACGCTTCGACGGCGTGCAGATCTCCCGCCTCGGGCGCGACTCCCGCTCGGATGAGTGCCGCGTGCAGATCCAGGCGTCGCCGGTCGGCCGGAGCCATCGCCAAGGGGAGCCGCCGGCCCGGGTCAGGGGCGGGCCACAATGGCTCTTCCTCGGCTGCTCGCGCCTGAGGCGGCACCCGCCAGTCCTCGTCCCCCCACTGCTCTCCGGACTCCGCCCCGTCCAGAGCCGTCTGCGCGTCGTAACCGCAGCGGTAGGGGTCCATGATCAGCTCGGGCGCCGTCACGGCGGTCGGTGAGTACTGCCACTTCTGCATACAACCTCCAGCATTCGGCGTTCGCTCGGTGTCCAGGAGGCTGTCTGTCCGGTCGGCAGTTGCAGGACGGGCAAGGAACCACCCGAACGCCCCCTAACCCATCTCGTCACACCACCGCACCAGGTGATATCAGGGGTCCCGAGCGGCGTCGCGTCGCGGCCCGCGTCCACGCTCTCATCACCCGGCACACGACCCTCACACCCACTACCGCTCACTTGAGTGGCTCTGATCGGGTGGACTCGCGGGGTCGTCCCGACGAGCGTGGCGCTGCACGGTCGCGTCCAGCTTCCGGCTCATCTGCTCCGGCAGAGGCTGACGGCCCAGCGCCCAGCCGATCACCGATTCGGCGACCGTGAGCAGTTTGACGTTGGTGTGCTGGGACACCTCCCGCAGCACCTCGAACCCGGCGTCCGGCGGGATGCGATGAACCGCGATGAGGACGCCGATGGCCTGGTCGACAACCGCGTGGGAGTCGACAGCCCGCCGGAGCTGTGCGTTCTCCTGCTCCAGGCAGGCCGCCGAAGGCGTCCCCGGGCCGTCGGGCAGGTCCATCTGTGCGCGAGAGGACGTCGTCATGACCGGGTCTCCATGCCGGGCGAGGTCTGCTGTCTCCAGTACGCCTGCCCCGCACGGGAACGGCAAGACATCCCGGCGCATGACGAAGATCACCGGCGTGGGGGAAAGGCGCTTCGTCGTCCATGGTCGACGAAGAGCCCGCGAGGCTGTTGTCCCAACCCCTCCCCCGCCGAGTCTCCCTCACAGCCCCGCTCACACCCGGTCCGTTCCGGTGGGGCGGACGGTGCCGGCCGGGAAGCCGGGTCCGGGCGTCATCCTGGCCGAACGCCCTTGCCCGCCGAGCACCGGGCTCTCGACAGTCGCCTGCGACGAGGCGGCCACTCAACGCCCTGACGTGGCCCTCAAGGCGTCCAGTCCACGAGCATCACCCGATCGGCCCCCGCCCAGGCGGCGTAAGCCACTCGGGCGGGGTCTCCTGGGAGGAGAAAGGCATCCCCCAAGGAGGCCAACATGTACGAGATGTGCCCTGGGCCCGACAAGCCCGGAACCGCCATCGTGTGGCACGTCATCGCGAAACAGGCGGCCTTCGCCCTGTGCGGGCAACGGCTAGCCGATCGAACGGAAGGCGCGCAGGTCGAGCAGGCACGTCACTGCCTCACGTGCATGGACTCCTTCGCCCAGCTCGTCGTGTCCGAGCCACATCGATCGCCCGCTCCGTGACCCTCCGTCAGCGGCCCCCACGAGTTGAGCAGCCATGGCGGACTCCGACGCCGCTGCCCGGGTCCGCCTGACCGCACCCCCTCAGAGTGCGATGCCCCTCTCCTCGGCCGGCGTCGGCAGGAGGCGGTCCTGGAATGCCTGGTCATGATCGAAGTCCCCCCGGCAGGAGCGGAGTACCGCAGCGAGGAGCAGTCCCCCGCCCGGTCATCCGTCAGTCGGCGGGAAGCAACGGCGTGCCGGCCGCCCGGCCAGGGAGTGCGTCGTCCAGCTGCGCCCGCTCCGCTTCGCTCAGTTGCAGCTCGGTCGCCTTGGCGGAGTCCTGGATCGAAGCCGGGCGGCCGGCTCCCGGCACCGGGATCACGGCCGGGGAGCGGGCCAGCAGCCAGGCCAGCGCGATCCGCTGCGGGCTGACGCCATGGTCGGCCGCGATGCGGTGGAAGGCGGTGCCCACGGAAGCCGGTCCGGACGGTCCGTCGAGGGAGCTGCGGGAGATGCCGCCCAGCGGGCTCCAGGGCAGGAAGGCCAGCCCCAGCTGCGTACTCAGCTGCAGCTCGGGCTCGTTGTCGCGCACGGCGGGCGAGTACTGGTTCTGCACGGAGACGAGCGCGTCGCCGAGGATCGCATGCGCCTCGCGGATCTGGCCGGTGGTGACGTTGGAGATCCCGGCGGCACGGATCGTTCCGGCGTCGAGCAACTCGCGCAGCGCCCCCACGGATTCTGCCCAGGGCACGGCCGGGTCCGGCTTGTGCAACTGGTACAGGCCGATGGCGTCGACTCCCAGACGTTTCCGGGAGTCCTCGGCGGCGCGCTTGAGGTGTGCGGGAGTGGCGGTGACGGTCCAACTGCCGTCGCCGGGGCGTCCACGACCGCCCTTGGTGGCGACGAGGATCCGGGAGGTGTCGCCACCGTAGGAGGCCAGGGCTCGAGCGATGAGGAGTTCGTTGTGTCCTCGCTCGTCGGCGTGCCAGTGGTAGCTGTCAGCGGTGTCGATGAGCGTGACCCCGGCGTCCAGGGCGGCGTGGATGGTGGCAATGGCCCGCTGTTCGTCCGGGCGGTGCTCGATGGACAGCGGCATGGCGCCCAGGCCGACGGCGCTGACGGTGGTGTCTCCGATCGGGCGGTACTGCATGGTCAGTGTGTTCCTCTGGCGTGGGTGTCGGATGCGTCGAGGGCTTCGGCGACGGCACGGGGAAGCCAGTCGCCGGTGTGGGAGAAGCAGAAGCCGAGGGCCTTCGCGCGGGCGTTGCTCATGGCGTAATGACGGTCGAAGGAGAACGGCGAGGCCGTCTCGCCCGCGGCGACGCTCCGGTACACGGCCTTCCGGCCGGTCTGCGCCGCGATCACGGCACCGAGCTCGCGAACGTCGAGCGGGCCGTCGGAGCAGGCGTTGACCGGGCCGGTGGCGTCGGTGCCCGTGGCCGCCCACAGCAGCAGGTCCGCCAGCTCCTCGTAGTGGATGAAGACCGTGGGCAGCGCCTCGGCGTGCACCAGGATCTCGGTCCCCCGGGTGATGTGCGCGATGTAGTGCGCGAGTCGGCCGGTGAAGTCCCGGGCACCGCCACCGAGCACGTGGGCGCTGCGCACGCAGGCGAAGTCGAAGCCGTGATGCCGGGCGAGGACGGCTTCTGCCTGGCGCTTGCCCTCGGCGTAGTGGGCCTCCAGGTACGCCGCGTCGTGCCAGGGCAGGTCGATGCGCACCAGCCACGTGGCGGGATCCACGATCTCCTCCGGCACCGGAGCGCCGTGCGGGAGGGCAGGCAATCCGGCGGTTGCCGGATCGTAGACCTCGATGGTGGAGGTCATGACGTAGCGCCGGGTGCGGCCGTTGAAGGCCCGTGCGGCGATGGCGGCCTGCACGGGGGTGTAGCAGACCTGGTCGACGACCACGTCGAAGGTGCGGGTGCCGAGCGCGGCGACCAGGGCGGCCTCGTCGTCGCGGTCGACGACGAGCTGTTCGACACCGGCCGGTGGCGGGGTCGAGCCGCGGTTGATCACCGTGACCTGATGGCCGGCGGTCCGCAGGCGCTTCACCAGGTGCTTGCCGAAGTACCGGCTTCCGCCGATCACGCAGATCCTTTGCATGCGCCCATCCTGAGCGCCTACGGTCATCAGTAGAAGTGCCTGCTTACTGGATACGTCTTAAGGAAAACTGTTGATCGACGTGCAGCGGCTGCGTGTCCTGCGGTCCGTGGCGGAACACGGCAGCTTCAACCAGGCGGCGGCCGCCCTCCGCCTCACCCCCTCGGCCGTGTCCCAGCACGTCGCTGCCCTGGAGCGCAGCCTCGGCGCCCAGGTCGTGGCCCGCAGCACCCGGGGCGTCACCCTCACCGCGGCCGGCCGGATCATGGTCGGGGCCGCCGAGTCGGTCGCCGCGGAGCTCGAGCACGCCAAGCAGCAGGTCGACCGGCTGGGCAGCGGTCGCACCCAGCTCACCATCGCCACCTTCACCAGCGGCGGCCGCCTTCTCCTGCCCGGCGCACTCGCCCACCTCACGGCGGCCCATCCCGACACCGTGGTCCACGTCAGGGAGGCCGAGCCGGAAGACGCTCTGCCGCTGGTCCGCCAGGGCTCGGTGGACCTCGCGCTCGCCTACCGCTTCGACGGCCCGCTGCCCGGTCAGCCGGGCCGAAGGTCCAGTCTGGCGTGGACGGCACTCATGGACGACCCCCTGCACGTCGTCCTGCCCGATGCGCATCCCCTGGCCGGCCGCGAAGCGCTCGACATCGCCGAACTGGCCGCCGAGCCCTGGGTGCTCGGCTGCCTGAAGAGCGAGACCTATCTGCGCCGCTACGCCGAACGCGCCGGATTCGACCCGGAGGTGCGCGGCACGACGACCGACTACTTCTTCGCCCGATCGCTCGTCGCTGCGGGCCTGGGGATCTCGCTGATCCCCTCCATCGCGCAGACCCCGCGGATGGCCGGCCTGCGCACGGTCCCGGTCGCTCCGCCGACCCCGACGCGTCACATCGGCGTTGCCACGATCCGCCGCCGCAACCACCCCCAGGTCAGCACACTGATACGGGCTCTCCAAGGGCAGGCGGCGGCGCTGGGCGACGGCTGACCGGGTCGGGAATGCGGGCGCGGCGGGGCGCTCGAGGAACACGGCGCCGAGCGGTCACGGCCGCTGACGCTGGAGTGTCCGCCCGGCCGGTGACCGTTCGAACCGTTCCGTATCCCCCCGGTCCGGGACGGGGCGATGAGTTCCGGGTCCGCGAGCGGTCGGTCATCACAAGCAACGAGTCGAGATGAAGCAGCCCGAAGAGTCACTCGGCCCGTCCACACCCCGTCACGACAGGAGGGCCCGATCGTGTCCCGTTCCGTGCTCTACATGTCCATGTCCCTCGACGGCTTCATCGCCGGTCCCGACGACCGCCCCGGCAACGGCCTCGGAACCGGCGGCGAGCCGCTGCACGCGTGGCTGTTCGACGGCGATCACGAGGTCCGCGGCGGGGTCGGCGTGCCGGTCGTCCGAACCGCCGCGGCGAGCCTTCCGGTGGTCCACGAGATGTTGGCCACCGGCGCGGTGCTGACGGGACGGCGTACGTTCGACGCGGCCGGGGGCTGGGGCGGCGACCATCACGAGGGAGTCCCCATCGAGGTGTTCACCCGCTCCGAGCCTGACGACGATGCTGTCCGGGGCCCCCACGTCCACTACGCCACCGACGGCATCGAGGCGGCCATGGCGCGGGCCAAGAAGGCCGCCGGTGAGCGCAACGTGCTGGTCCACGGGGCGACGACGGCGCAGCTGGCGCTGCGGGCAGGAGTGCTGGACGAGCTTGCGATCCATCAGGTACCCGTACTGCTCGGCGGCGGCCGGCCGCTCTTCGGCGCGCTGGGCTCGCCCCGCCCCCTCGAACTCGTCTCCGTCGTCGACGCCCCGGGGGTCACGCACCTGCGATACCGCGTGGTCGGCTGAGCACGCCTGCCGCCGTCCAGAGATCGGGTCACCTGCGCGCAGGGACGCCGCCGCCCGCGTCCGTTCCTCGGCGCTCACCGGCACGTGGCCCGTCAGCCGGGGAGACCTGCCGGTCCCGGTCTCACCAACCCGGTCTCGTAGGCCAGCACCACCGCCTGCGCGCGGCTGCCGAGGTCGAGCTTGGACATGGTGCGGTTCAGATGCGTCTTGACGGTCGCCTCGCTGATGTACAGACGGTCGGCGATGTCCGTGTTCGACAACCCCTGCGCGATCAGCCGGAGCACCTCCATCTCGCGTGCCGTGAGGACCGCCAGATCGGCCGGCGGCTCCACGGCCCGGTCACGGGGGGCGAGAGCCGCGATCAGCCTCCTGGTCACGCTCGGCGCGAAGAGTGTGTCGCCGCCCGCGACCGCTGCCACGGCGGCGAGCAGCCGCTCGGGGCCGGCGTCCTTCAGCAAGAAGCCGGACGCTCCCGCGCGCAGGGCGGCGTACACGTATTCATCGAGGTCGAAAGTGGTCAGGACCAGGATCCTGGGCGGCGGCCCCGCGCCGTCCGCCCCGGCCAGGATCCGTTCGGTGGCGGTGATGCCGCTCATGTCCGGCATGCGGATGTCCATGAGGACGACGTCAGGGCTCGTCTGCGCCGCCAGCTCGACGGCCTCCGCGCCGTCGGCGGCCTCACCGACGACTTCGACGCCGGGCGCCGCGCGCAACAACCCCACGAGTCCGGCCCGGATCAGGAACTGGTCGTCGACGACAAGCACCCTCGTCATGTGCGTGTCTCGTCCCCCTGAGGCGCGGCCGACGCCGAGGTGGGCAGCGTCAGCCGGACGCCGAAGCCCCCCTCGGGCCGGGGGCCGATGTCCACCGCCCCGCCGTACAGCCTTGCGCGCTCACGCATGCCGATCAAGCCGTGTCCCGCGCCCGGGACAATTCTGTCCGGATCCGTAGGCTGTTTCGCGCCGCCGTCGTCCGTGACGGTCACCGACAGCTGCCGCGTTCCGTAGGCGACCACGACGACCGCCCGCGCCGTACGCGCGTGCTTGAGTACGTTGGTCAGGGCCTCCTGAACCACTCGGTACGCGCACAACTCCACGCCCGGTGCAAGCGGGCGTGGCCGCCCGGTGACGGTCAGCTCCACCGGCACACCAGCGGCCCGGATGCGTCCGGCCATCTCGTCGAGCCGACCGAGGCCGGGCACGGAGTCGTACGAAGCCAGACTCCGGCCGTCGCCGTTGTCGTCAGTGCGCAGGACGGCCAGCATGCGGCGCAGCTCCTCCAGCCCCTCCCGGCTGGTGTCGCTGATCGTGCGCAACGCGTCCTGTGCGGCGCCGGGGTCGGAGCGGAAAACATATCCGGCCATCCCGGCCTGCACGGAGATCACCGACATGTGGTGGGCCACCACGTCATGCAGCTCTCGCGCAATGCGGCCCTGCTCCTCGGCGACCGCTCGCCGTGCACGTTCCGCCTGCTCGCGGCGGAGTTGGTCGGTCAGCAGGGCCAGTTGGTCACCCCGGTCGGCGGACACCTGGGCCGCGTGACCGAACCGGCACATGACCAGAGGGAACACCACCGCCTGCACGGTCACCGTGGACATGGAACTCGCCTGGGCGCTCAGCCCCGCATAAATCCACACCCCTCCTGTCAGGGCGGCGCAACCCACCGCCGTGCGCAGTGAGCGCGCGGCGGCCACGGTGTAGAGCGCCAGCATCGGCGCGAGGCAGTTCACCACCGGCCAGTAGCCGGCGGACACGTAAACGGTCCACGCCGTGCATACGACCAGGCAGACGGCGACGGGGGCCCGGCGGCGGGCGGCGACGGGCAGGTTGACCAGTGCGGTCAGCGCGTAGCCGGTGGAGTCGAGCGGTTCCCAGCCGGGCGGCAGGACCCGCTCGCGCCCGAGCAGCATGCTCGCCGCTGTGAAAGACAGCGCCAAGCCCACGTCCACCAGCCCTCTGTTCCGCAGCACGCGGGCAGAGTAGACCCGCTCGGCGGGCTCAGGCATCAACCGAACGTTGCCATACGGAAGTTGTACGCAACCGGGCCGGTACGGCGGTGCCGGCTCTACCCGGATTCCGGCAACGGAAGCGAGCCGAACGCGCTGGTGCACGGCAACGCGTTCGGGACGCCGTCCCGCCCCCGGAGGCTGATGACGCCGAGATCACTCCGGACCCCGGGTCGAAGTAGCGATCGGTCAGGAGTAGCTCAGGTACACGTATGCGTCGCGGGTCCCACCCTCGCTCCAGTTGATGTCCACGCTGCCGGAACTGCCGGGAAGCCCGGAGGCGCACTTCGTCTTGTAGCGGTAGGCGCCGTTGTCGAAGTTGACTTCGACCTTCACGCAGCCGGGGTAGCCGTTGTTGTGCAGCTTGCCGGTGACACGGACGCCCCAGCCGTAGTGGCACTCGATGTAGTCGAACGACCCCTGCCGAAGGCTGATGCCGTGGGTGGCGCAAGGGTTGGCGGCGGTAGCGACGGTCGTGGCCGCGGCGGCCTCGGACGCCACCGGGCCGGCCATCACGAGAGCCGCGGCAGCCACTGCCGCCGGCGCGAAGCGTTTGATGAGTCTCATGGAATCGCCCTTCAGTCGTCCCACACAAGCAGGAGGAGTCGGAGGTGGTTCAACGCGTGTTCGCTGTTGATGGGGGAGAGCCTCACAGAATGCTTTCGAACACGCGTACAGCCGACGATTGATGTCCCTGGTAAACCTGTGCGGTATCTCCCCCCGTCGTCCATCCAGAGCGGTAGAGAGAACCTGACGGTGGCAAGGCCACACCCCACATCAGACGGGGCGACGACACCGTCCTGATGCCCACCAGCGATGGCGACGAAGGCGGGCCGATCCGACGACCTCTGTGCTGCCTACTTCTTCCGTTCGGGGTACTCGCCCGCTCGTCGGACGGCCGGGTGCGTACGCAGCGCGGCCTGCGGTGACTACACAGGGACAGGAGGGTCCGCGGTGTCGAGCACACAGTCGCACCAGGAGCCGGTGGGCGAACTGGTGCAGCGGGCCTCGCAGCAGCTGACCGAGCTGGTGCGAAGCGAACTGAGGTTGGCTCAGGCCGAGATGAAGGAGAAGGGCAAGCGCTACGGCAAGGGCGGCGGCCTGTTCGGCGGCGCCGGCGTCGTCGGCTTCCTGATGCTGCAGGCGCTGGTCATCACAGCGATCGCGGCCCTGGCGGTGCCCCTGCCGGTGTGGGCGGCGGCGCTGATCGTCACCGCGGTGCTGGGTGTGATCGCCGCGGTGATGGCCATGAGTGGAAGGAAGCAGGTGGAGCAAGCCGCGCCACCCGCGCCCGAGCAGACGATCGAGAACGTCAAGGCCGACGTGGCCGAGATCAAGGAGAGTGCCCAGCGATGACCCAGCCGCCTCACGACGAGCCCACCGCTTCCAGCCCCGACGAGCTGCGTGAGCAGGTCGAACAGACCCGCGAAGAGCTCGGTCGGACGGTCGAGGCGCTCGCGGCCAAGACCGACGTCAAGGCACGCGCCCAGGAGAAGGCCGCCGAGATCAAGGAGCAGGCCGCGGCGAAGGCCGATGAGCTAAAGGACCAGGCCACGGCCAGGGCCGGCGAGCTGAGGACGAAGGCCGCGGAACTGGCGCACCAGGCACAGGACAGGCTGCCCGACCCGGTCAAGGACACGGCCGCCCAGGTCGCAGGACAGGCCCGCGCGAGGGCGGCCCAGGCCGGACAGATGTGGGAGAAGAAGGCGCCCGAGCCCGTCCGCCAGAAGACGGCTCAAGGTGCACAGCTGGCGCTGGACAACCGCAAACTGCTGCTGGCGACCGCCGCAGCGGCCGCAGTCGTGTGGCTGGCCTGCCGCCGGAAGGGGTGACCCGGCGAAGACATCACGGCTCGTCCAGCGGGCGGCCGCGCCGAGGGACGGGAGGACCGGTTCGACATGCACATGCGACATGCACACCGGTCCTCCGGTCTCCCGGGGAATCTCATGGCCATGCTCATGAGGTCATGCCGGTTGCCCAGCGCTGACCGCGCGCGCTATCACTCCGGCACCGGGAGGTACTTCGCCCCCCGCTTGACGTTCACCGCGCTCGCGTTCGGGTCCATGGGCCGGCGCTCAGCCCGGAAACGATCACCGGAGTGGTGACGGCCGGTGCCCACGACGGTGGATGTCGCGCGGATCGACTCAACGTCGTCACCCGGCCTGTCAGTTCTCTGGTCTAGGGTCGCCCGCATGACCGAGCCCTCCTATCTGACGGCCGTCCGCGAGTCGTACGACACGGTCGCCACCGACTACGTCGAACGCATCCCGCCTCCCGCCGCAATGGACCCCCTGTCACGCGCGATGCTGGCGGCGTTCGCCGAACTCGTGCGGACGTCCGGCCCGGGCCCGGTCGCGGACCTGGGATGCGGCCCCGGACGCGTGACGGCGCACCTGGCCGGACTGGGAGTGCCCGCCTTCGGCGTCGATCTGTCACCGAAGATGATCGCGCTGGCCCGGCACGCCTATCCGAACCTGCGGTTCACCGTGGGCTCGATGACCGCGCTGGAGACGAGGGACGCCGAACTCGGCGGCATCCTGGCCTGGTATTCCACCCATCACACACCCCCGCGGTGGCTCCCGGCGGTGTTCGCCGAGTTCCATCGCACGCTCGCACCCGGCGGCTGCCTGCTCTGGGGAGACTATGTCGGCGACGAACGGCTGCAGCCGACCCGGGGCTACGGCCATCCGGTGTCCTACGAGTCGTATCTCCTGCCGCTGGACCGCCTGGTCGGCCTGCTGGAGCGGGCCGGACTCGTCGTCACCGCGAGGCTGGAGCAGGAGCCCGGCGGACGGGCGAACAGACCGCACGCCTGCCTGCTGGCCCGCAAGCCGGGAAAGCCCTGACGGGACTGCCCCTGCGGCGGGGCCGCTCATGTCTGATCGCCGACGGCACGGCGCGGCGGTCGGGCCACGGGGCCGAGTTCGCGCCGACGCCGGTCAGCTGAACGGGGTGATCGTCTCGTAGGGCCTCTGGAAACGCACAGGGATGCCGGACTCGGCGCTTTTGCGGTCGAGCAGTTCCCTGGTCTTGGCGAAGTCGTCCAGGACCCGTGGCATGGGACGCGGCTTCTTGTCGAGCGACCGTCCGAAGTGATCCCAGTGCACGGGGATGATGAGACCGGGGCGGATGGCCTCGACGGTGTGGCGCCAGTAGTCGTTCTGGAACCGCGCGGACTGTGCCCCCAGGGCACCGACGCCGAGGTAGAGCAGATCGACATCCAGGCCGTCGAACTTGTCCGGGACGAAGTTGGCACTCGGGTGGACCAGCATCGTGCCGGTCGGGTGCTCGAAGAGGAACGAATAGCAGCCGCCGGTGCGGTACGCACTTGCCTTCACGGGCGGTACGAGCGGCTCGTCGATCCTGCCGGGATATCTGTCGCCCGGACTGTGCACCCCTTCCAGGACCCGCACCGTGAAGTTCCCGAAGACGTACGTGTCACCGTCGCTGATACGCCTCATCGACTCGTCGCCCAGACCGGTTCCCCGACCGACGTTCACCGTCGATTCCGATCCGTGCAGGACGCCGCCGACGCGCTTGACGACCTCGGGAGAGTCCATGACGTGGTCGTGGTGGGAATGGGCCACGAACAGTGCGTCGAGATGCTCGACACCACCTCGGGACAAGGCGTCGGAGATGCGTCCGGGGTCGGGTGCGATGGGCCGCCCGAGAGCGATGCGCAGCAGGGACGGCCTGGTGAAGAAGCCGTCGACGAGGATCCCGGTCACTCCGTCGGTGACGTGTATCGAGGACGTTCCGAAGAAGGTTGACCGAACGGACGCTGCATCGACGGGCATCGGCCGATGCTACATCCGCGAGACCGGTCGGAGATCTCCGCCGACCTCGGCTCTGCGCCCTCACTCAGACGACCGCCGTCCTCTGCCCTTCATGGTCTCGCGAGGCGGCTCCGCCCCAGGCGGCCGCCGCCCTGTGGCGCGACCGCCCAAGGGCCGCCTCGCGCTCGCGTCGGGTGGTGACCGGGCAGTCATGGCGTGGTGGCGCCACCTGGTGACCACCCACAGTCGCCGGAGAGGTGCTCCAGGTGGCCGGGCCGGTTTCTGCGGCACCGCACTCGACGATGCGTGCCCTTCACCACAAATTGTCGATTTATGGACAGAGGCCTGCCTATGGTCTCAAGACTGATTGCCCTCTTTCGGCGATCAGCGCAAAGATTCGAAGCCGATGCCATGGGAGAAGCGGTTGATGAGGCTGGGTAAACGACGTACCGGGCTGGTGGCTACGGCCGGCGTACTCGGCGGCGCACTCGCTGTCACGGCCCTCGGCGGCACGAGCAATGCTGCCACCGGCGGCAACGACGCCGGGAACCACTCGTCGTCGCGGGCGCGGGCGCACCAGGCGAGCGCTCAGGAGGCCTCCGACGCCCGTATCGAGATCACTCCCGGGCCGGGCTCCCACGGCGTCGGGATCAACGACCCGGTCGGTGCCACCGTCAGTAACGGCAAGCTCACCAAGGTGACCATGACCGCCGTCGCGACCGGTGCCGAGATCCCGGGCACTCTGTCCGCGGACGGCGCCTCCTGGAAGCCGAACGGCCCGCTGGAACGTGCCACCAAGTACCAGATCACCGCGGAGGCCGCGGACGCCAAGGGCCGTTCCGCCACAGCCGACGCCACGATCACCACCGTGTCCCCGGCCAACGACTTCATCGGGCACCTCTCCCCCGAGGACGGCTCGACCGTCGGCGTGGGCATGCCGGTGACGGTCGACTTCGACCAGGCGGTCAGCGACAAGGCCGCCGTGCAGTCGGAGATCCAGGTCAGTTCCAGCAGCGGCCAGCAGGTCGTCGGTCACTGGTTCAACCGCCACCGCCTGGACTTCCGTCCTGAGACCTACTGGAAGCCCGGCTCCACCGTCACCGTCACGCTCACCAGCCAGGGCATCCAGAAGACGGTCACGTTCACGATCGGCCGGAGCCAGATCAGCACCGTGGACGCGAAGACCAAGCAGCTGACCGTCGTCCGGGACGGCAAGACGATCCGGACGATCCCGATCTCGTCGGGCAGCGCCGAGCACCCGACGTACAACGGTCGGATGGTGATCTCCGAGAAATTCAGCCACACCCACATGAACGGTGCGAGCGTCGGCCTCACGGAGAAGAACGGCAAGCCCTCGTACGACATCAAGGCCGTGCCGCACGCCATGCGTCTGACCGACTCGGGCACGTTCATCCACGGCAACTACTGGGGTGCCGACTCTGTCTTCGGCAAGGTCAACACCAGCCACGGCTGCGTAGGCCTGAGGGATGTCAGGGGCGGCGGCGACGCCAGGCAGCCCGCCGCGTGGTTCTTCGACCACTCGATGATCGGTGACGTCGTGATCGTCAAGAACTCCCAGGACAAAACCATGTTGGCCCCGGGCAACGGACTCAGTGACTGGAACATGCCCTGGAGCGAGTGGGTAGCGGGCAGCGCGACCGGCTGACGATGTCGCCGATCACCCGGCGGACCGTCGTCGATCTTCTGGTCTCGGCGCCCGTCGTCCCGCCGACCGGTTCGGACCTGTCGCACGACTCTGGCCGGCCGAAGCCCTCCGCCGATCCGCAGTTCGATCAGAACCAGTCGAGCTGATGGAGATCCACGGGGCTTGGCCACCGGCACGATGTGGGCCATGACGCACACCTCCCGCCGCATGTTCGAGCTCCTGGAGCCGATCCGCCTGGTCACCGCCGGGTGATGTACGCCGGAATGCGCACGCTTCCGGTGCCGAGCGACCCTGTCGCCCGGCTGTGGCATTCCGCGACCGTGCTGCGCGAGCACCGCGGGGACGGGCATGTCGCCGCTCTCGTCGGCGCACGCGTCAGCGGTACGGAGGCCCACCTGCTCGACGCGCTGGTCGCAGAGCTCGAACCCATCACCGCGACGCTGGTGGCCGCGGGTTCGCAGTGAGTTCGGGCCCGCGGGCGAGCCGCCTCCGCGAAGATCGATGCAGGTGCGCACGACCTCTCGGAGGTCGTGCGCAGCCGGTTCGCGTCCGACGACCGGCCGTGCATGAACCTGGCTCTGCTCATCAGGCTCGTTGGATCGATCATCTAGGCTGGCGTGGTGACTGATGAGCAGGAGCAGGTGCGGCCGTCGGGAGTGTGGGCCACGTCGGTGGGGGTGGCCCGGGTGCGGGCACTGGAGAGTGAGCGGGAGAACGCGCTGTTCCGCGACCCGTTGGCACAGGCCTTCGCCGCCGCCGGCGGCCTGTGGCCCTCCTCGCCGCCGCCCGGTGACGAGGCCGCGCGACGCCGTCGGCTGGGCGTGGCGTTCTCCATCGTCATCAGGACGAAGTTCCTCGACGACCTGTTGCAGCAAGCCTCCGCGTCCGGGATCCGGCAGGTCGTGCTGCTCGGCGCCGGCATGGACAGCCGGGCCTTCCGGATGGACTGGCCCGAGGGCACCCGGCTGTTCGAGGTCGACACGGCCGCGCCACTGGACTTCAAGGCTTCGGTGCTGCGTCAGGAGCGGGCCGTCGCTCGGTGCGAGCGGATCACCGTCGCGGTGGATCTGCGTGAGGACTGGCCGGGCGCGCTGGCCGCCGCGGGCCACGACCCAGCCGTGCCGACCGTGTGGATCGCCGAAGGACTGCTGATCTATCTGCCCCAGGACGCGGTGGAGTTGCTGCTGGCCCGGATCAGCGCGCAGTCGGCGCCGGGCAGTCGGATGGGGCTGACGTTGGGCTCGCGCGGCGTGATCGAGCGCTTCGGCGCGGATGCCGTACCGGGGTCGGCGGCGTCCATGTGGGTATCGGAGATGCCCGACGACCCGGTGGGCTGGCTGGCCGGGCACGGCTGGGAAGCCCACAGCCACACCTTGCGCGAGCGCGCCGCCGCCTACGGCCGTCCGTTCAGCACCGCACCGCAGGGCGAGGAGCAGCCAGGCGGACTGATCTCGGCGGTCCGCCGGTAGAGCGCTTCCCTGTTGCCGGGGTGATCGGTTCCTCGAAGTCCGTGCCCCGCTTGCCGGCCGGGCGGCTGACCGACGGGGCGCAAGCCCGTTCCGTCTCCGCCTCCAGGCCGTCGACCTGGAGGCCAGGTGCGCGCCTGCGGACTGCGGCCACTGCGGCACCGTCAGCTCTCGGCAGGTTGCCCTTCGGGCAGCCGTCGTCCGTCTCGCGCGCCCTTCACGGGTCGGCGGGAACGACCCGCTGCCATCATGGATTTCCAGGATCTGTTGCGCTTGAAGGGCATCTCGAAGACACGGGAGAACAGCCATGACCCGAACACCGACACCGGCAGGGCCAGGAGGAGCGTGAAGCAGAAGGTGGGCATGCCGGGCGAGACGAAACGCGGGGCCACTCGGCGGATCACGACCATGACGATCGGCAAGTGGATCAGGTAGAGGCTGTAGGAGAAGTCGCCGAGGCTCCGGATGGGGCGCGTGGTCAGGAGCCGTACGAGGATCGCGGGTCTGCCGGTGGCGACCGCGGCAAGCAGCATCGTCATGGCCGGAGCGACGGCGAGGTCGATCCAGAAATAGTGATGCACCGTCCAGACAGAACCCTGTCGGTACCCGAGGGCCAGGACCGGTGCCGCGGCCAGGACGGCGAACCATGCCCACGGCAGGCGTCGAACTCGGTCCGATGCGACGACGATTGCCGCGCCTATCATGCCTGCGACGAAAACGGGGGCGAGATGGAGAGCGAGCCGGTTGTCGCCCTCCACGGGGTTCGCATGAGCGGCCATCAAGCCGAGAGCGATCACCGGAAGTGTCACGCACGCGACCACAGCGGTCGCGCTGAATCGGCGCCGGACCAGCAGGAGCAGGGGGAAGAGGACATAGAGTTCGGCCTCCACTCCGATCGACCAGAACGCGCCGTTCGGTGTCGGGGCGTGGACCATGTCCTGAGCCACGAGGCCGAACACCACGATCGACGCCCCGGTGGGCGGCCCGAAGTGTGAAGCCGGCACCAGGAGCCGGGAAATGACCAGGCTCATGGCCAGGGCCGCCCAGTACGGAGGCAGAATGCGCCAGGCGCGTCGGCGCAGGAACTGAGCGACACCGCCCGACCGCCAGCCGTGACGGGCCGGGGAGATCGCCAGAGAGAACCCCGACAGCACCAGAAAGAAGACGACGGCGAGGCGACCGAACATCAATACGTCCAGCCAGGCGGGCGCCGAACTGTGGGGATAGCCGGGAAAGGTGTACAGCCAGCAGTGGAAGAGCACGACGTACAGTGCCGCCAAGCCGCGGAGGCCGTCCAGACCCAGCACCTGCCGACGGACGGGTGCTCCGCTCGATTCCTCGTCCCGTCCTGGTGGGGACGCCAAAGCCAGAGCGCTGCTCACCGGACGGATCGAATCCACTGAAATCGTCAACCCTTTCTGCGGACACCGTGTGTCCCGAACACTGCCACCGTCTCGACGGTCGCCGCCCATGCAACCTGCCCTGCGGTGGGTGCGCGCCCGAGCGTAACTTCGGCGGAACGCCGGGCTTTCGCGGTGCCGCCCACCGTGACTGGTACGTAGCGTCCGGCCGAGCGGTTCAAAGGGATGCCGGACGGCGAAAGCCGGGCGAGGTCTCCCCCGCCCGGCTTTCGTCACCTGTGTGTGCCGTGATCAGACTCCGGTGAACCGCTCCCACACTCGGTGCGAGCCCAGCAGCTCGGTGACCTGCTCCAGAACGGCGGGGCCGGAGTCGCCCAGGACGACGCCGGGCGCCTGAGCGGGCACGCCGGCCGCCTCCAGCACGTTTTCGCTCAGTGCCCAGGCGCCGATGGCCTTGCCGTGTCGGAACGCCTCGGACAGCAGCAGCGCCACGCGCGGATCCAGGCCCGCCCGCGGGGCGCCGGGGGCGGCCTTGGCGTCACGGGCGCCGAAGGCGTCCTCGCCGACCATGGGTGTTCCGGCGAGCAGGATGGCGTCGAACTCGACGGAACGCGCCGTGGCGTACGTCCGCTGGACCGTGACTCCGGCGTCGTCCCCGCCGAGCGTGCCCCCGACGGGGGCGACGATCAGGGGCACCATGCCGCTGTCGAGCACCGACTCCCGTACGGCGCGGACCTCGTCCAGGTCGCCGTTCCGGGCGGCGACGATCCCGACGACGCGCCCGTCGGTGGGCCAGGTGCGGCCGAGCTGGGACAGCGCCGGACTCGGCTCGACGTCGGCCGGCGGGACAGTGGGTGCGGGGGCGGGCAGACCCAGACCCGAGGCGACCTGAGCGCACAGCTCCGCGTCGATGTTGGCGAGAACCTGGAGGGCACGCTCCTTGATGGCCTGCTCGTAGCATTTGCTCAGTTCGAAGGTGTACGCGCCGATGATGTGCTCGCGCTCGACCGGCGTCATGCTGAGCCAGAACCGGCGGGGTTGGCTGAAGTGGTCCGCGAAGGACTCCGGCGCCTCCCTGACCTTGGCCGCCTCCGGGACGCGCACCGGCGCCTCGACGAACGCCGCGGTGTCGGCGCCGGCCGTGAAGGGACAACCGCCGTCGAGGGAGTTCGGCCGGTACGGGGCGACTCCCCGGTGCACGGCCGTCTGGTGCATTCCGTCCCGCAGCATGTCGTTGACCGGCGCGTGCGGGCGGTTGATGGGCAGTTGCGGGAAGTTCGGGCCGCCCAGGCGGGTGATCTGGGTGTCGAGGTAGGAGAACAGGCGCCCGGCGAGCAGCGGGTCGTCGGTGATGTCGATGCCGGGCACGAGGTGCCCCACGTGGAAGGCGACCTGCTCGGTCTCGGCGAAGTAGTTGGACGGGTTGCGGTTCAGGGTCAGCAGGCCGACCGGCTGCACGGGGGCGAGCTCCTCGGGGACGAGGTTCGTCGGGTCCAGCAGGTCGATGCCCTCGAAGGTCTGGTCCGGAGTGTCGGGGAAGGTCTGGATGCCCAGCTCCCACTGGGGATGGGCGCCTGCCTCGATGGCGTCGGCGAGGTCGCGGCGGTGGAAGTCGGGGTCGACGCCGTTGGTGAGCTGCGCCTCCTCCCAGACGAGGGAGTGCACGCCCAGCTTCGGCTTCCAGTGGAATTTCACCAGGGTCGTGGCCCCGGCGGCGTCGACCAGACGGAAGGTGTGAACCCCGAAGCCCTCCATCATCCGGTACGAGCGCGGGATGCCGCGGTCCGACATGTTCCACAGGGTGTGGTGGGCGGCCTCCGTGTGCAGCGTGACGAAGTCCCAGAACGTGTCGTGCGCGCTCTGCGCCTGCGGGATCTCCCGGTCCGGGTGCGGTTTCCCTGCGTGGATGACGTCGGGGAACTTGATGGCGTCCTGGATGAAGAACACCGGCATGTTGTTCCCGACCAGGTCGAAGACGCCCTCGCTCGTGTAGAACTTGGTCGCGAAGCCCCGGGTGTCACGCACCGTGTCGGAGGAGCCTCGTGATCCCAGCACCGTGGAGAACCGCACGAACACCGGGGTTTCCTCGTCCGCTGCGAGGAACGCGGCTTTGGTGACGTTGGCGGCGCTGCCGTAGCTGCGGAACACGCCGTGGGCCGCCGCGCCGCGGGCGTGGACCACGCGCTCCGGGATGCGCTCGTGGTCGAAGTGCATGACCTTCTCGCGCAGGTGGTGGTCCTGGAGCAGTACGGGTCCGCGGGGCCCCGCCTTGAGCGAGTGGTCGCTGTCGTACAGCCGCGTCCCCTGCGCGTTCGTCAGGAAGCTCCCGGACTGTGCCATGCGGGCCTGGTCCGCGCCGGTCGGCTGACCCGTCGGCGATGCGGTGTCCGGTCCGCTCTGGTCCGCCTTCGGCGGCAGGGGCTCCCTGGGCTGCGTCGGCTCCGCGACGGACGGCGACTCGGAACCCGGCTTTCCGGGGATGCCGTCCTCGGGGGTCCCGTCGTCGCCGTGCAGGGTGTCCGTGACCTTCCGGGCTGCTCGCTGGAGAGGGTTGGCCTCGCTCATCGTCACATTCCTTGCTTCTGAACGGTGGGGGAACAATGGGGGCGAACTGGTCGAAAAAAAGCGTTCTGCGCTCACCTCTCGCGTTCGGCAGGGGGCGTGCCCCGTGCGTCCGGCGAGTGGAGCACCGACGTCGGCCGTTCCGTCGCGTCGCCCCTGGAGGGCCTTCCCGGGCTTCCGACGTCGGGCCGACCAGCCGTGTACCCGGACAGCGGCGACCAACCCCTGCGCTCGCGTCGGGTGCCGACGAATCGGCCAAGCGCCCGCGGTCGGCCGCCGCGACGGTCGGCGATCGAGGCACGCCCCGACATCCCTCGCCGTAGGGGGTGGTCGCCGCGCCGGAGCGAGCCTGGCGGCGGAACACCAGGGCGTGACACCGCGGCAGAGCCAGCCGGCCTGCCCGGTGGAGGTGACGTCTCGCGCGGCAGGGCGCCTGTCGGGCCGCGGGCGATCGCCCGGACGGCGCCTAGCCGGTCACCACCTTGAACGCCTGGTAGATCTTCGGTTCCGTGTCGGGGATGCCGGCTTCCCGCAGCAGCGGGGCGAGCTTCTCTCCGAACTGCCGAAACGCGTCCTCGGACTCCCAGACGTCCGTCACGAACCAGCCGGTGGGGCTGGGGCCGGTGGCGTGGGAGATCAGGCCGGGCACGGGCCAGTCGGAAGCCTTCGTGAGACCGCGTCCGCCGGTCATCTTGTCGGTGAGCTCCTCGTACTGGGCCTGGGTAGTGCCCGGGAAGTCGAACGTGATGATGATCGTCATGCGGGGAATTCTCCTCGGTCGATTGCTGGTGCTGCTGCTCCGAGCTGACCAGCACGGGAGGCGGGGGGCCACCGGAGCGGGGCCGTCCGCATGCATGCGGACGGCGCCGGAAGCGGCGGGGTACTCCTGCGTAGGCCGCGCCAGGCGTGCGCCGACGTCAAGGAGGCCGCCGCCGCGGACGGCGCCCGGATCATCCAGTGGCCCTCCACCGGCGGCCCCGACCAGGACTGGCAGATCGTCGCCGTGTGAGCCGCAGGGCCGGGGGGCGGGGAGCCGGTGGCGGTCGCCCGGCCCCTCGCCCCACCCCGCCCCGCCGTCACGCTCGCCGGACGCTCAGCGCGGCACGGGTTGTTCGGCCCAGATGGTCTTGCCCGTGGCGGTGTGGCGGCTGCCCCAGCGCTCGGCCACCTGGGCGACGAGCAGCAACCCGCGTCCGCCCTCGTCGAACACACGGGCCCGTCGCAGGTGCGGGGCGGTGCTGCTGCCGTCGGACACCTCGCAGATCAGCACATCGGCGCGGATGAGCCGCAGTTCGATGGGGGCGTTGCCGTAGCGGATGGCGTTGGTGACCAGCTCGCTGACGATCAGCTCGGTGGAGAACCCGAGCTCGCTCAGTCCCCAGGCGGCCAGTTGTTCGCTCGCCGCCCGGCGGGCTCCGGAGACGGCCGCCGGGTCCACGGGAAACCGCCAGGTGCGCACCTGCTCCGCCCCGAGACCGGATGCGCGAGCCAGCAGCAGGACGATGTCGTCGCCGGGCGGGTCGGCCCGTACCTTGCGCATCACCTCGTCGCAGACCTCCTCCAGACCGGTGGCCGGCCGGCGCAGCGCTTCGGTCAGCAGGTCCAGTCCGACGTCGATGTCACGGCCGGGGGTCTCGATCAGTCCGTCGGTGTAGAGGGCGAGGAGGCTCCCCTCCCCCATGGCGATCCGGGCGGACTCGAAGGGCAGCCCGCCCAGGCCCAGCGGCGGCCCGGCGGGCAGGTCCAGGACCTCCACGGCGCCGTCGGACGTCACCAGGACGGGCGGCGGATGGCCCGCCCGTGCCAGGTCGCACAGGCCGGCCACGGGGTCGTAGACGGCGTACAGGCAGGTGGCCCCGACCTCTCCCGAGGCCTCCTCCGCCTGCCGGCGCGCATCAGGGCCCTCCTCCCGGTCGAGGCGGATGACCAGGTCGTCCAGTCGGGTGAGCAGCTCGTCCGGCGCGAAGTCGGCGTCCGCAAGGGTACGCACCGCGGTGCGCAGCCGGCCCATCGTCGCCGAGGCGTGCACACCGTGGCCCACGACGTCGCCCACCACCAGCGCGACCCGTCCTCCGGACAGCGCGATGACGTCGAACCAGTCTCCGCCGATCTCTTCCCCGGAACCGGCGGGAAGGTACCGGTAGGCGAGGTCCACCGCCTGCGCCCGAGGCAGCCGCTCGGGCAGCAGACTGCGCTGCAGAGTGAGCGCCGTCCGGCGTTCACGGGTGTAGCGGCGGGCGTTGTCGATGCTCACCGCCGCCCTGGCGGCGATCTCCTCGGCGAGCACCAGATCGTCCTGGCCGAATTCGTCCGGCGTTCGGTGCCGCAGGAGGTGCATCAGGCCCAAGGTGACGCCCCGGGCGCGCAGCGGCACCATCATCACCGAATGGATCCGGAACCGTCTTATGCTCTCGACGCGTGCCGGGGAGGACGTCGACCATTCCACGAGCCGCGGGTCGCCTGCGCGGTAGTGGGCCCCGTGGCCGGTGATCAGCGCCTGTGCCGGCGGTGAGCCGGGGGGATAGACGAGGACGTCGCCCGTCCCGACCACGGATTCCGGGCACCCCGACAGGACCGACCGTTGCGCGGTACGGCGGCACTGCACCGGCGTGTCGGGCGGTATTGGCTGCGGCTCATGTCCCTGGACGACGGACTCGAGCAGGTCCACGGTGACGAAGTCGGCGAAACCCCCGGTCACCGCCACCTCGGCCAGTTCCTCGGCCGTCCGGGTCACGTCCAGGGTGCTGCCGATGCGCGCGCCGGCGTCGTTCAGCACCGCCAGCCGGCGCCGGGCCCAGTACTGCTCGGTGATGTCGATCACCACCGCGGACACCCCGAGCACCTCGCCCGCCCGGTCCTTCAAAGGGGACAGATAGACCGACCACGCGTGGTCGCGTACCTCGCCGGAGGCCCGGAACGGCTGCTCCTCGCGGAAGATCATCTCACCGGTGCGCACGACCTGCCGCTGAAGGCGGTCGATCTCGCCCAGGGGCGGGGCAGGATAGATCTCCCACAGGGTGAGGCCCCTCATCTCCTCCTGGGTGAGCCCCATGGCGCGGCTCATCACCTCGTTGCAGGCCACGAACCGGGCCTCGTGGTCGTAGACCGCCACGGGCAGCGGGAGCTGCGCGAGCGTGAGGTCCCACAGCTCCGCCGTCGCCTCATCGGTCGGCGTGGCGTGGTGCGTGACCGCCGCCGGGGTGACGACCCAGGGAGTCCCGCCGTCCGCGTCCGCCAGCGGTGTGCCCCGGAGCTGCACGTCGACCCGGTCTCCGTCCCGTTTGCGCAGGGATAGGTCGCTCGTCCACGGGTCGCCGGCGACGAGGCGGCGGCGCATCGCGGCGGGCAGCGTCGCGGCCAGCAGATAGGCGGCGGGCCGGCCGACGATCTCCTCGGACGCGTATCCGAGGAGGCGCCCCGCTCCGGCGCTCCAGGCCATGACGGCTCCGCGGGCGTCGATCACGACGGCGAAGTCCTCGGGAGCCCCCGGGGCCCTCGCTCCTGTGGGCGTATCGGATTCGTGGTCCATGGGAGCCATCTCGACGTCGTTCCTCTCGCGCCCCAGCCCGGCGCGGCGTCGACCGTCACTGGCGCTGCCTCCAGCATCCTGCCACGGCACACCCCGCTCAACCGGCCGGAGGACATCGAATGCCCTGAGGTCGAGGCGCGGTCCCTCCGGGACGGGACTCGGCGGTGACCTGTCCGTACCCGTCGGCACGGCGGTGTGGTCAGGGGGACGCGTGGACGCCGGCCCTCACCTGTGGGTCGGCGTCCCGAAGGGCAGGGGTGCGCCCGAGCGCAGGTGCGCCTTCAGCCACTGCTCGGTGTTGCTCACGTGCAGCAGCGCGGCGGCCTGGCTGAGGGCCGAGTCACGGGTCGACAGCGCGTTGAAGATCGCCTCGTGCTCGGCGAGGGTGCGCGCCGCGGCCTGGGAGTCGACCAGACCGCGCCAGATCCGGGCACGCAGGGTACGGCCGGAGATGCCTTCGAGAAGGGTGAGGAGGGTCTCGTTGCCCGTGGCCGCGATGACGGCCCGGTGGAACGCGGCGTCGTGGGCGTTGAGCTGTTCGACGTCCTCGCGGGCCTCGCGCATGGCGTCCAAGTGCCGCTTCACTTCGCCGAGTTGACTGTCGGAGATCCGGACGGCGGCCAAGGCCGTGGCGAGGGGTTCGAGGAGCCGCCGTACCTCCATGAGGTCCTGCAGAGCGACCGAATCGCCCTGCAGCAGCTCCACGGCGCCGCCGAGACCCTCCAGCAGCAGGCTCGGCTGCAGGCTGGTCACATACGTGCCGTCGCCCCGCCGGACCTCCAGGACCCGGGCGACGGCCAACGCCTTGACGGCCTCGCGGGCGAGGTTGCGGGACAGGCCCAGCTGGGCGGCCAGGTCCGGTTCCGGTGGAAGCTTCGACCCCGGAGGCAGCGCGCCGGTGAGGATCAGCTCACGGAGCTGTTCGATGGCCTTGTCGGTCAGAGACACCGCGTGTCCCGCCCGCCGTGGTGCCCCGCGAGCACGTCCGACCTGATCAGCCCCTGAGCGCGAAGATCGTCCCAGAGGCCGTCCGGGACGGGCTGATCATGGAGTTCCACGTTTCGTCCGACCTGTTCCCGAGTCCGCATACCGAGGGTGACGTTGATGATACTGGGGTGGGTGTGGGGGAAGGCGATGGCGGCGGCGGGGAGGGTGGTGCCGTGTGCCGCGCAGACGTCGGCGATGGCCAGGGCTCGGGTGAGGAGGTGTGGTGGGGCGTCCTTGTAGTCGTATTTCATGCCTTCGGTGGGTCGGTCGCGGGAGAGGAGTCCGGAGTTGAAGACGCCGACGGCGACGACGCTTTTGTCGTGTTCTGCTGCGGCGGGCAGGACGTCGTCGAGTGCGGACTGATCGAGGAGGGTGTAGCGGCCGGCGAGCATGACGACGTCGGCGGGGGTTTCGCGCAGGAAGCGGGCGAGCATGGCGGACTGGTTCATGCCGGCGCCGATGGCGTCGATGACGCCTTGGTCGCGCAGTGCGGCGAGGGTGGGCATGGCCTCGTCGGCCGCTTGGCGCCAGTGGTCGTCGGGGTCGTGGAGGTAGACGATGTCGAGGCGGTCCAGGCCGGTGCGTTGCAGGGTCGCTTCGATGGAGCGCAGG
>NZ_MJAJ01000048.1 GCF_001746365.1 Streptomyces sp. LUP30
AGGGCCGTGATGATGCCCTTGATGCGCGGGTGGTCCGGGGCGACGCCGTAACGGATCAGGCCGAACGGGGCCGGCATGCGCTCGAAGAGGTCGACGGAGACACCCGGGTCGGCGGCCACGGCGGACTTGAGCAGCGCGTCGGCGGCGTAGATCCCGGCGGGGCCGGCTCCGACAATGGCTACCCGCAGGGGGCGGGGCATGATCAGGTTCCCTTCGAGTGGCGATGGATCGACTCGGGGGAAGCCTAAACTGAGGCATGCCTAACCCGGTACGCGGGTCCGGTCTATGGACTCATAACCATCACTTATGACCGGTGCGGTCGACCGGCGCGACGGTCGACCGCCCTCACGGCAGGGGCTGTTCGGCCCAGATGACCTTGCCCTTGGGCGTGTAGCGGGTGCCCCAGCGATCGGTGAGCTGCGCCACGAGGAACAGCCCGCGCCCGCCCTCGTCGGTCATGGCCGCGTACCGCAGATGCGGCGAGGTGCTGCTGCTGTCGGAGACCTCGCAGATCAGGGTGCGGTCGCGCAGCAGCCGCACGCCCACGGGCGCGCTGCCGTAACGGATCGCGTTGGTCACCAGCTCGCTGAGGATCAGCTCCGTCGTGAACGACAGTTCCTCCAGGTCCCAGCGCGCCAGCTGCCGGACCACCGCCGCCCGCACCTCGCCGACCGCCGCCGGATCCACCGGCACGTCCCACTCGGCGACCCGGTCGGCGCCCAGCGCCCGGGTGTGCGCGACGATCAGCGCGATGTCGTCGTTCGGACGGGCCGGCAGCAGGTCGCCCAGGACGCCCTGGCAGATCTGCTCCGGCGAACCCCCGGCGCCTCGCTCCAAGGCGCCTCGCAACAGCTCCAGACCGGTGTCGATGTCTCGTTCCCGGTCCTCGACCAGCCCGTCGGTGTACAGCACCAGCCGGCTGCCCTCGGCCAGTTCAGTCTCCACCGTCTCGAACGGCAGCCCGCCCAGCCCGAGCGGGAGCCCGGCGGGCACCTCGAGGTACTCGACCCGGCCGTCGGGGTGGACCAGCGCCGGCGGCGGATGGCCGGCGCGGGAGATCGTGCAGCGCCGGGAGACCGGGTCGTAGATGGCGTACAGGCAGGTCGCCCCGGACACCGGCGCGTTGGCGCTGTCGTCCGTCTCGTCCTGGTCGATGCGGGCCACCAACTCGTCGAGCAGTCCGAGGAGTTCCTCCGGGGCCAGGTCCAGGGCGGAGAAGTTGTGGACCGCGGTGCGCAGCCGGCCCATGGTCGCCGCCGCGTGCAGCCCGTGGCCCACCACGTCGCCCACCACCAGCGCGACCCGGGCCCCTGACAGGGGCAGCACGTCGAACCAGTCGCCGCCCACGCCCGCCTGCGCCGGCAGGTACCGGTACGCGATGTCCAGGGCGTTCTGCTCCGGCAGGGTGCGCGGCAGCAGGCTGCGCTGCAACGTGACGGCCATCCCGTGCTCACGCGTGAAGCGGCGCGCGTTGTCGATGGAGATCGCGGCCCGCGCCACGAGCTCCTCCGCGAGCACGACCTCGTCCGGGTCGAACGGGTCGGGCCGTTCCGAGCGCCAGAAGCTGACCACCCCCAGCGTCAGGGCGCCCGTCCGCACGGGCACGGTGATCAGCGAGTGGATGCCGAACTCCACGATCTGCTCGGTGCGTTCGAGGTCCTGGGCGCGCCAGCCCGGCGCATGGGTGAGACGGGCCTCCAGGACGGCACGGGCCTCGCGCAGGCTGCGGGCCTGCGGCGAGCTGTCCACGAACCGGATCCGCTCGCCCACCGCGTACAGCGGCACTCCCTTGCGGATCGCGCTCATCGCCGTGCGCCGCAGCGCGCCCCGCGCCTCCGGCTCCTCGCCGTCCAGCACGGCGTCGAAGAGGTCGACGGTGGCGAAGTCCGCGAACCTCGGCACGGCCAGCTCCGTCAGCTCCTCGGCGGTACGGGCCACGTCCAGGCTCGTCCCGATGCCCACCCCGGCCGCGTACAGCATGTCGAGGCGCTCGCGCGCCGCCTCCGCCCGGCCCGACAGGGCGCGCAGTTCCGTGGAGTCGCGCAGGGTGGCGACGCTGCCCGCCGGCCCGCCCGCCAGATCGGTGGGCCGCTGGTTGATCGCCAGCAGCCGGTCCCCGACCAGGTGCACCTCGTCGGTGACCATCCGTCCGGAGGCCAGCAGTTCGGCGGTGTCCCGGTCCAGCCCCAGGTCGAGAACCTGCCGGCGTTCGGCGTCCGGGGGCAGGTCGAGCAGGCGCTGCGCCTCGTCGTTGGCGAGCAGCAGGTCGCCCTCGCCGCCGACGATGATCACGCCTTCGCGCACGGCGTGCAGCACCGCGTCGTGGTGCTCGTACATGCGGGTCATCTCGCGCGGCCCGAGGCCATGGGTCTGGCGCAGCAGCCGTCGGCTGACCAGGGCCGTGCTCGCCAGGGCCAGGGCCAGGGCGACGGCGGCGCTGGCCAGCAGCAGGGGGAGCTGACGGTCGGCCGTGCCGCCGACGTGGGCCGTGGTGATGCCGGACGACACCAGTCCGACCACCTTCCCGTCGGCTGCCCGCACCGGCACCACGGCCTGGACGAGCCGGCCGATCGTCCCGTCGACCTCCTCGACCACGACTCCGCCGTCCAGCGCGGGCTGGATGGTCCCGACGAACTTCTTCCCGATGCGGTCCGGTTTGGGGTGGGTGTAGCGGATGCCGTCGGTGTTCATGACGACGATGAAGTCCATGTCCGAGGCCTTGCGGGCCGCCTCGGCCCGGGGCTGCAGGATCGCCGTGGGATCCGGGCTGTTCAGCGCCGCGACCATGCCCGGCGAGTTGGCGAACGTCTGCGCGACGGCCACGGACCGGTTACGTGCCTCCTGGGTGGTGTCGTGCCGCACCTGGAGCAGCAGCGCCACCACGCCGGCCACCACCAGCAGCAGCACGATGACCACCTGCAGGACGAACACCTGCGCGGCGAGACTGCGCCCGCCGAGTGTGGACTCGGGCGTACGCCGGGCCCCCGGGTCCCGGGGACGACGGGCCGGCCGGGCATCCGAGCGCCCCAGGAGTCGGACCATGTGCCATGTCTACACTGCCCGGCCGGATGAGGCGAGAGGCGTCACACAGGGTCACAGGACGCGCCCCTCATGCTCGCCCCGGGTGATCTTTTCGGCCGTCGCGCCGGGTGGCCAGGAGCAGGGCGATGTCGTCGGGCCGGTCCGCGGACTGCCGGGCCAGTGCGGTGAGCCGGTCGGCGACGGTCCCGAGGGGCCGACCGGGCGCGCCCTCGACGCCCGCGGCGAGAGCGTCGGCTCCGGGCGCCGAAGCCCGCGCGCGGCCCTCGGCCCGGCCGGGGGAACCCGTCCCCGGCCCGCCGGCCTCGGCCAGGGCCCTGCACAGCGTGGTGATGCCCTCGTCGATGTCGTGGCCGGGCCGCTCGACCAGCCCGTCCGTGTACAGGGCGAGGATCGCGCCCGGCTCCAGCCGGAGTTCGGTGACCGGGTAATGGGCTCGTGGGTCCACGCCGAGGACCACTCCGCCGGGCAGCTCCACCACCTCGGTTCGCCCGTCGGGGTGGCGCAGCAGCGGCGGCAGGTGCCCGGCGCGGGCGGCTCGGGCCAGGCCCGTGGCCGGATCCAGCCGGACGTAGCAGCAGCTGGCGAACTGGCCCGGGTCGAGGTCGATGAGCAGATGGTTCGTGCCGCCCATGACCTCCTGCGGGGGCCGGTCGGACAGCGCGAACGCCCGCACCGCGCTGCGCAGCTGACCCATGGTGGCCGCCGCCTGCACCCCGTGCCCCTGCACGTCCCCGATGACCAGGGCGAGGCCGTCCCCGGCCTCCACGACGTCGTACCAGTCCCCGCCCACGTCCATGCCCTCGGTGCCCGGCAGGTAGCGGCCGGCGGTCTCCACACGCGGGTGCTGGGACAGCCGCCGGGGGAGCAGTGCCTGCTGGAGCCCGCGGGCGAGAGCGGCTTCCGTGTCGTAGCGCTGGGCCTTCTCCATCGCGTGGGCGATCAGTCCGGCGAGCGCGGTGAGCACCGTGCGTTCCTCGGAGCCGAAGCTCCGGGAGCGGTCGAAGCCGAGGATGCACGAACCGACCGGCCGGCCGGAGGCGATCAGCGGAAGGAAGGCCCGGGCGCCCTCCTCCGCGTCGAGCTCGATGCCGGGATAGGCGGCCGCCAGCTGCTGCATCGAGTCGAAGAAGAGGGGGCGGCCCGTGGTGAGCGTCTCCACCCCCGGCAGCCGGGCCTCCAGGCCCACCCCTTCGAAGGGCGCGAGGAAGCCCTCGGGGAAGCCGGACTCCCACGCCAGGTACAGATGCCGCTCCTGGAGCAGGTAGATGGCCAGCATGCGGCTCCCGAACGCGGGCAGCAGCTCCTGCATCACCACCGCCGACACCTGCCGGGCGGTGACCGCCTCCGTCAGCGCGATGGCCAGCACGATGGGCCGGTAGAAGGGAGCGGTCGACGCGGCGGCGTCGGGCGCGTGAGCGTCGGTGTCCGCGGGCTCGGGAGCCGCGTCGTCCGGCACCCGGTTCGCCGGGACCGCTGTGCAGGTGACGAGGTCGGCTCCGGGGTACAGCGAGACACGCAGCCAGTCCCCCTCATAGAGAAGCTCGTCCGAGGGCCGGTCGGCGGTGGCCGGGCGCCGCACATGGAAGTGCGTCGGTTCGGGCGCCAGCAGGACGCCCCGCAGATGCTCCTCGTAGGTGGGCTGGTTCAGCCACGGCACGGATTCCCACAGCGACCGGCCGACCAGCAGATCGCGCGGCACGCCCAGGAGCCGGCCGGCCCGGGGATTGGCGTAGACGACGAACCCCATCCGGTCCAGGCAGAAGACGCCCTCCGGAAGCAGGTCGGCGGCCCCGTCGGCGAGGGCGCCGGGTCCGGGGTCGAGGAGGACACCGGCGACGGGAAACGGCCCGTCGGGGGCGTCGGCCGGGCTCTTCGCCCCCGACTCCTCCCAGAGCTCCAGCAGCCGCAGAGCGCCCTCGACGGTGCGCAGCCGGACCGGCAGCGGCGGCGGGCGTCCCCGGGCCGTCCGGTGGAACAGGCCGGGCAACCGCAGGGCGTCCGTCGCGTCGACGGCCCGGACCAGCGCGTCCAGCGTGCCGGTGAACTCGTCACCGGGCAGACCGAGCAGGCCGCGCGCGTGCTCGTCCACGGCGACGGCGCCGGTCGCCGGGTCCCAGGAGAACCGCCCGACGCGCCCGGGGGCAGGTCCCGCGACCGGCGGTCGCACGCACAGCGGCTCGTCGTCCCAGGTGACGGCCCGGCCGTCCGCTTCCAGCCGCAGGAGGGCCGCTCCCAGGCTGTCGGCCACGGCCGTCAGCCGCTCCCGGTCGGCCAGCACCTCCGCCGCGTCGGCGACGGCCCTGCCGAGGACGGTCAGCACCCCGAAGGAGCGGCCGTCCGCCGCGACGGGCACGTGCAGGGAACCGAACTGGAACGGCAGACCGGCGGCGAACTGCGGATAACGGCGCATCGCCTCCGCGGCGTTCGCCAGCACCACCGGGACGCCCGTACGGTGCACCTCGGTCACCGGGAAGGGCCTGTCGACGTTCACCCGCCACCAGGGGCGGAACAGGGGCCCGGGGAGCCCCGTCAGGACGGCCAGCCGCAGCAGACCGGGCGTGCCGGAGCACAGGTACACGCCCCCGGCGCTGCCGTCCGCGGCCCGCAGCGCCTCCGCCACGGCCCCGGTGAGCAGCGCGGGCGGCGGTCCGGACGTCTTCCGCTCGTTCCCGGCGCTCCCAGTCATCGGCCCTACCTCGTCCGTGCCGCGCGTGGGCGACACAGCAAGAATGCGCCACACCCGGCCGGATGTGCATCCCCGGATGGCCCGGGAGAACCGCTCCGGGCGGGGTATCCGCCCCGCCATGGGTGAGATTCTGGTGGGCGCGTGCTCATGGACGGACCGGGCGCTGGTCTCCAGCGGCTGGTATCCCCCCGGCCGGCGCGACGCGGAGGGCCGGTTGCGTCACTACGCCGAACGCTTCCCGGTCGTCGAGGTCGACGCGACGTACTACGCGCTGCCCACGGAGCGTACGAGCCTGCTGTGGACACAGCGGACCCCGGAGGACTTCGTGTTCGACGTGAAGGCCTTCTCCCTGCTGACCGGGCACCCCACCCGGTCCGCGGTGCTGCCGCCCGGGCTGCCCGACGACGTGCGCGGTCCGAAGGCGCTGGACGAGGTGTGGCGCAGATTCACGGACGGCATCGAACCCTTGCGGGAGACGGGCCGGCTGGGCGCGGTCCTCTTCCAGTTCCCGCCGTGGTTCCGCCCCGGCGTGCGCGCCCGCGCGTTCCTGGCGCAGTGCGCCGAGCGCACCGCGGGCTGGCCGGTCTGTGTGGAGTTCCGGCATCCGCAGTGGTGGCAGGGCGCCGACCAGTGCCGGATCACCGCCGACCTGTTGCGGTCCCACGGGTTCGCCGCCGTCGCCGTCGACATGGAGCAGTCCCTGGCGTCGGCGATACCGCCCGTCACGCCCGTCACCTGCGGGCGGCTGGCCGTCGTCCGGCTGCACGGACGCAGCAAGGCCTGGGGCAGCGGCAGCAAGGAGGACCGGTTCCGGCACGAGTACGCCGACGCCGAACTGGCCGAATGGACACCGAGGGTGCGAGAGCTCGCCCGGCGGACCGAGCAGGTGCATGTGCTGTTCAACAACTGCTGCGGGGACGCCGCCGTACGCGCCGCCACGAGGATGCGCGAGCTGCTCGACGACTGACCGGGCGGGCGGCGCCCGTCAGCCGGCGCTGACGTGCAGGGTGCTCTTGGCGAGCTCGTACGCCGGGAGCATCGCCTCGTGCTCCTGGGTGTCCATCCCGCCGAGGTGCAGCACCACGGGACCCTTGGGGGTGCTGACGGCGAGCGCGTGCTCCGTCTTGCTCTCCTTCAGGAGCTCGCTCGTGGTGACGTACTCGACCTCGGCGCCCGTGACGTCGCCCGACGTGAACGTGCGGTACACGGCCTTGCTCGCCCCCTTCTCGGCGGTGACGAAGCCCTTCAGCACGGTGCGCGCGTCGGCGTCGCCCGGCTCGCCGGTCCACACGCGCAGGAACCCGATCTTCCCCGCGGGCTTGGCGTCGATCTCGCACGCCATGGTGACGGGCCCCTGGCGCAGCAGCGCGTCGGCGAGATCGGCCAGGTCGCCGGTGGCGGCGGACGCCTCCTCGGCGTCGACCGCCTTGGCCTTCCAGAACTCCGCGACGTCGAAGACGACCGGAAGCTCGCAGGCGGACCCGGAGGCCCCTACGGACCCTCCGCGCGCGGCCACCTTCGCGTTCGTCCCGGTCGATGTCCCGGCAGAGGCCCCGGCCCTGCCCGACGCGCTGTCCGTGTCGTCCTCCGCGGCCGCGCATCCCGTCAGCAGCCCCGTCAACACGGCTGCCAGCGTCAGTCCTTGCCGCACGTTCCGCACGTTCCGTACATTCCCCACCCCACGGCGCACCGCTGAGTCTCCTCTCGCCGCCGGTGCGATACCGGCGGAGCACTGTAACCGAGAGGGGCATGGCCCGCGCCACCGAGATTTCCCGCCCGGCCCACGGCCCGGGAACCAGGGAATGCGCCGGACGTCCCCCGTGTTGAACCGCCTGACTGGCATGCACCGCTCAATCGGTGCGAGTCGGTGAAAGGAGATTCCCATGGCCCGCAGCACAGCGCGCCCCGTCGTCACCCTGAGGTCGACCGCCGGAACCGGCGTCGCCTATGTGACACGGAAGAACCGTCGCAACGACGCCGACCGACTGGTCCTGCGCAAGTACGACCCCGTCGCCGGCCGGCACGTCTCCTTCCGCGAGGAGAGGTAGGCCCTGACGGCCCGACCTGGGCAGGGCGGCCGGGGTTCCGGGACGGGACCCCGGCCGCCCGCTGACGCGGACGAGTGATGTGCCGTCATATTCGCGTCCGACAGGGAACCCATAGCGGCATGAGCAAGACCGCGCTGATCGTCATCGACATGATCAACACCTACGACCATCCCGACGCCGACCTGCTCCTGCCGTCGGCCCGCAGGGTGGTCCCGGTTGCCGCCGGTCTCCTCGACCGGGCCCGCCGCGCCGACGTTCCCGTCGTCTACGTCAACGACAACTTCGGCCAGTGGCGCTCGCACCACGGCGAACTCCTCGACACGGCCCTGGCGGGCCCGCACGCCGACCTCGTCGACCCGCTGCGCCCCGACGAGGCATCGCTGTTCGTCGTCAAGGCACGCCATTCGGTCTTCTTCGAGACCCCGCTGTCCTACCTGCTCGACCAGGAGGGCGTCGGCCACCTCGTCCTGTGCGGGCAGGTCACCGAGCAGTGCGTCCTGTACTCGGCCCTCGACGCCCACATCCGGCACTTCGAGGTGACCGTCCCCCGTGACGCCGTCGCCCATATCCACCCCGATCTCGCGGACGCCGCCCTGGAGATGATGGAACGCAACATGGGCGCCCGGGTGTGCGACAGCGCGGAGCTGTGGCCGTGAACGCCCGCGCACCGCACCGGCTCTGACGGACACCCACGCCGCACAGGCTCCGACGGACCCACGCCGCACCGGCTCTGACGGACACCCGCGCCGCACGGGCTCCGACGGACCGGCGCCGCACCGGCTCCGACGGACACCCGCACAGCACCGCAGCGAGCGGTGCCCCGCCCCGTGCGGGGCACGGGCCGGCCTTCCCATCGACTTCTCCGCGCAGCAAGGGGCACGACACATGGCCGAGTTGACCCGCCGCAGACTCCTGGGCTCGGCCGCGGGCGCGCTGGGCGCCGCGGCCGTCTCCCTCCTCCCGCCGAGCGTCCAGAAGGCCGTCGCGGCCGGACAGCCCAGTCGCGGGTCGCTCGCCGACGTCGAACACGTCGTCCTGCTGATGCAGGAGAACCGTTCGTTCGACCACTACTTCGGCACCCTGTCCGGGGTGCGCGGTTTCGCCGACCCCGAAGCGCTCACCCTCGACACCGGGCGTTCCGTATTCCACCAGCCCGACCCCGAGAACCCGAGGGGTCACCTCCTCCCCTTCCACCTGGACACCCGCACCTCCAGCGCCCAGGCCATCCCGTCCACCAGTCACGCCTGGTCGGTGCAGCACGAGGCCTGGAACGGCGGCCGGATGGACCGCTGGCTGCCGGCGCACCGCACGGCCGACGGCGCGAACGGCCCGTATGTCATGGGGTACTACACGCGCGAGGACATCCCGTTCCACTTCGCCCTGGCCGACACCTTCACCGTCTGCGACCACTACTTCTGCTCGGTCCTCGGCCCGACCTGGCCCAACCGCCTGATGTGGATGACCGGCAGCATCGACCCGGACGGAGACGAGGGCGGCCCCGTCATCCGCAACGCCGCGCCGACGCCGTTCAGTTGGACGACATACGCGGAACGGCTCCAGGCGGCCGGGGTGAGCTGGAAGGTGTACCAGCAGCAGGACGACTACGGCTGCAACCTGCTGGAGCAGTTCGCCGCGTTCCAGGACGCCCTGCCGGGCTCCGATCTGTACGAGCGCGGCGTACGCCCCCAGCCCGAGGGCGCCTTCGAGGACGACGCCCGCAACGACCGGCTGCCGACGGTGTCCTGGATCATCCCGCCCGGGCACCAGTCGGAGCACCCCGACTTCCTGCCGGCGGCCGGCGCGGCGTTCGTCGCCTCCAAGATCGAGGCCATCGCGGCCGACCCGGCCGTCTGGGCCAAGACCGCGTTCATCCTGAACTACGACGAGAACGACGGACTGTTCGACCACGTGCCGCCGCCGACCCCGCCGGCCGGCGCCCCCGGAGAATTCGTCGCCGGGCTGCCGATCGGGGGCGGCTTCCGGGTCCCGGCGATCATCGTCTCGCCCTGGACCGTGGGCGGCTGGGTGGCCTCCGAGGCCTTCGACCACACCTCCGCCCTGCGGTTCCTCGAAAGACTGACCGGCGTCGAGGAGCCCAACATCAGCGCCTGGCGGCGTGGCGCCTTCGGCGACCTCACCTCGGCCTTCCGCTTCGAGTCGGCCCAGCCGCTCGCGCCGGCGCTGCCCGACGGCACGGCCGAGCAGCTGCTCAAGGCACAGGAGGAGGTCGCGACGCTGCCCGCGCCGGCGCTGCCCGGCGCCGAGCAGACGTTCCCCTCCCAGGAGCCGGGCCGACGGCCGCAGACCTGATCCGGGCGGGGCCGTCGAGCTCGGGCCGCGCCGCCGGGCCACCGATCTCCGGACGGCGCGGCCCGCCGAAAACCACCGGCTCGTTTCGGCCGCGGCGGTGGACGCACCGGTCAGCCGCGGGTGACCGCGTCCGGGGGTTCTGCGCGCGTAGACAACGCAGCGCCCTGCGGGAGGAAGAAGAGGGCGCAGATCCGCAGCGGGTCCGGCTCCCGGTTCTCCGCCATGTGCACGCCCTGCGGGCCGACCGGTTCGACGATGCATCCGCCGGCGGGCGTCACGCACTCGGAACCGTCCGACAGGGTCCGCGTCAGCACGCCCGCCGTGACCACGGCCACCACCCGTCCCTCGTGGTAGTGCCAGGGCAGCGATCCGCCCGGCGGAATCTCGTAGTCCGTGACGACGACCCTGGTGTCCTGAGGCACGGCCAGTGAGAGGCGCTCGGTGAGGAGGCCGTCGGCGAGCAGCACCGGCCCCGGCTCCGCGCGGGGGCCGGCGCCCGCGCAGTGCCCGGGCTCGACGGTGGGCCTGGCGTCCGCGGGCGGCCGGCGGGTCACGCGGCGGTCGCTCGGGACGAGGGAGGCGAGGGCGCCGGGGCCGGTCGGGCCCACCGGGCGACGTAACCTGGCCGGGGTCATGTTCCGCTGGTCAGTGCGTTCCACGGAAGTGACAGTAGCCCACCTGAGTTACCACCACGTGACCGGGAGTCAGGGGCTCACCGGTCGTGCCCGCGCCGTTCCGGTCCGCAATGTGAGGGAGATGGCCCACGCGGGAGTAAGCCTCCCGGGGCGTCTTTGCGTCCTCCAGAGCGTGACTCGCACGAAACATCGCGCGACGAGTGTGTGGGGGAGACCTTGAGCATCCTGCGTCCCGAAGTGGAACGGCCTCGCGACCGCGCCGGAGAAGACCCTGCCGGGAAGGACCGTGCCCTGCAAGGCCGTGCCCGCGAGGACCGCGCCGGAGACGGCCGCGCCGTGGAGCAGCGCCTCGCCGGCGGCCGGGGCGCGCCGCACGGCGGTGCGCTCTCCCGCGCCGCCCGGTTCGTCGGCCGGACCCTGCGCGGCGAGTGGTACGGCATCGTGGTCGACCCGCTGCGGCAGCTGCGCCGCCGCGGCCCGGGGGCGCTGGTGCTGGCCGTCGTGGCGTGCCTCGGCGTGATCTTCTTCCATGCCCTGGCCCAGCACCCCGCGGGCGAGACGGCCGTGCGAGCCGTCGGCGGGGTCCAGGGCGACCTGCCTCTGTGGCTGACGCTGCTGCGCACCCCGGTCTCCCTCTACGTCCCCGCGCTCGATCTGCCGGTCTGGGCCGGCATCACCCAGCTCTTCCTCGCCTTCGCCCTGGCCGAGCTCGCCCTGGGCCGCCGCCGGACCCTGCTCGTCGCCTACGCGTCGACCCTGGCGGGCACCCTCTCGGTACGGGTGATGCTGGCGATGGGGCCCGGCTGGTGGGGCTTCGGCCTGCCGCCCGAGGCCGGCCAGGTGCTCGACACCGGCCCCTCCGCGGCCGTCGTCGGACTGTTCACCTACCTCTCGGTCGTCCGCCGCGCGCCCATCGTGTTCACGCTCACCGGCGGCTCGATGGTGCTCGAGTCGATAGCCGCACCGAACCTCGCCGGACGCGAGCATCTGATCGCGGTGGCCGCGGCCGCCGTCATGGGCCTGCTGCACGAGCGCGCCGGTCGGAGGAGGCGGGTGCTGTCCCTGTCCTTCGACCCGCCGACGGGATGACCCGGTGTCAGCTTCGAAGGGGCGGGTCACCAGGCTTGCCTGAGATGTTGCTATGAATTCGTGGTGCGGTTGAACACTTCGGTGTCCGGTCGCGTATAGGGCCGGGGGATTTCCTGTCCATGGCCGCCCACGACGCGTAGGAGCACTCCTTGGTTCAGAACAGGCGCAGACGCCCGACGGGCGGACGACGCGCGACCTTCCTGGCTGCGGCGCTGATGCTGGGCGGCGGCGGCCTGATGGCGGCGAACGTGTATGCCTCGGCCACCGAGGACGGCTCCGACGGCAACTCGACCCGACGGGCCGGAAACAGCGCCGTCACCGTCGACTGTCCGGACGTCGGGAGCAAGCTGACCAGCGTGCCGGACGGGGCGTCCGCCGAGGTCGACCGCGAACTGGCCCGACTCGACGAGCAGATCGCCGCGGCCTACCGTCAACTGCAGGAGTCGGCCCAGGCCGTGCGCCAGGACGCCGGTTTCGCGGACAACGCGGTCATGAACCCGCTGAAGGAGAAGCGCGGCGCGACGATCGAGCGCATCGCGGTCGCCATCGACCGGGTCGGCGACCGTCCGGAGGGCCTCGAGGCCCTCGCCGCCTGTTCCCTGCGCGCCAACGACGACCAGGCCGACGGCGGCGCCGACGGCAACGGTGACGAGAACCAGAACGGCGATCAGAGCCAGAACGGCGACGACGGTCGGAACGGCGGCGGTCAGCAGGGCGGCGACGGTCAGCAGGGCGACGGACAGCAGGGCAACGGCGGACAGGCCGGCAACGGGCCGGTCGCCGCGGACTACGCGGACATCAAGTCCGTCCAGCCCTCGCAGCAGACGTCGGACCCCGCGTCCGGTCCCTCCCGCGGAACCTTCACCAGCAGCTGCGGAGTCAACGCCAACGGGCTGTTCAACTCGGACAACGTGATCGTCGCACCGGGCGTCTCCAACGGCGCCCATCACTTCCACGACTACATCGGCAACCAGTCCAACAACGCCTTCGCCTCCGACGGCGATCTGGCGAAGGCCGAGACGAGCTGCGTGGACCAGGGCGACAGGTCGACCTACTACTGGCCCGTGCTGCGGCTGCAGAACGGCGCTCAGGAACGGGACGCGGGGAGCCCCGGCGGCGGAGTCGAGGGCAACGCCGGCAAGATCGTCACGGCCAAGGACGTCACGCTGACCTTCGTCGGCAACCCGCGCTCCCAGGTCACCGCCATGCCCCGGCTGCTGCGCATCATCACCGGCGACGCCAAGGCCTTCGTCAACGGCACGGCCAACGCCAACGCGTCGTGGAGCTGCACCGGGTTCGAGGACCGTCAGCTCAAGGACAAGTACCCGCTCTGCCCGGCCGGCAGCGACGTGGTGCGCACCTTCCGCTTCCAGAGCTGCTGGGACGGCGCCAACATCGACAGCGCCAACCACCGCACCCACGTGGCCTTCGCCGGCGCCGACGGCAGCTGCCCGAACGGCTTCAAGGCAGTGCCGCAGCTGGTCCAGCGGATCGTGTACGACGTCGACGCGCCGAGCCTCCAGGACGGCGGCAAGACGACTCCGCTGTTCGCGGTGGACTCCTTCCCCGAGCAGTTGCACAAGCCGGTGACGGACCACGGCGACTTCATCAACGTCTTCGACGACAACCTGATGCGGGAGATGGTCGACTGCATCAACGGTGGCCGTACCTGCGGCGCGGGCACGAAGCCGGGCGACGGCGGCGGCAACGGCAACGGCGGTGACAGCGGTTCCGGAAACACCGGAAACACCGGAAACACCGGAAACGGCAACAGCGACGGAAACGGTTCCGGGAACACCGGTAACGCCAACGGCGGTGACAGCGGTTCCGGAAACACCGGCGACAACGGCACCGCGGGCAACGGTTCCGGCAACGGCGGCAACAACGGTTCCGGCAACGGCGGCGGTACCGGCGGCGGTAACGAGGACAACGGTTCGCAAGGGGGCGCGCAGCAGTCCCAGGCTCCCGAGTCCCCCCGGGCGTCCGCGAGCGCGGCCACCGAGCCGCGCGTCTACTCGAAGCCCTCGCCCAAGGCGGCCGCCCCGGCGCCCGTGTCGGCGCCCGCCGCCGCTTCGGGCGGTGAGATCGGCGCCCCCGCGACCGCCCCCGCGAGCGCTCCGGCGTCCGCCGCCGCCCCCGCCCCCGCGCCCACTCCCTCTTCCAGTGGGTCGGAGCCCCCGGCCGACACCGGCTCCGGCGCGATCGTCGGCGGGACCGAGCCCCAGGCGGTCCAGGGCGGCCTCGCCGAGACCGGCGCCAACCTGTGGCCCGGGGCGCTGGGAGCCCTGCTGGTGATCGGCGGCTTCGTCGTCCTGCGCCGCAGCACCCGGCGCACCTGAGCTCCGAGCGCACGACCACGGGGCCCGTCGGACTGCCGACGGGCCCCTCTTCGTGTGCTCCCTTCGGGGAACCCGACTCCGCACCGGCGTCCTCGACGGCGGGAGCACGGTCACGTCAGGTCGCCGTGCCATGGACAATTGATCGAGATCGTTGGCGCTGTCGACGCACAACAGGGAGCCACGGAGCATGGCGGGCGCACGGTGAACGAGACACGTAGGACGAAATGGGCGCTGCCGCACGTCGGCCCGGCGCACCTGGACGCCGTCGCCCGCGCGCGAGGCTGGGCCCGGCTCGCGGTGCTGCTGGTCGCCGGATGTGCGGCGGTGGTGCTGGCGGGCGCGGGGGCGGGCGGCTGGCTGATCCTGCTGTCCGGGTTCGCACTGCTCGCCGTGGCCGGGGCCGGCGTGTGGTGGATGCTGGCGCACCGGGGCGGCGCCCGGCTGTTCGGTGCTCTGCTGGCCGCGACCGCGCCCGTGGGCGTCATGGTGATGTACGCGCTGTCCGGTCTGTGGCCGGTGGCGGTGGGCGCGCTGGCTCTGTGGGCGGGCGCGCTGGCCTCGGCCCGTGCCTCGCTGCGCAGCGTGCGCCGCCCCAAGGGCACGCACGGCCGTCGGACCCCGCCGCCGCGCCGGCCGGTGCTGATCATGAACGTCCGCTCGGGCGGCGGCAAGGTGGTCAAGCACCGTCTCGTCGAACGCGCCGAGGCGCTCGGCGCCCGGGTGGTCGTGCTCGGGGCCGACGACACCTACACCGACCCGGCGGAGGAGGCCCGCCGGGCCGTCGCCGGGGGCGCGGACCTGCTCGGCGTGGCGGGCGGCGACGGCACCCAGGCGCTGGTCGCGGCCGTGGCCGCCGAACACGACGTGCCCTTCCTGGTGGTCGCCGCCGGAACCCGCAACCACTTCGCGATGGACCTCGGCCTCGACCGCACCGATCCGGTGCGCAGCCTGGACGCCCTCACCAACGGCGTCGAGCTGCGCGTGGACCTCGGTGACGTCGGCGGACGCGCCTTCGTCAACACCGTCTCCTTCGGGGCGTACGCGGAGATAGTGCAGAGCCCCGACTACCGCGACGCCAAAGCCGCGACCGCCCTGGATCACCTTCCGGACCTGCTCCAGGGAGACGCCGCCCCGGTCCTGCACGTGCGTGCGGACGACACCGAGCTGCACGCCCCGCAGGCTCTTCTGGTCAGCAACAACGCCTACGCCCGCGCCGATCCGCTGGGCGGCGGCCGTCGCCCCCGGCTGGACGCCGGCCTGCTCGGAGTGATCGGCGTCCGCGTGGAGGGCGCGGCCCAGGCCGCCGAGATCGCGCTGTTCGGCGAGCGCGCGGGCGGCATCACCTCGGTGACCTCCCGGCGCGTCGTCGTCGAGGCCGACCGGGAGCGCATCGCGGTGGCCGTCGACGGCGAGGCTCTCGAACTGGCCACCCCCGTCGTCTGCACGGTACGGCCCGCCGCGCTGCGTGTCCGGGTGCCCCGGCACCGTCCCGGCGCCGCCTACGCTCCCCCCACGGTCGACTGGCGGCGGGTCCTCCGCCTCGCGCTCGGCCGTCCCGACCCCCGCACCGTCAAGGAGGCCTACGATGTCTGACCGCCGCCCGAAGCTTTCCGCCCGGAGTCTGGTCAGTGACCTCGTCACGCTGGACCAGGCCCTGTACGAGGCGGTCACCGTGACCAGGACGCCCACCCTGGACACCGCTCTGCGCCGGCTGTCGGCCGCAGCCGACCACTCCAAGCTGTCCTTCACGGTGGCCGCGGCACTGTCCCTGTGCGGGGGACGCCCGCGCCGGGCCGCGGTGCTCGGCGTCGCCGCCATCGGCGTGGCCTCGGCGTCCGCCAACCTGCTCGGCAAGAAGCTGGTGCGCCGTCCGCGTCCGCACCGTGCCGAGGACTCGCCGTTCCCGGGACGGCACGTGCCGATGCCGCACTCGGCGTCGTTCCCGTCCGGCCACACCGCCTCGGCCGTGGCGTTCGCGGCCGCCGTGGGCCCCACCCTGCCGGTGACCGCCGTCCCGCTGGGGCTGCTGGCCTGCGCGGTGGGCTACTCGCGGGTCCACACCGGCGTGCACTACCCCGGTGACGTGGTGGCCGGCGCCCTGCTGGGCACGGGCTCGGCGGCGCTGGTCGTGGCGCTCGCCGCGCACGCGGCGAGGAACTGAGCGGGGCCGCCGTCCGGGCCCGCCGCCCGCTCGCCTACCCGTCCGCCGCCTCGGGGCGGCCGCAGTGCAGGAACAGGTGTGGCTCGGGCACCGCCTCGGGGTGGTCGGGGGTGAACAGCACGTGCTCCTCGGCCAGCACGGTCAGACCCGCCCGGGTGACCAGGTCGACGAGCGCCTCGCCGGCGAAACTGGTCACCCGCACGGGCTGCCCCATGAAGACGGCGTCGACGCCCTCGACGTCGAGCGGCACGGTCGCCAGCACCAGACTGCCCCCGGGCCGCAGTGCCCGCGCCAGTCTGCCGATCAGGTCGGCCTGCTGCGCGCGGTCCAGCTGCAACAGCGAGAAGTAGACGCAGACGGCGTCCCACGAGCTCTCGGCCAGCGGGAGTTCACGTGCGTCCACGCAGCGGAACTCCGCCTCGGGCACCTGCCGGGCGGCCAGCTCCACCATGACGGGGGAGACGTCGACGCCCAGCACCTCGTGCCCCGCCCCGGCCAGGGTCTCGGCGGTCGGCCGCCCGGTCCCGCTTCCGACGTCCAGCACGCGGCTGCGGGGCGTGAGCCGCCCGAGCAGCCACTCCAGCGACCTGCGGTGCGCCTCCGAGTGCGCGAATGCCGTCTCGTACGCGGGCCCCAGCGCGTCGAAGACCCGCGCCGCGCGCCGTCCGTCGTCGTCCGTCAAGCCGGTCAAGTCGGTCAAGTCGGTCCCCCTGTCGTGACGTGCGGTTTCGCTCACGCGTTTTTCACTACCGTAAGTAACATGATCCAATCCTCTGGACGTGGAAGCTACTCGCGAGTAGCCACGCCCCAAGGCAACCGTCGTTCCGTTCGGAGGACCCCCATGACCACTCCCGAGGACGCTCTGCAGGAGTCCCGCGCCGCGTACGAGGAGCATGCGCGCACCTGCCGTCAGTGTCACTTCGACGCGTCGCCCTGCGCCGTCTCCAAACTCCTCCTGCGCGCCTACAACAACGCCAGACGGGCTCAGGCGCGGGCCGACTCCGCGATGCGCTGAGGGGGCAGGCCCCCTCAGGCGGGCCGAACGGCTCCGCGCAGCGCACCCTCCCCGAACGGGAGGATCGCCTCCTCGCGGATGGACGCCCCCGGACCCGGCGCGTGGATCATCATGCCGTCACCCGTGCACAGTCCCGTGTGGCTGAGGTCGTCGAAGAAGAAGACGAGGTCGCCCGGGCGCAGATCGGCGAGGCTGACCCGGGTGAACGCCTTCGCCTGGTCGATGGCGGTCCGCGGCAGGGTCACCCCGGCGGCCCGCCAGGCGGCCTGGGTGAGGCTGGAGCAGTCGTAGGACTCGGGCCCCGTCGCTCCCCACACGCAGGGCCTGCCCACCTGGGCCCGGGCGAAGGCGAGCGCCTTGTCCGCCTTCCGCAGGTAGGCCGTGCCCGTCGTGCGGGACGTCACGTCGGCCGGGGCCACGACGGGCGGGACGGCGGCCGGAAGCGGGGCGGCGGGGGCCGTCGGACCGACGGCGACCGGGTACCCGCCCCCGACCGTCACCACGTCCCATGCGGGGGCCGTGACGACCGGTGCGGCGGCGACCTGGCTCGGGGCGGACGCCCCGGCGGGCACGGAGAAGCCGGACTCCGTTGCCGTGAGGGGGAGTCCGGCCGCCGTAGGGCCGAGCGGCGGTGCGGCGACACCCGGACCGGAGGCCTGGGGACCGGGGACGGCCGTGAACGCGTCGACGCCGGGCGCCTGGATGCCCAGGTCCGTCGTGGGGAGGCCGAAGTCGGGCATGACGTAGCCGGACGGGGCGGCGCCGGCGGACAGGGCGGCGCCGAGGGCCGGTTCGGGAACCGGGTAGCCCGTCGTGACCGTGAGGCCGCCGGTCCCGGCGTCGGGCGTCAGGATGCCGGACTCCCGCGCGCGCAGGCCGATCTCCGGCAGGGGATAGCCGGACGGCGGCGCGGTGAAGCCGGGTTCCGACCCGAGCTGGTCAGGAGCCGGGGCGGGGGCGGGGGCGGGCACGACGAGGGCGGCCTCGGGCGCCGCGAGGCCCGACGCCGGTGCGGCGAAGCCCGATGCGGCCGTGGCGAAGCCCGACGCCTGCGCGCCGAGGTCGGTCGCCTGGGCGGCGAAGCCCGACGACGGTGTGACGATGCCGAGTTGGCCCGTGGTGGTGAGGATGGCGTCCGCGCCGGCGGGCGCGGCGGTGCCGGCGGCGGTCGGCCGTCCCGCCCACGCCGCCGTGATCTCCGCCCGGAACGCCTGCTGTTCGGCGGTGTCCCAGGGCTGCTGAACCGGCTGGGCCTCGGCCGGTTGCGCGTCGACCACCGGCAGGACGGCCGTGGGAGCCGCTGCCGCGACCGGAGCAGGGGCGGGCAGGGCCGGCGTGGGGCGGGCGAGGGCGCGGGTCAGGATGTCCCGGGCCGCCATGAGCTTCCGCCCGTTGCGCTCCTTGGTGTCCTTGAGCGAGGCCTGCCGGTCCGCGGGCGCGGCGGCGGCCGGGGCGGAGGCGGCGGGCCCGGCCGGAAGGGCAGGGAGGGCGGCCGGGGCGGGCGCGAGCGCCTTGGGCTCGCCCTGACGGGGCTCGGGCACCGCGGGCAGCGCGGCGACCGCGCGTCCGGTGAGCTCGGGAACCCGTCGTACGGCGGCCTCCAGCTCACGCACCACGGCGCTGTCGCCGGGGCGTTCCGACGTGCCGGCGGACCGGGGCGCCGGGGCCGGCAGCCGGTCGGTCGGCAGCACGGCGGGGACGGTGGGCCCGACCCGGTCGCGAGCGCGGTCGAACCACTGCCTGGCCACCGCGTCGAGCGAGGCGTCGGACGAGCGGCGTCCGCTGTCGGCGACCGAGCCGGCCGTCCTGCGCGAGCGGCCCGACATCGCGCGTGTCGCGTTGTAGTTGCCCGTGTCGCTCTCGGCGCGGTCGTAGAGCGAGTTGACCCGCTGCTGGATCTCCGCCCGACTCGGCTCGTCGCTGCTGCCTGGGGAGCGCGGGCTGCGATCCGTCGCCATGGAAGACGTTCTCCTTCCGTGCTCCGTCGCCGTGGGCGGCGGAATCCGGGCGACCCCTGTTGCGGGCGCCTCAAGCCCCCTGCCCTGAAGGGCAGTCGAACGGCCTGGCGTCAACTTAGCCAACTTGTGTGCCTGGCGTGAAGATTGAGGTCTTAAATGTCCGATACGTAGTCGTGACCTTCGTCTCTCGCCCGCCGTCGCGCCGCTGGTCCGAGGGGTACGGTCGCGCCGGTCACGGTCGTCGGCGACTCGTCCCGGTCGCGGGGCCGCGGCTGCGGGCCGCCTCGTCCTGGGCGAGCAGGGAGAGCAGCGCGGCCACGCTCAGTCCCGCCTCGGCGGGGTGGCGCAGCACCCTGTCGGGCTCGATCCGGTAGATGTTGCCGCGCCCTTCCCTGGTGTGGGACAGGTAGCCGTCCTGTTCCAGGTCCGCGATGATCTTCTGCACGGCCCGCTCGGTGAGCCGGCAGTGCGCGGCGATGTCCCGGATGCGGGCGCTGTTGTCGTCCGCGATGACGGCGAGCACGCGCGCGTGGTTGGTCAGGAACGTCCATCCGTTGTGTGACTCGGGCACCCCTTCCATGAGGCAATCCTATGTCCAAGGTTTCACGTATACAAAGACCGGAACTTCGTTTCGTGTATTGGTTGACGTGTGACCGAGGCGGGGTGACCCTGGTGGTGACATGTGGAGTGACCGGGGAGGCGGGCATGCCGGAACCTGCCCATGACGCGAACGCCGGAGGCGTGGATGCCCGTTCGGCAGCGGAGACGCGCCGCGCCGCCCGTCCTCGTCGGACGGCCGCCGGTCCCGTGATCCGCGCCCGTTTCGAGAGGGACCGCGTAGTCGTCACGGTCCGGGGCGAACTCGATCTGGACTCGACCGAACAGCTGGAGCGAGCTCTGCACGGAGCTCTCGGCGCCGCGGTCGGCGGGATCGACCTCGAACTCGACGGAGTCGCCTTCTGCGACTGCTCCGCCCTGAACGTGCTGCTCGGTGCGCGGGAGCGCGGCCTGGACGAGGGCAAGACGATCGTCGTGCACACGGTGAGCCGGGCGGTGGGGCGCCTGCTGGAACTGACCGGCACCGGCACGCTGTTCGACGCCCCCGGCCCCCACGACGATGCTCCCGGCCCCACCGACGGCGCTCCCGGTCCGACCGCCGCCGCTGCCGTCGGCCGGCGGGCCGACGCCCCCGGCGAAGGCGTCGTGCACGACCTGCGCGTCGAGGTCGTGCGTCTGCGGCGCGCCCTGCAGACCCGCCCGGTGATCGACCTCGCCCGAGGCATCGTCATGGCCTCCTTCGGCCTGGGCGTCGAGGAGGCATGGCGGGTGCTGGCCCTGGCCTCGCAGAACGCCGGCGTCCCCCTGCACCGCCTCGCCCAGGACCTGGTCGGTGCCGTGCAGGGCGGGCAGCCGGCGGGCGCAGCGCACGAGGAGGTGGCAGCGGCGGCCGCCACGGTCAGGTCGGAGGCGGCCGCGGCCGCCCTGGACGGCGGGACCGACCGGACCGAAGGCTGACCCGCCCGCCGCCCGCCGCCCGCCGCCCGCCGCCCGCCGCCCGCCGCCCGCCGCCCGGGGCCGACGTCGGCGCCGCGGCCCGCTTCCGGTAGAACTGGCCGCATGCGCGTTGACTACGATCCCGGGGCCCTCGGCGCGAGCGCCTTCTACCGCCTGCTCACCGCCGTCGTCGTACCCCGGCCGATCGCCTGGGTGTCGACCCTGACGGCCGACGGAGCCACCGCCAACCTCGCCCCCCACTCGTTCTTCACCGTCGCCTGCACCGACCCGCCGATCGTCCAGTTCACCTCCGTCGGACGCAAGGACACGCTGCGCAACGCCGAGGCCACCGGCGAGTTCGTGGTCAACCTCGCGCCCGAGCAGCTCTTCGAGCAGATCAACGCCACCGGTGTCGACTTCCCCGCACACCAGGGCGAGTTCGACGCCGTCGGCATCGAGCGGGAGCCCTCGCTGCGGGTGGGACCACCACGCGTGGCCGCCTCGCCGGTCGCCCTGGAGTGCACGCTCCACTCGACCGTGCGCATCGGCAACTCCACGCTGGTCCTGGGCGAGGTCGTGCACGCCGCCGTGCAGGAGGACGTGCTCGTCGACGGCCATCCCGACATCCGGCGGCTGCGGCCGCTGTCCCGGCTGGGCCGCGACGAATGGGGCGCCGTCGGTGAGGTCCGCGACCTCGCACGCATCCCCTACCGCGACTGGCCGCCGTCCTGAGTCCTCCGGTCCTATGCTCGGAGCATGAGTAGAGCTGTGACGAAGTGCGAGGGCGCCGCGGGTACCGGGCGTTCCCTGTGGTCGGGCGACTCGGCGCTGTCGGTCGGCTCGGTCGGCTCGTTCCTCTCGGTCGGCTCCGTGGGCAGCTGCCTCTCGGTGGGCTCCGCCGGCAGCTTCCTCTCGGTGGGCTCCGTGGGCAGCTTCCTCTCGGTGGGCTCCGTCGGCTCCGCCGCGTCCGTGGCCTCGGTGGGCTCCTGGCTCAGCGCGGGCTCTGTGCTGTCCGCCCGTTCGGCCGGCTCCGTGCTGTCCTGGCGCTCCCGCGGCGGCGTCCGTGCGGCCGGCGCGGCGGCCACGGTCGCCGCGGCGGTCCTGCTGTACACGTGGTCCTCGGGCCGAGGCCGCTCCACGCGCTGACGTGGGGGAGGGCCCGGCCGCCGTTCACCCGGTCCGCGCGGGCCAGGCGCGCGCCGTCCTCGATCAGGCCGACGCCGCCGATGACCGCGGGCCGAGTGTGCCTGGACCGGGACCCCCGTCGGGAACCGCGAAGCCTTCCGCCCGTCGCCACTCGCGGGGGGAGAGCCCGTACGCGGCGCGGAAGACCCGGCTGAAATGCGCCGGATTGGCGAAACCCCATCGCTGGGCCACCGCGGACACCGTGGCGGCGGTGGCGTCGGCCCGGGCCAGTTCCCGGGCGCACCGTTCCAGGCGGCGCTGCTGGATCAGCCGGGCGACCGTGACGCCCTCGCCCTCGAACAGCCGGTGCAGATAGCGCACCGAGATGTGGTGTGCCGCCGCCAGGGACTGCGGGGAGAGGTCCGGATCGCCGAGACTGCGGTCGATGTGATCGCGCACGCGTTCCACGAGAGGGTCCGCCGCGTCGGCCCCGACGGCGGACGGCCGTCGGGTCCGCTCGTCGACCAGCGTGGCGAAGAGGTCCACGACACCCGTGGCCAGCCGGGCGGCGACGGCCGGTGCGCAGCGGGGGACCGAGGCGGTCAACGAGGTCAGGAAGTTCGCCAGCAGAGCTCCGACGCCGTCCCCGCCGCCGATCGCGGTCCCCGTCACCTGCCGCAGCTCTTCCTCGGGCACGGCCACCGCCCGCCGTGGCATGTGCACCACGTGTGCGGTGAAGCGCCCCGGAAAGTCCAGGGAGTACGGCCGCGCCGTGTCGTGGACGAAGAGGTCGCCCTCCTCGACGACGGAACGCCGGCCGTCCTGGATCAGCGTGGCGGTGCCCGTCCGCTGGACGCCCACGGCCACGTAGTCCGCGCCGCTCGCGCCGCCCGCGTCGGCGCCCGCGCGCTCGTCGGCGATGTGCGCGGGCGTGCGTCTCAGGCGGTGCGCGTCGGCGTCGACGGTGGAGACCCGCAGACACCCCAGCCGCTCGGTGCGGAGGCGGGCCTCGAACGGGCCGTCGCCCGGCACGGTGACGGCCGTCGGCACGAGCGCCCGGCCCAACGCGTCCCGCCAGTAGGCGAGTCGCTCCCCGTCGGGAACCGAAGCGGTCGTCAGCACCAGGGCCACCTGGCCCTCCTCTCCAGCCGTGCGGAACCGGCGGAGAGCGTCGGACGGCGGCCCGTTCTCCCCGCCGCGGTCAGCCAAGCAGCGCTTCGGGACCGGCGCCAGGCAGGAAGCAGGCAGAAACGCCGACGCCGCCGACTGCGCCGTCCGTCGTGCGCTCGGGGAACAGCGCGGTGCGCCAGGAGACAAGACGCGACGCGGGCTCCGGGACCAGGATGGGCGGCACGGCGGAGGCCTCGCCCGTCGTGGCGTGGCTCGTCCGTCGTGGCTTGGGCTCGTCCGTCCCCGGTTCGCGGCGACTGAGGGGGCCGGCGGGCCCGGTCAGGGCGCCTCGAGACGGGCGAGGAGTTCGCGGGCCTCGGCGACGCGCCGGGGGTCGGCGTCGAGACCGAGCGAGAGACAGCGGGCGAGCGCCTCGCGGGCCTCGGCCGGCCGTCCGGCGGACAGCAGCGCCTCGGCCAGGGAGACGAGATAGCGGCTCTCCAGGGCGGCGTTCCCGCTCCCCCGGGAGATCGTCACGGCGGTCGTCAGGAAGTCGACGGCCGCCGTCCACCGCTCCTTCGCGGCATGACAGGCGCCCATGGCCGCGTGCAGTTGTCCCCGGGCGAAGTCGGCGATGTGCGACGGGATCCGGTCACCGGCCCGGTCCAGGAAGGCCAGGGTGTCGCGGTACGAGGCGAGCGCCTCCTCCGGCCTGCCGGAGTTCTGCAGAAGGATGCCGTGCCCGTGCTGGGCCTGCAGACTGCCCGGCAGGTCACCGACGGCCTCGAACAGAGGGGCGGCCCGGTACATGTGACCGGCGGCCGTGACATGGTCGCCGATCCGGCGCAGGGCCGAGCTGCGGTAGATGTGCCCCCAGGCCCGCTGTCGCGGATCGGCGGCGCGCTCCGCGGCGGCCAGCGCCTCGGCGGACCGGTCGAGGCTGTCATGGGGGCGGTCCTCGCAGACGAGCAGCGCCCACGCGTGGTAGTTGAGATGGGTCGCCTCCAGGAGCGGGTCGCCCAGCGCCTGCGCGCTGTGCGCGGCAGCGCCGAAGACCTCGGGCCAGTGACCCCAGAAGATCCACTGGTCGGAGAACCAGTGCAGGGCCTCGGCCACCTCCACCACGGTCGCGTGCTCGCCCGCGGTCACGGCGGCGCGCAGCGCGGCCAGCCAGCCGTCGCCCTCCGCCTGGAGCCAGGCCCGCGCCCGGTCCGCGCTCGACAGGTCGACGCTGCCCTGCCAGGCCGCGGGAGGCGGCCCGTGGTCCGGCTCGAACCAGCGCCCCGCCACCACCGTGGTCTCCAGCAGCCAGCGATACAGCGCCCTGCGGGCCAGGTCGGCGTCCCGAGCGCTCTCCTCGGCGTCGAGCCGGCTGCGCGCGTACAGCCGCAGCAGGTCGTGGAGCCGGTAGCGGTCCCCGCTCGCGCCCAGCAGCCCTGCCTCGACCAGTTCCTCCAGCGTGTCCTCGGCGTCGAACAGCGGCTGACCGGTGAGCTGTGCGGCTCCCGGGGCGCCGGTGTCCGCTCCTGGGACCAGCGCCAGGCGCCGGAACAACCGGGCGGCCGAGGGGGTCAGCCGACGGTAGGACAGATCGAAGGCGGCCGCGACGCGCACATCGCCGGCCTGGAGCGCGTGCAGGCGCCGCTCCTCGTCGGCGAGCCGGTCCGCGAGCCGACGGACGGTCCAACCGGAGCGGGTGGCCAGCCAGTTGCCGGCCACCCGCAGCGCGAGAGGCAGATGGCCGCAGCGTGCGGCGACTTCGGCGAGGGCTTCCGGATCGGCGGCCGCCCGCTCGGCCCCGACGAGCGAGGCCAGCAACTCGGCGGCCTCGGTGGGGTGCAGCTCCCCGAGCGGCAGCCGGTGCACGCTGTCCAGCCCGGTCAGCATGCGACGGCTCGTCACCACCACCATGCTCGCCCCCGCGGCCGGCAGCAGCGGCCGCACCTGCCCCTCGTCCCGGGCGTCGTCCAGGATCAGCAGACAACGCCGCTCGGCCAACAGCTGCCGGTACAGGGCGCCATGCCCTTCCGGGCCGGCCTGGGCGAGGTCCCGGTCGGACACCTGGAGCGCCCTGAGCACGCTGAGCACGAGCTCGCCGGGACCGGGCCGCTCGTCGTGCGTGCCCCGCAGGTCCAGGACCAACTGCCCGTCCGGGAAGAGGTCGGCGAGATCGCGGGCCGCGTGCAGCGCCAGCGTCGTCTTGCCCGCCCCCGGCGCCCCGGACACCGCCACCGCCACCGGCTGCACGGCGGCCTCGCGCCCCGCGAGTACCGCGAGCCGTGCCAGCTCCCGGCCCCGGCCCACGAAGTCGTCGACGCCCCGCGGGAACGCGCGCACGCCCGCCGGGCTGTAGCCCCGGGGGCGCCCGGCCCGCGCCGCCGTGAGGAGCCGCTCCCGCAGCGCCTCGTCCAGGCCGAGGCCGTCCGCGAGCGCGGCGACCGTCCGCCGCTGCGGCGCCGCCCGCCGTCCCCGCTCCAGATCCCCGATGCCCCGCACACTCACGCCCGACGCCTCGGCCAGACCCTCGATGGTCTGCGAGGCCGACAACCGCAGCTCCCGCAGCAGCGCCCCGAACGCCGCCCGCTCCCCGCTCAACCCCGCCCCTTCGGCTCGTCATGCTCCCTGCCGACGCCCCCGAACATGATCATCGGGATTCTAGAAGGACCGGACCGCCGAGGTCCGTGCCGACCGCCATCCGGACGACGCCGCCCGCGGCCGCGACGCGCTCGCCGCCGTCACCCGGGAGGCAGGGCGGTCACCAGACGGCGGATCGTGGACTCTTCGAGCGCCGGGTTGGCGGCGGCGTGGTGGACGAGCTCCTCGTCGTCGAGCAGTTGTGTCAGCCGCGGCCGCGGGAGGCGGGGATGGCGCGCGAAGGCGGCCCGCACGCCGGGGTCGGGGTCCCGGGTGAGCCGTTCCACGGTCTGCGGCGCGGTCCGGGGATCGCGAGCGGCGAGCGGGCGGACGGCCGGATCCTCGTCGTCGGCGTGGACGGCGAGACCCTCGCCCGGAAAGCCGGGCCGTGTCAGGAGATGCTCGCGTTCGCGGCCGGTGTACTCGAGGTAGCTGCGCAGCAGCAGGTCGGCGGGGGCGTCCGGGTGATTCTGGGCGAGGAGAACGCGTACGCCCAGGTCGTCGTCTGCGGCCAGCCGGGCCACCAGGTCCGGGGGCAGCGCGTGTTCGCGTGCGGCCTCGCGACGCAGCATCGGGTGAGCGGAGAGCGCGTCGCGGCGGACGGCCGACGGGTGACGCGGCGTCGGTGAAGGGCGGTGGTGGACGAAGTCGCCGTCCACCCGCACCTCGTAGTCGATGGCGGACCGTTCCCGCTCGCTCCACGCCGGGTGGACGGAGACCGCCAGGCGCACCTGCGGATCGGCGTCCGCGGCGAGGGCGGCGCGCTCCTCGGGGCCGAGGTCCGGGTGCCGGGCCACCGTGCGGCGCACCGAGGGATCACGGTCGCCGACGAGGGCTCGGCGTTCGGCGGTCCCGAGGTCCCCGCGGCGCGCGATCTCCCGCCGGACCTCCGGATCCGGGTCGGCGGCCAGAAGGACCACGAAGTCGGGCGGCAGAGCGGCGTTGGACGCGATCATCGCCCGTTCGTCGGGGCCGGCCGGTGTGCTGAGGACGCTCTCCACGACGGTCCTGCTGAGCGCCAGATGGAGCAGCGCGTCGGTGCGGCCGTGACAGGACCGCGGAGGCAGGACGCTCTCCACCCATGCCGGATCGTCCTCCCGCGCGAAGCGCCGGGCCCTCCGCCGTACCTCGTCGTCGGGGTCGGCCAGCAGGGCGGCCCGCGTCTCGGCGGGCAGCCCCCGCCACGAACCGGTTCCCCAGAGCCGGACCTTCGCCACCGGGTGCGTCGGCATGGCCCGCCGCAGCCCGGCGGATATCTGCCCGTGGAAGGAACCGCCCAGGTGCTCGTCCTCGAAGGCGGTGATCATGTGGACGACGGCGTCGTCGGGCAGCGGTTCGAGGCCCGCGGGACCGGTCGGCCGGGGCCCTTCGGCCAGATGGGCGCGGACGAGCCAGTCCGGGTCCTTCAGCAGCCGTGCCCGTTGGCGCGGATCCACATGGAGGTTGCGGGCGAAGAAGCTGCGCGTGCGGGCGTCGGGATGCGCGATCACCGCGTCCACGACGGTGTCGGGCAGGACCCGGTCCCGGCACAGCACCATCCGTACCGCGGGCGGAGCGTCGGCCAGCAGCCGGTGCAGTGCGTCGACCGGGGTGGACGGATTGAGCGCGAGCCCGGCGAGGCGCCGGGTCGGCAGATCGGCGTCGGCCCAGATCCCTTCGGGCGTGGGCATGTGCGGGACCCCCCGGGCAAAGGCATGGGCCCCCTGCGGTGGCAGGGGGCCCATGACCCTAACCGCCCGGCGCGAGCACGCGCCAGGCTCGTTCCCTAGTGGTGGCGCGGTCCGACCATGATCACGCCGGCGATCCTGGTGATGACGCCGGTGTCGTGGACGACAGTCCCGCCGGACGTCTTCCAGATCGTGATGTGGAAGGTGTCCGGGCCGTCCGTGGCGGTGACGCGGAAGCTGTAGCCGCTCTTGCCGTTGACGGTGCCGGAGCCCTGGAGGACGGCCCGGTTGCCGGACACCACCAGCCAGTCGAGGTGGCCGGACCGGAACTTCAGGGACTGCGGCTTCAGGGTGAAGGCGACCGCGCCGGCCGGGGCGGTGGCCCCCGGCAGATAGCCGGCCGAGACGGAGAAGAACGGCTTGCCCCGGGACGCGGAGAGGCCCGCGCCCACCACCGGCCCGGCCGCCCGGTTGTACACGATCACCTCGGGCAGTGTCGTGGTGCCCGTCGCGCCGTCGTCGTCCTTGACGGTGATCACCGGGCGGAAGATGCCCGCCGCGGTGTAGACGTGCTCGGCGCGGCAGCCGGTCGTGGTGACCTTGCCGGTGGCCGGCCTGCCGCCGTCCTTCCAGTCGACGGTGCAGGTGTGGGTGTCACCGGCGCCCGGGTCGGTGATCCGGGCGGTGACGACCGCCGGCCTGCCGACCGACACCGGGGAGGCCGGGCCGGCGGCGGAGGGGATCGAGGGCGCCGCGTTGGCCACCGTGACGACGGCCGTGTCGGTGCTGCGGCCGCCGGTCAGGGTGAGGGTGAAGACGCCGTCGTCGGTGCAGGTGACCGAGGTGCGGGCCGCGGTGGGGGCCGCGACCGTGCAGGGCGCGTCCTTCTGCACGGTCCACTTCGCGCCGCCCGCCCCCGAGAGCGTGCCGTTCAGGGCGATCGCGGAGCCCTCCACACCCCGGGCGTCCGGCCCGGCGTGCACGACGGTGACCGGGTCGACGCCGGTGAGGGTGGGCACGACCTTCTTGATCAGGCCGTCGGCGTCGAACTCCAGCTTGTCGATGGTGGTTTCACGGTGGGTGCCGTCACCGCCGGGGATCGCGAAGCGGTGGTAGGCGATGTACCAGTCGTCCGTGCCAGGCACCTGGACGACCGAGTGGTGTCCGGTGCCCTTGATGCCGAGGGAGAGATCCTTCTCCAGGATCACGCCCCGCTCGGTCCACGGACCCGTGGGGGAGGGGCCGGTGGCGTAGGCGACCCGGTAGTTCTCGTCCCGGGTGTCGTTCTCCGACCACATGAAGTAGTAGACGCCCTTGCGCTTGACGACGAACGCGCCCTCGTTGAATCCGCTCGGGGTGATGTCCTCGACCTTCGCGGTGTCGATCGAGGTCATGTCGGCGTTCAGCGGCACGACGTACCCGTGTCCGTTGCCGAAGTACAGGTAGGACCGGCCGTCGTCGTCGGTGAAGGCCGCCGGGTCGATCATCTGGCCGGGGAACTGGCCCGCCTTCAGCAGGGGCTTGCCGAGGGCGTCCTTGAAGGGGCCGGTGGGCGAGTCGGAGACGGCGACGCCGATGTTGGCGTCCGCGCAGAAGTAGAAGTAGTACTTGCCGTTCTTCTCGGCGATCGTCGGCGCCCAGGCCCTGCTGTCGGCCCAGCTGACGTCCGGCCCCAGGTCGAGGATGACGCCGTGGTCGGTCCAGTGCACCAGGTCGGTCGAGGAGTAGGCCTTGAACTGCGTGCCGCTCCAGCCGTCGAAGCCGTCGGTGGTCGGGTAGATGTAGAAGGTGTCGCCGAAGCGGACGATGTTCGGGTCGGCGTTGAGCCCCGGCAGGACCGGGCTCTTCATGATCAGCGCCGACACGGTCCAGGTGCGCTTCTTGCCGTCGGAGCCGGTCACTTCATAGGTCTGCGGCTTGCTGAAGTCGCGCAGGGTGCCGGAGGCCGGGCTGATGCCGGCGCCATGGGCCAGGGTGAACTGCGGCGCCAGGGCGGTGACGTCGCTGCCCTCGGTCAGCGGCAGCACGATCGTGCTGTTCTTGTCGTTGATCAGCGCGTCCACCTTGAGCGCCGGGTGGGTCGCCGAGGCGATGCCGGTGGTGTTGCCGGCGAGCTCCAGGACCTCGGCGGGCGTAAGGGCCCGGTTGTAGATCCGGAAGTCGTCGACCTCGCCGGCGAAGTACGGGTCCGGGGAGTACAGGGACTTTCCGATGTAGCCCGAGGCGTCCTTGGCCGAGTCGTACAGCTCGGACGGCTTGACGGTGACGCCGTTCACGCGGGCGACCTCGGCGCCGTCCACGTAGAGGATCGCCGTCTGGGTCGCGCCGTCCAGCGTGACGGTGAGGTGCTTCCACTCGCCCGGGGTGAGCTGCGAGCCGCCGATCATCTGCTTCTCGCCGGACCAGGTGGCCTTGGTGATCGCGGAGAACAGCTTGCCGCCGCCGTTGGAGGGAGTGGCGAACAGGTACCTGTCGCTGTCGGGTCCCAGCCCGAACAGCCACTGGAAGTTGTCGCCTCCCTTCCACTTGACGTACGTGGAGACGGTGACGCCGTCCACGTCCTTGAGCACCCCGTTGGGGATCTTCACATACGGCGAGTCGGAGGTGCTGGAGCCGCCGGACATCTTGAACGAGCCGCCCTCGACGCCGGTCCCGAAGGCCGGCGTACGGACGTAGGTGCCGTGGTATCCGTGGCCGCTGGAGTCACGGACGATGTTGCCGCCGTTCTCGTCGAAGCCGTAGTGCAGGAGCAGATCGGCGGGGACGTCCGGGCCCTCGGCGGAGACCGTGATCTCGGCGTGGACCTCGATCGCCGCGTCCCCCGGCAGCTTGCCCTTCACCGTGAAGGACCCGGCCTGCGCGTACTGCGATGGCGCCACGTCCGCCCAGGTGACGGTGACGGGCCGCTTGGCGCCGTCGGCGTACTCGGCGATCACGGTGGCCGGCAGCACCGGGGCCTCACCGATGCGTGTCTTCACCGACACGTCCTCGGCGCCCGTGACGATCTGGTCCGGCTGGTAGGCGCGCAGCAGCCGGTCGTACTCGGCCTGCGTGACCGGCAGGACGGTGCCGTGGCGCGGCTTCGAGGGCAGGTCGTAGCCGGTGGACGGGGTCCAGGCGCCCGAGGCGAGGTCCTTCGTCTCGAACGGGATGTAGCCGCGGCCGCCGAACTCGTCGAGGAAGGCGTACCACTTGTCCTCGGTGTTGGACTTGAAGACCAGCGGCCCCTCGGCCGCGTTCATCGCTCCCTTGCCGATGCCCTCGGCGACCGGGTCCCAGGAGAGGTTCAGCAGCGAGTCGCTCTTCTCCTCGAAGATGAACTTGCTGTTGGGGGTGGAGGAGGTGTTGTTGCGCTCGTCCTTCGACAGCCGGAAGTACGTGCCGTCGTGCTGGATCACCGTGGAGTCGATGACGGAGTAGCCGCGGTCGATCCAGACCTTGGGCTCGCTGAAGGTGTAGAAGTCGCGGGTGGTGGCGTACATCATCCGGTTGTAGGTATCTCCGGAGTGCGAGGCGTTGTCGTACAGCTTCGACGCCCAGAACACCACGTACTGGCCGAGCTTGGAGTCGTAGTAGGCCTCCGGGGCCCACGTGTTGCCGGCGCTGTCGGGGGAGATCTTCACCAGGCGCTGGTTCGTCCAGTGCACGAGGTCGGTGGACTCCCAGACCATGATGGACTTGCTGCCGCTGCGCTGCGAGCGGTCCCAGTCGCCGTTGCCGTAGATCCTGAGGTCGGTGGCGATCTGGTAGAACTTGTCGCCCTCGGGGGAGCGGATGATGAACGGGTCGCGCAGGCCCTTCTCGCCGAGCGTGGAGGTCAGGACGGGCTTGCCGTCGTTGAGCTCGCGCCACTTCAGCGGGTCGTCGCCCTTGCTGAGGGCCGCGTAGAGCTGCTCGCCGTCCGCGGTGCCCTCGCCGGTGAAGTAGCTGAACATGTAGCCCTTGAGGGCTTCCTTCACGGGGAGTTCGGGGACCTTCGCGGTGAACGTGCGGGTCGTCCTCGCGTCGCCCTTGGCGACGGTCGCGGTCAGGTCGGCCGTGGTGGCGCCTGCGCCGTGCGCGGGACGGTGGACCACGCCGTCGGAGGAGACGACGTCCTCCTTCGCCGAGGACCAGGTCACGGTGGTGCCGTACGCGCCCGTCGCGGGGAGGGTGAGGTTGCCGCGGGCGTCGTCCAGGTTGTGGACGGTGAGGGCCTCGGCGGCCTGCGCGGTGGCGGCCTTGTCGTCGAGGGCCGGCAGGACCGTGACGTCGAAGGACCGGGTGGCGGAGACGGAGCCCTTCTTGAGGGTCGCGGTGAGCGTCGCGTGCCCCTCGGGTTCGCCCGCGGCCGGTCGGGTCACCTTGCCCGCATCGGACACCACGCCGGTGTCGTCGCTGGACCAGGTGATGGCGGAGCCGCCGGCCGGGCCGGTCTTCGGCAGGGTCAGGTCGGCGGTGACGGCGCTCGTGTCGCCGAGGTCCAGTGCGGCCTTGTCGTCGGCGACGCCCTGCGTGGCCACGGGCAGGGAGAGCTGCTCGACCTCGCCGGCGTTCAGCGCGCGGTCGTACACGCGGAAGTCGCGCATGCTGCCCTTGAAGAGCCGGTCGCCCGAGTAGACGGACTTGCCGATGGCGTTGGCCGTGGTCGTGCCCGAGCCGATCGCGCCGGGGGTGATGGTCACCGAGGTGTTGCGGGCGACCTCCACGCCGTCCTCGTACAGCACGCCCGTGGTGCCGGACTGGGTGTACGTCAGATGCTTCCACACGGCGCGGGTGAGGTTGTGGGAGTCGGCGGGCTTGGTGTTCTGCTCGGTCGACCAGTTGCCGGTCGCGATCGAGGTGCGCAGGGAGTTGCCCGTGGTGAACAGGTAACCGTTGCCGTTGCCTGCGCTGGTGTTGCCGAAGCCGTAGAGGAAGTAGGGCGTGGCCTGGGCGGCGTCCATCTTCACGTCCATCGCGACGCTGATCGACGTCATGCCCTTCATCACGTCGTTCGGGACCTTGACGTAGGTGTCCGAGCCGTTGAAGGAGAGGCCCTGGCCGGACGAGGACCAGTCGGCGGCGCCGTTGACCGTGCCGTCCAGACCGTGGCCCGAGGCGTCGGGGACGGTCGTGCCGGAGGCCCCGTCGAACTTGTACCAGAGGGCCAGACCGTCGGTGACGTCGGCGGCCTCCGTGGCCCGGGCGGGAATCGCCGTCCCGGCCAGGCCCACGAGCAGGGACACGGCGGTCAGTGCGGCCAGTCGGCCTGCCCCCTGTCGTGTGCGGCCGCGGAGTCGATGTCTGTGCGCCATGGGGGACCGCCGTTTCAACCGTGTGACGTGATGTTGCAGGAGTGTCAAACGGTGTGCATGGCCGCGTCAAGACTTCTCGAACGATGTCCGACAGGCCGAACGATTGAGAACGGCGAACGGTCTCAGGAGCGGCGGACGGCCCGACCGCCCCCGCCCGCGCGGACGACCGCCCCGGGGAACGCCGGTGCGGCGCGGGTGGGTTGGGACCCCCTCGTTCCTCGCGGGTCACGGGCTCACGGACAGCGACGCCTACCGGGAGATTACGGACGGGGCGGACTCGGAAGGCGGCCTCCTGAAGCTGCCGGACGGCGTGCGCAGGGGTCCAACCCGGTCACCGTCAAGCGCTGGTGAGCAGCCGGACCGACGAGGTCCACCAGCCGGCCGCGGAGGATACCACGGCCGTCCTCAGGGCGACCTGAGCGGCCGTCGGTCGCGACCCGAGGCGGTCCGATCGAGCGAGACTTGCGGTGAGTGGCCCGACTCACATGGCCAACATGGTCACTCACCGCCACGATGGGTCCGTCACCGGCAGGCTGAAGGGGTCCACGATGTTCCGCAAGGTGCTGGTCGCCAACCGTGGTGAGATCGCGATCCGTGCGTTTCGCGCCGGCTATGAGCTGGGCGCGCGCACGGTCGCCGTCTTCCCGCACGAGGACCGCAATTCGCTGCACCGGCTCAAAGCCGACGAGGCGTACGAGATCGGAGAGCAGGGGCACCCGGTCCGCGCCTATCTCTCCGTCGAGGAGATCGTCGGCGCCGCCCGACGGGCGGGCGCCGACGCCGTCTACCCGGGTTACGGGTTCCTCTCCGAGAACCCCGAACTCGCCCGCGCCTGCGAGGAGGCGGGCATCACCTTCGTGGGCCCCGACGCCCGCACCCTCGAACTGACGGGCAACAAGGCCAGCGCCGTGGCCGCGGCCCGCTCGGCCGGCGTCCCCGTCCTCGGCTCGTCCGCGCCCTCCAACGACGTCGACGAACTCGTCCGGGCCGCCGAGGAGATCGGCTTCCCCGTGTTCGTGAAGGCGGTCGCGGGCGGCGGCGGACGCGGCATGCGCCGGGTCGAGGACCCGGCCGTGCTGCGCGAGTCCATCGAGGCGGCCTCCCGCGAGGCGGCCTCCGCGTTCGGCGACCCAACCGTCTTCCTGGAGAAGGCCGTCGTCGACCCCCGCCACATCGAGGTGCAGATCCTCGCCGACGGCGAGGGCAACGTCATCCACCTCTTCGAGCGCGACTGCTCCCTCCAGCGCCGCCACCAGAAGGTCATCGAGATGGCGCCCGCGCCGAATCTCGCCCCGGAGCTGCGCGACCGGATCTGCGCCGACGCGGTCCGCTTCGCCCGCCAGATCGGCTACCGCAACGCCGGCACCGTCGAGTTCCTCCTCGACCCCGCCGGCAACCACGTCTTCATCGAGATGAACCCCCGCATCCAGGTCGAGCACACGGTGACCGAGGAGGTCACCGACGTCGACCTGGTCCAGGCCCAGCTGCGCATCGCCGCCGGCGAGACCCTCGCCGACCTCGGCCTGTCGCAGGAGACCGTCACCCTGCACGGCGCGGCCCTGCAGTGCCGTATCACCACCGAGGACCCCGCCAACGGGTTCCGTCCCGACACCGGCCGTATCAGCGCCTACCGGTCCCCGGGCGGCTCCGGCATCCGCCTCGACGGCGGCACCACCCACGCGGGCACGGAGATCAGCGCCCACTTCGACTCGATGCTGGTCAAACTCACCTGCCGGGGCCGCGACTTCCCCACCGCGATCGGACGGGCCCGGCGCGCCGTCGCCGAGTTCCGCATCCGGGGCGTGGCCACCAACATCCCCTTCCTGCAGGCCGTCCTCGACGACGCCGACTTCCAGGCCGGGCGCGTCACCACGTCGTTCATCGAGCAGCGTCCCCATCTGCTGACCGCCCGCACGTCGGCCGACCGCGGCACCAAGCTGCTCACCTACCTCGCCGACGTCACGGTGAACAAGCCGCACGGCGAGCGTCCCGAGCTGGTCGACCCCACCGCCAAGCTGCCCGAGACGCCCGGGGGCGAGCCGCCCGCCGGCTCCCGGCAGCGACTGGTCCACCTCGGCCCCGAGGGCTTCGCCCGCTGGCTGCGCGAGTCGCCGACCATCGGCGTCACCGACACCACCTTCCGCGACGCCCACCAGTCCCTCCTCGCCACCCGTGTGCGCACCAAGGACCTGCTCGCCTCGGCCCCGCTGGTCGCCCGCACGCTGCCCCAACTGCTGTCCCTGGAGTGCTGGGGCGGCGCCACCTACGACGTCGCGCTGCGCTTCCTCGCCGAGGACCCGTGGGAGCGGCTGGCCGCCCTGCGCGAGGCCGTCCCCAACATCTGCCTGCAGATGCTGCTGCGCGGCCGCAACACCGTCGGCTACACCCCGTACCCGACCGAGGTGACCGACGCGTTCGTGCAGGAGGCCGCCGCCACCGGCATCGACGTCTTCCGCATCTTCGACGCGCTCAACGACGTCGGCCAGATGCGGCCCGCCATCGACGCCGTACGGGAGACGGGCACGGCGATCGCCGAGGTCGCCCTGTGCTACACCTCCGACCTGTCCGACCCGAACGAGCGCCTGTACACCCTCGACTACTACCTGCGGCTCGCCGAGCAGATCGTCGAGGCCGGCGCACACGTCCTGGCCGTCAAGGACATGGCGGGCCTGCTGCGCGCACCGGCCGCGGCGAAGCTCGTCTCGGCCCTGCGCCGCGAGTTCGACCTGCCGGTGCACCTGCACACCCACGACACCGCGGGCGGCCAGCTCGCCACCTACCTCGCCGCGATCCAGGCGGGCGCGGACGCCGTCGACGGCGCCGTGGCCTCCATGGCGGGGACGACCTCGCAGCCCTCGCTGTCGGCCATCGTCGCCGCGACCGACCACTCCGAGCGGCCCACCGGCCTCGACCTCCAGGCCGTGGGCGACCTGGAACCGTATTGGGAGGGCGTCCGCCGGATCTACGCCCCCTTCGAGGCGGGCCTGGCCTCGCCGACCGGGCGCGTCTACCACCACGAGATCCCCGGCGGACAGCTCTCCAACCTGCGCACCCAGGCCGTCGCGCTCGGCCTCGGCGACCGGTTCGAGGACATCGAGGCGATGTACGCGGCCGCCGACCGCATCCTCGGTCACCTGGTCAAGGTCACCCCGTCCTCCAAGGTGGTCGGCGATCTCGCCCTGCATCTGGTCGGCGCCGGAGTCGATCCGCGGGACTTCGAGGCGTCGCCCGACCGCTACGACATCCCCGACTCCGTCATCGGCTTCCTGCGCGGCGAGCTCGGCACCCCGCCCGGCGGCTGGCCCGAGCCGTTCCGCAGCAAGGCGCTTCAGGGCCGCGCGGACGCCAAGCCCGTCCAGGAGCTGAGCACCGAGGACCGCGAGGGCCTGGAGAAGACCCGCCGCACCACCCTCAACCGGCTGCTCTTCCCCGGCCCGACGCGCGACTTCGAGAACCACCGCCAGGCCTACGGCGACACCAGCGTGCTCGACAGCAAGGACTTCTTCTACGGTCTGCGCCCGGGCACGGAGTACGCCGTCGACCTGGAGCCGGGCGTGCGGCTCCTGATCGAGCTGCAGGCCGTCGGCGAGGCCGACGAACGGGGCATGCGCACCGTGATGTCCTCCCTCAACGGTCAGCTGCGGCCCATCCAGGTCCGCGACAAGGCGGCCGCCTCCGACGTCCCGGTCACCGAGAAGGCCGACCGGGGCAACGCCGGCCATGTCGCCGCGCCGTTCGCCGGTGTGGTCACGCTGGCGGTCGCCGAGGGCGACGAGGTGGAGGTCGGTGCGACGATCGCCACCATCGAGGCGATGAAGATGGAGGCCACGATCACCGCACCGAAGGCCGGCCGGGTCGCGAGGCTCGCCATCAACCGCATCCAGCAGGTGGAGGGCGGCGACCTGCTCGTCGTCGTGGACTGAGCCGAACGCCGCCGGCGCTGACTCGCCGGCGGCGCCGTACCGCCGGTCTCCGTCGCCCCGAACCGGCTGCCCCGCAACGGCTGTTGCCCACAGGGGCAGCAGGTCTGCCCTTGCGTCCGGTGACGTGCGGCGGGTCTGCGGCTACCGTCCGCTCGTGAACAACCGCACTCTCCTGCAGCGGCCTTCGACCGATCGGCAGGACCACACCGCATGAGCGACGACCAGGCCGTCGGGGCGCCTCCCCAGCAGACCGGGAGCGCCCCGCGACCGGTCGCGCCGCAACCCCGCCGACGCGGTCCGGGCCTCTTCACCGTCGTGGTCCTGCCCGCGCTGCTCACCCTCTCCGCCGTGGCCGGCTTCCTCGCACTGACCGGTGGGCTCCCCGGCGACGAGGACGCGGGGGCACACCCGCAGGACGACGCCGCGGGCGGCGTCAACGCGACCTACGGACCCTGGCTGCGCAGGTCCGCCGAGGCATGCTCGGTCGTCACCCCCTCCCTCCTCGCCGCGCAGATCGACCAGCTCACCGGCTTCAGCGACGAGACCACCGCCTCCGGCGGCCAGGGCATCGCCGCCTTCACCGCCGCCGGATGGCGCGCCTGGGGCAAGGACGACGACGGCAACGGGCACTCCTCACCGCACGACCCCGCCGACGCGATCATGGCCCTCGGCCGCCAGGACTGCTCCCTGGCCCGGAGGATCACCGAGCTCAGGACCGACGGCACGGTCAACGGCGACCTCGTGGACCTCACCCTCGCCGCGTACGCGGTCGGCACGGACGCCGTCGCCGACGCGGGCAGGGTCCCCGCCGCGGCCGGGACGTATCTCGGCGAGGTGAAGTCCCGGTTCGCGACCTACGCGGACTTCGACCGGGAGGACCCGAGCGGCGGCTCCGCCCCAGCGAACGCGATCCTCGCGGCGCCCACCACCACCCTCACCGTGACCTCGCCCTACGGCTCCCGCAAGCACCCGCTCACGGGCGTCACCAAGCTCCACACCGGAACGGACTTCGGCGCTCCGCAGGGCGCCCAGGTGTCCGCCGCCCGCGACGGCCGGGTGGTGTTCGCGGCGATGACCAAGGCGTACGGCAACCGTGTCGTCGTCGACCACGGCCTCATCGACGGCAAACGCCTGGAGACGACGTACAGCCACCTCTCCCTGCTGCAGGTCACGGCCGGGCAGGCGGTGCGGACCAGCGCCCCGATCGGGCGGGTCGGCTCCACCGGCCTGTCCACCGGCCCGCATCTGCACTTCGAGGTGATCTACGACGGCTACTACACCGACCCGCAGCCCTGGCTGGCGCCGAACGGCTGACCACCGGGCGAGGCGGGAGCCGGGGCCGGGGGAGTCAGGGCCGGGGGACCCGGGGGCCGGGGTCCGCCGAGCGGTGGCGCCCGGTGCGGCCATGAGCCCTGTATGCGCCCCCACGCGACTGGGCAGAATCCGTTCTGCCATGGATCACGTGGGACGGACACGGACGACGTCCTCCCGAACTCCCAGGGAAGGCAGGTCGGTTGTCGTGCAGTTGCGTCTTCCCTCCTCGGTATCCGAAGCGCAGCGATGTCTGGCCGACGGAGCGGTGCCGATAGGCGGCGCCACACTGGTGTGGGCCGGCTGGCAGCGGGACGGCTTCCCCGAGCAGGCCGTGTCGCTGCGGGACCTGCCCGAGGCCAACACGGTCGGGCCCGAGGAACTGGGCGGGGCCGTGCGGCTGCATCGCGTCGACGCGACCGTGCCCGAGGCGCTCCACCGGGCGGCCTCCGGCGTGGGCACGGGCGCGGTGCGCCGGGCGGCCACGGTCGGCGGCAACATCGTCGGCAGCACCCTGCGCTGTCTGCTCCCGGCAGCGCTCGTGCTCGACGCCCGCGCCACCGTCCTGACGGCCGACGGCGTGTACGAGACCGACCTGGCCGAGCTGCTCGCGAAACGCCATGTGCTGCTCGCCCTGCGCTGGCGCACCCCCCTGGCCAGCGGCTACCGCAAACTGGACGGCGAGGCGGGCGGCCCGCCACCGCTCGTCGCCGCCGTGGCGGTACACGCGGACGGCGACGCCCCCGGCACGGTGCGCGTGGCCGTCCGCGTCGGCTACGAGGTGTTCAGCGAGAGCACGCCGTACCGGACCGACGCAGAGCAGGTCCTCCGGAGCCTGGCGGCAGCAGGGTCGGCCGCCCTGCCCGCCCCGGCACAGGACGCCCTGCGCCGCGAGGTCACCGACGTGCTGGCCCGCGCAGTCGTCTGAGGCGGCCCCGCGGGACGCTCCGAGGCGTCATGTCTGCACCACGGGGGCGTAGGCCTCCGCCGCCAGCCCGAACGTCCAGGCGACCCCCGCCCGTGCCGTAAGGGTCGACGGGGGCACCCGCAACCAGTAGGTGCGGCGCGTCCCGTCCGGCTCCGGCGTCGAGTTGAGGACCTCCACCATGACGACGGCCTCGTCGTCGTCCAGGTCGACACGCCACAGCGTGCCCGTCTCGTCCCGGTGGACGGGGCGGGCGCCGGAGTCCGACAGATAGCGGTCGTAGCCGTAGTACTCGAGCATGACCCGGCGCAGCTCCGCGTTCTCCTCGCCCCGGATCCGTTCCGGCGTGAGCCCGGGCAGTTCGGCGAGGAAGCCGGCAGGCACCGGCATCCCGCGCCAGGCGTACAGGGCGAAGCCGTCGGGATAGGCCAGCGCCGGGCCGTCCCCGTGGTCGAGCCGGCCCGCCTCGTCGCGGTGCAGGGCGACGGGCCGTTCGCACACCACGGCCACGCGCGTGAACGGCCACCACCAGCCGGCGCTGCGCCCCACGGCGGCCAGCCCTTCGAGCGGGCCCCCGTCGGTCGGGAACGCGGCGAGCCACGGCGCGTCGTGCTGACCGAGTACGGCCTCCAGCAGCACCAGCCGGACCTGTGCGGCCTCGCTTCCCGTGTCCCCGCCGGCCAGTTCCTCCAGCACCCCGGCCCTGATCCGGTCGACCAGCGCCTGCGTCGGGTTCCACAGCCGGCCGCCCGTCGCCGCCCAGTGCGCCGCCCAGCCCGCCGCGCCCAACTCCGCTTGCAGCCGCTCCCGTTCACCCGCCCACGGAAGGCTCCGGACCGTGTCGCGCACACTGGCGCCCAGGTCCCGCGAGGCCCGGATCAGCGTGACCGCCTCGCGCGGCGAACCAACCCACATCACCTCCTCCGGCTCGTCGAGCCCCGCCTGCCGGTAGGCCCGGCGCACGCCCGCCTCGGCGGCGGCGCGGTCGGCCGCGCCGACCGACGCCGCACACACGCGCCACGCCTGGACGCTCTTCTCTTCGGAGACCGCGGTCTCCTCCCCGCCCGTCGTCGTCATCCGCCCCTCGCTCACCCTCGGTTCAGTCCGCCACGATCCGCACCGACCCCGGCACGTACTCCCGCTGCCGGATCACCCGGTACCACCCCTTGGGCAGCGCGATGGCCGCATGCTCCTCGTGGACCACCCGGCCGCCCTGGGGCAGATGCAGCAGCAGCGGACCGAACGGCCCCGGCTCCCGCACCAGATCACCCGGTCCGACGACCGCGTGCGCATGCCCGGTGACCTCGCCCAGGGCCAGCACCAGCCGGCCCCGCGCGTCCCGCCGCTCGCTCGGCGCCGCGGCGACATGCGGCGGCACCGCCTCCTCGGCGACGGGCACGATCAGCACGTCTCCCTGCCGGTACATGGCTCTCCCCTCCCCGCCGGGTGCACCGCGCACCGGCCCCATGACCACGACCGTACGGGCCGGCACTGACAACGCCCCCGAACCGAGCCCCCGCCGACGGGTGCTGTCAGTGCCTGTTGGTAGAACTGCGGACACATCACGGACCGCACACCTTTCCTCCCCGGGAGCAGCCGTATGACCATCGGCCACCACCTCGACGCGCTGTACGGGCTGCCCGCGTACACGTTTCCCGGCGTCAAGCACCGGCCCCGGCCGGTCGAACCGGACGCCGTGGCCTGGCGCGTCACCGGCGACGTCTACGACGCGGACGAGAACTGGACGGACGCGTTCGCCCGCTTCTGCGCCACCGTCGAGACCACCCGTGTGCGGGCCCTGATCGTCGGCGCCTGGGAGGAGGCCTACGACACGGACCCGTCCGCCGTCATCGAGGCCCTCACCGCCGCCCGGGACCGCTTCCCCGCACTGCGGGCGCTGTTCCTCGGCGACATGGTGATGGAGGAGTGCGAGATCTCCTGGATCAACCAGACCGACGTCACCCCCCTCCTGGCCGCCTTTCCCCGGCTGGAGGAGCTGGGCGTGCGCGGCGGGTCCGGGCTGCGGTTCCCCGCCCTGAGCCACGATGCGCTGCGCAGGCTCGTGATCGAGACCGGCGGGCTGCCCGCGGAGGTCGTGCGCGGGATCGGCGGCAGCGACCTGCCCGCGCTGGAGCACCTCGACCTGTGGCTGGGCACACCGGAGTACGGCGGCGACAGCGAGGCCACGGACCTGGAGCCGATCCTGTCGGGCGGCCGGCTGCCGAACCTGCGCCATCTGGCCCTGCGTAACAGCGAGATGCAGGACGCCGTGGCCGCGGCCGTGGCGTCCGCGCCGGTGGTGGCGCGCCTGGAGGTGCTCGACCTCTCCATGGGCGTCCTGACCGACGAAGGCGCGGCCGCCCTGCTCGGCGGGCAGCCGCTCACCCATCTCAAGATGCTCGACCTGCACCACCATTACCTGAGTGAGCCCCTCCTGGAGCGGGTCCGGCAGACCCTGGAGCCGGCCGGAGTCGAGGTCGGCCTCGACCGCGGCGATGCCGAGGAGGATGCCGACGGCGACGGCACCGTGTGGCGGTATGTCGCCGTCGGCGAGTGACGCGGGGCCGCGTTTCGCGGTGGTCGGCAACCCGGAGAACCGCCGGGTGGCCCTTTTCGCGGACGCGGTGCGCGCGGCCGGTCTCCCCGCCCCGCGCGTCGTGGCCTGGAGCGACGTGCTCCGTGCCCGGGGAGCCGACTTCGACGGCGACGAGATCGTCCGGATCGACTCACCCGGGGAGAACCCCGAGGTCGACCGGATGCTGCGCGGCGCGCAGGACCCCACCAGGGTCGAGGGCTCGGCCCGCTGGTACGCCCGCTTCACGGCGGCGGTGCGCGGGCTGCGCGGCGGCGTCCGCCTCGACGACCCCGACGACCTGACCGTGCTGTTCGACAAGCGGCTCTGTCACGGCGTCCTCGACGCCGCGGGCGTCCCGGTCCCCGCCTCGCCCACCTCGGGTCCGCGGGGCATCGCGGTGCGCGGCTGGGACGACGTGCGCGGGGTGATGCGCGGGCACCGGATGTCCCGGCTGTTCGTGAAGCCCGCGCACGGGTCCTCCGCGTCGGGCGTTCTGGCCGTCGAATCGGGCGGCGGCCGCATCAGGGCCACGACCTCCGTGGAACGCGCCGCCGACGGCAGCCTGTACAACTCCCTCAGGGTGCGGCGTTACGAACGCGAACAGGACATCGCGGCCGTCGTGGACGCTCTCGCCCCGGACGGCCTGCACCTCGAACGCTGGCTGCCGAAGGCGTCCCAGGACGGCCGGGCCGCCGACCTCAGAGTCGTGGTGGTGGCGGGCCGTGCCACCCACGCGGTGGTCCGCACCAGCCGCTCGCCGCTGACCAACCTCCATCTGGGCGGCCGGCGGGGAGACCTGCCGGCCGCACGGCAGGCGGTGGAGGCGGCGGGCGCCGACTGGTCCGACGTGCTGGGCGTCTGCGAGCGGGCCGCGGCCTGCTTCCCGCGCACCCTGTGCGTCGGCGTGGACCTGCTGCCCGCGGTGGGCTGGCGCGGCGCCGCGGTCGGCGAGGTCAACGCCTTCGGCGACCTGCTGCCCCGGCTCACGGGCCTGCCCGGCAGCGGAGCCGAGGGCCTCGACACCTACGGCGCCCAGGTGGCCGCCGTGCTGCGCGACCGGAACGACAGAGGAACACCCCATGCCTGAGCCCGACATGAACGACGTCGTGGGCCGTCACGACATCCTCCTGGTCACCCTCGACACCCTGCGGTACGACGTGGCCGAGGAACTCGCGGAGGCGGGCCGCATTCCCCACCTGGCCCGCCACCTCCCCGGCGGCCGCTGGGAGAAAAGGCACGCCCCGGGCAGCTTCACCTACGCCTCCCACCAGGCGATCTTCGCCGGTTTCCTGCCTACCCCGGCCGCCCCCGGACCGCACCCGCGGCTGTTCGCGGCGAGCTTCGCGGGCAGTGAGACCACGGCGCCCGGCACCTATGTCTACGACACCCCCGACATCGTCTCGGGTCTGGCCCGGGACGGCTATCACACCGTGTGCGTCGGGGGAGTGGGCTTCTTCAACCGGCAGGGCCCCCTGGGCTCGGTCCTGCCCGGTCTGTTCCACGAGTCCCACTGGGAACCGGAGTTCGGTGTGACCTCGCCCCACTCCTTCGAGCACCAGATCGACCGGGTCGAGGAGGCCGTACGGCGACTCCCCGACGAGCGGCGGCTGTTCCTCTTCGTGAACGTGTCCGCCCTGCACCAGCCGAACTGGTTCCATCTGCCCGGCGCCACCCGCGAGGCGGGCGACAGCCGTGCGACCCACGCCGCCGCGCTGGAGTACGTGGACCGGCACATCGGGCGGCTCTTCGCCGCCGCGAGCAGCAGGCGCCGCTGCTTCGCGATCGTCTGCTCCGACCACGGCACCGCCTACGGCGACGACGGCTACACCGGACACCGGCTCGGCCACGAGTGCGTGTGGACCGTCCCGTACGCCCACTTCTTCCTCGACCACGCGCCCCGTGACCGCACACCCCGCCCGACGGAGACCGCCCGATGACCACCGCCGAGCCGACCACCGAGCCGACCACCGCCGAGCCGATCACCGGTGTCAGCCCGTACCAGCACTACATCTACGCCTATCCCCACAAGACCGCCTACTGCCCGCTCCCCGCCCGCCCGCTCCTGCGCCGGCTCTGGGCGGCCGAGCCCAAGGAGGCGCTCTCCCTCTACCTGCACATACCGTTCTGCGAGGTCCGCTGCGGCTTCTGCAACCTCTTCACCCGCATCGGCGCGCCCGACGGCCTCACCGGCGCCTACCTGGACGCGCTGGAACGGCAGGCGACAGTCGTGCGCGAGGCGCTGGGGGAGACGGACCGGGTCCGATTCGCCACCGCGGCCTTCGGCGGCGGCACCCCCACCTTCCTCACCGCCGGTGAGCTGGAGCGCCTCTGCGACATCGCCGAGCACCGCATGGGCGCCGACCTGCGCGCGGTCCCGCTCTCCGTCGAGGCCTCACCCGCCACGGCCACCGCCGACCGCCTCGCCGTCCTGGCCGAGCGCGGCGCCACCCGGCTCAGCCTGGGCGTCCAGAGCTTCGTCGAGACCGAGGCCAGAGCCGCCGTACGACCGCAGCGCCGCGCCGACGTCGAGACCGCCCTCGCCCGCATCCGCGACGCGCGCATCCCGGTCCTCAACATCGACCTCATCTACGGCATCGAGGGTCAGAGCGAACAGAGCTGGCTGCACTCCCTGGACGCCGCCCTGGCCTGGCGGCCCGAGGAGCTCTACCTCTACCCCCTCTACGTCCGCCCCCTCACCGGCCTCGGCCGACGCGCCACGACCGGCCCCGACCCGGCCTGGGACGAACAGCGTCTGACCCTGTACCGGACCGGTCGCGACCACCTCCTCGCGCACGGCTACACCCAGCAGTCCATGCGGATGTTCCGCCGTGCCGACGCGCCGCCCCAGGGCGCCGACGACTACGCCTGCCAGAGCGACGGCATGATCGGTCTCGGCTGCGGCGCCCGCTCCTACACGGCCGCACTGCACTACTCCTTCGACTACGCGGTCGGCATGCACGAGATCCGCGGCATCATCGACGACTACGTATCCAGCGGCCCGGCCGACTTCGCCCGCGCCCAGGTCGGCTTCCGCATGGACCCGCGCGAGGCGCGCCGCCGCCACCTCCTGCAGTCCCTGCTCCAGGCCGAGGGGCTGCGCCTCGACGACTACCGGGCCCGCTTCGGCGGCACGCCCGCCGACGACTTCGGCCCCGAACTCGGGCGCCTCGCCGACCGCGGCTGGCTCACCGACGCCGACCCGACGACCCTGCGGCTCACCCCCGAGGGGCTCGCCCACTCCGACGCCGTCGGCCCCGACCTGTTCTCACCGGCCGTGCGGACCGCCATGGCCGCCTACGAACGCAAGTGAGGCGACCGCCATGGACCTGACCCTCCTCTACCGCGGTCCGCTCGCCTCCTGCGACTACGACTGCCCCTACTGCCCGTTCGCCAAGCGGCGCGACTCGACGGCGCAGCTGCGCGCCGACCGGGCCGCGCTCGAACGGTTCGCCGGCTGGGCCGCGGCCCGGACCGAGGACCGGCTCTCCCTTCTCTTCACCCCCTGGGGCGAGGGCCTGGTCCGCTCCTGGTACCGGCGTACCCTGGCCGACCTCTCCCGTCTCCCGCACATCCGCCGCGTCGCGATCCAGACCAACCTCAGCTGCCGCACCGACTGGCTCGCCGAGGCCGACCCCGCCACGCTGGCGCTGTGGTGCACCTACCACCCGGGCCAGACGCCATACGAGCGGTTCCTCGCCAAGTGCCGGGATCTGACGGACCGGGGCATCCGCTTCAGCGTCGGCGTCGTCGGCCTCCCCGAGCACCTCGAAGCGGCCCGCCGCCTGCGCGTCGACCTGCCCGCGCACGTCTACCTGTGGATCAACGCCGCCGAGGGGCACGTCTACGACGACGCCGAGGCCGACGGGTGGACGGCCCTGGACCCGCTCTTCCCGTACAGCCGCCATCCGCACGCCAGCGCCGGCCTGCCCTGCCGCACCGGCGAGTCGGTGATCTCGGTCGACGGGGACGGCACGGTCCGCCGCTGCCACTTCGTCCGCGCCGAACTCGGCAACCTCTACGACGGCTCGTACCGCGCCGCCCTGCGCCCCCGGACCTGCCCGCTCGCCGTCTGCGACTGCCACATCGGCTATGTGCACCTGGAGACGCTCCCGCTGTACGACGTCTTCGCGGGCGGCGTCCTGGAGCGCGTCCCGGCCGCACAGCACTCCGCCCGTGTCGCGACGATCGCGACACGGGCGGAGACAGCGAACGGGCAGGACGCTACGGGGTCACGTCCGTGACCCTCCAGCGCTGGTTGGAGCCGGAGTTGGCCTGCCAGGTCGTCACGGCGGCGCCTTCGTTCGTCGCCTGGCCGCCGACTTCGAGGAGCCGTCCGGTGGCCGCGTTCACCAGGGTCCACGTGCCGTCGCCGGTGGTCGACATGATCCACTCGGTGGCGGGGTCACGCCTGCCGGTGTCGGGCTCGACCACCGGCACGTCGTTCCGCACGGCGAGGCGCTTGCCCTCGGCCGGGTTGGCGAAGACGTAACGCTGGCGCGCGCCCTTGTCGCCGTGCCGGGCGTCCAGCTGCCACTGCTGCGCGGTGCTGCCGTTGGCCGACCCGATGACCAGGCTCGTTCCGTTGGCGGCGACGGTGACCGCCTTGCCGCTCTGCACGCCGGTCAGCGTGTAGGAGTGACCCTTGCTGAACAGGCCGGCGTTCTTCGCGACGCCCGAGACGCCCTTGACGGCGAAGGAGGTCACGGACTGGGCGGGGACGGTGTAGGTGGCCTTGCCGTCCACGACCCTGACCGGGGCCTGCTGCTGGAGCTTGCCGTCGGCGCTGGTCACGGTCGGTGTGACGGTCGCGTTGCCCTTGATGCTGCGGAACTTGGACAGGTCGATGGTGACCGTGCGGGCCGCGGTGGTGGAGTTGACGTGGACGAGCGAGACGCCCTTGCCGTCCTTGGTCACGGCCGCGGCGCTGGAGGTGTCGTCCACCTTGATCAGCTTGTCGCCGGGCTTGATGAAGTGGGTGAAGTTGCGGGCGGTGTCGAACTTGGTGTTCGTGAAGATCGGACACGACTGCACAGTGTCCGTCCTGGTGCAGCTGAACGGGAGCTGGATCTCGCCCCAGTTGCCGCCCTTGGCGGACTCGCCGCCCGGCTTCATGTTGTCGTAGTCCTCGACCGGCTGCCAGAACACCCAGGCGGTGGGCTCCAGTTCACGCAGGTCGTTCACCATCTGCTGGGCCAGCCCGAGGCCCGGACGCATGTCGGTGAAGCTCTGCCCGTCGCCCCAGTCGCCCTCGACCTCGCTCATCCACAGCGGCTTGTCGGCGGCCTTGGCGAGGTCGCGGACGGTGGTGCGCTGCCCGGTGCCGTAGGTGTGGACGTTCATCTGGTCCACGAGGTCCTTGGCGGCCTGCGAGTAGGAGTTCCAGTTGGTGGCGAAGAGGGACGGGTTGGTCTCGTCCATCGCCGATATCCCGGCCTTGACCTTGGCCTTCTTCAGTGCGGGCGCCAGCGCGGCGAGCACCTTCTGCTGGAGCTCGGGGCCGATGTGAGCGCCCTCCTGGCGGCCGCCGACGGGCCGGCCGTTCGCGTCGAGCCGGGTGCCCCAGTAGCCGGTGTTGGGCTCGTTGAACGGGTCGATCGTGTCGACCTTGATGCCCTCGCCCTTCTCCAGCCGCTTCGTCGCACCCGCCAGATAGGCGGCGAAGTCGTCGACGGAGTCGGCCTTCAGCTGGTCGGTGTTGGCGTTGAACCCGCCGGACACATACCCGCTCTCCGTCATGAACCACGGCGGGGAGTTGCTGAACGCCTCCCAGTGGGTGATGTCCTTCTTGATGCGGTTCACCCACCAGCGCTGGGTGGCGTCCGCCTTGGGGTTCCAGTCGGCGGGGTCGTCCGCGCTCCACCAGTCGGTGTCCTCGAGGGTGGTGCCCGCGGGCGCCTTCCACCAGCCCTGCACGGCGCCGCCGGCCCGCAGGTAGTTCTCGACGTCCGGAGCGTTGCCGCCGCCGATGTTGTAGCGGGCGATGTTCAGCGCCAGGCCGTCGTCACCGAAGAGCAGTTTGGCGAGCTTCTCCCGGACCGCCGGGGGATAGTCGCCGGTGGCGTTGGCGAACCAGACCAGGCTGGTGCCCCAGCCTTCGAACTTCTCCTGCTGGTACGAGGGGTCCGGCGTCACCGTGACGGCGGCCTCGGCGTGCGCCTGCACGGGGACGCTCAAGAGCGCGGCCCCGGTGGCCAGTGCGGTGAGTGCGGCGGCCCCGAGGGTCCGTCTGCTGCGGGTACGGCGTGCCATGTGTGCTCCCAACTGCGGTGCGGTCGCTGTGGCGGGCCCCCTCCCGCCGTGCGGGCCGGAGGGGATGGCCCCCGGGCACGGGTCAGGCCGTGCCCGGGGAGTCGTGGGGTGCGGGTGGGGACGTCAGGCGGTGGGCCGGTGCAGGACGACGACCTCCCGGGGACCGAGGACGAGGGAGCCCTCCGCGTCGCGGGCGCCGAGCAGTACCTCGCCGTCGAGGCCGGGCACCTGCACCGTGTCGTCGGTCCGGTTGACCAGGAACAGGAACCGTCCCTGGGGGCCGCGCCGTACCGCCAGTTCGACCGATCCCCTGGCCTGCGACGGAAGTTCGCTGCTCACACCGGCCGGTTCCAGCAGGCGCGGCAGCAGCGAGCGCAGCCCGTCGACGCCGAGCCGGGTCGACACGTACGAGGCCGAGCCGGCGCCCGTGGACCGGCGGGTGACCGCGGGCCGCCCGGAGTGCACCCCGCTGCGGTAGTGCGCCAGGACCTCCGTGTCGCCGTCGGCGAGGGTGATCCGGTCGGTCCACAGACTGCCCCGGGTGGAGTCGTCCAGCTCCACGCTCTCGCCGGCGAGCAGCGGGCCGAACTCCTCGATGCGGATGCCGAGCAGGTCGCGCAGCGCGCCGGGGTATCCGCCGAGCCACACATGGTCGTTCTCGTCGACGACCCCGGAGAAGTACGTGGTGACGAGGTGGCCGCCCCGCTCGACGTAGCGCGTGAGGTCCTTGGCCAGTTCGGCCGGCACCATGTGCAGCACGGGCGCGACGAGGACCTGGTGGCGCGAGAGGTCGGCGCGGGTGGTCACGAGGTCGGCGCGGACGCCGAGGGCCAGGAGCGCCGAGTACCAGTCGAGCGCCTCCTGCCGGTAGTCCAGCAGGGCGCTCGGGTGGGAGTCCTGCTCGCTGGCCCACCACGACTCCCAGTCGTAGAGGATGCCGACGGCCGCCGCCTCGCGTTCCGAACCCGCCACCGGGGCGAGCGTCTTGAGCTTGGCGCCGAGGTCGGCGACCGCGCGGAACAGGTCGCTGTCCGCGCCGGCGTGCGGGACCATCGCAGAGTGGTACTTCTCGGCGCCGGCCGCGGACTGCCGCCACTGGAAGAAGCACACCGCGTCCGCGCCGTGCGCCACGTGCAGCAGCGAGTCGCGGGCCAGGTCGCCCGGTCGCTTCGCCACGTTCACGGGCTGCCAGTTGACCGCGCTGGTGGAGTGCTCCATCAGGAACCACGGCCGGCCGCTCGCGATGCCGCTGACCAGGTTGGCGGAGAAGGACAGCTCGTCGCGGTCCTGCGGGCCGGGATGCACGTAGTGGTCGTTGGAGACGAAGTCGATCTCGCCCGCCCAGTCCGGGTAGTTCATGCCCTTCGTGCCGCCCATCACCATGAAGTTGGTGGTGACGGGAACGCCGGGGGTGATCTCCCGCAGGATCTCGCGCTCCGCGACGAGGTGGTCCTTCAGCGCGTCCGAGGAGAACCGCTTGAAGTCCAGCTGCTGGGTGGGGTTGGGATGGGACGCGGCCAGCCGCGGAGGCAGGATCTGCTCCCAGTCGCTGTAGCGCTGCGACCAGAACGCCGTGCCCCAGGCGTGGTTGAGGGCGTCGAGCGTGCCGTAACGGGCGCGCAGCCAGACGCGGAAGGCGCGGGCCGCGTCGTCGGAGTGGTCGTAGACGTTGTGGCACCCGAGCTCGTTGGAGACGTGCCAGGCGACCAGCGCCGGGTGGTCCTTGTAGCGGCCGGCGATCTCGCGGACCAGGCGCAGTGCGTGCTCGCGGAAGACGGGAGAGGTGGGCCGCCAGTGCTGCCGGGCGCCCGGCCAGAGCGTCTCGCCGTTCGCCGTGACCGGCAGGATCTCGGGGTGGGCCGTGGTGAGCCACGGCGGCGGAGAGGCGGTGGCGGTGGCCAGGTCGACGCCTATCCCGCCCGCGTGCAGCAGGTCCATGACCTCGTCGAGCCAGCCGAAGTCCCAGGTGTCCGGGCCCGGCTGGATGCGGGCCCAGGAGAAGATCCCCACGGAGACGACGGTGACGCCGGCCTCCTGCATCAGCCGGACGTCCTCCTCCCACACGTCCCGGGGCCACTGCTCGGGGTTGTAGTCGGCGCCGTAGGCCAGACGCGGAGCGGGGTCACCGTCCGCCCCGCGCAGCATGCGGGACTGGAGGGTGGAGATCATGGCGGTCCTTCCGAAGGTGGTGCACGGGGGCGGCGCGGCCCGGGAGCCGCGCCGCCCGGCGTTTCACTGCATGGGGATTACTGGGTACTGATCACTGCGTACCGACTGTTTCCGACTACTTCTCGATCGTGAAGCCCTGCTCCTGGCCGTACTTGACCGAGGCGTCCTGCCAGGCCTTCAGAGTGTCCGCCAGCTTGGCGCTGGAGACGTAGGCCTTGCCGACCGTGTCGTTGAAGATCGAGTTCGCGTACGGCTGGAACGGGAGGTACGACCAGTCGCTCGCCACGTTGGCGGCGGAGTCGGCGAAGATCTTGTTGGCCTCCTGGCCGCCGAAGTAGTCGAACTTCTTGCTCTGGAACGCGGGGGACTCGAGCTCCGCCTTGGTGGCGGGGAAGGCGCCCTCGCCGACGCGGGTGGCGACACCGGCGCCGGAGTTGGCGTACTCGGTGAAGGCGTAGGCGAGTTCCTTGTTCTTGGCCAGCGCCGGGACGGCCAGCGAGCTGCCGCCGTTCTCCGCGCTCGCCTTGTCGCCCTTGGTCCAGGCCGGCATCGGCGCCGCGCGCCACTGGCCCTTGGCGTTCGGGACGCCGGTGACGAAGTTGGCGGGCATCCAGGCGCCGGTGGGCAGGGTGGCGATGGTGCCGTCGCCGAGGCCCTTGTACCAGTCGTCGGTCCAGCCGTTGACCGGGGCGACCAGCTTCTCGCTGATCAGCTGCTGCCAGACCGTCTCGTACTTCTTGGCACCGGCGTCGTCGAAGTTGATGCCGAGCTTCGTGCCGTCGACCTTGTAGGGGCGCGAACCGGCCTGCCACAGCAGGGAGGTGGTCAGGCCCGGGTCACCGAGGTCGCTGGTGATGTAGACCTTGGGGTCGGCCTTGTGGAGCTTGCGGGCGGCGTCGAGGTACTCGTCCCAGGTGGTCGGGACGGCGATCTTGTACTTGTCGAAGACCGTCTTGTTGTAGAACAGCGCCATCGGGCCCGAGTCCATCGGCAGGCCGTAGACCTTGTCGCCGTCGCTGACCGCGTTCCACGGGCCCGGCGTGTACTTGGAGGCGAGCTTGGAGGCGCCGTACGGGGCCAGGTCGGTCAGGCCCTTGGTCAGGGAGTACTGGCCGAGGGCGAAGTACTCGACCTGAGCGACGTCCGGGACGCCCTTGCCGGCCGAGATCGCGTTGGACAGCGCGGTGTAGTGCTTGTCCCCGGAGCGCTCGCTGACCAGGTTGACCTTGACCTTCGGGTACTTCTTCTGGAAGTCGGCGGCCACCGTCTTCAGGGTGGGCTCCCAGGCCCAGACCGTGATGTCGCCGCCCTTGTCCAGGGCGGCCTGGATGTCGCCGGCGGAGACGGCCTTGGTGTCGGAGGCGTCGTCCGAGCCGCCGCAGGCGGTCACGCCCAGGGCCAGGGTGGAGACGAGGGCGATGCCGCGCAGGATGCGGCTCGTTGTTCTGCGCATGGTGCTTCCACTTCTACGTGGGTGGGACAGGTGAGGGTGGAGGTGGTGCCGGTGTTGCTCACATGTGGGGTTCGGGGGCGCTGCCCGCGTCACTCCTTGACGCTTCCGGCGGAGAGGCCGGACTGCCAGTACTTCTGGAGGAACAGGAAGGCGGCGATGAGAGGGAGGATCGTGAGCAGGGATCCCGTGATCACCAGGTTGAAGATCACGTCTCCGCCGATGGTCTGTGCCTGGGAGCTCCAGGCGCTCAGACCCAGCGTCAGCGGGTACCAGTCGGGGTCCTTCAGCATGATCAGCGGGAGGAAGTAGTTGTTCCAGGTGGCGACCGTGGTGAACAGCAGCACGGTCACGATCCCGGGGGCCAGCAGCGGCAGCGCGACCTGGAAGAAGGTCCGCACCTCGCTCGCCCCGTCCATCCGGGCCGCCTCCAGCAGCTCGGTCGGGATCGCCTCGGCGGCGAACACCCACATCAGGTAGAGGCCGAACGGAGACACCAGCGAGGGGATGATGACCGCCCAGGGGGTGTCGGTCAGGCCCATCTTGCTGAACATCAGGAAGGTCGGCACGGCCAGCGCCGTGGCCGGCACGGCGACCGCGCCGATCACGACGGCGAAGATCGCCCGCTTGCCGGGGAACTGGAACTTCGCCAGGGCGTACCCGCCGAGCACGGCCAGCAGGGTCGCGCCGCCCGCACCGAGCACCACGTACAGCAGGGTGTTCAGCAGCCAGCGGCCGAAGATGCCGTCGTGGTAGGTGAAGGTGTCCCGGATGTTGTCCCACAGGGCGAAGTCGTGGGCGAACCACAGCCCGTTGGAGTCGGCGAGCCCGGCCTGGGTCTTCGTGGAGTTGATGACCAGCCAGATGAGCGGCACCACGGTGTAGAGGACCATCAGGGCCATCAGCACCGTCAGCAGCACATTGCGCTTCGGCTTGCCCGGGGTGTGCTTCTTGCGAGGGGTCCGCAGCCTGGGCGCGCTGCTCTTCGCGGGGGAGGCGGTGACAGAGGTGCTCATCGGGTCACGCTCCCTTGCGCATGCCGCGCAGCTGGACGGCGTAGGCGACGATCATCGTGATGACGCCCATGATGATGGCCACCGTCGCCGAGTAGTTGTGCTGCTGGCCGTTGAAGGACAGCGAGTACGTGTAGAAGTTCGGCGTGAAGTCCGTGGTGATCGAGTTCAGCGCCAGCGGACGCAGGATGCTCGGCTCGTTGAAGAGCTGGAAACTGCCGATGATCGAGAAGATCGTCGCGATGACGAGCGCGCCCCGGATCGCGGGCAGCTTGATCGAGCCGATGATCCGCCACTGGCCCGCGCCGTCGATCTCCGCAGCCTCGTACAGCGAGGTCGGCACGACGCGCAGCGCCGAGTAGAAGATCAGCATGTTGTACCCGACGAACTCCCAGGTCACGATGTTGCCGATGGAGGCGAGCACCCAGTCCGGGGAGAGCAGGTCGGGCAGGGTGACATCGAACGCGGAGTTGATGTCGCCCACCAGGCCGTACTTGGTGCCGTACATGAAGCCCCACATGAGGGTGGCGACCACGGCGGGCACGGCGTACGGCAGGAAGATCGTGATCCGGAAGAAGCTCTTGCCGTAGAGCCGGCCGCTGTCCAGCGCCAGCGCGACCAGCAGGGCGATGCCCAGCATGATCGGCACCTGGACCGCCAGGAAGAGCGCCACCCGTCCGACGGCCGACCAGAACGCGTCGTCCTGCAGGGCCTGCGTGTAGTTGTCCAGGCCGACGAAGTGGTTTCCGCCGATGAGCTGGTCGCGGAAGAGGCTCAGGTAGATCGAGTACGCGATCGGCGCCAGGAAGACCAGCGCGAACACCACCACGAAGGGACCGATGAAACCCCATCCCGTCCAGGAGCGGCGGTCCCGTTTCGCCGGAGGAGGTGCCGGCCGCGGCTCGGCGGCCACCGGCGGTTGCAGCGTCGTCATGTCGTTCCTCGCTCGTCCAGAACTGGAGCAGGCGGTGTTGCGCGGAGATTTCCGAACGCCTCACCGCCACCATGATGTTTACGCAAACATCGGCCACGCAAGAGACTGGGCAAGCTGTTATGTTTACGTAAACATCTGATGGCGGCATGTCTACACTGCCCCGATAACGATGGTCAAGAGTCGTCTGGGGAGACCGTGGCACCTGCGCCGACAGAGAGGTGGGGACACCGAGTGGACATGGCTCGAAGAACACCGGCCGACGTGCCCAGACGCACCCGGGCCACCGCCTCCATGGCCGACGTCGCCCGGCTCGCCGGGGTGTCGTCGCAGACCGTCTCGCGTGTCTCCAACGGTTACGCGGGCGTGAACGAGGAGACCCGGCAGCAGGTCCTCGCCGCCATGGCCGAACTCGGCTACCGGCCCAACAGCGCCGCCCGCGCCCTCAAGCGCGGCGAGTTCCGCACGATCGGCGTCATCACGTTCACGCTGTCCACCACGGGAAACGTGCGCACCCTGGAGGCGATCGCCACCTCGGCGGCCGAGGAAGGCTACGCGGTGACCCTGCTCCCGGTGGCCGTGCCCACCACCGACGAGGTGCGCGGCGCGTTCTCCCGGCTCGAGGAACTGGCCGTCGACGCCGTCATCGTGATCATGGAAGTGCACCTGCTGGACGCGGCGACCGTCAAACTGCCGCCGCACGTCCAGGTGGTGGTGGTCGACTCCGACGCCGGGGACCACTACACCGTCGTCGACACCGACCAGGCGGGCGGCACCCGGACCGCCGTCCAGCATCTCCTCGACCTCGGACACCGGACCGTATGGCATCTGGGCGGGCCCGAGGGCTCGTTCGCCGCTCAGCGCCGCGCGGACGCCTGGCGCGCCGCCCTCGCCGAGGCGGGCCGCACGCCCCCGCCCCTCGTCCGAGGGGACTGGTCGGCGGAGTCCGGCTACCGGGCCGGCCTCGAACTCGCGGCCCGCGAGGAGTGCACCGCCGTCTTCGCGGCCAACGACCAGATGGCCCTCGGCCTGCTGCGGGCCCTGCACGAACGCGGCCGCCGGGTGCCCGAGGACGTCAGCGTCATCGGCTTCGACGACATCCCCGAGGCGGGCTCCTTCCTGCCGCCGCTCACCACCCTGCACCAGGACTTCGCCGAGGTCGGCCGCCTGTGCGTCCAGGCCGTGCTGCGCAAGATGCGCCCGGACGGTTCCGAGCACGGCACGACGCTCGTGCCCACGCGACTGGTCCTGCGCGACAGCACGGCCCCACCGCCCGCCGAGGGCTAGCCGCCCGTCGCCCGGCGGGAGGGGTGCGCGGCGGTCGATCCGTACGGCGCCGGGGCTCCGGGTGCCGGCGGCGCGCCGCGTGCGAGGCGGCCGGGGACCGGACGTGGCTGGAGCCCTGGGTGGCCGAGGTTCCGCCGTCGTCGAGGTGTGCGGTGGCCGAGGTGTGCCCGGCCGCGTGTGCAAGCCCGGGCCGACGGGACAGGAGCGGGCGCGCCCCTTCTCCCGGGGCCGACGGGGCCTCGCACAGAGGCGCGTGGCACGGGGAGGGGAAATGTGAGGCGTGGCGCGGGTGGTTACCTCGGGTGTTCGCCCACGGCGCGGGCCGCGGTCCGCCATGCCGTGGTGACGGCGAGCCGGGCCGCCGTCGTGCCGCGCTCCGTCTCCGAGGGCAGGCGCAGCGGTGCGCCCAGGTGCACGTGGCAGTGCGGACGGCGCACGGGCGCGGTGAGCGTGCCCGCCAGCTGCTTGGCGGTCGAGCCCGAGGCGATCCGTCGGGCGCCCGCGTGCCCCACCGGCACGACCAGCGAGCCGGTCGCCTGGGCCAGTCTGGCGAGTCCCGTGCGGAAGGCCTCGGGCGCCGACGCCCCCGCGTCCTTGCGGTGCGGCAGTCCGCCCTCGCCGTAGAGCAGCACGTGCCGGCCCCCGGCGAGCGCCTCGGCGGCGGCGTCGAGAGCCAGCGCCGCACGCGCCGAACGCCGGTGGACCGGGATGTGTCCCTCGCGCGTCAGGGCCCTGCCGAGCAGCGGGATGCGCCACAGTCCGGCGGTCGCCATGACCACCGGCTCCAGTTCGAACCGCCGCAGGGCGGTCAGGACGACGGCCGGGTCGGCCATCGAGTCGTGGTTGGCCACGAATATGGTCCCCGCGGGCAGCCGCAGCTTGATCTCGCTGGTGACGGTGAGGCGCCCGAAGAGCGGCGTCAGGGCGTAGACGGCACGGCTGAACACGAGGGCCTCCGGGCTGGACGATCGGAGCCCCAGTCTCCCGGCGGCGGGGCCCCCACGCCTGAGTACGGCTACTCAGATACCGGCCCCGCGCCGAACGGCGGTGAAACGGCCCGGTGTTCGAACCCCGGTCGGGGGCATTCGGAGAACAGTCACATCGACGAGACGACGACACCGAAGCGACACCGGACCCGAACAACGCACACCGAAGCACTACATATCGAAGCATCACACCCGGCGACACCCGGCGTCAGTGCACCGCGGCAGTACACCGCAACGACTCGGCGGAACGACTCGCCGGAACACCGGCTCGCCTGAACGACTCGCCGGGACAAGGCGCCCGGCGAAGCTCCAGACCCGAAAGGACGGACCCCGTGCTCGCCATCATCTCGGCAGTGCTGTTTTTCATCGCCTTCCTGATCAACGCGGCGGACATCTCCACCAACGACACCTTCACCTCCACCAACGTCATGCTGATCGGACTGGCCCTGCTCGCCCTCCATGTCGCGGGCATCGGCAGCGGCTGGGCGGTCCGCGGCCGCCGGCGCTGATCCCGCCCGACGGCACCGCGGCGCCTGTCGCGCCGCGTGCCCGTCGCACCGCAGCGGATCGCGGCACGGGCCGGACGGACCGGACCGGACGGACCGGACCGGACGGACCGGACCGGACGAACTCCGGATACGGCGGGCCGGCCCGTAGTCGCGGGCGGGCGCTCCCACAGGGAAAGATGGGACCGCAAGCCAATGGTCAACCGATGTGGAGGAGCGGGCACATGCAGCACGAGCGAGCGGGCCGGACGGCCGGCCCCGAAGATCTCGTCGACGTCGCCCGGCTGGTCACCGCGTACTACGCGCTGCACCCGGACCCGGCCGACCCGGCCCAGCGGGTGGCGTTCGGCACCTCGGGGCACCGCGGATCGTCGCTGAACACGGCGTTCAACGAGGATCACATCGCCGCGACCAGCCAGGCGATCTGCGAGTACCGCGCGGCCCAGGGCACCGACGGCCCCCTTTTCCTCGGTGCCGACAGCCATGCCCTGTCCGAGCCCGCGCGGGTCACGGCGCTGGAGGTGTTCGCGGCCAACGGCGTGAGCGTGCTCATCGACGACGCCGACGGCTACACCCCCACGCCCGCCGTCTCCCACGCCATCCTCACCCACAACCGGGGCCGCACGACCGGCCTCGCCGACGGCGTGGTGGTCACCCCCTCGCACAACCCGCCCGCCGACGGCGGCTTCAAGTACAACCCGCCGAGCGGCGGGCCGGCCGGCTCGGACGCCACCTCCTGGATCCAGGACCGCGCCAACGACGTGATCGCGGCCGGCCTCAAGGACGTACGGCGCATCCCGTACACGAGGGCCCTCGGCGCCTCCACCACCGGTCGCCACGACTTCCTCGGCGCCTACGTCGCGGACCTGCCGAACGTCGTCGACCTGGACGCGATCCGCGCCGCGGGCGTCCGCATCGGCGCCGACCCGCTGGGCGGGGCGTCGGTCGCCTACTGGGGCCGGATCGCCGAGCAGCACCGGATCGACCTGACCGTCGTCAACCCGCTCACCGACCCGACCTGGCGTTTCATGACGCTGGACTGGGACGGCAAGATCCGCATGGACTGCTCGTCGCCGTACGCGATGGCCTCGCTCATCGACCAGCGTGACCGTTTCCGGATCGCGACGGGCAACGACGCCGACGCCGACCGGCACGGCATCGTCACGCCGGACGCGGGCCTGATGAACCCCAACCACTACCTGGCCGCCGCCATCGGCTACCTCTACGCGCACCGGGAGCAGTGGCCCGCCGGGGCGGGCATCGGCAAGACCCTGGTGTCGTCCTCGATGATCGACCGGGTCGCCGCCGACCTCGGGCGCCGGCTGGTCGAGGTGCCCGTCGGCTTCAAGTGGTTCGTGGACGGCCTGGTCGACGGCTCGCTGGGCTTCGGAGGGGAGGAGTCGGCCGGGGCGTCCTTCCTGCGTCGTGACGGCTCCGTCTGGACCACGGACAAGGACGGCATCATCCTGGCGCTGCTGGCCTCCGAGATCACGGCGGTCACCGAGAAAACCCCGTCGGAGCACTACGCCGCCCTGACGGAACGCTTCGGCGCGCCCGCCTACGCCCGTATCGACGCGCCGGCCACCCGCGAGGAGAAGGCGCTGCTCGCCAAGCTCTCACCCGCGCAGGTCACCGCGGACACCCTGGCCGGCGAAGCCGTCACCGGCGTGCTCACCGAGGCCCCGGGCAACGGCGCGGCCATCGGCGGCATCAAGGTGACCACCGCCAACGCCTGGTTCGCCGCCCGGCCGTCGGGCACGGAGGACGTCTACAAGATCTACGGCGAGTCCTTCCTCGGGCCGGACCACCTGCGCCGGGTGCAGGAGGAGGCCAAGCAGGTCGTGGACGCGGCCCTGGCCGGCTGAACCGCGCCCCGCCCGGGCGGGGCGGGGCGGAAGCCGCCGTGGCGGCGGGGAAGGCGTGCGGGCACACCGTGCCACGTGAGGCGGTGCCGAGGTCGGGCCGGCACGGCTCGGCCCGGTATCATCCTATGAAGGTAAAATGCGAGTTTTGCCTGAAAGGGGTGACAGGGCGCCCGCCTCCTTCCTTCCTCCCTCCCTTCCGATGAGCCGCCGTCCCGCCGGAGTGATCGATGTCCCGCAAGCGCCGCACGGACGACGGCGACGAGCTGCTGGCCAGGCTCGGTTCGCTGACCGCCCAGGCGCGCGAGCGCGCGGAGCTGCAACGCTCCCGCGTGGAACTGGCCCTGGCACTGCAGCGCGGCATGCTGCCCAGGGACCTGCCGGCGGCCCCCGGATTCCGGCTCGCGGTGAAGTACGCCCCCGCCTGCCACGGCCTCAACGTGGGCGGCGACTGGTACGACGCCTTCGCCATGCCGGACGGCCGCATCGGTCTGTCGATCGGCGACGTCCAGGGGCACAACATAGAGGCGACCGCGTTCATGGGACAGGTCCGCGTCGGGCTGCGCGCCCTGGCCTCCGTCACCGGAGAGCCCGGCGAGCTCCTCGCCCGGACCAACGAACTGCTCCTCTCGCTCGGCAGCGACCTCTTCGCCACCTGCACCTTCATGCGTCTCGACCCCGCCACGGGCGTCCTGGAGAGCGCGCGCGCCGGGCACATCCCGTGCGTGTGGGCCACCGCCGACGGAAAGTCCGGCGTCGCCGAGGACGAGGGCGGACCGCCGCTCGGCGTCCAGGACGGCATGGACTATCCCGTGACCCGCTACCGGCTCACCAAGGGCGGCGTCTTCGTGCTGCTCACCGACGGGGTGGTGGAGGGGCCGACGCTCAGCGTCGAGGAGGGCCTCGACCAGGTGGTGCGGCTCGCGGGGATCGCCGCCGTCGCGGGCATGGAGGCGGACGCGCTCGCCGCCGCGGTCATCAAGCGCGCCGAGCGCGTCGGCCACGAGGACGACGCGGCCGTCCTCGTCGTCGGCCATGACGGACTGACGGGACCGGAACGTCCCCGGGTTCAGCCATAGGGCCGGTTCGCCGTGTCCCTCGCCTCGCCGACAGTGCCGCGGCGGTGTCTGATGGCTGCTGTGGTGGGTACTCCCGATCTGCGCCGGACGGCCGTCTTCGTCATCCAGACGCTGGCCGTCGCCCTGTGCTACTACGGGGCCGGGCGGCTCGGCCTCGTGCGGGAGCTCGTCGTCGAAGGCGCGGTCTTCACGCCCATCTGGCCGCCCACCGGCGTGGCGGTGGCCAGTCTGCTGATCCTCGGGATCCGCTCCTGGGCGGGCATCGCGCTCGGAGCCCTTCTCGTCATCATGTCCCTGACGTCGCTGCGGCCCGCGGTGATCGGCAACCTCGCCGGCAACACCGTGGCCCCCGTCTGCGCGTACCTCATGCTCCGCAAGGTGGGCTTCCGCACCGACCTGACCCGGTTACGCGACGGTCTGGCACTGGTCTTCCTGGGGGCCCTCACCGCCATGCTGATCAGTTCCACCGTCGGCGTGGGTCTCCTGTTCCTCACCGACAAGATCAATGCGCACAGTTTCTGGGCCGTGTGGCTGGCCTGGTGGGTCGGGGACGCGATGGGCGTCCTCATCGTCACGCCGGTCCTGCTGGTGCTCTACACGCTCCGACGGCCCCTGCACCTGTCCCGCTGGAAGGAGGGCACGGGCCTGGTGCTCATCGCCTGCGCCGTCGTGCCGCTGGCCACCCGCAGCCATGTCAGCCTGCTCTTCCTCGTCTACCCGCTGCTGATCTGGGCGGCACTGCGGTTCCAACTGGGCGGGAGCATGCTGTGCGCCCTGTTCACCTCCGTGCTCGCCACGGTCGCCGCCACCGACGGGGCGGGGCCCTTCACACGACTGACCCGCGTGGAGGTGATGCTCAAGCTCCAGGCCTTCAACGGGACGATGGCCCTCACGGCGCTGCTGCTCTCCGCGGTGATCGCGGAGCAGCGCAGCACCCGACGCTCCGTGGAACGGGCCTGCCAGGAACTGGTCGAGGTCCTGGAACACCTCACGGCCGGCGACATCCCACCGGGGCGGCCCACGAAGGACAAGGACTCCTGAGGGGCCGTGCCGTCGGCCGATCCGGACGGCGTCACACGCGTGTGCGATAGTCGGAGTCCATGGTCCCGGTGGGCGACACGCACAAGAGGCGACTGAAGCGCGGCGGTCTCGTCGTGCTCGCCCTGCTGCTCCTCGCCGGTTCCGCGGAGTCACGGGGAGCGCCGCCCCCGCGGCCGAGCGAGCCGTCCGCCGTCACCGCGTGTCTCACTCCGGCAGGGGAGTTGACGGCCGACCTGAACGCCGACGGCTACCCGGACCGCATGTCCGACCCGTCCCGCGTCGGCGCCCGCCTGACGATCGCCTTCGGCGTCGGCTCGGCCCGTGAGACGACCGCCGGGGTGCGTGCGCTCGCCGACCGTGCGGGGGAGCACCAGTCGTTCGCGCGCGCCGCCGTCGCGGACTTCGACGGCGACGGCTGGAGCGACCTCCTCGTCGTCGCCGGCGCCGAACAGCGCGGGGATGACCCCGTCCGCCCCAAGGTCTCCGAGCTGAGACTGGGACCCTTCTCCGACACGGGCCGCGGGCAGCGGACGATCCCGCTCGACCTGGGGGCGGCGAAGGACATCGCCGTCATCGACATCGATCATGACCGCTACCCGGACCTGCTGGCGCACGTGTACAGCGGGGACGGCCTGTACGAGACGCGCATCCACCTGGGCGAGGGCGACGGGGGACTCAGGGACGCTCCCCGCCGGCACGACGGCACCACGGACGACACCGGCCGCGGCATCGCGGACGACTTCCTCCACGCCGGCCTCGAACCCTTCTATCCGCACTGCGCGGCCGACGCCCCCGCCGGGGCCCCGGACTCCGCCTGACGAGCGCGCCCGCGCCTCGACCGACGTGATTGTCAGTGCCTGCGCCTACGGTTTCGGCAGTGGGATCCGCCGGAACGGCCGCGGGTCCGCCCTGGGGAGGGGTGTGTCATGTCTACGGGGTCCAGCAGCGTGTCGACGACGTATCTGGAGCTGTCGCAGGACGACGGCGGTGCGCACAAGTTCTACGAAGTGGCCGTCGACGGCACGGTGGTGACGGTTCGCTACGGCAGGATCGGCGCCTCCGGCCAGATGCAGACGACCACGTTCCCCACCGCCGACAAGGCCCGAGCGGCCGCCGCGAAGAAGGTCGGCGAGAAGGTACGCAAGGGATACACCCCGGCTGTCGCGGGACAGCGCGCCCCGCGTGCGGTGACCCGTCGTCAGGTGGCCTCGGCCCCTTCCACCGCGCGTGCCGTGGCTCCGGTGCTGTGGCGGTTCCGCACCGGCTCCTCGGCGTTCGGCATCCACGTCGACGACGACCGCTGCTGGGTCGGCAACCAGGCGGGCGACGTCTACACCCTGGACCACGACGGCGGCGTCCTCGCCCGCTTCAGCCTGCCGGACGGGGTGAAGTGCCTGGTCGCCGACGACTTCTGGATCTACGCCGGCTGTGACGACGGCAAGGTCTACGACCTGTCCTCGAAGCTGCCCTTCGCCGCGTACGACATCACGGCCGACGTCGACATCTTCTGGCTGGACATCCACGAGGGGATCCTCAACGTCTCGGACCGGGGCGGCCGGCTCACCGTCATCGACCACGAGGACGAGCACCAGTGGGCCCGACGCAGCCAGGGCGAGCACGCGTGGATGGTGCGCGCCGACGACCGGGCCGTCTACCACGGACACCACCGGGGCGTCACCGCCTACGCGCCCGACGGCGGCGGCGAACTCTGGCACACGCCCACCCGGGGCGGCGTCCTGTTCGGCTGGCAGGAGGAGGACGCCGTGTACGCGGGAACCGCGCACCGGGTGGTCCAGCGGCTGTCGAAGGCCACCGGGGCGGTCGAGGCCACGTACGGCTGCGACAGCGCGGTGTACTCGTGCGCCACCTCGCCCAACGGGCGGTTCGTGTTCGCGGGCGACGCGTCGTCATCCGTGTACTGCTTCGACCGGGACGGCACCCGTCTGTGGAAGCTCGGTACCGGCGGCGGATCCGCCCTGTCGATGCAGTACCGCGACGAACGGCTGTACCTGGTGACCACGGACGGCTCGCTGGTCTGCGTGGACGCGAGCGAGGCCGCCGTCGACGCCGCCCAGCAGGGCACGGTTCCGGTGGCACGGGACGTCAAGCTCGCGGCCGCCCTGCCGACCTACGCGCCCGCCACGGCGGTGAGCGCGGTGGCCACCGTGGCGCAGGCCCCTGCCGGCGCGATCGTCGTCGAGTGCGTCCAGCGGGCCGGGCGCGTGCGGGTGCACGTGGTCTCCGACGGCTACGACGCGTCCTGGAACGTCCAGTTCCCGCGTGAGATACGGCAGCCCGGGGCGCGCTACGTCGTCGACGCCCTGCACCCGGCGGCCGGCGGCTTCTACCGGGTCCGCGGTGACATCCGGCGTCTGCTGTGACGGCAGCCGCAGCCCCGCCGCCCGCCGCCGCGCCCGCCCTGGCGGGACGGCACGGCGGCGGGCAGGTCACGTGCCGTCCGGACGGCCCGCGGTCACGGCTTGCGACCGAGGCCGCCGTGTTCGCCGATGAGGTCCGGGGCGGGGGAGCCGGCCTCAGGACGCCACAGAGGCACCGAGACGACGCCCGGCTCCAGCAGTTCCAGGCCGTCGAAGTACGCCGTGATCTCCTCGACGGTGCGCAGGTTGTACGGGACGGCGCCGCTTTCGTTGTAGGCGTCCTGGGCCTGCTCGAAGACCGGGTCGATGCCCCGCGAACCGTCGTTGACGGACAGGTAACTGCCGGACGGCAGCGCGGCCATCAGGTCGGTGACGATGGCGCGGGCCTGCGCGTGATCGGCGACATGGCCGAGGATGTTGCTGAGGATGAGCGCGGTGGGGCGGCTGAAGTCCAGCGTCTCGGCGGCGGCCGCCAGGATGCGCTTCGGGTCCAGGACGTCGGCGTCGACGTAGGCGGTCGCGCCCTCGCTGGTGGAGGTGAGCAGGGCGCGGGCGTGGGCCAGAACCAGGGGATCGTTGTCGACGTAGACGATCCGCGACTCCGGGGCGAGCCGCTGGGCGACCTCGTGGGTGTTCTCGGCGGTCGGCAGACCGGTGCCGACGTCGAGGAACTGTCGGACGCCCGCCTCCGACACCAGATACGTGATGTTCCGGCGCAGGAAGGCACGACTGCTGCGGGCGATGGTGACGATGCCGGGGAAGACGGCCGTGTACGCGTCGCCTGCCTCCTCGTCGACGGGGTAGTTGTCCTTGCCTCCCAGCCAGTAGTTCCAGATGCGGGCCGAGTGCGGCACCGACGTGTCGATGGGCTGATGCGCCGCTGACGTGGTCTCAGGGTCGGTCATGGTCGTCGTCCGTCTTTCACCGAGGCGTGAGCAGTTCTGGCCACAACTTACGTCCCAACGGCACGGTTCCGTACATCAGTTCACCTATCCGGTCGCCTCGAACGGTCTCCGTGCGTGGACGACCGCGATCAGTGGCCGCCGGCGGGGGGCTCGCAGTCGGTGCCGTCGGGGTAGCCGCCGAAGGCATCCGCCCGGGTCTTCTCGCGGTCGATGCCGCCCTCCAGGCACAGAGGGCGGGCGACGACGAGGAAACTCACCCCGGTCGGGCCGTTCTGGGACGACTGCACGTCCCCGGCCGCGTAACCCAGACCGGTGAGTGCGGCGCGAGTGCTCTGCGGGCTGAAGTCGCCGCGCCTACGCAGCGGTTCGAGCGCCCGCTCGATCCGTCGGGCGGCAGCCAGCCCGTCGCAGCGGCTCCGGCCGTGCAGCTCCAGGGGCACCCTGAAGCCGTGGTTCTCGGCGTAGTGGTCGGTGGGCGGTGTGGCGGGAGCCGAGGAGGCCGCACTCGGGGTGGGCGTGGGCGCGGCGCTCTCGCCGGGGCACGGGAAGTCCGCCGGCGTGCCCGGCGTCGCCACGGCGGCCCGCGACGGGCCGCCGTCCCCGGCCGCTTGCCCCGCCCGCTGGGTTCCGCATCCCGCCGCCAGCAGAGTGAGCGCGGCCAACAGGGGAGCCGCGCGCAGGATTTCGGGGCGTCCGATCATCGTCATGCGCCGATCCTCGCGCGAACGGCCCCGCCGCGTCATGAGTTGCCGTACTCAGAGGCGGACGCCGTCGGTAAGGTGACCGCCGTGACAGTGGGAGGCCCGGACACCCGGTTGATCGTGCTGCGCGGCAACAGCGCGTCGGGCAAGTCGTCGGTGGCGGACGGACTGCGCGAGCGGTTCGGCCGGGGCCTGGCCCTGGTCGCGCAGGACAACCTCCGCCGGATCGTGCTGCGCGAGCGCGACCGGCCCGGCGCTGCGAACATCGGCCTCATCGAGACCGTCGCCCGTTACGCCCTGGACGCCGGCTACCACGTCGTCCTCGAAGGCCTCCTGTACGCCGACCGTTACGGCGACATGCTCGCGCGGCTGCGCGCCGCCCACCGGGGCCCGACCCACGCCTACTACCTGCACGTGTCGTTCGAGGAGACCCTCGTACGGCACGCGGGAAAACCGATCGCCGACGAGGTCGGCGAGGCGGACCTGCGCGACTGGTACCGGGAGCTCGACCTGCTGCCGAGCGGCGCCGAGACCGTCATCGGCGCGGAGAGCGGCCTCACGGAGACCGTCGACCGCATCATGCGCGAGACCGGCCTCGACCGCCTTCCGGCCCGGGAGCACTGAGGCCCCGGCCACGAGGCCGGCGTGGCCGTCACCGCACGGTCTCCAGGGTCCGTGCCAGGCGTGCGACGGCGCTCGGTTCCGGCAGTCGGGCCAGACAGGCGACGACCTGTCCGCTCGCGAACTCGCGCTGTGCCTGCGTCACCGTCGGATCGATCGCGGACTCGGCCTGGACCCGGACATAGTTCAGGGCCGTCGCGAACAGCGTCGAGAACGACTCCAGCCCCCGCACGACCGGACCGCCGCCCGCGTCCCGATACGCCCGCACCACCCGCAGGGCCCGGTCGGCATCGAAGTCGTTGCCGCCGGACCACACGTAGACGGCCTGGGCCAGCTCCCGTCCCGCCGGGATCGGCCCGGCGTTGTCCCAGTCCAGAAGCACCGGCCCGGCCGCACCGACCAGGACGTTCTGCGGCTGCACGTCGAGATGCGACGTGACGACGTCACCGGCGCCGGACGGGGTCACATGCAGCGCGAGCTCCTTCGCCGACGTCGCGACGAACCGGCCCAGCGCGTCCGACCACGGCATCCCGCGGCGGCGCACCTCCGCCAGCAGCCGCGCCCAGTCCGCCTCACCGGGGCACTGCTCGTACCAGCGGTCGGGCACCCCGCCCGTGCCCGCTCCGGCCGTGTGCAGGACGGCCAGCGTGCGGCCGCACCAGCTCAGGATCTCCGGATCGGACGCGTCCGGGCGATCGCCGTCGATCCAGTCGTAGACCTTCACCCAGGACCCCTCGGGTCCGGGGTCGAGTCGCGAGACGAAGGCGCCGTGACGGTCGGAGAACAGCCGCGGCGAGGCGACCCCCAGCCTCTCCGCGGCGGCCCGCAGCTCGGACTCCGTGCGCACCTGCCCTTCGTCGCACCCGAAGAGCATCTCCTTGACCGCCCAGGAGGAGCCCCTCCCGGACAGCTTCCAGATCTGCCCCAGCGCCCCCCGGGCGACCGGCCGTATCGTCCACGGCCCCTCGCCGAGGCCGTACAGGTCCGCGATGCGAGCGGCCATGGTCTGCATGCCTGTGCCTTCCGGGGTGCGGTGGGGGAGGTGTCGGTAGCCCGGCTACGGCTTGATCCCCACCCCGGTCCAGAGGCTGACCTCGGCGTCCGTCGCCTCGACGGGGCCGTCCGGACGCCAGCGGTGGCCGACGGTGACCCCGGGGTCGAGCAGCTCCAGTCCGTCGAAGAAGCGGGCGACGTCGTCCCGCGAGCGGAACTGCACCGGAGTGCCGGCACCGGTGTATATGTCGGTGACCTTCTGCCAGGTCGACGGGTCGAAGTCGGGCGTGCAGTGGCTCAGGGCCAGCGCGCTGCCCGACGGGACGACGTCCAGCAGGCGCGCCACGATGCCGTACGGGTCCTGCGCGTCGGTGACGAAGTGCATCAGGGCGTTGAGGGACAGGGCCACGGGCCGGGTCAGGTCCAGCACCTCGGCCAGCGCGGGCGCGGCGAGCAGCGCTCCGGGGTCGTTGACGTCCCCGTGGACGTAGGCCGTGCGCCCCTGGGGCGTGCTGCGCATCAGACGCTCGGCGTACTTCAGGACCAGCGGGTCGTTGTCGGCGTACACCACCCGCGCCTCGGGGACGACGGACTGGGCGACCTGGTGCAGGTTCGGCTCGGTCGGGATGCCGGTGCCGATGTCCAGCCACTGGCGGATGCCGTGCTCCCGGGCGAGGACCCTGGTGGCCCGGTGCATGAAGGCGCGGTTCTCGCGGGCGCACACGAAGATGCCCGGGTAGACGCCCGCGACGGACTCCGCCGCCTGCTCGTCGACCTCGAAGTGGTCCTTGCCGCCCAGGTAGTAGTCGTACATCCGGGCGGAGTGCGGCCTGCTGGTGTCGATGTCCCGCGGGGCGTTCGAGGTGGTCATCCTGTGCCTTTCGGTGGTGTGCATGGGGGGTGCCGGGCAGGCCGGGGCCGGGAACGGGCCGTCCTGTCCGTCGTGTTCGGGTTCAGCCGGCCGCCAGATGGTCGGCGAGACCCCGTTTGACTCCCGCGACGAACGCGGCGATCTCCTCCGGCGTGTAGATCAGCGCGGGCCCGGCCGGGTCGGTCGACTGCCGCAGGGCCACGCGGCCGTCGGCCAGCTGCTTGGTCTGCACGCACTGGCCCCCGTTCGGGCCGCTCCAGGGAGACTCCCAGCCGTGGTCGCCCAGGTCCGAGGCGGGCATCCCGTTGTAGACGTCGTGCGCGTGGCTGTGGCCGCCGCCGGTGCCGGTCATGAGTACTCCTTGCGCATACGGTTCAGGAGTGCCCTGCTGTCCGTGTCCGAGGTCAGCAGGGACATGCGGTTGTGGGCCTCCAGATGCGCCGCGACTTCGGAGCGCTGGTCCAGGTACACGGCGCCGGAGAGGATCTCGGTGTAGACGATGTCGGGGAGTTCCGGCTCCTCGAACCGGAAGTAGGTGAACGGTGCGCAGGCGCCGACGTGCGCTCCGGCCGTGAACGGCACGATGTCGACGCTGACATGCTCCAGCTCCGACACCTCCAGCAGCCGGTCGATCTGCTCCCGCATCACCTCGGGGCCGCCCACCATCCGGTGCAGCACGGTCTCCTCCAGCACCGCCCACAGCGTGGGCGCGTCGGCTCTCTCCAGCAGGCTCTGGCGGCGCAGCCGCAGGTCCACGCGCCGCTGGAGATCCTCGTCCCGGTCGCTCGGGAAGCCGCCGCCGAGGACTCCGCGCGCGTACCGGGGGGTCTGCAGCAACCCCGTGACGTAGTGCGGCTCATAGGTGCGCAGCGTCCGGGCCCCGGTCTCCAGACTGACGTAACCGCTGAACCAGCTCGGCAGCACGTCACGGTACGGATGCCACCAGCCGGGCTCGTTGGCCCGCTCGGCGAGGGCGACGAACTCCTCGATCTCCTGCCGGCCGGCCCCGTAGGTGTCGAGCAGGATCTCCACGTAGAGCGGCTTGAGGCCGACCTCCGCCTTCTCCAGCCGGCGGATGGTCAGCGGCTTGACGCGCAGCGCCCTGGCCGCGTCCTCCAGTGACGCGCCCGCGTTCTGGCGCCGTTCCTGCAGCCGCCGGCCGAGGATCATGCGCAACACGGTGGGCGCACTGCTGCTGCCCGTGCCCGAACGGCCTTCGCTCACGCCGTGCCTCCTGAGGGACTGTCACCCTGATGAGTCCGATGGCGCCCTGATGGCGCGACCGGACGGATACCGGCTTGCTGAAATTATCAGGCAGTCGGTTGCAGCTTGAACTTAGGTGCGAGCATAGTTACTCACGTGAACCGCGCCGTCGAACTTCAGCGTTCCCCCGTCAAGCTCCTCCATCCTCAGAGGAGTTGGGCTGCCCAGGCGTTCGCGGCGCAGGGGTCCGAACAGAACACCCCGTCCTCCTCGGCCCCTTGCTCACCTTCCCCGGCCTCTGGCTGCTGCTCCCGCCCCCCACGGAAGGCGTCCACCGTGTCCCCCCACACGACTTCTCCCCAGCCGTTGGACACCTGGAGTCCGGATCGCACGCACTGGCTCGAACTCCCCGCCCACCGCTCCAGCGTCTCCCTGGCCCGCCGCTCGATGGACGCGCGGCTGACGGCGTGGCGGCTGCCCGGCGAGCTGTGCGCGGACGCCGTCCTGCTCGTGTCCGAGCTGGCCACCAACGCCGTACGGCACGCGCTCGGCACCCGGTTCCTGTGCGGAGTCGGGCTGGTCGGCGTCGGATGTCTGCGCCTGGAGGTGCACGACCAGGACCGTTCGGGCCGCGTCCTGCCCCGCTGCGAGCCCGGCCCGGACGACGAGGGTGGCCGCGGACTGCTTCTCGTGGAGCAGCTCGCCCAGAGCTGGGGCGTAGACCGTTCGAGACTGACCGGCGGCAACGCGGTGTGGGTGACCCTGACGGCCTGACCCTCGTGACGGCCTGAGCACCGCGACGGCCTGACGGCTCCGGCGTACCGAGGGCCTGATGCGGCCCGGTCGCCGCCGGGGCGGGCCTTGGCGGCTCGGCGCGAGCTCGGCTTCGAGCGGCCCCTGCCTCGGCCGAGCGCCGTTCAGGCGCCGGCTCCTCGTTCGGCGCGGAAGGTGGAGCGGCCGGGCAACCGAGGTCGGCGCGCCTGAGCCGG
>NZ_MJAJ01000049.1 GCF_001746365.1 Streptomyces sp. LUP30
TCCCGCGGCTTTCGGCCTGGTGGCCGCCGTCGCCTACCATCACTACGACACGGTGTACCGCATCCGCGGAGACGCCGGAGCGCCGCCGGCCTGGCTGGTGCGCGCCGTCGGGGGGCAGGAAGGGCGGACGCTGCTCGTGGCCGTGCTGGCCGGGGAGGGCGCGCCGGGCCTGGGGGCTGCCTTGCGGGGGGCGGGCTTGCCGCCGCCCTGGAAGGCGTCAGTCAGTTTGCGGACAACGGGCGCTTCGATGGTCGAAGACGCCGAACGGACGAATTCACCGAGTTCCTGGAGCTTGGCCATGACGACCTTGCTCTCCACCCCGAACTCCTTGGCGAGTTCGTATACCCGGACCTTAGCCACTTCGCTCCTTTTAGGTCCGGGTGTGTCCGGACCGTCGCTACTTCATGGGCGTACTCATCGCGTGCTCATCGAGTGCTCATCGCAATCTCGACCTACTTCCAACTCGCGGGGTACCAGAGCCGCACGGAGGTTCCGTGCGACGCCTTCTTACGGTGTCGCCTGTTCGGCAACGGTCGTCTGCTCGACGTACTGGCGCAACGCGTTTATGTCGAGCGCTCCCGGGGCTCGCAACGCCCTCGTGAACGCCCGGCGGCGCGCCGCCTGGTCGAGACAGAACGGGGCGGGGTGCAGATACGCACCCCGGCCGGGCAGCGTACCGCGTGGATCGGGGACGCATGCGTCCTTGATCGCCACGATGCGCAGCAGCTCCGTCTTGGCCGCTCGCTTCCGGCACCCCACACAGGTGCGCTCAGGGCATGCGCCGGTGTGCGTCCGGCCAGACACAGTCAAGTCTACCTCCCCGCGCCGACCTCATCCCAATGGGACAGGAATCGAACACGTGCCGTGACGAACTCTGACGTGATCTCAGCCACCACAGGCCGAGATCTATTCCTCCGGCTGTTCGGTGTCCGGACGGATGTCGATCCGCCAGCCGGTCAGACGGGCGGCGAGCCGGGCGTTCTGCCCTTCCTTGCCGATCGCCAGGGACAGCTGGTAGTCCGGCACGGTCACACGCGCGGAGCGGGCCGCGAGGTCGACGACCTCCACCTTCGAGACCCGGGCCGGGGACAGCGCGTTGGCCACCATCTCGGCCGGGTCGTCGGACCAGTCGACGATGTCGATCTTCTCACCGTTGAGCTCGCCCATCACGTTGCGCACCCGGCCGCCCATGGGGCCGATGCAGGCGCCCTTGGCGTTCAGACCCGAACGGGTGGACCTGACGGCGATCTTCGTGCGGTGACCGGCCTCGCGGGCGATCGCGGCGATCTCGACCGAGCCGTCGGCGATCTCCGGCACCTCGAGGGCGAAGAGCTTCTTCACCAGGTTGGGGTGGGTCCGCGAGAGCGTCACGGACGGGCCGCGCACACCCTTCGCCACCCGGACGACGTACGACCGAAGACGCAGACCGTGCGAGTACGTCTCGCCGGGGACCTGCTCCTGCACCGGCAGGATGGCCTCCAGCTTGCCGATGTCCACGAGCACGTTCTTCGGGTCGCGACCCTGCTGGACCACGCCGGTGACGATGTCGCCCTCACGGCCGGCGTACTCGCCGAGCGTCGCGTCGTCCTCGGCGTCGCGCAGGCGCTGCAGGATGACCTGCTTGGCCGTGGTGGCGGCGATACGGCCGAAGTCCGACGGGGTGTCGTCGAACGTGCGGGGCTCCTGCCCCTCCTCGAGGTCCTCGGGGTCCTCCTTCGCCCACACGGTCACATGCCCGGTCTGCCGGTCGAGCTCCACGCGCGCGTGACGGCGGCTTCCCTCGGTGCGGTGGTAGGCGATGAGGAGGGCCGACTCGATCGCCTCGACCAGCAGGTCGAAGGAGATCTCCTTCTCCCGTACCAAGCCCCGCAGGGCGCTCATGTCGATGTCCACGGCTACGCCTCCTCTTCCTTCTCGTTCTTGTCCTTGCGGTTGAACTCGACCTGCACGCGCGCCTTGTCGACGTCGCCGAAGGCGATTCTGCGGGCGGTGGCCTTGCGGCCCTTCACACCCGGCACCTCGACGTCGAGCCCTTCGTCGTCGACCGCGACGATCCGGGCGACCAGCTCGCCGCCCTCGGTCAGCTGGAACCGCACCAGTCGTTCCGTGGCGCGCACGTAGTGGCGGTGCTCGGTGAGGGCGCGCTCCGCGCCCGGGGTGCCGACCTCGAGGGTGTACTCGCCCTCGCCCATCGCGTCCGTCTCGTCGAGCTTCGCCGAGAGCGCGCGGCTCACATCGGCGATCTGGTCCAGATCCGCTCCGTCGTCGGAGTCGACGACCACGCTCAGCACCCGCTTGCGTCCGACGGAGTCCACGGTGATCTCTTCGAGATCCAGTCCCTGGGAGGCGACGAGCGGTTCCAGTAGCTCTCGCAGCCTCTCGCTCTGGGTGGTGCTCATCCGGGTGACTCCTCGGCCGCGTGTGCTGTTGTGGGACGGTGCGCGTGTCTGGTCAAAGGGTATCCGGTCGCAGGGTGTGTTGCCGTCCACCTGTGCACGGAGGGTGGCGAACCGTCGCGCGCACGGTGCCGCTGAGTGGTGGGGGAGGAACGCGCGGGTACGGTGATCACGGGCCTGCGCCCTTCTTGGTGTTTCTTTCGTACGAGTTCCCGAGGACGTCTGCCGTGCCGTTCCCCCCTCCCTCGCGCGCCCCGTCGGGACCGCGCAGAAGATCCCTGCTCACGGCCGCCGCGGGAGCGGCGCTCCTCGCCGGCTGCTCGTCGGGCGAGGACGGCGGGGAGGGCGCCGCGGACGCGAGCGTCAGCCCCGCGGTCACCGAGCGGGCACGCGCGCGTGCGGCCGCGGACAGCGAGGGGCTGGTGGCTCGGTACGACGCCGTCCTGGCCGTCCATCCGGGGCTGACGGGGCTGCTGGGACCGCTGCGGGCGGAGGTCGTCCGGCACGTGGACGCGTTCGGCGGCGTCCGCAGCACGTCCCCGTCGCGCTCCGCCTCCCCCACCGGGTCACCGCCCGGATCGCCCACCGGATCGCCCACCGGGTCCGCCTCGGCGCCGCCTGCCTCGGCCGTGCCGTCCCCCGCTCCGGTGCTCGAGAAGGACGCCCTCGCGCAGCTGGCCGCCGCCGAGCGGACGCTGGCCGACCGCAGGGCCGCGGAGCTGGCGGGCCTGCCGGGCGAGCAGGCCCGGCTGCTGGCCTCGGTGGCGGCGGCCGGCGCGGCCCACGCCTATCTGCTGACGGAGGGGACGCGATGAGCGAGGAGACGAGCGCGGAGCTGACGGCGCTGCAGGCGGCGCTGGCCGCCGAGCACGCCGCCGTCTACGGCTACGGGGTCGTGGGCGGGCGGGTCGGCGAGGAACGGCGCGCCGAGGCGCGGGCGGCCTACGACACGCACCGGGCTCGCCGTGACGCGCTGATGCGCGAGGTGCGGGGCATGGACGCCGAACCGGTCCCGGCGAGCGCCGGGTACGCGCTGCCGTTCGCGGTGCAGGACTCCGCCTCGGCGGTGCGGCTCGCCGCCGAACTGGAGGGACGGGTGGCCGGGGTGTATTCGGACCTGGTGCGGGCAGCCGGGGACGCACGACGCCGGGAGGCCGCGACGGCGCTGCGGGAGGCGGCGGTGCGCGCGGTGCGCTGGCGCGGCAGCAGCGTAGCCTTCCCAGGTCTCGCGGAGCGGGACGGTACGGATCCGGCCACGGGCTCGGCGCCCGCCACGACGGCGGCGCCCGCCACGCCCCCGGCGGCAGCGGCATCGGCCACGGCCACGGGGTGAGCGGCGGTCCGGCCGGGAGCACGGAAGGGGACGACTCGCGCATGGCTTTCGCACCGCCGCCACGTCTGGTCAGGGCGCTCGGTGAGACGGCGCCGGACGGGGACGGCTGGCTGGAGAAGCTGCCGGAGACCGTCCGGCAGGCCGTCGCTCTGCGCGAGTTGACCGTCGACCGGGTGCAGGTGCCGGGCGGCCGGTCCAGCCTGGTCGTGCTGGTGCGCCGGGCGGACGGGACGCCGGCCGTGCTCAAGCTGGCCCCGCCCCGGTTCCGCCCCGAGGCCGAGCGGGCCGCGCTGACGTGCTGGGACGGTCTGGGCGCCGTACAGGCGCTGGACGGGCCGGAGACGGCGGGGACCCTGCTCCTGGAACGGCTGCATCCCGATGTGTCCGTGCGGTCGCTGCCGGAGGCGAAGGCGCTGCTGGAGGCGGCGGGGACGCTGCGGCGGCTGTGGGTGGATCCGCCGGCCGGTCAGGTCTTCGAGACGGTGGCCGAGCGGACCGGACGGCAGGCCGCGGCGATGCGGAGCACTGCGCTCGGCTCCGAGGCGGGGGTGGCCGCTCTGGTGGACGCTGCGCTAGCCGCCCGGGAGGAGCTGGTGGGCTCGGCGCCGGAGGTGCGGTTGCTGCACGGCACGTTCCGGCAGAGCAAGGTGCTGGCGGCGGAGCGGTCGCCGTGGCTCGCGGTGGGCCCGGACCCGGTGGTGGGTGAGTGCGCGTTCGACCTGGCACGGCTGGTGCGTGACCGGGTGGAGGATCTGATCGGCTCGCCCTCGGGGGCGGCGACCACGCGGCGGCGGGTGCGGAAGCTGGCGGAGTCGCTGGAGCTGGACGGCGAGCGGGTGCGGGGGTGGACGCTCTTCCGGGCGGTGGAGTCGGGGGTGCGGGCGCTGCGGGTCGGACGGCCCCGGGACGCCGAGCTGCTGCTGGAGTTCGCCGGGTGGCTTTGAGCCGACAGGTCATCGCGCCGGCTCCGGGCGCGGGCGCCCGTGCGGTCGGCGCGGGCCGTCGGTGCAGGTCGCCGGGGGCAGGCCGCCGGGGCAGGCCGACGGGCGCTGCGGACCTGGCGGACGCCACCGTCGAGGTCTCGTCCGCCTGCCTGACGCCGCTGCGTCGGCCGGCGCCGGGGCGGCGCCCCGACCCGCGAGAGGTCCGCTGAGGGGGCCGCACGCCCCCTCAGCCCCTCGCGGACGGCTCTGGCGTCAGGCGGTGAGACGCGCGATCGCCTCGTCCACCGTGAGCTCCTCGCGCTCGCCGGTCCTGCGGTCCTTCAGCTCGAGGACGCCTTCGTCGGAGCGACGGCCCGCCACCAGGATCTGCGGCACGCCGATCAGCTCGGAGTCGGTGAACTTCACGCCCGGGGAGACGCCGGCCCGGTCGTCGACCAGGACGCGCAGTCCGGCCGCGCGCAGCTTCTCGGAGACCTCCAGCGCCAGCTCGGTCTGCAGCGCCTTGCCGGCGGCGACCACGTGCACGTCGGCCGGGGCGACCTCGGCGGGCCAGCACAGGCCCTTGTCGTCGGCGGTCTGCTCGGCGAGGGCGGCGACCGCGCGGGAGACGCCGATGCCGTAGGAGCCCATGGTCACGCGGACCGGCTTGCCGTGCCGGCCGAGGACGTCGAGCTTGAGGGCGTCGGCGTACTTGCGGCCCAGCTGGAAGATGTGGCCGATCTCGATGGCGCGGTCCAGCTTCAGGCCGGTGCCGCACTTCGGGCAGGGGTCGCCCTCCTGGACGACGACGACGTCGACGTACGCGCCGACCTCGAAGTCACGGCCCGCGACGACGTTCTTCGCGTGCGTGCCCTCCTTGTTGGCGCCGGTGATCCAGGAGGTGCCGGGCGCCACCCGCGGGTCGGCGATGTACGTGACCTTGTCCCCGAGGCCCTGCGGGCCGACGTAGCCGCGCACCAGGTCGGGGCGGCCGACGAAGTCCTCGGCGGTGACCAGTTCGACGGCGGCCGGGGCGAAGTGCGCCTCGACCTTGCCGAGGTCCACCTCGCGGTCGCCGGGCACGCCGACGGCCACGATCTCGCCGTCGACCTTCACCAGCAGGTTCTTCAGGGTGGCGGAGGCGGGGACGCCGAGATGGGCGGCGAGGGTCTCGATGGTCGGGGTGTCCGGGGTGGGGATCTCCTCGAGCGCGGCGACGCCGTCGGCGTCCACCGGCTTGAGCTCGTACGCGATCGCCTCGGTGTTCGCCGCGAAGTCGCAGTGGGGGCAGTCCGCGAAGGTGTCCTCGCCGGCCTCGGCCGGGGCGAGGAACTCCTCCGACTTCGAGCCGCCCATCGCGCCGGCGGTGGCGGCGCAGATGCGGTAGTCGAGGCCGAGGCGCTCGAAGACGCGCTGGTAGGCCTGGCGGTGCAGGGCGTAGGAGTGGGCGAGGCCCTCGTCCTCCGTGTCGAAGGAGTAGGAGTCCTTCATGAGGAACTCGCGGCCGCGCAGGATGCCGGCGCGGGGGCGGGCCTCGTCGCGGTACTTGTTCTGGATCTGGTAGAGGATGACCGGCAGGTCCTTGTAGGAGGACGCCTGGTCCTTCACCAGCAGGGTGAAGATCTCCTCGTGGGTGGGACCGAGCAGGTAGTCGCCGCCCTTGCGGTCCTGGAGGCGGAAGAGCTCGGCGCCGTACTCCTCCCAGCGACCGGTCGCCTCGTACGGCTCCCGGGGCAGGATGGCGGGGAGCAGCACCTCCTGGGCGCCGATCGCGTCCATCTCCTCGCGCACGATGCGCTCGACGTTGGAGAGGACCTTCTTGCCGAGGGGCAGCCAGGACCAGATGCCGGCGGCGGTGCGGCGGACGTAGCCGGCACGGACGAGGAGCTTGTGGCTGAGGACCTCGGCGTCCGCCGGGTCGTCGCGCAGCGTCTTCGCCATCAACTGGGACATGCGCTGGACCGGTGCGTTGGCCATGGTTGTCGTACTCCTGCCGATGGGGTACCCCCGCTCGAACGAGGCCGAGAGCGGGGGAAGGTGATGGCTAGGAGGTTAGCCGGGAGCGCGGCGTGCCCGGAAATCCGTTATTCCGGGCGCAGGAGCGGAAGCGGGGCGCCCATCACCGCGTAGGGGCGGGGGGCGCTGGGGAAGAGGACGCGGCGGGCCAGGTCCCGGTAGCCGAGGGAGCGGTAGAGGGCCCGGGCGGGGCTCTCCGTGTCGATCGCGGAGAGGATCGAACGGGGCTCGGTCGCGGTGTCGGTGATCCTGGTGATGAGGGCCCGGCCCGCGCCGCGGTTCTGGTACGCGGGGTGGACGTGGAGCTCGGTGATGACGAAGGAGTCGTCCAGCCAGTGCTCGTGGTGCTGGGCCGCCAGATAGGGCTGGACGACGGTGGACCACCAGTGGGCGCGGTCGTTGGGCATGCCGTAGACGAAGCCGGCGAGACGGCCCTCGGAGGTCGTCGCGCCGAAGGCGCGCGCGCCCGGGTTCGTCATGTGGCGCAGGACGATCTGGCGTCTGACGGCAACCTCGTCGGGGCCGAGACCGAAGGCGACGGCCTGGACGGCCAGGGCCTCGTCCACGTGCGCGGAAAGGTCCAAGGGGCCGATGACGAGGTCCATGGCGGGGAGCCTACAGGGGCGTCAAAAGAGCACGCTCGTGAAGGCGCCGACCTCCTGGAAGCCGACCCTCCTGTACGTTCGCCTGGCCGCGGTGTTGAAGTCGTTGACGTAGAGGCTCACCACGGGGGCCACGTCCGCCAGGGCGTAGCGCAGGACCGCCGCCATGCCGGGGGCGGCGAGGCCCTGTCCGCGGTACTCGGGGGCCACCCACACGCCCTGGATCTGGCAGGCCTGGGACGTCGCCGCGCCGATCTCCGCCTTGAAGGCGACCCTGCCCCGGTCGTCGAGGCGGGCGAACGAGCGGCCGGAGCCGACGAGTTCGGCGACCCGGGCCTGGTACAGCAGTCCGCCGTCGCCGGCCATCGGGGAGATCCCGACCTCCTCGGTGAACATCGCCACGCACGCCGGCATGATCGTGTCCATCTCGTCCTTGCGGATGCGGCGGACGTAGGGGTCGGGGGCGATGTCGCCGGGCATGCGGTCGGTGACCATGAGCGGCTGACGGGCGCGGACCTCCCGGGCCGGGCCCCAGTGCGGTTCGAGGAGGCGCCACAGCCGGGTCGTCGGCTCGGTGGGGCCGACGATCGAGGAGCAGCGGCGGCCGGCTCGGCGGGCCCGGTCGGCGAAGGCGCGCACCGCGCGCGGGGTGGCGCAGATCGGGACGAGGTTGGCGCCCGCGTAGCACAGGGACGTCAGCATGCCGTCCTCGTACCAGCCCCACATCTCGCCGCCGAGGCGCCACGGGTCGAGGCCGGCGACCTGTACGCGGGACGTCACGAAGGCGTTGGCGACCGGCTCGCGGTCGAGGACGGCGAGCGCGGCGTCCAGGTCGCTCGGTTCGAGGACCCGGGAGGTGGTCTGGGTCAACACGCGCGGGGCCTCACACTCAGGTCTGCTGATCTCCGCACTGTACCTGCGGAAGCTTTGCGGTGCCGCCCTGCGTTCAGTTGGCGTTCGTTCGCCGTGGGCGTGGGGCCGGACTGCCGTCCTCTGAGGGCTGCCGCCCCGGACCCCTGCTCCGGCCCTGAAGGGGCCTCGTCCTCGGTCGCCGGACGGGCTGGGATGCCCGCCCGAACCGGCGTCGAGAGTTGCCTTCGTTCCCGCAGGGGCGTCAGCCGGCGACCGACACCGAGGGCTCTCCGGAGGCGGTTCCCGCGGCCTCCATCTGCTCGGCCAGCTTCATGGCCTCCTCGATGAGGGTCTCCACGATCTTCGACTCGGGGACGGTCTTGATGACCTCGCCCTTCACGAAGATCTGGCCCTTGCCGTTGCCGGAGGCGACCCCGAGGTCGGCCTCACGGGCCTCGCCGGGACCGTTGACGACACAGCCCATGACGGCGACCCGGAGAGGCACCTCCATGCCGGTCAGCCCGGCCGTGACCTCCTCGGCGAGCTTGTACACATCGACCTGGGCCCGCNTCGGCCAGCTTCATGGCCTCCTCGATGAGGGTCTCCACGATCTTCGACTCGGGGACGGTCTTGATGACCTCGCCCTTCACGAAGATCTGGCCCTTGCCGTTGCCGGAGGCGACCCCGAGGTCGGCCTCACGGGCCTCGCCGGGACCGTTGACGACACAGCCCATGACGGCGACCCGGAGAGGCACCTCCATGCCGGTCAGCCCGGCCGTGACCTCCTCGGCGAGCTTGTACACATCGACCTGGGCCCGCCCGCACGACGGGCAGGAGACGATCTCCAGACCACGCTGCTTGAGGTTCAGCGACTCCAGGATCTGGTTGCCGACCTTGACCTCCTCGACCGGAGGAGCCGACAGGGAGACACGGATGGTGTCGCCGATGCCCTGGGAGAGCAGCGCACCGAAGGCGACGGCCGACTTGATCGTGCCCTGGAACGCGGGACCGGCCTCGGTCACACCGAGGTGCAGCGGATAGTCGCACTGCGCGGCCAGCTGCCGGTAGGCCTCGATCATGACCACCGGGTCGTTGTGCTTGACCGAGATCTTGATGTCGCGGAAGTCGTGCTCCTCGAAGAGGGACGCCTCCCACAGCGCCGACTCCACCAGCGCCTCCGGGGTCGCCCTGCCGTACTTCTGCAGCAGACGGCGGTCCAGCGAACCGGCGTTGACACCGATACGGATCGGCGTGCCGTGCTCCTTCGCCGCCTTGGCGATCTCCCGGACCTTGTCGTCGAACTGCTTGATGTTGCCCGGGTTCACCCGCACCGCCGCACAGCCCGCCTCGATCGCGGCGAANGATGTCGCGGAAGTCGTGCTCCTCGAAGAGGGACGCCTCCCACAGCGCCGACTCCACCAGCGCCTCCGGGGTCGCCCTGCCGTACTTCTGCAGCAGACGGCGGTCCAGCGAACCGGCGTTGACACCGATACGGATCGGCGTGCCGTGCTCCTTCGCCGCCTTGGCGATCTCCCGGACCTTGTCGTCGAACTGCTTGATGTTGCCCGGGTTCACCCGCACCGCCGCACAGCCCGCCTCGATCGCGGCGAASACGTACTTCGGCTGGAAGTGGATGTCCGCGATCACCGGGATCTGCGACTTGCGCGCGATCGTCGCCAGCGCGTCCGCGTCGTCCTGCGTCGGACACGCCACCCGCACGATCTGACAACCCGACGCCGTCAGCTCCGCGATCTGCTGCAGCGTCGCACCGATGTCCGACGTACGCGTCGTCGTCATCGACTGCACCGACACCGGGGCCCCGCCCCCGACCGCCACGGAGCCGACCTGGATCCGCCGCGACTCTCGTCGCGGCGTCACCGGCCGGGCCGGCATCTCGGGGACGCCCAGGGACACGGCGGTCATGCCGTCACTCCCGGTTTCCGTTGACGGTCTCCCGCACGGCGCGCAGGGACTCCTTCAACGAGCCCATCGTGGCGAGGATGGCAGTGGGCTCGTAGCCGCAGTGCGCCATGCAGTTGGCGCAGCGCGGGTCCTTGCCCCGGCCGTACTTGTCCCAGTCGGTGTCCTCGATCAGCTCGCGGTAGGTCGGCACGTACCCGTCGCTCATCAGGTAGCAGGGGCGCTGCCAGCCGAAGAGGGAGTAGTTCGGGATGGCCCACGCCGTGCACGGGAAGTCGGCCTTGCCCTCCAGGAAATCCAGGAAGAGGGGCGAGTGGTTGAGCCGCCAGCGGCGCCGGTTGCCGCCCGAGAAGGCCTTCTTGAACAGCTCGCGGGTCTGCTCGACGCCCAGGAAGTGCTCCTGGTCGGGGGCCTTCTCGTAGGCGTACGCGGGCGAGATCATCATCTCGTCGACCTTGAGGTCGTCGTTGAGGTAGTTGAGCACCTCGATGACGGTCTGCGGGGTGTCGGTGTTGAAGAAGGTCGAGTTGGTGGTGACCCGGAAGCCGCGCCGCTTGGCCTCCTTCATGGCCGCCACGGCCTCGTCGAACACACCCTCCTTCGCCACGGACTCGTCGTGGCGCTCGCGCAGCCCGTCGATGTGCACGGCGAAGGCGAAGTAGGGCGAGGGGGTGAACTTGTCCATCTTCTTGCGCAGCAGCATGGCGTTGGTGCAGAGGAAGACGTACTTCCGCTTCGCCACCAACTGGCGCACGATCTCGTCGATCTGAGGGTGCATCAGGGGCTCGCCGCCGGCGATGGACACCATCGGCGCGCCGGACTCCAGCACCGCGCCCACGGCCTGGGCGACCGGCATGCGCTGCTTGAGCACACCCGCCGGATGCTGGATCTTGCCGCAGCCCTCGCACTTGAGGTTGCAGGCGAAGAGCGGCTCCAGCTCCACGATGAGCGGGAACTTGTCCCGCTTGCGGAGCTTCTGTTCAACCAGGTATGTAGCGACCTTGATGGACTGACGCAACGGCATGGCCATGTGGCTCACCTCCGGGGGAGCAGAACATTACGGTGCCATTCGAAAAAAGCAGGCAGGACGCAGCGAAGAACGCGGAAAGCCGATATTCCACCGCGCACCGTGCCGATCCGGACGAGTTCATGTTCTGGAGCGTCCACGACCACCCGGACGGCCGCAACCGGGCGCGGCTCGGCGCGCACGGCGCTCAGGAGCGTGGCCGCCGATTCCATGTCGACCGCGATCGCGCCGGTCGCGAGCAGATCGGCCCGCTCGTGGCCGCGTACCACGTGGTCGGAGCCGGTGAGCGGGCCGGTGTGGACCGTCCGCCCGGGCAGGGTGCGCACCAGTTCCTTGACGAGCAGTTCGGTGCCCACGCAGGGGACGCGGCCGCGTGGGTCGCGGGTCTCCTCGGCGACGACCAGGTCGCCGGGGTGCATGCCGGGGGCGAGTCCGGCGCAGAATCCCGTGGCCAGCACGGCCGCCCCGCCCAGCACCGGGTCGGACAGGACCCGGGTGACGGAACGCTCGGCCGCCTTGGGGCCCATGCCCGTCCGCAGGACGGTGACCGGCCCGTCGGCGCCGCCGCGCTCGCCCATGCGCAGGGCGAGGTGCTCGATGCCGAGCGCGCAGGCGATCAGCAGCGGTGCCGGGACGGGCTGTGCGCTCATCAGCCCCCCTTGCCCTCGGCGGACGCCGCGTGCGGGGCGGGCTGCGTGCTGAACGGCTCTCCATGGACGTAGCGGCCGAGCGCGGTGAGCGGGAAGACCTGCCGGTAGAGGTGGTAGTTGATCGAGAAGTCCCAGGGGAAGCCGGTGCCGGTGAAGTAGGGCTCGTCCCAGGAACCGTCCTCCCGCTGGGTCCGGGCCAGCCACGCGACGCCCCGCTCGACGGCCTTGGAGTCCTTCTCCCCCGCCGCCAGCAGGGCCATCAGCGCCCATGCCGTCTGGGAGGCCGTCGAGGCGCCGCGGGCGCTCCATCGGGCGGGGTCCTGGTAGGAGCGCAGGTCCTCGCCCCAGCCGCCGTCGTCGTTCTGCACCCGTTCCAGCCAGCCGACCGCCGCCCGGATCGCCGGGTGCTGGACGGGCAGGCCGGCGGCGGTGAGGGCAGGCACCACCGACCCCGTGCCGTAGACGTAGTTGACGCCCCAGCGTCCGAACCAGGAGCCGTCCGGCTCCTGTTCGGCGAGCAGCCACTCGATGCCGCGCCGGGTGCGCGGATCGTGCGAGAGGCCCTCGATCGCCAGCATCTCGACGACGTGCGCCGTGACGTCCGCGGACGGCGGGTCGATGACCTCGCCGAAGTCGCAGAACGGCAGCCGGTTGGGGAACGGGCTGGTGTTGTCGACGTCGAAGGCGCCCCATGCGCCGTTGCGGGACTGCATCCCGAGGTTCCAGCGCACCCCGCGCGCGATCGCCCGGTCCATGCGCTCCGGGTCGTGGTGGCGGACCCGGCGCAGCGCGAGGACGACCTCGGCGGTGTCGTCGATGTCGGGGTAGTTGTCGTTGTGGAACTCGAACGCCCACCCGCCGGGCGGGAGTTGCGGTCGGCGTACCGACCAGTCGCCGGGGCGCACCACCTGCTCGCCGAGCATCCAGTCGGCTGCCTTGACCAGTTGGGGGTGGTCGGGCGGCAGTCCGGCGTCGGCGAGGGCGATGGTGGCGAGGCAGGTGTCCCATACCGGCGACTGGCAGGCCTCGACCATCCGTGCGCCGTCCTCGCGCCACACGGTGTACCGGTCGAGGGACTCCAACCCGGCACGCATCACCGGGTGTTCGAGGTCGTAGCCGAGCAGGTGCAGGGCGATGACCGAGTACACGGCGGGCGGCTGGATCCCGCCCCAGCAGCCGTCGTTCTCCTGGCGCTCGACGATCCAGCGGGCGGCGGAGTTCAGGGCGGCTCTGCGCAGCCTGCGCACCGCCACCGACCGGTAGCCGCGCACCACCTTGTCGAGCCGCTGGAAGAGTCCGTCCCAACTGTTGACGGGGGCGAGGGGCTTGGGGGGGTTGGGGTTCGCGGGGTCGGTGTGCAGCTCGTCGAGCGGGAACGGCGCGGGGCGCACGGGGCGCTTCGCCGAGACGACGGTCAGGGGCACGATCGTCTGCCGGGCCCAGCAGCCGAAGTTGTAGATGCTCAGCGGGAACCATTTAGGGAAGAACAAGAGCTCGGGCGGGAGTTCGGGCAGGTCCTCCCATTTCCACCAGCCGAACAGGGCCAGCCAGATCCGGGTGAAGACCCGGGCGGCGGCGATGCCTCCCTGGTCGCGGACCCAGGCGGCGGCACTCGCCATGTGCGGGGCGTCGGGGGCGTCGCCGGCCAGGCGCAGCGCGACGTACGCCTCGACGGTGGCGGACAGGTCGGGCGGGCCGCCGTAGAAGGTCGCCCAGGTGCCGTCCTCGCGCTGCTCGCCGCGCACGAAGAGGGCGGCGGCACGGGTGGTCGGCTCGTCACGGATGCCCAGGAACTGGCGGAGCAGCAGGTCCTCGGCGTCCATGGTGACGTTGGTCTCCAGGTCGCCCTTCCACCAGCCCTCGGGGTCCTGCCGGGCGAGCAGGAAGTCGGTGGCGCGCTGCATCGCGCGTGCGGCGGCTTCTTGTACCCCGGCCGCCACGGGGACGGTGATGTCGGTTTCGCTGGCCGCGGCAGCGCGGGGCGGCAGGGCCCCGGTGCTTCCGTCGGTCGTCGCTGTCATGGCTTCCCCTTCGTGCAGTGTGCATGTCGTTGCGTCTGCTGTGGGTCCGCCGTCGGCCGGTGTCCGCATCTCGCACACCGGCCGGCGACTACGCGAGGGCTATTCGACCGATAGTGATCATCTCTTTCGTACGACGACGAAGTCCGCGAGCGCCGTGAACCGGTCCCGCACCTGCTCGGGCATGTCGACGGCGTTCAGGGCCTCGATGGCGACGGCGTGCTGACGACGTGCCTCTCCGGCGGTCCAGTCACGGCCGCCCGCCTCCTCGATCAGAGCCGCGCGGGCCGCGAACTCCTCCTCGGAGAAGTTCTCGAAGTCGTTGCTCTTGGCGTCGGCGGCGAGCATCTCGCCGAGCCGCTCGGAGGCGGGACCGCCCGCCGCGAGCGCCGCCACCACCGGCAGGGACTTCTTGCGCTGGCGCAGATCGCTCCAGGTCTGCTTGCCGGTGGCCTCCGGGTCGCCCCAGATGCCGAGGAGGTCGTCGACGGCCTGGAAGGCCAGGCCGAGGTGGTATCCGTACCTCTCCAGCGTGTCCGCGGTGCGGTCGTCCGCGCCGCCGAGCACCGCGCCGATGGAGGAGGCGCAGGCCAGCAGCGCCCCGGTCTTGTTGCCCTCCATCTCCAGGCACTCCTCGACGCTGACGCGGTCGCGGTGCTCGTAGGAGATGTCCTGGGCCTGGCCGTCGATGAGGGCGCGGGTGGCCGTCGTCAGACGACGGGTGGCGCGTCCGGCCTCCACCGTGCCGAGTTCGAGAAGGACCTCGTTGGCGAGGGCGAACAGCGCGTCGCCGACCAGGATGGCCTGCGCGGGGCCGTGCACCTTCCAGACGGTGTCGCGGTGGCGGCGCTGCTCGTCGCCGTCCATCAGGTCGTCGTGCAGGAGGGAGAAGTTGTGGACCAGCTCCACGGCGACCGCGCCGGGGACGCCGGTCTCGGGGTCGGCCCCCGCGACCTCGGCGGAGAGCACCGCGAGTGCCGGGCGCACGGCCTTGCCGCCGTCGCCGTCGGTGGGGTTGCCCTGCGCGTCGATCCAGCCGAAGTGGTAGGCGGCGACCGTGTCCATGGGCGGGGCGAGTCGGTCGACGGCCGCCCGCAGCACCGGTGTGGCCAGGGTGCGGCCGCGCTCCAGTAGCGCGGTCACGTCCACCGCGGTCCGCCGAGCGGCCGGTGAGGCCTGGGGCACAGTGGGCACATTTTCTCCTCTTGTCGCGGTACCGGAGGGGGTGCGGGGGTGTGCCGAGCCGTGCTGATCGAACTTCACCGGGTTCCCCCTCGCAGGGGAACGCCGGTTCCCTCCGGTTCTCGGCCGGGGGTCCGGGGGGTGTCCCCCGGAACGATGCAGTAGGCCGTCTCCTCGGACTCGAAGCGACGGCGGGGTCGGGGCCGGCCCAGGGCGCTCAGCGCGGCGTCCGCCGCGTTCACGCCGCTGCGGACCGCACTCTCCATGGTCGCGGGCCACCCGGTGGCGGTCCACGCTCCGGCCAGGTACAGGCCGGGGGCTTCGGTGCGGGCGCCGGGCCGCAGACGGCCGACGCCGGGGGTGGGGGCGAACGTCGCCGTGCGCTCCCGGGTCACGAAGAAGTCCCGCACCTCGGCGCGGCGCGTGCCCGGCAGCAGCCTGCGCAGTTCCGGCAGGTAGCGCTCACGCAGGGCGGCGACGGGCTCGTCGATCTCGTCCTGCGCGGCGGACTGGGACAGGGCGAGGTACTGGCCGCTGCGCAGCCCTGAGGCGTGGGTGCGGTCGAAGACCCACTGCACGGGAGTGCCGAGCGCCGCGAAGAAGGGCGTGTCGAGCACCTTGCGGTCGTAGACGACGTGGACGTTGAGAATCGGCGCGGTGCCGATCTCCAGCAGCCGCCCCGCGTCATCGAGCGCGCCCTCGGGCAGCAGGTCGTACGCCTCGCGCTGGGGGACGGCGAGGACGACCGTGTCCGCGTGGAGCGTCTCGCCCGGAACCTGGACGCTCCATGTCCCGTTCCCCTCCCGGGAGACGGAGGTGACGCGCGCCCGGACCTCGGTACGCACCCCCGCGGAGTCGAGCGCCCTGCGGGCGAGCCCGTCGTGCAGTTCGCCCAGCGGGACGTGCGCCCAGCCGATGTCGGCCGCGCCCGGGTCGGACAGCAGACCGGTCTTGAACACCATCGCGGCGAGCGCGAGCGAACAGTCGCCGGCGACCGCGTTCAGGGTGGCGACGCCGACCAGGTCCCACAGGGCCTCGACGGCGCGCGGCGACTGGCCGTGCGCGGTCAGCCAGTTGCCGAAGTCCTGTGCGTCCAGGGCCGGATCGGCCAGGTCGAGCCCTTTCAGGGCGAGCGCGGCGCGGCCCACTCGCAGGCGTTCGGCGAGGGAGAGATGCGGATACGCGGAGAGGCTGCGCCCCAGATGCAGGGGGACGGGCAGCGCGTCGCGCCGCAGTCGGCCGAGCCGCCGCCCCTCGGGCTTGGCGACGTCGACGACGGGCACGTCGAGACGTTCCTGCAGCGGCGCCAGCGCGCTGCCTCCGATGCGGTCCAGGAACCAGCGGTAGGCGGTGCAGCAGCGCAGATACACGTGCTGTCCGTTGTCGACGGTCAGCTCGCCGCGCCGGAAGGAGAAGGCGAGGCCGCCGAGCCGCGGCCGGCCTTCGAGCAGGGTGACGCGCACGCCCGCGTCGGCGAGCGCGAGCGCCGCGGTGACGCCGGCGAGCCCGCCCCCCACGACGACGGCGGTGCGCCCCGGGGAAGCGGCCGCTCCCCCGGCGTCCGCCGGCTGCTCGTCGTTCATCGTGCACCCTCCCGTGCGGGCCGGCCATGGTGCTTGAACTCTGCACCGCAGGCCGTCGCAGTCAGGGACGCCGCGCCGCGTCGGAGGGTTGCGTGCCGCTTTTCAGCGCTGGCGCCGCCTTGGCCCAGCTCGTCGCCCGCCGCGTCCATCAGGTGTGCCTCCTGACGGTCCGCCGCGACACGTGCCGGGCGTCCAGGCCCGACAGTCCGCGCACGGCGACATAGGCCTTCTCCCGGCCGGGCAGCGAGACGCGGCCGCGCAGCACCGCCTCGGGGTCGCGTTCGATGCGGTCCAGGAGCCGGCGGTAGATGCCGGCCATGGCGGCGACGCAGGCGCCGCTGCGCCGGTCGAGCAGGGGGAGCAGCCGGTAGCCCTCGGCGAAAAGGGTGCGGGCCCGGCGCACCTCGAAGTGCACGAGACCCGCGAAGTCGGAGCCCTCCGGCGGCTTCGGCCCGTCGAACCCGGCCGAGCAGCCGAACTTGGCGAGGTCGTCGGCGGGCAGATAGGTGCGGCCGCCCGCCGCGTCCTCGCGGACGTCTCTGAGGATGTTGGTGAGCTGGAGCGCAAGCCCCAGCGTGTCCGCGTACTCCGGCGCGCGCTCGGCTCCGCGCGCCCCCGGTTCGGTGCCGAACACGCCGAGCGAGAGCCGCCCGATGGCGCCGGCCACACAGCGGCAGTACGTCTTCAGGTCGTCCCAGGTCTCGTAGGTCTCGCCGCGCACGTCCATCAGGACGCCGTCGATCAGCTCGTCCAGGCCGCCCAGCGGGACCGGGAAGGTGCGGGCCGTGTGCGCGAGGGCGACGGCGACGGGATCGGTGTCGTCCTCGTCGACCTCGCCGGCCCGGATCCGGGTCAGCAGCGTCCGGGTGTCCTCCAGTCTGGCGGTCTTGACGCCGTCGTCCAGCGCGCCGTCGCCGATGTCGTCGACGCGGCGCGAGAACGCGTACAGCGCGGACATCGCGCGGCGCTTCGGTGTGGGCAGCAGCCTGATGCCGTACGCGAAGTTCCGGGCCTGCTGCCCGGTGACGGTCTCGCAGTAGCTGTAGGCGGCGAGTACCGGTGCGGACGCGTGCGGTGACGACTCCACGGCCCGGATCACCCCTCTCCTCGCAGGGTCACGCCCACCTCGCGCAGCAACTGGAGCTTGCCGGGCTTGGGCGGGCCGGGAAGGACGTCGTACTCGGCGGCGGCGATCGCTCGGATCGCCGCCCTTCCCCCCGCCACGAACCCCGCGAGCAGCAGTCTCAGCCTGCCGTGGACGCTACCCACCAGGGGGGCGCCTTCATTCAGGAGATCGCGCGCGCGTTGCGCTTCGAACGCGACCAGCGCGCGCACCGAGGCGCCCGAGGTCGGTGCGGCGAGGTCCGCCTCCTGGACGTGAAAGCGCTTCATGTCCACGACGGGCAGGTAGACGCGGTCGCGGCCGAGGTCCTCGGCCACGTCCTGCAGGTGTTCGACGATCTGCAGTGCGGTGCAGATGGCGTCGGACCGGCGGATCCGCTCGGGGGTCGCGGCGCCGGTGACGGCGAGGACCAGACGGCCGACGGGGTTGGCGGACAGCCCGCAGTAGGCGAGGAGGTCGTCGTACGTCTCGTAGCGGGCGACGAACTGGTCCTGGCGGTTGGCCGCGATCAGGGCGAGGAAGGGCTCCGGGGTGAGCGAGCGGCGGCGCACGGTCGCCTGGAGGCGGCGCAGCAGGGGGTGGCGGGGCGGGCCGTCGGACCCGTCGAAAATCCGGCGCAGGTCGGCTTCGAAGGCGTCCAGCAGCACGAGGCGGTCCTCGGCCTCGCCGGCCGACACGCCGAGCAGGCGGGCGTCCGCGCCGCCCGGCGCCAGGTCGCCGTCGCCGATGTCGTCGACCAGCCGGGCGTAGCCGTAGACGGCCATGAGGTCCTCGCGCCAGGCCCTGGGCAGGAAGAAGGGGGCGACGGGGAAGTTCTCGTGCGCCGCTTTGTCGAGGGTGTTCTGCTCGGGGTCGCCGGGGCGTGGCGCCGCGGACGCCGTCATCGTCGTCCGCCCGGGGCCGGGACGGCGCGGCCTGCGTCGAGCTGGGGAGTTTCCGTAGCCATTGCCGTCACATCTCCCGTTCTACACTGCCGACCCAATGCGCACTATTTCGGACACGCCGCCCGGCCGTCCGCACGACGGCCCCGACCAGGGGCGCTGCGCGTTATCGCCCCACTTTGCCGCGATTCGGGACCGGTCCAGCTTACGTTGTACAACGCGGCGAGGATCTCGGGGGTGTCCCGCACATCACAACAACACACCGATTGGCGTCAAGATTCCTAAGCGGGACCCGAGTTGACGCTTCCTTTGCAGACGCGGAGTCCGGCCGGGCAGTTCCGTCGGGCCGGTTCGAAACGCCGTACCCGCCCGTGCACTTGTCGGACCGTCCGCACGCCGGTCCAGTGCCAGGCGCGTGCCGGCCCCGCGTCGTCGACGCGCGAGACGATGCGGTCCCCGTCGGCCACGGCGGTCGGCGGACGTGGACCCGGGGGCTGCGACGGGAGCGGCTCAGCCACGGCCGTATCTCTCCTCCGCCCTCCAGAAGTACACGAAGCCGCCGACGGCGATCAGCGCCGCCCAGCCGCCCGCGACCGCCCAGACGTGCTCGGGGAGGTTCTCTGCGCCGTACCCCTCGATCAGCGCGAAGCGCATCAGGTCCATGTAGACGGCGGCCGGATTCCACTGCAGAACGTTCGCCGCCCATTGCGGCTTGTCCGCGAGGAAGACCGGGATGGAGAACATCACACCGGACGCGTACATCCACGTCCGCATCACGAACGGCATCAGCTGCGCCAGGTCCGGGGTCCTGGCGCCGGCCCGGGCGAGGATCAGCGCCAGACCGGTGTTGAAGCAGAACTGCAGGGCGAGCACCGGCACGATCAGCGCCCAGGACAGGTCCGGGTAGCTGCCCGCGCCGATCACCACCATGAACAGCACGAGCATGGAGTACAGCAGTTGCTGGAGCTGCTGCAGGGCGAAAGCGACGGGCAGACAGGCGCGCGGGAAGTGCAGGGCGCGCACCAGTCCGAGGTTGCCGGAGATCGCGCGCACGCCGCTGAGCGCGGAGGTCTGCGTGAAGGTGAACACGAAGACGCCGGTGACCAGGAAGGGAACGTAGACCTCCTGGGACATCCCCCTGCCGGCGTCCAGGAGCACGCCGAAGATCATGAAGTACACGGCCGCGTTGAGCAACGGTGTGGCGACCTGCCACACCTGGCCGAGCCTGGCCTGGCTGTACTGCGCGGCCACCTTCGCCCGGGAGAACGCCAGCATGAAGTGCCGGCGCTCCCAGAGGCGGCGGACGTACTCCGGCAGCGAGGGGCGGGCCCCGCTCACGGCCAGCCCGTACCGGGCTGCCAGCTGCGCCGCCGTGAGGCCCTCGTCGGGCGAGGCGAGCGCGTTCACGGCGACTCCGACATACGCGTTGCCTCACTCACAGGTAGACCTTCGCCTTCGGCGTGCGCGCCCTGGACGGGACCGGCACGAGCGGGGGCGTCCCGCGGCGCGGCCCGGGTGCCCTCGGGGACGAGCCTGTCAGATCACCGGAGGCCGGCCCAGTCGCGTGAGCCGCCAGACCGTGCGCCATTTCATGGGCCGGCGAGGCCCGCACGCGGTGGTCCATCCCTCCTGGAAGCCGCCGAACCACGCCCTGAGCGCGGCCGCCGAGGGGCGGCGGACGAGGGTGAGGAGCAGCCAGACCCCGAGATAGACCGGGATCAGGGGGGCGGGAAGGTTGCGGCGGGCCAGCCAGACGCGGTTGCGGGCCACCATGCGGTGGTACACCGCGTGCCGCGAGGGCGCGGTCGTCGGGTGGTGGAGGACCATGTCCGGCCGGTAGTCGATCATCCAGCCCGCGTCGAGGGCCCGCCAGGCCAGGTCCGTTTCCTCGTGGGCGTAGAAGAACTCGTCCGGGAGCCCGCCGACCTCCGCGAAGACCTTCGTGCGGACGGCGTTGGCGCCGCCGAGGAAGGTGGTGACCCGGGAGGAGCGCATCGGGTCGGAGGCGCGCAGCCGGGGCACGTGGCGGCGCTGCGTGACGCCGGTGTCCGGGTCGGCGATGCGGAAGCTGACGATGCCCAGCCGGGGATCGGCGGCGAAGGCCCGGCGGCACAGCTCGGCCGTGTCGTGGTGGGCGAGGAGGCCGTCGTCGTCGAGGAACAGCAGGACGTCGACGTCGCGGCCGCTGGGGCCGAAGGCCTCGATGCCCACGTTGCGGCCGCCGGGGATGCCGAGGTTCTCGGGGAGTTCGACGGTGCGGACGCCCTCGGGGACGGCCGGGACGGGCGAGCCGTTGCCGACGACCACCACCTCGACGCGGTCGCCGTCCTGCTCGGCCACCGAGTCGAGCAGGGCACGCAGCTCGTCGGGGCGGTCGCCCATGGTGATGACGACCGCGCCGACCGTGAGGTGGGAGCTCACTTCAGCCTGCTCGACACGAGGATGGACACCAGGTGCAGCAGCGTCTGCACGAGCGCGATGCCGGCGAGCACGGCGACGCCGAGCCGGGAGTAGAACAGGTCGCCGTGCAGCTGGTCGAGGACGGCCAGCACCAGGATGAGCAGGGACGCCTCGATGCCGAGGATCAGGCGGTGGAACTTGAGCGCCGAGGCGGCCCGGCGGGCCAGCGCCATGCCGGAGGAGCGCGGCTCGGACGCCGCCTCCTTGACCGGGGGCATGCCGCCCTGGTGGCGGGCGACGCCGACGAGGTCGGTCTCGGCCTTGATCAGGATCGCGCCCAGCGCGGCCAGCGTGCCGAGGAAGGCCCACAGCCAGTCGATCCGCCCGCTGCCCCACAGGTCGGCGGCGCGCAGGCCGAATCCGACGAGCACGGCGGCGTCGGTGAGATACGCGCCGACCCGGTCCAGGTAGACCCCCGCCAGGGAGTACTGCTTCTTCCAGCGCGCGATCTCGCCGTCGACGCAGTCCAGCAGCAGGTACATCTGGACGCACACCACGCCGAGCACGGCGCCCGTGATCCCCGGCACCAGCAGGGCCGGGGCCGCCAGCACGCCGAAGACGGTCATCAGGTACGTGAGCTGGTTGGGCGTGACCCTGGTGTCGACCAGATAGCGGTCCACCCGCAGGGACACCTCTCGCATGTAGAGGCGTCCCATCCAGTGCTCACCGCTGCGCCGGTCCTTCACCCCCGGAGGGTGGACGACCGGTCTGAGTTCAGCTACCGATGGCCTTGACATAGTCGGCGTAGACGTCCTTGATCTGTTCGGTCTTGAGGTCGAGGTGTTCGAGGATCGTGTAGCGGCCGGGCCGGGTCTCGGGGGCGAACTCCACGGCCCGGACGAACTCGTCCACCGTGAAGCCGATGTCCTCGGGCAGGACCGGCAGCCCGTGGCGGCGCAGCACCTGCGCCATGTAGGCCGACTCCTCGTGGGCTCCGCGCAGGTACATCGCGAAGGCCGCTCCGAGGCCGCACTGCTCGCCGTGGGCGGCAGCCCGCTTGGGGAAGAGCAGGTCGAAGGCGTGGTTGATCTCGTGGCAGGCGCCGGAGGACGGGCGGGAGTCGCCCGACACCGACATGGCGATGCCGCTGAGCACCAGCGCCTCGGCCAGGACCTGGAGGAAGTCGGTGTCCTGGATGCCGCCCGGGTGCCTGAGCACCGCCTCGCCGGCCTGGCGGGCGATCGCGGCGGCCAGGCCGTCGATCTTCTCGCCCTTGATCCGGTTGGCCAGCTCCCAGTCCGCGATGGCCGAGATGTTCGACACCGCGTCGCCGATGCCGGCGCGCACGAACCGCACCGGGGCCTCGCGGATCACGTCCAGGTCGATCACGACGGCGATCGGGTTCGGCACACCGTAGGAGCCGCGCCCCGCGTCGTTGTCGAGGGTCGCGACCGGCGAGCACAGGCCGTCGTGCGCGAGGTTGGTCGGCACGGCGACCAACGGGAGGCCCACCCGTGCCGCGGCGAACTTCGCGCAGTCGATGATCTTGCCGCCGCCCAGACCCACCACGGCGTCGTAGCGGCCGGCCTTTATGTCGCCGGCCAGCCGGACGGCGTCGTCGAGGGTGCCGCCGCTGACCTCGTACCAGCAGGCGCCGGGCAGGGCCGGGGTGAGGCGCTCGCGCAGCCGGGCGCCCGAGCCGCCGCTGACGGCGATCGCGAGCTTGCCCGAGTGCGAGATGCGCTCGTCGGCGAGGACCCCCACCAGGTCGTCGAGGGCGCCGGGGCGGATGTCGACGACGACGGGCGAGGGGATCAGCCGGGTCAGTACTGGCACGCGATCTCCCGTCCGCGCGCGAGGTCGTCGTGGTTGTCGATCTCGACCCACTTGACGTCGCCGATCGGCGCGACGTCGATACGGAAGCCGCGGTTCACCAGCTCCTGGTACCCGTGCTCGTAGAACTGCTGCGGGTCGGTCTCCCAGACGGCCTTGAGCGCGTCGGCCAGTTCGGGGGCCGCGTCGCCCTCGATGAGGGTGACGCCGATGTATTCGCCGGTGGCCTCGGCCGGGTCCATCAGCTTGGTGATCTTCGTCATGCCCTTCCCGGGGTCGACGACGACCTTCATCTCCTCGTCGGCGAGGGACTTGACGGTGTCCAGCGCGAGGATGATCCTCCTGCCCTCACCGCGCGCGGCGAGCAGCGTCTTCTCCACGGAGACGGGGTGCACGGTGTCGCCGTTGGCGAGGATCACGCCGTCCTTGAGTGCGTCACGGCCGCACCACAGGGAGTAGGCGTTGTTCCACTCCTCGGCCTTGTCGTTGTCGATGAGGGTGAGCTTGAGGCCGTACTTGGCCTCCAGCGCCGCCTTGCGCTCGTACACGGCCTCCTTGCGGTAGCCGACGATCACCGCGACCTCGGTCAGACCGATCTCGGCGAAGTTGCCGAGCGTCAGGTCCAGCACCGTGGGCTCGCCCTCTATGCCCGCAGGCCCGACCGGCACCAGCGCCTTGGGCAGGCTGTCGGTGTAGGGGCGCAGACGCCGTCCGGCGCCGGCCGCCAGCACGAGGCCGATCATGCGGGTTCTCCTTCATCGTGTACGGCGGGGGCCCCTGCGGACACCCAGAAGCGGATGCTCTCGACGAGCACCACCAGGGCGACGGCCACGGCGAGCACCGTGAGCGCGACCTCGAACTGCGAAGCGGTGAGCAGCGCGGCCAGCACGGCCACGAGCAGCGTCCGCCCTTCCTGCCCCCCGACGGCGCGCACCAGCCAGGCCGGCGGCGCTCCGGCGTCTCCGCGGATGCGGTACACCGTGTCGTAGTGATGGTAGGCGACGGCGGCCACCAGGCCGAAAGCCGCGGGAAGCGCCGCACCGCCCCCGGTCCTCGCCGCGAGGATGAGGACCGTGCAGTATTCGGCGGCCCGGAAGAACGGCGGGATCAGCCAGTCGAGGGCGCCCTTGAGGGGGTGGGAGAGGGCCTCGGCGGACAGGGCGACGTAGACCAGCGCCGCCAGGACGAGCCACCAGCTCGCTCCCCACACCCAGGCGCCGCCCGTGAGCAGGACTGCGCCGACGGCGGCGGAGAGGGGAGCGGTCCGACGGGGCCTGCCCGGCGCGAGGCGGATCAGCGGTCCGGCCAGCGGTCCGGTGTCCGCGAGGTCGGCCAGCGCCTGCGCCGCACGGTCGGTACGCCGGGCCTTGCGGGTCAGTGAGCGCAACACCCGCCCGGCCGTGGTGTACGTCGCCGCGAAGGCGCAGCCGATCAGCAGCGCGTAGAAGGTGATGCGCGGAGTCGTCGCGGCGGTGAGCACGGCGATCATGGCCCATCGTTCACCGATGGGCAGCACTATCATCCGCCGCACCCAGACCGTCCAGCCGACGCTGTCGAGCTTGTCGGAGAGGGCGGCGGTGGGGCTGGTGTTGGCGGTGGCGTCGTGGTTGGCCTCGTTGAAGGAGAAGTCCACGACGTGCCGGCAGGTCTGCAGGATCATCGCGCCCAGCGCGAGCGCCCATACGTCGTCGCTGCCGCCGCCGCGGGACGCGCCGAGCGCGAGACCCGCGTAGTAGGCGTACTCCTTGGCCCGGTCGAAGGTGGCGTCGAGCCAGGCGCCGAGCGTGGAGTACTGCAGGGAGTAGCGGGCGAGCTGGCCGTCGGTGCAGTCCAGCACGAAGGACGCGATGAGCAGGACGCCGGCGGCGACGAACCCGGGCCGGGTGCCGGTGGCGGCGCAGGCCGCCGCGATCAGCGCGGTGATCAGCGAGGCGGTGGTGACCTGGTTCGGGGTGAGGCCGCGGCGGGCGCACCAGCGGGCGAGGTAGCGCGAGTACGGGCTGATGAAGTGGGTGGTGAAGAAGCCGTCGCGGGCCTTGACGGCCGACTTCAGGCGGACGGCCTCGTCGTCCACGGCGGCGACGGCCTGGCGTGCCTCGTTGCGGGCCTGCGGGTCGGCGGGGACCTCGGCGACCAGGCTGCCCAGCTCGGGGCGGTGCACGTCGACGCCGTCGGCGTCGAGGGATTCGACGATGCGGTCGGCGAGGCTGCCGACGTCCTCGACGCTCGACGCGGCTCGCGTGGCGGCGCCGGCGGGGGCGCCGCCGCCGGACGCGGAGTTCTCCCGGGCCATGGCGCGGGTCAGGGCCTGGCGGCCGGCCGGCTGCGCGGTCACCGCGCCCGGGATCGCGGAGAGCGCGAATCGGGGGTCGGTGAGGCCGAGGCGCAGCGCGTGCTCGTGGCCCACGAAACGGGCGTCCACGACGGCGACGCGCTCGTCGCCGGGGACGCCGGCGAGGAGGGTCTCGGCGTCACCGGCGTCCGCTGCGGTCCGGACGTCGAAGCCGAGGGACCGCAGATCGCCCTCGATCGACGATCCGGGGACCGGCGAGCCGGTGAGGATGGCGGTCGACAACCGAACTCACTCCCTGGTCCGGCGCGTGCGCGCCGGTCATGTACACAATGGGGGGGCGCCCCTTGGCCGCACCGGAGGTCTCACCGGTGACCGCGCCAGGCGGGCGGCATGTCGGCAGAGGCTATCGGATGCCGACAAGGCCGTGTTCACCACCCGTTCGGGCCCGCTCGACGCGATCCGGGCCGCCCGGCCCGAACCCGGCTTGAACCGGCCTTTGCCGAGATCATCATCGGTGATCGGCGACCCGGCCGACAAACCGTGCCACACAGAGCCGACATCGCAGATATAGCGGACTCCGCGGACACCGGCAGACATCGCAGCTATCGCGGACATCGCCCACCGCGCCGGCTTCCCCGCACGTCGGCATAGGGTCTCGGGCATGACGTGGCTGATCACCGGCGGAGCCGGATACATAGGGGCGCATGTGGCACGGGCCATGACCGGAGCCGGAGAGCGCGTCGTCGTACTGGACGATCTCTCCACGGGCTCGGCCGCACGGCTCGGGCCGGACGTCTCGCTCGTGCAGGGCTCGGCCCTCGACGCCGGGCTGGTCGAGCGGGTCCTCGCCGAGCACTCCGTGACGGGCGTGGTGCACCTGGCCGCGCACAAGCAGGTCGGCGAGTCGGTGGCGCGGCCCACCCGCTACTACCGGGACAACGTGGGCGGTCTGGCAGCCCTGCTCGACGCGGTCGCCGGGGCCGGCGTCCGGCGCTTCCTGTTCTCCTCCTCCGCGGCCGTCTACGGCACCCCGGACGTGGACCTCATCACGGAGGACACCCCGTGCGCTCCGGTGAACCCGTACGGCGAGACCAAGCTCGCCGGCGAGTGGCTGGTACGGGCGGCCGGGCAGGCGCACGGCATCGCGACGACGTGCCTGCGTTACTTCAACGTGGCGGGGGCCACGGCGCCCGAGCTCGCCGACACCGGCGTCTTCAACATCGTCCCGATGGTCTTCGACCGGCTCACCCGGGACGAGGCCCCACGGATCTTCGGCGCGGACTACGAGACCCCGGACGGCACCTGCGTCCGGGACTACATCCACGTCGCCGATCTGGCGGAGGCGCACCTGGCGGCGGCCCGGCGGCTGTCCGCGCCGGACGCGGTGGGGGATCTCACGGTGAACATCGGGCGGGGCGAGGGCGTGTCCGTGCGCGAACTGGTCTCGCTCATCGGGGAGGTCACCGGCGACACCCGGCCGGCGGTGATCGAGGGCCGCCGGCCCGGGGACGCGCCGCGCGCGGTGGCCTCGGCGGAGCTGGCGGCCCGGGAACTGGGGTGGACGGCTCGACGGGGCGTGCGCGAGATGGTGGACTCGGCCTGGCGGGGCTGGCAACTGCACCACGCGTGACGCCGAGAGCGCGGCGGCGTCCTGACCTGCGCTTCGTTTCCGCAGGTCAGGGCATATGACAACGGTGTTCAGTACCGCGTTGCCGGATACCCCCCACCCGTAGTTGACTGTGATCCCGGGCGGGACACGACCGATCACGAAGGGGCGGCTTCCATGGGGGCTGGGCACGACCACGGCCACACCCACGCACACGCGCCGACCACCGGCACGGCCGCCGCGGCGTACCGCGGCAGGCTGCGGGTCGCGCTGTCGATCACGCTCGGCGTCATGGTGGTCGAGATCGTCGGCGGGCTGCTCGCCGACTCCCTCGCGCTGATCGCGGACGCCGCGCACATGGCGACGGACGCCCTGGGCCTGGGCATGGCGCTGCTCGCCATCCACTTCGCCAACCGGCCGCCGAGCGCGAACCGCACCTTCGGGCTGGCCCGCGCGGAGATCCTCGCCGCCCTCGCCAACTGTCTGCTGCTGCTCGGAGTGGGCGGCTACGTGCTGTACGAGGCGGTCCAGCGGTTCCTCACGCCGGCCCCGACCGAGGCCGGGCTGATGATCTGGTTCGGCGCGATCGGTCTGGTCGCGAACATGATCTCGCTCACCCTGCTGATGCGCGGCCAGGCGGAGAGCCTGAACGTGCGCGGGGCGTTCCTGGAAGTGGCCGCCGACGCGCTGGGCTCGGTGGCGGTGATCGTCTCGGCGGTGGTGATCCTGACCACCGGCTGGCAGACCGCGGACCCCGTCGCCTCGCTCGCCATCGGCCTGATGATCGTGCCGCGGACCGTGAAGCTGCTGCGCGAGACGCTCGACGTGCTGCTGGAGTCGGCTCCCAAGGACGTCGACATGGCGGAGGTGCGGTCCCACATCCTGGCCCTGGACGGGGTGCAGGACGTCCACGACCTGCACGCCTGGACGATCACCTCGGGGATGCCGGTGCTGTCGGCGCACGTCGTGGTGGCCTCGGACGCGCTCAACGCCATCGGCCACGAGAAGATGCTGCACGAGCTCCAGGGCTGCCTGGGCGACCACTTCGACGTGGAGCACTGCACCTTCCAGCTGGAGCCCGTCGGACACGCGGAACACGAGGCGCGGCTCTGTCACTGAGCGTGCGCGCGGTCCCCGACGGCGTAACCGCACAGACGTTCCGGGCGGTTCCCCGCCCGCGGCGCCGGGCAAGATCAGCTACCGGGTCTCCTGCCGCGCGCGGGACATGCGGGCATTCGCGCGAAGTGCCGGGAGTGCCGGACGCGTACGGCAGACTGGGGACGCGAGGACCGATGCTTAAGGATGGGTATGCCGATCACACCTGCCACCGCGACACACAACTCGTCGAACGGCACCGCTGACGCGATCTTGCTGGAGCTGGTCGACGAGAACGGCGTCACGATCGGCACCGCGGAGAAGCTCGCCGCCCATCAGCCGCCGGGGCAACTGCACCGCGCGTTCTCCGTGTTCCTCTTCGACGAGCGGGGCAGGCTGCTCCTGCAGCAGCGGGCGCTCGGCAAGTACCACTCCCCCGGCGTGTGGTCGAACACCTGCTGCGGTCACCCCTATCCGGGCGAGGCGCCGTTCGCGGCGGCGGCGCGCCGCACGTTCGAGGAGCTGGGCGTCTCCCCGTCGCTGCTCGCCGAGGCCGGCACGGTCCGCTACAACCACCCCGACCCGGACTCCGGGCTGGTGGAGCAGGAGTACAACCACCTGTTCGTCGGTCTGGTGCAGGCGCCGCTGCGGCCGGACGCGCAGGAGGTCGGCGACACGGCCTACGTGACGTCGGCCGAGCTGGCGAAGCGGCATGCCGAGGCCCCGTTCTCCTCCTGGTTCATGACGGTGCTGGACGCCGCTCGGCCGGCGGTCAGGGAGCTGACGGGCCCCTCGGCCGGCTGGTGACGTTCAGGGCAGCCTGACCGGCTTGAGCGGCAGGGCGGCCCAGATCACCTTGCCGCCGTTCCCCGTGTGCTCGACGTCGCACACCCCGCCCGCCTCCCTGGTGATCTCCCGCACCAGGAGCAGTCCGCGGCCGCCCGTGCGGCCGTGGTCGGTCTCCAGGGCGGTCGGCCGGTAGGGGTGGCTGTCCTCGACGGAGACCCGCACCCACTCGGCGCCGACGGCGATCTCCACCGCGAGGGTGGGCGAGAGCACGGCCGCGTGCCGGACGGCGTTGGTCACCAGCTCGGAGACGATCAGCAGGAGCCCCTGCGCCAGGTCGTCCGGGATCGGCACCCCCTGGCGGTACAGCAGGTCCCGCACGGCGTGCCGCGCCTGCGGGACCGAGGCGTCCACGGCGGCCGCGGTGAACCGCCACACGCCCTCGTAGGGCAGCGGTCGCGGTTCGGCCTCCGCAAGGGGTTCGGAAGGTGCGGCCGGCCCGCCCGCTGGGCGCGGGTCGGGCCCCCGCCCGTGATCGTCCATCGTCCGGTCGCCACCCTCGCGCTCGATTGTCACCACACGTCGAGTGTGGGAACGAGACGCTCCCCTCCGGATGACTGAACAGAAGTCAGCGGTTAATGAGCGTTTCCGACCCCATCAGAAGGACACCGTCGAGCGCAGGACCGTTTCTGTCGCGTCTGCGCCGCCTTCGCGCACTCTTCGGGTTGTACGGGTTCCACGGTGCGGCTCCTCCCATTTGACCCCTTTGCCGCCCGCGCCGCCCGGTTCGCGCCGCCCGCCCGCACCGACCGCCTCACTGCCGCCGCAAGCCGGATGGTTAGCATCCGGGCATGGAGCCCGAACTGCTGCACGGCGTCACCGACCAGGTCGCCACCGTCGTCCTGCACCATCCCGCGAAGCGCAACGCCATGACCGCCGCGATGTGGGCGGCACTGCCCCCGCTGCTGGACACCCTGGCCGCCGACCCCGGCGTACGGGCGCTGGTGCTGACGGGCGCGGGCGGCACCTTCTGCGCCGGGGCGGACATCTCCACGCTCCAGGGGTCGCCGCAGGAGGCCCAGACGCTGGCGGTGCGCGCCGAGGACGCCCTGGCCGCGTTCCCCAAGCCGACGCTGGCGGCGGTCCGGGGGCACTGCGTGGGCGGCGGCGCCCAGCTCGCCGCCGCGTGCGACCTGCGGTTCGCCGAGGAGGGCGCGCTGTTCGGGGTGACGCCGGCGAAGCTCGGGATCGTCTACCCGTCCTCCGCCACCAGGCGGCTGGTGTCCCTGGTGGGGCCGGCCACCGCCAAGTACCTTTTGTTCTCCGGCGAGTTGATCGGCGCCGACCGGGCGCTGCGCACCGGACTGATCGACGAGGTACTGCCCGCCGACGAACTCGACGACCGCGTCGGGGAGTTCACCCGCCTGCTGGTGTCCCGCTCCCAGCTGACACAGGCCGCGGCCAAGGAGTTCGCCGACGGACGCACGGACCGGGACGCCCACTGGAGCGCGCAGGCCCGGGGCAACGGCGACACGGCGGAGGGCGTCGCCGCGTTCCTGGAGCGCCGCGAGCCGCGCTTCGCCTGGACCGCGTCCGGGTGAAGCGCCGACGACGGCGGACGGCCGCCGCGCGGCGGGGCCCCGGCACGACGACCGCGTCCTGATCCCCGAGTGTCGGCGCCACCTGCCACAATTGCCGCGCAACCTCAGTGGAGAAGGCGGTACGGGATCGTGACGACACCCGGGTCCATCGAAGCAGGATCCATCGAAGGCAGGATCGCCGAAGAACTCGGCGTACGGGAACGGCAGGTCAAGGCGGCCGTAGAGCTGCTCGACGGCGGCTCGACGGTGCCCTTCATCGCTCGTTACCGCAAGGAAGCGACCGAGATGCTCGACGACGCGCAGCTGCGCACGCTCGAGGAGCGGCTGCGCTATCTGCGGGAGCTGGAGGAGCGGCGGGCCGCGATCCTGGAGTCGGTGCGCGAGCAGGGCAAGCTCACCGACGCGCTGGAGGCGCAGATCCGGGGCGCCGAGACCAAGGCGCGCCTGGAGGACGTCTACCTACCGTACAAGCCCAAGCGGCGCACCAAGGCGCAGATCGCGCGCGAGGCGGGCCTCGAACCTCTCGCGCAGGGGCTGCTCGGCGACCCCTCGGTCGATCCGATCGCGGCGGCCGCAGCCTTCGTCGACGCCGGCAAGGGCGTCGCCGACGCACAGGCGGCGCTGGACGGCGCGCGGGCGATCCTGACCGAGCGGTTCTCGGAGGACGCCGACCTGATCGGCGAGCTGCGCGAGCGCATGTGGGGGCGTGGCCGGCTGGTCGCGAAGGTGCGTGACGGCAAGGAGGAGGCGGGCGCGAAGTTCGCCGACTACTTCGACTTCGCCGAGCCGTTCACCGCGCTGCCCTCGCACCGCATCCTGGCCATGCTGCGCGGCGAGAAGGAGGACGTCCTCGACCTCGTCCTGGAGCCGGAAGAGCCCTCCGAGCAGCCCGGCCCCTCCTCGTACGAGGGCATCGTCGCAAGCCGGTTCGGCATCGCCGACCGCGGCCGCCCGGCCGACAAGTGGCTGACCGACACGGTCCGCTGGGCCTGGCGCACCCGCATCCTCGTGCACCTCGGCATCGACCTGCGGCTGCGTCTGCGGACGGCCGCCGAGGACGAGGCCGTGAACGTCTTCGCCGCCAACCTGCGCGACCTGCTGCTCGCCGCCCCGGCCGGCACGCGCGCGACGCTGGGCCTCGATCCCGGCTTCCGCACGGGCGTGAAGGTCGCCGTCGTCGACGCGACCGGCAAGGTCGTCGCCACGGACGTGATCCACCCGCACGTCCCGGCGAACCGGTGGGACGAGGCCATCGCCAAGCTGGCGCGGCTGTCCGCGGAGCACGCGGTCGACCTGATCGCCATCGGCAACGGCACCGCGTCCCGCGAGACCGACCGGCTGGCCGCTGAGCTGATCGCCAAACACCCGGAGCTGCAGCTCACCAAGGTGATGGTGTCCGAGGCCGGCGCCTCCGTGTACTCGGCCTCCGCCTTCGCCTCGCAGGAACTGCCGGACATGGACGTCTCGCTCCGCGGCGCCGTCTCGATCGCCCGCCGGCTGCAGGACCCGCTCGCCGAGCTGGTGAAGATCGACCCGAAGTCGATCGGCGTCGGCCAGTACCAGCACGACCTGTCCGAGGTGAAGCTGTCGCGTTCGCTGGACGCGGTGGTGGAGGACTGTGTGAACGGCGTGGGCGTCGACGTCAACACGGCCTCCGCGCCACTGCTCGCCCGGGTCTCCGGCATCACCTCCGGCCTGGCGGAGAACATCGTGGCGCACCGGGACGCCAACGGGCCGTTCACCTCCCGCACGGAGCTGAAGAAGGTGCCGCGGCTCGGCCCCAAGGCCTACGAGCAGTGCGCGGGCTTCCTGCGGATCCGCGGCGGATCCGACCCGCTGGACGCCTCCAGCGTGCACCCGGAGGCCTACCCGGTGGTGCGGCGCATGGTGAAGACCTCGGGGCAGGAGGTGGCGTCGCTGGTCGGCAACACGGCGGTACTGCGCTCGCTGCGGCCGACGGACTTCGTGGACGAGACGTTCGGTCTGCCGACCGTCACCGACATCCTCAAGGAGCTGGAGAAGCCCGGGCGCGACCCGCGGCCCGCGTTCAAGACGGCCGTCTTCAAGGACGGCGTGGAGAAGATCTCCGACCTGGCCGCCGGGATGGTCCTGGAAGGCGTCGTGACCAATGTGGCGGCCTTCGGGGCGTTCATCGACGTCGGCGTCCATCAGGACGGTCTGGCGCACGTCTCCGCCCTGTCGAAGACGTTCGTCAAGGACCCGCGGGAGGTCGTCAAACCGGGTGACATCGTCAAGGTGAAGGTCCTCGACGTGGACATCCCGCGCAAGCGGATCTCCCTGACGCTGCGGCTGGACGACGAGGCGGCCGCCCCGGGCGAGCAGGGCAGGCCCTCCGGCGGCGGACGGCAGCAGCGGGACGGCGGCGGGGGCCGTCCGCCCCAGCAGCGCCAGCGACAGCAGCAGGCCGGCGGACAGCGCGGCGGCGGCTCGCGGCAGGCGGCGGCGCCGCCTGCGAACAGCGCGATGGCCGACGCGCTGCGCAAGGCGGGCCTGCTCGACCCGAAGAAGGGCCGGGGCTGAGCACCCGGTGACGAGACCGTCCGGGCCCGCGGCGCACGCGCCGTGGCCCGGGCCGCTCGTACAGTGACCGTATGGGTGCTTCGCGGGTCCTCAGCTGGAGCGTGTCGGCGAGCGGCGGTTACGAGACCGCGTGGACCGAGGCGGGAGACGGCGTGCTCCGCGCCCGGGGGCGGGCGGTCGGCACGACGCCGCAGCCGTACTGGGTGTCCTACGAACTCGACACGGCCGACGGATTCGTGACCCGCCGGCTGCGGGTCACCGTCGAGTCGGCCGAGCGCACCCGCTCCCTGGACCTGCGGCACGACGGACGGGGCGGCTGGACGGCCGACGGGGAGCGCCTTCCCGGCTTCGACGAGGCCCTCGACTGCGACCTCGGCCTGTGCCCGCTCACCAACACCATGCCGGTGCTGCGGCACGCACTGCACCGGCGGCCGGGCGAGCGCCGGTTCCTGATGGCGTGGGTGTCGGTGCCGGCGCTGACCGTGCGACCGTCCTGGCAGACGTACACGCATCTCGGCGCGCACCCGCAGGGCGGGGCGGTGGTCCGCTACACCTCGGGGGGCTTCCGCAGCGACGTCGCCTTCGACCCGGACGGTTACGTCCTCGACTATCCCGGACTGGCCACCCGGCTGGTCCCCTAGCGCTCCGTCAGCTTGCCGTCCACGACCTCCAGCCGGCGCGTGACGTGGACGGCGTCCAGCATCCGCCGGTCGTGGGTGACCAGCAGCAGCGTGCCCTCGTAGGCGTCGAGGGCGGACTCCAGCTGTTCGATGGCCGGCAGGTCGAGGTGGTTCGTCGGCTCGTCGAGGACGAGGAGATTGACGCCCCGGCCCTGCAACAGGGCGAGGGCGGCGCGGGTGCGCTCACCGGGTGACAGCGTGACCGCCGGACGCATGACGTGCTCCGACTTCAGGCCGAACTTGGCCAGCAGGGTGCGCACCTCGGCGGGTTCGGTGTCGGGGACGGCCGCCCGGAACGCGTCGAGCAGCGACTCCGCCCCGTGGAACAGCTGCCGCGCCTGGTCGACCTCGCCGACCAGGACGCCCGAGCCCACGGCCGCGTGTCCGGCGTCCAGCGGGATCCGGCCGAGGAGCGCGCCGAGCAGGGTGGACTTGCCCGCGCCGTTCGCACCGGTGACCGCGACCCGGTCGGCCCAGTCGATCTGCAGCGTCACCGGACCGAGGCGGAAGTCGCCGCGCCGCACCTCGGCGTCGCGCAGGGTGGCCACGACCGCGCCCGAGCGCGGGGCGGCCGCGATCTCCATGCGCAGCTCCCACTCCTTGCGCGGCTCGTCGACGACCTCCAGACGCTCGATCATGCGCTGCGTCTGCCGGGCCTTCGCTGCCTGCTTCTCGCTGGCCTCGCTGCGGAACTTGCGGCCGATCTTGTCGTTGTCGTTGGCCGCCTTGCGGCGCGCGTTCTTGACGCCCTTGTCCATCCAGGAGCGCTGGGTCTGCGCGCGGTCCTGCAGGGCGGACTTCTTGTCGGCGTACTCCTCGTAGTCCTCGCGGGCGTGCCGGCGGGCCACGTCCCGCTCCTCCAGGTAGGCGTCGTAGCCGCCGCCGTAGAGGTTGATCTGCTGCTGGGCGAGGTCGAGTTCGAGGACCTTGGTGACCGTGCGGGTGAGGAACTCGCGGTCGTGGCTGACGACGACCGTGCCGGCGCGCAGGCCGGTCACGAAGCGTTCGAGGCGCTCCAGGCCGTCGAGATCGAGGTCGTTGGTCGGCTCGTCCAGCAGGAAGACGTCGTAGCGGGACAGCAGGAGGGAGGCGAGGCCCGCGCGCGCGGCCTGGCCGCCCGACAGCGAGGTCATCGGCTGGTCGAGGTCGACGCCGAGCCCGAGCGAGTCGGCGACCTCCTCGGCGCGCTCGTCGAGGTCGGCGCCGCCGAGGTCGAGCCAGCGCTCCAGGCTCGTCGCGTACGCGTCGTCCGCGCCGGGCGCCCCGTCGACCAGAGCCTGGGTGGCCTCGTCCATCGTGCGCTGCGCCTCGGCGACGCCGGTGCGACGGGCCAGGAACTCCCGCACGCTCTCGCCGGGCCGGCGCTCCGGCTCCTGGGGCAGATGGCCGACGGTCGCGGTCGGCGGGGAGAGCCGCAGCTCGCCCTGCTCGGGAGCGGTGAGCCCGGCGAGCAGCGTGAGCAGGGTGGACTTGCCCGCGCCGTTGGCTCCGACCAGCCCGATCACGTCCCCGGGGCCGACGACGAGGTCGAGCCCGGAGAAGAGGGAGCGGTCGCCGTGCCCGGCGGCGAGGTTCTTGGCGACGAGGGTGGCAGTCATCAGACGGTAGATCCTAGTGGGCGGGCGCCGCCCCTCGTCGCCAGGGTTTCGCTCCGACGGCGGCCGGGGTCCGTTACCGTCCCTGCGTGGACATTCAGGGAGACGGCGGGATCGTCGTGGTCGGCAGCGGGGTCGTCGGGCTGACCACGGCCGTCGTCCTCGCCGAGCGCGGCCGGCGGGTACGGGTGTGGACGCGGGACGCCGCCGAGCGGACCACGTCCGCCGTCGCGGGCGCGCTGTGGTGGCCGTACCACATCGAACCGAAGGCGTCGGCCCGCGTGTGGGCGCTGCGTTCGCTGGAGGTGTACCGGGGGCTGGCCGAGCGGCCCGAGGAGACCGGGGTGCGGCTGGTCGAGGGGGCCATGGGCGAGATGGACCCGGCGGACGTCGAGGGCTGGGCGGCGGGCCGGCTGCCCGGGCTGCGCCGGGCCACCGCCCGGGAGCACCCGGCGCGCAGCGCCGTCTGGGCGCGGCTGCCGCTGATCGACATGTCGGTGCATCTGCCGTGGTTGCGGGCGCGGCTGCTGCGGGCGGGCGGCACGGTCGAGGAGCGCACCGTGTCCGACCTGGCGGCGGTGGACGCGCCGGTCGTGGTCAACTGCACCGGCCTGGGCGCCCGCGACCTGATGGGCGACGACTCGGTGCGGCCGGTGCGCGGGCAGCTGGTCGTGGTGGAGAACCCCGGGGTGGACACCTGGCTCGTCTCCACCACCGCGGCCGGGGAGCTGACCTACTTCTTCCCGCAGCCGGGACGGTTGCTGCTGGGCGGCACGTCCGAGGACGGCGTCGGGTCCCTGGAACCGGACCCCGCCCGGGCGGAGGCGATCGTGCGCCGGTGCGCCGCCCTGCGGCCGGAGGTGGCCGGGGCGCGGGTGCTGGAACACCGGGTGGGGCTGCGGCCGGCCCGCCCGGCCGTGCGGCTGGAGCGGCAGGAGCTGCCCGACGGACGCACGGTCGTCCACCACTACGGGCATGGCGGAGCCGGGGTGACCGTGGCCTGGGGATGCGCGGAGGAGGCGGCCGCGCTGGCCGTCTCCTCCTGACCGGTCACGGAACCGGCGCGCGTTCCAGGCCCCGGCCGGGGCCGGCCGACCCCGGCCGGCCCGTCAGGGAAGCCGGAGCTCGCGCCGCGGCGCGCCCGTGCCGGCCGGCGGGGCGGCGTGGGAGGCGGCGGCGGCCGGGCGGGACCCGGCCGTCGCGGCGGCGAACGCCTTGGCTCCGCCCACGAAGGGGACCCGGGCCGACGTGCGGGACAGGTCCACGGCGAGCGTCGGGGTGTCGGCGGGCGGGTCGATGAGGTCCCTGTCGGTGCCCGCCACGATCAGCGCGAGGCGATGACCGGCCGGGACGACGTGGTCGGTGGCGGCGAGGCCGAGGGTGATCGTGTACGCCCTGCCCGGAGTGAGCGGCACGCCCTTGCCGGGGTCGGCGTAGGTGCCGAGGTCGGCCCAGCCCCGGCTGACGACGGTGGCGCCCACGTCGACGGTCTTTGCCTTCGTCTCCTTGAAGCAGGCGCTGTCGCCCGCGGTGCTCTCGCCCCAGCAGGTGCGCTCGTCGAGGGTGGTGATGCCCTCGCCGCCGGCCGCGTAGTCCCGGACGGTGTCCGGGCCGAGGTCGACGAGGACGGCGCTCAGGTGAGCCGTGGCCGTGGTGGGCGTGGCGGTGACGGTGACCTGGGAGGAGCCGGACAGGCGCAGGTCACGGGTGAGGGCGCCGGTGACGAAGCCTGCCTTGTCGGGCGTCGGCGTGTCGATCCGCGCGGCCCAGTCGGTCTCGTCGAGCCGCGGGTCGTCGGTGAAGGTCGCGCTGCCCGTGCCCCTGCGCAGACCGAGGGCGCCGGCGGTCGGGCGCAGGATCGCGGTCCGGGTGCCGTGCGGCGGCCAGACCTTCGAAGTGACCCACTGGTCGGGGTGGCGTTCGATGTCGGCCATCGGCTCGCGGTCGATGCCGTTGTCGTAACCGAGGAGTTCGTGGTCGAACCAGCGGTGCAGGGTGTCGACCCAGTCGGCGCGGCGGAAGTCGAAGGGATCGACGTGGCCGGTCTGGGAGAGCCAGATCTTGCGCTCGACGCCGTTCTTCGCGAGGGCGTCCCACCACTGCCCGAGGTGCTTGGTGCGAACGTTGAGGTCCTGCAGGCCGTGGACGAGGAAGACGCTGGCCTTCACCTTGCGCGCGTCCTTGACGTAGTCGCGCTCGGTCCACAGCGGCGTCCGGTCTCCGGTGCGCGGGGCGTCGTCGACGAGTCGGCGCTGGACGGCGGCGCACCGGGTGCGCGCGTCGGGGGAGGTGACGTAGTCGGCGAGGGCGTCGGGGCCCGAGTCGTAGAGCGGGGCGCCCTGGGCGAAGTAGTAGTCGTACCAGGAGGAGATGGCGCTGATCGGCACGACCGTCCTCAGGCCCCGGACGCCGGTGGCGGCGACGGCGTTGGCGATGGTGCCGTCCCAGCTCTTGCCGATCATGCCGGTCGCGCCGTTGGTCCAGCTCGCCCTGGTGGTCGTGCTGCCGGTGCGGGTGGTGTAGGCCTTGGCGCGGCCGTTGAGCCAGTCGACGACGGCCTTGGCGGACTGCACCTCGAAGCGGCCGCCCACGTCCTCGCAGCCGTCGGAGCGTCCGGTGCCGGCCAGGTCGACGCCGACGAAGGCATAGCCGCGCGGGACGAAGTAGTTGTCGTAGAACAGCGGCATCTGGACGACGTTCCCGGCCGGGTCGTACGTCTTGAGCTGCCCCTCGTTGCCGCGTCCGCAGCAGGAGTAGTAGGGGCTCGCGTCCATGATGACGGGCACCTTGCGGCCCTGTGCGGCGGGTTCGCGGGGGCGGACGACGTCGGCGGCGACCCGGTCCGTCCGGCCGTCGCCGTCGGCGTCGAGCCCGGTGTCGACCCAGACGGCTTCGCGGACGGCGTCTGTGTAGGAGTACACGGGTCGGCTCTCGCGTGGGGCGCCGTGGGCCGCTGCCGGGGTGAGGAAGGCGGCCACCAGGAGGGTGATGACGGCGGTCGCGAGCGGTCTCCAGGTCGTGAAGCGCGTGCGTGTCGGCATGCGCGGGACGGTACTCCGGTCAACTCCCGTGCAGAAGAGGGCACATGATGCTCCGGGGGGCGCGGGAAGGCCGGTGGCCGGAACACGACCGTGTGGGTGGTTCGCACGTGTCGGCCGAATGGCGATCGTGTGACAGGGGTGGTGCTGGGCAGGTCCTGGGGCACAGGGAGTCAATAGGCTCCCAACAGACCCCTTGCCTCTACGACTTGGAGCTTTCGTGCAGCGCAGAATCCTCGCGCCGGGCGCACTGGCCGCCGCGTCCGTCCTGCTGGCGATCCCGGCATCGGCCGCGAGCTTCTCCCCCGGCGCCCCGGGCATCGGCGACCCCTACTACCCGGCCTACGGCAACGGCGGATACGACGTCTCCCATTACGACCTGCGGCTGAAGTACCAGCCCGCCACGGACGAGTTGGAGGGGACGGCGACCATCCTCGCGACGACCACGCAGGATCTGTCGCGCTTCGACCTGGACTTCCTGCTCGACGTCAGCGAGGTGCGGGTCGACGGCGTGAAGGCGGCGTTCGCCGCCTCCGGCGAGCACGAGCTCCAGATCACGCCGAAGAAGGCCCTGCCCAAGGGCGCGGCGATCACCGTCGTGGTGCGCTACAGCGGAGTCCCGTCGTCGAAGCAGGCGTACGGCTTCACCAGTTGGCACCGCACCCCGGACGGCGGGGTCGGCGCGAACGAGCCCGAGTCGGCCTGGTGGTGGTTCCCCAGCAACGACCACCCGCTCGACAAGGCCACCTACGACGTGTCGGTCCAGGTGCCGGACGGCACCCAGGCCCTCTCCAACGGCACGCTGCAGTCCACGAGTTCCCGGGCCGGCTGGACCCGCTACAACTGGCGGTCCGGCAAACCGCAGGCCACCTATCTCGCCACCCTCGCGGTCGGCAGGTTCGACATCACGACCGGCACGACCGAGAGCGGCATCCCGGTCGTCAACGCCTACAGCCAGGACCTGGGCGACAACGCCGGTGCGGCGCGGGCGAGCATCGAGCGGACCGGGGAGATCGCCGACTGGCTGAGCGGCTACTTCGGGCCGTACCCCTTCGACGCGCTCGGCGGGTACGTGCCGAACACGACCACGGGGTACGCGCTGGAGACGCAGACCCGGCCGTTCTACAGCCCGCGGCAGTTCGCGAGCGGCTCGAACACCTCCGTGGTGGTGCATGAACTGGCCCACCAGTGGTACGGCGACTTCGTGTCCGTGGCCGGCTGGAAGGACATCTGGCTGAACGAGGGCTTCGCCCGGTACGCGCAGTGGCTGTGGTCCGAGCACGAGGACGAGGGCACGGCGCAGGAGCTCGCGGACTACGTGTACGCCGCGCATCCGGCCGACGACGCGTTCTGGACGGTGAAGCCGGGCGACCCTGGCCCGGAGAACCAGTTCGACATCGCCGTCTACGACCGGGGCGCGCTGGCCGTGCAGGCGCTGCGCAACGAGATCGGCGACGACGCGTTCTTCACCGTCCTCAAGGGCTGGCCCCGGCAGCACGCGTACGGCAACGCGGCGATCGCCGACTTCCGGCAGTACGCCGAGCAGGTCTCCGGCAAGCGGCTGGACGCGTTGTTCGACACATGGCTCTTCGAGCCGGCCAAGCCCGGGGCGCCCGCGGCGCGCACCGCGTCGATCGCGAAGCCGGCGGCCGCGCCCGTGGCGCCGAGGTCGTGGAAGAAGATCGCCGCGACGAACGACGTCCATGAGCACTGAGCCCTGCCCCCTCCGCCCATGGCACGGCCGGAACTCTGCGAACTCCTGTCTGATTCACGGTGGTTCTGGGTAACAAGCCGTGCAGACGGACACCGGAGAGAACGGGGAGAGCCCATGGCGACTGCACGGAACGGCAACGAGGGTCTGGGTGTGTGGCGGGTGCTGCCGCTCGTCGGGGCGGTGGTCCTGGCCATCGGCCTGATCGGCGGGATGCCGCTGCTGACGCTGCTGGGCGCGGTCGTGGCTCTGGTCGGGGTGGTCGGCCTCACCGTGGCGAGACGCAAGCAGAACTGACGTCCAGCCGTCGGGGCGTCGGGGCGTTGCGAGGTCGGCGGGCTCCGCGAGCGGGTGTCGGCCCGCTCGCGGCAGACGTCGGCACTACCGCCGTCACGGACCCGCCGTCACCGGCCCGACGGGCCCGCCGACGCGGGTCGGGCGCCGCTCTCGGGAGTGCCGGCCGTGGGAACCGCGGCGGGGGCGGCCGCCGCGGCCAGCAGTCCGGATCGCGACAGGGCGGCGCTCTCGGTGGCCGGGACCGTGCAGGCGTACGCCCCCGCCAGCGCACCGTACTCGGCGCACCGGCGGGGCGGTTCGCCGCTGAGGCGGCCGAAGAGGAAGGCGGACGCGAAGGCGTCGCCCGCGCCGTTGGAGTCGACCGCCGGCGCGGGCGGTGCGACGGCGGGCACATGGGTCAGCTCGCCGTCCGCCAGCAGATACGCCCCCTCGGCGCCGGCCGTGGCGACGACCGCCTCGGCGCGGCCCCGCCCGGCGATCCGGCGCATGGTCGCCTGCGGGTCCCGCAGCGCGGTGACGGAGACGAACACGACGTCCGCCTCGTAGGCGAAGGCCTCGTGGTAGGGATTCTCGCCGTCCCAGTTGTGCAGGTCGGTGGAGATGCCCACGCCCGCCTCGCGGAGCACGGGGAGGGCCTCGGCACAGGGGTGGGTGATGGACACGTGCGCGTGGCGGCTCACCGCGGCCAGGGCGCGCAGCGTGTCCTCGGGGAAGCGGTCGTCCGGGCGGCTGCGGCTGTTGTCGTACAGGGAGAGCCGTCGCCCGTCCGGGCTCACCATGTTGACCGCGCGCTTGGTGCCGGCGGGCTGCGGGATCTCGGTCAGGGCGATGCCCCGGTCCCGGTGCAGGGCACGCACGAGGTCGCCCTCGGGGTCGTCGCCGAGGAAGTCCAGGTGGTGGGTGCGCAGGCCGAGGGCGGCGAGGCCCAGGGCGACGAAGTCGCCGGTCTGCCCGGCGCGGGCGCGGATGCCGCCGTCGATCATGTAGCTGTCGGCGTACGGGAGCGGGAGTTCGGGCACGTACACGATCGTGTCCACGCCTGCCCCGCCCAGGACCAGGACGTCGACGTCCCTTTCGGCGTTCCCGTCGTTCTCCGCGCGCACACGCGTCACCCCTCCCCGTGGTCGTACACCGTCACCGCGACGCCCTGCGCCACCAGCCGCTCACCGACGAGCGGCTCGACACGGGACCACTTGCCCCCGGCCAGCCCGCAGCCTATCCGGGGCATGTGCACCGACGCGCCGAGTTCCAGGGCACGGTCGGCGAGGCGGGCCGGCGCCGCGTCGATGGCGTCGTAGCGCACGGGGACGCCCTTGCTGCCCGTCCGCACGCCGCGCTGGCCGATCATGTCGGCCACCCACACATCCCTCTCCACCCGGACCGTCTGGAGCGCGCCCAGGGCGAAGTCGTTGGATGCGCGCTCCCTGTGCCAGGCGCGGTAGGCCGCCTCGGGTTCGGGCCAACGCCGCGACAGCGCCAGGACGAACCCCTTCCCCCAGCCCCCGACGTCGTTGCAGACATGGGCGATCACCTTGACGCCCTTCACCGACGGAACGGTGGCGTCACCCCGGACGTATGCGATCTCCGACATGACGCCACCGTAGGCGGTGCCGCTGACAGCGGCTCCGGAGTGCTATTCGGTGAGCTGGGAGAGCTCCGGGTCCGTCGCCTCGGACACCCGGTCGCGGACCGCGAACCAGCCTGCCACGAGGGCGGCCGCCACCACCGGGATCAGCAGGAGCGTCCTGCGGCCGACCTCGGGGTCGTCCCACATCAGGCCGAGGACCGCGATCAGGAAGACGATCGTGACGATCTCCGTGGCCGGGCTGCCCGGGAGGCGGAAGGAGGGCCGCCGCACGAGCCCCGCCCGCGCGCGGCGGACGAAGACCAGATGGCAGATCATGATGATCACCCAGGTGCTGATGACGCCGAGGGAGGCGATGTTCAGCACGATCTCGAAGGCCTGGCCGGGCATGAGGTAGTTCAGGCCGACGCCGAGGACGCACACCGCGCAGGTCAGCAGGATGCCGCCGTAGGGGACCTGGCTGCGGTTCATGCGGGCGGTGAACCTCGGCGCCGAGCCCGCCATGGCCATGGAGCGCAGGATGCGGCCGGTGGAGTACAGGCCGGAGTTCAGGGAGGACATGGCGGCCGTCAGGACCACCAGGTTCATCACGTCGCCGGCGCCCGAGACGCCGATCTTCGACAGGACCGTGACGAACGGGCTCTCGTCGGCCGAGTACAGCGAGCCGGGCAGCAGCACGGCGAGCAGGACGACCGAGCCGACGTAGAACAGGCCGACGCGCCACATGATGGAGTTCACCGCGCGCGGGACGATCTTCTCCGGCTCCGCCGTCTCGCCCGCGGCGACGCCGACCAGCTCCAGCGCCGCGTAGGCGAAGATCACGCCCTGCATGACGAGGACCACGGGCATGGCGCCGTGCGGGAGGAGTCCGCCGTGCTCCGTGATCACGCCCGGGCCGGGCGTCTGCCCGCCCACCTGGTGCCGGGTGGCGAGCAGGAAGATGCCGACGCACATGAAGGCGACGAGGGTGGCGACCTTGACGATCGCGAACCAGAACTCCATCTCGCCGAAGATCTTCACCGAGATCAGGTTCACCGCCAGCACCACCGTGAGCGCGACCAGCGCGAGCACCCACTGGGGGATGCTCGTGAACAGGCTCCAGTAGTGCGTGTACAGCGCGATCGCGGTGATGTCGGCGATGCCGGTCGTGGACCAGTTCAGGAAGTACATCCAGCCGGCGACATAGGCGCCCTTCTCGCCGAGGAACTCGCGCGCGTACGACACGAAGGAGCCGGAGGAGGGCCGGTACAGGACCAGCTCGCCGAGGGCGCGGACCACGAAGAAGGCGAAGACGCCGCAGACCAGGTAGGCGAGCGCCAGAGCCGGGCCCGCGCTGTGCAGGCGTCCCCCCGCGCCCAGGAAGAGGCCGGTGCCGATGGCGCCGCCGATGGCGATCATGTTGACGTGGCGATGCTTGAGGTCCTTGCTGTAGCCGGCGTCGCCCGCGTCCGCGGGTGACGCGGCCGCCTGGGGGGCGGCGACTTCGGCCGTGCGCACGCTGTCCTTGCTCACGGGTGGTTCCACTCTCTGGTGCGCCCGGGCCTGATGCGCCCGGGTGTCCGTACGGTCGTGGCCCGCGGCTCCCGGGTAGGGGGCACAGACCAAGGCAGCACCTTCCCGGGCTCGGGATGGCCATGCGGTGGCCGACGTCACACGGCGTCGCTTCGCACAGGACCCTCACCGCGGCTCCGCACTCTGCCGCTCCGGGTTTCACAGCACCGGTGTCACAGCGATACTGCTGCACATGACGATCGAGACCGAGGAGCCGGCCCTCACGGTCGACGAGCTGGCGGCCCGGGCGGGGGTCACGGTACGCACCGTGCGCTTCTACTCCACCAAGGGGCTGCTGCCGCCGCCGGCCATCGGTCCGCGCCGGGTGGGCCACTACGGCCCCGGGCATCTCGCCCGTCTCGCGCTGATCGAGGAGCTGCGCGAGCAGGGGCTGACGCTGGCCGCGATCGAGCGGTACCTGGACCGGCTGCCGCCCGGGCTCGACGCCCATGACCTCGCCGTGCACCGGGCCGTGGTGGCGTCCTGGGCCCCGGACGCGGTGGAGACGGTGACCCTGGAGGAGTTGCAGCGCAGGGCCGGGCGGCCGCTCGGCGAGGAGGACGTGGACCGGCTCGTCGCGATGAACGTCGTCCGGCGCGAGCGGGACGGGTACGGGGTCGACCCCGGACTGCTGCGCCTCGGTGTGCGGCTCCTGGACGTGCCTCTGTCGCAGGAGTCGATCCGCGCCGCGCGCGCCGTCCTTCTCGACCACGCGCGCGCCGCGGCCCACGAGCTGTCCCGGCTGCTGCGCGAGGAGGTTCCGGAGCGCGACGCGCAGGCGGTGCGCTCGCTGTCGGCGCACATGCAGCCCCTGGTCGTGCAGGCCCTGCTGACGGCCTTCCAGCGCTCGCTCACCGATGAGCTGCGGGAGTGGCTCGGGGAGCCGCCGTCCGACGGCTCCCCCTGAGACGCCCGGTGACTCAGCGCGCGTCCGTGAAGGTCTCCCCGTTCTCGGCCTTCGCCACCAGCAGCGCGGGCGGGGTGAAGCGGTCGCCGTAGCGCTCGGCGAGTTCACGCGCGCGTGCCACGAAGCCGGGGAGGCCGCCCTCGTAGCCGTTGACGTACTGCAGCACGCCGCCGGTCCAGCCGGGGAACCCGATGCCGAAGAGGGAGCCGATGTTGGCGTCGGCGACCGAGGTCAGGACGCCCTCTTCGAGGAGCCTGACGGTGTCGAGGGCCTCGGAGAACAGCATGCGTTCCTGCATGTCCTCGAACGGGATCCCGGCCTCGGCGCGCGTGAAGTGCTCGCGCAGCCCCGGCCACAGCCCCGCCCGCTTGCCGTCCTCGGTGTAGTCGTAGAAGCCCGCTCCCCCGCTGCGCCCGGTGCGCCCGAACTCGTCGACCATGCGGTCGATGACGGCTTCGGCGGGGTGCGCGGTCCAGGTTCCGCCGGCCTCCTCGACGGCTTGCCTCGACTCACGGCGGATCTTCTGCGGCAGGGTGAGCGTCAGCTCGTCCATCAGCGAGAGCACCTTGGCCGGGTAGCCCGCCTGCGCGGCCGCCTGCTCCACCGAGGCGGGTTCGATGCCCTCGCCGACCATGGCGACGCCCTCGTTGATGAAGTGGCCGATCACCCGGGACGTGAAGAAGCCGCGCGAGTCGTTGACGACGATCGGGGTCTTCCTGATCTGCCGGACCAGGTCGAAGGCGCGCGCAAGCGCCTCGTCGCCGGTGCGCCCGCCCTTGATGATCTCGACGAGGGGCATCTTGTCGACGGGCGAGAAGAAGTGCAGGCCGACGAAGTCGCCCTGGCGCTCTACGCCTTCGGCCAGTGCGGTGATGGGCAGGGTGGAGGTGTTGGAGCACAGCAGGGCGTCGGGGGCCACGATGTGCTCGATCTCCTGGAAGACCTTGTGCTTGAGGGCGGTGTCCTCGAAGACGGCCTCGATGACGGCGTCGCAGCCGGCCAGGTCGGCGGGGTCCGCGGTGGGCGTGATGCGGGCGAGCAGCGCGTCCGCCTTCTCCTGGGTGGTGCGGCCCCGGGCGACGGCCTTGGCGCAGAGCTTCTCGGAGTAGCCCTTGCCCTTGACGGCGGCCTCCAGGGAGACGTCCTTCAGGACGACGTCGATGCCCGCGCGGGCGCACGCGTAGGCGATGCCCGCGCCCATCATCCCGGCACCCAGGACGGCGGCCCTGCGCACCGTGCGGGGCTCGACGCCCTTGGGGCGGCTGACGCCGGAGTTGACGGCCTGGAGGTCGAAGAAGAACGCCTGGATCATGTTCTTCGACGTCTGTCCGGCGGCCAGCTCGACGAAGTAGCGGGCCTCGATGACCTGCGCGGTCTCGAAGTCGACCTGGGCGCCCTCGACGGCCGCGGCGAGGATCGCGCGCGGCGCCGGGTAGGGGGCGCCGTTGGTCTCCTTGCGCAGGCTGGCCGGGAAGGCGGGCAGGTTGGCGGCGAACCGCGGGTTCGACGGGGTGCCGCCGGGGATGCGGTGGCCCGGCTCGTCCCAGGGCTGGCGCGACTCGGGGTGCGCGTCGACGAAGGCGCGGGCCTTGGCGAGGAGTTCGTCCGGCGTGGCGGCGACCTCGTGGACGAGGCCGTTCTCCAGGGCCTGGCGGGGGCCGTACTGGTTGCCCTTGAGGAGGACCTTGAGCAGGGCGTCGGTGATGCCGAGCAGGCGCACGGTGCGCACGACGCCGCCGCCTCCGGGGAGCAGGCCGAGGGTGACCTCGGGGCAGCCGATCTTGGAGCCGGGCGCGTCGAGGGCGACACGGTGGTGACAGGCGAGGGCGAGCTCGAAGCCGCCGCCGAGGGCCGCGCCGTTCAGGGCGGCCACGACGGGCTTGCCGAGGGTCTCGATGCGGCGGAGGTTGCGCTTGATCTCCAGTCCGCCCTCGAAGAGCTCGCGGGCGGTGTCGGGGGTGACCCGGATCAGGTCGCGCAGGTCGCCGCCGGCGAAGAAGGTCTTCTTGGCGGAGGTGAAGACGATGCCCCGGATGGAGTCCTTCTCGGCCTCCAGGCGGTCGGTGACCGCGGCGAGCGAGGCGCGGAAGGCCGCGTTCATGGTGTTCGCGGACTGCTCGGGGTCGTCGAGGACGAGGGTGACGAGGCCGGTGCGGTCCTGTTCCCAGCGGATGGCGGTGCTCTGTGTCATGACGGGATCTCCGTAGAAGTCTTGGGTTCCGCTGGGGTGGTCAGACGCGCTCGACGATCGTGGCGATGCCCATGCCGCCGCCGACGCACAGCGTGGCCAGGCCGTAGCGCTTGTCCTGGCGTTCCAGCTCGTCGACGAGCGTGCCGAGGATCATCGCGCCGGTGGCGCCGAGGGGGTGGCCCAGCGCGATCGCGCCGCCGTTGACGTTCACCTTGTCCAGGGACAGGCCCATGTCCCTGACGAAGCGCAGGACGACCGCCGCGAACGCCTCGTTGATCTCGACCAGGTCGATGTCGTCGATGGTCAGGCCGGCCTTCGCGAGGGCCTTGCGGGTGGCGGGCGCGGGACCGGTGAGCATGATCGTCGGCTCGGAGCCGGAGACGGCCGCGGAGACGATCCGCGCGCGGGGGGTGAGTCCGTGGCGCTCGCCGACCTCCTTGGTGCCGATCGCCACCAGGGAGGCGCCGTCGACGATGCCGGAGGAGTTGCCCGCGTGGTGGACGTGGTCGATCTTCTCCACCCAGTGGTACTTCTGCAGGGCGACCGCGTCGAAGCCGCCCAGCTCGCCGATGTCGGCGAAGGAGGGCTTCAGCCTGCCCAGGGAGTCGGCGGTGGTGCCGGGGCGCGGGTGCTCGTCGTGGTCGAGGACGACCAGGCCGGCGCGGTCCTTCACCGGCACGACCGAGCGGTCGAAGCGGCCTTCCTTCCAGGCCGTCGCCGCCCGCTCCTGCGACAGGGCGGCGTACTCGTCGACGTCCCGCCGGGAGAAGCCCTCGATGGTCGCGATGAGGTCGGCGCCGATGCCCTGCGGCACGAAGTTCACGGCCAGGTTGGTCATCGGGTCGTTGAACCAGGCGCCGCCGTCCGAGGCCATCGGCACCCGGGACATCGACTCGACGCCGCCCGCGAGGACCAGGTCCTCCCAGCCCGAACGGACCTTCATGGCGGCCAGGTTGACCGCTTCCAGACCCGAGGCGCAGAAGCGGTTCTCCTGCACGCCCGCCACGGTGTCGGGCAGCCCGGCCGCGAGGGCGGCGATGCGCGCGATGTCGGAGCCCTGGTCGCCCACGGGGCCGACCACGCCGAGCACGATGTCGTCGACGGCGGCCGGGTCGAGGCCGGGGAAGCGGTCGCGGAGCTCGTGGATGAGGCCGACGACGAGGTCGATCGGCTTCGTGCCGTGCAGGGCGCCGTCCGCCTTGCCGCGTCCGCGCGGGGTGCGGATCGCGTCGTACACATACGCTTCGGTGCTCACTGGTCAAGCCTTTCGGGAGGGTGGGCCGGGCCGGGCGGGGTCAGTCGCCCCGGGACGGGGTGTGCGGGGAGGGCTGCTCGGGATCCGCCACGAGCTCGGGGACGCCCCAGTCACGGGCCACCTCGCGGCTGTGGGCGCCGGGCAGGGCCGGCCCTGCGCGGACGGCCGTGGGCGTCGCGGAGAACCGGGGCGCGGGGGCCGGCTGGGTGATGCCGCCGTGATCGGTGAAGGTGCCCCGGGCCGCGAGGTGCGGGTGGTGCGGGGCCTCGCGCAGCGACAGCACGGGCGCCACGCAGGCGTCGGTGCCGTCGAAGACGGCCGCCCACTCGGCCCGGGTGCGGGCCTTGAAGCGGGCGGCGACGGCCTCCCGCAGCTCTCCCCAGCGCGTCCAGTCCCGGCGGGCGTCGCGGAACTCCCCGAGACCCAGCAGGTCCACGAACTCGTCGTAGAACTGCGGCTCCAGCGCACCGACCGCCATGTGACCGCCGTCGGCGGTCTCGTACGTCCCGTAGTACGGGCAGCCGCCGTCGAGGAGGTTGGCGCCGCGCCGGTCCTGCCAGCCGCCGGCCGCGAGCATGCCGTGGATCATCGCGGAGAGGTGGGCGACGCCGTCGACGATGGCCGCGTCGACGACCTGGCCGACGCCGCTCTCGCGCGCGTGGTGCAGCGCCGCGAGGACACCGACCACCAGGTACAGGGAGCCGCCCGCGTAGTCGCCGAGCAGATTGGCGGGGGCCGGCGGCGGCCGGTCGGGGGCGCCGATCATGCCGAGGGCGCCGGTGAGGGCGATGTAGGCGACGTCATGGCCCGCGCGCTGGGCGAGAGGGCCCTGCTGGCCCCATCCGGTCATCCGGCCGTAGACCAGCCGGGGGTTGCGGGCGTGGCAGTCCGCGGGGCCGACGCCGAGACGCTCGGCCACGCCCGGCCGGTTGCCCTCGATGAGGACGTCGGCGCGGGAGGCGAGATCCAGGACGCGCGCGGGGCCGTCCGGCGCCTTCAGGTCGACGATCACCGAGCGTTTGTTGCGGTTGGTGACGTCGCAGGAGGGGTCGATGGCGAGGGAGGATCCGCCGGGGCGGTCCACCCGGACGACGTCGGCGCCGAGGTCGGCCAGGAGCATGCCGGCGAAGGGTCCGGGGCCGATCCCGGCGAGCTCCACCACCCGTACGCCTGTCAGCGGGCCCTGCCCGGCCGTCCGTCCCGTCGTCATCCAGCCCCCTTGCTGTGACACAACCGATGTAACACCAGTGATGCTATGAACGCGGTGGAGCGGACACAAGAGCTGGACGAGCAAGCGCTTAGACACTTTAGGGACACCTGCCGTCGGGCTCCGCACCCTTCACGCTAGCCTCAGCCACCGACAGCGGCGCGGGCTGCACGGCAAAGGGGTGTCATGAGCAGGCTGAAAAGGTCGGACCGTCCGTACGACATCGTGCTCTTCGGGGCCACGGGCTTCGTCGGGACGCTCACCGCGGAGTACCTCGCCGCGCACGCGCCCGGCGAGGTCCGCTGGGCGATCGCCGGACGCGACGAGACGAGACTGCGGCGGCTGCGCGAACGGCTCGGCGTGGACGTCGGGGTGCTGCGGGCCGACGTCTCGGACCCGGAGTCGCTGCGCGCCCTCGCGGAAAACGCGCGCGTGGTGGCCACGACGGTGGGTCCCTACGTGCGGTACGGCGAGGAGCTCGTGGCCGCCTGCGCGGACACCGGCGCCGACTACCTGGACCTCACCGGCGAGCCGGAGTTCGTGGACCTGACCTACGTGCGGCACGACGCACGCGCGCGGGAGACCGGGGCCCGGCTGCTCCACGCGTGCGGCTTCGACTCGGTCCCGCACGACCTGGGCGCGTACTTCACCGTCCGGCAGCTCCCCGAGGGCGTGCCGCTGACCGTGGACGGGTTCGTGACCGCCGACGCCTCGTTCTCGGGCGGCACCTTCGCCTCCGCGCTCGGCCAGTTCGCGCGCGGCCGGCAGATGGTGGCCGCCGCGCGGGAGCGGGGACGGCACGAACCGCGGCTGGTGGGCCGGCGCGCCGCCGCACCGGTGGGCGCGCCCCGGTTCGCCCCGGAGGTCGGCGCCTGGGCCCTGCCGCTGCCGACCGTCGACGCGCAGGTCGTGCTCCGGTCGGCACGGGCGCTGCAGCGTTACGGACCGGACTTCCGCTACCGGCACTACGCGGCGGTACGGCGGCTGCCGGTCGCCGTGGGCGGCGTCGCGGCGGTCGGCGCACTGGCCGCCGCGGCCCAGCTGCCGCCGGCCCGGCGCTGGCTGTCGGACCGGCTCAAGCCGGGCGAGGGGCCGAGCGCTCAGAAGCGGGCGCGCAGCTGGTTCTCGGTCCGGTTCGTCGGCGAGGGCGGCGGCCGCCGGGTGTACACCGAGGTCTCGGGCGGCGACCCCGGCTACGACGAGACGGCGAAGATGTTCGCCGAGGCGGCGCTGGCCCTCGTCTGCGACGCCCTGCCGCCGACGGCCGGGCAGGTCACCACCGCGGTGGCCATGGGGGACGCGCTGACGGAGCGGCTCACCCGGGCGGGCATCCGATTCCGCGTCGCGGCGCGCCGCTGATCCGCACCGCGCTCCCCTCGTCGCCCGATGCGCTCCCGCCTCAGAGCGGCCACTGCACGAGCGTGTAGACCATGCCGACGATCCAGCCGAGGCCGGCCAGGACGGCGAGGATCAGCGCGGCGTTCACGGCGCGCTCGACGGGGCGGTCCGGGTCGGCGAGGGGCTTCGGAGCACGGTGGGTGGTCATGCGCCCACCCTGCCGATCGTACGGGCGTGCGCACATCCGTACGCGTACTCAGACGCCGTACTCAGACGCCGTACCGGGACGCCGTGTTCGGACGGTGCCCGCGTACGGCGCGCGGCCCGGACGGACACCCCGGGCCGCTCCCGCGCCGCCTTGTCTCCCGTTTGAGACTTCTCCCGCCTCCTGCCCGGCGACTGCGCCGCCAACTGCCAACAAGCACTTCAATGAAACGATTGAAGCCACTGATCGCAGCGAGCGCACGAGAAGGAGAGCAGTATGAAGTTCGTTCTCGAAGTCACCGTCGACGAGGGTGCGTTGGCCCAGGACCCGGTGGGCGAGCTGGGGCGCATCCTGCGGTACTGGGGCGGCAACCTGAAGCACTACGCCCTGGAGGCCGGGGACGGCTCGGCGGTGTACGACTCCGCCTACGCCGAGGTGGGCCGCTGGCGGATCGTCGCCTCCTGAAGCGCCTCCCGGCACAGTCTGTCCGCCCTGCGGGTGGTCTCCGGAAGACGGAACCGCGGGGTGAGGGCGAGGGTGTGGGCGCAGGCGCCGTCCAGGCCGATCCGATGGCCCACGGACACGAAGACCGGTTTCACGCCCGCCCGCGTGCGCAACGCCCGCCCCACCTCCTCGTCGCCGGCCAGCAGCGGGGACGACGATCCGCGCGCCGCCTCCGGGTCGTCGTAGGTGAAGACGAAGGGGTTCTTGGCCACGCCCACGGTGGGCAGGCCGGTGAGGACCCCGAGGTGGCTCGCGAGTCCGAAACGGCGCGGGTGGGCGAGACCGTAGCCGTCGCAGACGACCAGTCCGGGCGGGCAGGGCAGGGCGTCCAGCGCGGCGAGCACGGTGGGGATCTCGCGGAACGCGAGCAGTCCGGGGACGTACGGGAAGGAGATCCGCCCTACGGCGGTCGCCTCGGCGACGACGTCGAGGCCGGCCGCGTCCAGCACGACCGCGGCCGCCGCGACGACGTCCCGCTCGTCGTCGTAGGCGACGTCGACCCCCGTCACGTATCCCGTCCCGGGCGGCGGCCCCGGCTGGTCGAGCACCACTTCGGCCCGCAGCTCGTCCTGGACGGCGCGGGCCTCCTCCTCGGTCGCGGGCCAGCCCGCGGGAATGCTTACGGTCGTCATGGTGGTGACGAGCGTACGGCTCCCGCGGACCGGCTCGCGATCACGTTTCCCGTGGTGGTCAGCCCTTGCCGTCGAGCGCGCGCTGCAACTGACCCTTGTTCATGTCCGAGCGGCCCTTGACCCCTCGCCGCCTGGCCTCCTCGTACAGCTGGTCGTACGTGGGCCCCTGGGAGCCCTTGCCGGAGCGCTGACCACCGCGCTTGCCGGACGACATGTCCTGCGTGGAGGTGCGGCTCGCCGTCTTCGACTCGCCGGAGCGGGCCCGCTCCTTGTTGACCGTCCGGGCGGCGATCTCCTCGGCGCGGCCGGCGCTCTCGCCCCGGTCCTGCGCGCTCTCCTTGATGTGCTCGTACTGACGCTCCCGCTTGGGGCTGGAACCGCGTGGCATGGACGCTCACTCCTCTCACGTTCGTGCGCTCCGGGTACCCGGAAAACGGCTCACCTCTCCAGGCGCGCCACGCGGCCCTGTTCGCCCGCGGCCCAGCAGCCGCCGTCGGACACGCAGTCCACGGTGTCGTACGAGCCGGTGTCGACGGTGCGCCAGGTGCGGCCCGCGTCGGTGGTCAGGTCGGTGCCGGTCGGGCCGACCGCGAGCGCCACGGAGCGGCTGCGCGGGATCCAGGCGACGCCGGAGCGGTAGGCCGGCGGGGGCGAGACGGCGGGCCGCCAGCCGCGGCCGCCGTTCCCGGTCGTGGCGGCGGCCTGCGGGGACTGCTGATCGGGACGGTAGTCGCCGCCGACGGCGAGGCCGTGGACACGGTCGCGGAAGGCGACGGCGAAGACTCCGCGCGCGGGGTCGCCCGCCGGGATCGGCGCGTCGGCGGCCTTCCAGGTCAGTCCGCGGTCGGAGGAACGCAGCACCCGCGCGCGGGCGGCGCCGCCGGTCGCCAGCCAGACGTCCTTCGGCCCGGAGGCGACCAGGCACTGACCGCTCGCGGCGAAGCCGGCCTCACCGTCCTGGGCGGCCGGCATGCCGTGGTCGGGCAGCACTTTCCAGGAACGACCGCCGTCGCTCGTCGACAGGATGCGGAACCTCCCGTCCACCGGGTCGCTCACGGCGAGACCGTGGCGGCGGTCGAAGAAGGTCATGCAGTCGTAGAACGCGCGGGCGTCGGTGTTACGGAAGGACTCCGTCCAGGTGGTCCCGCCGTCCTCGGTGCGGTAGACGCGCGACGCCTCGCCCTCGCCGATGGCCAGCACCACCGCATGGCGCGCGTCGAACGCCTCGACGTCGCGGAACTGCAGGTCGGCCGCGCCGGGGGGCGAGACGTCGCGCCAGCTCCCGCCGCCGTCGACGGTCCGCAGCACCGTGCCCCGAGTGCCGGCCACCCACGCGGTGTCGCGGTCGACCGCCGCGAGTCCGCGAAAGCGCACGGCGGGCGAACCGGTGTCCTTGAGCGCCCAGTGCGGCGGCGCGGGGGCCCTCGTGTGCGCCTGCGCCGGCAGCGCGGTCAGGACGGCGAGCACCGCCCCGCCGGCCGCGGCCAGCACCCGGCCGCTCGTCCGTACCGTTCGAATCGTGCGTCGCGTCTTCCCCAAGCGCCTCATGGCGCGCGAAGCTAGCCCACGGCTTTCACCGGCGTCCAGATGCCGTGATCGCCTCAACCGCCTCTCAGGGCACGGGAGGAGTGGTGAGTCACTCCCGTGCATGAAGGCGGTGACCGAGGTCACTAGGAATGCGTGTGCACGGATCGGCCGGTTCAGGCGTCTCTTCCAGTGTCCGGACGCACCGCCCGGAAGTTCGTCCCGCCGTCACGAGGGAGCAAGGCGTTGTCCACCGTCATCGAGCAGCCCGTCGAGGCCCGCCTGGTCGCCGCCGCGCCACGCATGCAGAGCATCCCCGCCACCCTGCACTACGACCGCCAGGATCCCTTCGCCGTCCGGATGACGTTCCCCGCTCCGGCCACCCTGGAGGGCGTCGAGGTCTGCTGGACCTTCGCCCGTGAACTCCTCTCGGCGGGTCTGCACGACGCCGAGGGCCACGGCGACGTCCGGGTGCGCCCCTATGGGTACGACCGCACGGTGCTGGAGTTCCACGCCCCGGAGGGCACCGCCGTCGTGCACGTCCACTCGGCCGACATCCGCCGCTTCCTCCACGCCGCGGGCGAACTGGTGCCCGCCGGCACCGAGCACCGGCAGCTCGACCTCGACCACGACCTGGCGGAGCTGATGCGGGACGCCTGCTGACCGCTTTTAATCCTTTGACAGCTCTCCCGAGCCCTCCTACGGTGTAAACGGTTCTGTTGCCGCCGATTGGAGAAGGACGTTGCTCGTCTGAGGTCCTGAGACACCGCGCCACACCTCTGGAGTGTGTGCGCCGCGTGCGACCTCGGCCTGCGAGCCGTCCCTGCGGAGCGGGACCTTTCCGCTGTCTCCGCGCTCCCCCGCCCCGGCGGTGGTCGCCGCTTTCCGGTGTCTCGACACGTGTTGCCCTGACCGCACACGCAACCGCGAGGCCCGCTTTGAATCATTCCATCACCTGTACCTCCCTCGCCTTCTCCTGGCCCGACGGCACCCCCGTCCTCGAAGGGCTCGACGTCGCCTTCGGCCCCGGCCGCACCGGACTGGTCGGCGTCAACGGCTCCGGCAAGTCGACCCTGCTGAAGCTGATCGCCGGAGAGCTCACCCCCGCCGACGGCACGGTGCGGGTCGCGGGCGACATCGGGCATCTCCCGCAGAACGTCACCCTGGACACCGCCCTGAGGGTGGACGCCGCGCTCGGCATCGCGGCGCAGCGCGCCGCGCTGCACGCCATCGAATCCGGTGACGTGTCCGAGGCGCACTTCGAGACCGTCGGCGACGACTGGGACGTCGAGGAGCGCGCTCTGGCCACCCTCGGCGAGCTCGGACTCGGCCACGTCGACCTGGACCGCACCATCGGCGAGGTGTCCGGCGGCGAGTCCGTCCTGCTGCGGCTGGCCGCCCTGCTGCTGCGTCGCCCGGACGTCCTCCTGCTGGACGAGCCGACCAACAACCTCGACCTGTACGCGAGGAGGCGGCTGTACGCGGCCGTCGCGGCCTGGCCGGGCGTCCTGGTCGTGGTCAGCCACGACCGGGAGCTGCTCGACCTCGTCGACCAGATCGCCGACCTGCGCTCGGGGGAGGTCACCTGGTACGGCGGCAACTTCTCGGCGTACGAGGAGGCCCTGGCCACCGAGCAGGACGCCGCCGAGCGCATGGTGCGCGTCGCGGAGGCCGACCTGCGCAAGCAGAAGCGCGAACTGGCCGACGCCCAGGTCAAGCTGGCCCGCCGCAGGCGGTACGGGCAGAAGATGTACGAGCAGAAACGCGAGCCGAAGATCGTCATGGGGGCGCGCAAGCGCGCGGCCCAGGAATCCGCGGGCAAGCACCGCATCATGCACGAGGAGAAGCTCGCCGAGGCCAAGGAGCGGCTCGACGACGCGGCCGAGGCCGTACGCGACGACGACGAGATCCGCGTCGACCTGCCCCACACGGCCGTGCCGCCGGGGCGCGAGGTCCTCACGCTGATGGACCTGCGGCTCGCGTACGGCGCGCGCGTGGAGGGCGGTTTCGACCTGCGCGGCCCCGAGCGGGTCGCGCTGGTCGGGCGCAACGGCGCCGGCAAGACGACACTGCTGCGCACGATCGCCGGAGAGCTGGTGCCGGAGGCGGGCGAGGCGCACGCGCGCGTGCCGTTGCGTTTCCTGCCCCAGCGTCTCGACGTCCTGGACGGCGACCTCACCGTCGCCGAGAACGTGGCCCGGTTCGCGCCGGGAGCCACCAACAACCGGGTCCGGGCCCGGCTGGCCCGCTTCCTGTTCCGGGGCGCCCGCGCCGACCAGAAGGCGGCGACGCTGTCCGGCGGGGAGCGCTTCCGGGCGACCCTGGCGGCGCTGATGCTGGCCGAGCCCGCGCCGCAGCTGCTGATGCTGGACGAGCCGACCAACAACCTCGACATGGCCAGCGTGCGTCAGCTCACCACGGCCCTGGAGTCCTATGAGGGGGCGTTGATCGTGGCCAGCCACGACCTGCCGTTCCTGGAGTCCGTCGGCATCACCCGGTGGCTGCTGCTGGACGGGGAGCTGCGGGAGACGACGGCCGAGGAGGTGGCGGGCCCGGTGTAGACGGGCGCGTGCAGGTCTCCGCGCACCGCGCGCACCGCGCGGGTCTCAGGAGGGGCACATTGTTACCGCGGGGTTTTGTCCTGGTGGCCCCGCGCTGCATGATGGCTGACCGGCGCCGCGCCCGAGGCGCCGGTCGTGCCACCCGATTCGGAGACCTGGACGTGCCCAGCAAGAAGGCCCTGATCCGCCGCCCCAGCCCGCGCCTCGCCGAAGGCCTGGTCACGCACGTCGAGCGGGAGAAGGTCGACGTGGAGCTCGCCCGGGAGCAGTGGGAGGCCTATGCCGAGGCGCTGCGCACGCACGGCTGGGAGACCGTCGAGGTCGACCCCGCGGACGACTGCCCCGACTCTGTGTTCGTCGAGGACACGGTGGTGATGTACAAGAACGTCGCCCTGATCGCGCGGTCCGGGGCCGAGTCCCGGCGCGACGAGACCCTCGGGGTCGAGGAGGCCGTGGCACGCCTGGGCTGCTCGGTGAACTGGATCTGGGATCCGGGCACGCTGGACGGCGGCGACGTCCTCAAGGTGGGCGACACGATCTACGTCGGCCGCGGCGGGCGGACCAACGCGGCCGGCGTCCAGCAGGTGCGGGCCGCCTTCGAACCGCTGGGGGCGCAGGTCGTGGCGGTGCCGGTGAGCAAGGTTCTCCATCTGAAGTCGGCGGTCACGGCGCTGCCGGACGGCACGGTGATCGGCCATATCCCCCAGGTGGACCGCCCGTCGCTGTTCCCCCGCTTCCTGTCGGTGCCCGAGGAGTCCGGCTCGCACGTGGTGCTCCTCGGCGGCCCGAAACTGCTCATGGCGGCGAGCGCGCCGAAGACGGCCGAACTGCTCGCCGGTCTCGGTCACGAGCCGGTGGTGGTCGACATCGGCGAGTTCGAGAAGCTGGAGGGATGTGTGACGTGCCTCTCGGTGCGTCTGCGGGATCTGTACGCCTGATCGGGTGTTCTGATCACCCCTTCGGCCCTGGGACCTGCGATTCCCGGGACGGTCGGGGTGGGGCCGGAGCGGGACCGAAATGCCCGACGCAATGCTGCTGATCAGCGATGTTTACGCAGTTCTTAACCTACGGATTCGTAACCTACGGATACGTAGCCTACGATTCCGTAAGTTCCGGCCCCGCTCGCCGGAGTGTTCCGCTCCGCTTCACGTCCCCCTGGAGTTCTCGTGACGATCACCTCCCCTCACCTCGGTAGCCCCGCCGTCTGGACCGACGCCAAGCTGCTGTACGCGCTGGAGGAAGTGGTCGAGACGGAACTCAACCGGCATCTCAAGGTCACCAAGGACTGGATGCCGCACGAGTACGTGCCGTGGAGCGACGGCCGCAACTTCCCCGGTTTCTTCGAGGACGGCGAGGCCTGGGACAAGGAGCAGTCCAAGGTCACCGAGATCGGCCGGATCGCGCTGGTCGTGAACCTGCTCACCGAGGACAACCTGCCCAGCTACCACCACGAGATCGCCTCGCTCTTCGGGCGGGACGGCGCCTGGGGCACCTGGGTGCACCGCTGGACGGCCGAGGAGGGCCGGCACGGCATCGTCATGCGCGACTACCTGCTCGCCTCTCGCGCGGTGGACCCGGACAAGCTGGAGCAGTTCCGGATGTCCCACATGAGCGAGGGCTTCGAGTCCGACAACCGGCACTCGATGCTCCACTCGGTGGCGTACGTCGCCTTCCAGGAGCTGGCGACCCGCGTCTCGCACCGCAACACCGGCCACCAGTCCGGCGACCCGGTCTGCGACCGCATGCTGGCCCGCATCGCGACCGACGAGAACCTGCACATGGTCTTCTACCGCAACCTCCTGAAGGCCGCGTTCGACCTCGCCCCCGACATGACCATGCAGGCCGTGCGCGACGTCCTGGTCAACTTCCGCATGCCCGGCCACGGCATGCCCGGATTCGAGCGGTTCGCCGCGCAGATGGCGATCGGCGAGGTCTACAACCTGCGCATCCACCACGACGACGTCATCCAGCCGGTGCTGCGCTTCCTGAAGGTCATGGAGATCGACGGGCTCGGTCCGGAGGGTCAGAAGGCGCAGGAGGAGATCGGCCTGTACATGGGCGGACTGGACTCCGAGGCGTCGAAGTTCGACGAGAAGCTGGCCGCCCGCAAGGCCCGCATGGCGGCTCGCGCCGCGGGCTGACCGCTCCGGCCCCGATCGCTTCGACGGCCCGCACCGGGAGAACGGCTCCCCGGTGCGGGCCGTTCACGTCGCCGGGGAGCACGGCTCCGGTCAGCGCCCGGCAGGCGACGCCCGCGCGGCACAAAGGCGCCACCGGCCCGCCCTGTCCCCGAGTCCTTGACCGCACCCCCGCGACGCGATCGCCCGGATACCCGGGGCCTCTCGTGGCCCTGCCCGCTCAGTGCGCCGTGCGCCTGATGTCCAGACGCTCCTTCTCGGAGAGTCCGCCCCAGACGCCGAAGCGCTCGTCATGCGCGAGTGCGTAGTCCAGGCAGGCGGAGCGCATCTCGCACATGCCGCAGATGCGCTTGGCCTCCCGCACCGAACTGCCGGGTTCGGGAAAGAAGAACTCCGCCCCGGTCTGTGCGCACAGCGCTTCCCGCTGCCAGGTGAGGTCGGGTGTGGGAATCGTGTCGGTGTACATGGCGAGGATCGTGCCCGGCGGCGCAAAACGTTCGATCAACGCGGGATATACGCGCGCCCCGGCCGGGCCCGGACCCGGACCCTCCGAAGGCCCGGACGTCACGACGCACCGGCACACCGACGCACCCATGTCAGGGGCCCGCCGCCCGATGATGGTCCGGGCGACCGCCACGGCGCACGGCGGCGCGCCCGGCGCCTGCGCCTGCGCCTGCGCCTGCGCCTGCGCCGAAACAGGGGGTGCGTCCGTGCGTCCGCCCGCGCCCCGGGCCGCGCTCCGGCAGCGATTGTCAGTGGTCGGTGCCAGACTCGGCAGTGCACAGGACGAGACCCCTGCGAGGAGGGCGATCATGCTCACCACCCGTTTCGTCGACGGCGCTCCGAACTGGATCGACGTCGGCACGTCCGACATCGACGGCGCCACCGCGTTCTACGGCGCCCTCTTCGGCTGGGACTTCCGGTCGGCGGGACCCGACGCCGGCGGCTACGGCTTCTTCCAGCTCGACGGGAAGACCGTGGCGGGCGGCATGCAGACCACGCCCGAACAGGGCCCGCCGTCATGGACGGTGTACTTCGCGACCACGGACGCCCAGGCCACGGCCAAGGCCGCCGAACAGGCGCACGGCAGCGTGTCCCTCCCTCCGATGGACGTGATGGGCGAGGGCACCATGGCGATCCTCGCCGACCAGGCGGGGGTCCCGTTCGGCCTCTGGCAGCCGGGCCGCACCAAGGGCGTGGACGTGGCGAACGAGCCGGGCTCGCTGTGCTGGGTCGAGCTCTACACGCCGGACATCGCCGCGGCGGCCGCCTTCTACCACGCGACGCTGGGCCTGGAGACGTACGCGGTCCCCTTCCCCGGCGGCACGTACACCTGCGTCAATCCGGCCGGCACCGATGAGGACGCGATGTTCGGCGGCATCGTCCCGCTGTCCGACGACCCCGCCGGGGCCGACACCCACGCTCACTGGCTGCCCTACTTCGAGGCCGCGGACGTGGACGCGACTGTCGCCGGAGCCGAGGCATCGGGCGGCAGTGTGCAGATGCCCGCGACGGACGTCGAGGGTGTCGGCCGCATCGCCCGGCTCGCCGACCCCTACGGCGCCCGTTTCGCCGTGATCAAGAGCGCGCCCCGGGGGCAGTGAGCCGGTTCCGGTCCCGGGGCAGGCGGGCGGGCGAGGGCTACGCCGACGCCCGGCGCACCAGCGTCGTGGGCAGCACGACAGTGCCGCCCGGTCCCTCGTCGGTGCTGCGCCGTTCCAGGCGGCGCAGCAGGAGCCGGGCCATGATCCGGCCCATCTCCTCGATGTCCTGACGAACCGTCGTCAGCGGCGGGTCGGTCTGCTCGGCGACGGGCAGCATGTCGTCGAAGCCCACCACGGCGACGTCCTCGGGCACGCGCCGCCCCCGTTCGCGCAACACCCGCAGGACACCGGAGGCGGTGAGGTCGTTCGCGGCGAACACCGCGTCGACGTCGGGGCAGCGGTCCAGGAGTTCCCGCATGGCTCGCTCGCCGCCGCCGGGAGTGAAATCGCTCTCGACGAAGAGGAGCGGCCCGGTGTCGCCCACCACCTGCCGGTATCCGTCGAGCCGGTCCGCCGCGGAGGTCTGGTCGAGGGGCCCGCTGATGTGGGCGATACGGGTGCGGCCGAGGCCGGCCAGGAGGCGCACGGCATCGCGGGCGCCGCCGCGGTTGTCGCTGTCGACGTAGACGACGTCCCGCGTGCCGTCGCTCCAGCCGGGACGCCCGCCGAACACGGTCGGCACGCCGACGTCCTGGATCAGGCCGGGCAGCGGGTCGTCGAGGTGCAGCGAGAAGACGAGCGCCCCGTCGACATGACCGCCGGCGAGGTAGCGGGCGACGCGGGCGTGGTCGTCGCGGCCCTCGGTGAGCAGCAGCACCAACTGGTTGTCGTGAGCCGTCAGTTCCTTGCTGATGCCGCGCAGTTGAAGAGCGAAGAAGGGGTCGGCGAAGACCCGGGTCTCCGGTTCGGCGATGATGACGGCGACCGCGTCGTGCCGCCTGGTGACGAGGCTGCGCGCGGCCTGATTGGGCACGTATCCGAGCTCGTCCACGGCCTGCCGCACCCGTTCGACCAGCGGCTCCCGTACGCCGTCGCCGCCGTTGACGACCCGCGACACGGTCGCCCGGGAGACCCCGGCCCGGGCTGCCACGGCCTCCAGAGTGGGACGCGGCGCTGTCTCGCTCACTTCGGGGCTCCTCCTGGCCGTCGTGCGGATCAGGATAGCTCCGCACGACGGCCGGGGTGAGAGCGCTCTCGCCGTCGGCCGAGAGGCCACCCCTGTCGGTACTCGTGGGACCCGGGCGACTCGTACGACTCGTGCGTCCTCGTGGGCTCGGCGGCTTCGGGGCTCGGCGACTTCGGGGCTCCAGTGACTCTCGGAGCTCGTCCGGGTTCCCGGCTCGGCGACCCGTCCGTCACGCGGCAGGCGGTCTCCCCCTCTCGTCCCGGGCCCTCCGCATCGAGGAGTCCTGAGGGAGCCCGTTCCTAGGACGCCCCGGGGCCGCCCGGGGCGTCCTCGTGCCGTGCCCGGCTCGGCTGCACCCGCTTGGGCTCCCCGGGCATCTTCGGGTACTCCGGCGGATACGGCAGATCTCCCAGACCGTGCTCGTGCTCGTCGCGCCGGGCGAGCTCGAGAAGGGCGTCGAGGGAGAAGGCGTGGTCGTCCATGTCGGCGTGCACGTCTCCGAGTTCGGCGAACCGGACCGGCATGGTCGCGATGTCGAACTCACGAGGTTGGGCCTCGCCGACCTCCTCCCAGCGCAGCGGCGCCGAGACGGGGGCGTGCGGGCGGGGACGCACGGAGTAGGCGGAGGCGATGGTGCGGTCGCGAGCGGTCTGGTTGTAGTCGACGAAGATGCGCTCGCCGCGCTCCTCCTTCCACCACTTGATCGTCACCTGCTCCGGCATCCGCCGCTCCATCTCCCGGCCGACGGCGATGGCGGCGCGCCGGACCTGGGTGAAGGTCCAGCGGGGCTCGATCGGCACGAAGACGTGCAGCCCGCGGCCCCCGGACGTCTTCGGCCAGCCCCGCAGGCCGCCGAACTCGTCGAGGACGGCGCGCAGTTCGTGCGCGGCGCGGACCGCGTCGTCGAAGTCGGTGCCCGGCTGCGGGTCGAGGTCGATGCGCAGTTCGTCGGGGCGGTCGACGTCGGTGCGGCGCACCGGCCAGGGATGGAAGGTGAGGGTCCCGTACTGGGCGGCCCACAGCACGGCCGCCTCCTCCGTCGGGCACATCTCGTCGGCGCTGCGTCCGCTGGGGAAGGTGATGTGCGCGGTCGGGATCCAGTCGGGCATGTTCTTCGGCGCCCGCTTCTGGAAGAAGGACTCGCCGTTCACCCCGTCGGGGTAGCGCTCCAGGGTGGTGGGGCGGTCGCGCAGTGCGCGCAGGATGCCCGGGGCGACCGCCTGGTAATAGCGGGCGAGGTCCAGCTTGGTGAAGCCGCGCTCCGGGAAGAAGACCTTGTCGGGGCTGGACAGCCGTACCGTCCGGCCGGCCACTTCCAGTTCCACTGCATCACCCATGCGAGCCACGGTAGACATACCGCCGACACCTCGCATCACCACCCGTCACCACGCATACCGGGCGATCCCTGTGAACCTCGCGCAGAATCGGAGCATGGATCTGCCGGTGATGCCGCCCGTGAAGCCGATGCTCGCCAAGTCGGTGGCGGCCATCCCGCCGGGCATGCAGTACGAGGCGAAGTGGGACGGCTTCCGGGCGATCGTGTTTCGCGACGGGGACGAGATCGAGCTGGGCAGCCGCACCGGAAAACCGCTGACCAGGTATTTCCCCGAGCTGGTGGAGGCGCTGCGGGAGCGGGTGCCGATGCGGTGCGTGCTGGACGGGGAGATCGTGATCGCCCGGGAGGGGCGGCTCGACTTCGACGCCCTCACCGAGCGCATCCATCCGGCGGCCTCCCGGGTGCGCACGCTCGCCGAGCGGACGCCGGCCTCGTTCGTGGCCTTCGACCTCCTGGCGCTGACCGACACGTCACTGCTCGACGTGCCGCTGACCGACCGGCGCGAGCTGCTGACACGTGCCCTGACCGGGGTGAGGGCGCCCGTGCACCTGGCGCCGGCGACGACGGACGTCGAGGTGGCCCGGCAGTGGTTCGAGGAGTACGAGGGCGCGGGCCTCGACGGCGTGATCGCCAAGCCGCTCGCCCTGCGCTACCTCCAGGACGAGCGGGCCATGTTCAAGGTGAAGCACGAACGCACCGCCGACGTCGTCGTCGCCGGGTACCGCTTCCACAAGAGCGGGCCGGTGGTGGGCTCGTTGCTGCTGGGCCTGTACGACGACGGGGGCGTGCTGCAGCATGTCGGCGTGTCCGCCGCGTTCACGATGAAGCGGCGGGCGGAGCTGGTCGAGGAGCTGGAGCCGCTGCGCCTGGCGGACGCGTCCGGACACCCGTGGGCGGCCTGGTCGCAGGAGGCCGCCCATGAGACGGCCCGGCTGCCGGGCGCGCCGAGCCGTTGGTCGGGCAAGAAGGACCTGTCCTGGGTGCCGCTGCGGCCCGAGCGCGTCGCCGAGGTGGCGTACGACCACATGGAGAACGGGGCGCGGTTTCGGCACACGGCCCGGTTCCGCCGCTGGCGGCCGGACCGGACCGCGCTCAGCTGCACGTACGCTCAGTTGGAGGAGCCGGTCCGCTACGACCTGGCGGAGATCCTGGGTGCGCCGCCCGCGGGCTGAGCCCTACGCGCCAGCCGAACCTCGAAATTCCCGCCGAACCGCCGGCCGAACCGCAGACCGGACTCCCGCCGACGGGCCCGCGAGCCGAAGCGGCGGACCCACAGGCTCCGGGGCCGGAAGACCGTCCGGCCCACGAGCCCACGAGCCGCCGGGTTCGGGGAGCCGGGCAGCGGTCCGGTGGCTCAGGGGGTCATCAGGACCTTGACCGCGCCGTCCTGCTTGCGCTGGAACATCTCGTACGCGTGCGGGGCGTCCGAGAGCGGCACGCGGTGGGTGGCGAAATCGTCGACGCCGAGGGGGTCCTCGTCGGTGAGGTACGGCAGGATCTCGTCGCTCCAGCGGCGCACGTTGGCCTGTCCCATGCGGATCTGGATCTGCTTGTCGAACATCGTGAGCATCGGCATCGGGTCGGCCATGCCGCCGTAGACGCCGACCAGCGAGAGGGTGCCGCCGCGGCGCACCAGTTCGATGGCGGTGTGCAGGGCGGCGAGGCGGTCGACGCTGAACCGTTCCGCGAGGGGGCCGCTGATTTTGCGCGGCAGCAGGGCGGAGGCGTTCTGGATCATGCGGGCGGCGGCGCTGCCGTGCGCCTCGGTGCCGACGGCGTCGATCACGGCGTCCGGGCCGCGGCCGTCGGTCTCGTCACGGATGGCGTCGACGAGCTCCTTCTCGCTGTCGAAGCTGCGCAGGTCGAACGCCTCCACGCCTCGCGCGCGGGCCCGGCGCAGCCGGTCGCCCACGAGGTCCACGCCGAACACCCGGCCCGCGCCGCGCACCTGAGCGACCCGGCACGCCATGTCGCCGATGGGGCCGAGGCCGAGCACGGCCACGCTGCCGCCCTCGGGGATGTCCGCGTAGGCGACCGCCTGCCAGGCGGTGGGAAGGACGTCGGAGAGGTAGACGAACCGGTCGTCGGGCGGGCCCTCGGGCACCTTGATGGGGCCGAACTGGGCCTGGGGCACCCGCAGATACTCGGCCTGCGCCCCGGGCACGGCGCCGTACAGGCGGGTGTAGCCGAACAGGGCGGCGCCCATGCCCTCGCCGGTGACCTGGGTGGTCTCGCACTGGGTGGGCAGCCCGTTCAGGCACATCCAGCAGCCGCCGCAGGCGATCTGGAACGGCACCACCACCCGGTCGCCGGCCCGCAGGTCGGGCACCGCGGCGCCGACCTCCTCGACGATGCCCATCGGCTCGTGGCCGAGGATGTCGCCGGGGGTCATGAACGGGGTGAGCACCTCGTAGAGGTGCAGGTCCGAGCCGCACAGTCCACTGGACGTGATGCGGATGACGGCGTCCGTCGGTTCCTGGATCGTGGGATCCGGCACGGTGTCCACCCGCACGTCGCGCTTGCCCTGCCAGGTCACTGCCTTCATCGTGCCGCGCTCCTTCCGCCGTCCGGGCGCTCCCCCGGCAGGTCCGGGGGCCCGGATCGTGGCTGCGCCCCGGGTACCCGAGCGCCCCGCCCCGAACCGCCGGGCCGCCGACCGGGGCCGTCGACGGACTCCGAGGCCCTCGACGCCCGCCGAGGCCACCGATGGCCACCGATGGCGACTTTCGAACGGGCGAGCGCACAATCGAGTCACGGAACGGGGGTGCCCATGACGGACACGAGTCGCTCGACACGCGGGGCGCGTACAGGGCGCACCCGGCGTCCGCCCACCGCGGCGACAGCGGCGGCCGCGGTGGCCGCCGCCCTGGCGGTCTCGCTCGCGGCCGCGGGCTGCACCTCGTCGGGCGGGTCCTCCCCGCCCGACGACGGCCGCAGCGCGTCGCACAGCCCCAGCCCGACCGGCACCGGCGCCGCCGTCGGTCCGGTGCTCGCCGTGAAGATCGACAACGCGCCGGACGCCCGTCCGCAGACGGGCCTCGACTCGGCGGACGTCGTGTACGCCGAGCAGGTCGAGGGCGGGCTGAGCCGGCTGATGGCGGTGTACGCGAGCAGGCTGCCGAAGGCCGTGGGGCCGGTGCGCAGCGCCCGGGAGTCCGATCTGGAGCTGCTGCGGCAGTTCGAGCGGCCGGTGCTGGCGTACTCCGGGGCGCAGAGCAAACTGCTCCCGCTGATCGACCGGGCCCCGCTGGACGCCGTGACGCCCGGGAAGAAGTCCGACGCCTACTTCCGGGGCGGGGAGCGGCCCGCGCCGCACAACCTGTATCTGCGCCCGAGCCGTCTGCTGCCCGCCGCGCCGGGCAAGGGCGCGCTGACCACGGGCTTCCGTTTCGGCCCCGCGCCCTCCGGGGGCAGGGCCGAGACCTCGCGGACCGTGCGGTACCCGGCGGCCGGATTCACCTTCGCCTGGTCCGCGAGCCGGGCCCGCTGGCTGGTCTCGACGGACGGCAGGCCCACCGTGGCGACCGACGGGCAGCGGCTGGCCCCGGCCACGGTGGTCGTGCAGTACGTGCGGGTGCGCGCTTCGAGGTTCCACGACTTCCTCGGCAACAACACGCCGTACACCCAGACGGTGGGCTCGGGGAAGGCGGAGGTGCTGCGCGGCGGGCGTGCCTACGACGTGAACTGGAAGCGGGCGAAGGCCGAGGACGGCACGGAGTTCACCGCAGCCGACGGCCGGCCGGTCGCGTTCGCCGAGGGGCAGGTGTGGGTGGTGTTCGCGAAGGCGCCGTGAGCGGGTCCGCCGTTGCGCAGGGCCACGCCGCGCGCGGGTCCGCCGTCGGGACGGGTGACGCCGTGAACGGCTTCGCCGTCGCGGCGGCGGGTTCCGGCCGGGCGGGCGTCGAGTCCCGTGGGCCGGATCCGCGGTCGGCTCCGGCCGACCATCCGCGGTCAGCCCTGGCCTACCAGGGGTTCGGCAGGGTTGCGCAGTCCCTCGGCCGCGTCCGCGACGCGCTGGATCAGTTCGAGGAACAGGGTCTGTTCCTCGGCCGACAGCGGGGACAGGAAGACCTGGTTCATCCGGGCCGTGCGCACGGTCAGCCTGCGGTGGGTGCGCAGCCCGTCCTCGGTGAGCCTCAGCAGGAAACGGCGCCCGTCCTGCGGGTCGCGGACCTTGTCGAGCAGAGCCCGGCGGGTGAGCCGGCTGATCACCTCGGCGACGGTGGAGCGGTCGAGGCCGACCCGCTCCCCCACCGTGCGCTGGTCGAGGCCAGGCTCGGCGACGAGCGCGTTGAGGACCGCGAACTGGGGCGAGGTGATCTCCTCGGAGACCATCGTGTTCCACAGCAGGTAGTGCGCCTGCTGCAGCCGCCGGGCCAGGTGCCCGGGGTGGCTGGTGAGGTCCACCGCGGCCATGTGCGCTCCTCCGCTGGGAATTGGTCGGTGCACTGAACAATACCGCTTGAGGTCGAGCGCGTCTCACCTTCCGGCGATGCATGCCAGCGCTCCGGCCTGGGGTCTTGACTGGTCCGGTGTCCGGTGGCAGCGTGTGGCAGGTCCCGGAGAGATACTCAGTGCCCTGATTATCTGGGTCCTCTCTTCATCAGTGTCCCCAGCACGTGCACTGGGGCAGGGACGCACACAAGAGAGGGGGCTTCACGGATGGACAAGGTGGTCGCCACAGCCCTGGAGGCGGTGGCCGACGTGCCGGACGGCGCGTCGCTGGCAGTGGGCGGTTTCGGCCTGAGCGGCGTGCCCGGCGTCCTCATCGGGGCCCTGTACGAGCGGGGCGTCACCGGGCTCTCGGTCGTCTCCAACAACTGCGGCGCGATGGAGTCGGGCCTCGCGGTCCTGCTGGCCGCCGGGCGGATCGCCCGCGTGACCGGCTCCTACATCGGCGCGAACAAGGAGTTCGCCCGTCAGTACCTGGCCGGGGAGCTGGAGGTCGAGCTGATCCCGCAGGGCACGCTGGCCGAACGGCTGCGGTCCGGCGGCGCCGGCATCCCCGCCTTCTACACGCCCGCCGGGGTGGGCACACAGGTCGCCGAGGGCGGACTGCCGTGGCGCTACGACGGCGCGGGCGGCGTCGCGCTGGCCTCGCCGCCGAAGGAGGTCAGAGAGTTCGACGGGGTGGAGTACGTGCTGGAGCACGGCATCCGCACCGACTTCGCGCTGGTCCGGGCCGCCCGGGGCGACCGCCACGGCAACCTGGTCTTCAACAAGTCCGCCCGCAACTTCAACCCGCTCGCCGCGATGGCCGGCCGCGTCACGATCGCGGAGGTCGAGCAGCTCGTGGAGCCCGGTGAGATCGACCCGGACGCGGTGCACGTGCCGGGCGTCTTCGTGCAGCGCGTGGTCGCCCTCACCCCCGAACAGGCCGCCGACAAGAAGATCGAACAGCGGACGGTGAGCAGCTGATGGCCTGGACACGCGAACAGATGGCCGCCCGCGCCGCGCGCGAGCTGAGGGACGGCCAGTACGTCAACCTCGGGATCGGCCTGCCGACGCTCATCCCCAACCACCTCCCCGCGGACGTCGAGGTGGTACTGGAGAGCGAGAACGGCATCCTCGGCACCGGCCCCTACCCCGCCGAGGACGCGGTCGACCCGGACCTGATCAACGCGGGCAAGGAGACGGTGACGGTACTGCCGGGCGCGTCCTTCTTCGACTCGGCGCTGTCCTTCGGCATGATCCGCGGCGGCCACATCGACGTCGCCGTGCTCGGCGCGATGCAGGTCTCCGAACACGGCGACCTGGCGAACTGGGCCGTCCCGGGCAAGATGGTCACCGGCATCGGCGGCGCGATGGACCTGGTGCACGGGGCCCGCACGGTCATCGTCGTCATGACCCACACCGCCAAGGACGGCAGCCCCAAGATCCTGGCCGACTGCGCGCTGCCGCTGACCGGCAGGCGCTGCGTCGACCGGATCATCACCGACCTCGGCGTCCTGGACGTCACGGAGGAGGGACTGGCGCTGGTGGAGACCGCGCCGGGGGTCACCGTCGAGGAGATCGTGGCGAAGACCGCGGCGAAGGTCCGCACCGCCGCGGAGACGGAGGTCCCGTCATGAGCGCCGGCCTCAGGACCGTCTACGTCGTCGACGCCGTCCGCACCCCGATCGGCCGTTACGACGGCGCCCTTGCCTCGGTGCGCCCGGACGACCTCGCCGCCCACGCCATCCGTGAACTCCTCGCACGCACCCCCGCGTTGGACCCCGCACGGGTCGAGGACGTCTACTTCGGCAACGCCAACGGCGCCGGTGAGGAGAACCGCAACGTCGGGCGCATGGGCGCGCTCCTGGCGGGCCTGCCCACCTCGGTGCCGGGCGTCACCGTCAACCGGCTGTGCGCCTCCGGCCTGGAGGCCGTGATCCAGGCGGCCCGCGCGATCGCGGTGGGGGACGCCTCCGTCGCCGTCGCGGGCGGCGTGGAGTCGATGACCCGCGCGCCGTACGTGCTGCCGAAGTCGGACCGGGCCTTCCCCGCCGGACACGCCGAGCTGTACTCGACGACCCTGGGCTGGCGGATGGTCAACCCGCGGATGGCCCCGCAGTGGACGATCCCGCTCGGCGAGTCCGCCGAACTGATCGCCGACAAGCACGCGATCGGCCGCGAACAGCAGGACCAGTACGCCCTCGCCAGCCACCGCAAGGCCGCCGCGGCCCGGGCGGCGGGCCTGTTCGACGCCGAACTCGCGCCGGTGTCCGTCCCGCGCCGCAAGGGCGACCCGCTCGTGTTCGACGCCGACGAATGCATACGGCCGGACGCCTCGCTGGAGGCCATGGGCAGGCTGAAGCCGTCGTTCCGCGTCCAGGACGGCACGGTGACGGCGGGCAACGCGTCGCCGCTGAACGACGGGGCCGCGGCCCTGCTGCTGGTGGACGAGGAGGGACTCCGGGCGACCGGTCGCGAGCCGCTCGCCCGGGTGTCCGCGACCGGGGTGTCCGCGATCGACCCGCAGTACTTCGGGCTCGCCCCCGTCGAGGCCGTCCACCGCGCACTCGCCAAGGCCGGCCGCGGCTTCGACGACCTGTCGGTGCTCGAACTCAACGAGGCGTTCGCCGCGCAGGTGCTGGGCTGCGTCGCCGAGTGGCCCGAGTTCGACCCGGCGGTCCTCAACCCGCAGGGCGGCGCGATCGCCCTCGGCCACCCGCTCGGCGCCTCGGGCGCCCGTCTCGCCGGCACCGTCGCCCACCAGCTCGCCCGCCGGGGCGGCGGCGTCGGGGTCGCCACCCTGTGCATCGGCGTGGGCCAGGGCCTCGCCCTCGTCCTCGAACGCTAGGAACCCCGGGAACTCCCATGACTCTCACGCAAGCCGACATCGACCGAGAGATCGCGGCCGAGCATGCCGCCTACGAGAAGCGGCTCGCCGACGGCGCCCCCGTCGAGCACCAGCCGCGCCGCGACTACGCGCCGTACCGCTCGTCCGTCCTGCGTCATCCGAAGCAGCCACCGGTCGCCATCGACGTCAGCAGGGATCCGGAGCTGGTGGAGCTGGCCTCCCCCGCCTTCGGCGAGCGGGACGTCACCGAGATCGACAACGACCTCACCCGGCAGCACCACGGCGAGCCGATCGGCGAACGGATCACCGTCTCCGGCCGGGTGCTGGACCGCGACGGGCGTCCGGTGCGCGGTCAGCTGGTCGAGATCTGGCAGGCCAACTCGGCCGGCCGGTACGCCCACCGGCGCGAGCAGCACGACGCGCCGCTGGACCCGAACTTCACGGGCGTGGGCCGCACCCTGACGGACGACAGCGGCTTCTACCGCTTCACCACCGTCCAGCCGGGCCCCTACCCGTGGCGACAGCACCTCAACGCCTGGCGGCCGGCCCACATCCACTTCTCGCTGTTCGGCACGGCCTTCACCCAACGCCTCGTCACACAGATGTACTTCCCGAGCGACCCGCTCTTCCCCTACGACCCGATCATCCAGTCGGTGACGGACGACGCGGCCCGGCAGCGACTGGTCGCCACCTACGACCACAGCCTGTCGGTGCCCGAGTTCTCGATGGGCTACCACTGGGACATCGTGCTCGACGGGCCGCGCGCCACCTGGATCGAAGAAGGACGCTGAGCCGCCATGACGAAGATCGACCCGAGCCGTCCGCAGACCGTGCTCCCCACCCCGTCGCACACCGTCGGCCCCTTCTACGGCCATGCCCTGCCGTTCCCCGGCGGCGGCGACATCGCCCCGCTCGGCCATCCGGACGCCATCACCCTGCACGGATACGTGTACGACGGCGAGGGCTCCCCGCTGCCGGACGCGTTCCTGGAGCTGTGGGGCGCGGATCCCGACGGGGAGCTGTCGCGGGTCGACGGCTCGATGCGACGCGACCCTGCGTCCGGCGGGTTCCTGGGCCGCAACGGCGTGGAGTTCACCGGCTGGGGCCGCGTCCAGACGGACGCCGACGGGCACTGGTCCGCACGGACCCTGCGGCCCGGCGCGCGCGGACGGAGCGCGCCCTATGTGAGCGTCTGCGTGTTCGCGCGCGGGCTGCTGGTCCACCTGTTCACCCGGATCTACCTGCCCGGCGACGAGGCGGCGCTCGCCGCCGACCCACTGCTGCGGCGGGTGGACCCGGCGCGGCGCGACACGCTGATCGCGACGCGCGACCGCTCGGGGACCTACCGTTTCGACATCCGTCTTCAGGGCGAAGGCGAGACGGTCTTCCTGGAGTTCCAGTGACAGCTGCTCAGCCCGGATCCGGTCTGCTCGCACCGGGATGGACCGAGTCCCCCGCCGCCCGTAGCACCGGGGACGACGCCTACCTGCGGGCTCTGCTGGACGCGGAGGCCGCGCTGACCCGCGCCCTGGAGGCGCTGGGCGCGGCCCCGGAGGGGGCCGGGGCGGCGGTCACCGCGGCCGCCCGCGGCGACTTCGACGTGCGCTCCCTCGCCGAGCGCGCCCGCGGCGGCGGAAACCCGGTGATCCCGCTGGTCGCCGATCTCACCGAGGCGACCGGCGCCGAGTACGGGCCGTACGTGCACCGGGGCGCCACCAGCCAGGACATCATGGACACGGCGACGATGCTGGTCGCGGCGCGGACCCTCGAGCCGGTGCTGGCCGACCTCGACCGCACCCAGGGGGCGCTGGCCCGGCTCGCCGCCGCGCACCGGGACACGGCGATGCCCGGACGGACCCTCACCCAGCACGCCGTGCCGACCACCTTCGGGCTGAAGGCCGCGGGGTGGCGTTCCCTGGTGCTGGACGCCCGCGACCGGATCACGGCCGTACGGGACTCGCTGCCCGCGCAGCTCGGCGGCGCGGCCGGGACGGCGGCCGCCTTCACGGCGTACGGCGCCCGGGACACGCCCGCGCTCACGGCCGCGTACGCCCGTGAACTGGGCCTGGTCGCACCGGTGTTGCCGTGGCACACGCTGCGCACCCCCGTCGCCGACCTCGCCGCCTGTCTGGCGTTCACGGCGGGCGCGCTGGGCAAGATCGCGACGGACGTCCTCGTCCTGGCCCGGACCGAGATCGCCGAGGTGGGCGAGGGCGGCGGGGGCGGCTCCTCGGCCATGCCGCACAAAGCGAACCCGGTGCGCTCGACGCTGATCGCGGCGGCCGCGCGGCGTGCCCCGCAGCTCGCGGCCACGCTGTACGGCTCGCTGGTCGCGGAGGACGAGCGCCCGGCCGGGGCGTGGCACGCCGAGTGGGAGCCGCTCAGGGATCTGCTGCGACTGGTCGGCGGGGCCGCCCGGGACGCGGCGGAGCTGGCCGCGGGGCTGCGGGTGGACCCGGAACGGATGCGCTCCGACCTCGCTCTCACCCACGGGCTGATCGTCTCCGAGCGGCTGTCGGCGGAGCTGTCGGGTCTGCTCGGCCGTGGCCGCGCCCGGGCCCTCCTCACCGAGCTGGCCCGGCGGTCCTATGCGGAGAACCGTCCGCTCGTCGAACTCCTCGCCCAGGAAACCGACTTGGAGGACGTCGACCTCGACGAACTCACCGACCCCGCCCGCTACACCGGCTCCGCGGGCGCCCTCACCGACCGTGCGCTGGAGCGACGTTGACCGAGAAGCTGCTCAACCACCGTGCCGAGGGCCCGACTTCCGCTCCCCCGCTGCTGCTCGGCCCCTCGCTGGGCGCCTCGTACGCCCTGTGGGACAAGGTCGCGCCCGAACTGTCCCTCACCCATCGGGTGATCCGCTGGGACCTGCCCGGACACGGCGGTTCGGCCGCCGACCTGATCGGTCCCGGCGCCACCGTCGGCGATCTGGCCGGCCTGGTGCTGGCCCTGGCCGACTCACTGGGCCTGGAGAGGTTCGCCTACGCGGGCGTGTCCCTGGGCGGCGCGGTGGGGCTGTATCTCGCGCTGCACCACCGCGAGCGGATGTCGTCGCTGGCGGTGATCTGCTCCTCCGCCCACTTCAACGGGCCGGGCCCGTGGCAGGAACGGGCCGCTCTGGTCCGCCGCGAGGGGCTGGCGGAGCTCGCCCGGAACGCGAACGCCCGTTGGTTCACGCCCGGGTTCACCGCGCCGGAGCTGATCGCCGACCATCGTGCCGCCGACCCCGAGGCGTACGCCGCGTGCTGTGACGCGCTCGCCGCGTTCGATCTGCGCGATCGGCTTCCGGAGATCTCCGTGCGGACGCTGCTGATCGCCGGCCGGCAGGATCCGGCGACGCCGCCTTCGCATCTGCGGGAGATCGCGGACGGTGTGCCGGACGCCACGCTGGTCGAGCTCGCGGGCGCCTCGCATCTCGCCCCCGCCGAGTGCCCCGAAGCCGTGCTGACCGTGCTGCGGGCCCATCTCGACGGCGGGGCCAAGCGGGGCATGGAGGTCCGGCGCGAGGTCCTCGGGGACGCGCACGTGGACCGGGCCCAGGCCCGGCAGACCGCGTTCACCGCGCGCTATCAGGACTTCATCTCCCGCTACGCCTGGGGCGAGATCTGGACCGACCCGACCCTCAGCCGCCGCGAACGCAGCATGATCACGCTCACGGCACTGGTGGCGCACGGCCACTACGAGGAACTGGCCATGCATGTGCGGGCGGCCCGGCGCAACGGGCTGACCCCGGACGAGATCGGCGCCGTCCTCCTCCAGACGGCCGTCTACTGCGGAGTCCCGGCCGCGAACTCGGCGTTCGCCACGGCCCAACGGGTACTGGCCGAGGAAGCCGCCCCGCACGCCCCGGAACCCGAGCAGCACGACACCGACTGAGCCGGTGCTCTCGCGCTACCGCCGGGTCTGGCCGGGCACCAGGCCCACCTGGGGTGCGCCGAGGCTCTGCAGGGCCTGCTGCGCCTTGTCGGTCAGAGCGTCCGCGCCGCACGAGCGCGCCAGCGTCAGGCCCCGGCTGAGCTCGGAGACCGAGCGCGAGAGGATGCCGTACTCGACGCGGGCGGCCGCGTGTTCGTACTGGCAGGGCGAGGACTCCAGATAGGTGACCGCCTGCTGGGCGAGGCGGACCGCGCGCTGGCCGGTCTCCAGGGCGGCGGCGCAGCGCAGGGCCTCGCCGATCGCGGTGTCGGTGCCGAAGCGCTCGGCCTGGCGGCGCGCCTCGGTGGCGAGCCGGGCCGCGCGGGCCGGGTCCTCGACGGCCAGGGCGCGGGCGAGGTCGACGGCYCAGGGGACCATCACCGGGTTGAGGTGGCCGCGCGCGGCGGCCGCCTTCTCGGCCTGCTCCAGTTCGTTGACGCCGTCCTTGACGCGGCCGACGGCGAGCAGCAGCCGGCCGCGCACCGAGCGGGGGTCGGGCAGCACGATCGTCGACGGGTAGGGCGGGGCGAAGCCGTACTGCTCGGCGACCTCCCAGGCCTCGCCGACATGGCCCCGGACGAGCAACGTGTCGACCAGGTTGCAGATCGCCGACCAGTACAGGGGCAGGCCCCGGCCGACGCGTTCGGCGAGTCGCAGGGACTCCCGGAGCGACTCCTCCGCCTCCTTCAGACGGCCCCGGCGGCGCAGCCCCAGTCCCAGGTAGGCGTGGGCCAGGGCGAGGTGGCCGCCGCTCCAGCCGGCGGAGACGTAGGCGCGCAGGGCTTCGTTGAAGAGGGCGTCGGCGCGGTCGAGCCGGTCGGTGTAGGCGTAGGAGCTGGCCAGCATCATCAGCAGTTCGATGCCCCACTCCTGGTCGGTCCAGCCGAGCCCGGGGGCGAGGCGGCCGTTGACCAGGGCGCGGTCGCAGAACTCGACGACCTCCTCGGCGTTCTCGCCGTGGGTCATCGCGTCGAAGCCGCGCAGGATGAGCAGGGCGCGCTCGGCGTTGTCCCGGCCGGTGCAGGTCGCGGCGAGCGTGGCGAGCTTCTCCGAGCCGTGCGGCGAGGTCGGTTCGCCCGCGTTCACGCCCTCCCACATGAACTGCACGGCCTGCAGCCGCATCCGCGCGGGCCCCGGCGCGAGCCTGGCGGCCTCCGCCTCGACCGTGCGGACGGCCTCCTCCATCTGGTCGTTGTGCAGCAGCGCCTGGGAGAGGCGGTAGACGGCGTCGACGCGCTCGTCCCCGTCGAGGCCCTGCAGGGACAGGGCCGTGCGCAGGTGCTCGATGGTCTTGGCGGGCGCGGTGAGCAGGGTGGCGCAGCCCAGTTCGTAGAGCACGCGCGCGTGGGCGTCGGGGACCGGCGGTTCCCGCAGGGCCCGTTCCAGGCAGCGGCGGGCCGCGTCGGGAGCGCCGACGGCCAGGTGTTCGCGGGCGGCTTCGCGCAGTTGCTCGACGAGTTCCTCGTCGCCCTCCGCGTGCACCTGGAGCAGATGCCGGGAGGCGGCCGCGAGCCCCTTGCCGGCGTCGGTGACGACCTGGGCGGCGATGCCGTGCATCGCGGTGCGCAGACCGCCGGGGATAGAGTCGTACACGGCGGTGGCGATGAGCGGGTGGACGAACTCCAGGTCGCCGTCGTCCGCCGGGACGGCTCCGGGGTCGGGCTCGGTGAGGATGCGGGCGTTGCGCAGCAGTTCGGCGCAGCGCACCGCTTCGTCGCGGCCGAGGCCGGCGAGCCGGGCGGCCTGGGCGACGGAGATGTCGGCGCCGAGGATCGCGGCAGCCATGGCGAACTTGGTGGCGTCGACGCCGAGTTTCTCCAGGCGGTCGACGAGTCCGCCGCCCCGGGCCGCGCGGTTGAGGGGGCGCAGCTCGGTCGCCGAGGACTCGCTGGGCGCCAGTTCGCTGTCGCGGACCTTGGCGAGGAGTTCGACGGTCTCGTACGGGTTGCCGTCGGTGACCGCCCACACCTCGCGGCAGAACGCGGCGTCGGCGTGCGGGCCGAGGGTGGCGCGGGTGAGGCCGGCGACCGCGGCCGGGGTCAGGGCGCTGAGGCTGGTGACGGCGCGGCCCGCGGCCTCGCCGACGGCGTCGAGGTGACGGGCTGCGTCGCCCCTGACCTCGCCGGGCCTGCGGGCCACGACGACCAGGACGGACAGATCGTCGAGTCGTTCGACGAACGCGGCGAGCCAGCGCAGGCTCTCCTGGTCGACCCAGTGCGCGTCGTCGATCAGCAGGACGAGCGGGTAGTCCCGGCGGGCCAGCCTGGTCACGGCGGCGACGAGGCCGTCGCACACGCCCTGCGGGTCGGCATTGCCCTCGCCGGGCTCCGCGATGCCGAGGGCGGGGCCGGCGATGTCGTACCAGTCGCCGAGGTACTCGCGGGCCTCCTCGGGATGCAGCGACAGCAGCGCGGGCTGCATCAACTGCCGTACGACGTTGAAGGGGACGGACCGCAGCGTCTCGCCGCCGCGGGCCGACCACACCGCGCAGCCGCGGGCCTCGGCGATGCGACGTGTCTCGGCCAGCAACGCGGTTTTGCCGAATCCGGCCTCGCCCCGGAGCACCAGAAGGTGGCCCGAGGAGGACCGGTCGGCGCAGAGCCTCTCCACCGCCTGCGCGATGGCGGCGACTTCCTCGTCGCGCTCCCACAGGGGAGCCGAGGCGGCCGTCGTCGGCCTGACCTCCGTCATCCCGCTACCTCCCCAAGTCGCCCGAACGACGTACAGACGTCGAGCGTAGCCCTCCGCGGGTCCTCGTGGAGGGTGGTCCGCGCAGGTCCCGCTCGACGGGTGACGGGCGGCGGCCCGGGACGCACCGGCGGGCCTGCACGAGAGGCTCCGTGGCGTCAACAGTGAGTGACACGCACCGAATTGACGTCGAAATCACGCCAACCCGGCAAGGTGACGCGCCGAGCGGACGCGGACGCGGCGGCGGCCCTCTCATCCGGCTTTCACCGATGCCTCTTACGGTGGGGGCATGACGCAGGTGACTCCTCCCGGGTGGTACCCCGACCCGGGGCAGACGAATGACGGTCCAGCCACCGAACGCTGGTGGGACGGCAAGGCGTGGACGGACCAGACCCGCCCCGCGGGCTCGGCCGCCGCATGGGGTCCGCCGGCGCAGACCCCGGCCGACGGCGCGGATCCGGTATATCCGACCCAACCGCCCCACCCGAGCCAGCCCGGATACGCCGGATACCCCGGATATCCGGGGCAGCCGGGGTATCCCGGTCATCCCGGATACCCGGGGCAGCCCGTGACACCGCCGGGCCCGGGCGGCCGGCGCGGACTGCGCACGGGCATAGCCGTGGCCGCGGCCGTCGCGGTCCTGGCCAGCATCGGGGTGGGCGTGTACGCGCTGGCCCGGGACGACGGCTCGGGCGGCGGCGGCACGGCCCAGGGGCCCGGCGGCCG
>NZ_MJAJ01000005.1 GCF_001746365.1 Streptomyces sp. LUP30
GTGGTGGGTGGTGGGGCGTCCTKGTAGTCGTATTTCATGCCTTCGGTGGGTCGGTCGCGGGAGAGGAGTCCGGAGTTGAAGACGCCGACGGCGACGACGCTTTTGTCGTGTTCTGCTGCGGCGGGCAGGACGTCGTCGAGTGCGGACTGRTCGAGGAGGGTGTAGCGGCCGGCGAGCATGACGACGTCGGCGGGGGTTTCGCGCAGGAAGCGGGCGAGCATGGCGGACTGGTTCATGCCGGCGCCGATGGCGTCGATGACGCCTTGGTCGCGCAGTGCGGCGAGGGTGGGCATGGCCTCGTCGGCCGCTTGGCGCCAGTGGTCGTCGGGGTCGTGGAGGTAGACGATGTCGAGGCGGTCCAGGCCGGTGCGTTGCAGGGTCGCTTCGATGGAGCGCAGGATGCCGTCGCGGCTGAAGTCCCATCGGCGGCGCAGGTCGTCGCGGACGACGAAGCCGTCGCTGTCGACTCCGCGGGGTTCTTCGTTGGGCACGAGGAGCCGGCCGGCTTTGGAGGAGATGACGTAYTSGTGGCGGGGGCGGCCTTGCAGGGCGGCGCCCAGGCGGCGTTCGGAGAGGCCGAGGCCGTAGTGGGGTGCGGTGTCGAAGTACCGGATTCCGGCGTCCCAGGCCGCGTCGACGGCGGCTGCCGCGTCGGCGGGCGGGGTGACGCGGTAGAGGTTGCCGATCACGGACGCCCCGAAGCCGAGCGTGGTGAGCGCGACGGGCGTGTGGTGGATCTTCCGCTGGTGCAAGGCGTGCTCCTACGTGCTCCTGGAGGGCGGGCGAGCGGGGTGCCCGTCAGCGTCTGACGTGGGCCGACCCGCCCGCGATGAGGGCCTCGACCTCGGCGAGCGAGGCCATGGAGACATCGCCGGGCGTGGTCAGGCCGGCCGCGAAGCCGTCGCCGGAGCCGATGCGGTCCAGGACCTGCAAGCCGGACATCTGTGGGCCGCGGACGAACCCGGCACGTGCCGACCAGGCGGCGGAGGACCAGTCGTTGACCCCGGCAGAGGGCACTTCCCGCAAGGTCGTCGCGAGCACCTCGGCTCGGGGCAGCAGCCCGGCCACTTCGACGAGGGCGTCCTGCACCTCGTCCGCCTCGACCCGCAGCACCCCCGGGCGGGGTCCGGCCAGGCCCAGGGCGCCCACGACGACATCGGCCTGGCGAGCGAGCCGCAGGTCGGTCTCACGGGCGGCTTCGGCGCCGCCCCGGCCCGCCCACAGGCTGGGGCGGTAGTTGGGGTCGTAGGAGACGGTCACGCCGTGGCGGCGGGCGGCGGCCATGGCCTCGTCGGCGACGTCCGCGGTGGTGTCGGAGAGGCCGGCGAAGATGCCGCCGGTGTGGAACCAGCGCACGCCCGTCGCGAAGACGGCGTCCCAGTCGACGTCCCCCTTGCGCAACTGGGAGACGGCCGTGCCCGCGCGGTCGCTGACGCCGAGGGCGCCGCGGATGCCGTAGCCGCGTTCGACGAAGTTCAGGCCGTTGCGGACGGTGCGGCCGATGCCGTCGTCGGGCGTCCAGCGGATCAGCGACGCGTCGACGCCGCCCTGGAGGATCAGATCCTCGACGAGCCTGCCCACGGCGTTGTCGGCCAGTGCGGTGACGACGGCCGTGCGCAGGCCGAAGCAGCGGCGCAGTCCGCGGGCGACGTTGTACTCGCCGCCGCCTTCCCAGACCTGGAAGGTGCGGGCGGTGCGGATGCGCCCCTCGCCCGGGTCGAAGCGCAGCATCACCTCGCCCAGGGCCACCACGTCGGTCACGGCGTGCTCCTGTCCACGGCCTCTGCGGTCAGCCGGCGGATCTCCTCGTACTCGCCCCGCTGCAGATGGGCGGGGGTGGCCATCCAGCTGCCGCCGACGGCGAGGACAGCACGCTCGGCGAGGTAGGCCGACAGGCGCGGAGCATCGATGCCGCCCGTCGGCACGAACCGCGCCTGGGGGAAGGGCGCGGCGAGGGCGCGCAGCATCGGGATGCCGCCGAGCGGTTCGGCGGGGAAGAGCTTGACGGTGTCCAGGCCGGCGCGCAGCGCGCGCATCAGCTCGGTGGCGGATGCGATGCCGGGCACCACGGGCACTCCCAGCTCGCTGCACTTGGCGATGACTTCCTCGTCGAAGCCGGGGGAGACGACGAAGCGGGCCCCGGCGGCCACGGCCCGTTCCGCCTGCTCGGGGGTGAGGACCGTCCCGGCGCCGACGGTGAGGGCGCCGTGGGCGGCCATCGTCTTGAGCACCTGCTCGGCGTCCGGGGTGCGGAAGGTGACTTCGGCGCACCGGGCGCCGCCCGCCGCGAGCGCGTCGGCCAGCGGGCCGGCGCTCCCCGGGGACGGCACGGTCAGCACCGGCAGGACGCGGGCGCCGTCCAGCATGGAGGCCAGGTCGGTGGTCGCGTCGGTGGTCATCGGCCGAGCCATCCGCCGTCGACGGGCAGGACGACGCCGTGGACGTAGGCGGCCGCGTCGGATGCGAGGAAGACGGTGGCCCCGGCGAGGTCGTCGGCCTCGCCCCAGCGTGCGGCCGGGATCCGGTCCAGGATCGCCCTGCTGCGCACGGGGTCGTCCTGGAGGGCCTGGGTGTTGTCGGTGGCGATGTAGCCGGGAGCGATGGCGTTGACGTTCACACCGTGCGGGGCCCACTCGTTGGCCAGCGCCTTGGTCAGACCGGCGACACCGTGCTTGGCGGCCGTGTAACCGGGCACGGTGATACCGCCCTGGAAACTGAGCAGCGACGCCGTGAAGATGATCTTTCCCTGGCCGCGGGCCACCATCGACGAGCCGACCGCCCGCGACAGGGCGAACTGGGCACTCAGGTTCACCTGCAACACCAACTCCCAGTCAGCGTCGCTGTGTCCGGCGGCCGGAGCGCGGCGGATCGTGCCCGCGTTGTTGACCAGGATGTCCACCGGACGCTCCCGCCCCGCCAGGTCCGCGCCCAGCGCCCGGACGGCTTCGGGATCGGCGAAGTCGGCGCGGATCGCCTCGAACGTGCGGCCCGCGGCCAGGACGTCCTTCTCCACCGCGCTGCCGGCGGACTCCAGGCCGGCGCTGACGCCGATCACGTCCGCGCCGGCCCGGGCGAGGGCGCGGGCCATGGCCCGGCCGATGCCACGCCGCGCCCCGGTGACGACGGCGAGCTTCCCGGTCAGATCGAAGACGCTCATACGGCCGCCCCCTGGGTGTCGTCGGTGCAGTCCACGAGGATCTTCATCACGTCGCCGCCGCCCTCCAGCGCCTCGAACGCGGCGGGCGCCTGCGTGAGCGGGACGACCTTGCTGATCAGCCGCCCGGCCGCGACCGTCCCGTCCGCGACCAGCGCCACCGCCTTCTCGAAATCCGCACGCTCGTACAACCGGGCCCCCACCAGCGTGAGCTCACGCCAGAAGAAGCGGTGCAGGTTCACCTCGCGCGGGCGGGGGTGGATCGCCACCAGACACAGCCGGCCACGCACACCCAGGACGTCGACGGCCGTGTCCACACCGCCCTGTGCGCCGGAGACCTCGAACGCGACGTCCGCGCCGGCGTCACCGGTCCACTGCCGGACCAGCTCGGGCAGGTCGCCGTCGGCCGGATCCCACGCCGTCAGCCCCAACTCCTCGGCCAGCAGACGCCGGTGGGGGCTCAGCTCCACCACCCGCACCTCGGCTCCGGCCGCCCGGGCGACCAGCGCGATGAGGACGCCGACCGGGCCGCCCCCGACCACGACGGCCTTCTCGCCTTCGCGGACCTGGGCCCGGCCCACGTCGTGCACCGCGACCGCGGTCGGCTCCACAAGCGCGGCGTGGTCCAGCGGGAGGTCGCCGGGCAGCCGAACGAGGGTCGTGGCGGGGACGGTCCAGCGCTGCTGCATCGCGCCCGGGGAGTCGATGCCGATGAAGTCCAGGTGCTGGCAGATGTGCTGATGCCCTGCCCGACAGGCCGGGCAGGTGTCGTCCCAGCGAAGCGGCATGACGGTGACCGCGTCACCGGGCGCCCAGCCCTCCACTCCTGCGCCCACGCGCACGATCCGGCCGGACATCTCGTGTCCGAGCACGGCGGGTGTCGACACCCGGGCGTCCATGTCGCCGTGGAAGATGTGCAGGTCGGTGCCGCAGATACCTACGTAGGCAGGGGCGATCTCCACCTGGCCGGGGCCGGGGGCCGGGTTCTCGACGGGCGCGGTGTCCAGGGTGCGGGCGGTGAGGTAACGGACGGCGAGAGTCATCGTGAGGTCAGGGTCCCTTCAGCGCGGACGCCGATGGTCAGCAGCAGGTTGGCGTAGGTGCGGGTGTCGGCGGTGACGATGGCCAGCGCCAGGTCGGGCGAGCGGGCGGCGTCGTAGAACGCGAAGCGTCCGAGCGTGTCGACCGGGAGCGGCGCCAGCATCGAGCGGTACTCGGCGATGGCGGGCGGCTCCGGCTCGCCCTCGGGCGGCACCATCACATGGGCCGCCTCCACGGGCAGGGCGCGCAGGAGGACGTCGAGCACGGTCGTGACGTCCAGCAGGCCGGGGGCCAGGTTGAGGTGGACGGTGCGGGCGCGCTCGCCGGTGGCGGTGCTCGCGGGGTAGTGGCCGTCGGCGAGCAGCACGCGGGCGCCGTGGCCGGCGCCGGCGAGGGATTCGAGGATCCCGGGGTGCAGCAGTTCCGTCAGCAGCACGGCGTCGTCTCCTTCGTCGTGTCGGGGGTCAGGCGGTAGAAGGCGGTCGCGGTGCCGGCGAGCACCGCGTGGATCTCGGTGGCGGAGCAGCCGTGCAGGAGTTCCTCGACGGTGGCGGCCCAGCGGTTCCAGCCGCCCGCGAGGTTCGCGACCGGCCAGTCGGAGCCGAACATCAGCCGGTCGGGGCCGAAGGCGGAGAGCAGGACGTCCCACACCGGGCGGATGTCGTCGACGGTCCACTTCTCGTGGTCCGCCTCGGTGATCAGCCCCGACACCTTGCAGACCACCTGCGGGTGTGCGGCCAGCAGGCGCAACCGGCTCTCCCAGTCGGCCAGTTCACCGTCGGCGATCGACGGCCAGCACGTCGTAGCCGAGCCCGCGCTCGCCGATCGCTTTCAACGCCCTTTCGACCTGCGGCCGTTGGAGCCAGTGCGGGTCAGGCTCACCCTGCACGACATGGCGTACGCCCCGCAGGTGGCGGCCGCCGGGGCCGCTCTGCAGGTCGTCGAGCACGTCGCCGACCGCCGGGGACGTCAGGTCCGCCCAGCCGACGACGGCGCCGATGAGCGGGTCGCCGTCGGCCAGAGCGAGGAGGTCGCGTGTCTCGGGCACGGACGCGATGCACTGGACGACCACCGTGTTCGTCAGTCGCCGTCCCGTGATCGGCCTGGTCGCGGCCGTGCGCAGGTCGGCGGTGCCGAAGGTGCGGCGGATCGGTTCGTGACCGGGCTCGTCCAGCCAGGGTTGCGGCCGGACGGCGAGGTCCCATACATGGTGGTGGGCGTCGACGAGGGCCCGGGGGTCAGACACGGGCTGCCCAGACGGGGCCGTCGGGGTAGGTGTACTCCTTGAGGGACTCGGGGTGCATCTGCGCGCTCAGTCCCGGGAGCGTCGGCGCCAGGTAGTGCCCTTCGACGATGCGGACGGGATCGACGAAGTGCTCGTGCAGGTGGTCGACGTATTCGATGACACGGTCCTCGGTGGTGCCGGAGACGGCGACGTAGTCGAACATCGACAGGTGCTGCACCATCTCGCACAGGCCGACTCCGCCCGCGTGCGGGCAGACCGGCACGCCGTACTTCGCGGCGAGCAGCAGGATCGCGATGTTCTCGTTGACGCCGCCGACCCGGGCGGAGTCGATCTGCACGATGTCCACCGCGCCGGCCTGGAGGAGCTGCTTGAAGACGACCCGGTTGGCGATGTGTTCGCCGGTGGCGACCTTGATGGGGCTGACCGCCTTGCGGACGGCGGCGTGGCCGAGGATGTCGTCGGGTGAGGTGGGTTCCTCGATCCAGTACGGGTCGTAGGGGGCGAGGGCGCGCATCCACTCGATGGCGGGGGCGACGTCCCATCGCTGGTTGGCGTCGACGGCGATCCGGATGTCCGGGCCGACCGCCTCGCGGGCGGTGCGCATACGCCGTATGTCGTCCTCGAGGTCGGCGCCGACCTTCAGCTTGATCTGGGTGAAGCCGTCGGCGACGGCCTCGCGGGCGAGACGGGCCAGCTTCTCGTCGGAGTAGCCGAGCCAGCCGGGTGTGGTGGTGTAGGCGGGGTAGCCCTGGTCCAGCAGGTGGCCGACGCGCTGTGCGCGGCCCGGCTCGGCGCGGCGCAGGATCTGCAGGGCGTCCTCGGGGGTGAGGGCGTCGCTGAGCCAGCGGAAGTCGACCTGGGCGACGAGGTCCTCGGGTGACATCTCACCGAGGAAGCGCCAGACGGGCTTGCCCGCGCGCTTGGCGGCGAGGTCCCAGGCGGCGTTGACGACGGCGCCGGTCGCCATGTGGATGGCGCCCTTCTCCGGTCCCAGCCACCGCAGTTGGGGGTCGTGGACGAGCGAGCGGGAGAAGCCGCCGAGGTCGCCGCAGACCTCCTCGACGGGCCGGCCCACCACGTGCGGGGCCAGGGCCGCGATGGCGGCGGCCTGGACGTCGTTGCCGCGGCCGGTGGTGAAGGCCAGGGCGTGGCCCTCGAGTCCGTCGCCGGCGTCGGTGCGCAGCACGACGTAGGCGGCGGAGTAGTCGGGTTCGGGGTTCATCGCGTCCGACCCGTCCAGGTGTTCGGACGTCGGGAAACGCACGTCCAGCACGTCCAGGGCGGTGATGCGGGCGGATGAGGGCACGGTGGAGGACATGGCGGCAACTCCTGTGAGGGGAAAGGGGGAATCGGTCCCCTGGCGAAGAGACTCGTACGTGGCGCGGGTCGGGCGGCCGGTGAGGCCGCCCGGGTCACTCCTGGACCTTGCCGCCGGTGATGCGGGAGATGGCGAGGGCGACCAGGATGATCAGGCCGTTGAGTGCGCCGATCCACTGGGCGGGTACGCCGCCGAGCGTGAGCACGTTCTGGATCATGAAGAGCAGGAGGATGCCGCAGAACGCGCCGAACATGGTGCCTTTGCCGCCGTTGAGGCTGATCCCGCCGATGACGGCGGCGGCGAAGACGGTGAAGATGTAGCCGTTGCCCTGCGCGGAGGCGACGGAGGCGAGGCGTCCGGAGAGCAGCAGTCCGGCGAGGGCGGCGAGCACGCTGCCGGTGACGATGACGATCCACAGGACCCGGTCGGTGCGGATGCCGGCTGCCTTGGCGGCGTCGACGTTGCCGCCGATGGCGTAGAGGGAGCGCCCGAAGCTGGTCCAGCCGAGCACCACGATCGCGACGGCGAACAGGGCCAGGCAGATCCAGATGGACGCGGGCATCCCGAACCATTGGGCGGTGCCGAGGTAGATCATCGACTGCGGCAGCTGGAAGAAGGTCTGGCCGCCGGAGATGCCGGTGAGGACACCGCGCAGCACGATCAGCATGCCGAGGGTGACGATGAACCCGTTGAGGCCGAAGCGGATGATCAGCAGGGCGTTGATCACGCCGACGAGCGCGCCCACGGCCAGGGTGACGAGGATGGCGCAGGCGCCGGGGAGGAGTCCGAGTCCATGGCCGGCGCCGACGGGCACCACCAGCCAGGCCGCGACACCGGGTGCGAGGCCCATGGTGGACTCGAGCGACAGGTCCATCTTCTTGACGATCAGGATCATCGTCTGGGCGAGGACCAGCAGGGCCATCTCGGACATGGTCTGCAGGACGTTGATGAGGTTGTCGGCCTGCAGGAAGACCGGGTTGACGATCTGTCCCACGATCGCGATGACGACGATGGCCGGGACGAGCGCGAGGTCGCGCAGCCGGGCCAGGGGTATCCGGCCGCCGAGCAGCGCGGTCCGCTTCGCCCCGGGTTCCGGGGCCTTGGCCGCGGCGGTGTCCGCGAGGACGGTTTCAGGCATCGAGGTCCACTCCTTCCATCGCGGCCACGAGGTCGTGGTCGTGCCAGCCGCGGGCGATCTCTGAGGTCACACGGCCCTGGAACATCACCAGGACCCGGTCGCACATGCGCAGGTCGTCGAGTTCGTCGGAGGCGATGAGCACTCCGGTGCCGGTCCGCGCGGTCTCCTCGACCTTGCCGAGGAGGAACTCCTTGGAGCGCACGTCCACGCCCGCTGTCGGGTTGATCAGGACCAGCAGTCTGGGGTCGTCGGCCAGGGCGCGGGCCATGACGACCTTCTGCTGGTTGCCTCCGGACAGGGAGGAGACGGGCAGTTCGGGGCCGGGGGTCTTGATCGCGAGGTTCTCGATCATGGCCCCGGCGAGCCGGTCGCGTCGGCCGCGGCTCAGGAACCCGTGGGGGCCCAGCCGATTCGGCACGGACAGGGTGGCGTTGTCCGCGATCGACATGCCGGGGACGAAGCCCTGGTGGTGGCGGTCCTGCGGGACGAATCCGGCGCCGGCGGCGAGCGCCGCAGGCACACTGCCCGGCCGGGGGCGGATCCCCGCGATCTCCACGCCGCCCGCCGCTGCGGCCCGCAGCCCTACGACGGTCTCGGCGACCTCGGTGCGGCCGCTGCCGGCGGCGCCCGCGAGGCCGACGATCTCGCCGGCCCCGACCTGGAAACTGACCTCGTCGTACCCGTCGCCGCTCAGCGTGCGGACACTCAGCGCGGCCGTGGCGCCGGGGTCGAGGGTGGCGGCCCGTTCCTCGCGCCGGTCGGCCGCCGCCTCGCCGGTCATCGCGGCGACCAGTTCGGTGCGGGGGAGGTCGGTGACCGGCGCGGTCAGGATGTGCCGGGCGTCGCGGAACACCGTCACCATGTCGCAGATCTCGTAGACCTCCTGGAGATGGTGGCTGATGAACAGGAAGGTCACGCCCTGGCGTTGCAGGTCGCGTATGCGGTCGAAGAGGCGGTTGATGGCCGCACCGTCGAGCTGAGCGGTCGGCTCGTCGAGGATGATGAACCGCGCGCCGAAGGACAGCGCCCGGGCGATCTCGACGAACTGCCGCTGCTCGACGCTCAGATCGACCGCCGGGGTCTGCGGGTCGACGTCCACCGACCAGGTCGACAGCAGGTCCTGTGCGCGGCGGCGGGTGGCGTGCCAGCTGATCAGGCGGCCGGCTCCGCGGTCGTGCCGGTTCAGGAAGAGGTTCTCGGCGACGGTCAGCGTGGGGATGATCGTGGACTTCTGGTAGACGCAGGCCACGCGTCGCCGCCAGGCGTCGCGGTCGCTGAGCCGGGGCGCCGGCTCGCCGCCGAAGGTCACCGTTCCCTCGTCGGCGGCGTGAAGACCCGTGAGGACCGACACCAGCGTCGACTTTCCGGCTCCGTTGCGGCCGACGAGGGCGTGGGTCTCGCCGGGCCTGATGGTGATCCGGGCGCCGTCGAGGGCCACCGTCGGACCGAATCGTTTGACTATGCCCGTCGCCTCGACGACGGGCGGGTCCGCGGGCGCCCGTCCGCCGCCCGCCGGGGCGGGCACGGGGGTGACTGCTCGCTCCCCTTCGCTCATCTCAACCGCCTTGTTCTCGTGAGCCGTTGGCATTACCGGTGAGAAAGCCGGAGGGGTCAGCCGAGGTTGTTGCCCCACAGCGACTTGTCGTCGCTCTTCACGCTGGGCACGCCGCCGTAGGTGCCGCCGTCGGCGGTGACGAGCGGGGCGGAGAGCTGGTCCTCGAGCACGCCGTCGCGGACCCGGATGATGGTGCTGTCGTGGTCGGTCTTGCCGGCCTTGAACGTCTTTCCGTCGATCGCGGCCTTGAGGTAGTACAGGGCGTACTTGGCGTAGAGGTCGGCCGGCTGGGAGACCGTGGCGTCGATCTTGCCCGCGGCGATGGACTTGAGCTCCTCGGGGATGCCGTCGTTGGACACGACGAAGACGTGCTTGTCGTCCTTCGGGTCGACCAGCAGGCCCTTCTGCTTGAGGACCTGGAGCGTGCCGGAGAGGGCGAAGCTGGCCTCCATGTAGACGCCCTTGATGTCCGGGTTGGCGGTCAGGTCCGTCTGCAGCTTCTGGGCGGCGACGGCGCCGTCCCAGTTGGTGGCCTCGCCGAACACCTTGATGTTCGGGTAGTCCTTCTTCATGCAGTCGTTGAACGCCTGGGTACGGTCACGGCCGTTGATGGAGTCCAGGCCGCCCTCCAGCATGACGACCTTGCCCTTGCCGCCCAGCTTGGTGCCGAGGTACTGGCACGCCTTCTCGCCGTAAGCGCGGTTGTCGGCGCGCACGACCATGAAGACGTTGCCGGTGTCGGGACGGGTGTCGACGGTCACGACCGGGATCTTCTTCGCCTCGAGCTGCGCGAGGGTCGGGGCGATGGCGGCGGTGTCCTGGGGAGCCATCGCGAACCCCTTGACGCCCTGACTGATCAACGTCTGCGCGTTGGCCGTGAGCTTGGCGACGTCGTTCTGGGAGTTGGTGGTCTTCAGGTCCAGGCCCAGCTCCTTGCCGTACTGGGGCGTGTACTTGATGTAGGAGTTCCAGAAGTCGGTGTCGGAGCGGGGGTAGTCGACGCCGACCAGCGGCTCGTCGCCCGACGACCCCGAAGTGGCGGAACCGCCGGCGCACGCACTGAGCAGAGCCAGTGCGGACAGAGCGGAGACGGCTGAACAGAGGGTGGTTCTGAGTCTCATCGGTGCTTCCTCGCGCCGGTCCCGTAGCGGGAGATGTTTCGCCTCGGCGACATCCGTGTATCGCCGTGGACTAGAGATGGGATGTTTATAGAGGCGCTTCCGGCGCGTTGTCCAGACCCCCGCACGGATCGCAAGGAAAGAGCAGCTCATAAGTGGCGCCCGGACGGGCGAGGTGCGGTTTCACAGAAAGATCCATCCCATCAATCAACATCATGCAGTGGCTCGGTTCGACCGGCGGGCGACACCAGACATGCCATGTTTGACTGAGGGCAATGGGGTCAAAATCGTCACAAGACAGGCAACTCACCTGACGGGTCGGGCACTTTCATCCCTGCACACTGGTTGACATCCCCAGGAGACATGCCGGACCTTCATGCGTGACAAGCGGCACTCTGTGCACAGCAGCCACGCCGACTCGTCTCCCCCGCTCACTCCCCTGCCCCCTCCGTACCAGGGATGTCTCCATGTCGAGTTCGATCAACAGACGCCACTTCCTCGCCGGTGCCACCTGCGTGGCAGCGGCGGCCGTCGCCGGAGGCCTGTTCGGCGCCGGCAGCGCGCAGGCGGCGCCCAGCACCTACACCCCCGACTGGAACTCGCTCGACCAGCACCCGCCGGCCCCGGAGTGGTTCCAGGACGCGAAGTTCGGGATCTACTTCCACTGGGGCGTCTTCAGCGTGCCGGCCTTCGGCAACGAGTGGTACCCGCGCGCCATGTACCAGGCCGGCGACTCCGTGAACCAGCACCACATCGCGACCTACGGCCAGCCCTCGGCTTGGCCGTACCACAACTTCATCAACGGCGCTCAGGACCTGGCGGGCAACTTCGTCAAGTTCGCGCCGAAGCTGAAGTCGGCCGGCGGCAATTTCGACCCCGCCGAGTGGGTACAGCTCTTCGTGGACGCCGGAGCGAAGTTCGCCGGCCCCGTGGCCGAGCACCACGACGGCTTCTCCATGTGGGACAGCCAGGTCAACGAGTGGAACTCGGTGAACAAGGGCCCGGGGCTGAACCTGCTGCAGCTGTTCTCCACGGCCATCCGCGCCAAGGGCCTCAAGCTGCTGGTCGCCATGCACCACGCGTACCACTTCAACGGCTTCTACGAGTTCGCCCCCGCCCAGACGGACCCGAGCCTGAAGAAGCTCTACGGGCAGCTGGGCGCGGCGGCGGAGAACCAGCTCTGGTACGACAAGCTCAAGGAGGTCATCGACCGGGCCCAGCCCGACATCCTCTGGCAGGACTTCAAGCTGGACGCCGTCGACGAGACGCAGCGCCTGAACTTCCTGTCGTACTACTACAACCAGGCCAACAGCTGGGGCCGTGAGGTCGTCGCCACCTACAAGGACGGCCTGAACGGCAAGGGCGAGGTCTTCGACTACGAGCGCGGCGGCCCGGGCGACCTCACCACCCCGTACTGGCTGACCGACGACAGCATCTCCAGCAGCAGCTGGTGCTACACGCAGGGCATCGGCTACTACAGCACCCAGCAGATGCTGCACTCGTTCCTCGACCGGGTCAGCAAGAACGGCAACGTGCTGCTGAACATCGCGCCGATGGCCGACGGCACCATCCCCCAGGCGCAGAAGGACATTCTGCTCGGCATGGGCGACTACCTGAAGCGCTTCGGCGAGTCGGTCTACTCGACCCGCGCCTGGACGGTGTACGGCGAGGGCCCGACGAAGATGGGCGGCGGCGCCTTCACCACTCCGACGGCCGGCACGGCGCAGGACATCCGCTTCACCCGGAACAAGGGCAACACCGTCCTGTACGCCACCGTCCTCGGCTGGCCCGGCAGCTCGCTGACGATCAAGACGCTCGGCTCGGACCGGATCAGCCTCTCGTCGCTCGCCTCGGTCAAGCTCCTCGGCTCCACCGCCGGCACCTACATCGACCTGCCCACGCCGGTCCAGAGCTCCTCCGGCCTCACGGTGACCCTGCCGTCCTCGGCACCGCACAGCGCGGGCGCCTACGTCCTGAAGCTCACGTTCTCCGGCCCGATTCCGGGTCTGCTGCCGAAGTCCGGCGCCATCGCCTTCCAGGACGTCAACTACACGGGCGGCTCCGCCACGTTCGCCCTCGGCGACCACACCGCGGCCGACCTGACCGCCGCCGGACTGGGCGCAGGCACGGTCTCCTCCCTCCGGCCGGCCCCCGGCTACCAGGTGGTCGGCTACTCCGGAGACAACTTCACCGGCACCTCCTGGACCTTCACCGCCGACAACCCCGACCTCAGAGCCACCGGCAACAACGACCGGATCACCTCCCTGAGGGTCCAGTTCAACCCGGCCGCCTACTTCCGCATCACCAACGTCACCGACGGACTGGCCCTGGACAGCGGCGGCAACGTCGCCTCCGGGTCCAACCTCAAACAGTGGACCTGGGACAGCAGCACCAACCTGCAGTGGCGCGCGGAGCCCGTCGGGGGCGGCTACTACCGGCTGGTCAACCGCACCAACGGCATGGTCGCCGACGGCTGGGGCGACGGCAACGGCTCCACCGCCCGACAGGCTCCGTGGAGCAGCGGCAACACCGACCAGCAGTGGACGATCACCCACCGGGGCGACGGCCGCTTCTCGATCGCCAACCGCACCACCGGTCTGGTCCTGGACGGCGGCGGCAACGTCGCCTCGGGCTCCGTCACCAAGCAGTGGACGTACGGCAGCAGCTCCAACCTGCTGTGGACCTTCACGGCCGTCTGACCCCCGGGACGGCGGCTGCGGCGGCGGGGTTCTGCCACGCCGCCGCAGCCGCCGTCACTCCCGCCCGGCTCGTCCCGCCGCCACCCTCGGCAGCGGGACGGCGGCGGGCCCCGCTCACCGAGCCCCGACACGGGTGAACCGCACGCGGAAGGCGGGCGCATCGTCCGGAGCGCCGGAGAGCAGGGGGCGATCTAGCCTGGAAGGAACCACCGGGAAGCAGCCCCGGCGGACACCGCCGTCCGGACGGAGGCGTGGCGCGTGGAAATGGCCGGCATCGAGGACGCCCCCACTGCCGCTGTCGTGGTCGATCCGGACGGCCTGGTGAGCGGCTGGAGCGAGGGAGGGCGTCTGCTGCTGGGCTGGACGTCCCAAGACGTCCTCGGGCGGCCCGTGACCGAACTGCTGGCCGATCCCCCTCCGTCCGGTTTCCCCGGGGGCCATGGCGGCGCCACCGACCATCCGGGGTACATGGCGCTGCGTCACCGGGACGGTCACCCGGTGGATGCCGTGGTGACGGCGCACCCGCTCGTCGGCGCCGACGGACGCGCTCAGGGCCAGGTGATGACCGTGCAGCGCTGGGACCGCCGCCCGGTGATCGCCGACCGGGCCTTCGAGCAGTGCCCCTTCGCGCTGGGCGTCTACGACCCGGAGCTGCGGTTCCTGTGGATCAACGCCTCCTCGGGCCGGGTGATCGCCCACTCCGAGGCGCAGGTGCTCGGCAAGAAGTACCGCGAGGTGCTTCCCGAGTTCGACCGCTCGCTGTTTCCCGAACGGGACGACAAGCCCTACACCGACCAGCTCGCCGAGGTGGCGAGGACGGGCGTGCCCGCGCGCCTCATCACCGTCTTCCAGCCGCGGGGCAGCAACTACGCCAACGCCTGGGCCACCAGCATATGGCCCGTCCGGGACACCGAGGGGAGGGTGCGCGCTGTCGCCAACTGGGGATTCGACATGAGCGCCGAATACTGGGCGCGGCAGCGCCTGCTCATCCTGAACGAGGCCACCGGCGGCATCGGGCGGACCCTCGACGTGATCGGCACCGCCCAGGAACTGGCCCGTACCTCCGCGCCGGTGTTCGCCGACCTGGTCACCGTCGATCTCTTCGCCGAGGTGCTGGGCGGGGAGGAACCGCCCTCCCCGCCCGCGTTCTCCGGCCACCACGCGGTCACGCTGAGCCGCGCCGCCCTTTACGGCGCGAGGGCGGACGACGGCCCGCCTCCCGGGGATCCGACGCCCGTCGGTCACGCGCCCGGCTCCGCCGCCGCCCGCTGCATGGCCACCGGGAGATCCATGGTCGAGCTCGCCGCCGAGCCCGGACCCGGGGGTGAGTGGGCCTTCGGCCCCGGGCTCGCCGCCGACCCGGCCCACTGGCCGCCGGGCAACCCAGTGATCGACGAGGCCATCGCCGCGGACGGGCTCACCGGCCGGATCACGGTGCCGCTCCGGGCCCGCGGCGCGCTGCTCGGCGTCGTCGCGTTCTCCCGCAGCGACCGGCCCGAGGCGTTCACCGCCGACGACCTGATCCTCGCCGAGGAGCTGACCGCCAAAGCGGCCGTCGCCATCGACAACGCCCGCCGGTACTCGCGCGAGCGCACGACCGCGCTGACCCTGCAGCGCAGCCTGCTGCCCCAGCGGCTGCCGAACCCGGAAGCGGTCGAGGTGGCGTCGCGTTACCTGCCCGCCGGGACCGGCGCGGAGGTGGGCGGCGACTGGTTCGACGTCATCCCGCTGTCCGGCGCGCGGGTCGCCCTCGTCGTCGGCGACGTCGTCGGCCACGGCCTGCACGCCTCGGCCAGCATGGGCCGGCTGCGCACCGCGGTGCGCACCCTCGCCGACGTGGACCTGCCTCCGGACGAGCTGCTGACCCACCTGGACGACCTCGTCATCCACCTCGCCGGCGACCTGCGGCCCGACGGTCACTTCCAGCCGACCGGCGAGTCCGGCGCCACCTGTCTGTACGCCGTCTACGACCCCGTCTCCCGCCGCCTCACCCTGGCGAGCGCCGGCCATCCGCTGCCCCTGATCATCGCCCCGGACGGCGCCAGGACCCCGGCGCCCGCACAGCCGGGACCGCCGCTCGGCATCGGCGGGCTGCCGTTCGAGGCGAGCGAGCTCGAGGTGTCCGAGGGCAGCCTGCTCGCCCTCTACACCGACGGACTGGTGGAGAGCCGCGAGCGCGACGTCGAGCGCGGGGAGGACGACCTGCTGCGGGTCCTGAACCAAGACACGGCCGCATCCCTGGAGATCCTGTGCGACACGGTGATGGAGGCCGTCCTCCCCCGGCGCCGCACCGATGACGCCGCGCTGCTGCTCGCCCGTACTCATGCGCTCCGTCCCGACCACGTCGCCGACTGGGACGTCGAACCCGACTTCGCGCAGGTGCCGCGCGTCAGGAAGCTCGCCGTCGACCAGGTGGACGCCTGGGGCCTGGAGGAGGCGGCGTTCGTCACCGAACTTGTCGTGAGCGAGCTGGTCACCAACGCCATCCGATACGGCGAGCCCCCGATCGGTCTCCGGCTGATCCGCGACACCGCCCTGATCTGCGAGGTCTCCGACTCCAGCAATACCGCCCCGCACCTGCGCCGGGCCCGCGCCTTCGACGAGGGCGGCCGGGGCCTGCTGCTGGTCGCGCAGCTCACCCAGGGCTGGGGCACCCGGCACACCGGCAACGGCAAGACCATCTGGTGCGCGCAGACCCTCCCCCAGTCCCCGCCGCACTGGCCATGAGCGCCATGTTCAGCGACAGGGTGCCGTGTGCGCGCAACGGCACTCGCGAGAGACTGGCAGCATCAGGTACCTGCTAGGTACCCTGCTCGTATGCCATCACTGAATGTGACCTTCACCGACGAGGAAATGGAAGGCGTGCGTACGGCTGCCGCGGCCGAGGGCAAGAGCCTGAAGCAGTACATGCACGACCTCGGCGTCCGCGAGATGCACCGCAAGCAGTTCGTCGCCGGCGCCGCCTCATGGGCCGAGAGGCTCCGTGCCGAGTTCGACGAGGCGTTCCCCGACGAGGTTCCCCCGTCGCAGCGCGGCCAGGGAGCTGCTGCCGCCTGATGAGCGACATCCTCTACGTCGACGTCCCCTGGCTCCTGGACGTCCAGGAGGCCGCCCTCGGCAACGACGACGTGTCCGTCACCGACTACTCGGCGCTGGTGGCGGCCGTCGCACGGCACCGGACGCGTATGCCGACGCTCGCGGCCTCCGACCCCGACGTCGCCTGGCGCGCGGCCGCCCTTCTGCACACCGTCGTGCGCCTGGAGCCGTTGCCGCACCGCAACAGCCTCTTCGCCGCCTTCGTCGCGGGCCAGTACATGGACCAGTCGGGGGAAGGGATCGATCCCCCTTACGGGGGCTTCTCGGACCTCGTCAGAAAGATCCGCGAGGCCCGTCTCTCGATCTACGCCGTCTCGGACGTCCTGCGCTCCTGGAGAGTCTGACGCCGGCGGGGTCTCGGGTCCGGACGCGTCAGGGCCGGTCGACGCGGTGCCGCAGCAGGCGGCGGCCCCCGTCGGAGCGCAGACACGCTCCGACGGCGATCACGACGGCCGCAATGCCGTAGGCCCAGGCCTGGAGAGGGAAACCGGGCAGCAGACGGCCGCCGAGGTACAGGGCGGTGCCGGCGAGGGTGACGGTCAGCCACTCCCAGCGTCCGTCCATGGCCACGAGCGCCACCACCAGCAGGGAGTACCAGGGATAGCTCGGCGAGAAGAGGAGCAGGGCGGTACCGGTGACCAGCAGGGCGCCGCGCCAGGGGCGGGCCGGGTCTCCCCGCCACCACACGTACAGCGCGGCCAGCGCGAGCAGCAGCGCCGCGGTCACGCCTGCGGCCGCGTCGGGCAACACGAGCCTCAGCAGGGCGAAGCGGCGTACGTGACCGGGTTCGTAGCCCTCCTCGTGGAGGTAGCCGGGGAGGTAGCCCAGGACGCCCGCGCCGGAGCTCACGACATAGGGCAGGTAGGCGAGCGCCACCGCTGCGACAGCCGCGGCGACGACCCGCAGGACGCGCAGCGGACCGCGCTGCCCGGACAGTGCGCCGGGCAGGACGAGGACGGGCAGGAGCTTGACGGCGATGGCCGCGCCGAGCAGCGCGCCGCGGCGGGTCCCGGCGGTGGCGGTACCGAGGGCGAGCACGACGAACAGCACGCCCAGGGTGTCGATGTGGGCGTTGTTGACCGCTTCCAGGGCGACAGCGGGGCACCATGCCCACAGCGCGGCCCGGGCCGGGGCCCGCTGCGGGTCGCCGCGCCGGCGCAGCACCGCCAGCAGGGCGAGGGTCGTGCCGAAGGCCAGGACCGCTCCCCCGGCCTGGAGCGGCTTGTGGCGGCTGTCGGGAGGGGAGAGGGTGTGCACCGCGAAGAACCAGCCTTCGGCCACGGGCGGGTAGATCGTGGGGACGGTGGGCCGGTTGATGCGGACGCAGAGGCCCTTGGCCGTGTGCGTCAGTCCCCATCCCTCGCAGGCGGCCCGGGTGGGGAACAGCCAGTCGTCGCGCAGGGGGGCGAGTTCCGGTGCGGCCGGCGGGTGGGCGTACGGAGAGATCCCGGCGGCCTGGACCCGGCCGTCCCAGGCGTAGCGGTACATGTCGTTGCTGGTGCGGGGCTGCGCCGTGAGTCCGGCCAGGGCGATCGCGGCCGCGCCGGCGAGGACGAGGACGGTCGCGGCGCGGACCGGGACCTTGCGCACGGTCCACACTGCCGCGGCGAACAGCGTCCAGGCGAGGGCGTAGCCGCCGAGCAGGCGGCCGGGGGTGCTCTCGTGGTCGCCCTTGTGGAGGGTGCCCGCGACGACGACGGCGACGGCGACGACCAGGACCGCGGTCACCGCGATACGGGCGCCCCCGCCCCGTGGAGCGGCGGGTGCGGTGGGGCCCGGGGACGCCGACGGGGCGGGGTGACCGGGATCCCGCAGGCGCGGGCTGGCGGTTGTCATGGGCGGCTCGTACCTCCGCGGCGCATGGGATGTACAGCGTCGGTCCGCCCGGCCGGGCGGTGGAGTTCGAGGAAGACGCGGTCGTCGCTCGTCCACCGGCCGGTGAGGATCCAGCCGGTCGCGTCGGCGGCGTGCAGCAGGGCGGTGGCGCCGACCCGGGCCCAGGGAAAGGGGCGTCCGTGGCGGCCGTCGGCGTCCTCGACGCGGACGGTGAGGCGTTCGTCCACGTCGTGCGGGGCCGCTTCGACCAGCAGGCGCCCGCCGGGACGGAGCAGTACGCGCAGGCGGACCAGCAGCGCCGTCGGGTCGCCTCCGATGCCGACGTTGCCGTCCATCAACAGCACCGTGCCCCAGCGGCCCTCTCGGGGCAGCCGGTCGAAGACGGAGCGCCGCAGGGCGGTTCCGCCCTGTCGCCGGGTGAGGGAGACGGCGGCGGGGCTGACGTCCACGCCGAGCGCGGTCATGCCGCGGGCGGCCAGGGCGGCGACCAGCCGTCCCGGACCGCACCCGACGTCCAGGACGGGCCCGCTGCACCGGTGCAGTACGTCGGTGTCGGCGGCGTCGGGCGGGGCGCAGTAGCGCTCCACGTCCAGCGGCAGCAGGTCGGGCGTCCCTGCGAGAGGCGTCGTCATGCGGCGCAGGTACAGGGGACCGCGGCCGAGTCGCACGGCACGCCCGTAGGGGTCGTCCGTCCAGGGCTCCCCCGGTTCGGTGGGCGCGTACCGGTCGGCGCGTCGCCCGCTCGCCGGGAGCGGGGAGGACAGCGTCACATGGAGGTGGTCCTCTTCGGGCGGTGTCCGCTCGCCTGTCTCGGTCCGGGCGGTGACAGTGGTGCGCGCGTCCTGCGCGACGCCGCTCAACGGACGGCCTGCGCGAGCGAGGCCATGGCGGTGGCGAAGCGGGAGCGGGGCGGGCAACAGGCGGCCACCGAGGCGGCGTCGGCCGCCGTGTCCACGTCGCGCAGCGTCGGCAGTCCTCCGATGCTCAGGCCCGCGTCGACGAGCCTGCGCCGCTGAACGGCTCCGGTGCGGTCGGTGGACATCGCCACGCCCCTGACGAGGGCGCCGGCGCGGGCCGGTTCGGCGAAGCCCAGGGCCCAGAAGCCGCCGTCGGCGGCGGGGCCGAACCAGGCGTCGTGCCCGTCGCGGCCGACCTCGGCCAGCAGGTCCGGGGTGAGCTGCGGGGTGTCCATGCCGACCAGCAGGGCCGGGCCGTCGTCGCAGAGTTCGAAGGCTGCGGCGATGCGCTCGTCGAGGCCGCCGGATCCCTGGGGCGCGACCTCGAAACCGGGCGGCAGCCAGCCGCCGGGGGTCCCGTCGAGGACGAGCACCCGGCGCCGGGCGGGCGCCCGGAGCACGGCGTGCAGGGTGTCGGTCAGGGCGGCCTCGGCCAGAACGGCGGCCTCCTGCGGCGTGTACGGCGGTGTGAGCCGGGTCTTGACCCGTCCGGGCACCGGTTCCTTGGCGATGACCAGCAGGGTGGGCGAGCCGGCGGTCGTGCGGCGGGGGTTCATCGGGCGCCTCCCGGAACGCTCGCGTCGAGGGCCGGCGCGACGGCCGGCGGCTCGGCGAGCACGGTGCGCATGTCGCGCACGGCCTGCCAGGTGCCGCGCCAGGTGCCGGTGACCTTGGAGCGGCCCGCGCGCGGAAGGTAGGGCACATCGGTCTCCGTCACCCGCCAGCCGGCGTCGGCGGCGCGGACCACCATCTGCAGCGGATAGCCGGAACGCCGGTCGGTCAGGCGCAGGGCGAGCAGCGCCTCCCGTCGGGCGGCGCGCATGGGCCCCAGGTCGTGCAGGCGCAGCCCGGTGCGACGGCGCACGAGGCGGGCCAGTTCCAGGTTGGCGAGCCGGGCGTGCAGGGGCCAGGCGCCGAGAGCGGTGGGCCGGCGTCGGCCCAGGACCAGATCCGCGGCGCCGTCGAGGACGGAGGCGGCGACGGTCGGCAGCAGTCCGGGGTCGAGGGAGGCGTCGCAGTCGCAGAAGCAGACCACGTCGGCCGTCGCCGCGGTGAGGCCCGCGTGGCAGGCGGCGCCGAAGCCGCGCCGGGGTTCGTGGACCACGTGGGCGCCCAGGTCGCGGGCGATGTCGGGGGAACCGTCGGAGGAGCCGTTGTCGACGACGATCGCGCGCCAGCCGGGCGGAATCCGCTCCAGCACCCAGGGCAGGGCCTCGGCCTCGTCGAGGCAGGGCAGCACGACGTCCACGGAAGGGGGGGATGTGTTGATCACCTCACTCACTGTACGGACGCAAAAACGGCATAAGGGATTTCGTGTTCTTACGGAACGCTGACGTCACCCGTCGCGTCCGTCGCGGGCCGGTTCCTGGTGTGAGACTCGGTATGTGAAACGCGTACTCGTCGTCGATGACGACCCCACCGTCTCCGAGGTCGTCGCCGGATATCTCGACCGGGCGGGCTTCGCCGTGGACGTGGCCGCCGACGGCCCCACCGCCGTCGCGCAGGCCGCCCGCCGCAAGCCCGACCTGGTCGTGCTGGACCTGATGCTGCCCGGCATGGACGGGCTGGAGGTCTGCCGCCGCATCCGTGCGAACGCGCCGCTCCCGGTGATCATGCTGACCGCGCGCGGCGACGAGGAGGACCGCATCCTCGGCCTGGAGGTCGGCGCGGACGACTACGTCACCAAGCCCTTCAGTCCCCGGGAGCTGGTCCTGCGGGTGGAGTCCGTGCTGCGCCGGTCCGGCGCGCCGACCGCCCCCGCCGGGGCGGCGGAGCCGTGGCTGCGCTCCGGACCCCTCGCCCTGGACCCCACCGCCCGGCGCGTGATCCGCGACGGCGTCGAACTGGCCCTCACCATCCGGGAGTTCGACCTGCTGGAGTTCTTCATCCGGCACCCCGGGCGGGCGACGAGCCGGGAGCAGTTGATGCAGCGGGTCTGGGGCTGGGAGTTCGGCGATCTGTCGACGGTCACCGTGCACGTGCGCAGGCTGCGCGAGAAGGTCGAGGACGACCCGGCCCGCCCGCGCCTGATCAGCACGGTGTGGGGCGTCGGCTACCGCTTCGACCCGCCCGGGAGCCAGGAAGGCGGGGTCGGCGATGGTCGGTGACACGCTCCTCATAGCGCTCTACGCGGCGATCGGCGCGGCGGGCGCCGGACTGGTGGGTGCGGCGGCCCTGCGTGCGCTGCGCAACCGGTCCGTCTCCGTGTCCCTGGCCGTGGTCGCCGCCGTCACCGTGGCGGCGATGCTCGCCGGGACCATGCTGGTGTCGCGCGCGATGTTCCTCTCCGAGCACGACCTGTGGGTGGTGACGATGGTGTGCTCGATGGCCGCGGTCGTCTCGCTCGTCGTGGCGCTGCTCCTGGGCCGCAGCGTCGTCAGGGGCAGCCGGGATCTGGCGGAAGCCACGCGCGCCCTCGGGGAGGACGGCAGCTTCACTCCGCCGGCCGCCGCGCCGACGGCAGAACTCGCTCAACTGAGCCGCCAGTTGGCCGCCACCAGCAACAAGCTCGCCGCCTCCCGGGAACGGGAGCGGACCCTCGAGACCTCTCGGCGTGAACTGGTCGCCTGGATCTCCCACGACCTGCGCACCCCGCTGGCCGGTCTGCAGGCGATGACCGAGGCCCTCGAGGACGGCATGGTCGACGATCCCCGGGTGTACCTCACCCGCATCCGCGCGGAGGTCGGCCGCATGAGCGGCATGGTCGGCGACCTGTTCGAACTGTCCCGGATCCAGGCCGGGGTACTGGCCCTCTCGCCGACCCGGATGTCCGTGTACGACCTCGTCGGCGACGCCATCGCCGGAGTCGACGCGCTGGCCAGGGAACACGGGGTGCGGCTCGTGGGCCACGGCGTCGACGCCGTGCCGGTGGAGGTCGACGGCCGCGAGATGTCCCGTGTCCTGGCCAACCTGCTCGTCAACGCGATCCGCCGCACGCCCGCCGACGGCACGGTCGCCGTCTCGGCGCACCGCGAGGCCGACCGCGTCGTGCTGTCCGTGACCGACGGCTGCGGCGGGATCGCCCCCGAGGACCTGCCCCGCGTCTTCGACACCGGCTGGCGCGGCACGGACGCCCGCACCCCGCCGGCCGGCGCGGGGCTCGGCCTGGCCATCGTGCGGGGCATCGTGGAGGCCCACCAGGGACGCGCGGCGGTGTGCAACGTGCCGGGCGGCTGCCGGTTCGAGGTGCACCTGCCTGCGGTGGTCTGAGACGCACCCGCCGGCAGCGATCTGAGGACGACGACGGCAGGGCCGGCCCGGTGGGTGACCCGGGCCGGCCCTGCCGTCGTCGTGGAACGTGCGGACGATCTCACCCGGCCCGCAGCGGCGCCGAGGCGAACTCCGTCATGCCCTCCGTGAAGGGAACCTGCGGCTTCCAGCCCGACTCGTCGCGCAGCCGCTGGGAGGAGGCGGTGATGTGGCGGACGTCGCCGAGCCGGTACTCCCCCGTGACGACCGGCGTCGGCCCGCCGTACGCCTCGGCCAGCGCACCGGCCATCTCCCCCACCGTGTGCGGCTCTCCGCTTCCGACGTTGTACGCCCGCAGCCCGCCGTCCGGGGACCCGGCGAGCCCGTCCAGGGCCGCGAGATTGGCGCCCGCGACGTCCCGGACGTGCACGAAGTCGCGGCGTTGGCCGCCGTCCTCGAAGACGCGCGGGGCCTCGCCGCGTGAGAGGGCGGACCGGAACAGGGAGGCGACGCCCGCGTAGGGCGTGTCCCTGGGCATTCCCGGCCCGTACACGTTGTGGTAGCGCAGGGCGGCGACCCGCCCTCCGGTCGCCCGCGCCCAGGCGGCGGCCAGGTGCTCCTGGGCCAGCTTGGTGGCGGCGTACACGTTGCGCGGATCGGCCGGAGCGTCCTCTCCCACCAGACCGGCGGCCAGCGGCTCCCCGCAGCTCGGACACGGAGGCTCGAAGGCTCCCGCCTCGAGGTCGGCCACCCTGCGCGGTCCGGGCCGTACGACGCCGTGCCGGGAGCACTCGTACCGCCCCTCGCCGTAGACCACCATCGAACTCGCCAGGACCAGGCGCCGCAGCGCCGCTTCGGCCATCCCGGCCAGGAGCACCGCGGTGCCGAGGTCGTTGCAGCCCACGTAGTCCGGGGCGTCGGCGAAATCCTTGCCCAGTCCGACCATCGCGGCCTGGTGGCAGACGGCGTCCACCCCCCGCAGCGCGTCGGCCACCGCCTCCTTGTCGCGGACGTCGGCGTGTCGCCAGTCCGTCCCGTCGGGGATCTCGGGCGCCGTGCGGTGTGCGGCGGGCAGCAGTGCATCGAGGACGCGGACCTCGTGCCCGGCGGCGACGAGAGCGGTGACGATGTGCGAGCCGATGAAGCCCGCACCTCCAGTGACCAGGATCAACATGCCACCGACCGTAGGGGCCCCCGGCCGGTCGTGGGCCGTTCAGCTCGCGGACGTCAGGGGTTCGTAAGCCTTTCCGGCTCCCGCATCCGTTCAGCCGGCCGGGCCGCCGCGACCGTCAGCAGGGCGAAGGCCGCGGCGAAGCCCAGCATGGTGAACACGCCCTTCGGCCAGAAGATATGGCTGTCCACGAACGACCAGCAGGCGGCGAACAGGACGGCCGCGCCCGGCAGGATCCGCGCACCGTGCCGCCGCCACAGCACCGCGCAGGCGGCGAGCGAGGCGACGGCCAGTCCGTACACCCCGGTCCGGCCCAACTCGTCGCCGGTGGCGAAGAGCCGCCCGGCCGCCCCGTGGACGCCGTGGTCGACCACCGTTCCGGCGGAGATGCCGGCCACCGCGTCCAGGCCGGAGTAGTACGCGGCGAAGCAGGCGCATCCGGCCCACGCGAGCACCGTCAGAACACCGTCCGCATCCCGGCGCGGCCGTCCCCACAACGGGACCACCAGCCCGAGGACGAGAAGAGGGAAGACGGGCAGCAGGACGATGTGCAGGCCCGCCCAGTCACCCGCCGTCGCCGACGTCAGATGCCGGGGGTGCACCAGGCCCGCGGCGGCCAACAGCAGCGGAGGGGCGGTGACCAGCGCCGTGACGCGCGCAGTTCGCAGAGATCGCATCCGCTCACGCTAGGGGCCCGGCAGTGCTCCGACCCGGTCACCCGGTAGGCGTAAGACACCCGTAAGACGTCACTCCCAGGGCGCGCCCGGCAGCTCTTGCCACAGCTCTTCCTACGGCTCTTCCTACGGCCCGACCAGCACGGCACGTCACCGATCAGGCCGCCGCCGTCCGCGTGCGAACCCCCGTGCCGCCGCCCACAGCGCCGTCACCGTGACCACGGCCACCAGTGAGATCAGCCAGTTGCGCGGGTAGTCCAGCGGCAGCACCGACGGGTTGGCCGTCCTTCCCGGCCGTAGCAGCACGGGAAGTGCCACGGCCGTCAACGCGCCCGCGACGAGGAGGGCCCCGCGCACCGGCCCCCGCGTGCCGCCCCGCACCACGACCAGCCCGACCAGCAGCACCGCCGGGGCGATCAGCACGTCATGCAGGAGTGCCGCGCCTCCCAGCCAGACGAGCACGTCGGCCGGGTCACGGACGTCCGTCAGCAGCGACGCCCCCACGCCCATGAGGGCCACACCGACGCTACCCACCACCACCCGCAGCGCCTTCACGCCGTCACCTCCAGTCGGCCCACCCATTTGGTCTGCAGCACACCCGGGCGGTTCGGGGCGATGAGCCGCGCCGGATATCCGTGGTCGGGGTCGAGTGCCTCGCCGTTGAGTCGCAGGGCGAGCAGGGTCAGCGGGTCACGGGCGTGCTCATGGCCCATCTCCGACACCCGGTATCCGCCCCTCAGCTGCAAGGAGACCACCCGTACCCGCGCATGGGCCGGCGCCCCGGCACGCTCCAGCAGATCCACGACGCGTACGCCGCCCCAGCGCGCCGACTTGCTCCATCCCTCCACACAGGCGATCGGCAGCTCCACCTCGTGCTGCGGCAGAGCGCGCAGCTCGTCCAGGGTGAGGGTGTAGGGCTGCGGACCGGCGACCACCAACCGGTACGCCTCGTCGGCGATCCGGCCGACACCGGCCGCCGCCGCCGTCCGGTTCACCGGCAGCGACTGCGGCCCCTTGTCCGGGTCCCGGGGTGCGAACAGCAGGAAGTCCTTCAGCGGGGTGAACGACTGGCCCACGGTGGTGAGCGTGACGGCTCCGACCGCCGCGCCCACCGAGGCCAGCAGCGAGCGCCGGTCCGGTCCGTCCTGCGCGGGCAGGGCGAGCGTCCCCGGCGACCGGCGACTCCAGTGCGCGCTGATCTCCGGCGCCTTGACCGCCACGTGCAGCACCAGCGCCCCGACCACCAGCCAGGCCACCGCGTAGTGCACCGGCACGAAGGAGAACGGCCACGGGTACCACTGCGCGGTGTTCAGCAGCCCGGTCGCCAGCTCGAAGACGGCGCCGGCGACCAGTACCCCCACCGACAGCCGCTCCAGGGCGTGCTTGACCGACTTCAGCGGTGGCCAGGCGAACAACCGCGGATACACCGTCCACAGCTTGGCCAGCAGCAACGGGATCGCCGCGATGCCGGAGGCGACGTGCAGGCCCTGCGTGAACCGGTACCCCCAGACCGGGCGGCTCGGGATGCCGTCGGCCAGCCAGCCGGGCGGATGCTGCATGAAGTGACTGATCAGCCCGGTGACGAAGCACACCGCGAACGCCGCCCCCAGCCAGCGGCCGATCGAGGTCGCCGTGCGGGAATCGTGCAACCGGCCCCGGAACGCCGGCGGAGACACGTGCAGTTTCATGTCCCCATCCCACCTGGACACGTGGCGGGTGCGGAACCATGAAACCCTTACGGAACAGGGACGTTCCGACGGCAGGGCAGCCGCGGTGCCGGAGGTGACGTGCAGGCCACACGTGCACCGGTACCCCCGGCCGACCGAGGAAGGCGCCGTCGGGGAGCACACGGTCACCACCCCCGTCGATGCCGGGAGTTGAGCAGGACAGCACCCCCCGTTACGGTGATCCGATGACATCGATCAGGCAGTTCCAAGTCACCTTCGACTGCGCCGAGCCCGAACGCGTCGCTCGCTTCTGGTGCGAGGTGCTGGGCTACGTCGTACCGCCGCCGCCGAAGGGCTTCGACACGTGGGACGCCTACGACCGTTCACTGCCGCCCGAGGAACGCGGAGCATGGTTCGCATGCAGCGATCCCTCGGGCGTGGGGCCGCGGCTGTTCTTCCAGCGCGTCCCGGAAGGCAAGACCGCCAAGAACCGGGTGCATCTCGACGTACGGGTCGGCACCGGACTCGTGGGCGAGGAACGGCTGGCCACACTCCAGGCCGAGTGCACACGGCTGCTCGCGCTCGGCGCGACACGCGTACAAGTCCTCCTCGCCGACGAGGACAACGAGTCCTGCATCGTGATGCAGGACATCGAGGGCAACGAGTTCTGCCTCGACTGAGCAATGCGACGCGACGGCGAGCCGGCGGAGCGCGCCGAGTCATGGAGGGCCAGTGGGTCTGCAGAACGCCTACGTGGAGAGCGCCGCGCAGGCCGTGTCCCTGCTGGACGCACCGGAAGTGGCCGCCTCGTGGGACCTCCTGACCCGGATGGTCGAGCTGGCTGTACCCATGGACGACCTGGCAGTCAGCGTGGGCCTCAGCGCGCCGAGGCTTCCCCGGGCCGCCTTCGATCCCGTGGTTGCGCTGCTGACCGAGCTCGCCGCCCGGCGCCACGGCCGAGCAGCCCTGCTCCGCGCCCTGACCCGCGCTGAGCGCGGACCGTCTGCCATCAACGTGTTCTGAACGCGCCCCTGCCGTCGGTTCGTCGACGAGGTGGCTGGCCGGCGGGCAGCGGAGGTGGGACCGAGGCGTCGCGGCCCCGGTGGCCGGAGCGATGTCCGCGGGCGGACGTGCCGGGGCCGTAGTCGCCGAGGAGGGCGAGCCGCTGCTCCCGGGATGTTCCCGGGGCCGGCCGGGGCGTCATCGTGCCAGGTCAGTACGATGCGCGGGCACGACTTGCACGAGCACGAAGGACGTCCCCTTGTCTGGCCCACTCCCCTCTCCGGACCCCTCGCAGCCGGCCCACCCGTCGGAGAACACGGCCCGGACGAGGTGGCTGCGGACGAACTCGGCCCGCCTCGGACTCATCGCCGCCGTGCCGATCTGCGGGTTGATCACGCCCGGGCTGGGTGCGGTCGCGCTCGCCGGGGCCATCGTCGCCCTGTGGCGGAAGAATCCCTGGTCGAAGCAGGGCAAGGTGGTGGCGACGATCGCCGCGGCGGCACTGCTCGGCGCGGTCGTTCCTGCTCCTGCGAAGGACGGGGCGCAGGACCGCAGGGCTGCTGTGCAGCAGGTTCCCGCCTCGGCGGTTCCCTCGGTGTCCGCCGCCCCCGCGGTATCGAGGAGGCCGCTGGCTGACTTCCGCGGCAAGAGTCTGGAAGTCGCGTACATCAGGATCGTCAGGACCGGTGCCACCGTCGTGTTCCACGACGCGTCCGACGAGGGTGAGCACATCGAGTTCAGCTCGCGAGGGCTGTGGACGGTGTGCTTCCAGAACGAGACGGGCACCGGCGCGGAGCGGACGGTCGACCTCGGCGCGGTCCGCCGGGGCGACCCGTGTCCCACGCGGGACGGCGGCCCCCTGCCGCTGCCCACCATGCCCGAGTTGGTGTGGAAGACCTGGCTGCAGGCGCGCAAGGAGGTCATCGCTCTCGGGGTGCCCGCCGATCGCGTCCGGGCCCGGGAGGCGTACGTCAACGACACGCTGCCGGAGGAGGGGAAGTACGACGCCTGGCGCGTGTGCGCCCATGACCCGGCGCAGGGCGAAGCGATCCGCACCGACGCGGACGTGACGCTCTACCTCTCCTCCCCCGCCAACGGCTGCCCCGAGTCCCGGCGCGGAGTCGGCACCTCGGCGAGGCTCTCCGACCGCGACGACGACGGCGATCCCGACTACCGAGATCCCTACCCCGGCGACCGCAACCGCACGAGCACCTTTCCCGACGGCTTCCCCCGCGACTCGAACGGCTCGAACGACTCGAACGGCTCCGACGGTCACGGCTGGAACCCCTGCCACCACACCCACTGGTGCTGACGCGCCATCCGGTCACCAGGATCACCGGTCCGCAGGCACAGGGCCGGCCGGCTGACGGCCGGCCCTGTGCCGCCGTACGGGGCTGAACCTGGACGAGGTCCCTGGGCGACGGTCCGTCACCGAGTGAAGGCCCCCTCGTTCCCACCGGCCCGTGCCCATCTCAGCCGTCTACCTGCTGCGCGCCGCACACCGCCCCTTCGGTTGCGCCCCAACTCAGCCAAAAGCGCCGCCAGTTGTGACCGAAAACGGCAGCAATTCCGGCACAACCATCCGAACAGCTCGCCGGTCACATAAGGCAGGAGTAACCAACTCCTAAGTACACAAGGGGGAAATATGCGCTTCACTCACACCATGTTGGGCGCCGCCACACTGGCCGCTCTGGCGGTCGGGGCCACGACCGCCCTGGCGGCACCCGCGTCGGCCACACCCAACACCACCCCGCAGAAGGTCTGCGGAAGCGGCTACAAGACCGTGAACTCCGCCGCCGTCGGCTCGCTGGGCACCGTCTACCTCACCTACAACGCCGCCAACGGCAACAACTGCGTCGCCACCATCCGCAGCAACCCCGGCAACGCCGTGGACATGTCCGCCTGGATCTACGTGCCGGACACCGGCAAGGGCGACGACGACTACGGGCACTACACCTCGTTCGCGGGTCCCACCTACGTCGTCGGCAAGGGCCACTGCGTCGACTGGGGCGGCGGCATCGCCAACACCACCGTCCAGGTGAGCGGCTCCAACTGCGCCTCCCTCAAGGAGCTGCGGAAGACCTTCACCCGCTGACCCTCCCCTGCCGCCCGCCGACCACCGGCCCGGACGACGCCCGGGCCGTCAGGACGGCACCTTGACGCAGGACGCGCAACAGGCCGTGACGGTCTGCCCGCCCTGGCGGAGCCCACCCGGCTCCGCCAGGGCAACACCCTGCGGTTCGAGAACACTCGTGGAAAGACCCATGGTGTGTGCGGCCTACACGTAGGCTCGGAACGCGCGGTCGGCCCGGGGCGCGTCGGGGCCGGTGCCCGAGGATTTCGGCGAAGGGAGCATCCCGTTGTGACGGACACTCACGAGGAAGAAGTCCTGGCTCGGATCGCCAAGGGGCTCGTCTACACCGAGTCGGAAGCGGCCTTCCAGGCCCCTCGCCGCCGCACGGACCAGATCTTCGAGTACAACCGAACCCCGCCGAGCGAAACGGAGAAACGCCGAGCACTGCTCGTCGCGATCTTCGGCTCGGTCGGTGAGCGCACGATCCTGCTGCCCCCCTTCCACGCCGGGTTCGGCAGCAACGTCCACATCGGCGACGACTTCTTCGGCAACGTGAACCTGACATTCGTCGACGACGTGGACATCCGCATAGGCGACGGTGTCATGATCGCTCCCAGCGTGACCCTGACCACCACGGGCCACCCGGTGCACCCCTCGCGACGCGTCGACTTCGGACGGTTCTCCGAACCGATCGTGATCGAGGACAAGGCGTGGATCGGCAGCAACGCGGTGATCCTGCCGGGCGTCCGGATCGGATACGGGTCGGTGATCGGCGCCGGCAGCGTCGTCAGCCGCAGCATCCCCCCGATGTCCGTCGCGGTCGGAGCACCGTGCCGGGTGATCCGCGCGATCACGGACGAGGACCTCACCGCACGCACAGCCGAGGACTAGGGAGTTCACTCGGCCCGTCGGACCGACCGGAGGGAAACGCCTCCTCGCCACCGTCAGGTGAAGGTGATCGGTGCAGCCGACCGCCGGGCCGCCCTGGAGGGGAAGACAGCCCGGACGGGGGCGGCGACGGTCGGCGGAAGCAGTGCGCAGGGCCGGAGATCGCCGCGTGGCCGCACGGCCGGGTCGAAGCCCTGCGGAGTCCGCGTCCCTCCCGCACGGTCATCGTCCGGAACCGGCCTGCCCCGTCCGGTGGCCACTACCGAGGCGTACGGATCAGCCGCCGCTCTTGCGACGGAACGACCGCTGACTCGCCGCCGGGCCGTGCGCGCCGTGAATCTTCGACGTGCCGGCGTTCGCGGCGCCGTCACCGGCGTCCCCCTGCAGGCCGCGCTTGCGCGCCAGAGCCTCGCGGAACCTGCGCTTCAAGTCGTACTGGCCGTCGTCGTCGGGCGAGAGGGAACCGCTCTCGCCGTCGACCGGCTCCGAGCCTTCGGGCGATGCTGACTCTGCGGTCATGGAGACCTCCTGGCACTGGGCAGTGGAATGCACAGCTTGTCATGGCGGACGCCGGTCGAAGCGCCGGCGTCCTGCGTCGCCGACCGCCGATCGGGGGCCCGGGCGGACGGCTTCGCGCATAAGGCATGCGATTGCGGGGCAGCCGCCGGGAATGCGTGGAAACCAGATGTACGCCACGAGCAACGCACACGGTCGGCCTGTGCGCGAGGGCGCCGCACGGACACAGCCCGAGGGAAAGCACCGGCGCACCGGACGACGAGGGGGCCGGTGGCATCGGCGGGTTCTGGCCTACCGCGGCGTCGAGCTGCTTCCGTCGTCGGCGCCGGTGGGCGCGGGAGAGGAGTGCCTGCTGCTGGTGCACATCCGCAAAGTGGTCGGTCGGGTGACCTACCGGGCCTGCGACGAGTGCGCCGAAGGTGTGATCACCGACGTCGTCATCGACGAACCGTTCCGCGACTGCGGGCTGGGCACCAGGGCACTCTCGCACCTCCGTTCCCGGCACCCCGGCGTCGCCTGGCGCACGACGCTCGAAACCCGCCTCACGCGGGGTCTGCTGCGCCGCATGCGCATCCCCAGGACAGCCGAGGAAGGGAGCTGCTCACACCTGCGCGCCGCCCCGGCCGCATCCGCCTCCGCATCCGCCTCCGCTCGAGGAAACCGGTGACCTGCTCACCGCTCGGCCACCGGGACGGGCTGTCGGAGCCGGGCGGACTGTGCGACGCTGCAAGGACAACCAGCCTGGTCCGGTAGGAGACCCCGCGCCGCCCTCGAAGGTCACCACGTGACCGGGACGCGGTACGGGTCGTCCTGCTCGGCTGCACGCGCCCCACTACGCGTGCTCGACGCCCTCGTCCTCACGGGGCGTGATGGGCTCGACCCCGAACAGAGGGGCGGACCGTGAACGTCTTCGGCGTGACGACGCAGCACCATCCCACCCGCACCGTGATCACCGTCGCCGGAGACATGGACCTTCAGACACACCCCCAGCTCGCGCAGGCCGCCTCCCTCGTACCGGAGCACTGCACCTCACTGGAGATGGATCTTTCCGGTGTGTCGTTCATGGACTCCAGCGGCCTGAACCTCCTTCTGCTGCTGCGCCGACGCCTCCAGGCGCAAGGCGGTCGTCTCACCCTGACCGGCCTGCGCCACCAGCCGCGGCACCTGCTCGCCCTCACGGGGACCGACCGACTGCTCACGGCCGACACCGCCGGACACCACCGGCCGCAGGCGCCCCGCCGCCCTCGCGGCTGACATCGGCATCCGGCTCCCGGGCCGTCCCCCTCGTGACCGTCCCCGCCTTGCTGTGCGGCCGGGCGCTGCCCGCTGATCAGCAGTTCACCAGCGGCAGGTCTGCGCCGGGACATCGTGGGCAGACGGTGGATCGGCCTCAACGCCTTTGGCCGACACCGCCGTACCGCGCCGACCCGTGGGAGACATGATGCCGACCGCCGCACCGGAAAGACCGGCCGAACTGCCCGGCGAGAGACCGCGAGCCGCCCGGACCGGCCGCTCGTTCGCGCTGCCCCGAGGCGTGGGACGAACCGCCGCGCGCATCTCAGCGTTGACGGTGTGCCAGGGCGCGCTGATGGTGGGACTCGGGCTGCTCATCACCGGACCCGCCCGGGGACTGTGGCCGCTGACGGTCGAGGACGACGTCAACGAGGGCTTCGAGCACGCCCGGACCGGCACCCTCACCACGATGTCGTACCTCGGCTCGGAAGCCGGCGACACCCTGACGGTGATCGCCGTCACCGTCCTGGCGTGTGCGGGTCTGATCCTGATCCCCCGTCTGCCGATGTGGCGTCAGGCCTCGTTCCTCGCCGTCGCCGTGTCGCTCCAGTCGCTGGTGTTCCTCGTCATCACCGAGTCGGTGGACCGTCATCGCCCCGACGTGGACCGTCTTGACGCCTCACCGCCCACCTCCAGCTACACGTCCGGGCACACGGGGGCGGCCACCGCGCTCTACGGCGGCCTGGCGGTGCTCGCGCTGTCCCGGCTGCGCGGGCCGTGGCGGCGGATCGTGGGCGGTCTGCTGCTCCTCATGCCGGTGATGGTGGCCGTCGCCCGCCTCTACCGGGGCATGCACCACCCCACGGACGTCGTGGGCGGTCTGGCCAACGGCGGCCTGTCCCTGCTGATCGTCGGTCGTGCCCTGTTCACCGACGGGACCGTAACGGCTCCGGTCGGGGCGAGCCCCGCGCCGTCCGCCGAGGGCGCAGGGTCAGACCCGGGCGCACCGGGTCGCGGCCGCACTGCGGTGATCTTCAACCCGACGGTCACCGGCGAAGCCGACCGCGAGGCGCTGCGCGAGGTCCTGGAACGCCACGGTCACCGCGCACCCGTGTTCGTCGAGACCACGGCGGAGGACCCGGGCACGGGTCAGGCGGCCGCCGCGGTCCGTGACGGCGCACGACTGGTCGTGGTCTGCGGCGGCGACGGCACCCTGCGGGCGGCCGCGGACGCGCTGGCGGGAAGCGGCGTGCCGCTGGCTCTGGTGCCCTGTGGCACGGGCAATCTGCTGGCCCGCAACCTCGGTCTGCCGCTGTCCCCCACCGCCGCGCTCGACGCCGCCCTGCGGGGCGCCCCGCGCCGCATCGACCTCGGCCGCATCGAGGGTGACGGCCTCGCCGCCACCCACTTCGCCGCGATGTCCGGGGCCGGCCTCGACGCCGCGATCATGGAGCACACCGACGACCGCGCCAAGTCCGTCCTGGGCTGGCCCGCCTATGTCCTGGCGGGCGTCGGCGCACTGCGGACTCCGCGGATGCGCCTGACCGTCCGGCTCGACGAGGCGCCCGCCCTGCACCGCACGGCCCGCATGGTGCTCATCGGCAACGTCGGCACCGTGCAGGGCGGGACGACCTTGCTGCCGGCCGCCCGCCCCGACGACGGTCTGCTCGATCTGCTCATCCTCGACCCGCGCGGCGCAGGCGGCTGGATGCGCGCACTGGCGACGCTGCTGCGCGGGCGTGCGAAGACGACGCGCCGGCCGTCGGCCCTCGACACCGTCACGGCCCAGGGCGACGACGGACGGGGCGTGCCGGTGGAGTTCTTCACGTTCCGACGGGCCGAACTGACCTTCGGCGACCCGCAGTCCCGAGAGCTCGACGGTGATCCGGTGACGCCCGGCCGCCTGTTGAACGCCGAGGTCAGGCCCGGTGCGCTGACCGTGCTGCTGCCGTCGGAAGGTGCGTGACATGGGTACGGCGACCACGGTCCCCGAGACGCGTGACATGACCGGCGACGAACTGTCCGCCGACGAGGCGCTGATGTCGCTGCGCCGCTACGGCAGCTGGGCGCTGCTGCGCGACTCCTTCGTCCGTTTCCGGTATGCCGACGGCTTCACCCATTCCCGTGCGCTCGCCCTGCAGACGGTCCTGTCGGTGATCCCGCTGGCCATCGCGTTCGTCGGACTGTCCACCACGCTGCACACCGAGAACATAGGCCGGATCGCCGAACTGACCATCCACCGGATGGCCGAGGGGCCCAGCGCCGACGTGGTCGACGACGCGCTCGGCCGCAGCCGCCGCACGGCGGGCGACGGCGCGCAGGTCGCCCTCTGGTTCGGGCTGCTCTTCTCCCTGGTCAACACCACCACCGCGATGTGCCAGGTGGAGCGCGGCGCCAACCGGATCTACGGCAACGAGCGCGACCGCCCGTTCCGGCAGAAGTACCTGCGCGGTCTGGTGATGTCCGTCATCGCCGGACTGCCGCTCGGACTGGGGTTCATCGTCATGGTGGCCGGCGGCGACCTGGCGTCCGCGGCGGTGAGCGTCTACCAGCTCGACGGCGGCGCACAGACAGCCTGGGAGATACTGCGCTGGCCCTCCGGGCTGCTGCTCGCGCTCATCTCGGCCAGCGTCATCTTCCGCCGTTCACCCCGTCGCAAACAGCCCGGATACACCTGGCTGGCCTTCGGCGCCGCCGTGTACCTGGTGCTGTGGACGGCGCTGACCTGGCTGCTGAGCCTCTACCTCGGCATCAGCGGCTCCTTCGACACGGTCTACGGCCCGCTCAGCGCCTTCATGTCGCTGCTGCTCTGGGCCTATCTGACCTCCATCGCCCTTTTCCTCGGACTGGCGTTCGCCGCGCAGCTGGAAGCCGCGCGAGCCCAGCGGTCCGAACCGATCGAACCCGATCCTGGAGTCTGAATGGTTGTGCGAGCCGCGGTCCGGCACCTCCGAGACCACCGTCGCCGGACAGCCGACCGCAGATTCGGCGCCCGGCTGCTGGGAGCCGCCCTCGTCGCCGCCGTCGCGGCCGTGCCCTTCGCGCTGCTGCTGGTCCTCGTAGAGGGCCAGTGGCGGCCGCTGCGCCGCCTGGACGCGGGCGCCGCCGAGCGACTGCACCACACGGCCGTGACCCATCCGGCATGGACCGGTGTCCTGCGCTTCCTGTCCGACTGGGTCTGGGACCCGGCCGTCCTGCGCACGGCCGTCGCCCTGCTCACCGTTTGGCTGCTGTACCGCAGGGCCTGGCGGCTGGCCGCCTGGTCCGCCGTGACGGCGGTGGCCGGCGGACTGATCGGGCTCCTGGTCAAGACGGTGGTCGAGCGGGCCAGGCCGTCCCTGGAGGATCCGGTGGCGCACGCCCCGGGATTCTCCTTCCCGTCCGGTCACGCGATGACGGCCACCACGTCGTTCGCCGTGCTGTTGCTGGTCCTGCTGCCCGTGGCGCCGCGCGCCTGGCGTCCTGTGTGCTGGTGCGTCGCGGTGGTGTCGGTGCTCGGAGTGGGCTTCACCCGGGTCGCGCTCGGCGTGCACTGGTTCAGCGACGTGGTGGGCGGCTGGCTGCTCGGCCTGGCCGTCGTGACCCTCACCGCCTGGGCCTTCGAGGCCTGGCGCGCCGAGGCCGGCCGGGCCCACGCCGAGGTGAGCGAGGGGCTGGAGCCGGAACTCGTCGACGCCCACCCCGAACCGTGAGCGCCGGTCTCGATCGAACGGGCGGGCTCCCCTTCTCGTCGTCCTCGCGGCCGTCCCGCTGGTGGCTCTCCGCCCGTGGGCCCGGTCGTCGAACGCTCATGGCCTGCGGCTACGAAGCCCGGGGCGACAGCGGTCGGCCGAGGCGGCGTTGACGCATACCGGTTGACGGTGGCCGGGTCGACGGCGCCCACCCGCGCACGGGGTCACCCCAGTCGTGCGAGCCCGCGCAGTGCCGCGCTGCGTCCGCGGTCGGGCACCGTCCACAGGGTCTGGCCTCTGACTCCCCAGCGCTCCAGGAGCGCGTTCGCGGCGAGGAAACCGCTCGTGGCCGCACGTTCCATCAGGGCCACGGGCAGGTCCGTGCGCACGAGGTCGCCGGCCACCACCAGTGCGGGATCGGAGGTGCGTACGGTCGGCCGGTCGCGGTATCCGCCGACCGGGAACAGCGGACAGTCCGCCCGCCACTCGTGCCGCTCGTCGACCACCGTCGCCGCGCGCGTCTCCGGATACACCCGGTGCAGTTGCTCCACCAGGCGTTTCTGCTCGACGTCGCGGACCGCACGCTCGGGCAGGGCGTAGGCGTGCAGTTCGACGACGGACCCGCCGGTGCGCGAGGCCCAGCGCGCCGACTCCCCCTCCCAGCGCTCCAGCACGCTGACGTTGTCGAGGGTTCCGTAGCCGCTGGTACCCAGGAAGCCGGGGCGGTCGGCGGCGACCGGGCGGTCCAGCCACAGGCGTGACACGAGGAACGGCGGCGCGGCGCGGAGCCGGGTGATCCGCTCCCGCCAGCCGGCGTCCGCCAGGCGGGGGGAGCGGGCGACGAGGGAGCCGAGGCCTTCGGTGTCCAGGGCGAGGACGGTGGTGTCGTGGCGCCGTTCCGTCGTGTCCGTGGCGACGACGAAGCCGCCGTCCTCGGCGGGTTCGACGGTCTCGACGCGGGCGCCGGTGCGCACGTCGACGCCGTGGCCGCGCAGGTAGTCGGCCAGTGGCTCCCACAGGGCGGCCGGGAAGGGCTCGTCGGGCACGTCGAAGAGCAGGCCTTCCGCCGAGCCCAGGAAGTAGATGTGGAACATCAACACCATCTCCGCCGCGGACAGTCGGCGCGGATCGGCGAAGAAGCTCCGGGAGAACACCTCGAACGCGAGGTGGTGTGCGGCCTCCGGGAAGCGGATCGAGTGGAGGAAGTCATGTGCGCTGACGTCGTCGAGCCGCTCGTAGACCTCGGGGACGCGGACGTCCAGCAGCGGCAGTGCGGCCACCGGGTTCATGCGGGCGAGGTCGCGCAGTGTGAAGGTCGGGCTCAGGGCCACGAAACCGAGGGCGCTCCACGGCGGGGTGCGCGGGACGTGCCGGAAGCTGTCGTGCACGCCGCTGCCGTGGCGGAGCGGGTAGTCGGGCAGGCCACGCAGACGGGCGAGCCCCGGATCGGTGCTCGCAGCAGTCCGCGCAGGTTGTAGTACTGCCGGAAGAACGCGTGGAAGCCGCGGCTCATGGTGACGGTGCTGCCGTCGGAGAGGACGGTCGGCCGGCCGGACAGCCGTCCGCCCAGGGCGGGACCGCGTTCGTAGAGCGTGACCCGCACGCCCTTCTCGGCCAGGCCCGTGGCGGCCGCGAGCCCCGCGATGCCGCCGCCGACGACCGCCGCCGTCACGGGGCGGCCGACGGCGACGCGTGGTGTGCCCGGGGCGGGCAGGACGGTGCGGGCGCGCCGGTCCCGGCCGCGGCGGGCGGCGTCCGGTCGCCGGGTTCGGGTCATCGGCCGTCCTCCGCGGCCGGGCCGGGGCGGCGGGCGACGACGGTGTGGGTGATGCCGGTCTGCCAGCCGGGCAGGGGCAGCGCCCTGACGTCCTGGAAACCGGCGGCGCGGACCCGGGCGGCGAAGCGGTCCGCCGTGTCGAAGTCCACGACGCTGCGCCACAGGTGCCGGTACAGGTCGCCGTCGCCGAGGAGGGTGGCGACGGGCAGGACGAGTCCGCGGCACACCCCGGTCCACACCGCGCGGTGGACGCCCCGGCCGCTGAGCGTGTATTCGTGCACCGCGAGACGCCCGTGCGGCGCGAGCACGTCGCTCACCGCGCCGAGCACCGCGTCGGGGTCGGTGACGTTGCGGAAGAGGTAGGCGGCGAAGACCGCGTCGAAGGGTCCCCGCACGCCTGCTTCCGCCAGTCCTTCGGCGGGGGCCCGTACGAAGGTCACCCCGTCCCGCCACGGTTTGCGCGCGGCGCGCTCCAGCATCCCGGCGGAGGCGTCCACCGCGGTGATCTCGGCGCCGGGGAGGACCGCGGCGAGGGCGGCCGTCGAGGCGCCGGTGCCGCACCCGAGATCCAGTACGCGCAGTCCGGCGCCGCCGTCGGGCAGGCCGAGGCGGCGCGCGGAGCGGCGCAGGTGGCCGTGGTAGCCGGGGTTGGCGGCGACCAGGGTGTCGTAGCTGCGAGAAGCGTGGTCGAACGCGGCGGCCAGGTCCTCGTCGCGCAGCAGGGTCATGCGGTCTCCTCTCGTGGGCGGGCGGCCTGCCGGGGTACGGCCGGGGCAGCCGGAGCGGGGCGGGGCGGCGGCGGAGGTCTCCGCCGAGTGGTCGGGGTGCTCGGGGCTCGGGTCGTGCTTCGTGTCGCTCACCGGCCGGCAGGGGGCGGCTTGCGGGCCAGCCAGGGCAGTTCCGCCGCGCAGCGCAGCATCGGCAGGACGGGGGTGCGGACGCCGACGGAGAGGTCCTCGTGCAGGCGGGTGCCGCCGTCGAGGAATCGCAGCAGCCGTTCCATCGGCACCCCTGCGAAGAGCCGCCCGAAGAACGCGGCCCCGTCGACGCGGCCGGTGTCCAGTGCCCGCAGCATCACCGCGTCCATGGCGCGCGAGCGGGCCGAATGGGCGGGCGGCGGCATCGGGTGGCGGCCCGCGCGCAGGGCGTCCGCGACGGTGCGGGTCTGGCGCTGGACGGCGGAGAACGTGTAGCCGGTGGACGGCCGGGTGGCGCCCCCCGCGGCGCCGATGCGGAAGACGGACGGCGCCGGCCGGCGGAAGAACCGGGCGTCGGTCATGGGGATCACGCCGGTCTCGGTCGCGGTGACGTCGAAGCCGCCGAGGCGCAGCACGTCGTGGGTGTAGCGGCGCAGTTCGCGCTCGTACGCCTCGCGGGGCAGGACGGCGCCGGAGAACAGGGTGTACTCCACGAGCGCCTCATGACGTCCGGTGGGCAGGAGGTAGCCGAAGGCGAGGCCCCGGCGCGGCTGCGGCACCCTGAAGTCCATGAGGTCGACCGTGCCGGGGTCGAAAGCGGGCCGCTCGGTGCGGACGAACCAGCCGCGGAAGTGCTGCAACAGGGTGGTCCGGGCCGCGGGCAGGCGGGCGAGCGGCCGGGAGTCGAAGACCCAGCGGGCGTGCACCGTCACCGGGCGGCCGTCGGCGGCACGGGCACGGATGTCGGCTCCGTCGGCCCCGCCGTTCACCGACTCGACGGTCGCCTCCAGTCGCCTGACGTCGTCGCCGTGCGCCAGATCGCGGGCCACCAGGCGCTCGAAGTCGTCGGAGCGCAGCATCTTGTAGCGCAGGGGGGCGATGTCGTCCTCGATCGGCTGCCCGGCCCGGCCGTGCACCCGCAGCCTGCGCCATTCCGCGGTCAGCGCGGCATCGTACGGGCCGGGGCCCGGCTCCCAGAAGCACCAGGTCCGGCTCGGCGGGCGGAGCGGTCCGGGCGGCGCGTCCACCAGGACGGCGGACACGCGTCGGGCCCCGGGGGCGGCCTGCGTGAGCCGGTGGGCGAGGGACAGCCCCGCCGCTCCCGCGCCCAGGATGGCCACCTCAGCGTGCACCACGAGCCGCTCCCTCCGGTGTGTGCGTCCCACCGGCGGTGTGCGGGCAGCCGGTGACCTGTCGGAAGCATTCACCCCGGAGGCGCTCCACGGATGCAGGCCTCGCCGGGGTCGTCGCCCGTCCGGGGCCCGACTGCCGGACGGACGAGCGCGGGGGGAGGTGAGCGGCCGGTCTCAGCGGTTCGACTCGCGGTGCCGTCCGGGCCGTAGGCGGGCGCGCAGGCGGGCGACGCAGCGGGCGACGGCCCGCGCCGCCGCGGCGGGGCATCGCAGGACGCGGACTGCGGCGCGCCGCACTGGGTGGGCGGTCGCTGAAGGAGTGGGCGGCGGCGGGGGACGGTCGGCGGCGAGGTGAGCGCGGATTGCGGTCCACACCCGGGTGGGTGGCGCCTGGAGGGTTTCACCCGGTCGGGTCAGACGCCCCGCGGCCGCGGCGCGTTCGTAGGCGGCCAGCCGTTCCCGGCACGGACGGCACAGGTCGAGATGGCCGGCCGCGGCCTCGTCCCAAGGCGCCCGGCTGCCGTCGAGGGCGCGGGAGACCAGTGCCGCGTGGGGGATGTGGGGCAGTGCCGGGCGTTCGGCCACGCCGTCCTCCTGACGTCCTCACGGTCCGCCGCGCGGGCCCCCGCGCGACGGACGCGCGGTCCTCAGGCGGGCAGGGCTCCTTGTGACGGCTCTACGGGCACCACTACGGGCACAGGAGCGACGCCGGATGCACCGGCGCCCGACTCACCGGGACCGGCGGGGAGGGGGCGGAAGGGCGGGGCGCCCGGAAGGCGCGGCAAGGTTCGGGGCGGGCAGGCGGCGGAACGGTCGGAGGCGATCGGAAGCGGTCGGCGCCGATCGACCCGCGCCCCGCAACGTTCAGAAGTCGCATCGTTTTCGCATCGAATTACCCTCTGCTCGCCAACGGTTACCTTCTGCGGTCGCTGACGCCCTCGTCGACGCCCTCCCCCTGGAGGCAGCGACCGAGCCGGTGCAGGCCGCGCCGGGCATGGCTCTTCACGGTGCCCAGCGGCCAGCCGGTGAGGTCGGCGATCTGCGGCTGCGTCAGATCGTCGTAGAAGGCCAGGGTGAGCACGCGGCGCTGGGCCGCGGGCAACCTGGCGAGCTCGCGGCCGATGAGGACGCGGTCCAGGACGGCGTCCGGCTGGGTGTAGCCGTCCGCGGACCCCACGGACATCCGCGCACCGGCCGCGGCCACGAGTTCGGCCCGCCGGGTGCGCGCCGCCAGGGCGTCGGCGATCTTGCGGCGGGTGATGCCGACCAGCCACGCGCTCAGCGTGCCGCGCTCGGGCGCGAATCCGGCTCGGCCCCGCCAAGCGGCCAGGAACACCGTCTGGGTGACGTCCTCCGCCTCGCGCGCGTCTCCCAGCGAGCGCCGCCCGAGGGTGTAGACCAGAGCGCCCCACCGGTGGTAGGCGGCGACGAGACAGGCCTCGTCGCCGGCCGCGAACCCCGCGGCGAGTTCCTCGTCGGCCAGGGAGTCCTCGGCCGGAGCCCACAGCGGGATGCTGTCGATGGCCGGCTCGGTGACTTGGCGTGCCGTCATGATGCTGCTCCTCGTGCGGGCGGTGACCGTGCCGTCTCTCGGGGCGGGCGGCCGGGGGACCTGGTCTCCGAGAGCGGCCCCGCCTGCCGTGCTCGCGGTCGCCGTCGGCGACCGCCACTCCCCCACCATGCGAAGCGCGCGAGCGATGCGACAACTTGCGTCGTCCTTGCATCGTTTCTCCGCCGCGGCCGCCCTCGTGAGCCCGTGCGTTCCGTCGCCCCTTTCGGCCCACCGGCCGAGAACGACCGCACGTTCTCCCCGGATGGCGCATCCGGGGACGCCCCTGTCGCGGAAGGCATTACGTCAGACACCCAGGCGACCGAGGCGAGAGGAACCGGGATGCGTCCCACCGAGGCGAAGGATCTTCCTGTGGCCCAGAAGGCACCGGACCCTCACACCGTGCGGCCCGCAGGCGGGTTCCCCCTGCTCGGAGAGGACCTCCCCGCCCCGGGCGCACCCTCGGAAGCGCGCAGGCCCCAGCGGCTCCGGCTGGACGGCGCCGCCCTGGAGGACGTCGACGGGGATGTGCCCGCCGCCGTGGGCCGCCTCCTCGACGACCTTTTGAGCGAACGGGTGGAACGCGCCGTCGCCCTCGACCCGGTCTTCGGGCACGACCTCGCCGAACGCGTCGCCGCCTTCACTCTGGAGGGGGGCAAGCGCATGCGTTCGCGGTTCGTGTGGTGGGCTCTGCGGGCCTGCGGCGGCGGCCCGGTCGAGGCGGAAGCCGCCCTGCGGGTCGGCGCCGCCCTCGAGCTGATCCAGACCTGCGCACTCGTCCACGACGACGTCATGGACGGCTCCCGGCTGCGTCGCGGCCGGCCCGTCCTGCACGCGGACGTCGCCGCCCAGTACGCCGGCGCCGTAGCGCCCGAGGCCGGCCGGCGCTTCGGCGAGGCCGCAGCGATACTCGCCGGCGACCTCGCCCTGGCCTGGGCGGACGACACGGTCGCGGACATCGAGATGGAGCCGGACACCGCCCGCAGGGTGCGCGACCTGTGGAGCACGATGCGCACGGAGATGGTGGCCGGTCAGTACCTGGACATCCAGGGCCAGGTCACCTCCTCCGTCTCGCTGGCCCGTGCCGTGCGCGCCGCCTGTCTCAAGAGCGCGCTGTACTCGGTGGAGCGTCCGCTGGCGCTGGGAGCCGCTTTGGCGGGCGCGGACACCGCGCGCACGGCCGCCCTGTGCTCGGCGGGCCGTTGCGTCGGCATCGCGTTCCAGTTGCGCGACGACCTCACCGACCTGTTCGGCGACCCCACGCGCACCGGAAAGCCGACGGGCGGCGACATCCGGGCGGGCAAACCCACGTACCTGGCAGCGGTGGCCCGGGCCCGGGCGGAGTCCACGGGTGACCGGCGCGCCCTGGCCGTGCTGCGTCGTTCGCTGGGCCGCGCCGATCTCTCCGACCGAGGGCTCGGCGAGGTCCGTGAGGTGCTGGTGACCACCGGTGCCCGTGACGTCGTCGAGGCGAAGATCGACCGGCTGGTCTCCCAGGGCATGCGTCATCTGGACTCCGCGGCGCTGGAGCCGCAGGGCCGCAGGCGTCTGCGGGAGCTTCTGCACGCGGCGGCCGGCACGGTCCCCGTGCCCGCTCCAGGACCCTGCGGAGCGGACCAGGGCATGCCTGTCTCCGCGCTGCTGACCGTCGGCGCCGAGGGAGGTGTCCGATGACCCGGACCGTCTCCGGCCCCACGGATCACGTGGTCGTGGTGGGCGCCGGGCTCTCCGGTCTCGCGGCCGCACTGCACCTGCTCGGCGCGGGTCGCCGGGTCACCCTCGTGGAGCGGGACGCGCTGCCCGGGGGCCGAGCCGGACGACTGGAGCGCGGCGGCTACCGCATCGACACCGGTCCCACCGTGCTGACCATGCCCGACCTCGCCGACGAGGCGTTCTCCGCGGTCGGCGAGAACCTGCGCGACCGCGTCGACCTCGTCCCCCTGCACCCCGCCTACCAGGCGCGGTTCGCGGACGGCGGCAGCCTGGACGTGCACACCGACGCGGCGGCGATGGAGGCGGAGGTCGAACGGTTCGCCGGAGCCGACGAGGCCGCGGGCTACCGGCGGCTGCGCCGATGGCTGGAGCAGCTGTACCGCGCCCAGATGCGTCGCTTCATCGACGCCAACTTCGACTCCCCGCTGCAGCTGCTGACCCCGGACCTGGCGCGGCTCGCCGCCCTCCGCGGGTTCGGACGGCTGGACGCGGGGATCGGCCGTCACCTGCGCGACGAACGTCTGCGCCGAGTCTTCTCCTTCCAGGCGCTCTACGCCGGAGTCGCCCCGGCTCGGGCCCTCGCCGCATACGCCGTGATCGCCTACATGGACACCGTCGCCGGCGTGTACTTCCCCCGCGGCGGCATGCACGCCCTGCCGCAGGCCATGGCGGACGCCGCTGCGCAGGCGGGCGCCGACCTGCGCTTCGGACGGACCGTGACCCGGCTGGAACGTTCCGCCGGCCGTGTCACCGCCGTCGTCACCGACCAGGACCGCATCCCGTGCGACGCCGTGGTCCTGACCCCGGACCTTCCGGTCTCCTACGGCCTGCTCGGTCGCCCCCCGCGCCGTCCGCTGCGCATCAGACACGCCCCCTCGGCCGTCGTCCTGCACGTCGGCACCGACCGGACGTGGCCCGGACTCGGCCATCACACGCTGTCCTTCGGCAGGGAGTGGCGCCGCACCTTCGACGAACTCACCCGTGACGGCCGTCTGATGAGCGACCCGTCGCTGCTCATCACCCGTCCCACCGCCACCGACCCGACGCTCGCCCCGCCCGGTCACCACCTCCACTACATCCTTGCCCCCTGCCCGAACACCGACATCGGGCCGGACGCCGCCGCCTGGGGCGATCTCGGCCCGCGCTACCGCGACGACGTCCTGCGGGAACTCGACCGGCGCGGCTTCGACGGCATCGCGGAGGCGATCGAGGAGCAGGTGCTCGTCACCCCGGCCGACTGGACGGCCCAGGGGCACGCGGCCGGCACCCCCTTCTCGGCCGCCCACACGTTCGCGCAGACCGGACCGTTCCGGCCGCGCAACCTGGTCCGCGGCGCCGACAACGCCGTACTCGCCGGATGCGGCACCACACCGGGCGTCGGCGTCCCCACCGTGCTGCTGTCCGGCAAGCTCGCCGCGGCCCGCATCACCGGGCGGCACGCGGCCGTCGTCCCCCGGCGTCCGCGTGCCGTACCGCGCGTGCCGAAAGCGCCCGCCCTGCCGGACGTGCCGACCGTGTCCAAAGGAGCACCTTCATGACGGTCCGTGAACTCGACGCGGCGGGCATCACCGAGCCGGCGCTGCGCGACGCCTACGCGCACTGCCGGCGGCTCAACGCCCGGCACGGCAAGACGTACTTCCTCGCCACCCGGTTGCTGCCCGTGGAGCGGCGGCCGGCCGTCCACGCCCTCTACGGCTTCGCCCGCTGGGCCGACGACATCGTCGACTCCCTGGACGCCGACATCCCCGCCCGACGCCGCGCCGCCGACCTCGCCCGCCTCCACGAGCGGCTCCAGCGGGGGCTGCGGGAGGAGAGCAGCGCCGAGCCGGTGGTCCTCGCACTGGCCGACACGGCCCGGCGATACGGCATCGACCACGGCCACTTCGGCGACTTCATGGCGTCCATGCGCAGCGACCTGGAGGTCACCGACTATCCGACCTACGACGACCTGCGCGCGTACATGCACGGCTCCGCCGCGGTGATCGGGCTGCAGATGCTGCCCGTCCTGGGCTCCGTGGCCCCGCGCGAGGAGGCCGCCCCGCACGCGGCCGCCCTCGGCGTCGCCTTCCAGCTGACCAACTTCCTGCGCGACGTGGGCGAGGACCTCGACCGCGGACGCGTCTACCTGCCCGCCGATCTGCTGTCCGCGCACGGCGTCGACCGGGAACTGCTGCTCTGGAGTCGAGGCTCCGGCCGCCGCGACCCGCGCATCACCGCGGCCTTCAGGGCCTTCGAGGACCTCACCCGCGGCGTCTACCGCGAGGCGGCGCCCGGCATCGCGATGCTCGAACCCGTGTCACGTCCCTGCATCCGCACGGCCTTCGTGCTCTACGGCGGCATCCTCGACGCGGTCGCCGCCGACGGGTACGCCGTCCTGCACCGGCGTGCCGTGGTGCCCCGGCGACGCAGGGCCGCGGTGGCCGCCGACGGGCTGGTGCGTCTGACGGCAGCCCGGGCGAAGGCGCGCGCGGCCCGCCGCAGGACGGTGTCCACCGAGCCTCCCGCCCGGTCCGGCGCGCCCGGACGGTGCGCCGGAACGCACCCGGCACCCCGGGCCGTCACCGCGCAGCCACTGCACAAGGAGGTCAGGTGAACCCCCGTCGTCCCGTCCGTCGCGGACGCCTCCCCCTCTCGCTGCGCAGGGACCCGGTCGCCTGGGAGCGGCAGCTTCCGACATGGCGCGAGGCCCGTCCGGCGGTCATCGCCCAGGCGCTGAAACGCGCTCAGGCGCGCCCTTCGGGCAACTGGTTCGTCGTGGGCGCGACCCGGGACGTCCCCGCCGACCGGCCGCTCGCCCGGACGATCGCCGGACAGGAGGTCGTCGTCTGGCGCGACGCCACGGGCCGTCTGGTCGCCGGACCGGGCGTCTGCCCGCACCTGGGCGCACCCCTGCGCGACAGCCCGGTCAGGTGCGGCACTCTCGTCTGCCACTGGCACGGCCTCGCCCTGAAAGGCGCACCGTTCGCGGGCTGGGAGCCGCTGCCCGCCTACGACGACGGCGTACTGGTCTGGGTGCGCCTGGACGACGTGGGCGGGGAACCGCCCCTGGAGACGCCGGTCGTGCCGCCGAGGCCCGCCCTGACCCGGGCGGTGACCGCCGTCTACGTGGGCGTCGGCGCCTGCGAGCCGGAGGACGTCGTGGCCAACCGGCTGGATCCCTGGCACGGCGCCTGGTTCCACCCGTACTCCTTCGTCGACCTGACCGTCGTCGACACTCCCGCGACGGCGGGGAAGGCGCCGGCGAGGACGGAGGACGGAGAGGCAAAGGGAGAGGGAGCCGGGGAGGCGGGCGGCGAGGGCGCGGCGGCGCAGGAGGACGGATTCGTCGTCGATGTCTCCTTCCGGGTCGCCGGACGGCTGGTCGTCCCCGTCCGCGCCGTGTTCACCGCGCCCGAGCCGCGCACGGTCGTCATGCACATCACGGAGGGCGAGGGCCGCGGCTCGGTGGTCGAGACCCACGCGACCCCGCTCGGCCCCGACGACCGGGGCAGGCCTCGCACGGCGGTGGTGGAGGCCGTCGTCGCGGCGTCGGACCGCCCCGGCTTCGCCGTGGCCCGCAGGATGTCGCCGCTGCTGCGCCCCCTCGTGCGGGCCGCCGCCGGACGCCTGTGGCGCGACGACCTCGCCTACGCGGAGCGGCGCTGGCAGCTGCGCTCGACGGGGCGCTTCCCCGGCTGAGCCGCCCGCCGTAGCCCGCCGTAGCAAGCCGACCGCCACGCGGCCGCGCCGTCGCGTGGACCGGCCGGGACCAACCGTCAGCGGACCGGGACCGTCCCGAGTCGGTGTCGTGGTGCATCCGCGCGCGGGGCCTGCGCCGAAGAGAGGTCGACGGTGCTTCGACGTGCGGCGGCCCACACCCCGTGCAGCACGGCGACGGAAGGAGACGAAGTGACCGCAGGCGGGCGTTCCCCCGACGTGGTGGTGATCGGAGCGGGCGTCGCCGGCCTCGCCTGTGCGCAGGACCTCCTCGCGGCCGGCGTCGCGGTACAGGTCCTGGAGGCCTCGGACGGGGTCGGCGGCCGGATGCGCTCCGATCTCGTGGACGGCTTCGTGATCGACCGCGGCTTCCAGGTCTTCAACACGTCCTATCCGCAGGTCCGACGACGTCTGGCGCTGTCAGACCTGTCCCTGCGCCCGTTCACCCCGGGCGTGCTCATCCACACCGGGACCGGCAGGCGCCGCCTGACCGACCCCGTGTCTCATCCGTCCACGCTCGTCGACCTCCTGTCGGGGCGGGTCGCGGGACCGCGCGATCTGACGGCCCTCGGCGCCCTCGCCGCCTCGGACGCGCTGCTCCCGCCGCGCCGGCTCAAGCGGCGCTCCGATCGCAGCACGAGGGCGGCGCTCGCCCGGGCCGGGTTCACCGACGCCTTCGTCGAGCGCTTCTTCCGTCCCTTCCTGTCCGGGGTGTTCCTGGAGGACCGGCTGGAGACGTCCGCCCGGGTCTTCCACCTGGTGTGGCGCAGCATGCTGCGCGGGACCCTGTGTCTGCCCGCGGACGGCATCGGAGCCGTCCCGCGGGCGTTGGCGGCGGCGCTGCCGGAGGGGGTCGTGAGACTGGACACTCCGGTGGAGAGGCTGACCGACGAGGGTGTCGAGACCGCCGCTCGTGCAACCGTCCCGGCGCGCGCCGTGGTGGTCGCCACCGGCCCCGGAGCGGCCGTGACGTTGATGCCGGACGTGACCATGCCCGCCTACCGTGTGGTCACGACGTACTACCACGCCCCGGCCGAGGCTCCGCTGCGCGAGCCCACGCTGCTGGTCGACACCCGGCGTCGCTTCCTCAACACCTGTGTGCTGAGCGAGGTCGCCGCCTCCTGTGCGCCGCCCGGCCGGGCACTCGTCGCCACCTCGGTTCTGGGCGCCGACGCCGAGGGCCGGGAGCGCGCTCTGCGTGAGGCGCTGAGCGAGGTCTACGCGACCGACGCCGCCCGTTGGCCCGTGCTGGCCGTCCGCACGGTTCCCGAGGCGCTGCCGGCGATGGCGGCACCTCAGGAGCTCACGCGCACGACCCGGGTGGCCCCGGGCCGGTACGTGTGCGGGGACCACCGGGCCACGGGCTCGGTCCAGGGCGCGATGGCCTCGGGCACCCGCGCCGCCCGGGAGGTGCTGCGCGACCTGCGCCGCCGGTGAGCACGGGATGCCGGCGATGCCTTCCGGCCGGTCATCTGTTGCACTCGGTGTATGGACGTGGACCGGACCGGACCTCCCGGGGAGCTGCGGGCGCCCCCGCTCGAACTGGTCACCTTCGGCCACAGCACCGCGGAGCGGGAAACGCTGGCGAGGCTGCTGCGGGAAGCCCGCATTGCCGCCGTGGTGGACGTCAGGACCGCTCCCGGTAGTCGCCGTAGCCCGAATCTTTCACGGCAGCGTCTGGCCGAGTGGCTGCCGGAGGAGGACATCGCCTACCGGTGGGAGAAGCGCCTCGGCGGCTTCCGGAAGCCGCCGCCGGACTCACCCGACACGGTCTGGCGCAACGCGTCGTTCCGCGGCTATGCCGCTCACACCCGCAGCCCGGATTTCGTCGCCGCCATGGACGAGGTCATCCGTCAGGCGGCCGGCCTGCGGACCGCGGTGATGTGCAGTGAGGCGGTGTGGTGGCGATGCCACCGACGTCTCATCGCCGACTTCGCCGTGGTGGCGCGCGGACTGCTCGTCCACCACCTGATGCACGACGGGCGCCTGACGCCGCACACGCCGACGCCGGGCGTGCGTCTGCGCGGTGACGGCCTCCTCGTGTACGACGACGCCTCGGCACCGCGGTGATCGCGCGCGTCGGCTCAGTGGGGGACGTCGACGTGGAGGCGGATGGTGGTGCCCTCGTGGCGGGTGGAGCGGATCTCCACGAGGTCGCAGAGCTGCTGGGCGAGCCACAGACCGCGGCCGCCGATCTGGTCGACGGTGGGGCGGGTGCGGCCGGCCATCACGTCCGGGATGTAGCCGGCGTCGCGGAACTCGCACAGGAACGTCGAGTCCTGGGTCCAGGTGCGGAGGGTCCCCCGGCCCCCGCCGTGCCGGATGCTGTTCGTGGCGATCTCCGTGACGGCGACGGCGAGCTTCCTCTGCTGATCCTCCGTGACGCCTGCTTCCGATGCGCACCCCGAGACCTTGGCACGGACCGCGGCCAGGTCACCGTGGGTGAAACTCAGCTCCTGGAAGGGATCGCACGGAGGGTTGAGGACGTCGAAGGGGTACTCCTCGGCGGTGAGGTACCCCTCGTTGCGCACGAAGTGGCCGTCCTGGCGGACGAACGGGTGGCAGCGGGACAGGGACTGCAGGGCGCTGCGGTCGTCGTCCGCGTCGTCGTAGGGGCACAGCATCGACCAGGCGGAGCTGCGGGCGAAGGCCCGGTTCAACAGCCATTCGTGATACCGCAGCTCAGAGAGGTGCGCAGCGCTGCGGGCCTCGCGCCAGGCCGTCTCCCCGATGCCGCGTACCGGCCTGTCCCCCTCGCCTCGCTCCTTCATCCAGTCCACCCAGGCGCCGACCAGCCGGCCCGGGTTGGGCCCGAGCGTCGTGATGTCGACGAAGGTGACGGCGGACTCGTCGCCGAGTTCGTGGCGCAGGAGCGACGCCTTGTCCGAGGGGACGGCGACGACCACGGCCTCGCCGCCCGCCAGCGCCTCGTGGATGTACCCCAGGGTCCCGGACAGGAACTGCCCGACCCCGCGATAGGGGTAGAACTCGTGGCGGAACGGAGGCTGGGCCGCTTCGGACGGATGCGCGGGCGGGATCGTGGTCATGCTGCCATCACCACCGGCAGGCCGGCGGCCGCGTATCCCGCGAGCTCCCAGCACAGGCGCACGGTGTCGTTGGCGCCCTCCACGACGATGCGGCGGTCCGGAAGATGGCGGGCGGCGTCGACGAGTGCGTGCATGCCTGCGGCGTCGATCATCTCCAGGGTGTCGAAGCGCAGATTCACCTTGGGCGAGAAGCGCATCGCCGCGCGCAGCGCGGTGTTGAACGCGTCCGCGCCCTCTGAGTCGATCACTCCGTCCACGCTCCAGACGTCGGCACCCGTGCTGTACATCCGAAAGGCCGGACGCTCAGCGCGTATGCCCATCTCGTGCGGGTGCACACCTGCCACATGTTCCAGCGTAGGCCTGTCCCACTGCGAAGGCCGGAAGGCGCACACCACGATGGCATTGCTCTCCGAGGCGAACTCGTCGAGCTTCAGCTCCTGGGCCACCAGTTCCTCGGCCCCGCCGGGCGCTGCGGCAGGCGCCCGCTCGGTCAGCACACGCACCGAGCGGTAGCCCTCCAGGGCCGCTGTACGCGCTTCCCGGCGCACCGCGGCCAGGAAGGAGTCGGGGTCCGCGTCGCGCGGGGGATCCAGGATCACCGAGGCGGAGGGCACAGCGTCACGGGGAAGGCCGAGGACGGCGCTGGCGGAGCCGACCACCACGATCTTGTCGCCGTACAGAGCGCCGTCAGCCACGTAGGCGAGCACATCGGCAGGGGACGTGTCGGCCGAGTCCTGGTGCCAGCAGATGTGGTCACCGAGTTCGACGTCGTCGAACGTGGCAAGCGTCCGCGCCGCTCTCACCTGGTCCCCTTTCCGACCTTCCCACCCGTCCGGGATACAGAGGGTACCGGGCCGGGCGGCTGGGCGTTGAGCCGAACGGAGATCCACCGGGGCCCCCGACATCCGCCTGCCCGAGCGGGGGTCGCCTACGCCTGCACATGATCCGTACCGGGGCGGGCGGCCTTGAAGGGGGAACCCGCGCCCCCGGACTCCGCCGAAGCACCGGACAGGACGTCCGGGCCCGGGCGGCTCCGTTAGCGTGTCCGGATGCCCTCCGTGAACCTGCGCCACGCGGCGCGCGCGATCATCCTCGATGCGGACGACTGCGTCCTTCTCTGCCGGTTCTCGATTCCCGATCCGGCGGGAACGGTGGTCTGGGCAGCTCCCGGCGGCGGGATCGAGCCGGACGAGACGCCGCTCGCCGCACTGCGCCGCGAACTACGGGAAGAGGTGGGTCTCGCGCTGACGACTCGTCCGCCGCACGTGTGGCGCCAGGAGGTCGTGGCGCCCCTGCACGCCCCGGGCTACGACGGCGTCGTCAATGACTACTTCCTCGTGCGCACCGCCAGGTTCGACGCCCGTGGAACGTTCTCCGACGCCGAACTCGCCGCGGAGAACATCACCGCGCTGAAGTGGTGGCGCCCTCAGGAGATCGCCGCTTACGACGGGCCCGACCTGTTCGCCCCCCGCGGCCTTGCGACTCTGCTGCCGGCGTTGATCGCCTCCGGTGCGCCCGCCGAGCCGCTGCCGCTCGGGCTGTGAGCGACCGGAGCGTGCCAGGGCGCGGGCACGAACCGGTGGGGTGAACAGCGGTGACGGAACCGGGTCCGGTTCCCGCAGAAACGGTGAAGAAACCAGGTGATTCGACCGTGTGTTCCTGGATTTGCCGGGCACCAGGACCGCTGGAGGTCGATAACTATGGTTCCCCTGCTTCTCGTTCTGCTTCTGGCCCTGATCCTGTTCGGCGCGGGCTTCGCGCTCAAGGCACTGTGGTGGATCGCCGTCGTCGTGCTGGTCGTCTGGCTGCTCGGCTTCGTCATGCGCAGCGCGGACACCGGCGGCCGCCGGGGCCGCTGGTATCGCTGGTAGCCCCGCGCACAACCGCCGTCCTGTGGGCGCGGCCTCGTCGTCAGAGAACGTCGTAGGTCAGATGCGTCGCGGTCGATGTCGTGGTCACGCTGCGCTGGACCAGCGTGCGCGGCGCGTTGCCGGTGAACAACGGCGTTCCGGCGCCCAGCACGACCGGCGCGAGGTGCAGGGACAAGATGTCGACCAGCCCGGCGGCGAGCGCCGAGCCGATCGTGGCGCCGCCGCCCATGAGGACGACGTCCAGGTCCTTGCCGCTGCCCGACGACGCCGTCTCCGCGCGTCGCCGGGCCGCGGCGACGGCGTCGGACAGCCCGGTGGTGACGAACGTCCAGTCGAGTTCGGTGAGCCGCACCGAGCTCGGCGGCGAGCTCGTCACGACGACGAACGCGGGCTTGCCGACCTCGCGGGCTCCGTAGCCGACCTCGTCGTCCCAGCCGCCCGGTCCGCCGACCACGTCGAAGAGCCGTCGGCCGAGGAGGACGGCACCCGAGCGGGCGGCCCCCTCGCGAAGGATCCGGCGGTCTCCGGGGTCGTCGGAGAAGGCCCAGGAATGCAGAGCCTCGCCCCCGACGCCCAGGCCGTTGTCCGGGCCGGGCTCGGGGCCGGTGACGAAGCCGTCCAGGGAAACCGAGATGTCGGCGATGATTCGCGTCATGCCAGGGCAGACCGGATCGACCGCCGAGACTCATCGCTCGCGCCGGAAGCACCCGGCCCCGGCCGCCTTCGCGCGCCGCTGACCGCGGTGCCTCGGCGGCCGGCCCGCCTTTGCGGCAGGGACGTCGGGTCAGGCGCCGGCGTGCACGTGGGCGGCCCACAGCAGGGGGGCTCTAGTGCGGTCGGAAGGGGCCGGCAGTCCGTGGCCGTCGCGCACCTTACGGACCGCCGCGTGCAGCGCCCGGGCGGAATCGGCGCAGTCCCCTCCCATGACGCCGTCCCGCAGTCCGGCGTAGAAGAGATCGGCGACGGTCACCGCGGTCCGGTCGTCGATCTCCCACAGGGTCCCGATGACATGCGGAATGCCGGCGAGCTGGAAGGCGGACGTCAGATGGATGGCTTCGTCCCGCAGTGCGGGCGTGTCGACGACCGCGGTGCGGCACGCGGACAGATAGGCCAGCCTGGTCCGGTCGAGCGCGACCGGCGCGAGCCCGGCCACGGTGAGCGGATCGTCCGCGTGGTCATGGAGCAGCAGCAGGCTCTTGGAGGGATCGACGGGGTCGCTGGCGCCGTGACAGGCGAAGTGCGCGATCGTGCACTCCGGCAGGTGGGCCAGCACGCTGGCCTTCGTCGGCACGCCCGCCGACGGGCCGGCCACTACGGCGTCGGCCGCTACCGGGTCGGCCGCTAGGGGGTCGGGCGGTGCCGAGTCGGCCGGTGCGGCAGGGGGCCCGGGCTCCCGCAGCAGCACGGGACCGGGCAGGCGGGCCCGCAGCATCGCGACTTCGGCGTCGACGAAGCCCAGCCGACCGCCGCCGGGCAGCCCGGGGGTGGTCGGCATCGCCACGATCAGGCTCCGCGGAGCCGCGAGCGGCCGGGCCGCGGGAGACGACGCCCGTTGGCGGGCGTATCCCAGCGCCCGCACGGTGGGCGTGTAGGACGAGACGGCCCGGTCCATCACCGTGCGCGGGCGGGCTCCCCCGGCCGGGGCCGTGTGGTGGCCCGCGGCGTGGACGGGCAACTGACCCAGCAGACCACCCGGCGCCCACCACACCCGCGGCAGCTTCTCCTCGCCGGACTCCCCGGACTCGCCGGACTCGCCGTGCTCGACCGCGAGGTGGCCGTCCCGCTCCAGCGCTTCCATCACGGGACCGACGGCCTCGTCCCACAGCCACTGGAGCACCTGGCCGAGGGTTGTCCGCGCTTCCTGCCGAACGCGCAGGTCCGATCCGGACACCGCGACGCGCCGCGCCTGCCGGAAGCGGTCGATCTGCTCGGTGACCCGGGCCGGGACGAGTCCGGGCAGCCGCTGGGCGGTGACGCCCCCTGGGGTGAGCAGCAGCGCGTCGCTGCGGTGGTCGCTGATGTTGAACACCACCACCGGGCCCTGGTCCGCCTGGGCGAGGAGGTCCTCGGTGGCGGGCGGCAGCACGAAGGAGGCGAAGCCGTCCAGGGCGCGGATCTCGTCCAGGACACCGGTGAACTCGTCCACCGTCAGGCGCCGGTCGCGCGCCTGCTGCTCCTGCCGCAATGCCTGACCTGCGGCCTCGGCTGCACCTGCGTCTGCTTCGCCGTCCGTCATGCCCGTCGGCACGTCGAGACGCTCTCGCAGTTCCACGAACCGTCGCGCAAGGTCCGGCCGGTGCTCACGCAGGGCGGTCAGATCGCCGCGGGTCTCCAGGGCCTGGCCGAGCAGGACCGCCCGGCCGGCCTCCAGGAGCCTCAGGGCCTGCTCCGCGCGTCCGGCATCGCTGCCGACCGGGGAGGCCAGGGCCAACGCGGCGGCTTCGGCGGCCAAACCGGCGAAGCCACCGATCGCGTACTGCTGGTCGCCGCGTTCGAGACGGCGCGGAGCCGTCTGGGGCAGGAGCAGCACCGCAGCCTCCGCCGCCTGCGCCGCGCGTTCGCCGTCACCGGACTCCGCCAGCAGACGAGCCGCGCCGCGTGCCGCCCAGATCCGCAGTGAGGCCGTCGCCGAGGCTGCCTCCGATGCCTCCAGCCAACAGGAGACGGCCTCGCCGAGGTCCGCCGCGGCTCCGCTCAGCCTGCGCCTGCTCTCCAGCGCGTTTCCGAGGTTGAACAGCCAGATCGCGCGGGTGGGGTGGTCGGCGGGAGCGATGGCCACCGCCGAACGGAAATGGTCGATGCCGGTGTCCAGGTCCGCCGGGACACCGGTCCGCCTGAAGCGTCCCAGCAGGGCGCTGCCGAGGTTGGACAGCCGTGTCGCCCGGCTGGGGTGGTCCACCGGGGTCGCGGCCACGTCGGTGGGCGCGCCGGTCTGCTGGGCCGCCCTCAGAAGCACGCCGCCGAGACTCGACAGCCACATCGCCCTGTCTGGGTGGTCGGTGGGAGTGGCGGCCACGGCCTCCCGGAAGTGCATGACGGCGGCGTCCAGGTCCGCCACGACGCCCGTCCGCTCGAACCGCCTGTGAAGCGTGCCGCCGAGGGCGGCCAGCCGCATCGCGCGGGCGGGGTGGTCGGCGGGGGTGGCGGCCAACGCTTCCCGCTCCACCGCGACGGCGATGCCCAGATCCGCCAGCCGGCCGGTCCGCTCGAACCTTCTCGCCAGCGCGTTCCCCAGGTTGACCAGCAGCAGGGCACGGTCGGGGTGGTCCTGGGGGGTGGCGGCCACCGCCTCCCGCAAGTGGTCGACGGCCGCGTCCACGTCGGCCGACGCACCGGTCCTCTCGAACCTGAGGCGCAGCGCGCCCGCCAGGGCCGACAGCCTGCCGGCGCGGTCGGGGTGATCGTGAGGGGTGACCTCGACCGCCTCACGCGCCGCCGCGACGGCCGTGTCGAGGTCGGCCGCCTCACCGGTCCGCTCGAACCTCCTGTGCAGCGCGCCCCCGAGGGCGGACAGCATGCCGGCGCGGTGCGGATGGTCGGCGGGGGCGGCGGCCAGCGCCTCCCGGAAATCGCCGACGGCGAGGTCCAGATCCGTCGGCACGCCGGTCCGCTCGAACCTCCTGCGCAACGCGTTTCCCAGGTTGACCAGCCACATCCCGCGGTGGGGATGGTCGACGGGGGTGACCGTCACGGCCTCCTGTCCCGCCGCGATGGCCGCGTCGAGGTCCGTCAGGGCTCCGGTCCGGTCGAATCTCGTCGCCAGTGCGGTGGCGAGAGCGGACAGGAACCCGGGGCGGTCGGGGTGGTCCGCGGGGGCGGCGGTGACCGCCGCGCGGTGCACCGCGACGGCCTCGTCCAGGTCGGTCGGCGTACCGGTCCGCCCGTACCTCGTGAGGAGTGCGCTGCCGAGGCCGGACTGCCGTGCCGGGCGGTCGGCGTGGTCGTCGGGGGTGGTGGCCAGTGCTTGCCGGAGGTGCCCGACGGCCAGGTCCAGGTCCGCCTCCTCACCGGTCCGGTCGAACCTCGTGTGCAGCGCATCGCCCAGATTCGACAACCGCATCGCGCGCTCCGGATGATCGGAGGCGGTGGCGGCCACCGCCTCACGACCCACCGCGACAGCCCTGTCCAGGTCCGCCGCCGCGCCCCTCCGCTCGTACCTCGTCACCAGTGCGCTGCCCAGGTTCGACAGCCATGTCGCACGGTCGGGGTGGCCGGGCAGCGGTGCGGCCACCGCTTCCCGGAAGTGCCCGACGGCCAGGTCCAGGTCCGCCTCCTCTCCCGTCCGGTCGAACCTCCGGTGCAGCGCATTGCCCAGATTCGACAACCGCATCGCGCGCTCCGGATGATCGGAAGCGGTGGCGGCCACCGCCTCACGACCCACCGCGACAGCCCTGTCCAGGTCCGCTGTCACACCGGTCCGGGCATACCTCCTCAACAGGGCGTTCCCCAGGTTCGACAGCCGCATCGCGCGGTACGGGTGGTCGGCGGGAGTGGCGTCCACCGCCGTACGCCCCACCACGACGGCCTCGTCCACGTCCGCCGTCACACCGGTCCGCTCGAACCGCAGTCCCAGGGAACTCCCGAGGTGGGAGAGCATCGTGGCCCGGTCGGGGTCGTCGGCCGCGGCGACGGCCACAGCCTTCCGCCCCACCGCGACGGCCATGTCGATGTCCGCTGTCACACCGGTCCGCTCGAACCGCAGCCGCAGCAGGTGGCCGAGGGAGGAGAGCGTCCGCGCGCGGTCGGGGTCGTCGGCGGAGACGAGGGCCGCCGCTTCCTGCCCCGCCGCGACGGCCGCGTCCAGATCCTCCGGTGCGTCGGTGCGCACGAACCTCTTTCCCAGGGCGCTCCCGAGCATGGACAGCGCACCCGCACGGCCCGGGTGACCGACCGGGATGGCGGCGACCGCTTCCCGGAATCGGCCGATGGCTGTGTCCATGTCCGTCAGCGCGCCGAGGCGCTCGAACCTCACCTGCAGCACGAGCCCGAGAACGGACAGGAAGGCGGCCCGGTCCGGGTGATCGGGTACGGCGGCCAGGATGCGTTCCCAGAGAGCCGCCGTGGCGGAGAGCAGGTCCGGGTCGTGGGAGACCTGCAGGCGCTGGAACATGTCGAACGCTTGCGGCACAACCCCGTTGGCGATGAGCGGCACCAGCAGTTCCGGCAGCCCGGGCATGTCGACGACGTAACACGGGGCGAACGCCTCGGCGGCCGCGCCCAGTTCCGCGTCGCCTCTGTCGACCGGCAGCGCCTGGTAGCGGTACCAGTGGAACCAGCCGAGGAGGAACCCGGCTTCCGCGTCGCCCGCACCACGACTCGACGCCAACCGCCGCGCCTCGCGCAGCGCTTCGGGTTCCAGCACGGCTGACAGGTCACGGCCGCGGGCGATCCGCGCGAGCCGTGCTCCCAGCGCAGCCAGTCGTTCGTCGCGCACTCGTGCCCCCCGATTGTTCACGCGCAGCGATCGTAGTGGCACATTCCGTGATACGGCGGCCAGTTGGACGGACTCGTCCTTCCCGGCGCCCTGAATCTCGCTGTTGCCGCCGCCGACACCTGCGCCACTCTGCTGGAGGCCGCCGTCCGCCTCCACGCCCGCGATCCGCCCTACCGGCTCGGCCCGGGCTCCGAGCCCCTCGCCACGAATCCGGCGATGCCCTCGTCGTAAGGGCGTGGTGATGCACTAGCCATCGGCGGGTTGAGCTGCCGTCGGCAGTTCCACGGTGATGCGGAGCCCGCCGGCAGGACGCGCGGTGAGGGTGAGAGTTCCGTCGTGTGCGTGGGTGATGGTCTTCACGATGGCCAGGCCGAGGCCGACGCCCGCATGGTCGGCGTGTATGCGCTCCGTGCCGCGCTGGAACGGTTCGGTGAGTGTCGAGGCCGCCTCTGGAGTGAGCTTCTCGCCGGTGTTCTCGACGCAGAGCATGACGGTCTCGGCGCGAACGCCGGTACTGACCCACACGGTGCCCTGCTCAGGGAGATTGTGGACGATCGCGTTGTGCACCAGGTTCGTGGTCAGCTGCAGCAGAAGCGCCCGGGATCCGATCGTGGGGGTGATGTCGCCGCCGGTCTCGAGGGTGACGCCACGCTGCTCCGCGAGGGGCACGAGCGTTTCGACGGCCTCGTCCGCGAGGAGGGACAGGTCCACGGGTTCTCGGGTGAACGACCTCTGTCCGGCGCGGCTGAGCAGGAGCAGTGCTTCGGTGAGGTTGATCGCTCGCGTGTTGACGGCGTGGAGCCGCTCGATGACTTCGCCGGCGTCGTGGTCCGGATCGGTGCGGGCCACGTCGAGAAGCGCCTTCGAGATCGCCAGCGGGGTGCGCAGCTCGTGGGAGGCGTTGGCTGCGAACCTCTGCTGCTCGGCGACGTGCGCTTCGAGCCGGGCGAGCATCCTGTCGAAGGCGTCGGCGAGTTCGCGGAACTCGTCCTTGCCTCCCGGCAGTCGGATCCGGTGGGAGAGCGATCCGGTCGAGGCCAGGCGGGCGGCCTCGGTGATGCGGGTCATGGGGGCGAGCATCCGCCCGGCGAGGATCCACCCTCCGACGAGGCCGAAGGCCAACAGGAGCGCGAACACCGCGGCTGCCCTCGGAGCGAAGACGCGCAGGAGGTTGGACCGAACGGGAAAGACGCCGGGGTCGGGGGTGTCCATCGAGCCGGTCATCATCAGCGCGCGGTCGGGGACGTAGCGCAGCAGGAACACCCACACCGCCGCGAGCAGCAGGACGCCTGCGAGCATGAGGAATCCGGCGTAGCTGAGGGTGAGCTTGGCGCGGACACTCATTCCGGACGCTCTATCCACGTTCGCCTCCCTCGTCGCCCCTGTCTCCCTCGTCGTCCTCGTCGCCCCTGTCTCCCTCGTCGCCCACGGGGACCTCGTGTCGGGTCTCCGGTCGGACGTCCATGCGGTATCCGACGCCTGCCACGGTGGCGATGATCCAGGGCTCGCCGAGCCGTTTGCGCAGGGCCGAGACGGTGATGCGGACGGCGTTGGTGAACGGGTCGGCGTTCGCGTCCCACGCCCGTTCCAGGAGTTCTTCGGCTCCGACGACACCGCCTTCGGCGCCGACGAGGACGTCGAGCACGGCGAACTGCTTCCTGGTCAGCGCCACATAACGGCCGTCCCGGTAGACCTCGCGGCGGAACGGGTCCAGCCGGAGACCCGCGATCTCCCGCACCGGCGGCCGGTTGTGGGCACGTCTGCGGTCGAGCGCTCTGAGCCTGAGCGCGAGCTCTCGCAGTTCGAAGGGTTTCGTGAGGTAGTCGTCGGCGCCGAGTTCGAATCCGGTGGCCTTGTCGTCGAGACGGTCGGCTGCGGTGAGCATGAGGATCGGCATGCCGCTGCCGGAGGCGACGATGCGTCGGGCGATCTCGTCGCCGGAGGGCCCGGGAATGTCCCGGTCCAGGACGGCGATGTCATAGGCGTTGGTGCTCAGCAGTCCGAGGGCTGTGTCCCCGTCACCTGCGATGTCGGCCGCGATCGCTTCCAGCCGGAGGCCGTCGCGGACGGCTTCGGCCAGATACGGTTCGTCCTCGACGAGCAACACGCGCATGCCGTCGATGCTACGAGCCGGTGCATATCGTCGGCGTATCGAAAACCGCATACGCGCCGACAACACCGCGCCGCCTTCACTGGCCGCATGACGCGAACCCCACCAGCCCTGACAGGCGCCACCGGAGCGACCACTCGCTCCCCGGCGGGCCCCGGTCACAGCCTTCGGCGCCGCCCCCGCCCGGAACCCGAGGATGCGACCGTGACCGTCGGTGACCGAGGACAGCGATGACTCGGGTGGACGCGGCGGAGACCGGGCAGAGCGGCACCGGACCGGGGAGTGCCGACTCCGGTTCCCGGTGGGCGGACATCGGCAGGCGGGCGAACCTCCGCCGGCTGATCCGCATCGCCTCCCGGCCCGGGCCCTGGAAGCGCGGCCCGGTGCCCGCGGCGCTGGCGCTGCTGCTGGGCATGTTCCTGTTGCTGCACGCGGAGATCCCGAACCGGATCGGGCACCTCGGCAGTCTGGCGGAGACTGTCCTGCCGTGGTTCGGCCTGTTCGTACCGGTGCTGCTGGCCGCCGCGCTGTGGCGTCGCTCCGCCTCGGCGGTGGCCGCGCTGCTGCTGCCGGTCGTGGTGTGGCTGAACCTCTTCGGCGGGCTGCTCGGTGACAGGGCCCACGCTGGCGGCGACCTGACCGTGGTCAGCCACAACGTCGGCGCCGACAACCCCGACCCGGCCGGCACCGCCCGCCACCTCTCGGCTTCGGGCGCCGACCTGCTGGCCCTGGAGGAGATCACCCCGCAGGCGAAGCCGGTGTACGAGAAGGGGCTGGCGAAGGCGTACCCGTACCACTCGGTGCTGGGCACGGTCGGGCTGTGGAGCAAACTGCCGCTGTCGGACACCGAGCCCGTCGACATCGCGATGGACTACGGACCACTGGCAGCCACCAAGCCGGCCGGCGTCAAGGCGACGTACGCCCGGTCGCTGCGTGCCACGGTGGCCACGCACCGGGGTCCGCTGGCGGTGTACGTCGCCCACCTGGGATCCGTGCGGGTGAATCCCCGGGCCGGCTTCTGGACGGACTCGCGGGATCGAGGCGCACAGGCGCTCGCCAAGGCGGTCGCCGCCGAGCGGAACGAGCGGCTGGTGCTGCTCGGCGACCTGAACGGCGCCACGGACGACCGCGCGTTCGCCGGCATCATGTCGCGGTTGCGCTCCACCCAGGTCGCGGCCGGGAGCGGCTTCGGCTTCACCTGGCCCGCGAAGTTCCCGGTGGTGCGGATCGACCAGATCCTGGTCCGGGGTGTGAGGCCGGAGAGCTCGTGGTCGCTGTCGGCCACGGCCAGCGACCACCTCCCGGTCGCTGCCCGAATCAGTTGGTGACCACCGCAGACGAGCGGTGCGCTCTCCGGGTTCGATGGTGGCCGGGGTTCGTGTGGCGGCCCGGCATCGGTGGTGACCGGGATCCCTGGTCACCGACATCGGTGGTGACCAGGATCGGTTGTGGTGGGGGCGCGTGGTGGCCGGGTCCGTGGCCGCTGAGACCCGGGGCGCAGCCGTCGTCGCGGGAACGGAACTGCCGACGGGTGCGGAAGCGGCCTCGCCGCTCGGCCGTGCGCAGGAATCCGACACCGGAGCACGTCTCGCCCGGGTCGGCTTCGGGCAGACGCGGGCAGGTGACCGGGACATCTCCTGCCCTCAGGTCTGCCCTCGCGTACCTTGCCGCTCCGCCGCCGGTCCGTGAATGCTGGTGGGCCCGCCTGTGAGGAGAGTGCTGGTGCGTGCGCAGGAGAAGCCGACCGACAGGAGCGGTGACGGTGGGAACCGTCCCCGCCCGCTCACGGCGAGGCCGGCCACCCCGGCGGCCGCCCTGCTCGCCCTGCAGCGCACGGCGGGCAACGCGGCGGTCTCGCGCGCGGTCGAGGAGCAGCGCCACGAGCATGACGCGCACTGCGGTCACGGCCCGGCCGTCCAGCGCTCGGCGGTGCACCAGGTTCTGCGCTCTCCGGGGCGGCCGCTCGATCCCGCACTGCGCTCCGAGATGGAGGGCCGGTTCGGCGGCGACGACTTCAGCGCGGTACGGGTGCACACCGACGCGGTGGCCCAGCGGTCCGCCGCGGACATCGGCGCGAAGGCCTACACCTCCGGCAGCCACGTGGTCTGGGACGGACAGGACAAGCACACCCTGGCGCACGAGTTGGACCACGTCCGCCAGCAGAGCAGGGGGTCGGTTCCCGGTACCGACAACGGGTCGGGGCTGCGCGTGTCCGACCCGTCCGACTGGGCCGAGCGGCAGGCGGAGGACACGGCCCGGCGGGTGATGAGCGGTGCGGCTCCCGTCCAGCGTGCCGTGGAAGCCCCGGCAGCCCCGAACGACTCGGCCGCACCTGTCGGGCACACGGTGCAGCGCAAGGGGCCCGACGAGCTGAAGGGGCAGATCACCAGACCGGAACCGCAGGTCCGTACGCTCGCCTCCTTCATGCGGAAGAAGTCCGAGCAGGGGAATCCGGTGACGTCACCGGTGGCACAGGCCGTCGCGGCGTACGACAGTTCCCCGGTCCGGGACCCGGGGACGTGCATGGCCCAGCTGAACGCCATCCTGATCGACGCACTGGACAGGAAGGCGGACGGCCCGAGGCAGGCGGACGTCGACTACCTGGACGAGGTGGTCGGGGTGGTCCGCAACGAGCTGGCCCTCGTGGCCGCCCAGCACGACCGCGACCTGCAACTCCCGGCGGAGGCGCAGCTCCCGTACAAGGACATGACCGACCAGGGCACGCTCTGGAAGGACGCGATGTTCGCGCAGGGCACGGTCAACTTCGGCATGTCCGGCTCCAGTTACATCCGGGAGATGTCCGAGCTGAACCGGCACGACCTGAAGAAGGAGATCGGCGGCCGCGGCGAGGACGCGTGGGTGGCCGACGTGCGGGGCAAGCTGGAGAACCAGCTCCGTGCGAGCGTGGTCGCCCACTACACCGCCAAGGCTCGGGCCGAGGCCATGCTGGAGTCCGACAAGAGCCTCAAGTCGAAGACGGCGCTCGACCGGGAGAACCCCAGCGACCGGCACAACACGATGAACGTGGACGAACTGGTGCTGGCCAACCACGGGTTCGTCTTCTTCTACATCGAGCACCCGGGCAAGTCGGGCCGCAAGTCGCGCTTCGGCGTCGGCAAGGAGGGCGAGGGCGACGGCCAGGCCCGCATCGAGCTCGGCATCAATGAGTCCGGCCTGCTCAGCCAGGGCTGGATCATGCTCAGCGACTTCATCCAGCGCGACTACCCGCAGCTCATGGCGCATCCGGACCGGCCCGAGGAGACGGTGCACGGGAAGTCGGGTTCGGCAGGCCTGGTGAACGTGCGTGAGTTCCAGCGCGGGCTGCCCACGGACGACGAGTTGATGGAATCGCTCATGGCCTTCGGCGACGTCAAGGACACCGAGCAGCGCCAGGCGCACGCGTTGGCACGGCAGAACGCGTACGGGGACGGGCGCAGCCAGATGGTCTACGGCCCGGACAAGAACCTCAAGCGACCCGAGCTGCTCCACAAGAACATCCTCGCCGGCTCCGACATCATCCCCGGCCTGGTCGAGCGGGCCGTGGTCGAGATCATGCGGTTCGAGGAGTCCAACCCCCGGCTGGCGAACCGGCTCAAGGCCATGAACGGCGCCGACCTGATGGACTACCTGTTCCGGGACCTGCTGCGCCCCCAGGCGATGATCCCGAACACCGTGGACCTGTCCAAGGCCGACATCACCTTCACGGACGGCGCCGCCTGACGCCCGCGGCGGGAGCCACCGGTGAGGTCGGTGGACCGAGGCGCCGGCGGGGAGTACACGGCACCGCTCACACGCTCACCGTCGCCGTCTCGGCCGAACGCTCGTCGACGGGCTTGGACAGCTCCGCGTTGAACTGAGCGCCGATCAGGAGGGACAGGTTGGACAGCCACAGCCAGACCAGGAAGACCACCACTCCTGCCAGTGAGCCGTACAGGCGGTCATAGGTGCTGACGTGGGCGGTGTAGAGGGCGAACCCGAGCGAGACCGTCAGCAGCAGCCCCACGGCCAAGGTCCCACCGGGTGCCATCCTCCCGACGGGGCGGGAGCACGCCGGTCCTGACCGGTACAGGACGAGCACCAGGGCGACGGCGACGGCGGCCACGACCGGCCATCGCAGGGTGTCCCACGTGGCCTGCGGCGCGGTCCCCAGGTCCAGGACGTGGCCCAGACGCCGGGCCAGGCCGCCGCTGAGCAGCAGCGCGAGCGTGGAGATGAGCAGCAGCGAACTCAGGACCAGGGCCGTGAGAACGATGCGCGGGGCCGTGCGCCAGACCGGCCGGTCCGCACTGGTCCGGTGCATGGCGTACAACGCCCGGCGGAAGACGCTCAGATAGCTGCATCCCGACCAGAGGGCTCCCGTCCCCCCGACGAAGATCAGCGTCCATGCCGTCGACGACTGTTCGGACATCTGCCGCAGGGTGCTGCGCAGCAGCGCGCGCGACTCGGCCGGGGCGGCCTGCGCCATGCGGTCGATGACCTCGGGCTTGGCCGTGGGCACGGTCAGCCCCAGGATCGAGAGGATGACCAGCAGCAGGGGAAAGAGGGCCAGGACCGCGTAGTAGGTCAGCGCAGCCGCCCAGTCCGTGACGTCGTCGTTCCAGATGGTCACCGGCGTCCGGCGCAGCGCCGCCCACCATCGAACCGTGCGACCGTCTGCAGCATCCATGACGGGGATGCTCTCACCCTCCGCTGCCAACCCGTCCCCCAGCCCTGCGATGCGACACCGTCCGGTGTGTGTGTCCCGCATACCCCGCCACGTCCTCGGTAGCCGGACGATCCTTCACCCGAGGCCGCGGCCGACGCTCTCGGCTCAGCGGCGGGCGGCTGCGCCGTTGTGCGGGTCGGTGAGGGCGATGCGTGCCGTGATGCGCTTGCCGACCGGCTCCTGCTCGGTGAACAGGTTCTCGGTGAGGGCCTTGACGATCTCCAGGCCGTGTTGGCCGATCCTCTCGGGATCGGCGGCCCGGGCAGCGGGCACGGTGGGGTCGCTGTCCCATATGACGACGTCCACGGCGTGGGCGGTGACGCGCAGCTCCATCAGGACGGGGCCGGGGGCGTACTTGCGGGCGTTCGTGACCAGCTCGCTGACCACCAGCTGGGTCAGGCCCAGGGCGCGCTCGGAGACCGGCAGGCGGTGGTCGGAACGGGCCCGGTCGAGAAAGGCGAGGGCGTGCTGACGGGCCTCGGCGATGCAGCCGTCGTCCCCCTCCAGCGCGTAGCCCGCCCGCATCACGTGCTCATCCGGTCCCGTACATCCGACACCGTCGCCATGAGATCCCACGTATCTCGCCCCCACTCCCCCGTTGACGTGCGCAGGTACCCGTCTCGGCGTCCCGCATGCCACCAGAGGCGCCGTCCGGCACGGCCCGTCTTGGTGCATGCCGCCGCACCGGTGGGGCAGAATCGTCCGAGCACGCCCTGAGCGGGCAAGCCTAGGCGCAGCCGAGGAGACGTGAACGACATCCCCAGGGAAGACCGGCCCAATCATCTTTCCGTCCAGCCCGCAGTGGTCGACGGCGTCCTCGTCGTGAGCGTGGAGGGCGAGATCGACCACGACGTCAAGGACGTCCTCAGCCAGGCGTTGCTGTCCGACGACGGCGCGCCGCCCCCGCGCATCGTGGCGGACCTCAGCGGCGTGACCTTCATGGACTCCAGCGGCATCAACGTGTTCGTCACCGCCCACCGGCGCGTGAGCGGCGCTCAGGGGTGGCTGCGCATCGCCGGCGCCCAGGAGTCCGTCGTACGTCTGCTGCAGCTGGTGGGCGTCGACGAGATCATCCCCTGCCATCCCACCGTGGAGGAGGCCATGAACGCCTGAGGGCGGGACGCCTGACGTCGGGTCGGCCGGTGCAGGTGCAGCAGCCGGCCTCCATGACGGCGACCGGCTTGCCCTGGGCGGACTCCTTGCGCAGATCGTCGCGGCAGGTGGGGGCGTTGCGCAGCATCAGGGTGCCTGCGATGGACGTCGCCGCGTTGCGTACGACGCTATCGTCCGGGATCCGGCGGCGTCAGAGTCGAGGGTGCGACTTCGCGGTGTTCAGCCCGGGAAGAGGGCGGGAAACGCAGGTCCGCCGAAAGCGGTGCCGTTCTGGTTCCGGGCCAGGGAGAGATGGGCGGTGACCAGCTTTCCCGTGGCGCGAAGGGCGACGACGACTTTGTCGCTGACGGTGTGCACCAAATGCATTCCATGACCGCCGATGCGACGCGGGTCGGCCTTCTTCGGCGCCGGCTTCTCGGTGGAACTGTCCCAGACGGTGATCGTCAATTCGTCGTCGGTGAGCTCCAGGGTCATTCCGCAGGGGCCCGGGGCGTGCAGGATGGCGTTGGTCACCATTTCGCTCGTGGCGAGCTCGGCGTCGACGGCGAAGGTGTTCGGCACCACCGCGCAGCCTATGCGCCGGGCGTGGCCGAGGAAGGCCCGCAGGGCTTGGCGGGCGTCCGCGGCGCGAGCCGCGCCGTCTCCCCAGATCGCGCCGTAGCGCAGCGGGGCGCCGTCCTCATCCTCTTCGTCTGCCGTCTGCTTCCTCAGCGGGGTGACCATAGGGGCTCTTTCGTCGCGTTCACGGCTTTTCGGTGCTTGGTCTGCTCTCCTCCTCCGTTTACCCGGGCGCCGACCGCCCACACCGTGGACGTTCCCGACGCCGCTGCGGCTGCCCGAGGACCGGTCCCGCGCGGTCAGGGCCGGGTGGCCGCGTCGCTGTCGGGGTGGAGGGAGAAGATCTGGTCGAGGCCGACGACGTGCAGGACGCGCAGGGTGTCGGCGGGGACCGCTGCGAGCGCGACGTCGGCCCCTGCGGCCTGCGCGAGGTTGCGGGCCGCGATCAGGGCGCTGATGCCGCTGGAGTCGCAGAACTCCATGCCGGCCAGGTCCAGGACGAGGCGCTGACCTGGCCGGAGGAAAATGCTGGGGAGCAGGTCGGCCAGCTCGGTGGCATGCGGATAGGCGAGTTCGCCGATGATCTCCAGAACGGGACCTGTCAGGGCGTCTCGGGTGGTGATCTGCAGCGGGCTCATTCGCGGGTTTCGGTCCTGGGGTCGGGCGCGGGAACGCCGAGGGCGAGCAGGGCGGTGTCGTCGTCCAGTCCGTCGCCGAAGTCGTCCAGCAGGCCGGTGAGGGCCTCGATGACGGCGTGCGGGGACTGTCCGGCGTGGCGGGCGGTGAAGTCGCGCAAGGCCTCGTCCCCGTACAGGTTGCCGCGGTCCTCGCCGGTACGGGCCTCGGTGAGGCCGTCGGTGTAGAGCAGCAGGGTGTCGCCCGGCGCGAGGACGGTGTCGGCGGTGGCGAAGCGCGCGTCGGGCAGGGCGCCGACGAGGAAGCCGCCCGGGGTGGGCAGGAAGTCGGCGGTTCCGTCGGCGCGCAGGACGAGGCCCGGGGGGTGGCCGCCCGAGGCGAGCCGGACGGTGGCTCGCCCGTTCGTCACGTCGGGTTCGACGATGCCGAATATGGCGGTGCAGTAGCGCGGGTCGCCGCCGGTGTATCGCTCGTGAAGCACCCTGTTGAGGGTGGCGAGGGCGGAGACGGGGTCGGAATCGTGCATTGCGGCGGTCCGCAGGGTGTAGCGGGTCAGTGAGGTGACCGCGGCGGCCTGGGGGCCCTTGCCGCACACGTCGCCGAGGAAGAAGGCGAAGCGTTCCCCGTCGACGGGGAAGAGGTCGTAGAAGTCGCCGCCCAGCCGGTCGGGAGACGCGGCGCGGTAGTGGACGGCCGTCTCCACTCCGGGCACCGACGGCAGCGAATCGGGCAGCAGAGACTGCTGGAGCACGGCCAGGGCGTCCTGGAGCCGGGTGCGGTCGGCCTCGGCCTGTCTGCGCGCTTCCTCGGCCTCCTTCCTGGCCCGCAGGAGTTCGGCTTCGTAGGCGCGGCGGTCCCGGGCGTCGAACAGGGTGGTGCGGATCAGCAGCGGCTCACCGTTGCCGCCCTGCTTGATCGCGGAGGAGACCAGCACCGGCATGCGTCCGCCGTCGGCCCGTCTGATCTCCAGGGCGATGCCGCCGATCTCGCCCTGCATGCGCAGCAGGGGGGCGAAGTGCGTCTCGTGGTACAGCTTGCCGCCCACGCTCAGCAGGTCGGTGAACCGCATCCGGCCCACCACGGCGTTCCGTTCCAGGCGGAGCCAGCCCAGCAGGGTGTTGTTGATCTTTGCGATGGTGCCGTCCATCAGCGTGGACAGATACCCGCACGGCGCGCTCTCGTACAGTTCCTCGGCACTGTCCTCCAGGAGTGCGGCGAACGCCGCGGCGGCGGTCTGCTCGTCGCCCGTGCCCTGCTGATCGGACTGCTGCCCGGTCCGGCACATCAGGCCTGACTCGCCAGGAAGGCGGTGATCGCCTCGTTGGTGGCCTCCGGCGCGGACAGGTGCGGGCAGTGCCCGGTCGCGTCGAGCGTGACCAGCGTCGAACCGGGAATCGCCTGGTGGACGAACGCGCCCACCTCGCGGGGGGCGATGACGTCCTGGGCGCATTCCAGTACCAGCGTCGGCACCTGGACGGTCTTCAGCTCGTCCCGGCTGTCGGAGAGGAACGTGGTCCGGGCGAAGACGCGCGCCATGTCGGGGTCGGTGGCGCAGAAGCTGTTGGTCAGCTCGTCGCCGAGTTCGGGCCGGTCCGCGTTGCCCATGATCACCGGCGCCATCACCGCCGACCAGCCGAGATAGTTGGACTCCAGGGACGCCAGCAGCTCGTCGATGTCCTCGGCGCTGAACCCGCCGCGGTAACCCTCGTCGTCGATGTAGCGCGGGGACGGAGCGACCATCACCAGCGCCCCGATGCGCTGCGGCGCGAGGTCGGCGGCCAGCACCCCGATCATCGCGCTCACCGAGTGCCCCACGAACACCGCGTCGTGCAGGTCCAGTGCTTCGCACACCTCCACCACGTCACGGGCGTAGCCGTCGAGGGAGGCATAGCGGTCCTCCGAGAAGGCCGACGGATCGGAGCGGCCGGACCCCACGTAGTCGAACATCACGACGCGATAGTCGCTGCTCAGGGCCGGTACGGTAAGCCGCCACATGTTCTGATCACAGCCGAACCCGTGCGCCAGCACCACCGTCCGCCCGTGCGGGTTGCCGGTGACGGTGACGTTGTTCCTGCGATCGATGTCCATGTGCCCCACCCTCTCAGATGCAGCTCGCCGCACCCGCCCAGCCGCGGATCAGCACCCGCCGCACCCGTCTTCTTCACACGCTGCGCATACAGAGGCCGCCGGGCCGCGGTACGCGTGCGCGCGCGTGCGAAGTCCAGTCACCATCGATACCAGCGGCCACGGCCACCGCCGGTTGTGGTGGAACGCATGACGAAGCCGAGCAGCCACAGCACCAGGACGGCCAGGGCCACCCACCACAGAATCTTGACGGCGAAACCGACGCCGAAAAGAATGACGGCGAGAAGCAGCACGAGAAGCAGGGGAACCATACTTATCGACCTCCTTTCCTTTCGCCTTCCCGGCCTTTTCTCCAATATTCACGGCCCGCACCCGCCGATGTCTCCGCCCGGTAAGGACCGAATCGCGATTTCGACCGACCGCCACAACGGGCTGACATCACCGTCGGGCGGTCCTCTCAGTTCTGGGTGAGCAGGCCTTCCCGCAGCCGGGCGAGCGTGCGCGACAGCAGCCGCGACACATGCATCTGCGAGACGCCCAGGCGTTCGCCGATCTGGGCCTGGGTGAGTTCCTCCACGAACCGCATGTGAATGATCTGCCGGTCCCTGTCGTCGAGTTCGCCCAGCAGGGGGGCCAGGGCGTGGAAGTCCTCCACCAGCTCCAGGGCGCCGTCCTCGGCGCCGATGAAGTCCTGAAGCGCCGACTCGCCCTCCTCGCTGCCGCTGATCGTGGCGTCCAGGGAAGAGGAGTTGTAGCCGTTGGCGGCCAGGCGGGCCTCACGCACCTCTTCCTCGGGAAGGCTCATCAGCTCCGACAGCTCCTTGACCGTCGGGGTACGTCCGAGCCGGCTGCGCAGCTCCTCCGTGGCGCGCGCGAGATGGACGCGGGCTTCCTGCAAGCGGCGGGGAACGTGCACGGCCCAGGTGGTGTCCCGGAAGAAGCGCTTGATCTCACCCACGATGTAGGGGATCGCGAAGGAGGTGAACTCCGCCTCCCGGGACAGGTCGAACCGGTCGATGGCCTTGATGAGGCCGATCATGCCGACCTGGACGATGTCCTCCATCTCCTCCGGTCCGCGGCCGCGGAACCGGCCGGCCGCGAAGCGGACCAGGGACATGTTCATCTCGATCAGCGTGTTCCGCGCGTAGCTGTGTTCCGGAGTGCCTTCCTCCAGCACCGCCAACTGGTCGAAGAACAGCCTCGACAGCGCACGCGCGTCCTTGGGAGCCACCCGAGAGGGATCGGCGATCTCCGGCAACTCGTGCACCTGCGTGTCCGTTGCCGTCGTGCTCATGAGCGTCATGACGTACCCCTCCCACCGTCGAAGCCCGATTGCGGGTGCCGGACGCCTGTGACCGGCACAGCGGCGCGACTACCCCCGCGTCTCGCCTCTATGCCGGCGCGCGGGAACTCGTGTCCATCGAGTCGGCGGCACGGTGGGTCCGCCGCGGTGCGGGTGACGCGTGTTCAGGAGAGTGTCGGCGGCCCGAGGCCGACCGCCGCCTGCCGCGCATCGACGGTGGCGGCAGAGCCACATCGACGTCCGGGGCGGGACGTCGCAGGACGCTTTCGGCGCCACGGCCCGGGCCGCCCGCCGGTTCGGTCAGAGCGAGCGCGCGGGCGTCCGGCACGGCCCGCACGCCCCGGCCGAGCGAGAGGGCACCGGGCCTGCGCCGACTCCCGCCGGGCGCCGGGCCGCCCGCCGGGTCGGCTCCGCGGGCCGTCCGATCCCGGGGGCGAGTCGGCGTGAGCACGCCCTGTCCGGGAGCGGCAGTGCCACTCGGGCGACGATCGCGGGGGGGGGCAGCCGCCCGACGACGGCTGCCGCACCGTCCGACCCGCCCAGCGATCACCTAGTGCGTGCCGTCACCCGGTTCAGTGACTTTGCGCGTTCGCCTCCCCCACGTCCTTGCGTGTCACGGCCAAGTGGACGACCAGCCCGAGGATGACCGTCAGGAACAGCCCGCTCGTGACGACCGTGCCCAGCCCGATTCCACCGTCGTCGGTCGGCTGGGAGAGGTAGTCCCCGATCGATGCCCCCAGGGGGCGGGTGAGGATGTAGGCGATCCAGAAGCTCCACACCGCGTCCAGGCCGAGGGCGAAGTGCGCGATCGCCACGGCGGCGATGGCCAGGGCGAACAGGACCGCCGCGAGCCAGTAGCCGAGGTCCATGCGCTCGGAGACCAGGTCGCCGCCCGCCGTTCCGAGGGCGAAGGTGAAGAGCACGGCCAGCCAGTAGTACGCCTCGCGGCTCGTGGTGTCGATGCTGTGGATGGAGAGGGTGCGCTCGCGCCGGTACCAGACGACGAAGACGACCGTGAGGAGAAGCGCGAACGCCCCGGTGCTCGCCTCCAGCGGCACACCCATGTTGTCGGTGAGGTTGTCGCTGATCAGGGTGCCGACGACGCTGATGAGGGCGACGGCGAGCCAGTACACGCCCGCGCGGTACGCCGTGGTGCGGAACTGGACGACGAGGACCACCGCGAGCAGCGCGCTCATGAGCACGGACACGCCGGTCAGGCCCAGGCCGGCCTTCTCGTCGAGCAGGTCGGCCGCGGTCTCGCCGACCGTCGTGCACAGGACCTTGATGATCCAGAAGTAGGCGGTGACCTCGGGGACCTTGTTCCAGCGCAGACGGTGGGCGGGGTGAGCGGAAGCTCTCGTGCCCGGTTCGGCTTCGGGGGTCTCGGAGAGTTCATGGGTCATGGGCAGGGACGTTGCCAGCGGTTACCTGAACGCATCCTGACTGCCACGCGGCTTCCCCTGCCCGCCGGGTCCGTCCTGATCACCATGGGGCCATGCACACTCACGCCGCGTTCTGGCTGTGGCATCGTCTACAGTGCAGTAGACCGTCTACATGATTGTAGTCAGTCGGATGGCACCGCGCCGCCTTCACGCCACGTCCGACGGCCCGCGAGAAGGATGAAGGGGCCGACGGGTTCGCCGACGCGGTCCGCGGCCGGCCGTCGGCCCTGAGTCGGGAACAGCCCTCAGTCGGGAACAGAAGGAGCTCCATGCGTCGGACGATCCTGGTCGTCGAGGACGATCACGCCCTGCGTGACGTACTGATGCGCGGATTGCGGGACGAGGGCTTCGCCACCGTGCCCGCGCCGGACGGCGCCACCGCCCTGCGGCTGGCGACCGCCGGCATCTCCGCCGCCGTGCTCGACATCGGGCTGCCCGACGCCGACGGGCGGGACGTGTGCCAGGCGATGCGCGCGAACGGATTCCTTTGCCCCGTCATCTTCCTGACCGCCCATCACCGGCTGAACGACCGGCTCTCCGGGTTCTCCGCCGGTGGCGACGACTATCTGCCCAAGCCGTTCCACCTCGCCGAACTCGCGGCCCGCCTGCGAGCAGCCCTCAAGCGGGCCGCGCCGCCGCCTGCCGCCATGACAGGAGACCTGGCACTGGACCCCGTCCGACACATGGCCAGCGTCGGTGGCACCCGGGTCGATCTCTCACCGACCGAGTTCCGTCTCCTGGCTGCGCTCATGGCGGCTTCCGGCGCCATCGTGCGCCGCCGCGAGCTGGTCAGGGCGGCCTGGCCGGAAGGTGCCCTGGTCCACGACAACACCCTCGACCAGTACCTGACCCGGCTGCGCCGCAAGTTGCGCGAGGCCGGCAGCGACCGGACGATCGGCACGGCCCGCGGAATCGGCCACCGCCTGTCATGAGGGGTGACCGCCACCGGCCGCGACCCGCCGTGACCGCTCTCCTCCACCGTCTGACCCCCCGCACGCTGCGCGGCCGGCTCTCCCTCGTGGCGCTCACCACGGCGGCGCTGCTGATGCTGGTCCTCACCGTCGCCTTCAACGCCGTGGCCGGCCGCCGCCTTCAGCACCAGGCGGACGACGAACTGCGCACCCGCGCCGCCGCCGTCGCCACCACCGTCGACACCAGCGGCCCGAGGGTGCGCGTCCTGGAGACCTCCGACGACCAGCTCCTCGACACGAACGTGTGGATCTACGCCGGCCGACGCCTGCTGGAAGAGCCGCCGACCGCCGGCCCCCTGACCCGCGTCGCCGACGCACTCGCCGGACGCGGCGGACAGCAGTGCGTCACCGCCCATGTCCACGGCCCCCTCCGGCTGTGCTCCCGGCCGGTGTCCGGAAGCCACAGCGACGCCACCGTGGTCACCGCGCTCGACCTGTCCCCCTACCGGAGTTCGGCCGACACCCTGCTCCTCGGTTCACTCGCCCTGGATGCCGTGATGCTCGCCTGCACCTACGCTCTGACACGGCTGGCGGTCGGCCGTGCGCTGCGCCCTGTCCGCACGATGACCGACCAGGCCACCCAGTGGAGCGTCATCGCCTCGGAAGAACGCTTCGGCCAGCTGCGGCACCCGGCCGAACTCGCCCGCCTCGGCACGTCGTTGGACGCCATTCTGGACCGCATCCGCACCCTGTTGCGCCACGAGCGACAGCTCACCGGAGAACTCTCGCACGAGCTGCGTACACCGCTGAGCCGGATCATCGCCGAACTCGACTGGTGGCAGGCCCGCCCCCGCACAGACGACCAGACCCACGCCACCCACAGGGTCATCACGGAAGCCGCCGAGTCCATGCGCGCCATCTGCGACACCCTCCTGGGCGACGTCCGTGACGGCTCGCTCGCCGCTCCGGGCGCCGCGGAGATCGTGCCCACGCTGAAGCGGCTCACCGAAGTCCTGGACATCCCGCCCCACTTGACGGCAACCGTCGAGGGTCCGCACCTGGAGGCCGGGGTCCCGCCCGCCCTCCTCGAACGCATCGTCAGCCCGCTCCTCGCCAACGCCTGCCGCTACGCCCATGCCGGCGTCACCGTCCGGGCCCACCGCGCACCCGACGGCGTGTGCGTCGACGTCGTCGACGACGGACCGGGCGTACCGTCCTCGTTCGCCGGACGGCTCTTCGAGCCCGGTCGACGCGCCGATCCCCGTGACGGACACGACGGAGCGGGCCTGGGGCTGCCGCTGGCGCGACGCCTGGCCCGCTCCGTCGGCGGGGAGGTGGCGTACGACCCGGGGCACACCCCGGGGGCACGGTTCGTGGTCAGCCTGCCTGCAGGGTGACGGCGGCAGCGCTCGGCGTCACCGGCGCGTCAGGCCGTGATGTCGCGCCGGACGTCCTTGCGGGAGGCCGCCAGGTAGCCGACGAAGCCGAGGATGGCCACCGTCCAGGACAGCGTGACCGGCCCCAGGCCCAGGTCGAGTCCGCCGCGGCCGTGGCCGACGGCCATCCAGTCGGCGACCGAGGCCCCGAGGGGACGGGTGATGACGTAAGCGGCCCAGAACGCGGCCACCGCGTTCAGGCTCCCCCACCGGTGAGCGACGGCCGGAACGGCGATCGCGGCGGCATACAGGACGGCGGAGCCCAGGTAGCCGAGGCCGATCGTGGCGGTGAGGTCGCCCGCCGCGGTGCCCAGTGCGAACGTGGCCAGCACGGCGGTCCAGTAGAAGGCCTCGCGGCGCCGGGTGTGGATGCTGTGGATGGACAGGGTGCGCTCGACCCGGTGCCACAGAACGAAGACGGCGGCCAGCGCGGCCATGAAGAACGGGGTCGAGAGCGTGTACGGCACGCCGAGACCGACATGCAGGACGTCGGCGGCCATCGTGCCGAACACGCTGACCATGACGATCGCCGTCCAGTAGATCCAGGCCACGTACCGACGGACGGCGAACTGCACCGCCAGCGCAGCCACCAGGGCGAGACCGCCGAGCCCCACAGCGGGGATCGGGCCGAGCAGGTGGGCCAGGAAGTCGGACGCCGTCTCGCCCATCCCGGTGGTCAGCACCTTGATGATCCAGAAGTAGACGGTCACCTCCGGCACCTTGCTCGCCGCGTGACGGATGTGGCCCGCGGGCCGGTCGTGAGTGAGGTGATCAGTCGACATGGCAGGCACGATGACACGCGGGCCGGCCCTCGCCCCAGACCCCTTTGCCAGAGTTTTGGCGCTTCCGGTACGGGAGTTGCCCAAGCCTCGGCCGGACCTGAGCGCAACCTGAACACAGTGGCCGATGCGCTGGTCAGCGGCGTGCGGCCGGGGTATCGGCGGCCTCCCGGCACCGGATCGGCGACCGAGAGGCCCGACGTCGACGCCCGGGCCCTCCCGGGGCCCCGGTGTCCACTGCTGTCGTGTCTAGTGCTGGTGCCACCAGTCGTAGTGGTCGGAGGGGTCGCACGTCGTGGTCCGCGGGATCGTGCGATTGGCGACGCTCGGGGTGGTCATGCACAGGCCGCTCTGCGCGCTCTGCCACACCGCCACCGACGGGTCCCCGGGCCTCGTGGTGTAGATGCGCCAGAGCTGGACGGCCCGGGTGCTTCCGAAGGCGTCACAGGCCGACAGCGTGATCGGGGCCTCCCCGAGCCCCGGGGAGGCGGTGATGCACCATCCGGTCCTCTGGTTGATGAAGCGGTACATGCCGCCTCCCCAGAACTCGGCGAGCCACTTCTCGTCGGATCCGCCGTCGCAACTCCACATCTGGAGTCTCGCGGCGTTGTCGACGTCGCTGTCGAGGCAGTGACTCGAGTTCCAGATACGGATGTTCGTCGCACCCGCGGCCTGGGCGGGTGCGCCGGTCAGCGTGAGGGCCGAGACCGTCAGTGCCGTGATGACGAGCGAGATCAAGGTCCGTCGTGCGGTCATGAGGCAACTCCCGTTTCTCACAGGGCGATTGCTGGTGCATCCGGGCGGACGCGCCGAACTCGCACGGTACATGCCATCCACGCCGGAACGGTTCATTCAGCTCATTTTGCCTAAATAGCCCATGGGCGACGGTCGGGTTAGGCGGCTCCGAAGAGGGGCACTCGCCCTGCTCGCCCCGGCGGGGCGGGACGGGCGTCCGGGCAGGGAGTCTTGGGACACCTTTTACGCGACACGTGCAACCCAGGACGGCTCCGTGGCCGTCTCACAGTGAGTCGGGCCCGTGGGGCCGAAGAGCGAGAGAGCGGGGACAGGTCGTGGGACGGCGCAAGGGCGGCATAGGGATCGCACTCGTCACGGGTGTGATGCTGGTGGGTGCGACGGCCTGCGGCGGGTCCGGGGGCGGCAGCGACAAGGCGGGCGGCAGCGACGCGAAGGCCTCGGGCACGCCCGCGAGCTCCTCTCCGTCGCCGACCAAGCCCGCCGGCCCGCCGATGCTGCTGGACACGATCACCCCTCAGACGGGGACCACGGTCGGCGTGGCCATGCCGATATCGGTGGTCTTCACCGACCCGGTGGCGGCCAAGGCGCGGGCCACGGTCGAGAAGCACCTGAAGGTGAGCGCCTCGCAGCCGGTGGCCGGCGCCTGGCACTGGTTCGGCGACAGGCGCGCCGACTGGCGTCCGAAGGACTACTGGCCGTCCGGCACCACGGTGAAGGTCGACGCCGACATGAACGGCGTCAGCAACGGCAACGGGCGCTTCGGCGTACGCGCCTACACCCACACCTTCAAGGTCGGCGACGACGTGCGCGCCGCTGTCTCGGTGACCGGCCACACCATGAAGGTGACCCGCAACGGCAACGCCGTACGCACCCTGTCGATCAACGCGGGCAGCGCCCAGTACCCGACGTGGAACGGCACTATGGCCGTCATCGACAAGGAGAAGGAGGTCCACATGACCTCCTGCAGCGTCGGCATCAGCTGCGACAAGGGCAGCCCCAACTACTACGACCTGACACTGCCCTGGGACGTCCATCTGACCCAGTCCGGCACCTATGTGCACTACTCGACCGGCGACCCGAATCCGGGCAGCGGCAGCGCGCGCGGTTCGCACGGCTGCGTCCACCTCTCCATGTCGGACGCCAAGTGGTTCTACGACCAGGTCAAGCAGGGCGATCCCATCACCATCACCGGCTCGCCCCGGGCCAAGGCCTCGGCCGACAACGGTTACGCCGCCTTCAACCTGGGCTGGGACCAGTGGCTCGTGGGCAGTTCCTCCGGGGAGCAGACGACCTCCACGCTGTGACGCCCTGAGCGGCCCCGCCTCACCGTCTGACGATGTCGGCGGTGAGGCGGGGCCGTTGGGCTACCCGGCCGTCATCGCCATGAGCGTCTTGCGCGTCTCCTCCGCGCGGGGAGAGCCCAGCGCGGTGTACAGGGACAGCGCCTGGCGAAGGTGATCGACGGCGGGTGCCTGCTCCCCCCGGGCCTGCCGGACGAGAGCCGAGCCGATGTGGGCGCGCGCCTGTTCCTCCTGCTCCCCGATGCCGCGGGCCAGGTCCAGCGCCGCCGCATGGGCCTCCAGGGCCTCGGCGTGCCGTCCGGCGCCGTGCAGTGCCTCGCCCAGGCCGTTGAGCGCGCCCGTCTCGCCGTACGGTTCTCCGGTCCGCCGGAAGTGGGCCAGGGCCTGGCGCTGATGCTCCGCGGCCTCCTCGTGGCTGCCCTGCCGGCACAGCGCGTCGCCCAGGTTGGACAGCGCGTGCGCCTCTCCCCCGGTGTGTCCGAGCCGCCGGAACAGAGCGAGCGTCTGCTCGAAGCGTGCGGCCGCGGCCGCGTGGTCTCCCAGCCGCGCCAGGACGATCCCCAGGTTCCCGAGGGCGCTGGCCTCCCCGAAGGTGTGGCCCGTCTGCCGGTACAGTGCCAACGCCTGCTGATACCGCTCGATCGACGCCTGGTAGTCCTCCAGCAGTTCCTGCACGATGCCGAGGTTGTTCAGCACGTCGGCTTCGCCGTGGGGGTCCCCGACGGCGCGAAACAGCTCGACTGCCTTCTCGTGGTGTGCGGCGGCCTCCTGGTATCCGCCCTGCAGCTCGTGCAGCACGCCCAGGTTGGTGAGATGGCGGGCCTCCCCTGCCCGGTAGCCGATGCGGCGGCACAGGGTCAGCCCGTCGGCGTGCTCCCGGCGGGCGCTCTCGTAGTCGCCGAGGCGCCGGTGGACCGCGCCGACACAGACGAGGACGTCGGCCTCGCCACGGACGTCCCCCACCGCGCGGGCGGCGCGCACGGCGTGCTCATGGACGGTCAGCGCGTCGGCGAAGTGCCCCGAGCGCTCGTAGTGGCGGTGGAGCGTGGTGGCGATCCGCACGGTGTGCCGGGACGGTCCGGGCTCCTCGGTCCTGGAGCACAGGGCCACCAGGGAGGGCTGCGCGGCGCGCAGCCAGTCACGGCACTCGTCGGCCGTGCGCAGCGGCGGCAGACCCGTGCCGGGCGGCTCGACCACGGGACGCAGATGCCGTTCGGCGGGGTACAGCACGTCCATGGCCGCCGACGCCGCCGTGAGACAGTGGTCCAGCAGACGGGTCACGGCCGCGTCGCGCTCCGCCGCCCCGTCGTGCCGGCCCGCGAGCTCCGCGGCGTAGGCGCGCAGCAGATCGTGCATGCCGTGGCGGCCCGACCCGCTCCGGTGCACCAGGTGCGCCCGGGAGAGCACGTCCAGGCAGCGCCGCGTCCGTTCCACGCTCTCGCCGACGAGGGCGGCGGCCGCGTGCACGTCCACGTCGGGCCCCGGGTGCAGGCCCAGCAGTCGGAACAGCCGCGCCTCCTGGTCGGGGAGGCGGTCGTAGGACCAGGAGAAGACGGCCCGGACAGCGGCCCGGGGATCTCCGTCACCGGAGTCCAGCAGATCCAGCCGCCGCCGGCGGTCGCGCAGTTCCTCCACCAGCCGGGCCAGCGGCTCCTGATGACGCGACAGCACCAGTTCGGCCGCCACCCGCAGGGCCAGGGGCAGCCACCCGCACTGTTCCGCAAGGGCGGCGGCGGCCCCGGGGTCGGCGTCGACACGCGGCCCGATCAACGCCCCCAGCAGGGTGAGCGCCTCCTGCGGGGAGAGCACGTCGAGGACCATGCGGTGTGCTCCGTGCACCGAGACCAGGGACGACAGCGAGTCCCGGCTCGTGATCACCACTTTGCACGTCGGGCTCCCGGGCAGCAACGGGCGCACCTGCGCGGCGGAGGCGGCATTGTCGAGGAGCACGAGCATCCGGCGTCCGTCGACGGCTGTGCGGTAGCGTGCCGCCCGGTCGTTGAGCCGCAGCGGTATCTCCTGACCGGGCACGCCCAGCGCCGTGAGGAACCCCGCGAGGGCCTGGGCGGCGGAGACCGGCTCGTCCGGGTCGTAGCCGCGCAGGTCGACGTAGAGCTGTCCGTCGGGGAAGGCGTCACGCATCCGGTGCGCCCAGCGCACGGCGAGCGCGGTCTTGCCCACGCCCGCGGTCCCCGAGACGGCGGAGACGACCACGGCCGTTCCGCACTCACCGGCGTCCGGACCGTCGGCGGCGATCAGCCGTCGGGTCAGCTCGGCCAGTTGCTCCTCCCGGCCACTGAAGTGACTCACGGCCATGGGGAGTTGAGCGGGGACGGGGACGGCGGGCGCTGCGGCCGCGGAGGCGGCGGGAGGGGGGCCGGCGCCCTGCGACTCCTCCCGTCCGGCACCGCGCAGCATCTCCTCGTACACCGCCCGAAGTTCACGGCCGGGCGTCACACCCAGCTCCGCCAGGAGCTGCCGGCGGATCCCGGTGTACGCGTCCAGCGCCTCGGCCGTCCTTCCGGCGTCGGCCAGGCTTCGGACCAGCGCCACGGCGAGCGGTTCGCACAGCGGGTGCTCGGCCAGCAACGGCTGCAGCACCGTGGGCACTTCCGCAGGCTTCTTCTGTCGCAGCAGGGCGCCGGCCCAGGCGAGCGCCGCTTCCACCCGCTCCTGCGTCCAGGCCGTCCGCGCGCGCTCCGCCCACGCTCCCGGCAGCCCCGCCAGCGGCACGCCGCGCCACAACTCCAGCGCCTCCCGCAGCAGTCGGGCCCGGCGCTCGTCGGACAGGTCCGACTCGCGCCCCTGCACCACGAGCGAGCGGAACCGGAGCAGGTCGACGGCATGCTCGTCCGCCTCGAGAACATAGCCCCCGCCGGTGCGGCTGATGCGGAGCGGTGTCGGGGACGCCTGGGCCTCACCGCCGTCCGCCGCGGCCGCCACGTCGTCGAGGAGCCGCCGCAGACGGCTGATGTGCGCGTAGAGGACCGAACGGGCCCCGTCGGGTGCGGCGGTGTCCCAGACGCGTTCCACCAACGTGCTCACGGGGACCGGCCGGCCGGCGTCGGCCGCCAGCGCTGCCAGGACCGCTCGTCGACGCGGCTGCCCGGCGTCGACCACACGCCCCGCGACGCGCAGTTCCAAGGGTCCGAGCAGGTACAGGTTCATCGTGCCTCACGTGGGGACGGACGGTGGAACGGCAGGCCGGCGGCGGGAATCCTCGCCCGCCGGGCGGGCCGGGGCGCCCGACGGCCGTCCGTCATCGACTCCGAGGCCGTCACCGGACACCCGCCACAAGGTTTTCGCAAGGTTCACGGTAGATCCTCAACTCACGTGCCGTCAGGCGGATCACGGCAGACGCCGTGTGCCGCCGAACGCCGACGCCGGCTCGCGCAGGCTCCCGGGGGGAGCGAGGTCGCCACCCCCTGCCGCGGTCGCGCGAGGCGTGGGCCGAGCCGACGCAACGAGAGAATGGAACCGCCATGCGCAAGATGACGTCCCGGGTGAACCGGACGGCCGTCGCCGTCGTCGCCACCGCCTTCATGGCCTCCGGAGCGGTCGTCGCCGGGGCGACGACCGCCTCCGCGGACGGGTGCGTGGGTCCCCTGTGCGGCGCGGTGAAGAACAGGACCGGCGAGACGATGCACTACACGATGAGCCTCGGCGAGGGCCCGCACTTCTGCGACGTGTGGAACTGGGGCGGGGGCACCGGCAGCGAGTTCAAGCACGCCAAGTGCAAGCAGGAGTCGTTCGGCAACGGCACGCGGGGCGGCAACGGCACCGGCAAGGACGTCGACGCCTTCACCTTCGCCGGCCACGGTTACCACGAGCGGTTCTCGCGGGTCGGCACCTGGCACTGGCGCGCGAAGGGCGTCTGGACGAAGATCCGGAGCGGGGAGATCGCCGACTGCGGCATCGGCGACGACAACGAGGTCTGGTGCACCGTGCTCGTGCAGGCCTGAGACGCCCGCAGACGGCTGCGCGCACACGCCGCGCAGCCGTCCCCCGCCGGCTCCGGTCCCACCCCTCCGCTTCCGCGGCTGTGGAAGCGGACGGCGCAGCGCACCGGGAGCCGGGTGACCCGCACGCGGGCCTCGGGGCGGGCCCGACGAACGTCGACCACGCGTGGACCGGCGCGCACAGGGGACGCGCCGGTCCACGCGGCCGGCGACGACGGTCCGGTACCTGGTCGGCCTGACGACCGGGGACTGCGACACGGTGCCCGCGGACGCTGTGGAACGGCGAGCCGGACACGGCTCCGGGCGGGGCCCGCGCTCACCGCGTCGGGCCCCGCCCGGATCTTTCCTCGCCAGGCCGGGTCCCCACAGGGCGCGGGCGCCGCTCGCCGTGCGCCCCCTGACTCGGCGTCCGGCCGGTGTGCGTTACACGACGCCCTGAGCCGTCATCGCCTGAGCCACACGCAGGAAGCCCGCGACATTGGCCCCCAGGACGTAGTCGTCCGGGGCGCCTCCGTAGGCGTCGGCGGTGTCGCGGCACTGGGCGTGGACACTCTGCATGACCGCGGCCAGCCGCTGCTCCGTCTGCTCGAAGGTCCAGACGTCCCGGGAGGCGTTCTGCTGCATCTCCAGCGCCGAGGTGGCCACGCCGCCCGCGTTGGCGGCCTTGCCGGGCCCGAACAGGATGCCCGCCTCCCGGAAGACCTCGATCGCCTCCGGCGTGCAGGGCATGTTGGCGCCCTCGGCGACGGCCCGGACGCCGTTCTTCACCAGCGCCGCCGCGTCCGGTGCGCCGAGTTCGTTCTGCGTGGCGCACGGCAGGGCGACGTCGCAGGGCACGTCGAAGACCGAGCCCCGCTCGGAGAACCGTGCGGTGGGCCTGGCCTCCGCGTACGCCGACAGTCGCGCACGCCGAGCCTCCTTGATCGTCTTCAGCAGCTCCAGGTCGACGCCGTCCGCGTCGACCAGGTACCCGGAGGAGTCCGAGCAGGCCACCACCGAACCGCCCAGCGCGTGCACCTTCTCGATCGCGTAGACCGCCACGTTCCCGGAGCCGGACACCACGACCTTACGACCGTCGAAGCCGTCTCCGCGCGTGGCCAGCATCTCCTGCGCGAAGTACACCGCGCCGTAGCCGGTGGCCTCGGTCCGGGCCTGGGAGCCGCCCCACGAGACGCCCTTGCCGGTCAGCACCCCCGCCTCGAAGCGGTTGGTGATCCGCTTGTACTGACCGAACAGGTAGCCGATCTCCCGCCCCCCGACCCCGATGTCGCCCGCGGGGACGTCCGTGTGCTCGCCGAGATGCCGGTACAGCTCGGTCATGAACGCCTGGCAGAAGCGCATGATCTCCCCGTCGGTACGGCCCTTGGGGTCGAAGTCCGAGCCGCCCTTGCCGCCACCGATCGCCAGTCCGGTCAGCGCGTTCTTGAAGATCTGCTCGAAGCCCAGGAACTTCACGATGCCGAGGTTGACGCTCGGGTGGAACCGCAGGCCACCCTTGTAGGGGCCCAGCGCGCTGCTGAACTCCACCCGGAAGCCCCGGTTGACCTGCACCCGGCCCCCGTCGTCCACCCACGGCACCCGGAAGATCAGCTGCCGCTCCGGCTCGCACAGCCGGTCGGCGATGAACGCGTCGACGTACTCCGGATGCGCCTGCAGCGCCGGAGCCAGCGTGTGCAGCACCTCGCCCACCGCCTGGTGGAACTCGCTCTCCCCGGGATTGCGCCGGCAGACTGCCGCGTAGACGGCCTCGATGTGAGCACTGGGATTCATACGCGTCTGCTCTCCTGTTCGTCCGCCAGGCACTCTCGCCTCGTCGGCACGCCTGGCCGCTGTTCTGTCCATGAATACGCGCGACAGGGGTCACCGTGTCAGGGAGAAGTCGGCGAGGGCGGGACACGAGGCCCTCGTCGCCCGCTCCCGCCCCCGAGTTCACCTGCTTCGCCCGAACGTGCGCGCTTCCCTCGATATGACGACCCTTCGAGCCGTCGACGCGTTGATTCCCCGCCGGTGGGACGTCCCGTGTCCGGTGATCCGGCGACGGGTGCGCCGCGCGTGCGCCCGACGGGAGTTCACGGGCGTCCGAGACGTGCGTGCTTACCCCGGGGGTCATCGACGCCGGTCTGTCCCGGTGCCAGGCTCGTCGGCATCAAGGAGTCGACGAGCCGGAGGACGCCATGACCGCCTATGCGATAGCGCACCTGCAGGAAGCCGCGCCGCACCCGGAGACCGCCGAGTACATGGAGCGCATCACCGACACCATGACGCCGTACGGGGGCCGCTTCCTCGTGCACGGCGCACAGCACGAGGTGAAGGAGGGCCGCTGGCCCGGACACGTCGTGATGATCGGTTTCCCCTCGCTCGACCGGGCGCGGGCGTGGTGGGACTCGGCCGCGTACCAGGAGATCGCTCCGCTGCGTTCGCGGCACATCGAGGGCGACATCATCCTGGTCCCGGGCGTGGCCGACGGATACGACCCCACCACCACGGCCCAGGCGATACGGGAGGCACTGCCCGCCCAGCAGCTCGACAAATAGTCTGCGCGCAGATAATCTGTACGCACATCATTCAGTCGAGGAGGCCGACCCCCATGTGGAAGTACGAGCACAGCATCGAGACCAGCGCCGCCCCCGAGGAGATCTGGCGACTCTGGGCGGACGTCGAGAGCTGGGGGGCCTGGAACGCCGAGATCGAGAAGATCGAGATCGACGGCCCGTTCGCGCCGGGCGCCCAGATCACGATGACGCCGCCCGGGGACGACCCGGTGCTGCTCCGCGTCGCCGAGGTCACCGACGGCGAACTGTTCGTCGACGAGGCCCGCTTCGGGGATCTGCTGCTGCGGACCGTCCACCGGATGGACCGGATCGACAACGGCCGCGTCCGGGTGGTCTACCGGATGGAGATCACCGGCCCCGGCGCCGACGAGGCCGGGGCCCACATCGGTCCGGGCATCACCGCCGACTGGCCCGACACGATGGCCGCGCTGGTCGAGCGGGCCGCGCGCTGATGCCTCTCAGCCCTGACGACAGCCCCGGTCTGCTGCTCTGGCACGCCACGCTGCGCTGGCAGCGCGACCTCGCCGCGGTCCTGGCGCCCCTCGGCCTCACTCACGTGCAGTTCGTGCTGCTCGCCTGCGCATGGTGGCTCAACTCCCAGGGCGAGCATCCCAACCAACTGACCCTCGCCCGCCAGGCGGGCACCGACGTCAAGATGACCTCACAAGTCCTGCGCACCTTGGAGCAGAAGGGACTCGTCGAGCGGGAGGTCGACCCGGCCGACACCCGCGCCAAGCGACTGCGCGTCACCGACGCCGGCGCGGACCTGGCCCCCCGCGCGATCGCCGCCGTCGAGCTCGCCGACGCGCGCTTCTTCCAGCCGGTCCCCCTGGACGAGGCCCTGCCCCTGCTCCGACGCCTGGCCCGTCCCGACCCCGAAACGCCCCCGCCGACCGCTTCGCCGTGACACCGGGGGCGACAGCGCGGCCGCGGCGGCTCGGCTGACGCGACCCCCGCGCGGCCGTCGGTTTCCGTGCCGCTCAGCGGGCGGCGCCGTTTTCCGCGCCGGTACCGGCGGAGGTCCGTGTCGATGCGGGTGTGGATGCGGACGTCGAGTCGACCGGGGCCTCGGCGTCGCCCTTCATGGCCCTGGCCTCGCTCTTGAGGATGCGCATGGACTTGCCCAACCCCCGTGCGGCTTCCGGGAGTTTCTTCGAGCCGAAGACCACGATGATGACGATCGCCACGATCAACAGATGCCAGGGTTCCAGGCCGTTGCGGAGCATCCCGCTCACCTTCTCCGTGTCGGGCGGGGTTCGCGGGGCGCGGGACACCGCCTGCAATGATTGCTACATTGCGCAACTGTACAACCCTTGGATGGGGTCAGTCGTCGTCCCCTCCGTATGAGTTCGGCGGACGGATGAGGGCGCACGTATGACTGTTGACCACCGGACTGCCCCGGCGGAGCGCGGGCGGCAGGCGGGGCCGCCGCACGGCGGCGGAGGCAAGCGCAGGGACGGCGGCGGGCGGGGCAAGCGCCGCCGACCGCTGCGCACCGCACTGATGGCGGCTTTGGCCATCGTGGTGCTCGGCGCTGCCGGCCTCGGCTGGATCTACTTCAGCCTGAACGGCGACATCGACACCTTCGACGCGGGCGGTCTGTCCACGGACCGTCCCGACGCCGGTTCCTCCAAGGGCGAGAACGTCCTGGTCATCGGCTCGGACGCGCGCACGAACGGCAACAGTGCGCTGGGCGGCGGCCAGGCGGACGACATCGGCAGGTCGGACACGGCGTTCCTGCTGCATGTCTACGCCGACCACAAGAACGCCATAGCGGTCTCCATCCCACGCGACACGCTCGTCACGATCCCGCCCTGCAGACTGCCGAACGGCACCTGGACGAAGACGCAGACGGGCACACAGTTCAACGAGGCCTACTCCGTGGGCGAGACCGCCGAGGGCAACCCCGCCTGCACCCAGAACACCGTGGAGAAGCTGACGGGCCTGCGCGTCGACCACACGGTCGTCGTCGACTTCAAGGGTTTCGCCTCGCTGACGAAAGTGGTCGGCGGGGTCGAGGTCTGTCTGCCGCAGAACATCTACCAGGGCGACCTGAACCCGCACCGCGCCACCAAGGGCAAGCTGCTGTTCGGCAAGGGCGAGCAGACGGTCTCCGGGCAGCGGGCCCTCGACTACGTCCGGATACGGCACGGCATAGGCGACGGCTCCGACATAGGGCGCATCAAACGCCAACAGGCCTTCGTCGGCAGCCTGATCAAGAAGGTCAAGAGCGACGGGCTGACCCCGGGCAAGCTGCTGCCCCTGGCGAAGGCCGCGACCAGCTCGATGACCGTCGATCCCGGTCTCGGGACGGCGGACAAGCTGATCTCCTTCGCGATGTCGCTGAAGGACATCGACCTGCACAACACCCGGTTCGTGACCATTCCCTGGCGTTACGACGGCGAACGCGTCGCGATCGTCGAACCGGACGCCTCCGCGCTGTGGGGGGCGCTCAAGGCCGACCGCACCATCGACGGCAAGGACGCCGGCGGCGCCAAGGGAACGAAGACGAACGCCGCCTCGGCGTCACCCGGCGCCGACGGGCGCGTCTCGGGCGCCGGCATCGCCGTGTCCGTCTACAACGGCACCACCACCGGCGGCCTGGCCTCCACCGCCGCCGCCATGCTGACCGCGCACGGCTTCACCGTCACCCGCACCGCGAACGCCGTCGGACAGAACCACACCACCACGGTCGTCCAGTACGGGCCGGGGATGAGGGGCCAGGCCGAGACGGTCGCGCGGCTCTTCCCCGGCGCCCGGCTCGAGTCCCTCACCGCCTCTCGCGTCAACGTGGTCCTGGGCTCCTCCTACACCGGGGACCGCGACCCGTCCGCCTCGGCGGCCCCGAGCGCCGCCCCGGCGGCCGTCCCGACCTCCGTCGCGCACGACTCCCGCACGGCGGACGCGGATCTGTGCTCCGACCTGTCGTACGGCTCAGGCGGCTGAAGCCGACGCGGGAACCGGCAGGTGCGGCAGATCCGCTGACGCTCAAGCGAATTGACGAAGTGTCAGGCCCGCTCCGGCGATCGGGTCCTCAGCGGCTCCGCTGACGCGCTCTCACCGCCATCAGCCCGGCCGCGTAGAGCGCCAGGACCGAGGCCAGGAGAACGTAGTAGAGAGCGGGCAGCGGTGTGAGCCCGAGCGGCGAGCCCAGCGGCGAGAGCGGAAGCAGCAGTCCTGCGGCGGTGAGCGCGCCGGCCGCCCAGCCCACCGGGCCGGACGCACCGCCTTCGGCCCGCAGGCGACCGGTCCGCAGCAACAGCATCACCAGGGCCTGGGTGACCAGGTTCTCGGTGAACCAGCCCGAGTGGAACACCGCCTCGTCGTCCAGGGCGTCGGGGCCGTGCAGGGCGAGCGCGAGCACGCCGAAGGTGGCCAGGTCGGCGACGGCGTTGAGGGCGCCGAAGCCGACGATGAACCGCAGCAGCGCCCGGGGGCGCAGCACGGTCGGACGCCGCAGGACCGCGGGGTGGGGACGGTCGCGGGCGAAGGCGAGTTGGGCGGCGTCGAAGCACAGGTTCTGCGCCAGCACCTGAGCCGGGAGCATGGGCAGGAAGGGCAGCAGGAGACCGGCCGCGAGCATCGCTATGACGTTGCCGAGGTTCGAGGAGAGGGTGACGTGCAGGTAGGCGGTGATGTTGCCGCCCGCATGCCGTCCGGCCGTGATCGCGTGGCCGACCGCGGTGAGGTCCTTCTCCGCGAGGACCACGTCCGCGGTCCCCCTGGCCACCGCCACCGCGTCGCGCGGGGCGATGCCGACGTCCGCCGTGCGCAGGGCGGGCAGGTCGTTGACGCCGTCGCCGAGGTAGCCGACGGTGTGCCCGCCGGCGCGCAGGGCGGCGACGACACGGGCCTTGTGCTCGGGGGCGCAGCGGGCGAAGACGGCGACACGTGACGCGGCCTCGGTGAGCTCGGCGTCGCTCAGGGCGTCGATGCGGTCGGCGGTGAGGACGGCGTCCGGGCCGACGGGGACGCCCAGGTCGCGGCAGGCGCGGACGGCGTTGCCGGGGTGGTCGCCGGTGAGGATCCGGACGGCGACGCCCCGGTCGGTGAGGACTTTCAACGCGTCCCCGGCGGTGGGTGCGAGAGCGTCCCGCAGGGTGACGAAGCCACGGCAGGTCAGGCCGCGTTCCTCGGTTCGCGTGCGGTCGTGCGGCAGGGAGAGGTGGGGCCCACGGCCCGGGCGTATTCGCGCATGGGGGATGTCGGCGGTGGCGATCGCCAGCACCCGCAGTCCCTCGTCCGCGTATCCGGCGGCTCGCGCCAGCAGCCGCGCACGCTCTTCGTCCGTGAGGTCGCAGCGCTCGAGTACGGTCTCGGGGGCCCCCTTGACGACCAGCGTGTGCACGCCGAGCCGGCCCGGGGTGCGCACGACGGCGGTGGCCAGGCGGCGCACAGGGTCGAAGGGGACCGCGGTCACACCGTCACAGGCCGTGCAGTCGTCCTCGTCGGCGGCGTCCAGGAGCGCCTCGTCGAGGGCGTCCGGGGCGGGCAGTTCGGCGAGTTGGAGGGTCCACCAGGCGTTGATCGCGGCCCAGCGCAGCACCTCGGGGTCGTCCCGGCCCTCGGGGTCGACGGCGCGGTCGTAGACCGGGCGGTCCTGGGTGAGGGTGCCGGTCTTGTCCAGGCAGAGCACGTCCATGGCGCCGAGGTCGTGCAGGGCGGGCAGCCGCTTGACGATCACCCGGTGGCCGCGGGCCAGCAGGGCGGCTCCGCGCGCCAGACAGGCGGTGACGACGACCGGGAGCATCTCCGGGGTCATGCCCACCGCCACCGCGACGGCGAAGGGCAGGGTCTCCAGGCCCCGGTCGCGCAGGGCGGCGTTGGCCATCAGGACGAGCGGCGGGGTCAGCAGCATGAACCGGATGAGGATCCAGGAGATCCCCTGAACGGACCGGTCGAAGGCGCTCGGCTCGCGCCGGGACACCGCGGGGCCCCGGCCGCCGTGCGTGGCGGCGAGCCGGGTCCGCCCGGCCGTCGCCACGACGACCGCGGAGGCACTGCCGGAGGCGACGGCGCTGCCCTGGAAACAGAGTTCCCGGCTGTCGAACCCGCCGCCGACCATGGCGCCCGTGGCGTCCTTCGGCACGGGGGCCGACTCGCCGGTGAGCACGGCCTGATGCACGGTCAGGCCGTGGGAACGCAACAGCCGTACGTCGGCCGGGACCAGGTCGCCAGGGCCCAGACGGATCACGTCGCCGGGCACCAGCTCGTCCACCGGGAGCTCTCTGGCGCGCGGCGCGTCGTCCTCTTTACGCCGACGCAGCACGGTGGCCGTGCCGGCGACCAGTCCGCGCAGCGCGGCCGTGGACCGGTCGGCCCGGTGCTCCCCGGACGCTCGCAACGCGCAGCTCACCACGACCAGCAGGAGGATCACGCCGGCCGTTCCCCAGGACGCGACGGCCGCAGACACCAGTCCGAGACACAGCAGCACGCCGGTGAACGGATCGCGCAGACTGCGCAGGAACACGCGCGGCCATGACGCCTCGCGGTACGCCGGCAGGACGTTCGCCCCGGAACGGGCCTGGCGTGTTTCGGCCTGCTCCTCGGTCAGCCCGCGGGGCCCGCTGTCCAACTGCCGCAGGGTCTCCAGGACGGTCGCCGCACCGGGCTCGCGAGCGGCCGCGCCCGCCGGCCGCCTGCCCGGGGCCGCAGAACTCCCCCCGGCGTCGGGCTGCGGGGCGGCGACGGTCTCAGGCACCGGCCCTGCGCAGGCTGCGCACGGGCGCCTTCCGTGCGCGGGCCGCCAACTGCCCGACCATCACCCGCACCACGGTCACCACGTCGGGGTCGTCCACGAAGTAGATCTGGCGTCGCCCGTCCCGCCGTGCGCGGACCAGACCGGCCAGCTTCAGTTTCGCCAGGTGCTGGCTCACGGCGGGCAGCGCCCCGCCCACCCGGTCCGCGAGGTGGGTGACGTCGCTCTCGCCCTGGGACAGCGCCCACATGATGTGCAGCCGAGCGGACGACGCCAGCAGCCCGAAGGAGGCCGCAGCCTCTTCCAGCACCTCGGCCGGAGGATCCTCGAAGCCACCGATGTCCGCAGCCACAGCCCTCTCCCGTCCCGTCCTCGTCGCCGCCACCGCCCGGGCGGCCGCCCCAGTTTAGGTGCGACCCGGATTCCTCCGCTCCGCACCGCAACCGCCCGGGCCCCGCACCGCGTCTCCACCTGCGCCGACTAAAGTTGCGCAACCGGGCAACCGACACATCCGACACCTCTGGAGGACGTACTACGTGGGCATCATCGGCTGGATCATCCTCGGCCTGCTCGCCGGGGCCATCGCCAAGATCCTGCTTCCCGGGCGCGACCCGGGCGGCTTCATCGGCACCACCCTCATCGGCATCGCCGGCGCCTTCGTGGGCGGCTGGATCTCCGCCCGGTTCTTCGACCGCCCGGTGGAGAAGCACTTCTTCGACCTCTACACCTGGGGCGCGGCCGTCGGCGGCGCCCTCGTACTGCTCGTCGCCTACCGTCTGCTGTTCGGCAACTCCCGGGACTGATCAGCGTGTCCGCCGTCGTCCATCGTCCATCGTCCGTCGTCGTCGCCGCTGCCGACGGCGACGGTGACGGCGACGGGCAGGGGGACGCTCAGCCCCGGAGTTCGGTGAGGAAGTCCACGAGCGCCGCGTTCACCTCTGCCGGACGCTCCTGCTGCGTCCAGTGTCCACACCCCTTCAACCTGATCGGCTCGCGCCGCAGGCTCGGCATCAAGTCCGGCAGCGACGCGATGAGTTCAGGAGTGCCCGGGAACGCCGGCACCAGATCGCGGTCCCCGTACACGTACAGTGCGGGCACGCTCACGACAGCCTGGTGCCACGCCGCCGTCAGCTCCCAGTTCCGGTCGATGTTGCGGTACCAGTTCAGCGCGCCGGTGAAGCCCCGCGAGAAGCTGTCGGTCAGGACGTCGAGGTCGGCCTCGGTGAACCACTCCGGCAGGACCTCGGGATCGGACATCGTCTCCAGCCACCCCCGCCCGTGCTCGACCAGGGGCTGCCTGCCCTCGGCCGCGGTGGGGGCGTCGCCGGAGGCTATGTAGAAGAACTTCCGCAACGTCGTGCGCGGGTCCTTTGCGAACTCCGCATCCGCAACGCCGGGCCGGTTGAAGTAGTTCCAGTAGAACCGGCCGCCGAACATCCGGTCCATGGCGCCGAGCGGAGGCTCCGTCCCCCGGAACGGCGGCGGCACGCTGAGCCCCGCCACTCCCAGCACCACGTCCGGCCGCAGCAGCGCGGTGTGCCAGGCCACCGGCGCGCCCCAGTCGTGACCGACGACGTACGCCTTCTCCTCACCGAGTGCGTGGATCAGTCCCACGACGTCGCCGACCAGGTGAAGGATGCTGTACGCGTCCACGTCGTCGGGGTGATCGCTGCGGCCGTATCCCCGCTGGTCGGGTGCGACCACCCGGAAGCCGGCGGCGGCCAGCGGGCCGAACTGGTGTTGCCAGGAATGCCACGACTCGGGGAAGCCGTGCAGGAGGACGACCAGGGGACCTTGGCCCTCCTCCGCGATGTGCAGCCGGATCCCGTTCACGTCGATCATTCGATGCTCAACCATGTGCGAAAGCATAGACCTCGTGATCTTCGCGCAGCGGCCGCCCCGACCCGGGAAAGCGGCCGCCACGGCCTCACCCGCGACGACTGTCGCCCCGTCGGTCAGGACCGCGACCGGCGCACGGGGGTCGGCCGGCCGGCGTTCAACCGTTCGATTGAATGTCCGATTCAACCTGCCTGAAGCGTTGCCCATCCACCCGGGGCCACAGCACGATGGACGGCATCCGACGGTCCCGGCGGCCCCGCACAGCGGAGCCGGACGACGGGTTTCCGGTTCACCCCCCACCCGAGAGGTCTCCTCAGCGTGCCCAGTTTCAGCAGACGACGCGTCCTGACCACCGGCGCCGGCGCCGCCCTCGGCCTCGGCGCCCTCACCGCCACCGCGAGTCCGGCCGCGGCCTCTCCGGCGGGCCTCCTCGGCAGCGGGCGCGAGGAGTCGCGCACGCTCGACGAGCTCTACCGCGCCGCGCTGGCGGAAGGCGGCAGGCTCGTGGTCTACGCCGGCGGCGACACCCCGACCCAGCAGGACGCCACCAAGGCGGCCTTCAGGGCCCGCTTCCCGGAGATCGACCTGACCCTGATCGTCGACTACAGCAAGTACCACGACGTACGGGTGGACAACCAGTTCGCCACCGACACCCTCGTCCCGGACGTCGTGCAGCTCCAGACGCTGCAGGACTTCGACCGCTGGAAGCAGCAGGGCCGACTGCTGCACTACAAGCCGGCAGGCTTCTCCCGGGTCCACGACGCGTTCAAGGACCCGCAGGGCGCGTGGGTGGCCACGGGCGCCATCGCCTTCAGCTTCCTGTACGACACCGCGTCGGTCGGCGCGAAGCGGCAGCTCACCCCGCACGACCTGATCGACCCGAAGTGGAAGGGCATGATCGCCTCGGCCTACCCGCACGACGACGACGCGGTCCTGTACCTCTTCAGCCTGTACGCCCGCACGTACGGCTGGGACTGGGTGGCCGCGTTCGCCGCCCAGGACGTGCAGTTCGCCCGGGGCAGCAACTCCCCCGGCGACGCCGTCTTCGGCGGACGGAAGGCGATCGGCGTCGGCACCGCCGGGTCCGCCGTCAGTTCCTCTCCCGTGACGTTCGCCGTCTCCGGCGGTCACCCGTTCATGGCCTGGGGCCAGCGCACGGCCGTCCTCAAGCGGGCCCGGAACTCCACGGCGGCCAAGCTCTTCCTCAACTGGCAGCTGTCGACGGAGCGGCAGAACGGCTCCTTCAACGGCTGGTCCGTCCGCACGGACGTCACTCCCCCGGCCGGTCTGAAGCCGATCTGGACCTACCCGGACGCCCACGTGGACGGCTTCCCCCGCTTCATGGCCGACCGCGCCGAAGTGGAACGCTGGAAGCAGACGTTCGCCCTGTACTTCGGCGAGGTCAAGGGCGACCCGACGCCCGGCTGGCTCGGACTGCACCCGGGGGCGTGACGCCGCTCCGGGGTCGGCCTGCCGAGGGGACGATCAAAGCGATTCCTGTCGGCCCCTGATCTGTACCGAACGCGAAAATAGTCCTATATTTCTGTCTACCTCTGCCGGGTGATGTGGTGCACCGAGCGCCGCTTCGACGGTCTGCCCGAAAGCGGGTGGCCGAAGTCCCACGCGGAGGTTGTGGTGATGTTCTTTCGCTCTGCCGGTCGCTTCTTCCCGCACCCGTATGCCGACGGCGTCGATCATGCGGCAGGGCTCCGGGGAGGCAGCGCGTGAACTGGCGTGACCGGGCAGCATGCCGCTCCGAAGATCCCGAACTCTTCTTTCCGATCGGCGAGGACGGCCCGTCGCGACTGCAGATCGAGCAGGCGCGGGCCGTCTGCAACCGCTGCCCTGTCGTGACGGACTGCGGCAGCTGGGCGTTGCGCAGCGGTGAGTACGACGGCATATGGGGCGCGATGACGGCGGGTGAACGCCGGGCGCTGCGGCTCTGGCGCAGAACCTGAGCCGGCGGACCGCCGATGCCGTGAGCATACGGAGGCCAGGGCGAGGAGGTCCCTGCAGCTCGACGAGCACGGGGACCCCCCGCCGGCCCGGGACCACCGCCGGTCCAGACCCGAGCCCATGCGGTCCGGTCCGTCGCGAGGGCAAGGGCCGCGGCAAGGACGACGGCACGCCCTTCACGATTCACACACAACAGGCACACCTGATCATCACCTTCGATATGCTCCTGGCGCTCCATTCGCACCACCGAGGGGGGATTCCTCATGCGTATGCGCCACACCCTGGCCGCTGTCGCCGCCGCGGGCGCCATAGCAGCGATCACCGCGGGCCCGGCCCAGGCCACCGAGTACTCGTCCGCGCTGAAGATCAAGGGCGTCCAGTACGACGCCCCGGGCGCCGACTCCAACCGGTGCTCCGGCGGCAACACCAAGAACGAGTACCTGACGATCAAGAACTACTCGCGGACCACGACGGTCGACCTCAGGGGCTACGTCGTCAAGGACGCCGCGGGCAACAAGTTCACCTTCACCGCCGGCCACCGGCTCGAGCCCGGCGACTACGTGAACCTGCGCGGCGGCAGGGGCACCGACTCCGACGCCGGCAATGTCGTCTACCGCCAGAACTGCAACTTCGTCTGGAACAACGACAAGGACACCATCTACCTGCTCAAGCCCACCGGCGCCAAGGCGGACGTCCACTCGTACACGAAGCGCGCCAACGACGCCGACGGCAACGGTTACATCACCTACCACGGCTAGCGCCCGCGCACCCGCCCCGCCGTGCGTCTCGACCCCGGCTCCCGCGGGTGCTCGGGGCCTACCCGGGCCGTGGGCCGACGCAGGACGTGGGCAGGCGCCGCCCGTTGCTCACGGGCGGCGCCTGCCGTCGTCGGGCTACTCGACCTTGGCCCAGTCGAGCGTGCGCTCGACCGCCTTCTTCCAGCCCGCGTACCCTTCCGCGCGCTGATCGTCGGACCACTGGGGCTCCCAGCGCTTCGACTCCTGCCAGTGGGTGCGCAGTTCGTCGGTGTCGCGCCAGAAGCCGGTGGCCAGACCCGCCGCGTAGGCGGCGCCGAGCGCGGTGGTCTCGGCGACCACCGGACGGCTGACCGGTACGCCGAGGACGTCCGCCTGGATCTGCATGCACAGATCGTTGGCCGTGACGCCGCCGTCGACCTTGAGCACGTCGAGGTGGACTCCTGAGTCCTGCTCCATGGCCTCGACCACGTCGCGGCTCTGGTAGCAGATGGACTCCAGCGTCGCCCGGGCCAGATGACCGTTGTCGTTGTACCGGGCCAGGCCGACGATCGCGCCGCGGGCGTCGGAGCGCCAGTACGGTGCGAACAGGCCCGAGAAGGCGGGAACGAAATACATGCCGCCGTTGTCCTCGACGGTGCGCGCCAGCGTCTCGCTCTCCGCCGCGTCGTTGATGATCTTCATCTGGTCGCGCAGCCACTGCACGGCGGACCCGGTGACGGCGATGGAGCCCTCCAGGGCGTAGATCGCCGGGCTGTCACCGAACTGGTACGCCACCGTGGTGAGCAGCCCGTGCTGCGAACGGACCAGCTCCGTACCGGTGTTGAGGACCAGGAAGTTGCCCGTGCCGTAGGTGTTCTTGGCCTCGCCCGGCGCGTAGCAGACCTGTCCCACCGTGGCCGCCTGCTGGTCGCCGAGCACCCCGGTGATGGGGATGGCGGCACGCAGCGGCCGGGAGGTGCGGGTCACGCCGAACGCCTCGCGGTGGGAGGACGGGTTGATGGTGGGCAGCATCTGACGGGGGATGCCGAAGAAGCCCAGGAGTTCGTCGTCCCAGTCGAGGGTCTCCAGGTCCATGAGCATGGTGCGACTGGCGTTGGTCACGTCGGTGGCGTGGACGCCGCCGTCGGGGCCGCCGGTCAGGTTCCACAGGACCCAGGCGTCGGTGTTGCCGAAGAGGGCGTGGCCCTGTTCGGCCGCCTCGCGGACGCCCTCGACGTTCTCCAGGATCCACTGGATCTTGCCGCCGGAGAAGTAGGTCGCCGGCGGCAGTCCCGCCTTGCGGCGGATGACGTCGCCCTGGCCCGAGCGTTCCAGGGCCGCCGCGATGGAGTCGGTGCGGGTGTCCTGCCAGACGATGGCGTTGTAGTAGGGACGTCCGTTGCGCGGGTCCCACACCACGGTGGTCTCCCGCTGGTTGGTGATGCCGATCGCGGCCAGGTCCTCGGGGGCGAGGTTGCCGTGTCGCAGCGCGTTCTGCATCACCGAGTTGGTGCGCTCCCAGATCTCCACCGGGTCGTGCTCGACCCATCCCGAGCGCGGAAGGATCTGGGCATGCTCCAGCTGGTGCTTCGCCACCTCGTTGCCGGCGTGGTCGAAGATCATGAATCGGGTGCTGGTGGTGCCTTGGTCCACCGCGCCCACGAAGTCAGCCATGGATTGCCGCCTCTGCTGTGGGGGTCATTCCTCGGGGGCCGGGACGCGGCCGGGAGGCTCCGGCTCCGCCGTCGGCAGGAACCGGCCGATGAAGGCCTTGTAGAGTCCGGCGCCGAGCAGGCCGCCGAGCAGGGGACCGACGATCGGCACCCAGAAGTAGAGATTCCCGTACTGATCTCGCCATGCTGTGCCGTAGCCCGTGATGAAGCTGGCCAATCGGGGCCCGAAGTCACGCGCCGGGTTGATCGCGTATCCCGCGTTGGTACCCCACGCCATGCCGATCGCCACGACGATCAGACCGACGATGAACGGGGCCAGGTTGGCGCCGGGCGGGGTGTTCAGCAGGTCGGTGACGGCGAGGATCAGCAGGAGCAGGATGGCGGTGCCGATGATCTGGTCACGGAACGCGCCCCACTCGTGGACCGGCAGGTTGGGATTGCCGTTGGCGGGGAGCGTGGAGAACACGCCCTGCGTCTTGATGGTGTGTCCGGGGTCGGCCTTCGCCAGTGCTTCGGTGTAGTTCCACCGCACGATGAGGGCCGCCACGAAGGCGCCGGCGGTCTGGGCCAGGGCGTAGGGCGCGACCTTGCTCCAGGGGAAGCCCTTGAACGTGGCCAGGGCGACCGTCACCGCCGGATTGAGGTGGGCGCCGCTCAGTCGCGCGGCGACGTAGACGCCCAGGGTGACGCCCAGGCCCCAGGCCCAGGCGATGCTGTCGTGGTTTCCGAGCCCTCCCGGCGGCGTCGTGAGCGCTCCACCGGCGACCACCTGGGCCACCACGCCACAGCCGAAGAGGATGAGAATCATGGTGCCGGCGAACTCGGCCGACACTTCGCCGACCAATCCGGACCTTTTGAATCGCTCAGCCATGGAAGCCCGCTTTCCCGCCGGCGCGGAGCCGGCACGTCGACTGCTCGAGGTCTCCCGTACAACAGCATAGGGCGATCATGGACCAAACGCACAAATGGGAAGATCTCCGCAGGCCGGTGGCGACGGTCAGAGGCCGAGCGGCCGGATGAGCAGCCGGATGAGCAGCGCCAGCAGCGTGGTCCCCGTGAGCAGCGATCCCACGACGGCGAACACCCGGTCGGCCGTCGTCGCGTCCCAGCCCTGGATCTCGAACCGGCGGGGGTCCGCCACGTCGTACCGGACCGTCACCGCGGCGCCCACGCCGAAGCGGCCCTCGACGGACACGCGCCCGAACCTGGACGGGTACTCGCACGCGGTGCCGTCCTGAGTCGTCCGGGCCGCGACCGGGTGGTGGAACCTGGCTCCGTCGTCGTTGCGGCTGACGCGGTGGCGGACGATCCGCCCCCCCCCGGCGTGAGCCGAGGGTCACCGTGCGCGTGAGGCGGCGCTCACAGCCTCTCCCGGCCTCAAGGCGTCCCAGAACGCGCAGTGGTGGCGGCGCTCCGTCGTGCGGGTGGGGGCGATGTGGTCCGGCGCCAGGGACAGGACCGTCCGGCGGGGCCAGTGCGGCGTCGAAGGGCCGTCCGGGTCGCCGGTGCGGGCGAAGCGGGTCCAGTAGTCGATCATGGAATCGGCCAGCCGGTGCTGTGCCGCGGTCAGGTCGCGCGGGCGGCCGCCCAGATCGAACAGGTAGGGCAGCTCGCTCGCGTGCGGGGCGCCGAGCGGGAAGGGCGGCGTGCCCGGCGTGAGCGGCGGGGCGTGCTCGTCGGCGAACTCGTAACGCCAGACGTGCGTCCGGGCGGCGAGCAGACCGGCGGCGTCCGCCGTCGGGCAGGCGAAGTCGGCGTCGCCGATGACCGCGCCGAACACCGGGCCCCCGTCTGTTTCGTGCACGGGGTACTCGCGCACGATCGCCTCGGCCTGCCCCGGCGAGGGGAAGAAGGCGGCCACGACGTCCGGCCAGGTGCCGGGATCGACCGGATTGCCCGCCTGGACGATCCCGGCGGCCCAGCCGTTGCCCTCGTCGTGGTTGCTGCCGATGAGCACGGGGACGCGGTGGAAGCGGCCGGCGGCGATCGCCGCCGCCGGGTCGTCGGGCAGCAACGGAGTCGCGTACGCGGGCTGTTGATCGGATTCCTGGGCGGCGAGCAGCCGTGTGACGTCCACCCGGCGCAGGCAGGCCATGACGTCGCGGGCGGAGCCGCAGCCGGCCTTCGCCGCGAGGTCCGCGCCTGCTGCGCGCGCCGTGGACAGCGGGACCGAGGACGGCGCGAAAGGCCGGTCGGGGCGGCCTGTGCACGGACCGCTCTCGATGATCGCCCGGTCGAAGAGTCCCGCGGCGGCGGGTGAGGCCAGCTGGGCGCAGACGCTGTAACCGCCGGCCGACTCGCCGGCCAGGGTGACGTTGCGCGCGTCGCCGCCGAAGGCGCCGATCTCGGAGCGGACCCAGCGCAGCGCCGCCTGCTGGTCGGCCAGACCGAAGGTGCCGGAGCCGGGCAGCCCGCCGTGCGCGAGAAATCCGAGCGCGCCGAGCCGGTAGTCGACGGTGACGACCACGACGTCGCCCCGGGTTGCCATGCGGTGGGCGTCGTACGAACCGCCCGCTCCGGTGGTGAAGCCGCCGCCGTGCAGCCAGACGACGACCGGCCGAGGGCGCGCCGGTCGTGCGCCGTCGGGCGTCGTGACGTTCAGGCGGAGACAGTCCTCGTCGGTGCTGCCGCCGGGCACCTCGCCGGCCGGCTGCGGGCAGGCGCTCGCCGGGCGGGTGGCGTCCCGTACCCCGGACCAAGGGGCGGCCGGGCGGGGCGCCGCCCAGCGCAGCCCGCCCGTCGGGGGCGCCGCGTAGGGGATTCCCTCGAAGGTGCGGTAGCCGTCGTGGGCCGCGCCCCGCACCGGCCCGTCGTCGGTGCGTACGGTCGTGGCGGCGGGCGGCGGGTCGGGTTGGGCCGAAGCCGTCTGCGTCCGCGTGAGGGCCCCGGCCGTCACGAGCACGGCGGTCATGGCGCAGCCCAGGGTGGTCAGGACGCGGTGCATGCTCATCGTCTCCCCATCGGGTCAGCTGCCGCCCATGCCGCCCTGCGCGGCGATCATGGTCGTCGGCAGCGCGCGTACGGCCTTCTCCAGGCCGGGTGCGAGGGCGGCGAGGCCCCGCGTGCAGGCGTCGATGCGGGACCGGAAGGTCTTCCGGTCCCGCCGTGACACGACCTGGCGCACGCGGCCCGCCGCGGCCAGCGCCAGCAGCGCGGCGTCGGCTGCGGGAACGTCCCGTACGGGGCCGCTCCCGTGCAGTGCCGCGTGCACCCGGGCGCGCAGGGCGGCGGTCTCGGCGCGGTCCGTCACCGTCAGCCGTCGAGTGCCGAAGCGGGTGCGGGGCTCCCGCACGGCGAGGAGCCCCGCCCGGGCGAGCCGGTCCTCCACCTGCGTCAGCGTGTGCTTGCGGTGGCGGCGCACGAGGTGCTTCCAGCCGTGCCCGGCGGCGGCGTCGCGCAGTACCCCGTCCAGGACGGGGTCGCCTGTCGGCTCTGCGCCGGACACGGTGACCGTGCCGCCGTCCTCCCCCAACCGGCCGCGCAGCGCGAGGTCGATCAGGGCGGCGGCGCGCACCAGCAGCTCCGTCCGGCGACGGTCGTACGGGCCCTCGGCCGCGTCGTCGTGGGCGAGCAGATACATGAGGCAGGCCAGGTCGTCGATCACACCTCGACGTTATGGGCGGCCGTCCCCGTCGCGGATCGGCCGCGGGAAGGGACTGGCACTGGGAGCCCAGGAGGACCGCCGCCCGTTCTCCTCCCTGAGGAGGAGAACGGGCCCTCAGGGGCGGCGGGGTCGCACCAGGCCGTGGTCGTAGGCGGCGACCACGGCCTGGACGCGGTCGCGCAGGCCGAGTTTGCGCAGCACCGCGGTGACGTGGTTCTTGACGGTGGCTTCCGACAGGCGCAGCCGTTCGGCGATCTCCCGGTTCGACAGCGCCTGTCCGATGAGGGTGAGCACCTCCCGCTCGCGGCCCGAGAGGTCCTGCAGGGAGGGCGGCGGCGCCGTATCGGGCGTGGTGCGCAGGAAGCGGTCGAGGACCCGGCTCAGCACCGTCGGCGCGAGCAGTGCGTCGCCACGCGCGGTGAGGCGGATCGCGTCGACGAGTTCGCTGGGGCGGATGTCCTTCAGCAGGAAACCGCTGGCCCCGGCCCGCAGGGCGTCGACCACGTGCGCGTCGACGTCCCAGGTGGTCAGCACGAGCACCCGGGCCGGGCTGCCGCCCCGCGCGATCTGCCGGGTCGCCTCGATGCCGTCCACGACGGGCATGCGCACGTCCATCAGCACCACGTCCGGCGTCAGCTCCCGGGTCAGCCGCACCGCCTCCCGGCCGTCGGACGCCTCACCGACCACCTCCAGGTCGTCCCGGGCGTCGATGATCATGCGGAAGCCGGTCCGCACCAGGGTCTGGTCGTCGGCCACCACCACGCGCAGCGTCATGACGCGCCCTCCAGCGGCAGCTCCGCCGCGACCTCGAATCCGCCCCCGGGCCGGGGACCGGCGCGCAGGCGGCCGCCCACGAGCCGGGCGCGCTCCCTCATCCCCACCAGACCGCGCCCCGCTCCCGCGGCAGCGGCCGAGCCCTGCGACGCCCGTCCGTCGTCGGCGACCGTGATCCTCACCCACGCCCCGTCGACCGCCACGCGCACGCTCACCCCGGCCGCGCCGGCCGCGTGACGCAGCGTGTTGGTCAGGGCCTCCTGGACGATCCGGTACGCCGCCAGGTCCACCGCGGCCGGCAGCCCGTCGGTGACGCCCTCGCGGCGCAGGTGAACGGTCATCCCGGTCGCGCGCACGGCGTCGGCCAGTTCGTCCAGACGCTCGAGCGAGGGCCCCTCCGACCGCTGGTCCGGGGCCCCGCCCTCCGGCGCGTCGGGGCCGAACGCGCACAGCAGCAGGCGCAGTTCGCCGAGCGCCGAACGGCCACTCGTCTCGATGGCCCGCAGTGCCTCGCGGGCCTGTTCGGGCTGCCGGGTGAACACGTCGTCCGCTGCGCCGGCCTGGACGACCATCACCGACAGGGTGTGCGCCACGACGTCGTGCACCTCCCGGGCGATCCGCGCGCGCTCCTCCACCACGGCCCGGCGCATCTCCGCCCGCGTGCGGGCCTGCTGCGCCCTGCGCCACTGCCCCGCGGTCCAGGCCAGGACGACCGTCAGCAGATAGACCGTCAGCCCCGCGGGGCCGCCCGCCCAGAACGCCGCCGATCCCGGCAGCCACATCGCCGCCAGCGCGCGCACCGACACCCGCCGTGGTCTGGTGGCCGACAGCACGCACAACGCGATCTGCGCCGCGAGCAACGCGCCCGTCAGGGTGACCGCGGGCAGCAACGCCCACACCGCGAGGCCCGCCGCCGCGGTCCCGGCGAGTACGGCGACCGGGGCGCGCACCTGCCACCTCAGCGCGCAGGCCTGCGCGAGGACCAGGCCGACGGCCATGACCGCCCGCGGGCCGTGGCCTGCGCCGGCGACGAGCACCGAGACGCCCGGGACGGCGAGCACCAGCCCGGCCGACCACCACCACAGCACCCGGGCCACCCGAGGCGACGGCTCACCCCGCGTCTCCCCGTCGAACACGTCGTCCGGCTGCCTGCTCCTGCGGTCCACGCCCCGACACTACCCAGCGACGCCCGCGAGACCGTTCACCGTCGAGCGCCCGTCCCGTCCTGGGGTGCTACCCGTGCGCGGGGGCGGCCTTGCCGAATGCTCGCCGACCGTGCGCGAGCAACTCGCGCACCGCCGGGTTGCGCGGGTCCCTCCAGATCAGCGCGAGCAGGGCCGGTGTCTCGAGGTCGTCGACGACGTGCGCGGTGAGCCGGTCGCTGTGGCCCGCGGCCATCGAAGTGCTGAGGACGGCGACGCCGAGCCCGCGGGCGGCCAGATCGGCGATGGCGTCCGCGGCACTGGCTTCCAGCGCGATCGCGGGGCGCAGGCCCTGTGCGGCGCAGGCACGGTCGAACACGGTGCGCAGGCCTGTGCCGGGCGGCATGCACACGATGGGGTGCGCGGCCAGATCCCGCAGAGCGACCCGCCGTTGCCGCGCCAGAGGATGTCCGGCCGGAACCGCCGCGACGAGCCGCTCGCTGACGATGGTCAGCGCGTCCAGCCCGTCCGGGAGGGTCGCGGTCCCGGTGAGCGCCACGTCGACGGCGCCGGCGCGCACCTGCTCGACGAGCCGGTCGGAGTTGTCCTCCAGCAGCGAGATCTCCACGGCGGGATGCGCCCGGTGGAACGCGGCGAGCGCGTCGAAGAGCGGGGTGAGGGTGCAGCCGATGACCATGCCGACGGTGATCCGGCCCCGCAGCAGGGCGCTCACCTCGTCCACCGCCTGACCGACCGCTCCGGCCGCGGCGAGCGCGGCTCGCGCGTGGTCGAGCGCTGCCTTCCCCGCGACGGTGAGCGCGACGGTGCGCGCCGACCGGTCGAACAACTCGGCGCCCAGTTCCCGTTCCAGGCTGCGGATCTGCGCGCTGACGCCGGACTGGCTGATGTGCACCCGCTCGGCCGCCCGCGTGAAGTTCCGCTCTTCGGCGACCGCGACGAAGTACTCCAGTTGCCTGAGCTCCATGACCAGGGATTCTAGCTCCGATGAATTCCATCTGTTGGACTTCTGATCGCCGGGCGACCACGCTGGAAGGAGGTCGGAGCCCCACCCACCCGAGGAGGAAACCGTGCCGGAGTACGAGAAGGCCATGCGCCCCGAGGACATCACCCGCCTGTTCGTCGAGCGATCCAACGCCGGTGACGCGGCCGGGGTCGCCGCCCTCTACGAGGAGGAGGCCGTGATGGCCTTTCCTCCCGGCGAACTGACGGTGGGGCGGGAGGCGATCCACGCGCTGTGGGAGAAAGTGCTGGCCAACCGCCCTCGGTTCCAGCCTGAACCACCGCTTCCGACGCTGGTCAGTGACGGTATCGCCCTGACCTCTACCCCGCCGAAGGACGGTGCCGGCGCCCGGGCGCAGGTCGTCCGACGCCAGCCGGACGGAAGCTGGCTGCGGCTGCTCGACCAGCCGGAGTTCGTCCGCCCCGCCGACTAGACGCCCTCGGCGCACGAGGGCCACGGAGGCAGCCCGTTCCGTACCCTGGCGGCATGCGCATGCGCCCCACCCTGAGCTGGACCCCCACCGGGGACCCGCTGCCGGGCACCACGGATCCGCGGCAGGTCACCGATGCGCTGAGCAACGGGGGCGTGCTGGTGCTCAGCGGGGCCGGCATCTCCACGGAGTCGGGCATCCCCGACTACCGGGGGGCGGGCGGCAGCCTGAGCCGGCACACCCCGATGACCTACCAGGACTTCACGGCCGACCCGCAGGCACGCCGCCGCTACTGGGCGCGAAGCCACCTCGGCTGGCGCACCTTCGGCCGGGCCCGCCCCAACGCCGGGCACCGGGCCGTGGCCGCGTTCGGCCGGCACGGCCTGGTGTCGGGCGTCATCACCCAGAACGTCGACGGACTGCACCAGGCCGCCGGCAGCCGGGACGTGGTGGAACTGCACGGAAGTCTGGCGCGGGTCGTCTGTCTCTCCTGCGGCGCGGCCGGCTCACGGCGTGACCTCGCCCTGCGGCTGGAGCAGGCGAACGCGGGCTTCGCTCCGGTGGCCGCGGGAATGAACCCGGACGGCGACGCCGACCTCACCGACGAACAGGTCGGGGACTTCGTCGTGGCGCCCTGCACGGTCTGCGGCGGCATCCTGAAACCGGACGTGGTGTTCTTCGGCGAGGCCGTTCCGCCGGCGCGCGTCGAGACCTGCCGCGCACTGGTCGAGCAGGCGACCTCCCTCCTGGTCCTGGGCTCCTCGCTGACGGTGATGTCCGGGCTCCGGTTCGTACGCCAGGCGGCCCAGGCCGGCAAACCGGTCCTGATCGTCAACCGGGATCCGACCCGCGGCGACCGGCACGCCCTCACCCGGGTCGCGCTCCCGCTGGGAGCAGCCCTGGCGGCCGTGGCCGACCGGCTGGGCATCCCCCTCGACGGGCAGCCGCAGCCGCCGGGTGATGCCGTCGCCACAGGCTGAGGCCGTCGCCAGGAGGCGAGCGGGACGGCTCGGTGCGAGCCACCGAGGGCAGCCGCACCTGTGGTGGATCCCGGCCGGTGAAATCGGTCGAGACCTCATGCGGGCCGTGGCACGATGAGCGCCATGACGACGAACCGAAAGGCCCATGCCGCGTAGCCGGCCCGGTGCGGCCCGAACCGCGCGCCAGGGGAGCCGAGTTGCCGAGTCGGTGATCGACGGCCTGTCCTCGCGCGCGCTCTGGGAGATCCGCCGTTTCGAGCGCACCCGCAACTATCTGAGTCCGGGCGACGTCGGCGCGGCCGTGCGCCTGTGGAAGGACTATGTCCACCGCCCCGAGCGCGAGCTGTGGCACGACTACGAGTGGGGCGATGTCCACGGGGACTGCTGCGGCGACGCACTCGAAGCCCGTGCTCTCCTCGACACCGTGACGCAGGCCCTCACGCCCCGAAGCGCCCGTGAGCTCCGCACGCTCGTCGCCCGGTCGGACGCCGTCTGGAACCGACCGTCACCGTCGTACGAGGCGGACGGCGGCGTAAAGCGAGGCTGAGAAGTCGTCCCTTTCCGACTGGCGGAGCCGGGCAGGCAGATTTCGCCGGTCAGTGCGTTACCGCTGTTGTCGCCGACGACCATGGCGATGCGGGACATGAGGGTGGTGTCCGTGGCGCCATGCCAGTGCGCAACCGCGTTGACGGCGAACCCGGTCGTTCTACGGGATGGTGAGCAGGATGCGGCCGTGGCCGCCGCCGGCGTCGACGTGGTCGTGGGCCTTGGCGATGTCGCCCAGCGGGTAGCGGTCGCGGACGTCGACGGTGAGGGCGCCGACGGCGGCGGCGGAGGTGAGGTCTCGGGCGGCCCGGCGCTTGGCCTCGGCGGGGAAGTCGTCGCTGCCGAGCAGCCGCAGGGTGACGTTGTTGAACAGCAGAGGCCAGAAGGGGATCTCGGTGCGGTCCGCGCGGGTGGCGTAGGCGGCGATGACGGCCTCGTTGGCGGCGACGGCGTTGTCGAGGTCGGCGTTCTCGGACAGCGCGACCTCGACGATGCGGTCGACGCCCCGTGGCGCGTACGAGCGGATGGCCGCTGCGGGGTCGCCGGTGTCCAGGGCGACGGCGTGGGCGACGACGGCCGGGTCGACGCGGTCGAGGTCCGCGGTTCGGCGGACGGTGGCGATCACGGTGGCGCCGGCCCAGTGGGCGAGCTGGGCGGCCAGTGAGCCGACGCCGCCGAGAACTCCGTGGACCAGGACCAGCCGGCCGTCGACCGGGCCGTCGGCGAAGACGGTGCGGTGGGCGGTGATACCGGGGATGCCGAGGCTCGCGCCCAGTTCGTCGCTGAGGTGGTCGGGCAGCGGGACGGCCAGATCCGCAGGGACGACGGTGTACTGGGCGGCCGTGCCGAAGGGGCGGTAGGACTGGGCCCCGTACACCCAGACTCGTTGCCCGACGCGGCGGGCGTCGACTCCGGCGCCCACGGTGTCGATGACTCCGGCGCCGTCGCTGTGCGGGATCACCCGCGGGAAGGGCATGGACGAGCCGAGCCAGCCGCGCCGCTTCTTGGTGTCACCGGGGTTGACGCCCGAGACGGTGACGCGGACGCGGACCTCGCCGGGGCCGGGGCCGGGGCCGGGATCAGGGAGTTCACCGACGTGCAGGACATCGGCGGCGGGGCCCTGGTCGTCGTACCAGGATGCAAGCATGGGGGTACCTCCGTGGACAGTCAGCTCGCGGGAGCGGCGGGCGCATGCGGATCGCTGTCGGTGCATGCGGTGTCGAATGCGGGCGGCTCCTCCCCGAGGGTCTCGCGCAGCCAGGTCCGTTCGGCGCGACTGGTGGCGCGGGCGGTGAGCAGCATGCCCCGCCGGTAGGGGTCGGCGATCTCCTCGGCACGCAGGGGCCGCTCGTCGTCGTAGAAGAAGCTCGCCGGTTCTTCCAGGAACTCCAGCCGTCTGCGCAGCACCGCGTGCCGTTCGGCCACGTCGGGCAGGTGGGAGAGGAATGCCAGGACGACGTAGAACCGGGTGAAGTCGGTGATCTCGTGGTCGGCGGGCTTGCGCAGGCGCTGAAGCATTTCGGCCCGCCCGGCCGCGGTCGGGCTGAGCACGTACCGGGCCGCCCCCGCCGCCGGGTCGGCGCGTCGCTCGATCAAACCCGCCCTGGTCAGACGATTGATCGCCGGATACAGGCTGCCGTCACTGACCGGCCGCGTGTAGCCGGTCAGCTGTGAGACCCGGCGGCGCAGCTCGTGTCCAGGCAGGGGGCCCTCGGCGAGGAAGCCGAGTATCGCGAGTTCCAGCATGAGTCCATCTTCGCATGCGAACATCGAATCGATGTGGACATCGATTCGATGCTACGGTGCAAGTACCCGCCCAAACGTCTCTGGAGAGGCACAGCAAGATGCCATCGCAGTCCACCGAGTCAGTGATGAAGCGTTTCGTCGAGTTCATCAACACGGGCAACGAGGATCTCGCCAGCGAGGTCATTTCTCCGGACGCGGTGTTCCACGCACCAAGCCACCCGGAACCGCTGCGGGGGCCCGATGGGTACATGGAAGTCATAGGGATGATGCGCAGCGCCTTCCCCGACGTCCAGTGGACGCTGGAGGAGACGGTCACCGAAGGCGACACTGTGGCCGCGCGGTTCACCATGCGGGGAACCCACGACGGTGAATTCTTCGGGATCCCGGCGAGCGGCAACAAGATCTCGGTGCAGGCCATGAACTTCTACTACCTGGCCGACGGCCGGATCGTCGGCGAACGGGGCCAGCCCGACCTCCTTGGGGTGCTGCAGCAGATCGGTGCCGTACCGGGGCCGTGAGCCCAGTCGCGCCGGGTACCTTCTCGCGCGCTCCGGCACAGCGGAGCCATCTCTTGGTCTCGCCTTCAGCGGGGCAGGGTGACGAGTCCCGACTCGTAGGCGGCGATGACGAGTTGGACCCGATCCCGGGCCCCGAGCTTGGTGAGCAGCCGTGACACGTGCGACTTGGCGGTGGCCACCGTGATGAAGAGGTCCTCGGCGATCTCCGCGTTCGACCGGCCGCGTCCGACCAGCGTCAGCACTTCCCGTTCCCGTTCGGTGATGCCCTCGACCGGCCGTGGGGGGCGGTGTGGGGCGGGCGCGGGACGCGCGACGAAGTCGGCGATCAGACGGCGCGTCACCCCCGGCGCGATCAGTGCGTCGCCGGCGGCGACCACGCGGATCGCCGCGAGGATGTCGTCCAGCGCCATGTCCTTGACGACGAAGCCGCTGGCGCCGGCCCGGAGCGCACCGTAGACGTGGTCGTCCTCGTCGAAGGTGGTCAGGACGAGGACGCGGATGGCGGCCGGGCCGTCGGCTGTGATCAGGCGGGTGGCCTCGATCCCGTCCATGCCGGGCATCCGGATGTCCATCACCACGATGTCGGGGCTGGTGTCCCGCACCAGTCGGACGGCTTCGGCGCCGGTGGCCGCTTCACCGACGACCTCCAGATCACTGTGGTCGGCCATGATCACCCGCAGGCCGGACCGGACCAGCGGCTGGTCGTCGGCGAGTACCACCCTCACGGTCATCGTGCCTCCTCGCGCACTCCGGCCGGCACGGGCAGCGGCAGTCGCGCCGCCACCCGGAAGCCGCCGCCGGGTCGCGGCCCGGTGCTGAGCTCGCCGCCCAGCAGGCCGACCCGCTCCCGCATCCCGATGATGCCGAAGCCGTGGGCCGCGCCGTTCGCGCCCGCGCCCCGCCCGTCGTCGACGACCTCGACGGACAGTTCGTCGTCCCCGTAGTCGATGACCACCCGGCAGTGCACGGCCCCCGCGTGGCGCACCACGTTGGTCAGCGCTTCCTGCACGATGCGGTATGCGGACAGTTCGATGTCGGCCGGCACGGGACGCCGCTCGCCGCTGCGGCACACGTCGACGCGCACGCCCGCGCCCACGGTCGCCGCCGCCAGCTGTTCGACGTCCGCCAGTCCCGGCGAGGGCGCGAGGAGCGACTGCTCCGAACCTGCGGCGGGGCGGCCCGCCCGACGGAGCGAGACCAGTGTGCGCCGAAGGCCCGACAGGGTCTCCCTGCTGGTCGCCTCGATGGCCCGCAGGGCCTCGCGCGCCTCCACGGGCTGGGTCTCGATGACCCGGCTGCCCACACCGGCCTGGATGGCGATGACGCCGATGCTGTGCGCGACCATGTCATGCAACTCCCGTGCGATCCGCAGCCGTTCGGCAGTCACGGCCTCGGCCACCTCCTGTGTGCGCAGCGCGGCCGCGTGCTCGCGGCGCTCGCGGCTCAGCAGACCGGCCATGCAAAACGCGGCCATCGCGAGGAACGCGACCAGCCCGTTGACGGCCAGGTCGTCCCCGTGTGTGAAGCCGCCGATCAGCAGGAGCTGCACGACGCCGGACACGGCCACGGCAGTGGTCCAGGACCGCCGCGCGCAGGTGGCGACGAGGAAACCCAGTACGAGGTCGACCGCCAGACACGACAGGAACTGCCCCTGGTAGGACGCCGTCCCGTTCGGCTGCTCGGAGCCGGGAGGGCCCACCACCACGGCCACGGTCCCGAGGAGCGCCAGCCCCAGAGCCAGGCGCGGACTGCGGCGCACCACGGCGGCGAGCAGGCTCACCGCCAGCAGCGCACCGACGCCGTGGACGGTGCCGGACGCACGCGGAGCGACCCCCACCAGCAGGCCGATCATCAGGACGTAGCAGGCGCCTCCCGCCCACGCCGAGGCATCGGTTCTCGTCATCGGCTGCCCTCCCTCCCGGCGACCACACCGAGGTGGGCGGCGTGCGCAGAGGATGAGGTGATCGTGGTCTCGGGGTTCACGCCGCGAGACTAACGGGCCGTCACCGGCTCGGCATCAGCCCGGGGACGTACGCCCACGGGACGATCTCCGGCCGCATGGTTGCCGCCCAGGGCCTCATGCCCGGACGCGGGTCCTCCCGGCAGTGTGGACACCGTGATCGAAGTCAGCGAACTCACCAAGCGGTACGGCGGCAGGACGGCCGTCGACCTACTCTCCTTCACCGTGCGACCGGGCCGGGTCACCGGGTTCCTCGGACCCAACGGAGCGGGCAAGTCCACCACTTTGCGGATGATCCTGGGACTGGACGAGCCCACCGCGGGCGCCGCCACCGTCAGCGGCGTGCCCTTCCGGCATCACGCGCGCGGGCTGCGGCATGTCGGCGCCCTTCTCGACGCGGGGCAGATCCACGGTGGACGCAGCGCCGAGGCCCATCTGCACGCGCTGGCCCGGGGCAACAACATCTCGCGGCGCCGGGTGGGCGAGGTGCTGCGGGAGGTGGGGCTGTCCGCGGCGGCCGGCCGCCGCGTCGGCGGGTTCTCCCTCGGCATGAAGCAGCGGCTGGGCATCGCCGCCGCGCTCCTCGGCGACCCGCCCGTGCTCATGTTCGACGAGCCGGTCAACGGCATGGACCCCGAGGGCGTGCTCTGGGCACGCCGGCTCTTCCGGCGCCTGGCCGCCGAGGGACGCACGGTGTTCCTCTCCAGTCACCTGATGTCGGAGATGGAGAACACCGCCGACGACTTGGTCGTCATCGGCCGGGGCCGCCTCGTCGCCGCCGAGCCGCTCGCGGACTTCGCGGCCCGGGGCACCCGTCGCAGCGTCGTGGTCGGCACACCCCTGGCCGCGGATCTGGCGGCCCTGCTGACGGCGGCAGGCGCCTCGGTCCGGACGGACGGTCCGGCGGGCTCGGAGAAGCTCACCGTGACCGGACTTCCGGCGGACCGGATAGGAGCGATCGCCTTCGACAACCATGTCCGGCTCGAGGAACTCACGCCTCGTGCGGCCTCGTTGGAGGAAGCCTTCATGCAGCTCACCGCAGACAGCGTCGAATACACGACAGGACAGCCCCGATGACCGCCCTCGCCGCGCCGCCCGCACGCTTCCGCGACCTGCTCGCCGCCGAGTGGATCAAGGCACGGTCGCTGCGCTCCACCCCCTGGACGATCGCACTCACCGCCCTGTTCGTCGTGGGGTCCGCCGCCGTCTCCACGCTGGCGGACGACGGCGCGGGCTCCGGCCCCGCCGGTTTCCGGCCCTTCGACGCCTACCCCGCGGCCGGCTACTGGACGCTGATGCTCGTCGCCGGAAGCATGGGCGCGCTCACCGTCGTGAGCGAGTACGGCAGCGGTCTGATCCGGACCACCACCGTGGCCGTTCCGGCCCGCGGCTCGGTCGTGCTGGCCAAGGCGGCCGTCACCGCGGCGCTGTGGACCGTGGTCGGCACGGCCCTCTCCGTCAGTTCCTTCTTCGTCTCCCAGGCCGTCCTGGACGGGCGTGGCGGCGGCGTTCCGATCACCCATCCCGGGGTGTTCCGGGCGCTGACGGCGTCCGCGCTGCTGGCTCCGGTCTGCGCCCTGGTCGGTCTGGGCGTGGGCGTTCTGCTGCGGCACGCCGCCGGGACCATGGTCACCAGCGTCTTCGTCCTGCTGATGCTGCCCACCATGTTCTCGGAGAGCGACCGATGGTCGGCGGACGTCAGACACGCACTGGTGGCGGCCGCCTGGAATCGCCTGGTGCAGCCCTGGGACCCGGGTTCGGGATCCCTGGCCTACACCGCCACGGTCCCCGGCTCCTGGACCGTGTACGCGCTCTGGCCGCTGATCATGGTGGCGGTCGCCGTGTTCGTCGTGCGGCGCCGTGACGTGTGAGAACGGGTGGGCGGGGCGGGGCAGGTGAGCGCGCCTTCCGGTCCGGGCGGGTTCACCGTCGGGTGAGCGGGAGGCCGAGGACGCCGCGGTCGTGGCCGACGATCAGGCAGGGGCCCACGGCGGCCAGACAGGTGAGCGCCACGTCGAGGGCGATGTGCCGCAGCGTGCCGGTCTCCGGTTCCCATACCCGCAGGCGGCTCCCTGCTCTGCTGCCGACGACCAGGACGGTGCGCCCGCCGTGCAGAGCGACGGCGGTCATGACCGGAAGGCCGGCGGTGCCTGTCGCCGCGGGAAGGCCGTCACCGACCGGGAGACCGGTCGCGGGGTCCCACAGCATGACGCCGCCGCGGTCGTCCCCGGTGGCCAGCAGGGTCCGGGCGGGTCCGGGCACCGCCGCCACGGCTGCTACCCGGTGGCCGGCGTCTTCGAGGGCACCTCGGCTCAGCTGTACGGCGATGCCGCTGTCCCACGGGTCGTCGACGGCCGGGTCCCAGACCTCGACACCGCCTTGGCCGTCCGAGGCCGCGATCACCGTACGGCCGGCCGCGACCGGGACGGCGGCGAGCGATCGGATCGGACGACCATAGGGGTTGAGGCGCCCGACCGGCTCAGCGGTGCCGGGATCCCGTGACCTGACCGCGCCTCGACGGGTGGCGGTGACCAGCAGGGTCCGGCCGTCGGGGAGGGTCGCGGCGCACATCCCGGTCACCGCGTCGGGCCGGTGGCCGGCCGGTTCGCGACCCGGCCGGCCGAACTCCGGCTGCGCGGTGAGCAGTCGTGCGTCGGCCGGATCCCACAGGGCGATCGTCCCGCAGTCGCCTCCGCTCGCCAGAACGACCACGCCCTCGGGCCGGGGCAGGGCCGTCAGCGAGGTGACGCGGTCGGGATGTCCTGCCAGCGGGGCGTGGACGAGCCGGCCGTCGACCGGGTTCCACAGGAACACCACTCCCTTGTCCCCACCGCCGGCCACGAAAGCCGGACGACCGGGACGGGACACGACCGTCAACGACTCCACGCTCCCGATCGGATCGGGCCCGGAGTCCGCGAACACCGTTATGGGACCCCACAGCGTTCCGTCGGCCGCGAGCAGGGCGTTTCCGTCCTGGCGGAGCCGGGTCACCGCTTCGCCAGGCCGGCCGGCCGGGGCCGGCTTCGGTTCCGCCCCCGGCCCCTCCTCGGCCGTCCACGCCGGTGTGTGACGGCTCCTGGGCTGTGCACCCGCCGGGTTCTCCGCCAGGCCGTCGGCGATCGTCCAGGTCTGCTCGCAGTTCCAGCAGCGGAAGTTCCCGGTGAGCAACATCAGTTGGCGCGCCCGCTTGCTTGCGGCCGGCCGCGGAGTGCCCGCGACCGCGACCAGGCCGGCGGCCAGGCACAGGACGGCCCACCCCTGCGCCGCGTGGGGCACCCCCGCGGCCGCGACATCGCGTGCCACCCGGAGGTAGGGCTCCCATCCCGCCCCGAGCGTCTCCTCCGGCGGCTCCTGCTCCAATGCCTTGGCGACCGCGCCCCAGGGCCCCGCTCCCCGAACGCTCCGAGCGGGATCAGGCAGCTCCGGAACCGCGAAGGGCGGGCTCGTCAGGTCCACGAAGAACTTCAGGATCTCGGTGTCGGCGTCGCACTCGCGGCACATCAGCTGCAGCCCGGGTTCCTGGGGCGCGAGAGGCCACAGGGCCGCGGCGGTGTGGTGACCGGCGAAGGCGAGACAGCTCAGCGCGAGAAGGGCGGCGACTTCCGCGGGAACGCCGGCGAGAAGACTGCGTACGGCCGCCCGCTCGGCGAGCCGGAGGGCGGCGCCGAACCCCGCCTCGAGATCCGCGGGGACGGGATGTCTGTCCTCCGCGGTCACGATGAATCCCAGGTCGATCCAGAAATCCACGGACCGGTCCGGGGGCAACTCCGCCGCCGCCTCGATGAGATGGGGCAGGGCCGCATAGGCTCCGTCGTAGACGGTTCCGTCGTCCAGCAGGCCTTCGGCCAGGTTCGCCCAGCTCTTGCGCCAGGCATCGCCGCTCCCCGTGGCGACCGCGGAGGCCATCTCCGCCAGCAGCGCCGTCACCTCGTCGACCGTCACACCGTCGAGGTCACGCCAACGGGTGCTGTGCAGGGGCAGCTTCGCAGTCATGGAGCGATTCTCGCAGTCGGCGCCGACAGTCAGGGAGCGGGCTGCACTCCGGCGACCGTGCGCAGGCCGAGCGTCGTGTGCAGGATCAGCCGGGGCAGCCTCTCGTCGGTGCGGTGCGGCTGGTCGAGGACGGCGCACAACCGAAGCACCAGGTCCTCATCGGGTTCGTCCAGCAGGATGCCGCTGATCATCCACTCCAGCATCACACCGTTCTCCTCGTCGATCGCGTACGCGGCTCGCGGGCTGACGCTGCGCCGGTGATCGGCCCCGGTCACCGCCGAGCCGATCCACCACCCGCCGTCGACGGGCTCGAACGTCGCCTCGTAGAAGATCTGCCCCGTCGAGATCCTGCGCACGAAGGCCACCCGCCCGCCGACCATGATGTCCCATTTATCACTCATGTCCCGCGCTATGTGGCCCTGTTGGATGCGGGCCCACTGCGCGGGCGTCCAGGTGCGGGTGGGCAGCAGCGTCATGGGCACCGGGTCGGCGATGTGGACGACACGGGGGACGCGATCCCTGGGCGGCGGTTCCTCGGACTCGGGCGCGGACATGCGGGTCAGCGTACGAGTGCGCGACACCGCCCGGCCAGGGCGGCCGGGCGAGCTCTCAGCAGGCCGGAGGCCGTCCGGACCATGCGGCGTGCAGGAGCCGGCCGAGGCCTTCCGCGGTCACCGCGCGAGGGTTGGCGTAGGGGTCGGCCAGGGCGACCTCCACGATCCGGTCGATGTCGCCCTCCGCCATGCCCAGTTCCCGCAGGGAGCGCGGGGCGCCGAGGCGGCCGGCGAGCTCCCACAGACGGGCGGCCGGGTCGCCGGATGCGCCGAGGGCGCGGCCGAGCGCGGCCGCCGCCTCGGGCGCCGCGCGCTGGTTGTAGGCGAGGGCGTGCGGGAGGACCACGGTGTGGGTGGGGGCGTGCGGGAGGTCGAGGGCGCCCCCGAGGACGTGGCAGAGCTTGTGGTGCAGCGACATGGTGGTGGCCCCGAGGCAGGCGCCGCACAGCCAGGCGCCGTACTGGGCACGGGACCGGGCGTCGAGGTCGGCGCCGTCCGCGACGACGTCCGGGAGCGCGCCGGCCAGCGCCCGTACGCCTTCCTCGGCCATCAGGTCGACGATCGGCGAGGCGTCCGGCGCGTACAGTGCCTCGGCCGCGTGCGCGATCGCGTTCATGCCGCTGGTCGCGGAGACGGCCGCGGGCAGGCTCACGGTGAGCGCGGGGTCGTACAGCACCGACACCGGCAGGACGCGCGGATCCCGGCCCGTGCGCTTGACGCCGTTCTCCGTCAGACCCCAGACCGGCGTCATCTCGGACCCGGCGTATGTCGTCGGCACCGCGATGATCGGCAGTCCGTGCCGCAGGGCCACGATCTTCCCGAGGCCGATGGCCGAGCCGCCGCCGACGGCGAGACAGCCGTCCGCGTTCACCTCTTCCGCGCGTCTGCGGGCCTCGGCCGCGGACTCGGCGGGCACGTGCACGCGGGCGTGGGGGTGGACGGCCGCCACTCGGGCGCCGGCGAGGGCGGCGACGGACTCGGCCAGCTTCCGCTGCCCGGGCGAGCACAGCACCATGACCTTCTCCAGGCCGGCGCGGTCGATCTCTTCGGCGAGCCGGTCGAGCGCGCGGACCCCCATCACCACACGCATCGGCAGCGCCTGGTAACTGAAGGCCGACGGGGTGTTCATCGGGCGTCCTCGTGCGTCCGGGGCCCGGTCTGCTCGGGCTCGACGACGATGTCGAACTCGGCCATGCGGAAAGGGGCGGTGACCCGGTAGGCGCGGGCCTTCTCCACGTCGTCGACCTGCGCGAAGTCCACGACGAGGCTCTCCTTGACGGCGAAGACGGCGTCCGAGTCCTGGTAGGGGCTGCCGGCGACGAAGAGGTGCGTCGTGAGCGGTCGGTGGCCGTCGGCCTCGACGACGAAGTGGATGTGGGCGGGGCGGTACGGGTGCCGCCCGGTCGCGGCGAGCAGCCGTCCCACCGGACCGTCGGTCGGAATGGGGTAGTGGCTGGGCACGACGGTCCGGAACCACAGGCGGCCCTCGTCGTCGGTCCGGAAGAGGCCGCGTCCGTTGCCCCGGGGCTGGACGTCGGGCTGCTGCACGTCGTAGAAGCCGTCCTCGGTGCACTGCCACACGTCGACGCTCGCCGCGGCCAGCGGGCCGCCGTCCGCCGACGTGACGCGGAGCGACACGACGCACGGCGTTCCGGTGCCCATGAGATCGACGCTGTCGCCGGCTGCGCGCTGCGGGGACTCCACGACGTGGAACGGGCCCAGGACCGTGCTCTCGGTGCCGCCGCCCTGCTCGTTGACCGTCTCGACCAGCATGGAGACGCCCAGCACGTCGGAGAGCAGGATGAACTCCTGGCGGGTGGCGTCGCACGTCTGCCCGACGGCGGTCAGGTAGTCCACGGCGTGCTCCCACTCCTGCATGGTGGGACGCACCTCACGGACGTAGTCGTGCAGGTGACGCACGAGCCCTTGGAGCAGGTCACGCAACCGGGGGTCCGGGGTGTCGCGGAAGCTGTCGACGACCGCGGCGGTGATGGCCTTCGCGGCTTCGTCGGTGCCGGGCATGACGTACCTCCAGTGGGGACGGGCGTTCTCCGGCCGGAGCGGTGCGGCGGCCCGAGGGTCGTCCGCGTCCGACCGGCTGAGGCAACACTACGAAGGTACGGCCGGACGCGGCAGGGCGGAGCGCGAGCGGCAGCCGGATCACGCGACGAGATCCCTCACCGACCTGCGTCCTGGCCCTGCTTGCCCTGCGGATGCAGCAGTCGGACGGGCACTGGTTTCGCCGTCACCGGACCACGATCCGGTGCGCCCCGCGTTCGAGACGGGGCACATCCCCATCCCGGCCTGCCTGACTCCCCGCCCCGCCCCGCCCCCGCACGGACCCCGTCCTGCGAGCCCCTCAGAGCCCGTCGGCGTCGGTCAGCGCCTCGGGCTCGTCGGCCTCCGTCTCGGCGAGCCTGGTCGGCCGTCTCACGACGAGGCTCTGGACCTCGTACGACATCTCCTTGACGTGGGGCGCCGGCGGTGGATGGTAACGGCCCGCGGAGACCGACAGGTTGACAATGAGGTAGGCGTGCCAGGAACGTCCGACCCCCTGCCGGTCGGCGAACACCCGGCTTCCGTTCACCCACCAGACCACGGACCTTGAGCCGAACTGGACGCGCAGATCGACCCATCCGCCCGGACGGACGGCGGGGTCGCGGTAGTAGGAGTTCCCGCCGCGGACGTGGTTGGTCAGCTCCAGCAGGTCGGGGTTGTCGGGGTGGTACTCGAAGACGTCGATCTCCTGACCGCCGTCCCTCCAGGTCCAGATGGCCGGCCAGGCTCCGGCCTCGTGGGGCAGTCTCACCCGCGCCTCGAGCACGTCTCCCGTACGGACGGTGAAGTCCTCCTCGCTCCCTTCCGTGGTGAGCAGCCCCGTGTCCCACCGGCCGTCCTTGCGCAGGGTGGCGCGGAAGGTGCCCGAGCGGCTGTAGGCGGGGTCCGCCGTCAGGTGGTCCAGTTTGTTGTCGCCGGGGTTGACGGGTCCGCCGTTGGGATACGCCCACGACCGCCCCGCCACCCATTGACGGGTGGACGCGAAGTCCGCTGTGAAGACGACCTCGGGACCGGATCCGATCCCCTCTGCCGACGGTGTTCCGTCGAATGCAGCATTCTCCATGCGCGGATGCTGCTCCGCATATGACCTCGGCATGCAGATGCCGGGAAAACCGCGGAAAGGACAACTCGGACGAGTGAATCCGGGGCTGCCGTCACCGGGCGTACCGGGGGCTCCACTGGGCCGCTTCCACTGCCGCGCGCAGCTGCTCCTGCGTGGCCTTCGGGGCGACGCCGTCCTCCACCGCCGCCATCGCGGCGGCCAGTGCGATCTCCCGGGCGGCGTCCCGCATCTCTCCCAGCGGCGGCAGCAGCGGTGCGGGGGCGCCGCCGCCGTCCGGGGCGGACCGGGCGGCGCAGTCACCGACCGCGCGGGCGGCGGCCACCATCATCCGGTCCGTCACCCGGGTGGCCCGGGACGCCGTGACCGCCAGGCCGATGGCCGGGAACACGTACACGTTGTTCGCCTGTGCGACCGGCGTCTCACGGCCGTCGACCGTCACCGGCGGGAACGGCGAGCCGGTGGCGATCAGCGCCCTGCCGTCCGTCCAGCGCACCAGGTCGGCGGGGTCGGCCTCGGAGTGGGAGGTCGGGTTGGACAGCGGGAAGATCACCGGACGGTCGCAGGAGGCCGCCATCCGCCGCACGATCTCCTCCGTGAAGGCGCCGTGCGCGGTGGACAGCCCGATCAGCACGGTCGGTTCGGTCCGGTCCACCACCTCGGCCAGACCGTACGACTCCTGTTCGTCGTCGCGGGCGTAGACCCGCTGCTCGTCGGTCAGCCCGTCCCGGGCGCCGGTCAGCAGCCCGTCGACGTCCACGAACCAGAAGCGGGAGGCGGCCTCCTCCTCGGGAACGCCGTCGTCGACCATGGCGATGCGGATCATGTCGGCCACACCGACGGCGGCGGAGCCCGCGCCCAGGATGACGATCCGCTGGTCGGCGAGCCGGGTCCCCGCCACCCGTGTCGCCGTGGTGAGCGCGCCGAGGGCGACGGCGGCGGTGCCCTGGATGTCGTCGTTGAAGGTCAGCAGCCGGTCCTGGTAGCGGCCGAGGATGCGCCGGGCGTGCGCCGTCGCGAAGTCCTCCCACTGCAGCAGCGTCCCCGGCAGTTCGGCCTCCACGGCCGCCACCAGGGCCTCCACCAGCTCGTCGTACTGGGCGCCGGTCACGCGGCGCTCGCGGCGACCCAGGTAGTGCGGGTTGTTCAGCAGCTCCTCGTTGTCCGTCCCGGCGTCCAGCAGGATCGGCAGCGTACGGGCGGGATGGATGCCGCCGATCGCCGTGTACAGGCTGAGCTTGCCGATCGGGATGCCCATTCCGCCCACCCCCTGGTCGCCCAGACCGAGGATGCGCTGGCCGTCGGTGACGACGATGACGGCCACGTCGTCGTGCGGGCGGTTGCGCAGGAGGTCACGGAAGCGGTGGCGGTCCTCGTACGACAGGAAGAGCCCGCGGGGGCGGCGGTAGATCTCGCTGAAGCGCCGGCACGCCTCGCCGACCGTCGGGGTGTAGACGACCGGCAGCATCTCCTCCAGGTGGCGCGTGACCAGCCGATGGAACAACACCTCGTTGGTGTCCTGGAGCTGGCGCAGGTAGATGTGCCGGTTCAGTGGCTTGTCGTAGCCGAGAAACGCCGCGTACGCGCGATCGGCCTGGTCGTCGAGAGTCTCCATGGCGGGCGGCAGCAGCCCGTCGAGGCCGAACTCGGCCCGCTCCGTCGCGCTGAACGCGGTCCCCTTGTTGCGCAGAGGGTCGTACAGGACGGCGGCGCCTCGGCCGGAATCGTTCACTGTCATGCCTTCCCGCCTGCCCCGCATGTCCTGTCCCGCACGCCAAGCCACGGACAAGGCGTCGGCAAGGAACGGTCACCGGGCGGCGGGTGAGGAGTCACAGGCCGGCGAAGAGGTCGTCCAGCGGGGCGGGCACCCGGCCCGGGGCGAGGGCTTCGGCCAGGACCCGTCCGTAACGGATCTTGCGCCCCTTCTTCGTGCTCATGAAACGCCGCAACTGCTGTTCCCTCGGCCGACCGTGCTGGGCGGGCTGGCGCACGAAGGTCCGCCAGGCGCGCAGCTCGTCCTCGGCCTCGACGAGCTGCTCGACCCGGGCAGCGCCCAGGGCTCGGATGAGTTCGTCCTCCAGGTCCGCCGTGCACACGTGGACGTGCGGCCGCGGCGTCCAGGACGGGTCGAGGCCCCGGTCGAAGAAAGGCTTCTCGCGCGCGTCGCACAGACCGATCAGACGGAGGCCGAGACCGGCCGGCCCCAGGAGCCCCGCATAGCGGCCGACGCTCATGGCCCCGCCCATCGGCATCACGCACACCCCCTCGGCCGCCAGGTCCCGGCCCCGTCCCGCGGCCAGCGCCTCGACGGCGGCGAGGTCGCTCAGCCCTTCCACCAGGACCGCCGTACGCACCCGCAACAGCGCGGCCAGCTCCCCTGCCGGTCCACCGGGCCCACCGGCGGCCCAGCCGGCGACCTCGTCCCGGAACGTGCGCATGTCGACCATGCCGGGAAGTCTGCTACGTCCGTGGACGACGACGCACGCGATATTCGACGGCGCACGCCGGCATCACCGCACCGCTGGGCGCCCGGCGGGTCGGTCAGGCGGCGTGGCACAGCGCCTTCGGATCGGCCGGTGCCACGGTGCGGTTCGTCGGCACGGGCAGGGTGGCGGGGACGGCGGCCACCCACCGGGAGCGATCGCGCGCGAAGACGACCAGACGCAGGACCGCGAAGCGTGCGACGCCGGCGAGCGCGGAGGCGGACAGGTACACGGCCTGTTCGCACACCGCGCCCGGGGACTCGACCGACGCCCGCAGGGCGATCATCGCCACGCAGGTCATCGCATACGCCGCCGCCGCGGATCCCGCCGACTGAGTGTGCTGACGCCAGGTCGCCCGTCCGCCTGCGCCGAAGGTGAAGCGTGCGTGGAGGTCGGTGGCGACGAGGGTCGAGACAACGGTGACCAGAGCGTTCGCCAGAGCCCAGGGAACCCAGGAGGCGAGAGCGGCCACGGCGAAGCTCGAGGCCACCCCCACTCCCCCGCCGCACAGCACGAAGCGGGCGAACGCCACGACGCTGCCGGGCACGACGCGTTGCCGACTCCGCACTGCCTTCATGACCCCGCCCGCCCCTCTGACCGCCCCACAGTTTCCGATGAGCGAAACGCTACGTTGCGTTCACATGTTCAACAACTCATTTATTGCCAGGAATCGCCGAACTCGCAGGCAGTGACGTGGATTTCGTTGCAATGGCCAGGCGGATAACGCAACGTTCCCGTCATGCATCGTTGCAATGGCTTGAGGGTGAACGCTAGAGCGGGTGGAGCAGCTCATCGCCCTGGTACGGCTTGCCGGTCAGCGGTCCGGCATGGACGTGCGCAGCCCGCATCGCGGACCGCCCGGTGACGACGTGGGTTGCGTGCGCCTCACGGCAAGCCGATCTCCTTGCGGGCCTCCGTCGCCCAGCGCAGCACTCCGTACGAGTCGGTGGTCCGGGCGAGCTCGGTCGCTTCTTCGAGCAGCGCCGCCGCCTCGTCCCGCCGCTCCTGCTGGGCGGCGAGGTAGGCCAGCCCGATCAGGTTCGCCGCCACCCCCGGCAGGAAGCCCAACTCCCGGCGGAGCCGGGTGGACTCCTCGAGGTGACCTCGCGCCCGATCGAGCCGGCCGGCCATGTGCTCGGCGAAGCCGATGTGCCGCAGCGCGTAGGACGTCGTCAGGCGGTCTCCGGCCCGGGTGGCGAGGTCGAGGGCGCGCTCGAAGGCCGGGACGGCGGCTTCGGCGTCGCTGCGGACCACCTGATGGAAGGCGCCGATCCAGAAGACCGCCTCGCCCTCGCCGCGTATGTCACCGAGTCGCGCGTACAACTCCGCGGCACGCTCGAAGAGTTGGAGTTCGCGCGGGTCCGCGGCCCGCTCCTCCAGGAAGCGGGCGTGGACCACTCGGCCGCGGGCCAGCGCGAGGTCCGCCTCGACCGCGTCGAGACTCTGATCGGCGGAGGCCGGCGCACTGCTGTCACCGCCGAACACGGCACGCTCATAGAGGAGTTCGGCTTGCGCGAGTCGCGGGTCTGCAGTCATGTCCGTGATCGTATCGACGGCGTGTCCCGCGTGCGCCGAACGGAGTCACGGGCCGCGCACGCGTCAGGCCCCGGAGCGGCAAGTGCTCCGGGGCCTGACGAGGTTCGAGATCAGGCAGGCGTGATGTTCTCCGCCTGCGGGCCCTTCTGGCCCTGCGTGATGTCGAAGGTGACGGCCTGGCCTTCCTGGAGCTCACGGAAGCCGGAGGCGTTGATGTTGGAGTAGTGGGCGAAGACGTCCGGTCCGCCGCCGTCCTGGGCGATGAAGCCGAAGCCCTTTTCGGCGTTGAACCACTTCACAGTTCCGCTGGCCATGCTGGTGCCTCCCAGTCGTTGTCGGGAACCGCACCGCGCGGCCCCGGAGGTGATCGCCCTGGTCCGGCACTGCACAGCAAAACGCCCACGCAACGGCGCGGGCAGGTACTGCGAACCACGACAGCTGACGATGACGCTACACGGCGAGAGCGGCCCCCACCAGAGAGCAACGGTCATGATCCGCCGCCTGAGCGACGCCGGAGCGCCCACTCGGGGCATGTCCCGACCGTCCGCCCCCTCCCGCACGCCTCGAAAGCAGCTGCGACCTCGAAGGGTTCCGTCCGGTCGCCGGCGAGGGTGTGCCACCCGATTCCGGCTCACCGACCGCCCCCGCCGTCTCCCCGCCGTCACCCGGTCGGCGGGTGATCGGCCGTCCCCGGCGACCGTCCCCCGGACGGCACGGTCAGACGGGTTGCCACAGCTCCACACGGTTCCCTTCGGGGTCGGTGACCCAGCCGAACCGGCCGACACCGGCCATTTCCTGCGTTTCCTTTTCCACGGCCGCGCCTTTGGCGCGCAATTGCGCGAGCATCGCGTCGAGATCGCGGACTCGGAAGTTGAGCATGGTCCGCTGGGCGCGGGATCCGAAGTAGTCGGTCTCGGACTCGAACGTCGCGAACACCGTCGGTCCGGCTCCCTGACTCCACAGGCCGTTGTCGTCGGCCTCCAGACCGAGGCAGTCGCGATACCAGGCGCTCAGGGCCGCGGGGTCGGCCGCCCGCAGGAAATATCCGCCGATTCCAAGCACACGTTCCATGCCGTCATTTTGCCAGGGCGGCGATTCGGCCGAGGGCAGACCACGACCCGATCAGGCGTCAGTTCTTCTTGAGCTCCTCGGCGAGCATCACGAGGATGCCGCTGGGGCCACGGAGGTACGTGAGCTTGTAGACGTCCTCATAGGTCGCCACACCGCGCAGCGGACGGCATCCGTGCCTCGCGGCTGCCTCAAGGGCCTTGTCGATGTCGTCGACCGAGAAGGCGACGCGATGCATGCCGATCTCATGGGGCTGCGTGGGCGTCGACTCGATGGCCTCGGGATGGATGTACTCGAAGAGCTCGAGGCGACCGTGGCCGTCCGGCGTCTGGAGCATCGCGATGTTGGCGTGATTCCCGTCAAGGCCGACGGCGATGTCGGTCCACTCGCCGCTGACCGTGTCGCGGCCGATGACCGTGAGGCCGAGGTCGGTGAAAAAAGAGATCGCCGCCTCGAGGTCGCGAACAGCGATGCCGACGTTCTCAAGTTTGATGGCCATGCGTCGCATGCTACCGAGCCGGACCGATCGCATGCTCACGGCAATGACGCGGCCGAAATACGATGGCGCCGTCGCGGTGGTGCGACATCGGGCTCTTGATCGTGATCACGGCGCTTCTGTTTGCACCATCTCTGACATGGTCATATGCTGTCCGTAAGTGACATTTCACGCCCCCGGAACCGCCTCGCATTCCATGGCAGCGCGGCCGGGAGGGTCCATGATCTCCTGTGTGTTCGTGTCCATCAGGGGAAACCCGTATCGGGATTATCGGGATATCGCCCCGTACCCGGAACCACGGTTATCACGTCTCGGCGACATCTCCTCCCGGTCGAATGTTCCGGCCGATCCGCGGTGCTCGGTCCGACGCCGTGCATGCGCCATGCGGCCATGGCTGCTGAATCGACCAGCCATTGGGGCACCGGAAGTACCAGTGGGGGCACCGGAAGTAAAGGGGTGTCAGAAAATGAGAATGAGCCTGACCGAGCTGCGCGCCCTCGCCACCCAGGCAGGGTTCACCGGCAATGACATCAAAGTCGCGGCGGCCGTCGCCATGGCGGAGTCCAAAGGCGACCCGGGCATCATCGGAGACCAGGGCCTGGTCGACCACAAGTGGGGACCGTCCATCGGCCTCTTCCAGATACGCTCCCTCAGGCATCCAGGGCAGTTCTCCCCACCGGACAAGCTCAGGGTCGAGGGAAAGCTCAAGGACCCGCTCTACAACGCCAAGACGGCGAAGGCCATCAAGGACGCACACAACTGGAACCAATGGTCCACGTTCGTGAACGGGGCCTACAAGCACTTCATGACCGGCGGGCCCGCCGGCGCCACCGGCTCCGAGCCGTTCCCCGGTGCGTCGTTCTTCCACACCGGACGGAAGTCACCGATCATCGCCGCCATGCACCATCGGCTCGTCGCCGAAGGCTGCAACCGGTACCAGTCGAACGCCGCCCCCGACGTATGGGGCCCCGGCGACGTGAAGTCCTACGCCGCCTGGCAGGCAAAGCTCGGCTTCACCGGTGACAACGCCAACGGCACCCCCGGAAAGACCAGTTGGGACAAGCTACACGTCCCCGACGTCTGACCGTCCTACACAGAGCAAGGAAACCGAAGGGGAGGTGTCATCCCATGCCCGAGCAGAACTTCGACGACGAGGACGTGAAGGCGGCCCTCGAGAAGACCGACACCGGCGACGGGCCCGGCACCGACGACCTTGACGCCCTTCCGGACAGCGACTTCGTCGCCTTCGCCACGGACGGCGTCGAGAACGGATCGGAGGTCCCCAAGTGACCGCCACCATCGCTTACGACCGCACCGTCTCCAACCTCATCGACGAGCTCAGCGCGACGGGCCACGTCACCCACAGGCCCTACCGGAAGACGTCGGTCACGCTGCACCACAACGGCGGCCGGCTTTCGCACCAGGGTGTGCTCGACGTCTGGAGGAAACGTCCGGCCTCGGCCCACTTCGACGTGGACGCCACCGGCGCCGTCGCCCAGTACGTCAAGGTGAACGAGTTCGCCTGGGCCGTCGGCGACACGGCCGGCAACCGGAGCACGATCAGCATCGAAATGGCGGACGCGACGCTCGCACCCGGCTGGACGATCGCCGAGACGACCTGGAAGAGCGCCGCACGTCTCGCCGGCTGGCACTTCGCCAAGGTGATCGGCGTACGCCCCAGCAAGAGCAACCTCTTCTACCACCACCACTGGTCCTCGACCGCCTGCGCCGGCCCGTACATGGACAAGATCTACGACAAGGTCCTCGCGGCGGCCCAGGATGCGTACGACCACTTCAAGGACGCACACCACATCCCCGGGCCGGTCACCGAGCCGTTCCCCGGTGCGTCGTTCTTCCACACCGGACGGAAGTCACCGATCATCGCCGCCATGCACCATCGGCTCGTCGCCGAAGGCTGCAACCGGTACCAGTCGAACGCCGCCCCCGACGTATGGGGCCCCGGCGACGTGAAGTCCTACGCCGCCTGGCAGGCAAAGCTCGGCTTCACCGGTGACAACGCCAACGGCACCCCCGGAAAGACCAGTTGGGACGAGCTGCACGTCCCCGACGTCTGACCGTCCCGCACGACCCCTCAAGACACGGCGGCGCTCGTCCGGGGCGCGGCGGCCAGTCGGGAGGCGGTGGCCGGGCCGCCGAAGCGCAGGACGTCCAGCAGGACCTGTTGCAACGTTTTCTTTGCAACAGGTCCTTTGCAAGGGTGGGACCGGGTTCAGGCAGACTCAGGCAGGGTCCAGGAAGCGCAGCAGTACCGCGGCCTCGGCGCGTAGCCGTGCGGCTCGGTCGGCGTAAGCCGGGGCGGTCAACTGCGCTGCGGCTTCGAGCCGTTCGGTCGCCTCGGCGCGCACGATGTCCGCCACGTCGCCTTCGCTCAGCTCGCGTCGAACCGCCTCGGTGGCCCCCACGCCGACCGGTGACTGTTCGAGGGCCACACCGCGCAGGCGGGCTTGGTCCACGGGCACGGCCTCCGCGTTGTCCAGTGCGCCGAGCGTCGCGCGCAGCGCGCTCACCGCGGCCTTGTCACGGGTGCGCATCGCTTCAGGAAGGGCTTGACGCATCAGAACACGTAGAGACATGCCGGGACCTTACGGCCGCGCCCCCGGCCCCACAACGGGATATCGCGGCAGGAGCCGGGATCCCGCAGACCGCGAGGAGCGTCTCCCCGGTCCCGGCTCCGCCCGGCTCCTACGGTGCACGGCACAGGTCATGCATGGTCCGCGTCAACGGCTCGTCAGGAGTTCGTGGTGAGCGGGTTCAGGAACGTCAGCACGGAGGCGTCCTCTTCGATCAGCGGGACGAGCTCGGCGTTGAAGGGGCCGCCGTACGGGGCGTTCAGGTGCGCCTTGAAGGCGTCCTCGTCCCGGTACACCTCGAAGATCCAGAAGGCGCGGGGGGCGGCTTCTTTGGTGTAGACGTCGAAGACGAGGTTTCCCTCTTCCTCGCGCACCTTCAGGGCGTACTCGCCGATGAGGCGGGCGACCTCGTCCTGTGCTCCCTCTCGGGCGGTGAACTCGGCGAGCAGGGTCTTCTTCATGGTCGTGTCCTTGATCGTGGAGGGCCGGCCGGCGGTGGGCGCGGACCGGACGCCGGGAACGCCGCTCGTCGGGACCGGTGATGTCATCGTTGACTTGTGTCATCGATGACATCGGGTGGCCCGATCATGGACGCAATGCCGCGCAGGAGTCAACGGTGCGGGCGGGCGCATTCACCGGCGGGGTCCGCGCGGACCCGGTCAGACGCCGCCGGCGGGCGTGAGCTGTTCCAGCTGATCCCGCCACGGCGGGTTGGGACCGGCGACCGAGCAGGTCAGGGCCGCGACCCGGGCGCCGAACCGGCAGGCTTCGGCGACCTCGTCCAGGCTCAGGCCGTCCAGCCGGCCACCGAGGAGGCCCTGAGCGCCGAGATGGTGCAGCAGTCCCGCCGTGAAGGAGTCTCCCGCGCCGACCGTGTCGACGACCCGTGCGGCCACCGCGGGCACCCGGAGCCGTTCGCCGTCGAGCGAGGCCAGGGCGCCGTCGGAGCCGAGGGTGATCACGACGAGCCGCACCCCCGCCGCATGCCAGAGGTCGCATGCCTGCTCGGGCGCCACGCCGGGCAGCAGGAGTTCCAGGTCGTCGGCGCTCAGGCGCAGGATGTCGGCCAGGGCGCACCAGCGGGCCATCCGGGCGCGGTAGGCCTCGGGGCGCACCAGCAGCGGCCGGACGTTGGGGTCGATGCTGACGGTGGCCTGCGGAGCCGCTGCCGCCAGGAAGTCCTCCACCACCGCCCCGCCGGGCTCGCGGATCAACGCCAGCGAGCCGGTGTGCACACAGGCCGTGCCGGACAGGTCCACCCGCGCCAGTTCCGCCGGCGTCCACTGCCAGTCGGCCGTGTTCTGCGCGTGGAAGGAGAACGCGGCCTGTCCGGCCGGGTCCAGCTCGGCCACGGCGAGCGTGCTGGGCTCGGCGGCGTCGACTGCGTACGACAGGTCGACGCCGGACGCCTCGAGGTGTGCCCGGAACAGGCGCCCGAAGACGTCGCCGGACAGACGCGCCAGGAAGCGGGCCGGCGTACCGAGGCGGGCCAGGGCCACAGCCGTGTTCGCAGGTCCGCCGCCGGGAAGCACCCGCAGGGCGAGCTCGTTCGCGGCGGGCGCCGCTTCGGTGAAGGCGTCCGCGACGCACTCTCCCACCACGGTGATCTGACGCGGGTTCATGGGCTGCTCTCTCTCGAAAGGGCTCGGAAAGACCGGGCGAGGGGCGGTGCGGTGACACAGCCCTGACCGGCTGCGCGGAGGCGGCGGCTACGGACGTTGCCGATTTGTGACGAGTGGAAGGCATTGACGTTGCCGGGATCCGGAGTCCATCATCCTCGCCAGGCAGTGTCAACGATGACATAAGTCAACGATGACACCCCCCGGGCGGCACGCTCTCCTCCCAACCCCGGTGCCGCCCGCTATCCCACAGGAGTCGATCATGTCTCGCACCACTCGCCTGTCCTCCTCCCTCCTCAGAGCAGCTGCGGTCACGGGCGTCGCGGCCCTCACCCTGACGGCCTGCGGTTCCGGCTCCGGCTCGGGCTCCTCCGGTTCCGGCTCGGGCAGCGTGAAGGTCGGTCTGATCACCAAGACCGACACCAACCCGTTCTTCGTGAAGATGAAGGAGGGCGCGGAGAAGGCCGCCAAGGAGAACGGCGCCGAACTGTCCACCGCTGCGGGCAAGTTCGACGGGGACAACGCCGGGCAGGTCACGGCCATCGAGAACATGGTCGCCGCCGGCGTCAAGGGCATCCTGATCACCCCGAGCGACTCCAAGGCGATCGTGCCGGCGATCCAGAAGGCCCGCGCCAAGGGCGTCCTGGTCATCGCGCTGGACACCCCGACGGAGCCGCAGAGTGCGGTCGACGCCCTCTTCGCCACCGACAACCTCAAGGCCGGCCAGCTGATCGGCGAGTACGCCAAGGCCGCCATGAAGGGCAAGACGGCGAAGATAGCCGCCCTCGACCTGGCTCCCGGCGTCTCCGTCGGCGTCCAGCGGCACGACGGCTTCCTCAAGGGCTTCGGCGCCACCGAGAAGGACGTCGTGTGCGCCCAGGACACCGGCGGCGACCAGACCAAGGGTCAGACCGCGATGGAGAACTGTCTGCAGAAGTCGCCCGACATCAACGTCGTCTACACCATCAACGAGCCGGCCGCTCTGGGCGCGTTCACCGCGCTGAAGGCCAAGGGCCGCGAGAAGGACGTGCTGATCGTCTCCGTGGACGGCGGCTGCACCGGCACCCAGGCCGTCAAGGACGGCAAGATCGCCGCGACGTCGCAGCAGTACCCGCTGAAGATGGCCGCCCAGGGCGTCAAGGCCGTCGTGACGTACGCCAAGGACGGCAAGAAGGCGTCCGGTTACACCGACACCGGCGTCACGCTGATCACCGACAAGGCGCAGGCCGGGGTCACGTCGAAGGACACCGCCTTCGGCCTGGAGAACTGCTGGGGCTGAGCCCTCCCCGGCCCGCACTACACCGTCACTCCCCTCGGCGGGGCGGTCGCCCCACCTCCCGGACCAGGGACGACCGCCCCCCTTGTCCCGGCGGCAAGGGTTTCGGCCCTCGTCCTCCGCCAAGGACATCTGTCTTCCGACAAGGACTTCGCATGACAGCCACGACCACGCCGTACTCGGAGCTCAAAGCGCCGACCACGGTCCGCAGACTGCTCACGGCGCCGACCACCGGGCCCCTGGCCGCTCTCCTCCTGGCCTGCGCCTTCTTCTCCTTCTCGACCGACCAGTTCCTGACCGGCGGGAACTTCTCACTGATCGTGCAGCAGGTCATGGTCGTGGGCACCCTCGCCATCGGGCAGACCCTGATCATCCTCACGGCGGGGATCGACCTGTCGTGCGGGGCGGTGATGGCCTTCGGCAGCATCGTGATCGCCAAGACGGCGGCCGAGGGCTCGGTCCCGCCGCTCGTGGCGATCGCGCTCGGTCTGGCCGTCTGCGGCGGCTTCGGGCTGCTCAACGGGTTCCTCGTGCAGAAGATCCCGCTGCCGCCGTTCATCGTGACCCTCGGCATGCTCAACGTGGCCTTCGCACTGACCCACATCTACTCCGCGGAGCAGACGGTCACCAGCCTGCCCGGCCCGCTGACCGCGCTCGGGGAGACCTTCCCGATGGGGCACACGGACATCACCTACGGCTCCCTGGTCACCATCGGCCTCTTCCTCCTCCTCGCCTACGCGTTGAGCAGCACCGGCTGGGGCCGGCACGTCTACGCCCTGGGCAACAGCGCCGAGGCCGCCCGGCTGAACGGCATCCGCACCTCCCGCCTCACCATCGGCATCTACACGGTGGCCGGCCTCCTGTACGGCATCGCCGCCCTGCTGCTCATCTCCCGCACCGGGGTCGGCGACCCGCAGGCCGGGCAGACCGACAACCTCGACAGCATCACCGCCGTGGTGCTCGGCGGCACCAGCCTCTTCGGCGGCCGGGGCTCGGTCCTGGGCACCTTCATCGGCGTCCTCATCGTGGGCGTGTTCCGCAACGGCCTGCAGCTGATGGGCGTCGCCTCCATCTACCAGACCCTGATCACCGGCATCCTGGTGATCCTCGCGGTGACCGTCGACCAGATCTCCCGGAAGAAGGCCCGATGAGCGCCCCCTCCTCCCCCACGCCCGTGCTGCAGGCCCGCGGTCTGGTCAAGCGGTACGGACACGTCACCGCCATCGACGGGGCCGACTTCGACCTGATGCCCGGTGAGGTCCTCGCCGTCATCGGCGACAACGGCGCCGGCAAGACCAGCCTCATCAAGGCCCTCACCGGCGCGGTGGCCCCCGACGAGGGCGAGATACGCCTCAACGGTGAGCCCATCACCTTCTCGGGCCCGCAGAGCGCACGGGCGCACGGGATCGAGACGGTCTATCAGGACCTGGCCGTGGCCGCCTCCATGGACATCGCCTCGAACATGTTCCTCGGCCGCGAACTGCGTCGGCCGGGAGTCCTCGGCAGTGTCTTCCGCATGCTCGACAAGAAGCGCATGCGCCAGGAGGCGGCGGAGCACATGGCGGACCTGAAGATCGGTCTGCGCTCGCTGACGCAGTCGGTGGAGACGCTCTCCGGCGGACAGCGGCAGGCCGTCGCGGTCGCCCGTTCCGTCGCCTGGGCGCGATCCGTCGTCGTGATGGACGAACCCACCGCCGCCCTCGGCGTCAAGGAGTCCGGTCAGGTCCTGGACCTCATCCGCCGGGTCCGCGACAAGGGCATGCCCGTGGTGCTCATCAGCCACAACATGCCGCATGTCTTCGAGATCGCCGACCGGATCCATGTGCACCGGCTGGGCCGGCGCGCCGCCGTGATCAAGCCGTCCGACTACTCCATGGCCGAGGTCGTCGCCATCATGACCGGCGCTCTCACGGTCGACGCGGCCGGAGATACTGTCGTAGCGGATTCCGAGGCCGCCAAGGCCGCCGGAGTCCAGGCCACCTGACAGCTCGACCCCGCTCTCACAGTTTCCGGCCGAGGCCGCGGCCGGGAACGAGAGCCCTCAGGAGACGGTTTCCTCCATGGCAGCGAACCGCCGCCCCACCCTGGCCGACGTCGCCCGAGAAGTGGGCGTCAGCGCCAAGACGGTCTCCCGAGTCCTCAACGAGGACGGACCCGCCTCCGCTCAGACCAGGGAACAGGTACTGGCCGCCGTGGCCAAGCTCGGCTTCCAGCCGAACCTCATGGCCCGCAACATCCGCGTCGGCGGCCCCGACACCACCATCGGCCTGGTCATCCCCGACCTCGCCAACCCCTTCTTCGGAGCCGTAGCGCGTTCCATCGAGGACACCGTCCGCGAACGGGGACTGACGCTGCTCATGGGCTCCTCCGCGGACGAGCCCGACCGTGAACGCGCGCTGACGGACAAGTTCCTGGCCCGTCGTGTCAGCATCCTCATCGTGGTGCCGTCCGTCGGCGCCGACCACTCCCACCTCAAGTCCCACCGTACGGCGGGCCTGCCCGTCATCTTCCTCGACCGGCCAGGAGTCGGACTCGCCACGGACAGCATCGTCAGCTCCAACCGGGCCGGAGCCCACGACGGCGTCGCGCACCTCGTCGCCCACGGGCACCGGCGCGTCGGCTTCGTCGGCGACCTGCCGCTGAAGCTGTACACCCGTCGGGAACGTCTGGCCGGCTATCGCTCGGCACTGCAGGAAGCCGGCCTCCCCCACGACAGGACGCTGGTCACCAACGCCCACGACCAGCAGGGCGCCGAGGCCGCGACGGCCCGGCTCCTCGCTCTGGCCGATCCTCCGACGGCCCTCTTCGCCGGGAACAACATCATGGCGCTGGGCATAGTGGCCGAACTGGCCCGCAGCGGACGCAAGGACGTCGCCGTGGTCGCCTTCGACGACCTGTCGCTCGCCGAGGCCCTCGAACCCGCGCTGACCGTCGTCGCCCAGGACCCGGAAGAACTCGGCAGAACGGCGGCGACCACCGCGCTGACCCGTCTCGACGGCGACCGCTCCCGGGCCCGCACCATCACGGTCCCCACCCGGCTGATCGTCCGCGGTTCGGGCGAACTCCCGGTCGCCGTGCTGCAGGAGGCCTGAGCGGGCAGCCGTGCGCCGTGCCCACTCGCCCCGTGTCACGGACCGGACGCCGGTCCGGACGCCGGTCCGGACTCGGTGTCGCCTCAGCCCGTGAGGAGGGACCGGGCCCCGGGTCGCCTCAGCCCGAGTGGAGGATCCGGAATCGATCGGGGTGTGCCGGATCGCGGTCGACGACCTGGATCGGGGGCCAGGCCCATTGCCACACGCTGATGCCGTTCGTGCGGGAGAACCGGATCTGCCCGCGGGTGCCTTCCACCGCGACGCGCGGCCAGGAATCCGCGGTGCGCGCCCGGTCGACGCCATGCGAACGCAGCACGTCGGCGAGGACGGCGATCGTGTCGTAGCCCTCGTAGGCGACGAAGGACGGCGCTTCGCCCAGCCGCTCGCTCAGGGCCGTCCCGACCCGTGCTCCGAGTGGGCTCGGGCGCTCGGGGAGGTAGCGCAGGAAGGGGACGGCCGAGCCGTCGTCGCCCAGCGACGTGGCCCACCCGGAGAACTCCGGCTGTCCGGCCGGGGCGCCGATCAAGATGTCGGCGAGGCGCCGGTCCCGGCGGACGGACCTGACGATCGGCACGGCCGGGTCCGGGTGGCCGACGAGCAGGAGGAGGGCGGTCGCGCGCTGGTCGACGAGCCGGTCGCACACGGCCGTTGGCGCGAGCGCACCCACGTCGAGTTCCACGACGGCGCCGCCGCGAGGAGTGAGGCGGTCCCGCAGGATGCGGACCCCGGACGCCCAGTAGACACTCGGCTGGGTCGCCACGGCGATGCGGCGGTGACCCGCGCCGAGAAGGAAGTCCGCGAAGATCCGCCAGCCGCGGGACTGCGCCGGAGCGAGGCGCGCGACCCATCGCGTCGGCTGATCGGTCAGCGCGTCGAGCACCCCGGACGAGCAGAGGAACGGCAGGCCGAGCGCGTCGGCACGGGCGGCCGCGGCACGGGCGACGACGCTGTGGTACTCCCCCGCCAGGGCTGCCACGCCCATGCGGGCCAACTCGTCCACGGCGGCCGCGGCCCGCTCCGGGTCGGCCGCGGTGTCACGGACCACCAGTTCCAGCGGCCTTCCGGCGACCCCGCCGGCGTCGTTGACCTCGCGAACGCCCAGCTCGAGTCCGGCGAGCAGATGCCGGCCCGCCTCGACCCAGCCGGGCCGCGTCAGCGGCGCGAGAGCGCCGATCAGGACGGCCGGCCCGTCAGCCCGCTCCCCTTCCGGTCGCGACGACCGCGTGTTCACCCGAGTGCTCATGCCGGACATTGCATCCACGGGTCTCGCCGGCAGGCAACCCGTTTTCGCGAGGCGTCGCCGTCCCACGGGTGGCGGTTCGGCGCGCCGGAGTCGTCCTGGCCGACGAACGGCGGAACGCGCAGCACACTGCCCGCGCCGGACGGGAACGGCGTTGCCCCGGCCTGTGACGGTCACTAAGGTCGGTGGGGTGACTGCCGGGTCGGCCATGTGCCACGCACGAGTGAGGTTCCCGGCCTCGGCGTGAGCGCGAGGCGGGCAAGAGGCCCGCCCCCGACTCCGTGTCCTTGCTCCCGGCGCCGTCCACGGCGCCTCACCCCTGCGGATCCAAGACCCGGAGACACACCACTGATGCCCCATGCCCCTCAGTATCCGTACGAGCCCGAACGCCCACCTGTGGCAGTCCAGTTGAACCACACCGCTGTGTACGCCCGCGACCAGCGGCTGTCCGCCGAGTTCATCGCCGTGATCCTGGGCCTCGACGTCGGCGCCCCGTTCGGGCCGTTCCTGCCCGTCGACCTCGGCAACGGCGTGACGCTCGACTACTACGAGAAGCGCGACGAGCCGATCCAGACGCAGCACTACGCCTTCCTCGTGCCCGACGAGCAGTTCGACCTAGTGATCGCCCGCCTGGAAGCGGTGGGGGTCACCTATTACGCGGACCCCCGTCAGACCGAACCGGGGCGGATCAACCGTCTGTTCGGCGGTCGCGGCGCCTACTTCGCCGACCCGGCCGGTCACAACATGGAGATCATGACCCGCCCTTACGACCGGCCTTAGCGAGGCACGTTGCCGTCGGAGCGCCGGTCCAGGTCCCTCCGACGGCAACGTCGCCCCGCCACACGGCGTTTGGCCGATCTGCCCCCTGGCCCCGGCCCTGCGACGCGTCGCCGGACGACGCCAGGTCGGCTTCTTGATCGCTTTCCTTCGGTCCGCCGTGACTGGCAGCATCATGGGTGCCGACCACGTCGTCGACGGCGGAGCGATCCGCCTCGCCGGCTCAGCCCCGCCATCGCCACCGCCCTCGAAGGAGACAGGACATGACGGACGCCCCTCGCACGGCCGCCGCCGCGTTCGCGGAGATCCCCGTCACCACTCTCGCCGACGTCGTGGGTCGCGGGCAGGTCATGGACATCGGCATGCGCCCACTGTGGTCGCCGGTGCCGCGCGTGGCCGGGGCGGCATTCACCGTGAGGTGCCCTCCCGGCGACAATCTCATGCTGCACGCTGCCATCCACCGCGCGGAACCGGGCGCGGTCATCGTCGTGGAGTCGGGCGACCTGGACTACGCGCTGGCCGGCGGCAACGTGTGCGCGGTCGCTCAGCGGCGGGGCGTCGCGGCCTTCGTCGCCGACGGGGTCATCCGCGACCTGGCCGAGGTCCGGGAGCTGAGGTTCCCCGTGTTCGCCCGAGGGGTGATCCCCGTTCCCGGGAGCAAGAAGGCGGTGGAGCCGCTCAACGCGCCGGTGCGGTGCGCCGGAGTCACCGTGAACGCCGGTGACATGGTCGTCGCCGACGAGGAGGGCGTGGTTGTCGTCCCCGCCGCCCGCGCCGAGGACGCGCTGACCGCCGCCCGGGCCGGACTGGCCGAGGAGGCCGACGAAACCCTCGACGACTGGGAGAAGGCCCACCGCACCCGCATCGACGAGATCCTGCGCGCCCAGGGCTTCGAGGTGTGACGTGTCGGGCCCGGGGCGCCACCGTGAGCACCGCGGGTCATGTCAGGGATGCCCGGGCGTACGTCCCGGCCCTCGGCGGACACGTGTCCCACATCTCCATCGACGACCCGGCCGCCCGGTTCCCGGGAGTCGGCGAATGCTGAGCGGCCGGGCTCGTCCGGCGACGGATGGAGCGCCGCCGGCCGAGGCCGCCGGTCACGGGCTCGCGGAGATCACGTCCCGCACCGGCGGCGAGGCGGCTCAGCCCTCCGAGCGAACCGGCAGCCGCCATCCCGGGCGCGGGAAGTGGCAGGTGTAGCCGTCGGGGTAGCGCTCCAGGTAGTCCTGGTGCTCGGGCTCGGCCTCCCAGAAGGGGCCGACCGGCTCGACCTCGGTGACGACCTTGCCCGGCCACAGTCCGGACGCGTCCACGTCCGCGATGGTGTCCTCGGCGACCCGCTTCTGCTCGTCGTCCACGTAGTAGATCGCGGAGCGGTAGCTGAGGCCGATGTCGTTGCCCTGGCGGTTGCGGGTGCTCGGGTCGTGGATCTGGAAGAAGAACTCCAGGATCGCGCGGTAGTCCGTCTGCCGGGGGTCGAAGTGGATCTCGATCGCCTCGGCGTGCGTGCCGTGGTTACGGTACGTCGCGTTCGGCACGTCGCCCCCGGTGTATCCGACCCGGGTCGCCGTGACGCCCGGGAGCCGGCGGATCAGGTCCTGCATCCCCCAGAAGCATCCCCCCGCGAGCACGGCCCTCTGCGTCTGCGCTGCCATGTCGGCTCCTTCCCTTCCGTGGCCGCGGCCACCCTGTGCCGGTGGCCCGGGCCACCCTGCGCTGTCGCGCACATCCTCGGCCTCTCGGCCTTTGTCGCTACAGCGCGTACAACCCGCACGACCCCCCAACAATTCCACGCCCTCGCCACCGGCGCGCCCCTGCCGACGCGCTCCGGTCGCCGACCTCGGCCCGCGGCCCTCCCCCGGAGTTGACGTCGTCCCCTTTGAACACACATCAGGTCCCAGCCGACCGCTTCAGCGGGCCCGCCGTGCCGACGGTGGCCACCCCGCTCGACGCGGCGGGCATGCGTGACCGGGCCGGGGTCATCGGGCGCCGTCAGGCGTCGGGGGCCGCGTGGACGCGCGCTCCTTCCACGAAGGTCTCCAGCACCCGGGTGGTCGCGATCTCCTCGGCCGGTCCCGTGAACGGGTCGCGGTCGAGGACGACCAGGTCGGCGGCCTTGCCCACGGTGACGCTGCCGGTGTCGGCGTCGAGACCGTTCACATACGCGCTGCCCGCCGTGTAGGCGGCGAGGGCGGCGCCGAGGTCGAGGCGCTGTCCGGGCAGGAAGGCCGGGGTGCCGTCGGGGGCGTCCGGGGAGCGCCGGTTGACGGCGACATGGATGGCCTGGAGCGGGTCGGGGCTGCTGACGGGCCAGTCGCTGCCCGCAGCGAGCGTCGCCCCGGCCCGCAGCAGATCACCGAAGGGGTACTGCCGGGCGCCGCGTTCGGGGCCGAGGAAGGGCAGGGTGAGTTCGTCCATCTGCGGCTCGTGGGCGGCCCACAGCATCTGCAGGTTGGCGGTGGCGCCGAGGGCCCGGAAGCGTGGTACGTCGTCGGGGTGGACGACCTGGAGGTGCGCCAGGTGGTGGCGGGTGTCGTGGCGACCGTTGGCGGAGCGGGCGGCCTCGACGGCGTCGAGCGCCTCGCGTACGGCACGGTCGCCGAGGGCGTGGAAGTGGACCTGGAAGCCGAGGGCGTCGAGTTCGGTGACGTACTTCTTCAGCTCGCCGGGTTCGACGAAGCTGATGCCACTGCCGTCCGAGGCGCAGCCGCAGCCGGTGAGATAAGGGTCGAGCATGGCGGCGGTGTGGTTCTCGGCGATGCCGTCCTGCATGATCTTCACCGTGCCGGCGCGGAACAGGCCCCCGCTCAACTCTTCGCGCCGTGCGAGGAGTTCGGAGATCTGCTCGCCGCCGCGTCCACGGTCCCACCAAAGCGCGCCGACCACGCGGGCGGTGAGCAGTCCTCGGTCCTGGGCCGTGCGGTACGAGGGCGCGGGGTCGGTCATGTTGGCGTAGGCGCCGACGATGGCGTCCTGCCAGGCGGTGACGCCGTGGGAGTGCAGCACGGCCTGGGCGCGCAGCAGGGCGGCCAGTTGCTCCTCGGGGGTGGGGGCGGGCACCAGCCGGCCCACGAGGTGGACGGCGCCCTCCTGGAGCATGCCCGTCGGACTGCCTCCGGCGTCGCGTTCGATGCGGCCGTCGACAGGGTCGGCGGTGCGTGCGTCGATGCCGGCCCGTTCCAGCGCGAGGGTGTTGACCCAGGCGCCGTGGTGGTCGCGGTTGGGCAGGAAGACGGGCCGGTCGGGGACGACCGCGTCGAGGGCGGCGGCGGTGGGGGCGCCGCCGGGGAACGCCTCCAGGGACCAGCCGCCGCCGGTGATCCACTCGGCGTCCGGGTTGCCGTCCGCGTACGCCTTGATCCGCCGCAGGTACTCGGCGGGGTCGACGGTGTCGGCGAGGTGGCACAGGCCGAGTTCCAGGCCCGCGCCCTGCGGATGCACATGGGCGTCCTGGAAGCCGGGGATCAGCAGCTTCCCGGCCAGGTCGACGACCTCGGTGCCCCGCCCGATCAGGGCGTGCACCTCGTCGTGGCCGACGGCCGTGATGCGCCCGCCGTGGACGGCCACGGCGGTGGCACGGCTGCGGGCCGGGTCGACGGTGTGGACAGAGCCGCCGGTGAAGACGACGTCGGCGGGGCCCGTGGCCCGGGACTGCGGCATGGGGGTGAACTCCTGGGAGGGGGATGCGGACGGGTGCGGGCGGGCTCAGACGGCGGCGCGGTCCATGGGCAGGGCGATGGCCTCGGCGTCGGTGCCGTGGCCCGTGGTGAAGTACGGGGAGCGGCGGACGTACTTGGCGACCGCGGCCATGCCCAGGCCGGCCAGCACGATGACGGCGGGGAGGGAGAACATGAACCAACCGTTGTCGGGACTGAGGGCGAAGTGGTCGCTCTTGGTCAGGTAGGAGTAGCCGAGATAGGCGCCGAGGCCCAGCAGGACCGAGCCGGACACCGCCGGGACGGCCACGGCGAGCAGGGCCGTGCGGATCCCTTCGCGGCGGTCGGGCCAGAAGCGGACGGCGCACGCGATCGCGGTGAGGCCGTAGTAGAGGGCGACGAGCAGGCCGATGGAGTTGACGGCGGCCAGCAGCATGTCGCTCAGCCGCGGGATGGCGACGGCCAGCAGGGCGATCACGACGGCGATGGACAGGACGACGACCGTTCCCGCCGCGGGGGTGCCGTACCGGCGGTGCACACGGGTCCACACCGGCCCCATGGTGCGGTCCCGGCCCATCGCGAGCAGCCCGCGGGCCGTCGGGATCAGCGTGGACTGGACCGAGGCGGCGGCGGAGAACATCAGGGCGATCACGGGCAGGGTGGCCCAGGGCTCGGCGGCGAGCTTCTCACCGAGGTAGGGCAGGGCCTGCGGGCCGTTCTTGATGAGTTCGGTCAGGCTCATCTCCCGCTGGAAGGCGACCGAGCCGAAGAGGAACAGCCCCAGCATCGCGAACAGGGCGATCAGGCCGCCGCGGGCCGCGTCGCCCGGCCTCCTGGTCTCCTCGTTGACGCTGAACGCCGCGTCCCAGCCCCAGAAGAAGAACACCGCGAGGACCAGGCCCTGGGCGAAGGCCGTGCCGTCGGCGATCGCGAACGGGTTGAACCAGGAGAGGGAGAAGGACTGTTCGCCGGTGATCAGGGCCCAGCCGCAGAACCCCAGCAGCACGGTGTACTCGAAGACCAGCAGCACGGACTGGAATCGGGTCGTCGCACGCGTGCCGGTGACGGCGAGGGCGGTGAGGCCGACGAGCAGGACGAGTCCGACGCCCGTGGTGACACCGGTGGACGACGGATCGAGGGCGATGCCCGCCACGGTGTGCAGGCCGGCTCTGTTGGCGAAGATCAGGACGACCGAGCCCATGACGGCGCTGGTGTAGGCGCAGAAGATGACCGATCCGACGACGGTGACCCACCCGGTCAGGAAGCCGGGCCAGGGCCCGAGGGCCTTGCCGACCCAGGTGTAGCCGTTGCCGCAGTTGGGTTCCGAGCGGTTGAGGCGGGCGTAGGCGGTGGCGATGCCGAGCACGGGCAGGAACGCGAGCAGCAGCAGCGCGGGCGCCTGCAGCCCCACGATGGTGGCGATCGTGCCCATGCCGATGGCGATGCTGGTGGTGGCGGCCGTGCTGGAGGCCGCGATCGCGACGCCGTCGACGACGCCCAGAGATCGGCGCAAGGGAGTGGATGACATGGAAGGCTCCTCGCGGAGAGGGGAGGAAGAGGGAAGAGCCGCGCGGAATGCGATGGAACACGTGGCCGCCGCATTGCGTCAATCCTGTTGACATAAGGCCGCGGGGGCCCCTTCACTGCTGGAGCGCCGCCACACCGCCCGCAATGACAGGAGCCCCGGAATGACCACTCGTGTCCCGCGGGAGCGCAGACGCCGCCGCCCCACCCGCTCGGGGCTCCTGCTGTCGGAGGACCTGATCGTGGAGACCGCGCTCCGGCTGATCGGCGAGCACGGCCCGGAGGCGCTCAGCGTGCGGCGGCTCGGCACCGCCCTGGGCTGCGACCCCAGCGCCCTCTACCGCTACTTCCGCGGCACCGACGACCTAGTGCTCGCCATCGCCGACCGCATCATCGGCGACGCCATGGCGGGGTTCGCGCCGCGGGGCGACTGGGTGGCCGACCTGCGCGAGATGGCGGTGCGGGTGCGCGCCGGGTACCTCGCACACCCGCGCGCGGCGGCCTTCGCCTCGTACCGGGTGACACGGCGCCAGAACGAGATCCGCGCCGTGGACACGGGTGTGAGCCTGCTGCTGTCCGCGGGCTTCGAGCCCGTCGAGGCGGCGCGCCTGTATCTGACGTTCATCGACACCGTGCTCGGCCATGCCGCCATGGACGCCGCGTTCCAGGCGCTCCCGGCCCGGCAGCGCGAGGCCGACCGCCGGGCGTGGCACCAGGTCTACCAGCAGCTGGACCCGGCCTCGTATCCTGCGCTGTCCACGGTTCGCCAGGCGCTGCCCACCATGGGGAACAGCTCCTTCGAGGAGGCCGTCGACCTCATGCTGGAAGCCCTGGCCGCCCGCGCCGTGAGGGGGGCCGAGGGACGCGCAGTGCCCGGCGCGGCCCATTGATCAGCGCGCCGTCGCCTCACGGTGCCGCGGAGGCGGCGATGCGCCCGGGGCGGCGCGCCGGTCCGCGCCGGACGGGTTGCGTGCCGCCCGGCGCGTGAGGCCGTCACCCTCGGTGCCGACGCCCGTGGTCGCCCTTACCGGACTCCCGCGACGGCGCAGGTCGTGCCGTTGAGGGTGTACGCGTCCGGCGCGGCGCTGTCGCCGGTGTGGGTGGCCTGGTAGCCGATGGTCACGGACGCGCCGGGCGCGATGATCGCGTCGTGGGACAGGTTCCGGGCCGTCACCCGGCCGGATGCGGGCGCGTATGCGGCGTTCCAGCCGGAGGTGATGGTCTGCCCGCCGGGCAGGGTGAACACCAGCGACCAGCCGTCGATCGCGGTGGCGCCCGTGTTGGTGACGGTGATGTTCGCGGTCAGGCCGGAGTTCCACGCGCTGACGGCGCCGCTGACCCGGCAGTCCGCGTGGTCCGGCGGCGGGGTGGAGGTCTGGAACTGCGTGAAGAACTTCCACACCTCGGCCGGCAGCCAGGTCCGCGAGCCGCTGTCTCCGGGGGCCCCGTCCTGCGGGGCGGCGATGTGCCCTTCGTCGAACGCCGCCCAGACGACCGGATGCCCGGCCGAGCATCCGGAGTAGGCGGTGATCCGATGTGTCAGGCTGCCCTGCGCCGGCTCGGCCGGGTTCTGGGCGGCGCAGCCGTTGTTCCTGACGAACCGGTCACGCAGGGCGCGTCCGCCGGCGATGCCGAGGACGCCGTCCCTGACACCGTGCACGCCGAGGTAGGCGATGGGCTGGGTGCCGCCGCTGCAGCCGCTGAGCTGCCCGCCGCTCTGCACGGCCACCGCCCGGAAGACCGTCGCCCGGGAACAGGCGAGCGCGTACGACATGGCGGCGCCGTAGCTGAAGCCCACGGCGAACCGCTGTGTCGTGTCGACACAGAGGTCCGACTCGACCCGCTTGAGGATGTCGTCGACGAGGGTGACGTCCTCGCCGCCGGCGTTGCCCCAGCCGTTGTCGAGGCCCTGGGGGGCGATGAAGACGGCGCTGCCGTTCGCCAGGCGTTGGAGGCCGTAGTAGGCCCAGGTCCCCGTCTCCACCGTCCGGCCCGTCGCCACGTCGTTGGCGGTGCCGCCCAGCCAGTGGAACCCGAAGACCAGCCGGTACGCGCGGTTGCGGTCGTAGCCGTCCGGGACGCGCAGGATGAAGGTGCGGTTCTTGCCGTTGCTCCGGATCGTGTACGTGCCGCTGGTCAGGGTGGGCGCCTTGCCGCATCCGGCGGTCGGGGCCGCGGCGTCGCCGGGCGCGGCCGGCGCGTCGGAGGCCGTGAGCACGGCGTCCGCGCCAGGGCCGCCGCCCAGGGCGGTCCCTCCTGCGGTGAGGACGAGCAGCACCGCGATCACGGCGCCCCATAAGCGGAACCTCGGCCTTGTCGTCATGCGTCTCCCCTGATCGCGCCAGACAGGGGATGTCCGGCGCATGGACCGTCGTATGCCATGCATACGTCAGCAAGAAAACCGTTCGAAATTTCGATACGATTTCGGATCGCTGGCCCTACGGAGGCTAGAGAGAGTCCCCGGACTGTCAACCCCTTGCGGTGTATTGGACACCTCGATGCCACCCGGCGAACGCCACACAGGACATTCCCACCCCATCCGGCGACAATCGAGACTCGCCGAGCATCGAAACATTTCGGACTCCAAGCCGAATCATGCGAGACGTATTGACGGGAGCTATCAGCCTCCTATCATCCTGATTGCTCGGCAAATCGATTGATGTTCGCGATACCGAACACCGAAGGACCGGCCCCCACCCCAGCACTCCTTCGCAGAGAGATCGATACATGGCCATGTCATGCCCTGATCAACCCGTGGGTCGCCGCCGGGTGCTGGCCACCGCCACCGGCCTCGCCGCCGGCGCCCTGCTTCCGCTCGACCCGGCCCGCGCCGCCGCGTCGTCCTTCACCAACCCCGTGATCTGGCAGGACTTCGCGGACATCGACGTCATCCGGGTCGGCGCCGTCTACTACGCCTCCGCCTCGACGATGCACTACTCGCCCGGCGCCCCCGTTCTGCGCTCGTACGACCTGGTCAACTGGGAGATCGCCGGACACTCGGTGCCCACCCTCGACTTCGGCGCCAAGTACGACCTCAACGGCGCCCGTGGCTACGTCCGGGGCGTCTGGGCGTCGTCCCTGGCCTACCGGCCGAGCAACAGGACCTTCTACTGGCTCGGCCAGATCGACTTCGCCAGGACGTACGTCTACACGGCCACCGCGGCCGAAGGGCCCTGGAGCCGGCTGACGACGATCAGCACGCCGTACTACGACGCCGGCCTCCTCGTCGACACCGACGACACCCTGTACGTGGCGTACGGCAACACCACCATCAACGTGGCCCAGCTCTCGCCCGACGGGCGCGGACAGGTCCGTACCCAGCAGGTGTTCACCACGCCGTCGAGCGTCGGCACCCTCGAGGGCTCCCGGTTCTACAAGATCAACGGGCAGTACTACATCTTCCTGACCCGCCCCGCGAACGGCCAGTACGTCCTGAAGTCCTCGGGCGGTCCGTTCGGCCCCTACACCCTGCGCCAGGTCCTGCTCGACCTGCGCGGCCCGATCCCCGGCGGGGGCGTCCCGCACCAGGGCGGACTGGTGCAGACGCAGAGCGGCGCCTGGTACTACCTGGCCTTCGTCGACGCCTACCCGGGCGGCCGGATGCCGGTCCTCGCGCCCATCTCCTGGACCTCGGACGGCTGGCCCACCGTCCAACTGGTGAACGGCGCCTGGGGCACGTCGTACCCCCAGCCGGCGCTGCCCGCGCCGCCCCGGCAGGTCACCCCCATGACCGGCGTCGACACCTTCGACGGGACGACCCTCAAGCCGAGGTGGGAGTGGAACCACAACCCGGACCCCACCAAGTGGTCGGTGGGCGACGGACTGACCCTGCGCACCGCGACCGTCACCGACGACCTCTACTGGGCCCGCAACACGCTCACCCACCGCATCCAAGGGCCCACCTCCACCGCCACGGTCGACTTCGACGTCTCCGCGATGCGCGACGGCGACCGGGCCGGGCTCGCGCTGCTGCGCGACTCCTCCGCCTGGATCGGCGTCAGGCGCGACAGCGGCGTGACCCGGGTGGTGATGGTCAACGGGCTGACCATGGACGGCAGTTGGAACACCACCGGCACCGGCGTCGAGGTCGCCGCCGTACCTCTGGCCGGCAACCGCGTCCGACTGCGCGCCAACGCCGACATCCGCCCCGGCGCGGCCCGCCCCGCGGTCTTCTCCTACAGCACCGACGGCGCCGCCTTCGCCCGCCTCGGGCCCGCCTTCTCCATGGGCAACGACTGGCGCTTCTTCATGGGTTACCGCTTCGCCCTCTTCAACCACGCCACCCGGTCGCTCGGCGGAGCGGTCCGCGCCACGCGGTTCGAACTGTCCGTCCCCTGAACCGACCCACCCCCACCCTGTCCAATCCGCCCTTTCCTAGGGCACGTCCACCGCACCGACCACCCGCACCCAACCGTATGAGGAGAACCATGAACCCGCTGAAGCGGCTCGGCCTGCGCCGAGCCTCGGTGTTACCGCTGCTGGCCGTGGCCGGTCTGGTCACACCGGCGGCCGCGATCGCGGCACCCGACTCGCCCGACGCCGTCCGGGCCTCCACACTCGGCGCGCAGGCCGCCCAGTCCGGACGCTACTTCGGGGCCGCGGTCGCCGCCGGCCGGCTCGGCGACGGTACCTACACCAGGATCCTGGACCGCGAGTTCAACGCGATCACCCCCGAGAACGAGATGAAGTGGGACACGACCGAACGCTCCCGCGGCTCGTTCAACTTCGGTCCCGGCGACCAGATCGTCAGCCACGCGTCGTCCCACGGCCAGCGCATGCGGGGCCACACACTGGTGTGGCACTCCCAACTGCCCAGCTGGGTCAGCTCCATCAGGGACGCGAACACCCTGCGCAGCGTCATGAACAACCACATCACCACCGTGGCGAACCACTACAGGGGCAAGATCTACGCCTGGGACGTGGTCAACGAGGCCTTCGCCGACAACGGCAGCGGCCAGCACCGCAGCTCGGTGTTCCAGGACGTGCTCGGCAACGGCTTCATCGAGGAGGCCTTCCGCACCGCCCGCTCGGCCGACCCGGGGGCCAAGCTCTGCTACAACGACTACAGCATCGAGGACTGGAACTCCGCCAAGACCCAGGGCGTCTACCGCATGGTGCGCGACTTCAAGTCGCGCGGCGTGCCCATCGACTGCGTCGGCTTCCAGTCCCACTTCGGCGCCGGCGGACCTCCCGGCAATTTCCAGACGACGCTGTCCAACTTCGCCGCCCTCGGCGTGGACGTGCAGCTCACCGAACTGGACATCGCGCAAGCGCCGGCCGGCGCGTACACGAACACGGTGCGCGCCTGCATGAACGTCGCACGCTGTACCGGCATCACCGTCTGGGGCATCCGGGACAGCGACTCCTGGCGCTCCGGGGAGAACCCGCTGCTGTTCGACCGCAACGGCAACAAGAAGGCCGCCTACGGAGCCGCGCTGACCGCGATGGGCGGCACGCCCACGACCTAGGCGGTCGACAGCGCGCCGCAGCGGCTCGGACTGATCACCCGAGACCGACTCGACCTGCTGACCGGCCTCGAACTCACTGATGTCTGCGGGCCCCCGGCGTGCGCCGGGGGCCCGCAGACATCAGCAGGTCAGTAGGGCCGCAAGGAGGTGCCGGCGGCGGTCAACGACACCTCGATGTCGTCGCTCCACGAGCACACCTCCAGCCACGACAGATAGCCGCCCTGGGTGAAGACCAGGACTTCGCCGGGAAAGTCGCCCCCGTCGGTGACGATCTGCGCTTCCGCTGCCACCACGGTGCCGGGGCCGGTGGGCGCGGGCTCCACCTCGCCGGTGCGCACCTCGAAGAACGCGGTGCCGCAGCCGCAGGAGCAGCGGGACAGGACGCTGAGATGCGGGAGCTGCCGGCGAAGCGCTACGTGAACGGGACGCTCCGTGTCCAGCATGGCCTCCAGCGCCGCGGCCACGTCGGCGGGCAGATTCTCGGTCACCGCCCCACCGTATCCGTCCAGGGCTTTCCGCCGCCTCCCCCTTCCAGCGAGTCCGGTCGACCGGTGCGGTGCAGGGGCGTGCACGTGTGTCGCGGGCCCGTCGTTCCGACGCATCTCCCGAAGGCATGCCTTCGACGCAACTCACCAGCCTGGCCGGATCATCGACGTTCGCCGCATGCCGACGTCTGGCGGTGCCCGCGAAGCGGTGCGAGCATGGAAGTGGTGCTGGACACCACTCCGCGCTCTCGCCAGGAGGTGGTCATGGCCAAGCGCCTGGTCGTCTGTTGCGACGGCACCTGGAACTTCGCCGACCAACCGAGCAGAACCAATGTGGCCAAGGTCGCTCTGTCCGTACGGCCGGGGTTCGCCTCCGGCAAGGAGCAACGCGTCTACTACCACAGCGGCGTCGGCACCCAACGGTGGGACCGGCTGCGCGGGGGCGCGTTCGGCATGGGCCTGTCCCGGAACATCGTCGACGCGTACCGGTTCCTCGTCGAGACCTACGAGCCCGACGACGAGCTCTACCTCTTCGGCTTCAGCCGGGGCGCGTTCACCGCACGCAGTCTGGCGGGGCTCCTGCGCAACAGCGGGATACTGCGCCGGGACCAGGCCGACCGGATCCCGGAGGCGTGGTCGCTGTACCGGGACCGGATCGAGCATCCCAACGGCGCGGCGGCCACGCTGTTCCGCCGCTCCTACGCGCGCGAGACGGAGATCCGCTTCATCGGGGTGTGGGACACGGTCGGCGCCCTCGGCATCCCGCTCCCGGACGCCGCCGGGCTCCAGCCGGCGGTGAACCGGTTCAACCACCAATGGGCTTTCCACAACACGGAGTTGAGCAGTTGGGTCAGGGCCGCCTTCCACGCGCTGGCCGTCGACGAGCAGCGTTCGGCGTTCCGGCCGACCCTGTGGCACCAGCAGCCGGGGGCCGACCGGCAGGGCCAGGAACTGAAACAGGTCTGGTTCGCCGGGGTGCACTGCGACGCCGGCGGCGGCTACTCGGAGACCGGCCTGTCCGACATCACCCTGCTGTGGATGGTCGATCAGGCCCGCAGACACGGGCTGGAGTTCGACCCCGACGTGCTCAGCGAGGCCGGGCCCGAAGTGATGAGACCCCAGGACAGCACAGAGTTCCGGGTGCGGCCGGACAGCCTCGGCGAACTGCACTCCTCACGCACGGGTCTGTACCGGCTGGCCAAACCGCTGCACCGGCCGCTCGGAGAGGCGGCGAACGCCGAGGGCGTTCTCGACGGCAACGAGTTCCTGGCGGTGCCCGCCAAGGAACGCCGCGACCGCGACTCGCAGTACCGGCCGCCCGGGCTGGAACGGTACCTGGCCGTTCAGGAACGGGTGCGGCTGGAGCCGGTGCTGCTCCCGGACCTCGCTGCGGGCCTGCCGCCCCTGCCGTCGGCGCCGGCGGCAACCGAGCCGCAGTCGCCGCGGCCGGCCGATGCGCCCAAGGGGCTGCACGAAAACCCCTGACGCCCCGCTGGGATCGAGGCGACGGACCGTGCCGCCCTGAGGTCGTCATCGCACCGGACACCGGAGGGAGCACGTGTTCCGCTCCACCAGGTCGTCCAGGTCGTCCAGGTCGTCGACCGGCTCCAGGTCGTGTCCCGGCAGGGCCCGCGGGCGTCACCGGCGGCCGGACGTCTCCCGGCCGACCCGGTACAACTCCTGCGAGGTGGCGATCAGTTCGCGTCGCTCCTTCTTCGATCCCACCATCGGCTGGGAGCCGTGCAGGGAGACCTGGGCGCTCTCGGGCAGGAAGCGGACCGTGACCAGCCCGATGACGCCGGCCGCCATGAGGTAGAACGCGGGCACCATGTCGTTTCCGGTGACGCTCACCAGCGCCTCCGTGACCAGCGGGGTGGTACCGCCGAACGCGGCCACCGCGAAGTTGAAGCCGATGCCCATCGCGGCGTAGCGCACGGCTGTCGGGAACAGCGCGGGCAGGGTCGCGGCGCTCGGCGCGGCGAAGCACGCCAGCAGCGTGGACAGGATCAGCACGCCGAAGATCGGCGGCCAGGTCCCGTCCATCTTGATGAGCAGGAAGGAGGGGACGGCGAGCACGATCATGCCCGCCGCCGCGTAGCCGTAGAGGGGGCGTCGGCCCACGTGGTCGCTGAGCCGGCCCAGGAAGGTGATCAGCAGCACGATCCACACCATGCCCACCAGCACGAGCACGTCCGCGGAGCTGCTGGAGCGACCGAGGGTCTCGGTCTGGTAGGTCGGCAGGAAGCCCGTGACCATGTAGTTGGTGACGTTGTAGAGCAGCACCAGTCCCATGCAGATGAGCAGGGCCCGCCAGTGGTCCTTGACGATGGTCCTGAACTCGGTGCCCGCCGATTCCTTGGCAAGGCTCTGCTCGTGCTCGTCGAGCTGCTGCTGGAAGGCGGGCGACTCCTCCAGCTTGAGACGCATGTACAGGCCGATCACGCCGAGCGGGCCCGCGATGAGGAACGGGATCCGCCAGCCCCACGACAGCATCTGTGCGTCGCTGAGGGCGAGGTTCAACGTGGTGACCAGGGCCGAGCCCAGGGCGTAACCGACGAAGGTGCCGAAGTCGAGCCAGCTGGAGAGGAAGCCGCGACGCCGGTCGGGCGAGTACTCGGCGACGAAGGTCGTGGCGCCTCCGTACTCGCCGCCGGTGGAGAAGCCCTGCACCATGCGGGAGAGCAGCAGCAGGATCGGCGCGGCGATGCCGATGGTGGCGTAACTGGGAATGAGGCCGATGGCGAACGTGCCGACCGCCATCATGATCATGGTGGTGGCGAGCACCTTCTGCCGGCCGAGGCGGTCCCCGAGGGGCCCGAAGACCAGTCCGCCGAGCGGACGCACGACGAACGCCGCCGCGAAGGTGGCGAAGGACGAGATCACCTGCGCGGCAGGAGACGCCCCGGGGAAGAAGACCTTGCCGATGGTGGCGGCGAGGTAGCTGTAGACGCCGAAGTCGAACCACTCCATGCAGTTGCCGAGCGCCGAGGCGCCGACCGCCCGCCGGAGCAGTGGAGGCTCGACGACCTGCACGTCCTCATCGCGGAAGGGACGCTTGTTCCGCCTCAGCCTGCGGGTCAGGTCCTGGCGGACCTGAGTGGGGAGTCCGGTGATCTCGACCGGCCCGGACCGAGGTGGTTCGGGCTGCCCGTCGGTCAGTACGTCAGCCACTGCAGTTCCTTACTCGTCTTGCGTGAGATGCCCTGTGCGCACAGTGAGGCGCCAGATGCTTTCCGTGCGTAAAGACTCTGTTGCCCGCTTTCTCGAGGCTCACGCAGTGATGGGGGACACGCCGCCGCTCCCACATCCGGCGGAAGGATCGGCACCCCGTTTGCGGAAGGAACCGGAGAGATCGGGGTCTCGGAACATGCCTCCGACAATGCTCGCGCCCCGGTCCGGGTGCTCCGCGAACCATGCGCCGAGGTGTTCCCGGACGGCGTCGGCGACGCAGGCGCGTACGTCGGCGCCGCCGAGCAGGCCGTGAACGGGGCCGAGGAACTCGGGACGGTCCAGCTTCACCGACACGACCGCCCGGAGGCCCTCGCCGATCCGGTGGGCGCCGGAGCCGGCGTCCGTCGGCGCCGGCAGCCCCCGCTCGCTCGCGAATGCGGCGGCCGCGGCCGCGAGCCCGTCACGGAGGCCGTCCACATGCGCGCCCCCTTCGGGTGTCGGCCGGCTGTTGGCGAAGCTCAGCAGCCGCTCCTCGCCGGAGTCGCCCCATCGGAGGGCCACCTCCACGGTGCCCGCCATGCGTGGGTCCTCTTGTGCGAAGCCGATGACGTCCGCCCCGAGGAGGGCCCCCGCCTCCGCGTCGAGGGCGGCCACGAAGTCCCGTACCCCTTCGGGGAACCGGTACCGCACCTCGCGGTCCCCTCGCGTCGGGTGTTCGTCGGTCAGCGACATCGTCAGGCCCGGGTTGAGGAAGGCTACTTGACGGAACCTCTCCGCCAGGACGGCGAACGAGCACCGGGTCGTCTCGAAGATCTCGGGGTCGGGCCAGAAGGCGACGGTCGTCCCGGTCCCGCTCGCCGGACCCACGACGGCGGGCGGGGCGAGTGCGACGCCGCGGGCGTGTTCCTGGAGCCGGCGGACCCCGTCGCGCCGCACCTCGGCCGTCAGCCGGGCCGACAGTGCGTTGACGACGAAGGGGCCGACGCAGAAGCCACCCATGTACACGGTGCGTCTGTCGTCGATTGGCGGGCCGGTGTAGAGGGTCGTCAGTCGCGTTTGGAGACCGGGGTCGCCGGCGTCCTCGAAGGGCGCCCCCGGCCCGTCGTCCGCCACCCGGACGCCACCGTCCCGCGTGAGCGTGACGTCGACCCGGCCGCCGCCCTCGGCCAGTACGGCGTTCACCGCCGGGGCCACGACCTCGAACACCATGTGGTGCAACCCGCGTTCGCCGATCGAGCCGACATACATTCCGGGCCGCTTGCGAACGGCGTCCCGCCCCTGCAGAACCTCGATGTGGGCAGCCTCGTACTCCATGCCTTCTCCCCTCCCGCAACCCGTCCCGGCCGGTGTCCGGAAAGGCCTGCTCACCCTACGATGAATCCCAGAAAAGACCAGGCCAGAGGGGGTGCACCGGTGCCGCAGACGGGTTCGTGGAGCGCTTGCGCGAGCGGGTCGGGGCGCAACGCGCCCGCCGTTCCCGCTACGCCTCGGGCGGCCCTCCGAAGCCGCGCACTGCACTGTTCCCAGCGCTCCTGGGGCCACTGATTCACGCACTTTCCGGGTCGGTCCGCGGCGGCCTCCTGCGACGACCGACGGGTCGTCCGCGGCCTGTTCGCGATGGCGCGAGCGGAGCCGGTCACGGTCGTGAACCACCTCGCATGCCCGGGCCTCGAGTTGCGGCACGGGGTGGTGCGCATGATCGGATGAGGCGATGCGCACCCCCCATCGCACAGAGCCGCAGCACCGTCCCCACGACCGTTCCACGTCGCCGCACGACCTCTACGGGGAGCTCGGCGCTCTCGACGACGGACCGGTGGAGGACCTCCTCGGCGGGGACGCCACCGCGCGCCGGGCGCGGCAGGACGAGGCGCCGCAGTGGAGTGCGCCCGACCACCGCCGCGGCGGACGGAACGGCCGTCGAAGCCGGCGTCGACGCAAGCGGAATCGTTTCCCTGGCCCGTCGTTCGTGGTGAAGACGGTGGTCGGGCTGGTCGTCGTCGCCGCCTTCGTCGCCCTCGCCGACCGCTGGGCGTTGCTCTACGCGCAGCACAGGGCAGCCGAGACCCTCAAGGAGCAGCTGGGCCTGGCCGCCGCGCCCGAGGTGGAGATCGGCGGCTTTCCCTTCCTCACCCAAGTCGCCGACCGGCGACTGGACTCGGTGCGGGTGACCGTGCCGGACGTCGCCGCCGACCGGGTGTCGCTGGCGAAGGTGACGGCCTCGGCCCGTGACGTCCGGTTGGACACCGACGGGTTCACCTCCGTGCGCGGTGCGCACGTCTCCCGGCTCGACGGCGACGTGCTGCTGTCCTTCGCCGACCTCAACCGCGAACTCGGCGCTTCTCAGGTGCGGTTCGCCGGTGACGGCCGTGACCGGGTCCAGGCCCGCGGCACCCTGCCGGTCGCCGGACACGAGCTGAGGCTGCGCGCCCGGGCCACGATCCAGCGGCAGGGCGATCGGGGCATCGCCACGCGAATCGGCGGCATACGCCTGGACATCGGGGATCTGGCCACCTACCGCCCCGGCACGCGCGCGTCGGACGGCCTGCACCTGACGTCGAAGGGCTCGGCCGACCTGGCCCGGGAGAGGCGTAAGGCGAAGGCGCTGCTGTCCGTGCCGACGATCGTGCGACGCCTGGGGGTGCCCGAGACGACCGCGCGCAACGCGCTGAGCGACGACGGTGACCTCTCCGAGGTGACCGGTTCCCCGCGCTTCGCTCGACAGGCCCGCAGCCTGAACCTCATCGACCTGGCCGCGGACCATCCCGAGGCGCTCCGCGCCCTGGGCCTCGAACCCGACCTCCTCGACGCCCTGTCCCGGCTCACCCGCCCGGCCCTGGCTGAACGGCTGTCCCTGGCCTTCGAACTGCCCGAGCCGCCGCAGGGGAACGTGCGACTGCGGTCCGTCCGCGTGGAACGGGACGGCATCCGGGTCCGGCTGACCGGCTCCGAGCTGGCCGTAGGCGGTTCCTGACGCGACGGCCGACGCCGGCTCACCTGCCGGCCGGCGGTGCCCGCTCCCCCTCTCCCGGGCACCGGTACGGCGCCGCGGGCGGACCGTCTCAGACGGCCGTGAACTCCGGCTCCCACGGTCGCGGTCCCACGCCGTCCTGCCAGCGCAGGAGTTCCCCGCCGTCCACGCACACGATGCCGCACTGCTCGGCGTACTCGACCGCAGGAGCCGTGAAGTCGCTGGTGGTGACCACGACGGCGACGTCGGCCTCGTGGACGGTGAAACAGGTGCCGCCGAACCGCTGCATGTCCTGGGAGCCGACCCGGTTGGTGTCGCAGTACCGCTTGCACTGGATGACGACCAGCCGGCCGTCCGGCGTCCTCGCCACGACGTCGGCGCCCAGGTCGCCTGCCCCGCCCACGACGTCCACGTCGAGGCAGCCGTCGCGACGGCACAACTCGGCTATCGCCTGCTCGAACTCGTAGGGATCCAGCGCCTCGTAGCCGATCTCCTCGGTGTCCGCGCGGGCTTCGTCCAAGGGCGCGACGAGCGCGACGGTGCGCTCCACGTCGAGCTGTCCGCCGCCCGACTGCGCCCCGGCCGCCACGGGGACGGCTAACGGGGCGGGCACGGGGGCGTCGAGGGCGTCGACGGCCGTCATCGTGGCCTCGTCCAGGGCTCTCACGGCGCGGCGCGCGAGCCTCGCCGCCGATATCCGGCGCCCTCCGCGCCGGCCGGCCGCCACGCTGCCGACGCCGACGAGGACGAGCGCGACGGCCCAGGCGGGACGGTGCTCGACGGCGGCCGCCGCGGTACGCGCGACCGTGCCCACCAGCGTCAGGAGGACGGCGAGAAGGGCGAAGTACAGGGCTGTCGCCCGCAGTTCGAACCGACGGGAGCGGCGCGCGGAACGCGAAGCACGGACGGGTACGGCCATGGTGATGCTTCCTCCCGAAGACGCCAACGAAGATCAACAGGCGTCTTCCCAGGTACGGGAGGTTCTATCGAACCGGCGCGATCATCTCTGTCGCCGGCCGCCGCATCGCACGAGCACGCGCTCCTCGCTCCCTGCCTCGTTTCGGCCGTGCACGCCTCTTCCCGCCCCGACGGACCACGTGGCATGCTCACCGCCGACATGACTATGAACGTTGTTCATGCACATGAACAACTCCCTCTGCGCGACCATCTGTGGAGAGCGGGCGGACATGAGCGAGGCACAGGACAGCAAGAGCGGAGACCGACCCACCGGCGTCACGAGACGGGGGCTGCTGGGCAGCGCCGTGGCCGTGGCGTCCCGTGCGGTGGCGGGCGGCGGCCCCGCAGCCGCCGCACCCGCCAGACGGGTGGACGGACCCGCACACGGGCAGGACCGCGCTCGCGGCCCGGTGCAGGCGCCGGGGCGAATCCCCCGCCTGTGGCGCGAGTTCGTCCACCGCCCCTACACCCACCCGCAGATCCCCTACGTCGGGCGGGCGGGCTGCCGCGGCGGCGCGGCGCGTTTCCCGCACCACCCCCGCGTTCTCGACGTACGCGACTTCGGGGCCAGGGCCGACGGCGCGACCGATTCCGCCCCCGCGATCAACCGTGCCATCGCCGTCGCCGGCAGGGCCGGCGGTGGCACGGTCACCATCCCGCCCGGGATCTTCCGCATCGACGACGTGATACGCGTCGGACACTCGAACGTCGTCCTGCGCGGCGCCGGCAGCGGCCGTACGACGCTCTACGCGACGCGCAGCCTCACCGAGCTGATCGGCGTCTACGGCTCCCGCTACGGCGGCGACAAGTCGTCCTGGTCCTGGGCCGGGGGCCTCGTCTGGCTCGCGCCGGAGGCCCGCTGGAACTCGCTCGTGGCCGCGATCCGCGCCCGGGCATGGCCGTTCGAGGGCTGGACCGGCAACCGCCGCGACGAGTGGCGGACCCTCACCCGTGTCGCACCTGCCCGGCAGGGCTCCTGGACGGTGACGGTCGCCGACCCCGCGGGTCTGCGCCCCGGCGCGCTCGTCCTCCTGCGCCTCGCCGACGACCCCGCGCACACCCTCCTGGAGCACATGGCGGGCGGGGGCCCCGGCCCGGAGGCCTATCACTGGGACGACAAGACGAAGCTGACCTCCTACGTCCCCTACGAGTGGCCCGTGCGGATCACACGGGTCCACGGCCGCAGGGTCACGCTGGAACGCCCGCTCCCACTCGACGTACGCCCGGAATGGGACCCTCGACTCACCACGCATGTACCGGAGTTGACGGGCTCCGGAGTCGAGGGCCTCACCGTGGAGGCGGTCCTGACGCCGCAGCAGCCGCACCTTCTCGACAAGGGGTACAACGGCGTCGTCCTGCAGTGCGCCTACGACTGCTGGGTGGACGATGTCACGGTCCGCCATGTCGACAATGGCTTCGGCCTGGTGGCCGCCTCGGCCTGCACCCTGCGCCGGACCCGGGTCGCGGGCCGCGGATCCCACCACCCCTACTTCTGCCGGGAGGGGTCGCACGACAACCTCGTCGAGGATTTCACCGTCGAGGAGCGCACCGTCCCCGGGCGGCCCGACACGCAACTGCACGGCATCAACGTCGAGGGGCTGTCGTCCTACAACGTGTGGTCGCGGGGCGACATGCGGATGGGGACGTTCGACAGCCACCGCGGCATGCCCTTCGCCAACGTCCGCACCGACATCACCGTGAACAACGACGGCCGTCACGGCGGTGACGCGAGTGCGGGCCCCCTGTTCGGCGCCCGCTTCGCCCACTGGAACATCCGGGTCGTCAACGGCCGGGCGGGCCTGGTGAAGATCGACGGTCTGGCGCCGTACTCCGCCACCGTCGGCATCGACCAGGTCACGGAGTTCGACCAGATCGACGTCCCCGACTTCACCGGCGATCTGCACGCCCGACTGGAGCTGTACGGAGCGTCCGACGCGGTGCGGCCGCGCAACCTGCACGAGGCCCAGCGCGATCTGCACGAGAAGCGACGCGGCCGGTAGACGGCGGCAGGGCGACGAGCCTGGCAGCCGGCTCCGCGCCTGCGCCTCGTCGCCTCCGCCGACCCACTGGCCCCGCCGACTGTCATTCACATACATGATTCGAGGGGAGTCCCCTATGAGCGCCCGCACCCGACTGGGCGTCCTCCTGGCGGCCCTGGTCGCCTCGACCGCAGGCGTCGTGCCCGTCGCCTCGGCGCGAGCGGCGCATCCGGCGCCCATGGCCCCGCACACCGTCGTGCTCGACGGCGCCCGACTGCAGCAGACGAAGGTCCGGCTGGACCGTGGTGACCGACATCTACGGAGAGCCGCGCGGGCGTTGACGGCTCGCGCCGACGAATGGCTGGGCCAGGGACCCTGGACGGTCGTCGACAAGCCGAGGCCGGCGCCCGGCGGCGATGTCCACGACTACCTCAGCCAGGCGCCGTACTGGTGGCCTTCCGGGCCGCCGACCTCCGAGAACCCCTGGGGCTGCCCGTACGTTCAGCGCGACGGACAGCGCAACCCCGAGGTCGACACGGGCACCGACCGCCAGGACGTGGAGAAGGTCTTCGATTCGGCGTACGACCTGTCCCTGGCCTGGTACTACACCGGCGACAAGCGGTACGCCACCAAGGCGGGGCAGATCCTGCGCACCTGGTTCCTCGATCCCGCCACGCGGATGAACCCGAACCTCGACCACGCCCAGTTCATCCCCTGCAGGTACGACGGCCGCGCCATCGGCATCATCGACTTCTCCCAGTCGTACACCAGCGTCCTGGACGCGCTCGCCGTCCTGGACACCGGCGCCGTCGGCTGGACGAAATCGGACCACGCCGGCATGGCGAGGTGGAACTCCGACTTCCTGCGCTGGCTCACGGACAGCGACTTCGGCAGACAGGAGGGAGCCGCCGCGAACAACCACGGCACCTTCTACGACCTGCAGGTCGCCGCCCTCGCCTACGCGACCGGCGACGAGGACCTGGCCCGCAGGACGGCGCTGAGCGCACGGACCGCGCGCATCGCCCCGCAGATCGCCGCCGACGGCAGCCAGCCCCAGGAACTGGCCCGTACCCGCAGCTGGCACTACTCGACCTTCGACCTGGTCGCCTACACCCGCCTCGCTGCCGTCGGACGGCACGTCGGCGTGAACCTGTGGAAGTACCGGGGCCCCGACGGCCAGAGCCTGTTCAAGGCGGTGGACTATCTGTTGCCCGCCGCGACCGGAACCGCCGTCTGGCCGCATCCGGAGCTCGAGTTCGCCCGGTACGCGGCCACCGACGTCGTGCACGCGGCCGCGGACGCGGGCGACGGACGGGCACAGCGCGCCGTCCCCGCCCTGCAGGAACCGCCGGGCGGCGACCTGTGGGCCCTGCGACCTGCGGCGGAGCAGCTGGACTCCATCGCGGGCTGACGCGGAGGCGGCAAGCCAGGACGGGGCCGGCCGACGGGATCACGCATCCCGACGGGCGGCCCCGTTCGCCGTGCGCCCCGGCCGGGAGCGGGGCCGTCGGCCGGCCCGGTTCGAACCCGACGGCCGGCCCGACGGCCGGCCCGGGACCGCGCGCCCCGCCGCCCCCCGGATACGTCATGATCGAACCGGGGCCCGGCGGGCTGGACCGGGCGTCTTCGCCCATCGGCTTCGTTTCCGGGCTCCTGGGCAGTCGGGAAAGCGGACATCGTCCACCGGGGACGTCGCCGGTCGAGCAGGGAGATCATGGGCATGGCAGGTTCGGAGCGTTCGGAGACCCCCGGCACGCGGCGTCCGGAGGGGCCTGCCACCCCGCTCACGGAAGCGCTGGAAGCCATCAGGACCGGGGCCTATGTGGTGGACGAACAGGGCCGCGTCATCGCGACGAACTCCCGGACGGAAAAGCTTCTGGGGTGGTCCCCCGAAGACCTCTTCGGCCACGACGCGCACGACCTGCTGCACCGGGACGCCCACGGCCAGCCCCTGCCGAGGACCCAGTGCCGCATGCGGCAGGCCTTCCACGCCGGACGTCCCGCAGCGGCGGAGCTGGACCACTTCGCACGCAGGGACGGCTCCGTAGTGCCCATCTCGTGGCTGATAACGCCCTTCGACCTCGCCGGCCTCGAACGCAGCACCCTCGTCGTCTTCCACCCGCGGCACGTGGAGGAGACGGACGCACCGCCGGAGCCTGCCGCCACGCTGCTGCCGGAACTCGAACGCCTCGCCCTGCTGGCCGCGACCACCACCCAGCTGACCTCCACCCTCGACGTCGACGAGGCGCTGCGGCGGCTGGTGGCCCTGGTCGTGCCCCGGCTGGCGGACTGGGTCGTCGTCGACCTCATCACCGAGCGGGACGAGGTGTGGCGCACCGTCGTCGTCGAGGCGGACGGCGTCTCCCTGGTGCGCCACGACGAACTGCAGGGTCCGATGCCGCCGATCCCCGAGGAATCCCCGATGCCCTTGTCCAGGGCCCTGCGCGGGGTGGCCTCGACACTGGCCGGTCCGCAGACGTACCAGGGGGCGCCGGACTCCGGCATCGCGGTCGAGCAGCGCCGTCTGTTCGACGCCACCGGCATCCACTCCGCGGCCATCGCCCCCATCCGCAGCACCCGCGCGGTCCTGGGCGCCCTGACCCTGGGCCGCGCCGCACAGCCCGGGGACTACAACCCCGCCGACCTCCCGCTGATCGAGGACATCGCCCGCCGCGCCGGCCTCGCCCTGGACAACGCCCGCCTCTACCAGCGCCAGCGCAAGGTCGCCGAGACCATGCAGAACCATCTGCTGCCCCAGATGCCACGCGTACCCGGGCTGCAGATGACGGTGCGCTACCTGCCCGCGCCCGACGCCTCGCAGGTGGGGGGCGACTGGTACGACGCCTTCTCCCTGTCCGACGGATCCACCGCACTGGCCGTGGGCGACGTCGTCGGCCACGACCTGGAGGCGGCGGCCGGCATGGCCCAGGTGCGCAACATGCTGCGCGCCTACGCCTGGGCCCTGCAGGAGCCCCCCAGCCGGATCGTCGACCGCCTCGACGAAGCGGTCATGCACATCACGGACGTCGCCATGGCCACGCTCATCCTCGCCAAGGTCGAGGAGGCCGACGAGGGCCGATGGAAACTGACCTGGACCAACGCCGGTCACCCGCCGCCCCTGCTGATCAGCCACGACGGCCTGGCCGAGTACCTCACCGACGGTCACGGCATCCTGCTGGGCACCGGAGCGCGCAGACCTCGCGCCGACGCCACGGCCCTGCTGCCGCCCGGATCCACCCTCCTGCTGTACACCGACGGTCTGATCGAAGAGCCCGGCCACACCCTCGACGAGGGCCTGCACCGACTGCGGCAGCACGCGGCCGCCCTCGCTCACCGGCCCCTGGCCTCCTTCACCGACCAACTGCTACGACGGGTCCGCCCCGCCGCCAACGACGACGACGTGGCTCTCCTCGCCCTGCGAGCGCCCACCCGGCGCTGACCCGCACGCTCCGGTGAGCCCGTCATGGCCGAAGCCCGTCCCACGGTCCGTGGGACGGGCTTCGGCCGTGCGGGACGCTCCCCTGCCTCTCCCCTGCCGCCCGGCTCGCGCCGCGCCGGCAGTCCGTGTCATGCGACGACGCGACGACGACGCTGCCGGTCAGGAGTGGACGATGCGGCGCACGTTGTCCACGGCACCGCAGCCTGACTTCAGCTGACGCTCCCGCTCCTCCAGGAACTCCCCGCCCAGCTCCTCGCGTCGCTCCATGGCGACGTTCTCGCGGGCGCCGTTGAGGATGGTGCGCTCCTCCTCGTCGGCGTGGTGGGTCACGGCCTCGACGAGTTCCTCCAGCTTCTCGTCCCACTCCTCGGAGCCGACCTCGTCGACCTCCAGGAGTTCGAGGAGCGCCTTGTTGCCCTCCTCGTGCTCCTCCTCGCCGTGCTCGACCTCTTCGTCCTCGATCCTCTTGTAGCGCTTGAGGGCGGGGTACACCTTCGCCTCTTCCGCCAGCGCGTGTGCGATCAGCAGGTCGGCGAACTCCTTCAGGGCGGCGGCCCTGTCGGCTTCCACGCTGCGCATCAGGCGAAAGAGATCTTCCATTCTCCGGTGGTCCTGAAGAATGAGTTCGACGACGTCTCGTGTCTCGGCCATGGAACCGGCATCACTTTCGTACGAGGGGACCTTGCCGGAACCGTCTACCCCACCCTGCCGTGTTCAGTGATCGGGTCCTCGTCCGGCACGTCGTCTTCCCCCGTCCGGACGCACCGGACAGCCCGAGCGCTGAACGACCTCCTCGGCGGCGCCGGGCGCCGATCGGCTCGGGAGCGGGACACTGGAGGGGAGCGCACGCCCCCGCCTCCCCTCCCCAGGAGGAGTCATGTCCTCGACCAGCCTTCCTGTGCCCGCCCCGGCCCCGGCCCGTTCCGGTCGGTCCGGGGGGCGGCCCGGCGTCCGCCTCCTGGAGCGCCTGGGCCTGCGCCGCAGCCCGCCGCCCCGCCGTCCCGCTCCGGTCCGTCTGCCGCGCCCTGCCCAGCTTCGGGAGCTGCTCGCCGTGCTGGAGGAGGCGGTCGCCGCCCAGCGCCCCACCGACGCGGCGGTCGCCGCGTGCGGTGAGCCCGGCCCCGTCACGGACCGGGCCGCCCGGGCCTGCGGTGACGCCGCGTCGGCTCTTCTGCGGCTGCGGTCCCGGCTGCTGGAGCTGCCGCTCGCCGACGCCGACCTCGTACGGGCGCAGGCCTACGCGGGCCGGCTGCTCTCCTACGACCAGTGGATGGTGCGTCAGTCGGTCGACCTCGCGTACCGCGTGCACACGGACGCCCGGACCGAGGCGGCCCGCCTGCAGCTGAACGGTCTGGGCAGGCCGGCGGACGAGCTGCGACGGCTGCGGGACGCGCTCGGAAGGCAGGGCGAGGACGAGCCCTGAGGAGGGCCACGAAGCGCCGGGGCGTCGCCGCACACGGCCGCTCCCGGCGGTCAGGAGTGCGAGAGGGCGAAGGAGACGAGGAAGCCGCACACGGTGATGAGCCCGATGGCCAGGTGGGCCTCTTCGAACGCTTCGGGGATCATCGTGTCGGCGATCATGGCGAGGATCGCCCCGGCCGCCACCGCGGTGACCGCCGCGATCACAGCGGGCGAGAAGGAACCGACGACGGTGTAGCCGAGGACGGCCGACACGGTGCTGGCCGCCGCGATCGCCGCCCAGACGCCGAAGACGTACGCCCGGGTGCGGCCGGCCTTCTTCATTCCCGCCGAACTGGACAGCCCTTCAGGGACGTTGCTGATGAAGACCGCGGCCACCGTCACCAGGCTGACCGCGCCGCCGTCCAGCAGGCTGACGCCGATGACCGCGGACTCCGGCACCCCGTCGAGCAGCGCGCCGAGTGCGAGCGCCGTCCCGGACCCGCTCTGCTCGGTCTCCGAGGGCTGCGCCTGCGCCCGTGCGTGGCCCGAACGCTTGCGGTACCGCGCGCCCCGGCGGGCCAGCCACATGTTGCCGCCGGTGTAGGCCAGCGCGCCGAGCAGCGTGCCGACGGCCGCGGGGGCGAGCCCCGCCTCGTCGTACGCCTCCCCCACCAGCTCGAACGAGACCGCCGACAACAGCACGCCCGCGCCGAAGGCCATCACCGTGGCGATCACCTTCTGCGGGACTCTCAGCCCGTAGCCCAGCGCGGCGCCGATCAGCAGTGCCGAGCCCGCCACCAGTCCCCACAGTCCCGCCTGTACGACTTCAACCATGTCGAGCCGTCTACCCGTTCCGGATGTGGATCAACGAGTGACCGCGCGGTCGGCCTTGGCGCTCGACGGACGACATGCCGGGGCCGACTGCTCCAACCGTGTGTGAGAACCGCCCGATCGGACGCGTGTCGGACCCCGCCGGGCATCACCCGCCGCATCGACTCGCGAGGATGACCCTGATTCACGCATGTGCGGGGGCGGACCGCGGACACCTGGAGAAACTGGCTGTGACGATTCTGAACGACCCGGACCGATCGGCTGCCGCCGCCTACGACACCGAGGTGCCGGTCAGGGGCCGACAGCCCGGCAACGTCGTGGTGAAGTGGCTGACGACCACCGACCACAAGACCATCGGCACGATGTACCTGACGACGTCCTTCGCGTTCTTCCTCATCGGCGGCGTCATGGCTCTGCTCATCCGCGCCGAGCTGGCCCGCCCGGGCCTGCAGATCGTCTCGCCCGAGCAGTACAACCAGCTGTTCACGATGCACGGCACGATCATGCTGCTGATGTTCGCGACGCCGCTGTTCGCCGGTTTCACCAACTGGATCATGCCGCTGCAGATCGGCGCGCCCGACGTCGCCTTCCCCCGGCTGAACATGTTCGCCTACTGGCTGTACCTGTTCGGGTCCTCGATCGCGGTGGGCGGCTTCCTCACCCCGCAGGGCGCCGCCGACTTCGGCTGGTTCGCCTACACCCCGCTGTCGGACGCCATCCGCAGCCCGGGGCTCGGCTCCGACCTGTGGATCATGGGCCTGGCGTTCTCCGGCTTCGGCACCATCCTCGGTGCGGTCAACTTCATCACCACGATCATCTGCATGCGCGCGCCCGGCATGACGATGTTCCGTCTGCCGATCTTCACCTGGAACGTGCTGCTGACGGCCGTCCTGGTCCTCTTCGCCTTCCCCGTACTCGCCGCCGCGCTGTTCGCGCTGGAGGCGGACCGCAAGTTCGGCGCCCACATCTTCGACGCGGCCAACGGCGGCGCGCTCCTGTGGCAGCACCTCTTCTGGTTCTTCGGCCATCCGGAGGTGTACATCATCGCCCTGCCGTTCTTCGGGATCGTCACCGAGGTCATCCCCGTCTTCTCCCGCAAGCCGATCTTCGGCTACATGGGCCTCGTGGCCGCGACGATCTCGATCGCCGGTCTGTCCGTGACGGTGTGGGCGCACCACATGTTCGTCACGGGCGGGGTGCTGCTGCCGTTCTTCTCCTTCATGACGTTCCTCATCGCCGTCCCGACCGGCGTGAAGTTCTTCAACTGGATCGGCACGATGTGGAAGGGGTCGGTGTCCTTCGAGACGCCGATGCTGTGGGCGACGGGGTTCCTCGTCACGTTCCTGTTCGGCGGTCTGACCGGTGTCATCCTGGCCTCGCCGCCGATGGACTTCCACGTGTCCGACTCGTACTTCGTGGTGGCGCACTTCCACTACGTCGTCTTCGGCACCGTGGTCTTCGCGATGTTCGCCGGCTTCCACTTCTGGTGGCCGAAGTTCACGGGCAGGATGCTCGACGAGCGCCTGGGCAAGATCACCTTCTGGACCCTGTTCATCGGCTTCCACGGCACCTTCCTCATCCAGCACTGGCTGGGCGCCGAGGGCATGCCGCGCCGCTACGCGGACTACCTGGCCGCCGACGGTTTCACCACCCTGAACACGATCTCGACGATCAGTTCCTTCCTGCTCGGCCTGTCCATGCTGCCGTTCCTCTACAACGTGTGGCGGACGGCCAGGTACGGCAAGCCGGTCGGCGTCGACGACCCGTGGGGCTACGGCCGCTCCCTGGAGTGGGCCACCTCCTGCCCGCCGCCGCGCCACAACTTCACCACCCTGCCGCGGATCCGCAGCGAGTCCCCCGCGTTCGACCTGCACCACCCCGACATCGCCATGGCCGAGGCCGAGGCGCACGGGGTTCGCTGATGACCGGCCGGAGGCAGCGATGAGCGAGGCGGCGAGGCAGGGGGCCGCGCGAGCGAGCGGGCTCGGCGATCAGGTGGAGGGTTACCTGCTGTGGCAGGCCACGATCGCGGTGGCCGAGGAACGTGCGCAGGCGTTCGTGGAGCCGATGGAGTGGCTGACCACCTCTCAGCGCGCGGACGTCGAACAACGGTACGTCGCCGACAGCCTCCACCACGCCCAACGCGACCTGGAGCGGATCGCGGCCCGCTGCCGGTCGCTGCGCGGCGAGTACGAGCGGCGCTACCGGGAACTGCGCCTGCGCTGTGTGGGCTGGGCGGTGGCCGTCAGCACCTGCCTCGCCTCGGTGACCGCCGCCGCCCTGTCGTTGGTCCGGTGATGCCGACGACCGGGGCGTTCCAGGTCCGGTCGTCAGCGGTGCGTTCGAGGGGCAGTGCGGCCGGCCGGCCGCACTGCCCCTCGCTCGTCGCGCGGGCCCGCCGTGCCTCTCACGGCCCCGGTCCCGGAGCGGCCGCACCGCCTCGGGGCACGCGCCCGTCCCGGGCGATGCGAAGCTGACGTACTCCGTCCGACCTGGCCATGATCGAGCAAGTGCTACATCGCGTCGCCGGATACGAGACGCGGTTCCACGCGCTTTTCGAGGAGTACTTCGACACGTTGGGCGTCCGGCTCGACACGCCGTCGTTCAGCCGCTTCACTCCGGAGTGCCTGGCGCTGGTGCGGGATCTGGCCCTGCGCGGCGGCAAGCGGATGCGGGTGGTGCTGCTGCACGAGGCTGCTCGCCTGGTGTCCGAGGAGCCGTGCGAAGGGCTCGACGCGGCGGCGCTGAGCATCGAGCTGCTGCAGACCCACGGACTGATCCACGACGATCTCATCGACGACAGCCCCACCCGACGGGGCGGCCCCTCCACGTACTACGCCTACCGGGGCCGGTTCCCTCGTCACCCGCAGGCGGCCCTCGGCCTCACCGTCCTCGCGGGCGACCTCGCGTTCGCCCTGTCCCTTCAGGTCCTCCTCGACGCGAAGGTGCCTCTCGCCGTGCGGCAGGCCATGGTCGAGACGCAGACGCGGTCGGCCACCGACACGTTCATGGGGCAGATCGTCGATCTGGAGCGGGACTTCGGCACGGCGCCGGACGAGGACGTCCTGCACACCGTGGCCGACTACAAGTCCGCCCGATACTCGATTCTCGCGCCCATGAAGCTCGGTCTGCTGGCGGCGGGCGAGCAGCCCGCGCTCTTCGAACAGGAACTGCGCGGCTACGCGCGGCTGGTCGGGATCTGCGGGCAGATGCGTGACGACTACCTGGATCTGTTCGGGGACGCGACGACCATGGGCAAGCCGACCGGCGGCGACCTGCGCGACGGAAAGCACAGCTACACCGTGAGCGCCCTGCTGTCCGCCGTGAGCGGCGCCGAGCGTGCCGTGGTGGAGGCAGCGCTCGGCGACCGGTCCTGCACTCCGGAGACGGTCACCGTGGTGCGGGAGATCGCCGAGAGCAGCGGCGCGGCGGACAGGATGCGTGCGGACATGCGACGGCACGCCGAACAGGCCTGCGCGCTCGCCGCCAGGTGGCGGCCACGGTGGCGGGACGACGCCGTCGAGTTCTTCGAGCTCCTTCCGCTGTGGAGCGTGGATCGCGCCAAGTGACCCGCCCGCAGCAGGCGTTCAGGCACGCACGCGGGCAGCCTGCTCCCTGCCCTGCCCCGTCCCGGACCCGGCATCGCCGCCGTGTGCGGGCCGTCGCCCGCCGCGGCGCCGCCTGCCGCCTCGATCGCTTATCTTGGCGCCCATGCAGTCCTACACGATCGGCCAGGCCGCACGGCTCCTCGGCGTGAGTCCCGACACCGCGCGCCGGTGGGCCGACGCGGGCCGGATGGCCACCCATCGCGACGAGAGCGGACGCCGCCTCATCGACGGGAGGGACCTTGCCGCCTTCTCCGTCGAGTTGGCCGCGAGCGGCGGCGCCGCCGGGGAGGACGCCTCGTACACCTCCGTCCGCAACGCCTTCCCCGGCATCGTGACGGCCGTGAAGCTCGGGGACGTCGCAGCCCAGGTGGAGATCCAGGCGGGGCCGCACCGGCTGGTCTCGCTGCTGACGCGGGAGGCGGTGGAGGAGTTGGGGCTGGAGGTCGGGGTGGAGGCCACCGCACGGGTGAAGTCGACGAACGTGCACATCGACCGGGCCTGACACCGCCCCGGGCGGCTTCGACGCCGAACGGCTCGCCCCGGCGCTCCCGTGCGAACGCACATGCCATGCTCGCGGATCGACGTTCCGGCTTGTGCGAAGCGACTGCAGCTATTTGCCTGGCATCTGCGGCAGTATCATCAGCGCACGCACACCAGTCTGCCGACCAGCTCGGTGTCAGCGCCGACACCGCCGAGCGCCTGGTCGAGGTGTCGTGTCCGTGAGGACCGAAAGGGAGTGGCCCCGTGATGACCCGTACCGCGCGCCGGACTCGTCGGACCCTGCAGGCAGCCGGTGCAGGTGCTGCCGCGTTGCTGGCCCTGAGCGCCTGCTCGTCGTCCGGCGACGACTCTTCGGCGGCGACGTCGGACTCCTCGGCGTCCGCCTCCTCCACCTCCGGGGACAAGCCGTCCGGCACGGTGACCGTGTTCGCCGCGGCGTCCCTGAAGGAGAGCTTCACGGCTCTGGGCGAAAAGTTCGAGAAGGCCCACCCGGGCACGAAGGTCACCTTCAGCTTCGGCGGCAGCGACTCCCTCGCCGCGAGCATCACCGGCGGCGCGCCGGCCGACGTGTTCGCCTCGGCCAGCCCCAAGACGATGAAGATCGTCACCGACGCCGGGGACGCCGCCGGCCCGCCCGCCGCGTTCGTCCGCAACCAGCTGGAGATCGCCACCCTGCCGGGCAACCCCGACAAGATCGCCTCCCTCGCGGACCTGACCAGGCCAGGCCTCAAGGTCGTGCTGTGCGACAGGACGGTGCCCTGCGGCGCCGCCGCCCAGAAAGCGCTCGACGCCGGCAAGCTCACCCTCAAGCCCGTCTCCTACGAGCAGGACGTCAAGGCGGCGCTGACCAAGGTCGAGCTGAAAGAGGCCGACGCGGCCGTCGTCTACAAGACCGATGTGCACGCGGCAGGTGGCAAGGTGGAGGGCGTGGAGTTCCCCGAGTCCGCCGAGGCGGTCAACGCGTACCCGATCGTCCGGCTCAAGGACACGGACAACGCCGATGCCGCCGAGGCGTTCATCGCGCTGGTGCGGTCCGCCGAGGGCCAGAAGGTCCTGACGGAGGCCGGGTTCCTCAAGCCGTGACCCCCGTCGACGAGCCGGAGGCCGCGCCCGGCGCCCTGCGCGGGGGGACGCCCCGCCGACGCGTCCGCAGGGGCGGTGGCGCGCCGCTGCCCCTGCTGGTGCCCGCGCTGATCGGCCTGGCCTTCCTGGTGGTGCCGCTGGTCGCCCTGCTCGTAAGGGCCCCGTGGCGCAGCCTTCCCGGGCAGCTGACCAGCGCCGAGGTGTGGCAGGCGCTCCAGTTGTCGCTGGTCTGCGCCACGGCGGCGACCGCGGTGAGTCTGGTCGTCGGCGTTCCGCTGGCCTGGCTGCTGGCCCGTGTGGAGTTCCCCGGACGCGGCCTCGTACGAGCGCTCGTCACTCTGCCGCTGGTGCTGCCGCCGGTGGTCGGCGGCGTGGCCCTGCTGATGGCGCTCGGCCGCAACGGCGTCGTGGGCAGATGGCTGGACGCCTGGTTCGGGATCACCCTTCCCTTCACCACCGCCGGGGTCGTCATCGCCGAGGCGTTCGTCGCCATGCCGTTCCTCGTCATCAGCGTCGAGGGCACGCTGCGCGCCGCCGACCCGCGCTACGAAGAGGCCGCCGCCACGCTCGGCGCGTCCCGCTTCACCGCGTTCCGCCGGGTCACGCTTCCGCTGATCGCGCCCGGCATCGCGGCGGGAGCCGTCCTGGCGTGGGCCCGGGCGCTCGGCGAGTTCGGCGCCACGATCACGTTCGCGGGCAACTTCCCCGGCCGCACCCAGACGATGCCGTTGGCCGTGTACCTGGCCCTGCAGAGCGATCCGGAGGCGGCCATGGCGCTCAGCCTGGTCCTGCTGGCCGTGTCCGTGGCAGTGCTGGCCGGCCTGCGCGACCGGTGGATGACGACCGGTGGATGACGAAAGGGGGATGAGCGCAGGTGGATGACCGAAGGACGGCCGCACACCGGAAGGCCGCTCCCGCCCGCGCGGAGCCATTCGAGGCCTTCGACGCCTTCGAGGAGGGCCTGGACGCCCGTCTCGTCGTCGAGCGTGGGGTTTTCCGCCTCGACGTGGCGCTTCGCGTCGCTCCCGGCGAGGTCGTCGCCCTGCTCGGCCCGAACGGGGCCGGGAAGACCACGGCCCTGCGGGCGCTCGCCGGCCTGACCGGGCTCACCCACGGCCGTCTGCTGCTGGACGGCGTCGAGCTGGACGGTACACCGCCCGAGTCCCGTCCGGTGGGCGTGGTTTTCCAGGACTACCTGCTCTTCCCGCATCTGAGCGCCCTGGACAACGTGGCCTTCGGACCGCGCTGCCAGGGCGCGACCAAGGCGCAGGCCCGGGCGCGGGCCGCCGAGTGGCTGCGCCGGCTGGGTCTCGCGGACCACGTCGGCACGAAGCCGCGCAAGCTGTCCGGCGGGCAGGCCCAGCGCGTCGCCCTGGCCCGCGCGCTGGCGACCCGCCCGCGGCTCCTCCTGCTCGACGAGCCTCTCGCGGCGCTGGACGCCCGTACCCGGCTGGAGGTGCGCGCCCAACTCCGCCGCCACCTGGCGGAGTTCGAGGCGGTCGCCGTCCTGGTCACGCACGATCCGCTGGACGCGATGGTGCTGGCCGACCGTCTGGTCGTCGTCGAGGACGGCCGGGTGGTCCAGGAGGGCGTCCCTTCGGACATCGCCCGCCACCCGCGCTCGGACTACATCGCCCAGCTGGTCGGGCTGAACCTCTACCGGGGCGAGTCCGACGGCCACGTCGTGCGCCTCGACACCGGCCCTTCCATCACGACCACCGAGGTGCTGTCCGGCCCGGTGTTCGTGGCGTTCCCGCCGAGCGCGGTGACGCTCTTCCGGGACCGTCCGACCGGGGCCAGCGCCCGCAACCTGTGGCGCTGCGAGGTCTCGGGACTGGAGACCCACCGCGACCAGATCCGTGCCGACCTCTCGGGAGAGCTCCCGCTCGCCGCGGACCTGACGACGGTCTCCGCCGCCGAACTCGATCTGCACCCGGGCGCCGAGGTCTGGGCGACGGTGAAGGCCACCCAGACCCACGCCTACCCGGTCTGAGAGGGTGCCAGGGTCCGTTGGCGCCCGTCACCGCCCCGCCGCCCACACCACCGCGAACTCACCTCAGGAGTCGGCCAGTTCAGCGTTGGCCCGTTCCGTGACGAGGCTCAGCACACGGCCCGCGACGGCCAGTTCCCCGGCCGGGACGCCGGCGTACAGCCGGGCGGAGATCTCTGCGGTCTCAGCGGTGGTGCTCTCGCACAACCGCCGTCCGACGTCCGTCAGTCGCATCCGGGACGCCTGTACCGGGTCCTCTTCCAGGAGCCGCGCCTCCGTCAGCTCCCCGATGACCTCGCACACGAGCGACGCGTCGGTCTTCAGTGATCCGGTGACGTCGGCGACGAGCTGGTCGCGGCCCGTGGACTCTCCCGCGAGCACGACGGCCCGGAGCACCACACTCTGAGGGAACGTGAGGCCGTGACGGGTCAGGACGCCCTCCAGGAGGGACCGCCCGGCGTAGTGCGCCAGAGCGATGATCCGGCCGTCGACCGTGGGCGCGAGGGTCGTCATGACTGCTCCTTCTCGTGGTGGGACGTGGGGAGTCCATGGCCTTTACTGTACATGGCGACTATGTACATGGCTACTGTTTTCTCGGGCTCCAGCCACACCCCGGCGCGACATTGTTCTACTATGACGCTAACAATCTCGACTGGCGGGAGTCCACGTGCAGCGTCCCGGTCACGGCGCGGCCCTCGCCGCGCTCCCCTGTCTCGTCGCCCTGGCCGCCGACGCCGCAGTGTTCGCGGTGACGCGTCGTCAGCTGCCCGACCGGCTGGCGACCCATTTCCGACTCGACGGCACGGCCGACGGATTCACCGGGCGCGGCGCCTTCCTGGCGACGAGTGCACTGCTGCTCGCCGGGTTCGCCGCGGTCATGGCCGTGCTCGTCGGCCGGGCGACCACCCGGAGCGGGTGGCTGCTCGTGACGGGGTACGCGGTCGCGGGGCTCACGGGCTCGCTCCTCGTCTCCGTGCAGCTGGTCAACCACGCAGCGTACGGGGACGCCTCCGCCGTCCGGCTCTCCCCGTGGCACCTGGCCCTCGCGGTCATGGTGGCGGCGGTGTGCGCCGGAGCGGGGCTGCTGCTCGCCCGCACGCTCCCCTCCCCTGATCCGGACTCCCCTTCCGCGCACCACGCGCGCCTCGGTCTGGCCGACGGCGAACTCGCGGCCTGGGCCCAGGCCACCGGTTCCTGGCCGCTCGGTGCACTGGGTCTGGTGCTGACCGCCGCGGCCCTCGCGCTGTTCCCGTTCACCGGCCCGGCCGCCGCCGCCCTCCTGGCCGGCGGCCTGCCCAGCCTCTGCTTCGCCCGCCTGTACGTCACCGTGGGCCGGCAGGGGCTGACGGTGACCCCGGGGCGGCTCCCCTGGCCCAGGATCCGCCTGCCGCTGGAGTCGATGACCGAGGCCTCGCACCGGCATGTCGACGCCCTCGGTGACTTCGGCGGCTGGGGCTACCGGATCCGCTCCGGCGCCTCGGGCGTGATCCTGCGCTCCGGACCGGCGCTCGTGGTACGCCGCGCGGGCGGCCGCGAGTTCGCCGTCACGGTCGACGACCCGGCTACCGCGGCCGCGCTGCTCAACACCCTGATCGCCCGGCGAGAGGCGCACTGACATGCTGATCCGCGTCGACCCCGGCTCGAACGTGCCCCTCGGCGCGCAGATCGCCGCGCGCGTACGGCGGGCCATCGCCGACGCCGAGGTGTCCCCCGGTGAGCGGCTGCCGCCCGCCCGCACACTCGCCGAATCGCTCGGCGTCAACCTCCACACCGTGCTGCGCGGCTACCAGGAGCTGCGCGACGAAGGGCTGATCGAGCTGCGCCGCGGGCGCGGGGCGATGGTGCTCGCGGGCACCCCGGCCCGTGCCCGCCTCCTGGAACAGGTGCGCTCGCTCGTGTCCCAGGCGCTCACCCTCGGCCTCTCCGAGGACGAGGTGGTGGCACTGGTGCGCGACGGCCTCAGAGAGAGCGGAGCCTGACGCCCCCGGGCCCCGGGCCCGGCCTGGGCCCTCACACGTGTTCGGTCGCCGCGTCCAGCAGCCAGTCCGTCAGATAGCCGGCGAAGGACGAGCGGACCAGCACCCAGAACCCGGCTCCGGGGTCGTCCCGGGCGACCAGGACGACCTGGGTGCGGGCCAGCGTCGTCTGGGCACAGCGTCCGGCGCCGAAGGCGTACGGGTGGAGATCCAGCGCACAGCCGTGGGCCAGCAGATCGCGCGCGCGGGGCCCGGACACTAGCAGGGTGGTGCGCTGGGCGGAGACGTCGGTGACGGACACGGGCTCATCGCCGCCTCCGGCCCGGATCCGGCGCTCCAGGTCCCGCCGGCTGCCGGCCGGTCCCACGACCAGCCATTCGTCCGGGCCGAGCCACAGCACGTACAGCTCCCCGGCGCGCACGACGGTGTTCGGTTCGAGGGGCAGTTGCACGCCCAGCGCGAGGCCGACTCCGTCCGCCGCCGCACCCTTGGCGTCCAGACGGACGTCGATCTGGGCCAGGAAGGGGAGTTCGGCCAGCCGGACGGCGCCCCGGGAGGCGCGGGTGGCGGCGGCCAGGCGTCCGGCGGACCGGGCCAGCGGGCTGCGGAGCGGGGTGCTGGGGACGGTGTCAGCCATCGCGTCGGGCTCCCTCGGGGTCGTAGAGGACGGGGCTCGCGACGGTCACCGGGACCAGCCGGTCGCCGACGGGGGCGTACAGCCGCTCGCCGAGCCGATCGCGGCCGCCCTTGACCAGGGCCAGGGCGAAGGTCCGGCCGAGGACCGCGCTGCGGTAACTGGAGGTGACATGGCCGAGCATCGGGACGGGCGGGGCGGGCAGCACGCTCTCGGCCACCAGATGAGTGCCTTCGGGGAGGAAGTCGGCCGGGTCCTCCGGGAGGAGGCCGACCAGGTGCTTGCGGTCGGGGCGGAGCGTGTCGGCGCGGGCGAAGGATCGCTTGCCGATGAAGTCGGGCTTCTTCTTCGACACCGCCCAGCTCATCCCGAGGTCCTGGGGCGTGACGGTCCCGTCGGTGTCCTGGCCGATGATCGGGTAGCCCTTCTCGGCGCGCAGGACGTGCATGGTCTCGGTGCCGTACGGGGTGATCCCGTGGGGGGCGCCGGCGTCGTGCAGCGCCTCCCAGAGGGTGAGAGCCTCCCACGGCGAGACGTTGATCTCGTAGGCGAGCTCCCCGGAGAAGCTGATCCGGCACACGCGTGCGTCGACGCCGGCGACGGACGCCTCACGCCAGGCCATGAAGGGGAAGTCGTCGTGGGATACGGCCAGTCGGGGGGCGAGGGCGCCGAGGACCTCGCGCGAGCGCGGCCCGACCAGGGCGACCGTGGCCCACTGCTCGGTGACCGACGTGCAGTGCACGCGCAGGTCGGGCCACTCCGTCTGGAGCCACTCCTCCATCCAGTCCAGCACGGCGGCCGCGTTGCCCGTGGTGGTGGTGACCAGGAAGCGGTCCTGGGCGAGGCGGATGACGGTGCCGTCGTCGAGGAGCATGCCGTCCAGGCGGCACATCACGCCGTAGCGGATCATGCCGACCTTCAGCGTGCTCATCAGGTTGGTATAGAGCAGGTCGAGGAAGGCGGCGGCGTCGGGACCCTGTACGTCGATCTTGCCGAGGGTGGAGGCGTCCATGAAGGCGACGCCGTCGCGGGCGGCGGTGCACTCGCGCAGGACGGCCGCGTCCATGTCCTCGCCGTCGTGCGGGTAGTACCGGGGGCGCTTCCACTGGCCCACGTTCTCGAAGCGGGCGCCGTGCGCGACGTGCCACTCGTGCAGGGCCGTGGTGCGGACGGGGTCGTGCAGGGCGCCCCGGTCGCGGCCGGCGAGGGCGGCGAAGGAGACCGGGGTGTAGGGGGGACGGTAGGTGGTCGTGCCGAGGGCGGACACGTCCACGCCGAGCAGTTCGGCGACGACGCCGCTCGCCAGCACTCCGGAGGTCTTGCCCTGGTCGTTGGCCGTGCCGGCCGTGGTGTAGCGCTTGGTGTGCTCGACGGAGCGCATGCCGGCGCCGGTCGCGCGGGTCAAATCCTCGACGGTGACGTCTCGTTGCAGGTCGACGAAACGGGGGGCGCCGTCCCGGCCGGGGACGGTGAAGACCTGCATCGGCGGTGTGTGTGGTGCTGTGCTCACACGCGGGAGCGCAGGCGTGCCGGGGTCGTAGCCCTCGGCCTGCACCGCGCGGGCCCCGGCCGCCGCGCCCTGGGCGAGAGCGGCGGCCGGGTCGAAGACGCCGTTCGCGCCGCCCGCGACCTCGACGGCCTGGCGGCAGCCGTCCGGGACGAACGCGCCGAGCGTGTCGTCGTGGCGGAGCCTGCCGCCCGCCTGGCTGAACAGGTGCGCCACGGGATTCCAGCCGCCGGAGACCAGCAGGAGGTCGGCGGCGAACTCCCGTCGGGGCACCTGCTGTTCGCCGTCGTGTGCAGCCTGCTGTCCGGTTCCCCGGCCCGCCGGTCCTCCGTACGGCGCGACGGTCACCGAGGTGACCCGTGGGTCGCCCTGCGTGGCGGTGACGGCGTGGGCGGCGAGCACCTCGATGCCCGCCTGCCGTGCCCGGGCCGCCCACTCCCCCGGCTCGGGGCGGGTGTCGACGATGGCCGCGATGTCCGTGCCGGCCCCGGCCAGGTCCAGTGCGGCGGCGTACGCGCTGTCGTTGGCGGTGAACACGACCGCCCGGCGGCCCGGCAGCACGCCGTAGCGGTGGAGGTAGGCGCGGGCGGAGGCGGCGAGCATCACGCCGGGGCGGTCGTTGTCGGCGAAGGCCAGCGAGCGCTCGTGCGCGCCGGTGGCGAGGACGACGCGACGGGCCCGGATGCGCCAGACGCGTTCGCGCGAGACATGGGCCGGGGCCTTCGCGCCGAGGTGGTTGGTGCGGCGCTCGACGGCCAGGAGGTGGTTGTCGTCGTAGTAGCCGAAGACGGTGGTACGGCGCAGGACGCGCACCTCGGGGGCCGCGTCGAGCAGTGCGGCCGTCTCGTCCACCCAGTCGAGGAGTTCGCCCGTGCCGAGAAGGCTGCCGCCCGGTTCGGGCCGGTCGTCGGCGAGGACGACGCGGGCGCCGCTGTGGGCGGCCGCCGCCGCTGCCGCGAGGCCGGCCGGTCCCGCGCCGACGATCAGCAGGTCGCAGTGGGTGTGCACGGCGTCGTAGCGGGCGGGGTCCGGTTCGCCGGCCAGGCGGCCCTGCCCGGGCAGGCTGCTCGCGACCAGGCCGTCGTACAGCTCCACGGTCGTCGCGGGGAGCATCGGCTCGGGGAAGGGGGCCTCGATCTGGACGACCGCGTTGGGTTCTTCCACACCGGCCGAGAAGATGCCTCGGGGGCGGCCGAGTCTGATGCTGGTGCCGGCCTGGACGACACCGCTCGCGAGGAGCGCGGAGGCGAGGGTGTCGCCCCGGTAGCCCCGGTGTTCGGCGCCGTCGAAGACGAAGGTGAGGGGGGCGCCCCTGTCGACCCGGCCCCCCGTGGGCAGGCGGTAGGGCTGGGACTCGTCCCGTGTCGCGAGCTCCGCCTCCGCACGCCCGGCCGGCCCTGAAGGGGCGTCGGCTTCGGTCTCTGGCGCCGGACGGACCGGTCGGGCCGCCCGCGCCGGACGCGGCGCCGAGGTGACCGTTCGCGGTTCGACCGTCTCCGGGCGCTCCTCCCCCGCCCGGTACACCGTCAGGATCTCGTTCGTCGACGTGTCCCGCACGGCGTTGAACCAGCGGCGGCAGCCCGCCGCGTGGCTCCAGCGCTCCGCGAACGGGCCCTTGGGGTTGGCGCGGAAGAACAGGTACCTGGCCCACTCCTCGTCGGTGAGCTCCGCGGGGTTCTCCGGGTAGGGCACGTGGGCCTGGCCGCCGTAGTGGAACTCGGCCTCGTCGCGGGGCCCGCACCACGGGCAGGGGATGAGCAGCATGGTTCGGCTCCCTAGTGGGCCACCGCGGCCGCGCCGTGCTCGTCGACGAGCGCGCCGGTGGTGAAACGATCGAGCGAGAAGGGGGCGTTGAGGGGGTGGGGGGTGTCGTGGGCGATCGTGTGGGCGTAGACCCAGCCGACGCCCGGGGTGGCCTTGAAACCGCCCGTGCCCCAGCCGCAGTTGAGGTAGAGGTTGTCGACGGGGCTGAGCCCGACGATCGGCGAGGCGTCCGGGCTGACGTCGACGATGCCGCCCCAGGTGCGCAGGACGTGGGCACGGGCGAAGACCGGGAAGAGCTCCAGGGCGGCCGACATCTGCTCCTCGATGATGTGGAACGCGCCGCGTTGGGTGTAGGAGTTGTAGGAGTCGATGCCCGCGCCCATCACCAGCTCGCCCTTGTGCGCCTGGCTGACGTACACATGGACGGCGTTGGACATCACCACCGTGGGATGCACCGGTTCCAGCAGTTCGGACACCAGCGCCTGCAACGGGTGGCTCTGCAGAGGGAGTTCGATGCCGGCCATGGCCGCGAGGACCGAGGTGTGCCCGGCCGAGCAGAGCGCCACCTTGCCCGCCGCGATCGGGCCGAGGCTCGTCTGGACGCCGACCACCCGGCCGCCGACCACGTCGACTCCCGTGACCTCGCAGTTCTGGATGATGTCGATGCCCGCGGCGTCGGCGGAGCGTGCCAGGCCCCAGGCCACGTGGTCGTGTTTGGCGATGCCGGCCCGGGGTTGGTAGGTGCCGCCGAGGACCGGGTAGCGCACGTCCGGGGAGGTGTTGACGATCGGGCAGACCTCCCGCACCTGCTCGGCGTCGAGCCATTCCGCGTCCACGCCGTTCAGACGGTTCGCCTCCACGCGGCGGACGCTGTCGCGGACGTCCTGGAGGCTGTGGGCGAGGTTCAGCACGCCTCGCTGGGAGAAGAGGATGGGGTAGTCGAGCTCCTCCGCCAGGCCCTCCCACAGTTTGAGCGCGTGCTCGTAGATGCCGGCGCTCTCGTCCCACAGGTAGTTGGAGCGGATGATCGTGGTGTTGCGGGCCATGTTGCCGCCCGCCAGCCAGCCCTTCTCCAGCACCGCCACGTCGGTGATGCCGTGGTTCTTCGCCAGGTAGTGGGCGGTGGCCAGGCCGTGTCCGCCGCCGCCCACCACGATCACGTCGTAGCTGCGCCTGGGCTCGGGGGTGCGCCAGAGCCAGTCGGGGTGTTCGGGGAGGTCTGCGCCGGGGGTGCGGGGGCTCATCGGGCGTCTCCGGCTTCTGCCGCGGCCTGTGAGCGGCGGCGCGGTTCGGCGCGGAGCGCGGCGTGGACCTCGGGGTCCCGCTCCACCAGGGGCGTGTTCGGCGCGTTCATACGGCGTTCGCGTTCCTCTCGGCGGCCTCTGCGGCAGGGTCGGGCGGCGTCGCCCGGGTCTTGGGTCCCGCTCCTGCGGCGCCCGGTTGCAAGCGCTCAGCCACGGAGCCGGGACATCGTCGGGTCGAACAACGGCTCCTCGGCGACGACCGCCTCGACGCGCCGGTCGAAGTAACCGATGTGCAAGGTGGCGCCCGGGACGGCGAGTTCGGCCGGGAGCCAGGCATAGGCGATGCCCTTGCCGATCGTGTGGCCGTAGGCCGCGCTGGTGACGTAGCCGACGGCGCGCTCGCCGTCGTACACCGGTTCCTTGCCCATCACCACGGACCGGGGGTCCTCGATGGTGAGGCAGGTCAGTTTCCGCCGCACGTCGGCCTTGCGGCGCTCCAGGGCGGCCTTTCCGATGAAGTCGTCCTTGTCGAGCTTGACGGCGAAGCCGACGCCGGCCTCGTAAGGGTCGTGCTCGTAGGTCATGTCGGCGCCGAAGGAGCGGTAACCCTTCTCCAGCCGGAGGCTGTTGAAGGCGCCGCGGCCGGCGAGGATCCCGCCGAGCGGCCGGGCCGCCCGCCACAGCGTGTCCCACAGTTTCCGGCCCTGGTCGGCGGTGGTGTAGAGCTCCCAGCCCAGTTCGCCGACGTAGGACAGCCGCATGGCGGTGACGGGCACCGAGCCGACGTAGGTGCGCCTGGCCCGGAAGTACTTCAGGCCCGCGTCGGAGAAGTCGTCGTCGGTCAGGGGCTGCAGAACCTTGCGGGCGAGCGGGCCCCACAGGCCGATGCAGCAGGTGCCGGGGGTGATGTCGCGCACCTGGACCGAGCCGTCGGCCGGGAGGTGACGGGCGAACCAGTCGAGGTCCAGGTTGCCGTTGGCGCCGACCTGGAAGAGGTCGCGGGCCAGCCGGGCGACGGTGATGTCGCTGCGGATGCGGCCGTCGTGGTCCAGGAGCAGCGTGTAGGTCACCGAGCCGACGGACTTGGCGACCTTGCCGGTGACCAGCCGCTCCAGGAAGGCGGCGGCGCCGGGTCCGGCGACCTCGAGCCGTTTGAGGGCCGTCATGTCGTACATCGCGACGGTCTCGCGGGTGACCTGCGCCTCGGCCGCGACGATGGGCGACCAGTACCGCGCCGCCCAGTCGTCGGGGAGGGCGAGGGAACGGCCCTCCACGAGGGGGGCGTTGGCCTCGTACCACTGCGGGCGCTCCCAGCCGTTCGCCTCCAGGAAGACGGCGCCGTGTTCCTGCTGGCGGGTGTGGAAGGGGCTGGTGCGGATCGGGCGCGGGTCGCCGGAGGGCTGGAGGGGGTGGAGGATGTCGTAGACCTCGACGAAGTTCTGGCAGTCGCGGGCCAGGACGTACTCCGGGGAGAGCTGATGCGGCTCGAAGCGGTTGACGTCGCACTCGTGCAGGTCGAAGGACGAGCAGAAGCCGTCGACGAGCCACTCGGCCATCGCCCGGCCGACGCCCGCGGAGTGGGTCACCCATACCGCCTCGGCGACCCAGAAGCCCTTGACGTCGGGGGACTCGCCGAGGAGCGGGAAATTGTCGGTGGTGAAGGAGAACAGACCGTTGATGCCCTCCTCGATCTTCGCCTCCTTCGTCGCGGGCAGCAGGGACCGCGTCTCGGTCCAGGCGTCCTCGAAGTCGTCCGCCGTGAACGTCATGACCGAGGGCATGGCCTCGGCCTCGTCGAAGGAGAGGATGTCGTCGGCGGAGATCGGCATGGGCCGGTGGCCGTAGTAGCCGATGCCGATGCCGTCGAAGCGGTCGCGGTAGTAGAGGTCGCCGTCCTGGTGGCGCAGTATCGGGCGGACGGCCTCCTCGGTCTGGCCGGCCAGTGCCGGGACCGGGCCGGTCCAGGCGAGCTGGTGGGCGAGCGGCGTGAGCGGGAGGTTCATGCCGACCATGCGGGCGATTTTCGGGCCCCAGATGCCGGCGCAGCACACCACGATGTCGGCGGGGATCTCGCCCTGTTCGGTGAGGACTCCGGTCACCTCGCCGCCAGCCTGCCGGACGTCGAGCACCTCGTGGCGGGACAGGAAGGTCACGCCTCGCTCGGTGGCCCGGCGGATCTGCGCCTCGACGGCGAGGACGGCCTTGGCGAGGCCGTCGGTGGGGACGAGGAGGCCGCCCAGGACCCGGTCGCGGTTGACGAGCGGGTGCTGTGCGACGCACTCGTCGACGGTGAGCAGGCGGGCCTCGACGCCCCAGGCGGTGATCCAGCCGTGGCGTCGGTGCAGTTCGGTGAGGCGCTCGGGGGTGGTGGCCACTTCCAGGCCGCCGACCTGGAGGAAACAGGGCTCGCCGTCGACGTCGAGGGAGCAGAGCTTCTCGACCGTGTAGCGGGCCAGCTCGGTCATGGTCTTGGAGGAGTTCGTCTGGAAGACCAGGCCCGGGGCGTGCGACGAGGATCCCCCGGTGGCGGGCAGCGGGCCCTGGTCGACCACGGTCACTTCGGTCCAGCCTCGTGCGGAGATCTCGTCGGCGAGGGCTGCTCCCACGACGCCCGCTCCGATGATCACCACTCGGGGTCCCGCCATCGCCGCACCTCCGAATCACACCGGCTCAGCCGGTTCAGTTGCTGTCTGCGCAACATGCTTCAGGTTGCGCAACTCAATGTGCCCGTCGCGGGGAGGGGGTGTCAAGGGGTCCGTGACGTCGGGGAACGCGCCGGCCCGCAGCCGCGCGGACGGGCCGGACACGACGATGCCCGGCGGGCGGTGCGCACAGGTGCGCACCGCCCGCCGGGCTGGGCCGGCCGTCCGGAAACCGGTGAGGCAGGGGTTACTTGGGGCAGGCGACGTTCTGGTCGTCGTTCGTCCAGTGGAAGTTCTTCACCAGGCCGTAGGCCGGACTGCCGGACTTGGCGAACTTCGCGCTGACGATCTTGTCCAGGTCGTAGACGGGATAGTCACAGGCGACCTTCGCCGCGTCGGCGTCACAACCCGCCTTGTACGCGGGCAGGTTCACCTTCACCAGCGGCACCTCGGACAGGAACCACTGCGGCTCGTAGAAGTAGCCGATCACCCATTCCTTGTTCTTCTCGGCCTTGCGGTAGGCCTGGATGAGCGCCGTCTCGCTGCCCGCGTACACCACCTTGAAGTCGAGCTTGAGGTTCTTCACCAGGGCCTCGTCGTTGGTGACGTAGGACGGGTCGCCGTCCAGGAGCTGGCCCTTGCCGCCCGACTCGGAGGTCTTGAAGTTCGCCGCGTACTTGTCGAGGTTCTTCCAGTCCGCGATGTCCGGATGGGCCTTCGCCAGCCACGGCGGCACGTACCAGCCGATAATGCCCTTGTTGCCGGTCGAACCGGCCGACACGGCCGTCTTCTGCCCGGCGATGTACTTCTTCTTCAGGTCGTCGTGGCCCCAGTTCTCCAGGACGGCGTCCACCTCACCCGTCCCGAACCCCTGCCAGGCGATCTCCTCCTTGAGGTCCTTCTTGGTGACCTTGCAGCCGAGGTCGTGCTGCGCGACGTACGCGACGACCGCCGCGTCCGCCTCGTAGCCCACCCACGGGTTGACGGCGAGGTTGAAGGCGCCGCACTTGCCGGAGCCGCTCGAACTGCCCGCACCCGAGGAGTCGCTCCCGACCTTCGCCCCTCCGCACGCGGTGAGGGTGAGGCCGAGGACAGCCACGCCGGCCGCGCCGGCTCGCCAGTGTCTTGCCATGTGTCGTGCTCCTTAAGCGCTCGCGCGGCGCGCGGCTGCCTGAGTGATCCGGTCGAACATGACTCCGAGCAGTACGATGGCGAGCCCTGCCGCCAGCCCCTTGCCGTACAGCTCACCCTGCGAGAACCCGGCCACGACGTCGTAGCCGAGGGCGCCTGCCCCCACCAGGCCGCCCACCACAACCATCGACAGCACGTAGATCAGGCCCTGGTTGGTGGCGAGCGTCAGGGCGCTGCGTGCCATCGGCAGCTGAACCTTGGTGATGATCTGCCAGGTGTTGCACCCGGCAGCGGTGGCCGCCTCGACGGTGGTCTCGGGCACGGCCCGCACACCATCCGCGATGATCTTGATGGCGACCGGCGCCGCGTAGACGACGGCGGCGACGATCGCGGTGAAGCGCGTCGCGCCGAACAGCGCGAGGAACGGCACCAGATAGACGAACGGCGGCATGACCTGCGCCGCGTCCAGGCTGGGTCGCAGCATCCGGTCCACGAGCGGGCTGCGCCCCATCCAGACCCCGAAGACCATGCCCAGCGCCATCACCAGCACCGTCGCCACGAGGGTCGACGCCAGCGTCGTCATGGCGTCCGACCACAGCCCCGTGCCGACCAGCAGACCCACGCACACGGCCGTGGTGACCCCGGCCCTCCAGCCGCCGAGCACCACGCCGAGCGCGATCAGCACTCCGCCGACCAGCCACCAGGGAGAGTCGGTGAGCAGCGACTGGAAAGGGTTGAGCAGACCGTTGGTGAGAGCGTCGCGGAAGGCGTTGGTGAGGCCCGACAGGTTGTCCTGCGCCCACGTCGTCACGTCGTCCGCCGCGCCGGCGATGCCGCTGCCCGCGCTGCCCTCGCCGGGGAACTCGGCCGCCCACAGGTAGGTGTGCGACAGATAGACCAGGACCGCCGTCACGACCGCGCCCGCGCCCAGGAGCGGCCTGCGCCATGCGAGGAAGCGGTTCTTCGAACGCCGGGCGGCCTCCGCGCGGGCGCTGGCCGCCGTCGTGACCCGGTCGAGGACGATCGCCATCACGACGATGGCCAGGCCGGCGTTGAAGGCCGTGCCGACATCGAGCGACTGCAGCGCCTGCACCACCGTCTTGCCGAGGCCGGGCGCGTCGATCAGGGCGGCGATGGTCACCATGGCGAGGGCCGCCATGATCGACTGGTTGACGCCCATCACCACGGTCCGCTTCGACATCGGCAGCAGCACTTTCACCAGGGCCTGCCGGCGCGTCGCACCCAGCGAGTCGGCCGCCTCGGCGGTGGTCTCGGGCACGGAGCGGATGGCGTGTGCGGTGATGCGGATCGCCGGCGGGGCCGCGTAGATCACGGTGGCGACCGTGGCGGAGGCCCCGCCGATGAGGAAGAACAGGGTCAGCGGGGCCAGGTAGACGAAGGTCGGCATCGTCTGCATCAGGTCCAGCAACGGTGTCACGACCCGGTTGAACCGGTCGGACAAGCCCGCCCACACGCCCAGCGGGATCGCGAACAGCAGTGCCACGAACACCGCGGAGAGGGTGAGGGCCAGGGTGTCCATGCTCTCCTGCCACAGTCCCTGCAGCCCGAAGAAGGTGAACCCGGCCACCGCCAGCAGCGCCACCCGCCAGTTGCCCACGGCCCACGAGACGTACCCGGCGATGCCGACGACGCCGAGCCAGCCGATCTGCGGAACGGGGCGGCCGGCGGACGGCTGGGAGATCAGGTCCTGGACGAAGGTGACCAGGTTGTCGATGACCAGCCGGATCTCGTTGAAGAAGTAGAGGAAGAGCGGGTTGGAGTTGCGGTTCGCGCCGATGGAGTCGTTGACGTCGTTGAACCAGCGGTGCAGACCGGTGAGGTCGGCCGCGGCCAGGGACAGGGTCTGCTTTCCGCGCAGGACGGCGAAGAGCACCAGCCAGCCGACCAGGATCGCGGCCACGGCGGCGGACCGGCCGGCCCGGCGCCGGCCCGCGACGGGCGCGGACTGCGGTGCGGCCGCGGCGGGGTCCGCCTTCTCGGGCTTCTCCATGGCGACGGTCATCACATGCCGCCTTCCCGTCCGGCGACCACCGCGAGGATCTCCTCGTCGCCGACGATGCCGAGCAGCTTGCCGTTCTCGACGACCTTGACCGGCCTGTCGGCCGCCAGCACCGCCCGGGTGGCCTCGCGCACCACGACGTCCGGGCCCAGCTCGGGGCCGTCCAGGGCGTCGCCGTCCGCGGGCGGGCGCATGATCCACCGCAGGGTGAGGACGTCGCCGCGCGGCACGTCCTTCACGAACTCGCGGACGTAGTCGTCGGCCGGCGCGCCCACCAGTTCGTCGCCGGTGCCGCACTGCACGGTTCTGCCGTCGCGCATGATGAGGATGCGGTCGCCCAGTTTCAGGGCCTCGGAGAGGTCGTGGGTGATGAACACCATCGTCTTGCCGACCTCGTGGTGCAGGCGGATGACCTCGTTCTGCATGTCGCGGCGGATCAGCGGGTCGAGCGCCGAGAAGGGCTCGTCGAAGAAGAGGACGTCGGGGTCGCCGGCCAGGGCCCGGGCGAGGCCGACGCGCTGCTGCATGCCGCCGGAGAGCTGGTCGGGGTAGGAGTTCTCGTAGCCGGCGAGGCCGACCAACTCCACGACCTCCAGGGCCCGTGCGGTGCGCTCCGCCCGGCTCATGCCCCGGATCTCCAGGCCGAAGGCCACGTTGTCGACCACCCGGCGGTGCGGCAGCAGCCCGAAGTGCTGGAAGACCATCGAGAACTTGCGGCGGCGCAGCTCGCGCAGGCGACGGGCGTCCGCCTCGCGGATGTCTCCGCCCTCGAAGACGACCTCGCCCGAGGTGGGCTCGATCAGCCGGGTCAGACATCGCACGAGGGTGGACTTGCCCGAGCCGGACAGACCCATCACGACGAACACCTCGCCGGGCGCGACGTCGAAGGTGACGTCCCGTACGGCGGCGGTGCAGCCGGTGCGGTCCATCAGCTCGCGGCGGGTGAGGCCGCAGAGCTCCTCGGAGCCCGGCACCCGGTCGGCCTTCGGCCCGAACACCTTCCACAGGTTGCGCACGGAGATGACCGGAGTGCCGTCCGCGTCCTCGGGCGTGCCGCGCCGCTGCGGCACCTCGGTCTGTGTGGGGGTCACGATCGACCTCATTTCGGCGTTCAGCCGCGGAACCAGCGCTGCGGCCGGGGTTGGATGTTCTGCCAGATGTGCTTGGGCTCTCGGTACTCGTCCAGGCCGGTCCGTCCCAGCTCCCGGCCCACGCCCGAGTGTCCGAAGCCACCCCATTCCGCCTGCGGCACATAGGGGTGGTAGTCGTTGATCCACACCGTGCCGTGCCGCAGCCGCCGGGCGACCCGCTGGGCCTTTCCGGCGTCCTGGGTCCAGACGGCTCCGGCGAGTCCGTACTCGGTGTCGTTGGCGATGCGTACGGCGTCGTCCTCGTCGGTGAAGCGCTCCACGGTGAGCACGGGCCCGAAGGACTCCTCGTGCACCACGCGCATGTCCTGCCGGCACTCGTCCAGGACGGTCGGCGGGTAGAAGTGGCCGTCGGCGAGGGCGGGGTCCGAGGGGCGTTCGCCGCCGCAGCGCAGCACGGCGCCCTCGGCGAGGCCGGCCGCGACGTACGCCTCGACCTTCTCGCGGTGCGAGGCGGAGATCAGCGCCCCGGTCTCGGCGTCGGGGTCGAAGGGGCCGCCGAGGCGGATCCGGCGGGCGCGGCGGACGACCTCGTCGACGAGCCGGTCGTGCAGACGGTCCTCGACGATCAGACGGGCGCCGGCCGAGCAGACCTGCCCGGAGTGCAGGAAGACGGCCGTGAGAGCGAAGTCCACGGCCGTCTCGAAGTCGGCGTCGGCGAAGATCACGTTGGGGTTCTTGCCGCCGAGCTCCAGTGCCACCTTCTTCACCGTCGCCGCGGCGGTGGCCATGATCCGTCTGCCGGTCTCCAGGCCGCCGGTGAAGGACACCATGTCGACGGCCGGGTGCTCGGCGAGGGGTGCGCCCGCCTCGGGCCCGGCGCCCAGGACGAGGTTGGCGACGCCGGCCGGGAGTCCGGCCTCCTCCAGTGCTCTCATCAGCAGGACGGCGGTGGAGGGGGTGAGTTCGCTGGGTTTGAGGACGACGGTGTTGCCGGCGAGGAGAGCCGGTGCGATCTTCCAACTCGCCTGCAGCAGCGGGTAGTTCCAGGGGGTGATCAGTCCGCAGACCCCAACGGGCTCGTAGACGACGCGGCTGACGGCGTCGTCACGGCCGGTGTCGACGACGCGGCCGGCGTCGACGCCGCCGATCCCGCCGTAGTAGCGCAGACAGGAGACGACGTCGGCGATGTCGTACTCGCTCTCGACCAGCCGTTTGCCGGTGTCCAGCGATTCGGCCCGGGCGAACTCCTTGGCGTCGCGCTCCACGACGTCGGCGGTGCGCAGCAGGAGCGCGCCCCGCTCCCGCTCAGGGGTCCGCGGCCAGGGGCCCTCGTCGAAGGCCCGGCGCGCCGCGGCGACGGCGGCCTCGGTGTCGGCGCGCGTCGCCTCCGACACGGTCGCCACATGGGCGCCGTCGGCGGGACACCGGATCTCCCGGCGGCCGCCGGCCACCGGGTCCCGCCATTCCCCATCCACATACAGGTCTGCCACGCGCCTTGCCCTTCAAACGAAATGCGTTGCGCATTGTGCATCCAATTGCTTGTGGTGGAACACCCTGGCGAATGTCCGGACACACGTCAAGAGGTTGGCTGATGACGATTTCGCCAGGCGGTCAGTTGTCCGGCCGCCCTTGACCGCGAGCGGCGCCGAGTCGACCATGTTGCGTATCGCTCACCATGTTGTGCATTACGCACCGACGGAGGCCGACGTGTCCCCAGAGTTCCCTCGCCCCGAATCCGGCCGTGAGTACGTCCTGACCCTCTCCTGTCCCGACCGGGCGGGCCTGGTCCACGCCGTCAGCGGATTCCTCGTCCGCAACTCCGGCAACATCCTGGAGAGCCAGCAGTTCGACGACCGGCTCCAGGACCGTTTCTTCATGAGGGTCCACTTCGACGTCTCCGATCCGAACGCGGATCTGGAGACCCTGCGTCACCGGTTCGGCCCCGTCGCCGAGGCCCATCGCCTTTCCTGGACGCTGCGGGACGCGGCCACCGCGACCCGCACGCTCATCATGGTCTCGCGGTTCGGCCATTGCCTGAACGATCTGCTCTTCCGGCAGCGCACCGGCTCGCTGAACATCGAGATCGCCGCGGTCGTCTCCAACCACCGCGACTTCGAGGCGCTGGCGGGCACCTACGGCGTCCCCTTCCACCACGTCCCGGTGACCCGGGACACCAAGGCCGAGGCCGAGGCGCGCCTGCTGGAGCTGGTGGACGAGCTGGACGTCGACCTGGTCGTGCTGGCCCGCTACATGCAGATCCTCTCCGACGACCTGTGCAAGCAGCTCGAGGGCCGCGCCATCAACATCCACCACTCCTTCCTGCCCAGTTTCAAGGGCGCCCGCCCCTACGAGCAGGCCTACGACCGCGGGGTGAAACTCGTCGGGGCGACCGCTCACTACGTGACGCCGGAGCTGGACGAGGGGCAGATCATCGAGCAGGACGTGGTGCGGGTGGACCACTCCCTCGACCCCGGGCAACTGGTCACGGTCGGACGGGACGTGGAGGCGCAGGTGCTCGCCCACGCGGTGAAGTGGCACAGCGAGAGCCGGGTCATGGTGGACGGCAACCGGACGGTGGTCTTCCGCTGAGCGTGTCGTATACGAGCGGGGGCGGGCCGGAGATCCGGTCCGCCCCCGCTCGTATACGACACGCACCCGGCGCGTGCACCGGTGACTGCTCAGCCGCCGAGCCGCTCCAGCAGCGCCCGCCGCCACCTCTCCGTCTCGGCGATCTGGTTGAAGGTGAACAGGTGCAGTCCCGCCACCCCCGCCGAGGGGGCGCTGAGCGCCGGCTCGGCCCGGGTGAGCAGCGGCTCGGGCGAGTACCCTCCCGGCGCGGCGAAGCGCAGGAACCACGACGGATGCCTGGTCAGGAAGCGCGCCGACTCCCCCACACCGATCTTCGTCGCCATCGACAGCAGCTTGGCCCGTTGCACCGGCCCCGCGACGCCGAGATGGACGGGCAGGACGACGTCCCGGCGCCTGATCCGGGCGATCCACTCCCCCAGCACCCGCGCGTCGAAGCAGAGGTTGCTCACGATGTACGTGGCGTGTTCGCGCTTGTCCCACATCGCCTGCACGGTGAGGTCGTCGTGGATGAGGGGATGACTCTCCGGGTATCCCGTGATGCCCACGCGGGCGAAGGGGCTGCCCAGTTCGCCCAGCCGGCGCAGTACCGGCAGGGCTCCGTCATAGGGACCGGCGGGCGGGTCGGCGTCGCCCGCGGGGACGAAGACGTCGTCCACGCCGGCCTCGCGCAGCCGGTCGACGACGTCCTTGAGATGGGCGTCGTCCCGCAGCAGCCGCGCGGGCACGTGCGGCACGACGCGGTGGCCGTGCCCCGCGAGCCGGGCGGTGAGGTCCAGGGTCGGCTCCAGACCCCTGACCGGCGACGCCGTCACGGTGACGACGACGTCACGCGGGACATGGGCGAGGACCTTGTCCTCGGTGGCCTTCGCGGGCAGCACCTCGTAGCGGACGCGGTCGAGCAGCGTGCGCAGTCCTGCGGCGGCCAACGTCTACCCGGCCTGTTCGCGGGCGTCGTGGTGGCGGTAGTACGCGGCCTTCGAGGCAGGGAGCGGCTCCTTGCCGAGGATCAGGTCGGCGGCCTTCTCCGCGATCATCATGACCGGCGCGTAGATGTTGCCGTTGGTGACATAGGGCATGACCGAGGCGTCCACCACCCGCAGGCCCTCCAGGCCGTGCACCCGCATGCTGTCCGGGTCGACGACGGCCATCGCGTCGGTGCCCATCTTGCAGGTGCACGACGGGTGCAGGGCGGTCTCTCCGTCCTTGGCGACCCAGGCGAGGATCTCCTCGTCCGTCGCGACGGACGGCCCCGGCGAGATCTCACCGCCGTTGTAGGGGGCGAGCGCGGGCTGGTTGAGGAGCCCGCGGGCCACCCGGACCGCCTCGACCCATTCGCGGCGGTCCTGTTCGGTGGAGAGGTAGTTGAACCGCAGCGCCGGGTGTTCGCGCGGGTCCCTGCTCCTGATCTTCACCGAGCCGATGGCGTCGGAGTACATGGGGCCGACGTGCACCTGGTAGCCGTGTCCGCCGGCGGGCACGGAGCCGTCGTAGCGGACCGCGACGGGCAGGAAGTGGAACATCAGGTTGGGGTAGGCCACGTCCTCGTTGCTGCGGCAGAAGCCGCCGGCCTCGAAGTGGTTCGTGGCGGCGGGGCCCTTGCGGAAGAGCCACTGCAGGCCGATGAAGGGGGCGCGCCACTTGGCCAGGTAGGGCTGCATGGAGACGGGCTGCTTGCAGGCGTACTGGATGTACACCTCCAGGTGGTCCTGCAGGTTCTCGCCGACGCCCGGGAGGTCATGGACGACGTCGATGCCGAGGGCGCTCAGCTCCTGCGCGTTGCCGACGCCCGAAAGCTGCAGCAACTGCGGGGAGTTGACGGCGCCGCCGCACAGGATGACCTCCTTGGCGCGCACCTGCTGGAGGGCGCCCCTGCCGCGCCGGTACTCGACGCCGACGGCCCTCTTCCCCTCGAACAGGACGCGGGTGACGAGGGCGCGCGTGCGCACGGTGAGGTTGGGACGCTTCATGGCGGGCTTGAGGTACGCCTTCGAGGCCGACAGCCGGCGTCCGCGGTGGACGTTTCGGTCGAACCTGGCGAATCCCTCTTGCCGGTAGCCGTTGACGTCGTCGGTCGGGGCGTGGCCCGCCTCCTCGGTGGCCTTGAGGAACGCGCCGAAGAGCGGGTTCGTCGCCGGGCCTCGTTCGAGGACGAGGGGGCCGTCGTGGCCGCGGAACTCGTCGTCGGCATCGGCGGCGAGGCAGTTCTCCATCCGCCGGAAGTAGGGCAGGCAGTGCGCGTAGTCCCAGTTCCGCATGCCGGGGTCGGCCGCCCAGCGTTCGTAGTCCATGGGGTTGCCGCGCTGGAAGATCATGCCGTTGATGCTGCTGGAGCCGCCCAGTACCTTGCCGCGTGCGTGGTAGATGCGCCGGCCGCCCATATGGGGCTCGGGCTCCGACTCGTACTTCCAGTCGTAGAACCGGCTGCCGATGGGATAGGTCAGCGCCGCGGGCATGTGGATGAAGACGTCCCACGGGTAGTCGGAGCGGCCGGCCTCCAGCACCAGCACCCGGTTCGCCGGATCCGCGGAGAGCCTGTTCGCCAGTGCACTGCCGGCCGAACCGCCGCCGACGATGACGAAGTCGTACTGCAGGGAAGCCATGGTGCCTCGTCTCGCTCGCGCCATAGATACGCGACGCATGCTAACGCCAGTACCGCTATACGCACCAGGTTGCGTGCCACGCAACTTGCGGTGGGCATGGTTTCGCATGCGTTACTTGCATCCGCGTTGTTTACTACGCGTATAGTTTCGTTGTGAGCAACCACAGCACAGACACCGAAACAACCAATTCGCAGGCCGGCGGAGTGCAGTCGGTAGACCGTGCCATCAGCGTCCTGGAGATCCTGGCCCAGCGGGGCGAGGCGGGCGTCAGCGAGGTGGCCGCCGAGATCGACGTTCACAAGTCCACCGCGTTCCGGCTGCTCGGAGCCCTGGAGGCGCGCGGCCTCGTCGAGCAGGCCGGCGAGCGCGGCAAGTACCGGCTCGGGTTCGGCATCGTACGCCTGGCCGGCGCTGTCACCGGGCGCATCGACATCACGCAGCAGGGCCGCCCGGTCTGCGAGCGGCTCGCCGAGGAGATCGGCGAGACGGTGAACATCGCCGTCATGCAGGAGCACTACGCGATCAACCTCTACGAGGTCCGCGGCCCCGGAGCCGTCACCGCGCACAACTGGGTCGGCGAGCTGACCCCGCTGCACGCCACGTCGAGCGGCAAGATCCTGCTGGCGCATCTGCCCGCTCAGGAACGCGCCGCACTGCTGTCCGAGGCCGGCCTGAAGAAGGTCACCCAGCGCACCATCACCGCGAAGGCGAAGCTGGAGCGGAACCTCGCCGACGCCCGCGAGCGCGGTTACGCCTGGACCCTGGAGGAGCTGGAGATCGGCCTGCACGCCATGGCCGCGCCGGTCCGCGACCGGGACGGCCGTGTCATCGCCGCGCTGAGCGCCTCCGGCCCCTCGTACCGGCTCACCGAGGAGCGCCTGCACGAGCTCTCGCCGGTCCTGCTGAAGGGCGCGGAGGAGATCAGCCACCGGATGGGCTTCCTGGGCTGACCGCCCGGTCGCTACCGCGGCCGCTGCCCGGCGCCCAGGCGCTCGTTCACCCAGTCGTGGAACGCGCCGATGTGGTGCTCGCTGGGCACCAGGACACCGCCCTTGGCGTACATCCGGGAGCTCATGCCGGGCTGTGTGCGCTCGCACGCCTCGAAGTCCTGGCGGTTGACCCGGTCGAAGAGCTCGACCGACCGGCTGACGTCCTTGCCGCTCTCCACGACGTGGGGAAGGTAGAGCCAGTCGCACTCGACGATCGTGCGGTCCACGGCCACGGGGTACATCCGGTGGAAGATCACGTGGTCGGGCACCAGGTTGACGAAGACCTGCGGCTTGACGGTGATCGCGTAGTACCGGCGGTCCTGGTCCTCGGACACCCCCGGAATGCGGTCGAGGCCCGCGGAGCCGTCGACGGTGAAGCCCTGGACCTCCTCGCCGAACTCGGCGCCGTGCCCGACGTAGTACTGGGCGGCGTAGCCGTCGGCGAACTCAGGGAGCACCTCGGTGAGTTCGGGGTGGATCGTCGCGCAGTGATAGCACTCCATGAAGTTCTCGATGATGAGCTTCCAGTTCGCCCTGACGTCGTAGACGATCCGCTTGCCGACCGAGAGGTTGTCGATGTCGTAGCGTGCGATCGACTCGACGTCGCCGAGGCGGCCGACCACCTCGCCGACGACGTCCTCGTCGAAGGAGGGCGGGTTCTCCGCGAGGCAGACCCATACGTACCCGAGCCATTCGCGTACGGCGACGCTCACCAGGCCGTACTCGGTGCGGCCGACGTCGGGCATCTTGGTGAGGTTGGGCGCGGCGATCAGCTTGCCGTTCAGGTCGTAGGTCCAGGCGTGGTACGGACACTGGAAGGCCCGCTTGACCTCGCCGGTCTCCTCGGTGCATATCTTGGCGCCACGATGGCGGCAGACGTTGAAGTAGGCGCGGATCGAGTCGTCCCGGGCGCGGGTCACGAGGAGGGACTCGCGGCCCACGTCGACGGTGCGGAAGGCCCCCGGCTTCGCCAGCTCGGAGGCGCGCGCGACGCAGAACCACATGGTTTCGAAAATGCGCTCCTGCTCCTGGGCGAAGATCGCCGGATCCGTGTAGGAGGAGCCGGGAAGGGTGGCGATCAGGCTGTCCGGCAGACTGGTCGAGGTCACGGTGCACTCCTCGGAAACGTCAGGGAGGGGAGACGCTGCGCGCCACGGGCTTGCGCAGCAGGACGGGGAGAACGCCTCAGGCGCGGGGAACTGCGCGACCGGTCACCGTGGCGCCTCGGCGCGACGACGACCCGTCGGGGTGCTCACAGCGGAGCGCCGATCTGCTTGCGCCAGCGGGCGAACAGTCGCGGCTGGTTCATCCCGAGCACGGCGACGGCTCGTCCGGCGCGCCGGTAGACGGCCAGCACGTCCCGGTCGCCCTCGGCGCCTTCCTCGATCGTCACGCTGTCGGCTTCCGCGGCGTGACCGGCGAACTGGATCTTCACGCCGTACTGGTCCGACCAGAAATACGGCGGCCTGGGCAGACCCGGTTCCACCGCGCCTCCGGCCAGCAGGGTGGCGACGGCGGCTTCGGGGCGTTCGCGCGCGCCGGTCCAGTGTTCGACGCGGCGGTGCGCCCCCACGCGGGGGTCGTACCAGTTGGCGCAGTCGCCGACCGCGACGACGCCGGCCAGGCTGGTGCGGCCGTCGGCGCCGCACTTGACGCCGTTGTCGAGCGCGATGCCCGACCCCCTGAGCCATTCGACGCACGGGGACGCGCCCACGCCGACGACGACGAGGTCGGCCGGTATCGAGCGGCCGTCCTCGAGCAGTACGGCGTCGACCCTGTTCTCCCCGCTGAGCCCCTTGACGCCGACACCGCACGACAGGCGCACGCCGTGGTCCGCGTGGAGGCCGGAGACCACGGCGCCCATGGCCCGGCCGAGCGGTCCGGCCAGGGGCGTCGGGGCCGCCTCGACGACCGTCACGTCGAGCCCGAGCGCGTACGCGGTGGAAGCGACCTCGGCGCCGATGAACCCGCCGCCGATAACGACCAGCCGTCCACCGCGGGCCAGTTCGTCCCGCAGGGCGCGGGCGTCGTCCAGGGTGCGCAGGGTGTGCACCCCGGCCAGGCCCTCGGCGCCGGGCAGCGTGCGCGCTGCCGCGCCGGTGGCGACGACGATGCCGTCGGCCCGGATCCGTCGTCCGTCGGCGAGCGCCAGCGCGCGTTCGGCTCGGTCGAGGCCGACGGCGCGGACGCCCAGCATCCACTGTGCCCGCAGGTCCTCGTCGTCCGACTCCAGTGTGAGGTCCGCTTCGCCCAGGGCGCCGGCCAGGAACTCCTTGGACAACGGCGGTCTGTCGTAGGGGCGGTGCGGTTCGTCGCCGACGACGACCAGCTGCCCGTCGTAGCCCTGCTTGCGCAGGGAGCGTGCCGCCGACAGGCCGGCCAGCGAGGCGCCGACCACGGCGACGGTCCTCACGCGGGACCTCCGGCGAGTCTGGCCGCGACGCAGGGCGGCAGGTTGGGCGCCGCCGTGGACACCCGGACGTAGATCATGCCGTCGTCGACGAGGACGGCGTGCGTGCGGACCGGGAGCTTGGCGGGCGGTGCGTCGACGGCCCCGGTCCGCAGGTCGAACTTCGAGGCATGCAGCGGGCATTCCACCTCGCAGCCCTCCAGCCAGCCGTCGGCGAGCGAGGCGTCCTGGTGGGTGCAGGTGTCGTCGATGGCGAAGATCTCGCCGTCGTCGGTATGGAACACCGAGACCGGCGGATCGATGTCGAGCCGGAGGGCCTCGCCTCGCGGGAGATCCGCGAGACGGCACGCGGGAATCATCATGACACCTCGGTGCGTATAGCGAAACGGATTGCGGTAAGCGCAACATCAGTCTGGAGGCGTCCCAGAACCCTTGTCAAGGCGTCCGAGGTCCTGCTTCGCCGGCCGTCGCAGGCCTGGCCGAACGCAGCTCGAAACGCCCGTACCACCTGCGGGAACAGGTGGTACGGGCGCCGCGACCGGAGCCCTGACGAGAGGTCAGAAACCGCGGTCGATCCACTCCTGGAGGTGCGGGCGCTCCGCGGCGATCGTGGTCGTCCCGCCGTGGCCGGTGTGCACCACCGTGTCGCCGGGCAGCGTCAACAGCCGGTCCCGGATGGAGCCGACGATGGTCGGGAAGTGGCTGTACGACCGCCCCGTCGCCCCCGGCCCGCCCGCGAAGAGCGTGTCGCCGCTGAAGAGGGCCGTCAGGGCCGGGGCGTACAGGCACACCGCGCCGGGAGCGTGACCTGGCGTGTGCAGCACGGTCAGCTCGACGCCCGCGACCGTCAGTGTCCGGCCGTCGACCAGTTCGCCGTCGGGCAGGCGACCGGGGTGGGTCAGCTTCCACAACGGCAGGTCGTCGGGATGCAGCAGGATCGGGGCGCCGGTGCGTGCGGCGAGCGCGGGAGCGGCGCCGATGTGGTCGTCGTGGGCGTGGGTGCACACGATCGCGCGCAGCGTCCGTCCACCGAGGGCCTCGGCGACGGCCTCGGCGTCGTGCGCGGCGTCGACGACCAAGGCCTCGGTGTCGTCCCCGATGATCCACACGTTGTTGTCGACGTCCCATACGCCGCCGTCGAGGGAGAACGTCCCCGAGGTGACGAGATGTCCGATGCGGGCGCCGGCCGTCACAGGATCACGACCGAGCGCAGGACGTCGCCGCCGTGCATCCGTTCGAAGGCCTTCTCGACCTCGTCGAGGGCGATGGTCTCGGTGACGAACGCGTCCAGGTCGAGGCGACCCTGGAGGTGGAGGTCCACGAGCATGGGAAAGTCGCGGGAGGGCAGGCAGTCCCCGTACCAGGAGGACTTCAGCGCTCCGCCCCGGCCGAAGACGTCGAGCAGTGGCAGTTCGAGTTTCATCTCCGGGGTCGGCACGCCGACCAGCACCACGGTGCCGGCGAGGTCGCGGGCGTAGAACGCCTGCCGGTACGTCTCGGGACGGCCGACCGCCTCGATCACCACGTCCGCGCCGAACCCGCCCGTCAGCTCCCGGATCGCCTCGACGGCGTCGGTGTCGCGCGAGTTGACGGTGTGGGTCGCGCCCACCTTCCTGGCGGTGACCAGCTTGCGGTCGTCGACGTCCACCGCGATGATCTTCGCCGCACCGGCCAGTCTCGCCCCCACCACGGCCGCGTCCCCGACGCCTCCGCAGCCGATGACGGCCACGCTGTCGCCGCGTTCGACGCCGCCGGTGTTGATCGCCGCGCCGATGCCCGCCATCACCCCGCAGCCCAGCAGTCCCGCGGCCGCCGCCGACGCGGCCGGGTCGACCTTGGTGCACTGGCCGGCCGCCACCAGGGTCTTCTCGGCGAAGGCGCCGATGCCGAGGGCCGGGGTGAGTTCGGAGCCGTCGAGAAGCGTCATCTTCTGCCGGGCGTTGTGCGTGTCGAAGCAGTACCAGGGGCGGCCGCGCAGACAGGCCCGGCACTGCCCGCAGACGGCACGCCAGTTGAGGATGACGAAGTCACCGGGCGCGACGTCCGTGACGCCCTCCCCCACCGCCTCCACGACGCCCGCCGCCTCATGGCCGAGAAGGAAGGGGAAGTCGTCGTTGATGCCGCCCTCGCGGTAGTGCAGATCGGTGTGGCAGACCCCGCACGCCTCGACCTTCACGAGCGCCTCGCCCGGCCCCGGGTCGGGCACGACGATGGTCTCCAGACTGACGGGGGCGCCCTTGCCCCGCGCGACGACAGCACGGACCTGGTGAGCCATGGCCACTCCTCGGCTGATACGAGATCGGGGGACGACAGGTGTTGCTCATAGCGGCACACACATCATGTGCCGCAACACAGCATCGTGGAGCGCCGAGCCGGGGTCAAGGATCGCGCGCGCGCCCGCCGGACCCGATCCCGCCGAATACGAACCGCCGTGCGCGCCACCCCGAACGGAACGGGAGCGGCGGCTTGGCTACGCTTGGCAGCGGATACTCATTTCGTGACGGAACCGGACAATCCCTAAGGAACCGAAGATGGGTCTCGGTGTCGGCCTTCCGGCCGTGAAGGGCAGGTCCCGCGCCCGTGCGTCCACGGCCGTCGCGATCGCCGCCGCCCTGACCCTGGCCGGCGCCTGCACCGCAGGCGGGGGTGGCGGAGGTGGCGGGAGCGGGGGTGGCGACAGCCCCACCGTCGGCCTGCTGCTCCCCGGCGGCGGCGCCTCCCGCTTCGGCCAGTTCGACAAGCCCCTCATCGAGAAGAAGCTCCGGGAACTGTGCCCGAGCTGCCCGAGGGCCTTCGCCGCCACCCCCGACCCGGCGATGCAGCGACAGCAGCTCGAATCCATGATCACCAGGGGGGTGGACGTCCTCATCATCGCCGCCGTCGACCCCCAGCTGCTCCGCCCTTCGGTGGAGGCCGCCCACCGGGCCGGCATCCCGGTCGTGGCCTACGACCGGCTCGCGCAGGGCCCGATCTCCGGCTACGTCACCTTCGACGGCGCGGAGGTCGGCAAACTGCAGGGAACCGCCCTGCTCAAGGCCATGGGTGCGAAGGTCCACGGCGGCCAGATCGTCATGATGAACGGCGCCACGTCCGACCCCAACGCCGGCTGGTTCAAGCGGGGGGCGCTCTCCGTCCTCTCGGGCAAGGTGAGGATCGGCAAGTCCTACGACACCGTCGGATGGCGGCCGGAGAACGCCTTCGTCGACATGCGGGCCGCCATCGCCGCCCTGGGCGCGGACCACATCGACGGGGTCCTGGCCGCCAACGACAGTCTCGCCGGCGCCGTGATCTCCGCGCTCAAGGCCACCGAGGTCAGACCGCTGCCCCCGGTCACCGGACAGGACGCCGACCTCGCCGCCGTGCGCCGCATCGTCGAGGGCGACCAGTACATGACCGTCTACAAGCCCTACAAGCCGGCGGCCGACGCCGCCGTGGAGATGGCCGTCGCCCTGGGGCGCGGCAAGTCGGTGACGTCCATCGCCACCGGGACCGTCGACAACGCCGCCACCAAGGACATCCCCGCCGTCCTGCTACCGGCGGTCCCGGTGACGGTCGGTGACATCAAGGACACTCTGGTGAAGGACGGTATGTATACCATCGCTCAGATCTGCCCCCCGAACCTACGGTCCGCCTGCGCCAAGGCCGGACTCACTCCGTGAGCGGGATGCCCGGACGCGGGAAGGAGGTGGCCCGGTGGCGGTTCAGCCCCTGCTGACGCTGCGCGGCGTGTCCAAGCGGTTCGCCGCCGTCCAGGCACTGATGGACATCGAACTGGAGATCGGCGGTGGCGAGGTGGTCGCCCTGATGGGTGACAACGCCGCGGGGAAGTCCACCCTGGTCAAGGTGATCTCGGGGGTCGGACCCGCCGACCGCGGCGTCATCGAATGGCAGGGCAGCGCCATCCAGATCAGACGCCCCCAGGACGCCCACGTCCTGGGCATCGCGACCGTCTACCAGGACCTCGCGATGTGCGACAACCTCGACGTCGTCGGCAACCTCTTCCTCGGCCGGGAGATCCACCGGCTCGGCGTCCTGGACGAGGTGGAGATGGAGCGCCGCACCCGCGAGCTGCTGCACACCCTGTCCATCCGGATCCCCGACGTGCGGGTGCCGGTCGCCTCCCTGTCCGGCGGCCAGCGCCAGGTCGTCGCGATCACCCGTTCGCTGCTCGGCGAGCCCAGGCTGCTCCTGCTCGACGAGCCCACCGCGTCCCTGGGCGTCGAGCAGACCGGCCAGCTCCTCGACCTCATCGAGGAGCTGCGCGACCGGGGCCTCGGAGTCCTCCTCATCAGCCACAACATGGGCGACATCAAGGCCGTCGCCGACCGGGTCGCCGTGCTGCGCCTGGGACGCAACAACGGCCTCTTCGACGTGAACACGACCTCCCAGGAACAGATCATCTCCTCCATCACCGGCGCGGCGGACAACTCCGTCGCCCAGCGCACCACCCACCCGGAAGAGACCTGGCCGTGAGGGGCGGAGGGTGGGGGCGGCGGCCACGGACGCGCGCCGCCGACACGCCGCCCACGGACGCCTCACGGTCCCACGCCTCACGACCCGACGCCTCACGACCCGACGGCTCACGGTCCGACGGCCGCCGGCGACGCGCGGAGCAGCTCGGCGCTTACGTCCGAACGGTGGGCCGCAGACTGCGCGAGGGCGACCTCGGTCCGGTCCCCGTCCTGCTCGCCCTCGCGGTCACCTGGGCGGTCTTCCAGGCCCTCAACCACAACTTCCTCTCACCGCGCAACCTCTCCGTCCTCAGCGTGGACATCGTCGGGACCGGCATCGTCGCCGTCGGCATCGTCTTCGTGCTGCTGATCGCCGAGATCGACCTGTCGGTGGGCTCGCTCGCCGGTCTGGCCGGCGCGGTGTTCGCGTCGCTGAACGTGAACCTCGGGATGCCGGAGTGGCTCGCCGTCATCGTCGCGGTGGCCTGCGGCGCCGCCGCCGGGGCGCTCCACGGGTTCTCGTTCGCCAGGATCGGCGTGCCGGCCTTCGTCGTCACCCTCGCGGGCCTGCTGGCCTGGAACGGCGTGATGCTCTACCTGCTGGGGACCGAGACCTCCATCAACTTCAGCGAGACCGGGCTGGTCGCCACGCTGACCAGCCGCTATTTCGACGCCCCCGTCGCCACCTACGGTCTCGCCGCGCTCGCCACGCTCGCGTACCTCCTCGTCACCAGCCGCGACCGCAGGCGGCGCGCGGCGGCCGGGATGCCGTACGGGCCGGTGAGCCGGATCTGGGTGCGCACCGCGCTCCTGGCGGTGACCACGTTCACCGCCGTCCACGTCCTGGGACGGTTCGAAGGCGTGCCGCTGGCCCTTCTGATCTTCCTCGCGGTCATCGTCGCCTCGGATCTCCTCCTCCGCCGCACGCCCTACGGCCGACGGGTCCTCGCGCTCGGCGGCGGCGCGGAGGCGGCCCGGCGGGCGGGCGTCGACGTGACGCGGGTGCGGATCGCGGTGTTCATGGTGTCGGGAACCCTGGCGGCGGTCGGCGGCCTGTTCGTGGCCTCACGGCTCACCTCGGCGAGCCAGGTCCCGGGCTCGGGAATGCTGCTGATCAACGCCATCGCCGCCGCCGTCATCGGCGGCACGAGCCTGTTCGGCGGACGCGGCTCGCCCTGGTCCGCGCTGCTGGGGGTGCTCATCATCCAGTCGATCGCCTCGGGCATGGCGCTGCTGGGCGTCGAACCCCCGATCCAGTTCATCGTCACCGGCGGGGTGCTGTACGTCGCGGTCGTCCTCGACTCGCTGGCCCGGCGGGCCGCGGTCGCGCGCGGACGTCCCTGACCCGTACGCCGAACCGAGATGCCGGGTCCCCCGGGCACACTTTTGGTTCCTCTCGAACTACCCTGAGGAACAGGGCCAGTTGCCCGCCCCTCCGGTGGCGTCCAGCGGTAGGGCTCGGCGGCCTTCGTGCGCCCGCAGCGGGCCTCCCCACCCGTACGGGTATCCTCTCGACTGTTGTCATTCGACAATAACGTTGGGAAATGCGGCGCGTACGGGTGGGAAGGTCGGGACCATGATGTCGTCGCACGCCGGGGACGCGGAGCTGCCGTCGGGTGCGCGGTGGGACGGCATCGCCGAGTGGGAGTGGTGGGAGCCGTCCGTCCTCCTGGTCGAGGACGACCCGGGCGACGCCTTGCTGGTGGAGGAGCTCGTCGCCGACAGCACGCTGAAGATGCGTCTGCGGTGGGTGCGCTCGATGGCGGAGGCCGCCGAGGTGTTCGCGACCGAGATACCCGACTGCGTGCTGCTCGACCTGCACCTGCCCGACGCCCAGGGCCTGGAGGCGGTGTCCCGCGTCAAGGCGCACGCCGACCAGGTGGCGATCGTGGTGCTCACCGGACTGGCCGAGGAGCTGACCGGGCTGGCGGCGGTCGCCGGCGGCGCGCAGGACTACCTGGTCAAGGGGCGGGTCGAGCCCGAGCTGTTCGGGCGGGCCGTGCGCTATGCGATCCAGCGCAAGCAGGGCGAGCAGGCCGCCGTGGCACTGCAGGCCAGTCAGATGCAGGCGCAGGAGAACGCCCGCCTGGAGCGCGGGCTGCTGCCCCGCCCCTTACTGCGCGGCGACGACGTCGAGGTCGTGGCCCGTTATCTTCCCGGGCGGGCGCAGGCACTGCTCGGCGGCGACTTCTACGACATCGTGCAGAGTCCCGACGGCACGATGCACGCGCTCGTCGGGGATGTCTCCGGGCACGGTCCGGACGAGGCCGCCCTGGGCGTCGCCCTGCGGATCGCCTGGCGCACCCTGGTGTTCTGCGGCGTCACCGGCGCCGAGCAGGTGGAACGGCTGGAGGAGATCCTGCTGGCGGAGCGCGCCCGCAGCGATGTCTTCGCGACGCTCGTCAGCCTCACCGCCGTGCCGGGAGAGGAACGCGCCCGGCTCGTGCGGGCCGGCCACCACGGCCTGCTGCTGCGCACCGGCCGCGGGATCGAGTGGGCGGAACCGCCCGGCGGTCCGGCCCTGGGCGTCGTACCCGGCGGAGCGCGCTGGCCGGTGTCGGAGCTGGAGGTGCCCGCGGGGGCGGGTGTGGTGCTCTTCACCGACGGCCTGTTCGAGGGGCACATCGGACGCGGCGCCGATCGACTCGGTGAGGCCGGACTGCTGGCCCTGGCCCGGGAGGGAGCCGGTCTGGCGCCCGAACCGTTCGTCGACCGGCTGATCGAGCAGGTCGGATCCCTGGCCGAGTCGCAGGGCGGCCTGGCCGACGACGTGGCCCTGGTCCACCTGAACTGGAACTGAACGAGTGGGGCGAGCGGTGTCGGAACGAAGGACGACGGACGTGACGGCCGCCAGGACCTGGACGGGGCGCCGGCTCACGGTGCAGAGGTGGTTCTACCTGGTCCTGGCGCTGATGATGCTGGTGGTGGCGGTCGGCACCGTGGTGGGTGCGAACATGCTGGACCGCACGGCACAGGTGAGCGACCAGCTCCTCCAGCGGATCCAGCCGGCGCAGACCGAGGCATACCGCCTCCAGGCGGCCCTGGTGAACCAGGAGACCGGGGTCCGGGGGTACGCGAGCGCTGCCGACCGGCAGTTCCTGGAGCCGTACACCAGGGGCAAGCGGGACGAGACGGGGGCGGCCGCCCGCCTGCGCGCCCTCGTCGGCGACCGCCCCGCGCTCCTCGCCGACCTGGAGGCGGTCGAGCAGAGCGCAGCGGACTGGCGGAGCGACTACGCCGAACCGCTCGCCGCCTCGGTCGTCCCGGGCCGGCCCCAGCCCGTCGACCAGCGCACCGCCGACCGCGGCAAGGAGTCCTTCGACCACCTCCGCGCCCTGTGGACGAACCAGAACGCGGACCTGGCCAGAGCCGTCCACGACGGCCGGGCCGAGCTGTCGCACGAGCGCAAGCTGCGCAACGCGGTCCTGATCGGCATGGTGGTCGTCTTCCTGCTCACGGGGCTCGCCCTCGCGGTCCTCGTCCGTATGCTCGTGACCCGCCCGCTGGAAGCGCTGCGCCGGGCGTCCCGGCAGGTGGCCGAAGGCGACTTCGACCATGTCATCCACGCGGACGGTCCGGTGGACCTGGCCGCGGTGGCGGCGGACGTCGAGGGCATGCGCCAGCAGATCGTCGCCGAACTCGAAGCCTCCCGCCGCCAGCGGGACGCCCTGACCCGGCAGGCCGCCGACCTGGACGACCAGGCCGTCGAACTGCGGCGCTCCAACGCGGAGTTGGAGCAGTTCGCCTATGTCGCCTCGCACGACCTGCAGGAGCCGCTGCGCAAGGTCGCCTCGTTCTGCCAGCTCCTGGAGAAGCGGTACGGCGACAAGCTCGACGAACGGGGTCTGCAGTACATCGACTTCGCCGTCGACGGCGCCAAGCGCATGCAGATCCTCATCAACGACCTGCTCACCTTCTCCCGGGTCGGGCGCGTCAACGACGCCCAGTTGCCCGTCTCCCTCGACCATGCACTCGACAAGGCGCTGACCAACCTCACGGCCGCGGTCGAGGAGTCAGGAGCCCGCGTCGACCGGCCGGAACACCTGCCCGAGGTCGTCGGCGACCCGACGCTGCTCACCATGCTGTGGCAGAACCTGGCCGGCAACGCACTCAAGTTCCGCCACCCCGACCGCGCCCCGCACGTACGCGTCACCTGCGAGCCCGACCCCGAAACCCCGGACGCCTGGCGGCTGTCCGTCAGCGACAACGGCATCGGCATCCCGCCGCAGTTCGCGGAGAAGGTCTTCGTCATCTTCCAGCGGCTGCACGGCCGGGACGCCTACGGGGGCACCGGCATCGGCCTGGCCCTGTGCAAGAAGATCGTCGAGTACCACGGCGGCAGGATCTGGCTCGACACCGACCACACCGAGGGCACCCGCCTCTGCTTCACCCTCCCGTCCGCCGCCGGCGCGCACACCGAGAAGAAGGCCTGACATGACTCTCCCCTCCGCCACCCCCGTCGACGTCCTCCTCGTCGAGGACGACCCCGGCGACGAGCTGATGACGCGCGAGGCCTTCGAGGACAACAAGATCGGCAACACCCTGCACGTCGTGCGGGACGGCGAAGAGGCGCTCGACTTCCTCTACCGGCGCGCCGGGCACACGAACGCGCCTCGGCCCGACCTCATCCTCCTCGACCTCAACCTGCCCAAGTACGACGGCCGCCAGGTCCTGGAGACGATCAAGTCGGACCCGGACCTCTCGCACATCCCCGTGGTCGTCCTCACCACCTCGGCGGCCGAGGAGGACATCCTGCGCAGCTACCGGCTGCACGCCAACGCCTATGTCACCAAGCCCGTCGACCTCGACCAGTTCATCGCCGCGGTCCGCCAGATCGACGACTTCTTCGTCCAGGTCGTACGCCTGCCTCGCAGCGGCGCCTGAACCCGCGTTCCGGGGGCGAACACCTCGCCGCCCGGTTTCCCGGGATCCGGGGGAAATCGGAGAATTCAGGTAATTCGGGAAATTCGAGGAATTCGGGGAGCTTTCAGAACTCAGGGAATCCGGGGAGCTCGGGAATTCACGGCATTCCGGAACCGTGACGCGCGAGCGCGCGTGTTTCCGCCGGAAGCGCTCACGCCGCGACACCCGGGCACCTCGTGGACAGCCTCGGCCACCGGCTCGGCCGGGGAGTCCGGGGCATGCCGGGACGCGGTAACCAGGTACGGAGGCGTCGTCCCTTCTATGGTGGAAACGCACAGTGTCGCTCGGTACCCAGGCAGGCGGGCAGGACATGACGGAACCGCAGATCGACTATGCGGCGGTCTTCCGGGCCCTGCCCGGCATGGTGGCGCTGCTCACCCCGGATCTGGTGTACGCCGACGCCAACGACGACTTCCTCCGGCTGGCCGGGCGCACCCGTGAGCAGCTGCTGGGCCGCTACATCTTCGATGTGTTCCCCGAGAACCCGAACGACCCGGCCGCGGCCGGCATGCGGGAGACCCGGGACTCGATGCTGCGCGTGGTCGACACCGGCGAGCGCGACACGATGGCGCTGCTGCGCTACGACATCGAGGACCCCCAGCGGCCCGGCGTCTGGCAGGAGCACTACTGGAGTCCGGTGAACGCACCCGTGCACGGCTCGGACGGGCGGGTGGCTCTGGTGGTGCACCGGGTGGAGGAGGTCACCGAGCTCATCCACGCCCGCGGGGGTAAGGGTGGCGGCCCCCGGGGCCGTGTGCTGGAGGCCGAGCTGTACACCCGGGCCCGGGAACTGCAGGAGGTCAACGAACGCCTCCGCAGGGCGCACGCCCGCGAGCGCGAGGTCGCCCTGGCCCTGCAGGCGGCCATGCTGCCGGCGCCCGGTCCGACCGGGCCGCACGAGGCGGCCGTGCGCTACCGGCCCGCCGTCGGCGCGCTCAACGTGTGCGGTGACTGGTACGACCTGGTCGACCTGCCCGACGACAATCTGGCGGTCGCCGTCGGCGATGTCGTGGGCCACGGCCTCGCGGCCGCCTGCGCCATGGGTCAGCTGCGCAGCGCTCTGAGCGCCGCCTGCCGGGTCGCCGACGGCCCGGCCCAGGCTCTGGAAGCCCTCGGCCTGTACGCGCGCTTCGTCGAGGGCGCCGAGGCGACGACCGTCGTGACGACGTTCATCGACCGAAAGAGCCACACCATCACCTACAGCTGCGCCGGTCATCCGCCGCCCGCCCTGGTGCATCCCGACGGCGCCGTCACCTTCCTGGACCAGGCGACCGATCCCCCGCTCGCCGCCCGCCCCGAACACCTCCCCCGCCCGCAGGCCCACCTCACCTTCACCGAGGGCAGCAGACTCGTCCTGTACACCGACGGGCTCATCGAACGGCGTGGCGAGGACATCGACACCGGTCTGGCCCGCCTCTCCGACTCCCTGACCCGCCACCGGCACCGCGCTCCGGAGGCCCTGGCGGACGCGCTCCTGACCGATCTGCTGCCCTCCACCGGCACCACGGACGACACCGCCCTGATCGTCCTGCGGCTCTGACCGGCTCCGGAATCCGCCCGGCGGTATTCGGGCGGGCCGATGGGGAAATATCGAACGCATTATTCTCCGGGCCGAAAATCGGCATCGGGTGCGGAAGGGTCTCGGTTTCGCTTTCGACGAGCGGCGAGCGGCGAGCGGCGAGCGGCGAGACGGTTGGCGTACACGCATCCGTACACGCATGCGGACATGGGTTCGGACATGCCTGCGGACAGTGCGGGCAGGAGACGTTCGTCCCGCCCCCGACGTCTGAGGACCGCAGGTCATGACCACTGAACACGATCCCCTTCACCAGCCGGCCGCACCGGTCGTGACCGAACCGGCGCCCGACGTCCAACTCCAGATGCTGGTCCGGCTGATCGGGCAGGACCCGGAGGCCGCACTGCCCATCACACTCACCGTCGGGGGCGGTTTCCTCTCCGGAGACCTGATCTCGCACGAGGCCTGGACGGCGGAGTGGGCGCGCAGCCTGCGCAGCTTCGACGGGCCCGGCGCACAACTCCTGAAGCACTTCCCGGAAGAGGTGGACCAGGCCGTCGCCGACAGGCAGGGACGCACCGGCCCGCAACGGCTGCCCCAGTGGATCCATCTGCGCGATGCCACCGGCGCCGTCGGCACGGGCAGGCCCGTCGTCATGCCCCTGTGGCGCGGCCGGCTCGCGGACGTAGCGGGCTGGTCGCTGGGCAAGCCCGCCTGACGGGTGCGGCAGCCTTCGAACAGAGCGTCTGCCTGGACACTCGAGGAACCATTTACTCCAGTTGTCCGTACTATCTCTCCAGCAGTGCCGTATTCGGGGAACTGTCGCCGCATGAACGGTGGGCATCGGTCCGCCGGGGGCGACATCCCGCCGGGGCGGCAACTGGGGCAGGCCCGCCGTCTGCTGCCTCCCGTCGAGGAAAGGTCGTGTGTTTCATGTCCGAGAACGCCTCCGCCAACGAACTCACCTCTCAGTACACCGCTCAGGTGACCGCCGACCTCGAACGCAACACCAAGGAACAGGAACGCCTCAGCGCCGAAATCACCGCTCTGCAGCAGCAGTTGACGGCGCTGGAACGGGACCACGGCGTGCTGGTCAGCATCCAGCAGGCCATCGACTCGGCGCCGACGCCGCTGAGGACGGCCGAGCCCGTCGAAGCGGCCGAGCCCGCCGGGAGCGTCACGGTCCCCGCCCCCCGCAAGAAGTCCGCCGCCGCGTCGGGCACCCGTAAGCGTGCCCAGTCGAAGAAGGCCGCCTCGCAGCCCGCCCGTTCGGCGGAGAAGCCGGCCGCCCGCAAGCGCGCCGTCTCGAAGAAGGCAACTCCGGAGAAGGCCGTCCCGAAGAAGGACACCGCGAAAAAGGACACCGCGAAAAAGGACACCGCGCCCGGGGAAGCGACGAAGACGGCGCAGCCGACCCTGGTCGACCTGGTCCGCGGCCATCTCGCCCAGCAGAGCGAGCCCCGTTCGGCCGCCGAGATCGCCACGGCCCTGGGCGAGACGCACCCGGAGCGCACCGTCAAGGTCACCGTGGTCCGCACCACCCTGGAGGGTCTCGTCGCCAAAGCGCAGGCGCAGCGCACCAAGCAGGGGTCGTCCGTGTTCTACACCGCGGCCGACGCATCGGAGGCGGCGGCGCCCGCGCAGGCCGAGAAGGAGCCCGCCACAGCCGACGCATGACGTCCGCCCGGTGACGTCACTGCACGGAGCGGTACTGCAGGCGGGTGGCGAGGGGCCCGGTGACCACTCTGCCGGGTTCGAGCCGTCGCCGTACGCCGCCGGACCCCCGGCAGGCCTCGGTCCGTCACCGCGCGGCGCCGGCGCCACATGCAGCTGCAGCTCGTCGACGAGCCCTTCCCCGAAGGGCCGCTCGGCGTCGATGTCAGTGGTGCGCCCTACGATCCGGGCATGCGCGCTTCAGGAACGTTCACAGTCGCCGACTTCACGCCCGCCGCGGTGCCGAGCCCCCCGATCGAGACCGCGGCGCCGGTCGGGGTGGCCACCATGACCAAGTCGTATGAAGGCGAGGTCGCCGGCCGTTCGGCCACCTTGTTCACCGCCGCCTACGACCAGGCCACCGCCACGGGGACCTATGTCGCCATGGAGTCCTTCGAAGGAACCCTCCAGGGCCGGGCGGGCTCCTTCAACTTCGCGCACGCCGCGTCCACCGTGGGTGAGAGCCGGGAGAGCGAGTACTTCGTCGTCGTCCCGGGCAGCGGAACGGGCGAACTGACCGGGATCACGGGCGTCGGGGGCATCGCCGTCGACCCGGACGGCACGCACCGGATCTGGTTCGACTACCGGCTCGGTCACTGACCCGCCGCGTCGGTTCGGGCCCGGGGGGCCTTCGGTCGGCCCGACCGACCGCGGGCTCACCCCTGGCGCGGGCTCACCCCTGGCGCGGCGGTACCAGATCGCGTCGGTACCAGGTGCCCGGCTTACCTCCCACATCGGCCGGATCGGCCGGCCCGGTCGGGACGAACCCGGCCTTGACCAGCACCTTCCGGGACGCCGCGTTCTCGTCCGCCGCGGCGGCCCGCAGTGTGCGCAGGCCGTGCCGCGCCGGCGCCAGCCGGCACAGCTCCTCCACCGCCGCCGTCGCCACGCCCCGGCCGGCAGCATGCCGCGCGACCCGGTACCCGAGTGCGGCGTCGCCGTCCTCGAGGTCGTACAGGTTGAAGCGGCCCAGAACCGAGCCGTCCTCGGCCACCAGCACGTAGAAGGCGCAGATGCCGGCCGCTTGTTCGGCCAGCAGAGCGTGGTGGCGGTCGGCGTACCGGTCGAAGAACTCGTCGCCGCGATCACTGACCGAGGCGGCGAAGTAGGCGCGGTTGGCCAGCTCGAAGGCAAGGACGGCAGGGGCATGGTCGGCATGCAGCAGCGTCAGCTCGGGCACCCCTCCACGGTACCCGGCCGTCGCGCGTGGGCCGTCAGGGTCCGTGCCGGGGCCGGAGGTCGCGGGCATGACGGTGTCAGCGGTGGCCGAGCACATTGATCACCCGGCCGCCGGGGTCGCGGACGAAGAATCGCCGGACGCCCCACTCCTCGTCCTGCAGGGGATGCACGATCTCCGCGCCGCTGTCCCGCACGAGCGCGTAGGCGGCGTCCACGTCGTCCACCTCCACGCTCAGGTCCGGCGTGACGGGCGCGGTCCGGTCGGCCGTCATGAAGCTGATCTGCGCGGCCGGCGCGGAGGGCGGGGCGAGCGTCATGATCCAGCCGTGATTCATGACCTCCTCGAAACCGAGCAGGCCGTAGAACTCCCGGCTTTCCTGCACTGCGTCCGACCGGAGGACGGGCACGACACGGCGAACGGTCATCGAGGACTCCAAGCGGCAGTTGGTCCGTGGGACTCTCCATGAGTACTACGAGTCCTGCGCCGGGCGCGTCTCCGGGCGGAGACGGCGCGGCGAGGGCCAGCTCACAGTGCCCGGGAGGGAAAGGTCACAGCCATGCCCTCTCCTGTTCCTCTCCGTATCTGGCCTAGCATCCGAGCATGACGGTCCTGCCTGACGACGGGCTTGAGCTGGCCGGCGAGTTCCCTGACGCCACCCACGAGCAGTGGCAGCGCCTCATCGCGGGCGTGCTGCGCAAGTCGGGCAAGGACGTCGGGGACGCTCAAGCCGAGGAAGCCCTGTCCACCGCGCTGGAGGACGGGCTGCGCACCCGTCCCCTCTACACCGCGCACGATCGCGCGCCCGAGCCGGGCTACCCCGGGTTCGCTCCGTATGTGCGGGGCGGCAGGCCGGAGGGGAACACCGCCGGAGGGTGGGACGTACGGCAACGGCACGCGGCGGCCGACGGCGGCGCCGTGCTCGCGGACCTGGAGAACGGCGTCACCTCCCTCTGGCTGGTCGTCGGCGAAGGAGGCGTCCCCGCGACCTCGCTCGAACGGGTCCTCGACGGCGTCCTTCTCGACCTGGCGCCCGTCGTGCTCGACCCGGGTGCCGAAGTGGAGCCTGCCGCACGGGAGTTGCTGCGGCTGTACGCACAGCGCGGCGTCGCCGCGGATGCCGCGCGCGGCAACCTGGGCGCGGATCCGCTCGGCCATGAGGCCCGCACGGGTCGGGCGGTCGACTTCTCCCCGGCGGCCGCCCTCGCGCGGCGGTGCGCCGAGGAGTATCCGGGGCTGCGGGCGCTGACGGTGGACGCGCTGCCCTACCACGAGGCGGGCGGCTCGGCCGCGCAGGAGCTGGGCGCCTCACTGGCGACCGGTGTGGCGTATCTGCGGGAGCTGACCGCGGCCGGACTGAGCGTCGAACAGGCTTGCCGGCAGCTGGAGTTCCGGTATGCGGCGACCGCGGACCAGTTCCTGACGATCGCCAAGCTGCGGGCCGCGCGCCGGCTGTGGTCCCGGGTCGCCGAGGTGTGCGGGGCGCCGGGCGCCGGCGCACAGCTCCAGCACGCCGTGACCTCGTCGGTGATGATGTCGCGCCGCGACCCCTGGGTGAACATGCTGCGCACCACCATCGCCACGCTGGCGGCGGGGGCGGGCGGCGCGGACGCCGTCACCGTGCTGCCCTTCGACGACGCGCTCGGGCTGCCGGACGCGTTCGCGCGGCGCATCGCCCGCAACACCTCCACGATCCTCATCGAGGAGTCCCACCTGGCCCGGGTGATCGACCCGGCCGGCGGCTCCTGGTACGTGGAGCGGCTGACGGACGAACTGGCCCGCGCGGGCTGGGAGTTCTTCCAGGGGATCGAGCGCGACGGCGGCCAGGCCGCCGTGCTGCGGTCGGGCCGTCTGCGGCAGGCCCTGGCCGACACGTGGCAGGTCCGGAGCGGCAAGCTCGCCAAGCGGCGTGAACCCGTCACCGGCGTCAGCGAGTTCCCGTTCCTCGCCGAGAAGCCGGTGGTGCGCGAGAGCAAGCCCGAGCCGCGCTCCGGCGGGCTGCCGAGGGTGCGTCGCGACGAGGCCTACGAGGCGTTGCGGGCGCGCTCCGACGCCCATCTCGCGGCGACCGGCGCCCGGCCGCGGATCTACCTGGCGGCGATGGGCCCGGCCGCCGCGCACACCGCGCGGCTGACGTTCGCCGCCAACCTGTTCCAGGCCGGCGGCGTCGAGCCCGTCACCGAGGGCGCCTTCGAGGACAGCGGCGCCACCGAGGTGTGCCTGTGCTCCAGCGACGCGCTGTACGAGGAGCAGGCCGAGACGGAGGCCGAGCGGCTGCGGGCCGCCGGCGCCACGCATGTGTTCCTCGCCGGGCGTCCGGCGTCGTACTGCGGCGTCGACGCGTATGTGTTCGCGGGCTGTGACGCCGTCGCCGTGCTGTCCGCCACCCTCGACCGCATGGGAGTTGTGTCCTGATGGGTATCCCCGACTTCTCCGGGATCGAGCTGGGGACCCCGGCCGCCGAGGGCGGCGCCGACGAGTGGCGTACGGCCGTGAAGAAGGCGGCGGGCGGGGACGACCTGCTCTGGGAGACCCCGGAGGGCATCCGGGTCAAGCCGCTGTACACGGGGCAGGATCTGGAGGGCCTGGACTTCCTGGGCACCTATCCGGGCGTCGCGCCGTATCTGCGCGGCCCCTATCCGACGATGTACGTCAACCAGCCGTGGACCATCCGCCAGTACGCCGGCTTCTCCACCGCCGAGGAGTCCAACGCCTTCTACCGCCGTAACCTCGCCGCCGGTCAGAAGGGCCTGTCGGTCGCCTTCGACCTGCCGACGCACCGCGGCTACGACAGCGACCACCCGCGGGTGACCGGTGACGTCGGCATGGCGGGCGTGGCGATCGACTCGATCTACGACATGCGGCAGCTCTTCGACGGCATTCCGCTGGACAAGATGACCGTGTCGATGACGATGAACGGCGCCGTGCTGCCGGTGCTGGCGCTCTACATCGTCGCCGCCGAGGAACAGGGCGTGCCGCCCGAGAAGCTGGCCGGGACCATCCAGAACGACATCCTCAAGGAGTTCATGGTCCGCAACACCTACATCTATCCGCCGAAGCCGTCGATGCGGATCATCTCCGACATCTTCGCCTACACCTCGCAGCGGATGCCGCGCTACAACTCCATCTCCATCTCCGGCTACCACATCCAGGAGGCGGGCGCGACGGCCGACCTGGAGCTGGCGTACACCCTCGCCGACGGCGTGGAGTACATCCGCGCGGGCCGTGAAGCGGGCCTGGACGTCGACGCGTTCGCGCCGCGGCTGTCCTTCTTCTGGGCGATCGGCATGAACTTCTTCATGGAGATCGCCAAGCTGCGGGCGGCGCGGCTGCTCTGGGCGAAGCTGGTGAGGCAGTTCGATCCGCAGAACAGCAAGTCGCTGTCGCTGCGAACCCATTCGCAGACCTCCGGCTGGTCGCTGACCGCGCAGGACGTCTTCAACAACGTCACGCGCACCTGCGTCGAGGCGATGGCGGCGACCCAGGGCCACACCCAGTCGCTGCACACCAACGCCCTCGACGAGGCGCTGGCGCTGCCGACCGACTTCTCGGCGCGTATCGCCCGCAACACCCAGCTGCTCATCCAGCAGGAGTCCGGCACCACCCGCACCATCGACCCCTGGGGCGGCAGCGCGTACGTGGAGAAGCTGACGTACGACCTGGCCCGCCGGGCCTGGCAGCACATCCAGGAGGTCGAGCAGGCGGGCGGCATGGCCAAGGCCATCGACGCGGGCATCCCCAAGCTGCGCATCGAGGAGGCCGCCGCGCGCACGCAGGCCCGTATCGACTCCGGCCGTCAGCCGGTGATCGGCGTCAACAAGTACCGCGTGGACAGCGACGAGCAGATCGACGTCCTCAAGGTCGACAACTCCTCTGTGCGCACCCAGCAGATCGAGAAGCTGCGGCGGCTGCGCGAGGAGCGGGACGACGTCGCGTGCCGGGACGCGCTCGACGCACTCACCCGGGCCGCCGGGGGCGAGGGCAACCTGCTGGAGCTGGCCGTGAACGCGGCCCGGGCGAAGGCCACCGTCGGCGAGATCTCGGACGCCCTGGAGAAGGTGTACGGGCGCCACGCGAGCCAGATCCGTACGATCTCCGGCGTGTACCGCAACGAAGCAGGGGAGTCCCCGTCCGTGGACCGCACGCGCGAGCTGGTGTCCGCCTTCGAGGAGGCCGAGGGCCGGCGCCCGCGCATCCTGGTCGCCAAGATGGGGCAGGACGGGCACGACCGCGGCCAGAAGGTGATCGCGACCGCCTTCGCCGACCTCGGCTTCGACGTGGACGTCGGCCCGCTGTTCCAGACGCCGGGCGAGGTGGCCCGTCAGGCCGTCGAGGCCGACGTGCACATCGTCGGCGTGTCCTCGCTGGCCGCGGGACACCTCACCCTCGTGCCGGCGCTGCGCGAGGAGCTGGCCGGGGAAGGACGCGAGGACATCATGATCGTCGTCGGCGGTGTCATCCCGCCGCAGGACGTGCCCACGCTCCTGGAGATGGGCGCGGCGGCCGTCTTCCCGCCGGGCACGGTCATCCCGGACGCGGCCCACGACCTCGTCCGGCGACTGTCCGACGACCTCGGGCACGACCTCTGAAGCCCATGGCGATCGACCTCGAGACCTATGTGAAGGGCGTGCTCGACGGCAAGCGGGCGATGGTCGCCCGCGCGATCACCCTCGTGGAGTCCACGCGTCCCCAGCACCGTTCGCTGGCGCAGGAGTTGCTGACCGCGCTGCTGCCGTACAGCGGCCGGGCCCGGCGGATCGGCGTCAGCGGGGTGCCGGGCGTGGGCAAGTCGACGTTCATCGACGCCTTCGGCACGATGCTGACCTCGCTCGGGCATCGGGTGGCGGTGCTCGCGGTGGACCCGTCGTCGAGCCGCACGGGCGGTTCCATCCTCGGCGACAAGACCCGGATGGAGCGCCTGGCCGTCGACCCTGCAGCCTTCGTACGGCCCTCCCCCACCGCCGGCACCCTCGGCGGGGTCGCCAAGGCGACACGGGAGTCGATCGTGGTGATGGAGGCGGCCGGCTACGACGTCGTCCTGGTCGAGACGGTCGGCGTCGGTCAGTCGGAGACGGCGGTGGCCGACATGGTCGACTCGTTTCTCCTGCTCACCCTCGCGCGCACCGGCGACCAGCTGCAGGGCATCAAGAAGGGCGTCCTGGAGCTCGCCGACGTGATCGCCGTCAACAAGGCGGACGGCCCGCACGAGCGGGACGCGCGCGCCGCCGCACGGGAGTTGGCGGGCGCGCTGCGCCTGATGCACGGCAGGGACGCGGCATGGTCGCCGCCCGTGCTCAGCTGCAGCGCCCGGGAGTCATCGGGCCTGGACACCGTGTGGGAGCGCCTGGAGCAGCACCGCACGCTGCTGGACTCGACCGGGCGCCTCGCCGCCAAGCGGCGTGAGCAGCAGGTCGATTGGACCTGGACCATGGTCCGCGACGAACTCCTCGGCCGTCTGCACGCCGACCCCTCGGTGCGGGCCCTCGCACCGGACCTCGAACAGCGGGTCCGGGACGGGCAGCTCACGGCGACGCTGGCCGCCGAGCGCATCCTGGAGGCCTTCGGCACGCCCGGCGGCCTGCGTGCCGTCGAGGATCGAGGGTGAGGGCGGCGACGCCGTAGGGGTGCTCGACGCGGGTCGGCTCGGGCGAGCCCTGGACGGGTTCCCCTGCGCGGGTCCGATGAGTGCGGGCACGTGTCCCGTCCGTCCCTGCGAGCGCCCGCGCGAGGGAAGGCCACGGCACGATGGGAGGGACGGCCTGACGCCCCCTTTCCGAGGAGACGACCGACGACCATGGAATATCCCGACCTGACCTCGCTCCCCGCCGACGCTCGGAAGATCGCCGAGGAGCGGTCCGCCCTCAACGTCTACCGCATGGTGTTCCACTCGCCGGCCCTGGCTCCCGCCCTGGTGCAGCTGGGCGACGCGATCGCCCGGGGCGCCCTCCCGCATCCCCTGCGCGAACTCGCCGTTCTGCGCGTGGGACACGTCTACCGGGCGCCGTACGAGATCCACCACCACGAGAGGATCGGCCGGAGCCTCGGGCTCGACGAGGCCGGGATCGCCGCCGCGAGGACGGGTTCGACGCAGGGGCTGTCGGCGGAGCAGGCGGCGGTCCTCTCGTTGACCGACCGGCTGCTGGAGCAGCACCGCCTCACCGAGGCCGACCGGGCGCGGGCACTGTCGTTCCTCACCGTCGAGCAGTTCTCCGACCTGGTCCTCACGGTCGGCTTCTACCAGTTGGTCTGCACGTTCCTCAACACCTTCGAGGTGACGACCGAGGGCGAGAGCGCCCCCGGCTGAACCCGGCGGGCGCTGCTCGCAGGCCCTGCTCGGGTCAGGAGGCGGACCGGGCGGGGCTCGTCGGGCCGTCGCGGCCGACGGTCAGCGGCGCGGGGCGGTAGGGGACGTAGGCCGCCCCGTCCAGGCCGAGCGCCGTGGCGGAGCGCTGAAGCGCGGCGGGGGTCGCGGCGTCGTCCCAACGGCCGGTGCGGACGCGGTGTTCGAGGGCGTGGAGGGCGGCCACGGTCTCGGCGGTCGTGAACGCGCAGTGGCCCTGCCGCTCGACGTACGCCTGTCGCAGAAGCGCTCCGTCGCCGGCGGCGCGCACGCGGGCGGCGAAGCGGTTCTCCTGCTCCACCGGGACCAGGTTGTCGGCGGTGGTGTGGACGTCGAGCAGCGGCACGTCGAGTCCCTGGCCCGCGGTGGAGGTCCGCCGCGCGGTGCGGACGGCGGCGGGGTCGGCGGTGATGACGGCGTCTTTCGTCAGTGTGCGCAGATCGGCGCGCAGATCCAGACCGGCCGCCCGGTAGAGGGCGCGGACCTGGGGGGCGTATACGGAGCCGTCGAGCAGGCGGGCGTAGTCCACGCCACGGTTCCAGGAGTTGTTTCCGCCGACCGACTGTTCCACGGCGTACCGGCCGCCTTCGACGAACGCCAGGATGCCCTGCGCGAACCACGCGTACTGCTGCTCCTGCCGGCCCGCCCAGTCGTCCGGCGCGGGCCGGTCCGCTCCGGGCGCCCAGGCGGGAAGGTTGAGGAAGGCCGCCGCCAACGCGATCCGGGCGCGGCCCCGCGGAGTGCTCTGGGCGTCGGTGACCGCCTTGGTGAGCCGGGCGGCGGTGGCGGAGGCGTCGGCTGCGGTGCCGAACCGCACGAGCGGCACGTCCTGTCCGGGCAGGAGGAGTCGGGCGATCGTGTACTCGGCGTCCAGCTGGTAGTTGTCCAGGTCGGTGCCGCCCGCCACCAGGCCGCACTGGCCGAGCGCCCCGTCGATGCGCCCGCCGCCGTCCCGGGCCAGCTGCGCGTTGACGAGGCCGCCCATGGACTGACCGACGGCCAGGGTGCGCCGGGGTGCGCCGATCTTCGCGGTGACGGCGTCGAGCGTGGCGAACTGGTCCCGTTCGGCGCTGTCCAGAGCCCACATGGAGCCATGGGGGTCGTACGACGAGCCGGCCATCGCATAGCCCTGGGCGAGCAATTCGGTGCGTACGGCGCCGGTGGGCGCGTTCGCTGCGACGGTGGGGCCGAAGCCGTGGCTGAACAGCAGCAGGGTGCCGTTCCAGTGGTCGGGGACGTCGGCGATCCAGGTGGCGCCGTCCGGGAGGGTGCCGGTCAGGCGTCCGGTGGCCGTCGCGTCGGCCTGAGCGGCGGGCGGGGGGAGGGTGACGAGGGCTGCGCAGGCGAGTGCGGCCAGTGCGACGCGCAGACGGGTACGGGAGGTGCGAGGACGACGGGTGCCGGCAGGCATGAGGGCGGCTCCTGGTGGGGGGTGGGGCGAGGGCCGGGACGGATGCTCAGTGCACTGAAGGAAGGTGCCGTGGAATTTAGGGCACTTTTCCTGCGGCCGTCAATGCGATGCACAACATCGAGCGGGCGGGTCGAGTGAGTCGTCGCCCCCGCGCTCGCCTCCCCGCGCTCATCTCCCCGCGCGCCCCTCCCCGTATCATCGGTGCCACTCTCGGCCTGCGGACTCGCGAACAGGTCGGGCGGAACAGAGGACTCGACGGACGGCCCGTGCCCGACGGCCTCCGGGGCGAGCGGTCGGGGAGGAATGCGCGGTGTCTCTGACGGACAAGGCCATCGAGCGGATTCGTGAGCTAATCCGCACCGGCGCCCTGCCACCGGGATCGAAACTCCCACCGGAACCGGACCTGGCCGCCCAGTTGGGCCTGTCCCGCAACCTCGCCCGCGAGGCCGTCAAGGCGCTGGCGGTGGCGCGGGTCCTGGAGGTCCGCCGGGGCGACGGCACCTACGTCACCAGTCTGCAGCCGAGCCTGCTGCTGGCGGGACTGGGCGGGGCGGTCGAGCTGCTGCAGGGCGACTCCGCGGCCCTGCAGGACCTCATGGAAGTACGCCGACTCCTCGAACCGGCCGCCACCGCACTGGCCGCCACCCGCATCTCCGACGACCAACTGGCCGAGGTCAAGAGCCACTTGGATGCCATGCGCGAGGCCCGCGACGACGTCGAACTGCTCAACGCGCACGACGCGGCCTTCCACCGCGCGGTCGTCGCGGCGACGGGCAACGAAAGCCTGCTGACCCTGCTGGAGGGCGTGTCCGGCCGCACGCTGCGGGCGCGGATATGGCGCGGCCTGGTCGACGACCAGGCGGCGGGCCGGACCCTCGCCGAGCACGAGGCGATCTACGCGGCGCTCACCACCCGCGACAGCGCCCTCAGCGAGGCCGCCGCGCTGATGCACGTCAGCAACACCGCGCAGGCGCTGAGGGAACACCTGCGCTCCCACCAGACCCTTCCGCCGGACGCCACCGACCGGAAATGACGAGGCGGTCGCGGCCCTTCCCGCAGCCGCACCGCGGCCGTCTCACCGAGGGCCCCCCGGGTCCTCGGAGCGGGCCGTCGGCCGGGCAGGGCTCCCCGGGTGGCCCGAGATCCGGCCCCCTGCGAGATCTCGGGTCGCGCGGCGCCCGAGCGGCAGGACACCGGCCGTTCCGGACCAGGGTCCGGCCGTTCCGGGCCCGGGCCCGGCCGTTCCGGGCCCGGCCGCCCCGCCGATGTCAGCGCTTGCCGATGAGGTCCGCCGGGAACGCGTCCGCGGCCGCGGCGAGTCGGGCGAACGTCGACGCGAGGGCCGTCAGGCGTGCCACGCCCTCCGCGCCGAGGTGCTCGTACGGAGCCAGGTCGAGACGGTCGGTCTCCTGCTCGACGTCTTCACGGAGGCCGACGCCGCGCTCGGTGAGTTCCCCGTCGCCGTCCAGGAGCCCGCGCTCCCGCAGGCGGTCGGCCGCCGCGTTCCAGTCGTCCTCGGTCCAGCCGCGCGTGGCCAGCACCCACTTCGGCGCCATGCCCCGGCCCGTGGAGGTGTGGGTCACCATCGCCTCCAGCCCGTCGAGGCCCGCGGACGTCAGCACGGCCAGATGTCCGTCGCCCCGGTGCTCGCGCAGCAGGGTCGCGGCGTGCCAGTACGCGAGGTGCGGCTCGTCGGGAACGGGCAGGTCGGCGTGGGCCGAGTACAGCGGCCGGGCGCCGCGCCCGCAGGCCTCGGCGGCGCGCAACGCCAGCTGCGCCGCCTCCGCCATCTCCGCCGACGCCACGGCCTCCTCCCCCAGCAGCCGTCGCAGCGTCGCGTCGACGGCGCGCAGACGGGCGGCGAGCACGTCGGCGGGGGCGGCGATCGACCACACCGCGGGTACGTGCCGGGCCACGAGTTCGTGCTTGTAGTTGAAGAAGGTCGCCGTCACCACGCCGGCTCCGACCGGCCCCAGCGCGGCCGCCCGCACGGCGAAGTTGACGGCCCGCGGACGGGTGATCCCCAGCGCGCCCAGTTCTCGCCCCAGGTCGGGCGAGAAGTAGTGCGTCGCGTGCAGGGAGTTGAGCGGGCCGTGACAGCGTCGACCGGCGCGCGGTTCGAGGGCGGAAGTAGTCATGCCCGGCAGAGTACCGACCGGTCGTTATGTCTCCGTTCCCGGGGCCCGCCGCTCGTTCGACGGCCGGCGCGTCCCGTCAGGGAGCGCGCCGCAGCCGAGGGGCGCGAACCGCGAGGGACTCCGCCGGAAGCCGCCGAAGGCGTGGGGCAGGCGGCCGGTGTCAGGCGCCGGCTGCGGGTGTGCCGGCGGGTCCGGTGCTGGCGCGCAGGGAGATGGGCGGTGCGAGGAGGTGGTGCCGGGGTGGGGCGTGGGGGTGGTCGAGCCGTTCGACGAGGAGGTCGACGGCCAGTCGGCCCATCTCCTCGGCGGGCACGTCCGCGGCGGTGAGCTGCGGGGTCACCGTCTCCGCCCACCGGCCGGCCACCACTCCGGTGACGGAGAAGTCGCGCGGCACATGACGGCCCGCGTGCGCGAGCCCCCGGTAGAGGCCGCCCAGCGCCGCCTCGTTCAGGGTGACCAGCGCCGTGGTGGCCGGGTCGTCGTGCAGGATCCGTTCCATGCACGCCTGACCGGAGGGGGCGTCGTCCCCGCAGCTGTACGTCCGCACGGTGAGCCCGCGCTCGGCCGCGGCCTTGGTGAAGCCGTCCAGCCCGCGGTGCGCGGACTCGTACCCGGCCCGCAGCAGGTGTTCGGGCCGGTTGACGAAGGCGATCCTGCGGTGCCCCATGTCAGCGAGATGGTTGACGCAGGCGGCCGCCAGCGCGGTGTGGTCCAGGCCGACCCACCAGTCACGGTCCGGGTCGGCGGTGCGTCCGATGCAGACGGCGGGGAAGTTCTCCTCGCTCAGGTGGTCGACGCGGTCGTCCTGGAGCCTGATCTCCATCAGGATCGCGCCGTCGACCCGCCGCTCGGCCAGCAGCCGCTGGAACGAGCGGTCGCTGTCCACACCGCTCGGGGAGAGCAGCACGTCGTAGTCGTAGGCCGCCGCGGCCTCCACCACGCTGCCGATGAAGTCGAGCTGCATGCCGGTGTAGTGGTTCCCGGCCGGCGGGAACACCAGACCGATGGTGCTGGTGCGCCCGTTGGCCAGAGCCCGCGCGCTGGCGTTGGGACGGTAGCCCAGCTCGTCGATCACCTGCTGGATCCGCCGGCGGGTGTCGTCGGAGACGGGCCGCTTGCCGCTCAGGGCGTACGACACGGTGCTCCGCGAGACACCGGCCCGCTTGGCGATCTCACCGATGTTCACGGAACTCCTTCATCGAACCGGTTCGGGTGCGGACCGGGCGTCGAACCGGTTCGCGACAAGGGAAGGTAGAAGCGACGCGAGCCGCTGTCAATGCCTTGTGTCGAGATTCGGCTTCCGGTCGTCAAATCCCTGACGCGAGTATTGCTGACGGCTTTTCGACGGTGCTAACTTCCGGCACGCCATCGTCGAACCGGTTCGACACCCCGAACGGATCACTCCCGGAGAACACCGTACGACGCACCACAGCAGCATCAGGGCCGGCGCCAAGACCGACCTCGCTCGCCTGCGGCAGCCGTCCTGACGCCTCGACACCCTCGGAGAGCCGCCCATGCATCCCCGTTCACCCCGTTCACGACGTTCGCCCCGCCTGCTGACCGGAACCGCCGTCCTGCTGACGACACTGGCCGCGAGCCTGCTGCCCGCCACCGCCTCGCACGCCGCCGACACGAGTGTCACCGTGGACTTCGCCACCGCCGGCGGGGCGCCCACCTACCATGCCTCGGGAACGATCTACGGGATGACTCCCGACGGTTCACTGCCGCAGGACCACTTCTTCAAGGACGTCAAGTGGCGTCTCATGCGGGCCGGCGGAGCCCAGCTCAACAACGGCGGCTACGGCACCAGCCTCGCCGGCTACCAGACCCGCTGGAACTCGACTCTGGCCCAGTACAAACGGACCGTCGCCCTCGGAGGCACGTTCGTCCTGCTGCCGCACGACCTGTGGGGCGCCGACGCCACCACCAGCCAGGGCTGGCCCGGCGACAACGGTGACTGGACGCTGTTCGACGCCTTCGTCACCCAGCTCCTCAACGACGTCCGCGCCAACGGCATGACCGTCCAGTGGGACCTGTGGAACGAGCCCGACGGAAGGAACTTCTGGGGACCCTCGCAGGCCCGGTACCTGCAGATGTGGTCGCGCTTCTACGCACGCGTGAGAGCCGCGTTCCCCCACCAGCTCATCGTCGGCCCCAGCATCGCCGGCCAGCCGAACTCCTCGAACACCTGGTGGACCACCTACCTGAACTACGTCAAGGCCAACGACGTCGCCCCGGACATCTACAGCTGGCACGACGAGCCGGGCGACCCGGTCACCGACGTCGGCCGCGCCGACTCCACCCTCGCCGCGGCCGGGTTGACCAACACCCGTCCCTACCAGATCAACGAGTACGCCACCTCGTCGATGCAGTCCCCGGGCGGCGGCGCCTGGTTCATCGGCCGCCTGGAGCGGGCCGGCGCGGACGGACTGCGCGGCAACTGGGCCTCGGGCACGAACCTCCACGACTACGAGGCCAACCTGCTCACCAAGAACAGCACCGGCCAGTACCTGCCGCTCGGTGAGTGGTTCGTGTACCGCTACTACGGCTCCCAGACCGGCAACATCGTCAACCTCGTTCCGGGCGCCGGCACCGACGGTCTGGCCACCAAGGACAACTCCGCCAAGAACGCCAAGATCCTGCTCGGCAGCAACGGCAACACCGGAGCCGTCACCGTCCACCTGACCGGGCTCGACACCACGTCGGTGGTGGGCAACAGCCGGGTCCGGGCGGTCGTCCAGCGCATTCCGTACGACAACGGCGCGGCGGTGGCCGGACCGGAGACGATCTCCGACACCACGCTCACCGTCAGCGGCAACGCCGCCACGCTGACCCTGCCCTGGTCGAACGCCAAGGACAGCTACACCGTGACCCTGCTGCCGCCGTCCGACACCACCGTCTCCACGGTCGCCGTGAGCCAGAACAGCGGGCAGTGCCTGGACGACACCGACCTCGCCACCACGGACGGCAAGCAGTACCAGCAGTACTACTGCGAGGGCGGTTACCAGCAGATGCTCGACCTCGAGCCGGTCGCCGGCCGGGTGAACGCCTACACCGTCGTCGACGAGTTCAGCGGCAAGTGCCTGGACGTGGCGGGCGCCTCCACCGCCGACGGAGCCGCCGTCGGCCAGTACACCTGCGACGGCGGCACCAACCAGATGTTCACCCTCGACCCCGTCACCGCGCTCGGCAACGGCCACGACTACCGGCTCGTCGCCGTGCACAGCGGAAAGTGCGTCGACGTGTCCCGGGTGTCGACCCAGCCGAGGGCCCTGGTCCACCAGTGGACGTGCGACCCCGCGAGCGCCCTGCCGACGAAGAGGAACCAGATCTGGCGCCTTCTGGGCAGGGCCTGACCCCTGTTGCCCCCTGCCTCCCGGCCCGGCCGGATGGCAGGGGGCGACCTCGCTCCTGACTACGACGACACGTGCGCCCCCGTGCTGGTGCTCGTGTCCGAGCTCGCGTCCGCGCCCGTTTCCGTGCCGGTGCCTGCGCCTGTGCCCGTGCCCGTGCCCGGCATGGTGACGACGATCTTGCCGAAGTGGCGGCCGCCTTCGAGGTGGCGCAACGCCTCCTGGATCCGTTCGCCCGGCAGGACGGAGTCGATCACGGGGGTGATGCCGTGTTCGTCGACGAAGGCGGCCAGTTCCTCGAGCATCTCCAGGGAGCCGGTCTCGATGCCGTGGACGGTGACGTTCCTGGTGACGAACCGGTAGACGTCGATGTTCGCCGCGCGCCCCGCGATCAGGCCGATGAAGCTGATGCTCCCGCCGACCTTGACAGCTTCCAGTGAACGGTTCAGGTTGTCGCCGCCGACGGTCTCGATGACATGGTCCACACCCTGGCCGCCGGTCATCCGCAGCACCTCGCTCACGAGGTCCGCGGTACGCCGGTAGTTGATCGTGCGCTCGACGCCGAGCGCGCGGAGCCTGTCGAGTTTCTCGTCGCTGCTGGAGGTGACGATCGGGGTGGCGCCCAGGGCGAGGGTCAACTGGGCCGCGAACAGGGCGACTCCGCCGGTGCCGTGGACGAGCACCGTCTCGCCCGGCCGGACCCGGCTGCGGCGGCCCACGGCGTGCCAGGCGGTCACTCCGGCGACGGGCAGCGTGGCCGCGTGCACGTCGTCGAGGCTCTGTGCGGTGCGCACCGCCTCGTCCTGCTCGACGAGGACGTATTCGGCGAGCATGCCGCGGTTGACCGGTCCGCCCACCGGTGACACATAGGTGTCCTCGGTGAGCGGACCCGACCGCCAACGGGGCAGGAATCCGGCCGAGACCCGATCGCCCGGTCGCCAGCGGGTCACCTCGGCGCCGATCGCGGCGACGGTGCCGACGCCGTCGGAGAGGGGCACCACGTCCCGCGTCGGGGACCAGTGGTCGACACCGCCCACGACCAGCAGGTCGCGGTAGTTGAGCGACACGGCCGAGATCTTCACCAGCACCTCGGTCGGACCGGGCACCGGGATCGGGACACGGACAGCGGTCAGCCGGTCGACGCCGTCGCCCCGGGTCGTCCACGCCGTCATCGGTTCCGGCGTCCGGGTCGTGGCGGCCGCGGCGACGTCCGCGGGTGTGAAGGCTTGTCCAGGCACGTGAGCGTCCACCGTTCGTTCGTATCGTCCAAGGTCGTCCGGCGCACCCCGCGCCGGCGTTCAGCCGTCCGTCACTCGGCGCCGCCGTCGACGTCGTCCGCGAGGAGCAGGGCGAGCAGCCCGGGGAAGCGCGCCTCGAACTCCTCGCGGCGCAGTCGGTTGACCCGCTTCGGGCCCTCGTCACGCTGTTCCACGAGGCCGGCGCCGCGCAGAACCGAGAAGTGGTGGCTGAGCGCCGCCTTGCCGACGGGCACGTCGAAGCTGCCGCAGCTGCGTGTCCAGTCGGCGGAGCCCGCCAGCTCGCGGATCAGTTTGATGCGCACGGGGTCGGAGACCGCGGACAGCGCCGTGAGCACGGACACCTCCTGGGGATCCGTGTGCACCGGCGCCGCGCGGTGAGATCCGCCCGCAGTCTGGTTGGGCATGACTCTCCCGTCGTCGCCTGCCTCCGGCCGTTCAACTCGCCGAAGGACCCGGCCGGTTGTCGAGTGTTCGATGGATATCATACAGTCCTGGTGTTCGCTTCCCATTGAACACTCATCGAAGGGTGCGGGTGATCCCGTCATGCGCGCAGTCGAGTTCCAGGAGTACGGCGGTCCCGAGGTGCTGCGACTCGTCGGGGCCGGGACACCCGAGCCCGGCCCCGGCCAGGTCACCGTCGACGCCGTCTACGTGGGCGTCAACTTCGCCGACCTCAAGGCACGCGCCGAGGGCTACCGGGTGCCGTCGCTGCCGTTCCGGCCCGGTCTGGAGGTCTCCGGCCGGATCCGGGCCGTCGGCGAGGGCGTCCAGGGGCTGCGGCCGGGGCAGGAGGTCGCCGCGCTGGTCGGCGGCGGCGCCTACGCGGAGGTGGTCGTCGCCGACGCCGTCACCGTCTTCCCCCTTCCCGCGGGCCTGGACCTGCGCACCGCGGCCACCCTGCCGACGGTGCTGCCGACCGCGCACGCCCTGCTCCACGAGGTCGGGCGGCTGCGGGCCGGGGAGAGCGTGCTGGTGCAGGGCGCAGCGGGCGGCGTCGGCACGGTGGCCGGGCAGTTGGCCAGGGCGGCGGGGGCCGGCGCGGTGTACGGGGTGGTGTCCTCGGCGGCCAAGACCGAGTACGCGCTCGAGCACGGCTACGACGAGGTGTTCACCGGCGACGACTTCGTCGCCGACGTCCGCCGTGCCACCGACGGCAGGGGGGTGGACCTGGTCCTCGACCCGGTGGGCGGCGACACCCTGCGTCGCGGCCTCGACGCGCTGGCCGTGTTCGGACGCCTGGTGTCGTTCGGCAATGCGAGCGGGGCCGGGCCGTGGCAGGTCGGACAGCCCGAGCTGTACGCACGGGGCCTTGCAGTCGGCGGCTTCTCCATCCTGACGCTCGCGCAGTCCGCGCCCGACGCGCTGCGCGCCCTCGCCGAGCGCTCCTTCCGCGCCGTCTCCGACGGAGTCGTGAGCCTGCCGGTCACCGCGGAGTTCGCGCTGGCGGACGCGGCCGAGGCGCACCGGCTCATGGGCGGTCGCACCTCGACGGGGAAGCTGCTGCTGCGCGTCGCCGACTGAGGGCAGCGGGCGCACGCGTCGGCGTGGTCGTGCCCGGCGCCGCCCGGCACGACCACGCGGCGGCCCGCGCTCAGAGGGTGCGCTGCATGCAGACCAGTCGCTCGCGCTCGTCCCATGACTCGGTGACGGTGAAGCCGAAGCGCTCGTACAGGGAGATGGCGCCGGTGCGCCATGCCCACACCGAGAGCCGCACCGTGCTCGCGCCGCCGGCCGCGGCGTACGCGAGGGCGGCGTGGAGCAGGTCGGAGGCGACGCCGCGGCCCCGGTGCGCCGGGTCCGTCCAGAGTCTCTTGATCTCCGAGCGGCCGTCGGCCGGTGCGGTCAGCACCAGACAGCCCACCGCGGCGTTCCCGTCGAGGGCCGTCAGCACCACGTCGTCGACGAACGCGGTCCGCGGGTCCGAGATCTCCGCACGGTAGCGGTCCGGCAGTGCCTCCACACCGGTGACGGCCTCGCCCTTCTCGGCCTCGGTCCGCAGGTGGTAGGCGGCCAGCAACCCGGCCAGCCCGTCCTCGGTGGAAGGGTCGTGGCCCGGCCAGCGGACGACGGCGACCTCGCCTCGATCGTTCATGCCGCCAGCATCACACGCCCCGCCCGGATCCTTCGCCCCGCCCGGATCCTTCGAAACGGTGCGGCTCGCCCGGACGTCACGATGTCACGTCGCTGCGTCACCCGTGCCGGTGATCCGCCGCCGGGTTGCGCCGGCGGCCGCCGGCCGGCCCGTCACCCTGGGAACATGCGCCGTCCCCTCGCCTTCGCCGCCGTTCTGGCGACCGTCCTCCTCGCCGGAGGCTGCGTGTCCCTCCCCGCCGGCACTCCGGCGCCGCCGCGCCTGGCCCCAGCAGCCGCCCGCACCCCCTCCCCCCTGCCGGCTCCCGTTCAGGCTCCCGCTCTCACCGCCCTCGTCAGCACGGCGCCGAGCGGGACGCCCCAGCAGCACGCCCGCCACCGGCGCGGCGCGGAGCGGCGGTTCAGCGGCCGCGGCGACGCCGGGAACCGGCCCCCGCACGCCCAGTCGCCGACCCGGCCGCGCGCCGGCTCGGCGGCGGCCCGTCCCGCGCGGCCCCGGTCCGTCGCGCCTCCGGGGCCGCGCCGTCACCACCACGAGCATCCGGCGCGCCCCGCCCGCCCGCGCGAGGCCGGGCCACGGCAGGCGCAGCCGCGGCCCACCTACGACCTGCGCACCGTGTGCGGCTGGTCCCGCCGGTCGCCCGTGCCGCCCTCCGTGCGGCAGCTCTGCGACGCGTACGTCGGCTGAGCCGCGGCCCGGAGATCGGGCGTCGCGGTCGAGCCGTGCCTCAGGCGCCCTTCCTCGCGACGAGTCGGACGGGGACCTCGGCGTACGTGTTGAGGATGGTGTTCTCCGCGATCACCGGCTGCCCGGTGAACTCGACGCGTTCGACGGAGTCGAGCAGTGCGTGGATGACGGCGTGCAGTTCCAGACGGGCGACGCCCTGACCGACGCAGTTGTGCGCGCCGTACCCGAATCCGAGGTGATCGAGCGGATTGCGGCGGAAGTCGAACTCGTCCGCACGCTCCCACTTGCGTTCGTCGCGGTTCGCGGAGGCGAAGAGGGCCCATATGCGCGCGCCCTGCGGGACGGTCACCCCGCCGAGCTCCGTGTCGCGCGCCGCGACGCGGGTGAGTCCGCGCACGGGGGTCTCGAACCTGAGCAGCTCGTTGACGGTCGAGGCGACCAGTGCGGGCTGGGCGCGCAGCGCGTCCCACTGGTCGGGGTGCTCGGCGAAGAGGACGAGCAGATGGCCGATCGCAGCGGCCGTGGTCTCCAGTGAGGGGCCGATGAAGTCGACGAGGAGGAGCGGGCACTTCTCCTCGGCGATGACCCCCTGGTCGGCCGCTTCGAGCATGGCGGCCCCGGGGCTTCCGGCCGCGAGTTCCCGGTTCGCGGCGAGCTCGTGGGCGAACGTGAACAGGCGTCTGGTCATCTCCATGTTGTGCGCGGTGCGTTCCGAGGCCGGACCCAGCAGGTCGTTGCCCACCTGCCCCCACGCGTAGAGGTGCTCACGATTGCGTTCGGGAAGCCCGAGGTAGTCGGGGATGACGAGCATCGGCAGCGCCTGGGCCAGCTCGGTGACGCCGTCGATCTCGCCCTTGGCGACGACTTCGGCGACGAGATCGCGCGCCTTCCGGCCGATCTCCTCACCTCGGGCCCGCAGGGGGCCGGGGCGCAGTCCCGCCCCGACGACCGAGCGCAGCACCTCGTGTTCCGGCGGATCACTGACCAGCGTCACGCCCCGCATGAGCTGGTTGACCCCGGGATCGAATCCCACGCCCTCGCCGGAGACGAAGGCGTCGTGGTCGGCGAGCGCGGCCTTCACCTCGTCGTAGCGCGTCACCGCGTACACGTCCGGGTCGCGCAGTCGGACGACGCCGCCCAGGTCCCGGAGGTGTCGGTACTGCTCGTAGCGCGTGCGCCGGTCCGAGGTCGCGAACATGTCGATCTCCGTCATGGGGGCGACGGCCACGGGTTCCTCCTAGAGCCACTGTCGGCGACGGCCGGTCTCGACCGTGGACACGCAGCACGCCTTCGCTTCCTCGTCCGAGCCGAACACCTCCTTCTGATCTTGCTCGGCGTGAGTGGCCGCAAAACCGGTGGCGGTGACCGACGGCGACTCGGGCGGGCCGACACCGCGGGACGTGCGCGTCCGGTGCTCACGCCCGGGGAATCAGGTCCTCGATCACGGCGAGGGGCAGCGACGGGTTGGCGGCCGCCGCTTCCGCCACGCGCTGGTCGGCGTCGTCGAGCAGTTCCACGACGACCGGGGCCGGGAGCGCCGGACGGCCGGCGGCGACGGGTCTCGCCCGGCCGTCCGCGAGACAGGCGAGAAGGGCGCGGGGCGACGCGCTCGGGTGCCGGGCGACCTCGCGGAACGCCTTCGGCACGGGTGGTTCGTGCCGGATCAGATGCTCCAGCAGCGCCGGGCTCGCGTCCGGGTTGGCCGCCACCCCGGCCAGGACCCGGACTCCGTGCCGGTCGACCATGGCGCGCAGGCGCGCTTCGGTGAGGCCCGGGTGCGAAGCGACGGACCTGACCACCTTCGCGTCGGGGTCGTCGGCCAGCCGGTCACGGATCTCCGGCGGCAGATCACGTCGGCGGGCCAGGAGCATGCGGGCGGGCGCGCTCGACGACCGGGCGAGCCGCCGCACCTCGGCCGCAGTCGCCGACGCGATCCGCGGGAGCAGGGCCGATCCGATCCTGGCGGAGCCGGCCAGCCGCGTCAGCACGTCCAGCGGCACTCGCGGGTTGTGCGCGAGCCCGCGACGCACGTCCGGGTCGCTGTCGCCGGCCAGGGAGCGCATCAGCGCGTCGTCGATCGCGGGATTCCCCGCGACGTCGGCCCGGATGCCGGGAGCGGGGTCCGCGGCCAGTGTCCGGTACACCCCCGCAGGCAGATCGGGGCGAGCGGCGAGCGCCCGGCGCAGGAGCATGGAGGGATGGTCCGCGAAGCCGACGACGGCCTCGGCGGGCGTCGCCGGGTTCTGCAGGGCAGCCTGTCGTATGTCGTGCACGGCCGACCCGTGGGACCCGTCGCAGGAGGCTCCCGGCGGCACCATGCAGTCGGGGCGCTGACACTGCCGCTCGTGCACGAACGGCGTCTCCTCCTGGTCGCAGACCTCGCAGCGGCGCGCGGGCGGCAGCCCGTGCCCGGTGAGGAGCGCCGCGAGCGCGTCCGGGGGCGTCGCCTCGTTGGCGGCCGCCGAGCGGCGCACCTGAGCGTGCGGATGCCTCGCCAGGCTGCCCGCGGTCACGTCGGACGTGGTCCACAGCGCGAGCTCCGCGACGACACCCACGTCCGGGTCCGCGGCCAGCGTCCTCACCACGTCGGCCGGGAGACCGGAGCAGGCGGCCAGTTTCTCCCGGTGCGCGGGGACCGGGTCCCGCGCGAGGATGCGCGCCCACTGCGGGCTGCCGGCGCCTTCGTCGAGCAGGGCGAGAGCGACGTCCGGCCGCGCGACGGGGTCGACGTCGGCGGCGGTCAGCCGTCCCTCGTACGCGAGGTGCACCCCGCACTGCGGCACGCGCGAGAACAGGTCGACCGCCTGTGCGTGGCTGAGGTCCGCCCGGTCGGCGAGACACCCTGCGACGTCGGCGTCCGCGACCGCGATCAGCCGGTCGACCAGCTCGTACGGCAACGCGGTGTTGGCGGCGAGACCGCACAGGACGTGATCCACACGGGGCATCATGCCCGGACCGTGGCTGAGCGGCTCAGATTTTCGACGCCCGGAGCAGCCGACGAACTCCCCGTCCCTGCGCACTCGTCGACGTGCTGACGCGTCGAGACGACGACTCCTGCGTCCGCCGGGCGTCCGTTGCCCTGCGCCGCCTCGTCCACCGTAGCGGCGACGCACCGGTGACGGCCGATGAGTTCCCGGCGGATCGACGGTCAGAGATCATGGCCGGGGCGCCGCGGCCGAGCGTGCGGGCGACGGCGCATCGGCCCCGTCCATCGAAGACCGGACACGAGACCCGAGGAATCCACGATGCGCACCTTGATCAGCACCGCTTTCATCTCGCTCGACGGCGTCGTGGAAGCCCCCGGCGGCGAGCCCGGCTACCGCAACGCAGGCTGGACCTTCAAGGACGTCGAGTTCCTCCCCGAGGCGTTCGAGATCAAGGGCCGCGAGCAGCAGGAAGCCACCGCGATGCTGCTGGGCCGGACCAGCTACGAGGCGTTCAGTCCGGTGTGGCCCGACATGCCGGAGTTCGCCGACTACAAGGTCATGCCGAAGTACGTCGTCTCCACCACCCTGCGCCAGAACGACCTGGTGGCCGACTGGGGTGAGACGACGATCCTGCGCTCGCTCGACGACGTCGCCGCCCTCAAGGAGAGCGAGGGCGGCCCGATCATCGTCCACGGCAGCGCCTCCCTGAACCAGGCACTGTCGGACGCCGGCCTGATCGACCGCTACCACCTGCTCGTCTTCCCCCTTCTGCTCGGCGCGGGCAAACGGCTCTTCAGCTCCACGGACAAGGACACCCAGAAGCTGAGGCTCGTCGAGCATCAGGCGTACGCCAACGGGCTCCAGAAGAACGTCTTCGACGTCCTGCGCTGACCGCCGCGTCGTCCGCACCGGGGCCGTCGGCGACTCCCGCGGCCCCCTGCTCCCCGACTCCCCGCGTGCGTGCGTGCGTGGGAAGGTGGGCAGGAGATGTCTCTCAGGGAGGGCGGACGGTGGAGGACGGTGTGGACTGGGGTCGGTTCGCCCAGCAGATGGCATCGATGGCGAGGGATCTCCTGGCCCAGGAGTCGGTCGGCGACACGCTGGAGCGGATCACCGCGTCGGCCACGGAGCTGGTCGACGGGTGTGACGCGGCCGGCATCCTCGTGCTGCACGCCCGCAAGGTGGAGACGCTCGCTCCGACGGACCAGCTGGTCGTCGACAGCGACCGGCTGCAGGAGCAGCTGGGGGAAGGGCCGTGCTTCGACGTCGTCCGGCACGCGCAGGGCCAGCAGGTTCACCGCATCGCGGACCTCACCGGCGAGCAGGGGCGCTGGCCCGCCTACGCCCCGAGGGCCCACGCGCTCGGGGTCGGCAGCATGATGGGTTTTCTGCTGTTCACCGACGACGAGGATCTCGGTGCGCTCAACCTGTACTCGCGCAAGGCGGGCGTGTTCACCGAGGCCAGCGAGCTGGCCGGCTGGCTGCTCGCCTCCCACGCCGCGGTCGCCTTCGCGAGCGCCCGTACCCATGCCCAGATGGAGCAGGCCGTCGCCACCCGGCACGTCATCGGCGAGGCCATGGGCATCCTCATCGGCAGCCATCACCTCTCCGAGGACCAGGCGTTCGACGTGCTGCGGCGCTATTCGCAGGAGAACAACGTCAAGCTCCGCGAGGTCGCCCGGCTGATCTGCGAGCAGGGCGGCCTCTCGTGACCCGTTCGTCGGCGGGGCGGCTCCTCCGGCACGCTGTCTGAACCAGAGAAGCCTGGACCGGGCCGGCCCCATGGGAACGCCGCTCGACCCGGCATGCTCACCAAGTCCCCTGTCCGGGCCGCCTCACACCCGATCCCCGGGCGGACCCGCGTCACGTCCCACGAGGCCGGGGCTGACGGGCGTCCCGGGCGGCGTCGGGGTGGAGTGGGCGTCGATCGCGGACCGCGCGTCGGGGTGGAGGGCGAAGACCTGGTCGAGTCCGACGATGCGCAGGATGCGCAGCGTGTTGTCGGGGACGCCCGCCAGGGCGACGTCGGCCCGAGCCGCCGCCGCATGGTTGCGGGCCGCGATCAGGGCGGTGATGCCGCTGGAGTCGCAGAACTGCAGCCGTGACAGGTCCAGGACCAGGCGCTGCCCAGGACGCAGGGCTGTCCTGGCGAGGTGCTCGCGCAGTTCGTGCGCCGTGCCGTGGTCGAGATCACCGACGATCTCGAGCACGGGGCCGGTGACCGCGTCGCGGGCGGCGATCTTCACTGTCGTCATCTCCGGTGATCCGTTGCCGGGCGGGACGGCGGAGGGGTGCCGGGGACCCCGACGGCGAGCAGCGCGGTGTCGTCGTCGACGCCGTCGCCGAGGCTCTCCAGCAGGGCCGTCAGCGCTTCGACCATCCCCTGGGGTGAGGCGCCCGCGTGGCCGGCGACGAAGTCGAGCAGGGCTCGGTCGCCGTACAGCTCCGCGCGGTCGGGTCCGGTGCGCGCCTCGGTCAGCCCGTCGGTGTACAGCAACAGCGTGTCACCGGGACCGAGTGTGGTGGTGGCGGGTGTGAAGGAGGCCTCGGGCAGTGCGCCGACGAGGAGCCCTCCGGGAGTGGGCAGGAAGTCCGTCCGGCCGTCGCCGCGGACGACGAGGGCGGGCGGATGACCGCCGGAGGCCAGAGCGACGGCGACGAGGCCGGTCACCGGGTCGGGCGTGAGGATCCCGAAGATCGCGGTGCAGTAGCGGGGATCCCCGCCGGTGTAGCGCTCGTGCAGCACCGTGTTCAGGGTGCTGAGCGCGGTGACCGGGTCGGGGTCGTGCAGCGCCGCGGCCCGCAGGGTGTACCGGGTCAGGGAGGTGACCGCCGCGGCTTTGGGCCCTTTGCCGCACACGTCGCCGAGGAAGAACGCCCAGCGGGCGCCGTCGAGGGCGAAGAGGTCGTAGAAGTCGCCGCCGAGCCGGTCCGGGGCGGCGGTGTGGTAGTACGTGGCCGTCTCCGCGCCCGGCACCGAGGGCAGGCTCGCGGGCAGCAGCGACTGCTGCAGCACGGCGAGGGCCTCCTGCAGCCGGGCGCGGTCGGCCTCGGCCTGCCGGTGCGCCCGCTCCGCTTCCTGCTTGCGGCGCAGCAGTTCCTCTTCGTAGGCGCGCCTGTCGGAGGCGTCGAAGACGGTCGTGCGGATCAGCAGCGGCCCGCCCTCGCTGCCTTGCTTGACGACGGAGGAGACCAGGACGGGCATCCGGCCGCCGCCGGCCTTCCGCATTTCGAGCGCGATGCCGCTGATCTCGCCCTTCATCTGGAGCAACGGCGCGAAGTGCGTCTCGTGGTACAGCTTGCCGCCGACGGTGAGCAGGTCGGCGAACCGCCTGTGGCCCACCACGTCCCGGCGCTCCAGGCCCAGCCAGCCCAGCAGCGTGGCGTTGATCTTGGCGATGGTGCCGTCCATGAGCGTCGACAGGTATCCGCACGGCGCCGACTCGTACAGGTCCTCGACGCTGTCCTCCAGCAGGGCGCTGAACGCCGCGTCGGTCGATGTGGCTTCCTGCGCCTCGGAGGGCTCCGGGGTGTCTCCGACGGGGCACATCACCGCAGGCCGGTCGGCACGGTGGTGGTCTTCAGGTCGTTCGGGGACATGTCCTGGTCGCGACCGAACCCGTGGCCCGGCGCCGCCGTCGGTCCGACCGGGCGGCCGGTGACCCGGATGTCGTTCCTGCGACGGATGTCCATGGCAACCATCCTGCCATCGGCGGCGAGCACCCCCGCACCCTGACCTGCCGCCCGGGCGACAGCGGCGTCGGCATGCCTCCGACGGGGGCGGAAGGCAGGAGGCAGGAAGCGGCGCTCGACCTCCCCAGGCATCACGCCGCTTCCTGCCGACCGGCTCCGCCTACCCCGCCGCACGCGCTCTACTCCTCCTTGATCCATGTTCGCCTCAGCTGCGCAGATGACGTTCCAGCCAGTCCGCGGCGCTGCGCCGGAACAGCCGCCGGTTGTCCGCACGCAGGAAGTCGTGGCCCTCGTCGCGCAGGGTGAGCAGTTCGGCGGCGACGCCCCGTTCGCGGGCCGCCCGTACGAACTGCCGGGACTCCTGCACGGGCACGTTGGTGTCGTGCTCGCCGTGCACGGCGAGCACCGGGACCCGCAGAGCGTCGACGCGGCTCATCGGCGACAGGGCGCGCAGGAGCTCGCGGTCGCGCTCGGGGTGGCCGTACTTGTGCGCCGCCGACTCCGCGAGCCAGGGTTCCGTGCCGGCGAAGAAGGTCAGGAGGTCCGACATGCCGCAGACGGCGACGCCGGTGCGGAACAGCTCGGGATGCCACACGAGTGAGGCGAACGTCAGATAGCCGCCGTAGGAGCGCCCCATGACGGCCAGCCGCGTCGGGTCGGCGGGGCCCGCCGTCACCGCGTGGGCCGCGCAGTCGGCCACGTCGTCCAGCGCGGCGAAGCGGCCGGCCCCCAGGTCGGCGTCGACGAACGACCGGCCGTGGCCGGAGGAGCCGCGCACGTCGGGGGCGAAGACGTCCAGGCCGCGCCCGGTGAGCTCGTGGTAGAGCGGATGGAAGACCGGGCGTTCCTGTTCCTCGGGACCGCCGTGCAGGTGGATCACGCAGGGCGCCGGCTCGCCCGCCGGGCGTCCGGGCGCGCGGTAGTACCAGCCGCTCAGCGGCAGCCCGTCGCGCGCCGTGAGCCGCAGGGGGACGGGCCGGACCGGCGGGCGGCCGGGCGGGACGGCGTCCTCGTCCTTCGACGACCAGGGGGTGCGCAGCAGGGACACGCCCTCGTGGGCCCACCACACGCCCGGCCGGCGCTGCGATCCGGACAGCGCCAGCAGCAGGCGCCCGGGGCCGGCCCCGGTGACGCGGGTGACGACCTCGTGGGGCAGGGGAACGGCCCGTGCCGGGCCCGTCGCGTCGGGGGCGGGGGGCCGGGCGGCGTGCCGGGCCGGGGCGGTCTCGACGAGTTCGAGCTCGCTCGCGCCCTGCGCGTTCCAGGCCAGGGCGGCGGTGCGGCCGTCGTGGGCCAGGGCCAGGAGTTCGAGGTCGCTGTCATGGCGTTCCGCGACCGCGGCCGTCCCGCACGGTGCGCCGTCGGCGTCGAGAGCCACCGCGAGGAGCGCCGCGTACTCCCGCTCGACGTTGCTGCGCAGCCACAGCGTCCGGCCGTCGGGGGAGAACCTGCCGATCCACGGGTCGCCGTCGGCGACCGGCAGGGCGAAGGTCGTGGCCGCGTCGTCCGTCCGTCGCACGACCGCCTCGCGCCGGCCGCGCGGCCCGCGGCGCAGCAGGACGAACCGTCCGTCACGGCTGAGGTCGCAGGCCCGCAGGGTGGCCGCGTGCGTCTCGGTGGTGAGCAGCGCGGGTGAGGCGTGGCCGTCGGGATCGATGAGGTACACCGACAGGCCGCCGTCGGAACGCACGGCCGTCCCCGTGGCCGTGACACCCGCCCGCGCCTGGCCCGGATCCCCTCCCCCGCCCCTTCCGATGCCCGCCCCGGCCCCTGTCGCGGCGTCGTACACGGCGCGGCCGAGGAGCGTCGCGTGACCTCCCCGGTCCGTCCAGCCGACGGACGGGAGGGTGCCCTCGGGACGGCCCTCGCCCGGGGCGGGCCCCGGCGCCGGGCGTCCCGAGCCGTCGTCGAAGGGGCGCGCGGCGGGGGCGGCCACCGTGACGGCGAGGGACGAGCCGTCGTGCGCCCAGCAGCCCAGGTAGGCGGTGCTGTCCGGGTCGGCGCCGGCCAGGACGCGCCGGCCGGTGCCGTCGGGACGCACGCACAGCACGCGGGAGTGCTCACCGCCGCCCGGTGCGGTGGTGTACGCGATCCAGCGGCCGTCCGGTGACCAGGACACCTCGGTGACCGGGTCCGGCGAGGAGTCGAGCAGCCGGACCTCACCGCCGTCGACCGGGCCGGCCCACAGCTGGGGCACGCCGCCCCGGTCGCAGATGAAGGCGGCCTCGGCGCCGTCGGCGCCTGCGGAGGGATACCAGCAGCCGTGTGACCGCAGCCGGCTCACGGCGTCCCGGGGGCCGGCCGCGTCGGGCAGCGGCACCGGGGCCGGCGCGGCGGCGCAGACGGCGCTCTGCGCGTCGGCGTCCGGGGAGGGGGCGTCCGCGGGCCGTGCGAAGGCCGGCCCGAACGTCACCGGGCGGAGGTCGCCGGGCGGCGCACCGTACGCCGTCCCACCGCCTCGGTCGTCGCTCACCTGATTCCGTGCGTCTGCAGCCATATCTCCAGCAAAGCCATCTGCCACAGGGCGTTCGCTCCGCGCTTGGTCCGGTGCTCGTCGGGCGCCGCGAGCAGTTCGGCGACGTACGACTCCTGGAACAGGCCGCGCTCCTTCGCCTCGGGCGCCTGCAGGGCCTCGCGCACCCGGTGCAGGACGGGACCGGCCATGTGGCGGATCGCCGGGACGGGGAAGTAGCCCTTGGGGCGGTCGACGACCTCGCGCGGCAGGAGCTTGCGTCCCGCCTCCTTGAGGACGCCCTTGCCGCCGTCGGCGAGTTTGAGTTCGGGCGGGCAGGCCGCTGCCAGCTCCACGAGCTCGTGGTCGAGGAACGGCACCCGGGCCTCCAGGCCCCAGGCCATGGTCATGTTGTCGACCCGCTTGACGGGGTCGTCGACGAGCATGACGTGCGTGTCCAGGCGCAGCGCGGCGTCCAGCGCGGTCTCGGCTCCCGGCGTCGCCATGTGCTCGCGGACGAAGCGACCCGAGACGTCCTCGGGGGGCAGCATGTGCGGCTGGAGGATGCGGGCGAAGTCGGCGTGCGGCCGGTCGAAGTAGGTCTCGGCGTACTGCTCGGGTTCGTCCTCGCGGGCGACCCCGGCCAGCTCCGGGTACCAGTGGTAGCCGGCGAACACCTCGTCGGCGCCCTGCCCGCTCTGCACGACCTTGACGTCCTTGGACACCTGCTCGGACAGCAGGTAGAAGGCGACCACGTCGTGGCTGGTCATCGGCTCGCTCATGGCGGCGATCGCGCCGTCCAGGGCCGTGGACACCCGGTCGGAGGGCACCATCAGGCGTCGGTGGTCGGTGGCGAACTCCCGGGCCACGAGATCCGAGTACCGGAACTCGTCGCCCTCCTCGCCGCCCTCGGCCTCGAAGCCCACGCTGAAGGTCATCAGGTCCCGCTGCCCCTCGTCGGCGAGCAGCGCGACGATGAGGCTGGAGTCCAGGCCGCCGGAGAGCAGCACGCCGACCGGGACGTCGGAGACCATCCGGCGTCGTACGGCGGTGCGCAGCCCTTCCAGCACCACGTCCCGCCACTCGTTGGCGCCCATGTCGGCGTGCTCGGGGCGACGCGTGTAGGAGGGCTGCCAGTAGCGGTGGTCGCGATGGGCGCCGTCCGGCTCGACGACCCGGACGGTGGCCGGAGGCAGCTTGCGCACTCCGTTGAGGACCGTGCGCGGCGGCGCGACCGTGGCGTGCCAGCTCAGGTACTGGTGGACGGCCGTCGGGTCGAGGGAGGTGTCCACCTCCCCGGCGGCGAGCAGGGCGGGCAGCGAGGAGGCGAACCGCAGTCGGTCCGGCGTCCCGGACAGGTAGAGGGGCTTGATGCCGAGCCGGTCGCGGGCCAGCACCACGCGCCCGCTCCGGTGCTCGACGAGGGCGAAGGCGAACATGCCGTGGAAGTGCTCGACGCAGGCGGTCCCCCACTGCAGATAGGACTTGAGCACCACCTCGGTGTCGGACGTCGACTCGAAGCGGTGGCCGAGCCCGCGCAGTTCGTCGCGCAGTTCCCGGTAGTTGTACACGCAGCCGTTGAAGACGCCGGTGAGCTCGTTGCGGGCGTCCGTCATCGGCTGGGCTCCGAGGTCCGACAGGTCGATGATCTTCAGCCGTCGGTGTCCGAGCGCTACCGCACCCCGCGTCCAGACCCCGTGGCCGTCGGGTCCGCGGGCGGCGAGGCGGTCGCTCATGCGCTCGACGGCCGCCAGATCAGGGCGTCGGCCGTCGAAGCGGATCTCTCCGCTCAGACCGCACATGGCGTACCGCCTCCTTTCCGCACAACGGCGCAGGCCTGGGTCGTGCTGGTGGACATGACGAAACCCTTTCTGAGCGGGTCGGTGAGAGAATTGGTGAGGCGTCCGGTGAGAGAGGGGGCACGGTTCGTCCGGTGGTGCGGGGCCGTCAGCGGCCGATGACCTGGGGCAGTGCCCCGCGGTCGGCGGCGGGGCGCGCGCCGCGCGTGGCGGGGGACCGCTGCGTCCTGCGGTGTCCGCGCTCGCCGCGCGTCTCGGCGACGAGCATGTCGACGCAGGCCAGGAGGTCCTCGTCCTGCGCCGCGCGGCGGATGCGGCGGGCGGCGCTGCCGTCGGCGAGCGCCTGGTGCGCCAGCGTCCGCACGGTCTCCCAGTCCCCGTGGATTTCCAGTGCGGGACGCAGCCGGACGAGCAGCTTGCGCAGCACTTGGTCCGCGGGCGCCTCCCGGTGGGTCTCGGGGTCCACGAGGGTTCCTTCGAGGCCGGACCGGGCGGCCCGCCAGGCGGCGCCGCGCAGCCACTCGTGCCGACCGGAGCAGTGCGGCTCTCGGTGGGTGCGCAGCCGTTCGCGGGCGTCGGTGACCAGGGCGCGGAAGAGGCCGGCGATGAGCACGACGGTCTCCGCGCGCGGGCACGCGTCACAGATGCGCAGTTCGAGTGTGCGCAGGTGGGCGGAGGGGCGGACGTCGTAGTAGATCATCCCGGGGTCGCTGATCACTCCGGCCTGGACGAAGTCCTGCACGGCGGCGTCGTACTCGGCGGCGTTCGCGTAGCATCCGGCGGGTCCCGCGGTGGGCCAGCGCTGCCAGAGCAGGGTGCGCCAGCTCGCGTATCCCGTGTCGGCGCCCTGCCAGAACGGTGAGCTGGCGGAGAGCGCGAGGAGCACGGGCAGCCAGGGCGCCACGGTGCACATCGCGCGTACGGCCGTGTCACGGTCGGGCACGTCCACATGGACCTGTGCGCCGCAGATGAGCTGTTCGTCGGCGACCTTGCGGTACTCGTCGCTCATGTGGAGGTAGCGCGCGTCGGCGGTGGGGCGGGCCGAGGCGGCCGGGGCCAGCGGGGCGGTGCCGGCGGCCATCACGGCCAGCCCGGACGAGGCGGCCGCCCGGTCGAGCCGCCGTCTCGTCTCGGTGACGTCGGCGTGCAGGTCGTCCAGGGAGGTGTGCACGCCGCTGTTGGACTCGACCGTCGACTGGTGCAGCTCGGTGGTGAAGGTGCGATCGGGGAGCCGCCGCAGTACGGCGTCGGCGCGCGGTACCAGGAGCCCGCTCTCCACCTCCAGGACGTGGAACTCTTCTTCCACTCCGATACGCATACTCACGTTCGCTCCTCGGGGTATGCCCGGACGTCCGCTCAGTGGTCGGACCCGTGTGCTGGGCGGATTCGGCGGCTGATTGCCCGGACCGAGTTCCCCACATACCGTCACATAATCTATGCAGCGCGCACGTCTGGCGCGAGCGCCTCTCAGACGAGCGGCACGACGCGGAGGGCGCAGGCGCACGCGCCCGTGCCGTGCTCAACCGTCCTCGTGGTGCAGCAGGAGGAGCGCGATGTCGTCGGTGCGCTGCCCGATCGCCTTGCTCTTCCTCAGCAGGTCGTCGATCAGCAGCTCGAGGTCGCGGTCGTCCGCCGCGCCGAGATGCCGCGCGAGGTCGGCGATGGAGTCGTCAAGGTCGACGCCCGGCGTCTCGACCAGGCCGTCGGTGTAGAAGGCGAGCATCATGCCCGGGGTGATCGGGAACTCCGTGACGGGGAAGACGGCGTCGGGGTCGATCCCGAGGAGGGGGCCCGGCACCAGGTCGACCGGTGCGGTGGCGCCGTCGGGGAGGCGGAGGAGGGGCGGCGGGTGACCGGCGCCGGCGAGGGTCGCGCGTCGGCGACCGAGGTCCAGGTGGGCGTAGAGGCAACTGGTGAACAGGTCGGGCGCGAGGTCGGTGAGCAGCCGGTTGGTCCTGGCCAGCACCTGGTCGGGTGACGCGCCCAGGGCAGCGTGGGCGTAGACACCGGTGCGGACCTGGCCCATCAGAGCGGCCGCGGCCACGTTGTGCCCCTGGACGTCGCCGATGACCGCGGCGGCGGCCGTGTCGCCGAGCCGGATCAGGTCGTAGAAGTCTCCGCCGATGTCCATGCCCCGGGTGGCGGGCACATAGCGGGCGGCGACCCGCAGACCGGCGACGCGGGGAAGGGTGCGCGGGAGCAGCGCCTGTTGCAGGCCGTGGGCGAGCTCCAGCTTGGTGTCGTACAGGCTGGCCCGGTCCAGTGCCTGGGCGACGAGCCCGGCGAGGGAGGTCAGGACGGCGCGTTCCTCGGCCGGGAACGGGTGGGGCCGCTCGTAGGACAGGACGCAGCAGCCCACGGGCCGGCCGGAGATGATCAGCGGCAGGAACGCCCAGGCCTGTTTGCCGCTGACCAGCGGCGCCTCGGGATAGATGCGCCGCATCTCCTCGGGGTCGGCGAAGAACGCGGGGATGCCGCTGCTGAGGGCGCGTCCGGCCGGTGTGAAGTCGGTGTCGAGAGGCAGCCCGTCGAGACGCTCGATGGTCTCCCGGGCGTAGCCGCGGTGACCGGTGATCCGCAGCCGGCCTGCGTCGGCCCTGGACAGCACCAGCCCCTGGGCGCCGAAGGCCGGCATGATCTGGTCGGCGACCAGGTCGATGACGTCCTGGACTCCGACGACCTCGGTCAGGGCGGCCGCCAGATGGGTGAGCTGGTAGAGCCGTCCGGCGCGGGCGGGCGCGACGGAGCGCGGGGAGTGGACGGCCTGCGCGGCGGCCGGGGGCTGCTCACCGCTGGGGAGGATACGGGCGCTGATGCCGCTGGCGTCGGGATAGAGGTGGATGTCGAGCCAGTGGCCGGGCGGGCGGCACGCGGTGAACGACACGGGCTCTCGGCTGATCACCGCCGCCCGGTAGCGGTCCTCGTAGGTCGGGTCGTCGAGCCAGCGCAGGGACTGCCACGGCAGGGTGCCCAGCAGCAGCCCGGCGTCGCAGCCCAGCAGTTCGCAGGCGCCGGAGCTGAGGTAGGTGAAGCGTCCTTCCAGGTCCAGGGCGCAGCTGCCGCCGGGCAGTCGCTCGGCGAAGTCGGCGGCGGCCATCGCCGGACTGCCCGACCGGCCGGTCCCGGCGGCGACGACGCGCGGTCCGTCACGGCCGTCCGGGCCCCGGCCTCGCGCGTCGGCGTCGTCCAGCAGCCGGGCGAGCCGACGGCAGCTGGAGGCGATGTTGCCCCGCTCCCGCGCGGTCATGTACGGCGGACGGGTGGCGGGCCAGATCAGCAGCAACGAGCCGCGGCGACGGCTGCCGGAGACCGGCGCCGCGACCATCGCCAGCGGGAAGGGCAGCACCATCGCGGTGCGCGGGTAGGAGCGGGCCATCTGTTCCTGGCTGGCCACCCACACCATCCGGTCCTCGCGGACCGCCACGGCCACCGGCGCCGGAGCGGCCATCGGGACGCGCGTCCAGGGTGCGGCGAACTCGGCCGGCGCCCCGCAGAGCAGGTCCAGGCGCAGCAGTTGCTCGTCGGGCCCGAGGAGGAAGAGCGCGCCGATGGACGCGCCGGTGCGGCGCACCGTCTCCGCGAACTCGGCGTCCAGGTCACCGTCGACGGCGGCCGGATCGCCCGCGCTGGTCACGAGGCACCTCCAGCATCGGGAGGAAGGGGAAGAGGTCTCCGGACGGCCGGGGCCGGCCTTCCGCTCCCCTCGGGGCGCGGCGCACGCGCACCGGGCGTGACCGCCCTCGCCCCTATCAGGACGCTACGCCCGCGGCAGGAGGTCGGCACGCCGTCCGGTGCGGCCGTCCCACGCGGCACGGCGGCGCGACGGACGTCGTGCCGTGACCGCCTCGAGGGGAGTCGCCGGGTCACGGCAAGGGGGTGCCGCCGGTGGCGTTGAGGATCTCCGCCGTGATGAAACTCGCCCGGGGCGAGGCGAGGAAGACATAGGCGGGCGCCATCTCGGCCGGTTGGGCGGGACGCCCCATCGGGGACTGCTTGCCGAACTCGGACGTGTCCGGCATCGTCGCCGGGATCAGCGGCGTCCAGACCGGGCCCGGGGCCACGGCGTTGACCCGGACGCCGTCCTCGGCCACCATCTGCGCGAGCCCCTGGGTGAACGTCACGATGGCCCCCTTGGTCATCGCGTAGTCCAGCAGGTGGGGGCTGGGCTTGTAGGCCTGCACCGACGTGGAGTTGATGATCGAGCCGCCGGCGGGGATGTGCGGCAGCGCCATCTTGCACAGCCAGAACATGCCGTACAGGTTCGTGCGCACGACCCGGTCGAACTGATCCGTGGAGATGGCCCGGATGCCGTCCGGCTGCGACATCTGGTAGGCGGCGTTGTTGACGAGGACGTCGATGCGGCCGAACTCCTCCACGGCCCGGTCCACCAGCGCGCGGCACTCGTCCTCCGAGCGGATGTCGCAGGACACGGCGACGGCCCTGCGGCCCGCGCCCTCGATCAGGGCCGCCGTCTCCTGCGCGTCCTTCTCCTCCTCGGGCAGATGGGTGAACAGCACGTCGGCGCCCTCCCGGGCGAACGCGAGCGCCACGGCGCGGCCGATGCCGGAGTCGCCGCCCGTCACGACCGTCCTGCGGTCGCGCAGGAGGCCGCTGCCCTCGTAGGACTCCTCGCCGTGGTCGGGCGGCGGGTCCATGGGACCGGTCCAGCCGGGATGTTCCTGTTCCTGGTCCGGGAAGTCGGGGCGGGGATGCTTGCGGGTGGGGTCCTGGGTCACTGATGTTCCCTCCTCGGTCTTCTGGACGCGTCATGGGTGGGTGCGCGGAGGTCGGGCCGCCGCCTCGGGCGACCCACCGGACACCCCGTACGGGACGGCGCGGGCACGCCGTGCGCAGGCGGCGCCCGCGCTCAGGCGCGTTCGGCGCGGACGACGACCAGTTCCTCGTGGTCCTCGCCGCCGTCCAGCAGGCCCTGCTGGACGAGCCACCGCATGCGTGCGCGCAGCACCGGGCCGTGGGGCACGGCGGCCCGGTCGGTGACCGTGGCGCTCAGCCCGGTGTCCGTCAGCCGCTCCAGGGTGGCCCGGGTGTCGCACAAGCTGGAGTGGACGAGCAGCAGAACGCCCCCGGGGTTCAGGACCGAGGGCGCCTCCGCGCAGATCCGGTCGATGAACGCGCGGCCGTCCCGGCCCGCGTCCCACGCGCGGGCGATACCGCGCCGCGGCAGCGTGGCGTCGGGCGACGGCACATAGGGCGGATTGCTCACGACCAGGTCGTACGAGCGCCCCGGCACGGCGGCTGTGAGGTCGCCGCGGCGAAAACGGACCCGCTGGCCGGCCAGCAGGGCGTTGATCCGTGCGGTCAGCACGGCGAGCCGCGAGATGTCGACCGCCGTCACCCGGGCACCCAGCCGCGCGGCCTGCACGGCGAGGGCCCCCGAGCCCGTTCCCAGGTCCAGTACCTCGGTGGACGTGCCGATGTCCTCGCGGGACAGGGCGCGGGTCAGCAGCCTGGTGTCCCACTGGGGTGCGTACACGCCCGGCGGGGTGAACGCCGGAAGCCCGCGCTGGGGCGCCCATGCATCCGCCGTCATCGCATTCTCCGTTCGGCAGGGCGCCCCCATGACGGGGCGCGGCTTTCCGCCACACTGGGTGCCCCTTCACGGGCGCTCCACACACGCCCCTCGTGTCCCACCGGGCGGCGGGGCGGTGTGCTGGTCGGCGCCTTCAAAGGCTCGTCAGGATCTGCGGGGCGAGATTCTTGATCATGGTGTTGGTCCAGCGCATCTGACGCAGGGTCCCGGGGTGGCAGTGCGACACGAGGGACAGCAGACGCTCGTCCCGGCCGGCCTGCGCGGCCTGGGCGAGCATCTCCCAGTGCAGGGAGTTCTCCGCGGCGCTCAGGTGCAGCTCCCGCAGGTCACGCAGGAGCAGCAGGCCCGGCTCGGGCCGGTGGGCCATCACCTCGGCGGTCTTCTCCCGCAGAGCGGACAGGACGCCGGCCGTATGCGCGCCGGACGAGCCGCCGAGGTGGACGCCCCGGGCGTCGGCGGCCTCCGCCAGGTGCGAGACATGGTCGCGCGACCATGCCGCGAGGTCGGTGGCCACGTGGTGGATCTCGTGCTCGGTGCGGTGCCGTTCGGCCACCGCGGTCAACTGCCCGGCGAGATGCCTCTCGCCGTGGTGCAGGGCGCGCAGGGTGAGGTTGACGCCGTTCACCGGATGTCCCTCCCGCCGGTGTCGTGGGACGCGGCCGACGTCTCCGTGACGAGGGCGGCGGAGCCCCCGGCGGTGGGCGGCGCGGCATCGGCGCGGGAGGGCGTCGACGCCGTGGTCGTCGGAGCGGGCGCGCGGTGTCCGTCCGCGCGTTCCACCAGGCGCAACGAGGCCGCTGCGGTCTTGAACAGCGGCTGTTTGGAGGCCGGGTCCCAGTCCGTGACGGTCGTCTCGTTCGCCGCGCGTCCCACTGTGCCGGCCCGCGGCCCGTAGCCGACCGCGGTGTCCCAGTATCCGTAGTGGAAGGGCACGAAGAGCAGGCCCGGCCGGATGTCGGTCACGCGCAGGCGGCCGCGCAGGGCGCCGCGGGGCGTGCCGACCTCGACCAGATCGCCCTCGTCGAGTCCGAGGTCGGCCGCGTCGGAGACGGACGCCTCCACCCACACGTCGGGGGCGGCCGCGTTCAGCTGGGGTGCTCGCCCGGTCTTCGTCCGCGTGTGGAAGTGGTACAGGGTGCGCCCGGTGGTCAGCTGGAAGGGGCGGTCCACGTCGGGCGTCTCGTGCGGGGGCAGATAGGCGGCTGCTCTGATCACGGCCTTGCCGTCCGGGTTGAGGGAGCGGTACTCGACGGGCTCGTCCGGGGCGCCGGTCTCCAGATCCTTGCCGTAGCTCTCGCAGACGTCCGGATGCGCCCAGCTGATGCCGTCGGTGTAGAGGCGTTCCGTACCGTCGGGAGCCTGCTCGTGGCACGGCCACTGCACGCCGCTCGCGTCGCGCAGTCCGGCGTAGGTGATGCCGGTGTAGTCGCACGGCCGGCCGGCGCTGCAGCGTTTCCACGCCTCGAAGGCCGATTCCGGGTCGTGCCAGGTGATCAGCGGGCCGCCGTCCTTGTCCCGGAAGTCCATGCGGGCGGCGTAGTCCAGAAAGACGTCGAGGTCCGGCCGGGCCTCGCCGGGCGGTTCGATCGCTTTGCCGGACAGGTGAACGGTGCGGTCGGCGTTGGTCGAGGTGCCGGTCTTCTCACCCCACGTCGCCGCGGGCAGCACCACGTCGGCGAGCTGGGCGGTCTCGGTGCGGAACAGGTCCTGCACGACGACGAACAGACGCTCCTGCCGCAGGATCGAGCGCACGCGCGACAGCTCGGGCAGCGACACCGCCGGGTTGGTGCCGCTGATCCAGAGCATGCGGATCGAGCCCTGCTCGGCGTAGCGGAAGATCTGCATCGCGTGCGTGGGCGGGGCGTAGTGCGGGATGGTCTCGGGCTCCACGTTCCACACCTTCGCCAGGTCGGCCACGTGAGCGTCGTTCTGCCAGTTGCGGAATCCGGGCAGGTCGCCGTCGGCGCCGCACTCGCGGGTGTTCTGGGCGGTGGGCTGCCCGTTCATCTGCAGCACCCCGGCGCCAGGCCGCCCGAGCATGCCGCGGATCAGGTGCAGGTTGTTGATCTGCACGGCGGCCGCGGTGGCCTGGTGGGACTGGTAGACGCCCTGCAGGACCGTGGACAGCAACAGGTCGGCTTCGCCGAGGACTTCGGCCGCCGCACCGATCGACGCGGCGGAGACGTCGCAGATGCCCGCCGCCCACTGCGGAGTGCACTCCCGCACCCGGGACGCCAGCTCCTCGAAGCCGACGGTGTGCGCGGCGATGTAGTCGTGGTCGACCCGGTCGGTGCGGATGATCTCGTGCAGGAGGGCGTTCAGCAGGGCCACGTTGGTGCCGGCGCGCGGGGCGAGGTGCACGGTCGCCCGCCGGGCCACCTGGGTGCGGCGCGGGTCGACGCACACCAGACGGGGCGGGTCGCCGCCTTCCAGACGGTCTAGCAGTCGCATCCACTGCACGGGCTGTGTCTCGGCGATGTTGTGCCCGAACAGCGCGACCACGTCCGCGTGGTCGAAGTCGTCGTAGCAGCCCGGCTGGCCGTCGCAGCCGAAGGACTGCTTCAGGGCCTCGGCGGCGGTGGCGGTGCACAGACGGGTGTTGCCGTCCAGGTGGTTGGTCCCGATGCCGGCCCGGGCCAGCACCGCCAGCGTGTAGTACTCCTCCAGATAAAGCTGTCCGGAGGTGTAGAAGCCGATCGACCCGGGTCCGCGTTCCTCCAGCAGCTCCCGCGAGCGGGTCACGATCCGGTCCATCGCGGTGTCCCAGTCGCACTCGACCAGACGCCCGCCCTCGCGGATCAGCGGCCTGGTCAGCCGGTCCTCCGACGCGTTCGCCTGCCAGCCGAAGAGGTCCTTGGGGCCCAGCCGGCCTCGGTTGACGCGGTCGTCCGCCCGGCCGCGCACACCGACCATGCGGCCGTCCACGACGGCGACGTCCATGGCGTCCCCGTCGGAGTGCAGGATCGAGGCGGCCTGCACCCACCGCTGCACCTGGTCCGGTGCGACGCCGTCGTCCAGCCGGGCGTCCACACGCGTGGGCCAGGACCGGTGCCGGTCGTAGGGGGTGCGTCCGCCCCACGGGTTCGCGATCCGGTCGACAGAAGCCTTCATGCCAGCCTCGTCCATGCCAGCCTCCTGGTGCCGCCGACGACGCCCGGCGCGTCGACTGTCACCCGGTACCCCTGCGACCCATCACGTAACGCCGCCGCCGACGGCGCGGGAGAACCCGTACTCGGCACGACCGCGACGATCCTCCCGGACCCGTACGGCCCCCGTGGACGCGAGATCGGCGTCACGCTTCTCCCACGGATCCACGATCGGAATCCTTACTTCCGGATATGGTGTTTTCGTGTGCAATCCTGCCCGCCCCCTGGGGAGGTCAAGCGATGGGCGCTCCTCACCGGGCGGACCGGGCCGCAGAACAGCCCTCGGGCGCCGTCGGGTACGCCGGTGTGCTGCGCGAGCTGCTTCCGATCGCGCTGTGGCGGGAGGACGGGCACGGACGCATCGTGGAGTGGTCGCTGGCCGCCCAGGATCTGCTCGGTTTCCGGCCGCAGGACGTGCTCGGCCGGCCGGCCTCCGCCCTGCTGGTCCCCGAGGGCAACCATGAGCTGGCCGATCAGCTCACCCATCGCGTCCAGGGCGGGGAAACGCTCGTCGGCACGCTGTCGGTGCGCCACCGCGACGGCCATCCGGTCACCATGGAGACCTGGATCGTGCCGGCCGCCGACGCCCAGGGCCGCCCCGGCGCCCTGCTGATCGCCGTGGAGACCTCCCAGGTCCTGCGCATGCGTGACTCCCTGGCGGCCCTGGAGAGCCTCTTCAGCCAGTCCCCCATCGGCCTGGCCACCCTCGGCGCCGATCTGCGCTTCCTGCGGGTCAACGACGCGCTCGCCCGGATGAACGGCGTCTCCGCCGCCGAGCACCTCGGCAGGCGGCTCACGGAGGTCGTGCCCGGCGTCAACGCCGTGGCGCTCGAGAAGACGATGCAGGAGGTGCTGGACGGGGGCCGGGCCGTCGTCGACGTCCGCCGCACCGGCCGGACCCCGGCGGACCCCGGTCGGGAGCGGACCTGGTCGTGCTCCTACGCCCCGCTGGTGGACGGCAGCGGCCGGACCCTGGGCCTGATCGCCTCCCTCATCGACATCACGGAGAGCCAGCAGGCCGAACACGACGTCGAGCGCGCCCGGCGCCGTTTCGCGCTGCTGGCGGAGGCCGGCACCCGGGTCGGCACCACCCTGGACCTGCGCCAGACCTCCGAGGAGATCGTGCGGATGCTGGTGCCCCAGCTCGCCGACTCCGCCGACGTGCAGCTCCTCGAAGACGCCATGAGCCCCGACGAGTCCACCGCCGCCACGCGCGGGGTGATCCGCCGGATGGCCGCCCTCTTCCCCGACCCGGCCGCCCCGACGGCGAGGCTGCTCCCCGGCATGACCTCCCGGCTCGAGCGCGGTTCGCTCTACGAACGGGTCATCGCGGCAGGCCGCCCCACCAACCTGTACCGGTCCGACGTGTCGGCGCTGATCCCCGACCCGCGCGCCGACGAGCTGCGCGCCTACCTCATGAGCCTCGGCTCCGCGCGGCTGGTCCCGCTGGTCGCCCGGGGCAAGGCGCTCGGCGCGGTCGTGGTGACACGCCTCCGCAGCCGTGAGCCCTTCGACGAGCAGGACTGCGTGCTGATCGACGAACTGGCCGCGCGCGCCGCCCTCAACATCGACAACGCGCTGATGTACACCCGGCAGCGCGCGGCGGCCCTCACCCTGCAGCGCAATCTGACCAACAGCGCGCTGCCCGCCGTCCCCGGCCTGGAGCTGACGGGGCGCTACCTGCCCGCCAGTGAACACGACGTCGGCGGCGACTGGTTCGACGTCATCGCACTGCCCGAGGAGCGCACCGGACTCGTCATCGGAGACGTCATGGGGCACGGCATCCACGCCGCGGCGATCATGGGCCAGCTGCGTGCCGCCGTGCGCACCCTCGCCCGGCTGGGGATCGACCCCGCCGACATGCTCCGCTCGCTGGACGCCCTGGTCGCCGACATGGGCGACGACCAGCTGGCGACCTGCGTCTACGCCGTCCACGATCCCGCCTCCGGCGGGTGCCTCGTCGCCAGGGCCGGTCATCCCCCGCCCGCCGTGCTGTCGCCCGGCGGGTCGGTCACCTTCCTCGACGGCTCGCCGGGAACTCCGCTGGGAACCGGCGGACGGCAGTTCGGGACCGAGGAGGTCCCGCTGTCGCCGGGCGGCCTGCTCGTCCTGTACACCGACGGGCTGATCGAGACCCGGGGCAGAGACCTCGACCAGGGGCTCGACCGCCTCGCCCGGGCCCTGCGCCGTCCCGGCCGGTCACTGACGGCGCTCTGCGACGACGTCCTCGCGCAGATGCTGCCATATCCGGGCCAGGACGACGTCGCCGTGCTGATGGCCCGTCCGCAGTGACCCCTGCCGCCGCCTGCCGGTGACGTCCGCGCTGTCCGCCACGGGCCGCACGACAGCCGCGCACCGGCATCGGACACGGGAACACGGGTACCCGAACGCCCGGGAGGTTCTCATGTTCGAAGCCGGTGACATCCGTGAATGGCGCGGTCACGACGTGGTCGATCCGCAGGGGCACAGGATCGGCGTCCTGGAGTCGGTCTACGTGGACACCGGAACGGACTGCCCCTCCTTCGCCACCGTGACCGTCGGCCTGCCCACCCGCCGCCGGCTGGTGTTCGTGCCGCTCACGGGGGCGACGGTCGGTCCGGGCTACCTGCGGGTCGTCCACGACAAGAACGCCGTGAAGAAGGCCCCGGCGATCGACGTCGACGGTGAGCTGCCCGCCGAGGACGAACCGAAGGTGTTCGCGCACTACGAACTGGACTACACGCCGGGCCTCGGCGGCGAACGACGCCTCGCCCGCCGCTGAGACGACAAGACCGCCGGGAGAGCCGATGAGCCTGTTCCTGTTCCTGATCCTCGCCGCCCTCGTCCTGGGCATCATCGGATTCGCGGCCCACGGGCTGTTCTACCTGCTGATCATCGGCGCGGTCGTGCTGCTGGCCGATCTGGTCTACGCGGGGGTCCGGTTCCGCCGGGGCGGGCGCAGGCACCGGCTGACCCGCTGACGGGCCGCTGACGGGCCGACGACCCCGGTGCGGTGGGTCGGAGTCCCCTCGCCTGTGTCTCGCATCCCCGGCGGCCCTTGCGTTGACGAAACGGAACCGCGTTCCGTACATTAAACGGAGCAACGTTCCGCTTCGGGTTGCCCCGGGCCGGACGCCTGCTCCTGCCCGCCACCCCGTCGCCCGGTCTCCGCGTCCGGCGCCCCGGGGGGCCATCGAAGGGAAACCCGCACCATGAGTGAACCGGCCTTCTCAGCCCACGCCTTCGGCCCGCGCACCGCCGTCCTGTCAGTCAGCCCGATCACACTGCCGATTCCCGGCCGGCCCGTGGACCTCCAGCTCCGCATCACCGCGCCCGTCACCGGGGACGACCTGCCGGTCATCCTCCTCTCGCACGGCCAGGGGCACTCCCACCACCTGTCCTCGCTCGACGGATACGCCCCGCTCGCCCACTTCTGGGCCGCACACGGCTTCGCCGTCATCCAGCCCACCCACCTGAGCTCCAGCACGCTGACCCTGGCCCCCGACACCCCCGGGGCTCCCCTGTACTGGCGCTCACGCGCCGAGGACATGCGGCACATCCTGGACCGGCTCGACGCGATCGAGGCCGCCGTCCCGCAGCTCCCCGGACGCCTCGACCGCGACCGGGTGGCGGTGGCCGGGCACTCCATGGGCGGACACACCGCGAGCCTGCTGCTCGGCGCCCGCCTCACCGACCCCGACGAAGGGACGCAGGTGAACCTGGCCGACCCGCGGATCAAGGCAGGCGTCCTGCTCGCCGCGCCCGGCCGGGGCGGCGACGCCCTCACCGAGACCGTGGCGCAGAACTTCGGCTTCCTGCTGACCACGGACTTCTCCACGATGACGACGCCGACGCTGGTCGTCGCGGGCGACAAGGACGACTCCGCCCACCTGACCGTCAACGGCCCGGAATGGCACATCGACCCCTACCGGCTCTCCCCCGGCCCCAAGACCCTGCTGACGCTCTTCGACGCCGAGCACGGACTCGGCGGCGTCTCCGGGTACGACGTCGCCGAGACGACCGACGAGAACCCGGCGCGGGTCGCCGCCGTCCAGCAACTGACCGCCGCCTATCTGCACAGTCGGCTCTATCCGGGCGCCCCGGCCTGGCAGACGGCACGCGAGGCGCTCACCACCGGCCCGCACGCCGTCGGCCGCGTGGAGGCCAAGCACGACGAAGCCGAGCCCACCGAAGCCGCATAGGCCGCAGGAGCAGACCGGGCGGACAGGCCGGGCGAGCCGGCCGGAACAGGCCGGTCAGGCGCGGACGCCGCGCATCAGGTCGGCGACCAGACTCACCCCTTCCCCGTCAGGCGATGGGCGTCCGCGCGATCTCGTCCGCCGGGAACGGGGTGCGTCGGCTCCGGGTGAGCAGTCCATGATCACCCCCGCCGGCCCCGGACCGGCCGGGGAAGGGGCAACGGTCGATCATCCCGGAAAGCGGCGCCCCGTTCACGGATGCCGGGGCTCGAGCAGGACCGGCAACGAGCGGTGACTGTTCATCAAGAAGCTCGCCATCGGCTGGAGTTCCTCCGGCCGGCAGGCGAGTTCCATTTCGGGGAAGCGTGCGAAGAGCGCGGCGAACGCGCTCTCCGCCTCCACCGCGGCGAGCGGAGCGCCCATGCAGCGATGCGGTCCATGACCGAAGCCGAGGCTGTCGCGGTTCTTGCGCAGCAGGTCGAAGCGGTCGGCGTGCGGTCCGTGGCGCTCCGGTTCCCGGCCACCGGCCGCGAAGGAGACGAGGATGGCCTCCCCCTTGCGGATCAGCACGCCGTCCAGGTCGATGTCCTCGACGGCGAAACGCATCGGCGAGTACGCCCCGGGGGTGTGCACGCGCATCGTCTCGGCGACCACGTCCTCCCAGGTCGCGCGACCCTCCCGGACGTGCTCCAGTTGCCCGGGAGCCAGCAGCAGCGCCCCGATCGCGTTGGTGATCAGGGCGGCGGTGGTGTCCTGACCGCCGGCGATCATGAGGAAGAGGGTGCCCAGCAGTTCCTCCTCGCTGAGCCGGTCGTCCTGGTCACGTGCCTGGATCAGCAGGGACGTGAGATCGTCGCCGGGCTCGGCCCGCTTGGCCTTCACCAGTTCCGACAGCCTGACGAACGCCTCCAGCCGGGCCGCCTCGATCTCCTGACCACTGATCGTCGTGCCGAACACCGTGTGCAGCGCCGTGCACAGCGCGTCCGTGTCCTCGCCCTGCTCCACTCCGAACAGTTCGCAGATCACCCGCATCGGCAGCAACTCCGCGTACCCGGTCCGCAGGTCCACCGGCGATCCCGTCCCGCCCGACCGGGCGAGCGAGTCGACGAGTTCGGCCGCGATCTGCGCGACCCGCGGCCGCATCGCCTCCGAGCGGCGCGCGGTGAACGCCCCGGCCACCAACCGGCGCAGCCGGGTGTGGGAGGCGCCGTAGGCGAACAGCATGTTCTCGTTCGCCACCCACGGGTACAGGGGCCACTCCTCGGTGATCCTTCCCTCGATGAAGTCGGGCCAGTGCCGACGTGCGTCCTTCGACACCCTGGGGTCGGTGAGCAGCCGTTCCACGTACTGCTGCCGTACCACCGCCCAGGCCACCACTCCCCCGGGCAGTTCCACGCGGACGGCCGGTCCCTTGGCCCGCAGCATCGCGGCCTCGCCCGGGAGGTCACGCCCCGTCACGTCGAGGGCGTAAGGGCACACAGTCGCATCCATGGTCGTACTCCCCGGTTTCGTCCTGCACACGTCGGCATGGCCGGTTGCCGCCAGCCGGGGGCTCCCCCCGCCCCCGCGGGAACACACGACGGCGTCCCGGACAACCGTTCACCTCCCACCCCTCCCCGCGCCACGCCCCGCCCAACCCCCCTCGCCCTCACGCCTCTCACGCCCCACCGCCACCGGCGCCGCGCCGGTCCGTGGGCCCCCGAGCGTCGCCTCAGCCGCTCCGCGGCGGCCGGGCTCCCGCCCCGCCCGCGGTCTTCACCCCGCCGCCTGCGGCTGCGCGGTCCCCCAACCGGCCTGCACGGCCTCCTCGTAGACCCGGGCGCCCCGGTCCGGCGCGGTGTCCAGTTGCAGCAGCACCGCCGGCACGGCGACCCCCGCCATCAGGTGCCGCTGAAGGTCCGTCACCCGCTCCGGCAGATCCGCATGACCTGTCATGATCTTGGAGAGCACCTGCACCCCGGTGAACGCGCCCACGAACATCCGCGCGGCCGCGTCCACATCGACGTGCGGCAGCAGCTCGCCCCTGGCCTTCGCCCGCCCCAGCAGCTCGGCGTTGCGCGCGATCCATCCGCGCATCGGCGCCTGCCGGTCCAGTCCGTCGCTGTGCGCGCCCTGGTCCACCGTGAGACGGATACTGCCCTGCACCAGCGGGTCGCCCACCGCCAGCAGATGAGCCAGGACGAACGCCTCGTCCAGCCCCTGCTGCAGCATCAACTCCCGCGCGGGCACGGCCGGGATCGCACCCAGCTGACTGGCCAGGACCGCCTGGGCGAGCTCCTCCTTGGAGGAGAAGTGAAAGTACAAGGCCCCCTTGGTCACGCCGGCCCGGGCGAGGATCTCCGAGATCGTCGCCGCTTCGTACCCGACCTCCGCGAACACCGCCGCGGCCGCGACGAGGACGGCCCGTCTCGTCCGCACGGCCCGTTCCTGCAGCGCCACGCCTTACCTCCGAGGTAGCTCCCGCGTTTCAGGCTCCGGAAAATATACCGACAGGTTTGTCCTGTGCCACCTCGCCGGTTCCCGGCCCGCAAACCCGCGAGGGTCGCCACCTCCGGCCCCGTGTCACTCCCGCCCCGCGCCCCGGCCGGGCGGAACGAGACACCTCAGCTCCCCGGCTCCCGCCTGGACCAGGACCCCGCTGCCCCGTCCTTCCCCTGCTCATCAGGAAGAACTGCGGCACGGCGAACGGGCTTTCGCCACGGCCACCCCTCGGATCACGCCATTCTCACCCGTGGTGTTTGCCGATTTCCGACTTGATAACAAAACCGGGAGGTCCGTATCTTCTGGCTCACTGCGCATCCAGACGTCCAGCATCCGGATCTGCGACCAACGGGGGAGAGGGTCATGGCCCTTCTGGCATTTCACAACACAGAGCGCCCCACCGGGCCGCACCGAGCCGACCCCGTCCCGGATCAGGCCGGACCGGACCGTGCCGGACAGGAACAGGCCGAACAGGCCGAACAGGAACACGCCATTCCCGAGCAGGCCGTACCGGGGCGGGCCATACCGGAGCACGTCGGCCAGGCCTCCCCGCCGGGCCCGTCCTCGGACCGGTCCACGGCCACGGCCGCGGCCGCCCGGGAACCGAACGCCGAGGGGTCGGGGGAGCCCGAGGAGGCGATCGCCCGTGAGCTGACCCGGCTGCTCTTCGACCAGGACGGCGACCGGGCACGGGTGCACGCGCCCTGGCGGCGCCTCATAGCCCAGGACGCCTTCCGGCACCGGCCCGATCTGACGCCCGAGCAACGGGCCGAGCAGTCCTACGCCTGGCTGCGTCTGGTCAACGACACGCTCGACGACCCCGTGTCCCTCGCCGACGACCCGGCCCTGCTCACGGCTCTGCACGAATGGGCCGCGATCGTCGACGGGGGCGGCGGCCTCACCACCGTCGCGAGCATCCACTACAACCTCTTCCTCGGAAGCATCCTCGACCACGCCGACCACGCGTCGAGGGACCTGAGCGAGTTCACCTCCCTCCGCCGTATCGGCACGTTCCTGTGCACCGAACTCGACCACGGCAACGACGCCACCGCCCTGGAGACGATCGCCCGCCACGACCCCGCGACGGGCGGCTTCGTCCTGCACACCCCGCATCCGGGCGCCGCGAAGTTCATGCCCAACACCAGCACCCTGGGCGGTCCGAAGGCGGCCGTCGTCGCCGCCCGCCTCCTCGTCGACGACCGTGACCACGGCATCTTTCTCTTCCTGACGCCGCTCACCGACCGCGACGGCCCCCTCCCCCACGTCACGGTCGAACCCCTCCCGCTCCGCCCGAACGCCCCGGTCGACCACTGCCTCACCTCCTTCGACCATCTCCCCCTGCCCGGCCGGGCCCTGCTCCAGGGCGAGCACGGCCGCCTCGGGGCCGACGGCGCCTTCGCGAGCAGCCTCGGCAACCGCCGCAAGCGGTTCCTCACGTCCATCGCGCGCGTCACCGCCGGCAAGCTCTGCATGAGCGCGGCGGCCGTCGGCGCCTCCCGCGCCGCGCTCGCCATCGCCGTCCGGTACGGCGACCAGCGCCATGTCAGCGGCCCGCGGCCCGGCCAGCGCATTCCGGTGAACGCCCACCGCACCCACCACGGCAGGCTCCTGCAGGCCGTGGCCACCGCCTATGCCATGACCCTGCTCCACCGGTCCCTCACCGCCGCGTGGGACCGGCACACCGCCGACGACCGCGACCGCCTGGAACGCGTCATCGCCCTGGCCAAGGCGTGGATCACCTGGCAGGCGCGCACCATCGCCCTCGAAGCACGCGAACGCTGCGGCGCCCAGGGGCTGCTGCCCGCCAATCACCTCGCCGGGTTCCCCGAGTACATCGAGGGGACCATCACCGCGGAGGGCGACAACCTTCTCATCTCCACCAAGGCGGCCGCCGAACTCCTGCACCACCCGCCGGCCCCGCCGGTCGCCGACCAGGGCCCGGCCCACCTCAGCGAACCCCGATTCCTGCGCGAACTGCTCGCCCACACCGAGCACGCCTTCCACGCCCAGGCCCGGCGCGCACTCCGCAACGGCCCCGCCCACGACCCCCAGGGCCGCTGGAACACCGCCTCGGGCCCCGCCCTCCAGCGAGCCCACGTCCACACCGCCCTCCAGGCGGCCGACGCCCTGCTCTCCGCTCTCGCCCGCACCACCGACCAGCCGGCCCACGGCGTCCTCAGCGACCTCACGGCCCTCTTCCTGCTCGGCCAACTCGCCCCGCACACCGGCCTCCTGCTGGCCGACGGCCACATCGCCGCGCATCACGTCCACGAGTTCCCCGCCGCGATCGACGACCTCACCCACCGCCTCCAGCCCCGTCTCACCACCCTCACCCGCGCCTTCGACCACCCATCCGAGTACCTCGACGCGCTGCCGCTGCTACAGGGCGACGCCGGGCGTCAGGGCGGGGCGGACGGCATGCGGTAGCGAGGGCGGCCGCGCACACGGCAGAGGACCGCGCGGGTCGGGCCGTGGACCCGGAGGCGGCTGGCCACTCAAGCCAATCAACCGACTCAAGCCAATCAAGTGGCGGTGTACCCGAGTTGGCGTCTCATGTACGGGGTCATGAGGGTCTTCGCCTTGGCCAGCACGGAGGTCCGGCCGCCCAGCACGGCGCTCTCACCGCCCGGCACGGGAAGCAGGGTCATTCCGTCGGCCGGGCCGAAGGGCACGATGAGCGGGGTGCGCCGCAGCGGCCGGTAGAGCCGGGGCTCCCTGCGGTGTCTGCCGGAACTGTGCAGATACGCGCGGATGTTGTGGGCGGCGAGGTCGGCCTGGGCCAGCGCCGCAGGGGTGATCTTCAGCTCGGTGGCGTCGTTGACGTCGCCGACCGCGAAGACGTCGGGCCACCCCTGGACCCTGAGCCTGCGGTCGACCTTGACGTGGCCGCTCGCGGTGAGCCAGTCGCCGTGTCCGGCCAGGCGCAGCCAGAGCGTGTTCGGGGTGGTGCCCGTGGCCCAGAAGGAGACGTCGGCGTCGATGACCGCGCCGTGCGCGTCGCGGTAGGTGCCGAAATCGTTGCCCGGGGAGATGAACGAGCCGAGGCGGACCTCCACGTCGTGCGACTGCAGCCAGTCGAGCGCCTTGCGGCCGGCCCGTTCGCTGCCGGTGGCGTGGAGCAGCGTCGTTCCGGCGTGGGCGAGAGTGACGCGGGCGTCCGGCCGGGCCAGCCGGATCTCCGCGCTGAGCTCCACGCCCGAGGGGCCGCCGCCGACCACCAGGACGTGCTGGGCGGCGGCGACCTTGCGCTGGTGGACGGCGAACGACTCGATCGTCTCCTCGGCGGTGACGCCGGTGAAACGCGCCGGTTCGGGGTAGTCGGCGCCCGACGCGATGACGACCACGTCATAGGGGAGCCGCTCGCCCGTCGCCAGGACGACCTGCCGTGCAGCGGTGTCGATGCGCACGGCCTTGCCGACCACCATCCGGCCGTCGCGCAGCAACCGGTCGTACGGGATGAAGGGGGTGACCGACCACTCCGGGCGCACACCGGCCCGGAGGGAGGCGATGCGGTGGAAGAAGACCTCCTTGCGGTCCACCAGGGTGACCCGCGCCGTCGAGTCGAGCCGTTTGGCCAGGCGGACGCCCGCATAGCCGCCGCCGATCACCACTACGTCGCCGTCGCGCACGCGCGTCTCCTGAGCAGGGGGTGCATGGGGGGAGAGCGAGCGACGCGGTGGGTGGGGACTCCTCGATCGCTCGAACTGGCGACGAGCGTATCGCTTGAATTCTAAAGTTCACCCGGCGAGGTGTGCACATTCCGTGAAGCCGAACCCACCGGTCCCCCTTCGGCCGAACCGGCCCGGCCGGTAGTCTCCCGCGGCCGGCGGGCGATGACGTTCACGCGGTTGCAGGCGTCGATCACGGCGATGGCCGCCACCAGGGTGGCCCCTGCGGGAGCTTCCCGTCCCGGACCCGGCGGCCCGTCGGGCGAGGGTCGGCGTGCCTCGCCCGACGGGCCCGCGTCATGAGCGGCACCCTCCCACGCGCCGGGTGCTCAGGGCCACGTCGTCCATGCGGAGGTCGTACGAGGAGGGCGTGGGGTCGGCCTGGTACAGCTGCCAGCCGAGCTTGAGCGTGTCGAAGTGCGGGAAGACGAAGTCGTCCGCCGTGCCGCCGTGCTCCTTCGTGGAGACGGTCAGGTCGGACTGCTCGACGCCGTCCTGATACACGGTGACGCGGTTGTCCGCTGCGTCGAGGTGGAACTCGACGCAGCTCCAGGCGTCGGCCGTGGCCGGGGCGGAGGTCTTCCATGCCGTCCAGTCGCCGGTGGGGCCCAGGTCGGAGCCGACGCCCCAGAAGTTCGCCCGTGAGGTGGGAACGTACTGGCCGCCCAGCGGGCGTACCAGCGTGGGGGTGTCGGAGCCGGACGCCTCGGCGATGGTCCAGTGCGCCCAGTCGGGGGCCTGGGGGAACCGGTCCACCCGCAGCCGCAGACGGGCCCAGAAACTGTTTCCGGCGGGTGCGAGGCCGGGGAGCACGAGGAAGGCGTGACCGTTGCCCTCGGTGCGCAGCCGCAGTTCGCGGCCGTGGCCGGTGGAGCTCGGTTCGACGGTCAGCGAGCCGTCGGAGACGTCGGTGGTCCAGCCGCGTCCCGCGATGACCGGGCCGAGCGGGAGACGGTCGAAGTTCTCCCGGACGGAGGGGGCGTGCCGGGCGGGAGACGCCGAGGCGGTGGGGGTGTGCACGCCGGTGGGACCGGCCGAGGCGGTGGGGGATGTCGCGAGCAGCGCGGCCGTCGCGGCGGACAGCGCGGCGGCGAACTTCCTCATGCGTGTCATGAGCACAGTCTGCCGCACGCGCCACCGCGGTCAGCCCACCCGGTCCCCCAACACCGCTTCAGCGGTGGGCAGTTGGGGTGCCGGAGGCGCGCAGGGGACCGGTTTGCGGATCAGCAGGAGCGCCGCGTCGTCATGCAGGCGACCGCCGACATGCGCCAGCAGTTCGTCGTGGATCGCGCCGAGCGTGCGCGACGGCTCGTCGGACAGATGCCGCGTGAGCCCTTCGACGAGCGGGTAGAACGCGCGGTCGCGGTCCCGGGCCTCGATGACCCCGTCGGTGTACAGCAGCAGCTGGTCGCCGTCCGCGAAGGTCAGCTCCTGCAGACCGGGGGTCTGGTCGGTCAGGGCGCGCAGCCCGAGGGGCGGGGCGGGCGGCGCGGGCTCCACCGCCTCGATCTCCTTCGACGCACGCACCAGCAGAGGGGGCGCGTGTCCGCAGTTCACCACTTCCAGCACTCCGGGCCGGGGGCAGCCGGCAATCACGGCGGTGACGAAGTCGTCGGCCCCGAGGTTGCGCGCGAGACTCCGCTCGATCCGGTCGACGACGGCGAGCAGATCGGGTTCGTCGTACGCGGCCTCGCGGAAGACGCCGAGGACGAGCGCCGCGGTGCCCACCGCCGGCAGCCCCTTGCCGCGCACGTCCCCCACGATCAGCCGTACGCCGTACGGGGTGGGCACCAGCGCGTACAGGTCCCCGCCGATCCTGGCCTCGGCGGCCGCGGCGCTGTAGCGGACGGCCGCCTCGAAGGGACCGACCGTCGGCGGCACCGGCTTGAGCAGCGCGTGCTGGGCGGCCTCGGCGACCGACCGGACGTCCGCGAGGACCCGCTCCCGACGCGAGCGCAGGGCGCCGGCCAGGGCGCTCGCCGAGGTGACGGCCAGCAGGGCGGCCGGCACGGCGGCCAGCTCGGCCCCGGAGGCGCCGTCGCGGGCGCCGAGCGCCACGCCCAGGCCCGCGGCGAGGAGCCCCACGCCGAGGACGCCGCGCGGTCCGTCCGTGCTGGCGGCCAGCGCGGGGCCGGCCGCCAACAGCGGCAGCCAGACCGTCCCGGCTCCGCCGAGGAGGAAGACGAGCCCGATGACGAGGGTGATCAGTACGGGCAGGAGCGGACCTGCCGCCGCCACCCGGTGTCCGAACAGCCGCGTCGAGCGGGGGTCGCCGTCATGGTTGCGGGCCTGACTCATCTGGTCCGTAATCCTCACCTGTGCGCCGGGTACATCTGAAATGTCCGTTTCCCTTAGGAAACGGGGTCGGCGCGGCTGCTCACAAGGATCAGGTTTTCAGATAGTGAACGATCAGAAGGTAAGGGAAAGACTCCTGGTCACGCGGCCGGCGGTCGGGAGGAGCCGGTCGCGTACCTCCTCGAGCCGGGGCAGCCGGTCCACCGGCAGGGAGACGCCGAGCGAGCCGAGGGTGTCGCCGCTGTAGACCGGCACCGCCACGCAGACCGTGCCGAGGGCGTACTCCTCCAGATCCGTGACCCCCGGGGCCGCGGGAGAGGCGTCCAGTTGCCGGAGGAGTTCGGGGGCGCTGGTGATGGTCCTCGGCGTGAGGTCGGCGAGGTGGTGGCGGGAGAGGTAGTCCTTGCGGGCGTCGTCGTCCAGCTCGCGCAACACGGACTTGCCGAGCGCGGTGGCGTGACCCGCGTCCTCGAATCCGACCCACAGGTCGACGCGGGGCGTCCGGGGTCCGTCGACGATCTCCGCGACCCTGATCTCGCCGTCCTCGTAGAAGGTGAGGTAGGCGGCGGTCGCGAGCTCGTCGCGCAGCGCGGCGAGCGTGGGGCGGACCCGGCTGAGCAGCGCCTGTCCGCGACTCGCGGTGTGCAGCGTCTGCACCCTGTCCCCCAGGATGAACCCGCCGTCCTGGAGTTTGCGCAGGTAGCCGTCGTGGACCAGGGTGCGCAGCAGATGGTAGGCGGTGGCCAGGGGCAGGTCCGCCTCCCGTGCCAGCTGTTTCGCCGGCGCGCCGTTGTCGTGCGCGCTCACCGCCTCCAGCAGGCGGAACGCTCGCTGTACGGAGGCGATCAGCGTGGGGCCGTCCCGCGCGTTCATACGAACAGCGTGCGCCGGACACCCGGTGCAGGCAACACCCGTGCCGCGGGCCCGTCGCGCCGCACACCGCCACGACACGGGTCACGGGCCCCGCGGTGGCGCGTCCGGCAGTGTGCGGTCGTCCCGGGCGACGGTCTCCGACGTCGGACGCGGGCCACGAGTCGCCGGAGGGCGATGTCGAGTTCGAGGACGTTCACGCGCGGCTCGCCGACGAAGCCGAGGGTGCGTCCCGCGACGTGTTCCCGGGCCGGCTTCCGCGCCTCGGGGACGGGCGGACGGTTGCGTGCGGCGACCCGGTGCGCCTGCGGTTCGGCGTACGCCGGGGAGATGCCCGGGGTCGAGGCCGGATGCCCCAGCCGGTTCCCGGGCGGCGCCGTCGGGGCGGTCCGTCGTCCGGACGGCGGACGAGGGAGGATGGGGCCATGAGCGTAGTGAAGATCAACGTACTGACCGTCCCGGCGGAACAGCGGGAGACCCTTGAGAAGAGGTTCGCCGCACGGGCCGACGCCGTCGGGGACTCCGACGGGTTCGAGTGGTTCGAGCTGCTCCGCCCGGTCGAGGGCACCGACACCTACCTCGTCTACACCCGCTGGCGGGACGAGGAGTCCTTCCAGGCATGGCTCGGGGGCTCGATGAAGGCGGCGCACGGGGGCGGCGCGGAGGGAGAACGCCCCAAGCCGGCGGCCTCGGCATCCACCCTGTGGTCCTTCGAGGTGGCGCAGCAGGCGGGGCCCAGGAGCGCGTAGCGCGCGATCCGCGCCGCGGGGCCTCGCGGGGTCCCCGGGGCGCGGGGCCGTAGCCGGTCGATGCCGCGCGCCGGCGGCGGGGACGGC
>NZ_MJAJ01000050.1 GCF_001746365.1 Streptomyces sp. LUP30
CCCGGCAGCCGCCCGGCCCGCCGCCCGCCCGCCGGCCCCCGCCCCGCGGCCCCGCGCGTCCTCAGGCTCGGCAGCCCCCGGCCCCGGCTGCGCATGGTCGCCCTCGCGCTGACGCTGGTGCTCCTCGCCTTCGTGGTCCGCCTTCTGCAGGTGCAGGCCGTCGACGCGAGCAGCTACACCGCCAAGGCCGAGCAGAACCGGTACGTCGGCCAGGTGCTGGCCGCCGAGCGCGGCGAGATCACCGACCGCACCGGTGTGGCCTTCGCGACCAGCGAGGACGCCTACGACATCACGGCCGACCCCACGATGTTCGCCCGCCCGCAACTCAAGATCGACGACGGACCGGAGCAGGCGGCCGCCCTGCTCGCGCCCATCCTCGGCCAGGACCAGGCCGCGCTCGTCAGGAAGCTGCGGCCCAAGGACCGCGACCTGCGCTACGTCAAGCTCGCCGGCCGGCAGACCCCCCAGGTCTGGAAGCAGATCAGGGACCTGAGGTCCGCGCTCTCCGCCAAGTCGGAGACGGACAAGACCACGGTCAACGTCCTCGCCGGGGTCTTCTCCGTGCCCAGCAGCAAGCGCGTGTACCCCAACGGCGACCTCGCCGCCGGGATACTGGGCTGGGTCAACGCCGACGGCAAGGGCGGCGGAGGCGTCGAGCAGCAGCTGAACGCCACCCTGGCCGGCAAGGACGGCAAGATCCGCTACGCCCAGTCCGGCGGACGACAGGTGCCCACCGCGGGCTCCACCGAGACCCCGGCGGTGCCCGGCTCCGACGTCGAGCTCACGATCGACCGCGACATCCAGTGGGCCGCGCAGAACGCCATCACCGACCAGGTCGAGCAGTCGAAGGCGGACCGCGGCTACGTCATAGTGCAGGACACGCGCACCGGCGAGATCCTCGCGATGGCCAACTCGCCCGGCTTCGACCCCAACGACCTCTCCAAGGCCCATGCCGCGGACCTGGGCAACCCGGCCGTCCAGGACGCCTACGAGCCCGGCTCCACCGCCAAGGTCATGTCGATGGCCGCCGTGCTGGAGGAGAACGCCGCCACCCCGCTGACCCATGTCACCGTGCCCAACCGGCTGCACCGCGGCGACCGGCTGTTCCAGGACGACGTCGACCACGCCACCTGGTACCTCACGCTCAACGGCGTGCTCGCCAAGTCCAGCAACATCGGCACCATCCTGGCCACCGGACAGCTCGGCAAGACGCAGGCCGAGGCCAACCGGGTCCTGTACTCGTACCTGCGCAAGTTCGGCATCGGCAGCCACACCGGGCTCGGCTTCCCCGGCGAGACCAAGGGCATCCTCGCCGCGCCCGGCAAGTGGTCGACCTCGCAGCAGTACACGATCCCCTTCGGTCAGGGCATGTCCCTCAACGCGCTGCAGGCGGCCTCGGTGTACTCCACGATCGCCAACGGCGGGGTCCGCGTCGCGCCCACTCTGGTGCGCGGCGCCAGGGGGCCGGACGGTCGCTTCACCGCGGCCCAGCCGCCCGCCAGGTCGCGGGTCGTCAGCCAGAAGACGGCGAAGGCCCTCGCCCAGATGCTGGAGTCGGTCGTGGACGACGAGCAGGGAACCGGCGCCAAGGCGCGCATCCCCGGCTACCGCGTCGCGGGCAAGACGGGCACCGCCAACCGCGTGGATCCGGCCACCGGCACCTACAAGGGCTACACCTCGTCGTTCGCCGGGTTCGCGCCCGCCGACAACCCCCGGATCACCGTGTACTGCGCGATCCAGAACGCCACCGAGGGCAGCTACTTCGGCGGCCAGATCTGCGGTCCCGTCTTCAAGCAGGTCATGGAGTTCGCCCTGAAGACCCTGCAGGTCCCACCGACCGGGGCGAAGGCCGCGAACCTCCCGGTCTCCTTCACGCCCTGACGGCCGCGTCCGACCGGGCCGCCCCGACGGGGCGCCCGGGAGGAGCACCCGGCCGAGCCTCCCCCGCCCGCCCACGACCCCCGCCCGCCACTGTTCAGCGCCGAACAAGCCAGGAACCGAGCCCGTGACCATGATCACTCCCGACCCCGGGAAACCCGCACCGCCCGCGTCCCCCGCCGCGCCCTCGCTTCGCCCCCGGGCGGGTGCGCCCGGTACGCTCACCGCCGTGCCACACGCTGATCAGTCCCAAACCACCCAGAAGGGCGCTTCCGTGACATATCCGGGACCGCCGCGGCCGGCCCAGGTCTCCGCCACACCCCTCGCGGACCTCGCCGATCAGCTGGGCGCCGCGCAGCCGGAGAGCGCCGCAGTCGAGGTCACGGGCATCACCCATGACTCGCGCGCGGTCCGCCCCGGCGACCTGTACGCCGCCCTTCCGGGGGCCCGCCTGCACGGCGCCGACTTCGCCACCCAGGCCGCGAGCCTGGGCGCGGTGGCCGTGCTGACCGATCCGGCGGGCGCCGAGCGCGTCGCCGCGGCCGGCCTGCCGGCCCTGGTCGTCGACGACCCGCGCGGGCAGATGGGCGAGCTGGCGGCCACGATCTACGGGCGCCCCGGCCGCGGCCTGCTCCAGATCGGCATCACCGGCACCTCGGGCAAGACCACCACCGCGTACCTCGTCGAGGGCGGCCTGAAGGCGGTCAGGTCCACCGGGCTCATCGGCACCGTGGAGATGCGGATCGGCGACGAGCGCATCAAGTCCGAGCGCACCACCCCCGAAGCCACCGATCTGCAGGCCCTGTTCGCCGTCATGCGCGAGCGCGGCGTCGAGGCGGTCGCCATGGAGGTCTCCAGCCACGCCCTGGTCCTCGGCCGGGTCGACGGCTGCGTCTTCGACATCGCCGTGTTCAACAACCTCAGCCCGGAGCACATGGAGTTCCACTCCGGCATGGAGGACTACTTCCAGGCCAAGGCGCGGCTGTTCACCCGGGAACGCAGCAAACTCGGCGTGGTCAACTTCGACGACGCGTACGGCCGCCGGCTGATCGAGGAGGCGGAGGTCCCGGTCGTCACCTTCTCCGCCGAGGGCCACCCGGACGCCGACTGGCGCGCGGTGGACGTCGAGATCGGCCCGATGGACTCGACGTTCACCGTCGTGGGCCCGGGCGGGGTGCGGGCGGCCGCCAGGTCGCCGCTGCCCGGCTCCTTCAACGTGGCCAACACGCTCGCCGCGATCGTCGCCCTCGCCGCCGCCGGCATCGACGCGCAGACCGCCGCCGACGGCGTCGCCGCCGTGCCGGGCGTGCCGGGCCGCCTGGAGCGGGTGGACGCCGGACAGCCCTATCTGGCGGTCGTCGACTACGCCCACAAGACGGACGCCGTCGAGTCGGTCCTGCGCGCACTGCGCAAGGTCACCAAGGGGCGCCTGCACGTCGTCCTCGGCTGCGGCGGCGACCGGGACCGCACCAAGCGGGGCCCGATGGGCGCCGCCGTCGCCCGGCTCGCCGACACCGCCGTACTGACCTCCGACAACCCCCGCTCCGAGGATCCGCTCGCGATCCTCGCGACCATGCTCGAGGGCGCGGCGTCCGTGCCCGCGCACGAGCGCGGCGAGATCCTGCTGTTCGAGGACCGGGCCGCCGCCATCTCCGCGGTCGTGGCCCGCGCGCACACCGGGGACACCGTGCTGGTCGCGGGCAAGGGCCATGAGCAGGGCCAGGACATCGCCGGCGTCGTCCGTCCGTTCGACGACCGCCAGGTGCTTCGCGAAGCTATCCAGCAGACCCAGGGATGAACTTGTGATCGCCCTCTCCCTCGCCGAGATCGCAGCAGTCGTCGGCGGGCAGACGCACGACATACCGGATCCGTCCGTGCGGGTCACCGGACCGGTCGTCCGGGACTCCCGAGAGGTGGAGCCCGGCAGCCTCTTCGTCGCCTTCGTCGGCGAACGCGTGGACGGCCACGACTACGCGGCCCAGGTCGTCGAGGCGGGCGCGGCGGCCGTACTGGCGTCACGGCCCGTCGGCGTCCCGGCGATCGTCGTGGACGACGTCCAGGCGGCCCTCGGCGCCCTGGCCCGGCACGTCGTGCACACGCTCGGCGCGACCCTCGTCGGGCTCACCGGCTCGGCCGGCAAGACCAGCACCAAGGACCTGATCGCCCAGGTGCTCCGGCGCAAGGCGCCGACCGTGTTCACGCCCGGCTCGCTCAACAACGAGATCGGGCTGCCGCTGACGGCGCTGTCGGCCACCGAGGAGACGAAGTTCCTCGTGCTGGAGATGGGGGCCCGCGGGATCGGGCACATCCGCTACCTCACCGGTCTGACGCCCCCGCGGATCGGCCTCGTGCTGAACGTCGGCACCGCCCACATCGGCGAGTTCGGCGGCCGCGAACAGATCGCACAGGCAAAGGGCGAGTTGGTCGAGGCCCTTCCGTCGGCGAGCGAGGGCGGAATCGCGATCCTCAACGCGGACGACCCCGCGGTCCGCGCCATGGCCTCCCGTACACAGGCGAAGGTGGTCCTTTTCGGAGAGTCCGGCGAAGCGGACGTTCGGGCCGAGAACGTGCGACTCACGGACAGCGGACAGCCCGCCTTCAGCCTTCGCACACCCTCCGGGTGCAGCGATGTGACCATGCGCCTGTACGGTGAGCATCACGTGTCGAACGCGCTCGCCGCGGCCGCCGTCGCCCATGAGCTGGGCATGTCCGCGGAAGAGATCGCCACCGCGCTCTCCGAGGCGGGCTCCCTCTCCCGCTGGCGGATGGAGGTCACCGAGCGCCCGGACGGCGTGACGATCGTCAACGACGCCTACAACGCGAACCCCGAGTCCATGCGAGCCGCTCTGCGCGCGCTCGCCGCAATGGGCAAAGCCTCACAGGCAAGGGGGGGCCGGACCTGGGCGGTGCTCGGCAAGATGGCCGAGCTCGGGGACGAGGCGCTCGCCGAGCACGACGCGGTCGGACGGCTCGCCGTCCGGCTCAATGTCGGCAAGCTCGTCGCGGTCGGGGGCAGGGAAGCCGCCTGGCTGCAACTGGGCGCATATAACGAGGGTTCGTGGGGTGAGGAGTCGGTGCACGTGTCCGACGCACAGGCGGCTGTCGACCTGTTGCGCAGCGAGTTGCGCCCGGGGGACGTCGTGCTCGTGAAGGCGTCCCGTTCGGTCGGCCTCGAGAGTGTCGCGCAGGCGCTGCTCGCGACCGGCACCGAGGGTGAGGTCGCGGCCCGATGATGAATCAGATCCTGTTCGCGGGTGTGATCGGCCTCTTCCTGACGCTGGTCGGCACGCCGCTGCTGATCAAGCTGCTGGCGCGCAAGGGCTACGGCCAGTACATCCGCGACGACGGTCCGCGCGAGCACGCCAGCAAGCGCGGTACGCCGACCATGGGCGGCATCGCCTTCATCTTCGCGACGGTCGCCGCGTACTTCCTGTCCAAGGTGATCACCGGCAAGCCGCCGACCTATTCCGGTCTGCTGGTGCTGGGCCTGATGTGCGGCATGGGCCTGGTCGGCTTCCTGGACGACTACATCAAGATCGTCAAGCGGCGTTCGCTGGGTCTGCGGGCCAAGGCGAAGATGGCCGGTCAGCTGATCGTCGGCATCGCCTTCGCCGTGCTGTCGCTGCAGTTCTCCGACAACCGGGGCAACACGCCCGCCTCCACCAAGCTGTCGTTCATCACGGATTTCGGCTGGACGATCGGCCCCGTGCTGTTCGTGGTCTGGGCGCTGTTCATGATCCTGGCGATGTCCAACGGCGTGAACCTGACGGACGGCCTGGACGGTCTCGCCACCGGCGCCTCCGTATTGGTCTTCGGCGCCTACACGTTCATCGGCGTCTGGCAGTTCCAGGAGTCCTGCGCCAACGGCGAGACCCTGACCAACCCCAGCGCCTGTTACGAGGTGCGCGATCCGCTGGACCTCGCGGTCATCGCCTCCGCGCTGATGGGCGCCTGCCTCGGCTTCCTGTGGTGGAACACGTCCCCGGCCAAGATCTTCATGGGCGACACCGGTTCGCTGGCGCTCGGCGGCGTGCTCGCCGGTCTCGCGATCTGCTCCCGCACCGAGCTGCTGATCGCCCTCCTGGGCGGCCTGTTCGTGCTGATCACCATGTCGGTGGTCATCCAGGTCGGCTCCTTCAAGCTCACCGGCAAGCGCGTCTTCCGCATGGCGCCACTGCAGCACCACTTCGAACTCAAGGGCTGGTCCGAGGTCCTGGTCGTGGTCCGCTTCTGGATCATCCAGGGCATCTGTGTGATCGTCGGACTGGGTCTCTTCTACGCGGGATGGGCAGCGGACAAGTGACCGACTGGCAGGGCAAGAACGTCACCGTCGCCGGGCTCGGCGTCTCCGGCGTCCCGGCGGCCAAGGTGCTGCACGGGCTCGGCGCACACGTCACCGTCGTCAACGACGGCGACGACGCCCGCGCGCGGGAGCAGGCCGCCGAACTGGAGGCGCTGGGCGTGACCGTGCGCCTCGGCGACGGCGACACCCTGCCCGACGGCACCGAACTCGTCGTCACCGCCCCCGGCTGGAAGCCGGACAAGCCGCTGTTCACGGCGGCGCACGCGGCCGGGGTGCCGGTCTGGGGCGACGTCGAACTCGCCTGGCGGCTCAGGGGGCTGGACGGCAGGCCGGCCGCCCCCTGGCTCTGCGTCACCGGCACCAACGGCAAGACCACCACCACCCGGATGCTGGCCTCGATCCTCGAGGCCGCCGGCCTGCGCACGGCCGCCGTCGGCAACATCGGCGTCTCACTGCTGGACGCGGTGGTCGGGAACGAGGAGTACGACGTCCTCGCCGTCGAACTCTCCAGCTACCAGCTGCACTGGGCGCCCTCGCTGCGCGCCCACTCCGCCGCCGTCCTCAACCTCGCCCCCGACCACCTCGACTGGCACGGCTCCATGGAGGCGTACACCAGGGACAAGGGGCGCGTCTACGAGGGCAACCAGATCGCCTGTGTGTACAACGTGGCCGACAAGGCCACCGAGGACCTGGTGCGCGAGGCGGACGTCGAGGAGGGCTGCCGGGCCGTCGGCTTCACCCTCGGAGCGCCCGCCCCGTCCCAACTCGGCGTGGTGGACGGCATCCTGATCGACCGCGCCTTCGTCGAGAACCGGCAGAAGAACGCCCAGGAGCTCGCCGAGGTCGCCGACGTCGACCCGCCCGCCCCGCACAACATCGCCAACGCCCTTGCCGCGGCGGCCCTCGCACGGGCCTTCGGGGTGCCCCCCAGGGCCGTCCGGGACGGTCTGCGGGCCTTCACGCCGGACGCCCACCGCATCGCCCACGTGGCGGACGTGGACGGCGTCGCCTACGTCGACGACTCCAAGGCCACCAACACGCATGCGGCACAAGCCTCGTTGGCGGCCTACCGGTCGATCGTCTGGATCGCGGGCGGACTCGCCAAGGGCGCGACCTTCGACGAGCTCGTGGCCGAGTCGGCCACCCGCCTTCGCGCCGTGGTGCTCATCGGCGCCGACCGGGCCCTGATCCGTGAAGCCCTGGCGCGACACGCCCCGGAAGTACCCGTCGTCGACCTCGACCGGACCGACACTGGGGCGATGCTCGCGGCTGTCCAGGAGGCCCGGCGCCTCGCCGTCGCAGGCGACACGGTGCTCCTCGCCCCGGCCTGCGCCTCCATGGACATGTTCGTCAACTACAACCAGCGCGGTGACGCGTTCGCACAGGCCGTTCGCGAACTCGGCGCCTGACCCGGCCGCCAGCCGGGCGACCTTGGGAGGGACGCGTGGGACCGTCACGGCCGACGTACAGCGGACATCGCGGGTGCGGAGCGGCAGATGCCTGGTAGCCGTACCGGGCGGCCGCCCGTCCAGCGGGCCGTCCGCCGACCGCCGACCCCTTCCCGGGCGGGCCGCGACAACCCCGTACGGCGGCTCCACACGCGCGTCAAGAAGGCCTGGGACCGCCCGCTGACGGCCTACTACCTGATCTTCGGCGGCAGCCTGCTGATCACCGTGCTGGGCCTCGTGATGGTCTACTCGGCCTCCCAGATCACCGCGCTGCAGATGTCGCTGCCGGGTTCGTTCTTCTTCCGCAAACAGTTCCTGGCCGCCTCCATCGGCGCCGTGCTGCTGCTCGTCGCGTCGCGGATGCCGGTGAAACTGCACCGCGGGCTCGCCTATCCGATCCTCGCGGGCGCCGTCTTCCTCATGGCCCTGGTGCAGGTGCCGGGGATAGGGATGTCGGTCAACGGCAACCAGAACTGGATCTCGCTCGGCGGCTCCTTCCAGATCCAGCCCAGCGAGTTCGGCAAGCTCGCGCTGGTGCTGTGGAGCGCCGATCTGCTCGCCCGCAAACAGGAAAGGAATCTGCTCGCGCAGTGGAAGCACATGCTGGTGCCGCTGGTGCCGGTCGCCTTCATGCTGCTCGGGCTGATCATGCTGGGCGGCGACATGGGCACGGCGATCATCCTGACGGCGATCCTGTTCGGCCTGCTGTGGCTGGCGGGGGCGCCCACCCGGCTCTTCGTCGGGGTCCTGTCGGTCGCCGCCACCCTCGGTGTGATCCTCATCAAGACCAGCCCGAACCGCATGGCGCGCCTGCAGTGCATCGGCGCCACCGACCCCGGCCCGGGCGACGCCTGCTGGCAGGCCGTGCACGGGATCTACGCCCTCGCCTCCGGCGGGATCTTCGGCTCCGGACTCGGCGCCAGCGTGGAGAAATGGGGCCAACTCCCCGAAGCGCACACCGACTTCATCTTCGCCGTCACCGGTGAGGAACTGGGCCTGGCGGGGACGCTGTCGGTGCTCGCCCTCTTCGCGGCTCTAGGCTATGCGGGTATCCGCGTGGCCGGACGCACGGAGGACCCCTTCGTGAGGTACGCCGCGGGAGGTGTGACCACCTGGATCACCGCTCAGGCGGTGATCAACATCGGTGCGGTGCTCGGCCTGCTGCCGATCGCCGGCGTCCCCCTCCCGCTGTTCTCCTACGGGGGCTCCGCCCTGCTTCCGACCATGTTCGCCATCGGGCTCCTGATCGCCTTCGCACGCGACGAGCCCGCTGCGCGGGCGGCGCTTGCGATGCGGCACCCCCGTTTTGGTAGAAAGCGGGGGTCGGGGGGCTCCGCGTTCGACCGGAGTCCCCGGAGATGGAACACGATGCGACGGCGTGCCTCGGCGGCGCGCCCGTCCGGAGAGCGGTGAATTTCGGTGCATGTCGTACTCGCTGGTGGGGGGACCGCCGGCCACATCGAGCCCGCGCTCGCCCTCGCGGACGCCCTGCGCAGGCAGGACCCCGGTGTGGGGATCACGGCCCTGGGCACGGAGCGCGGCCTGGAGACCACGCTCGTTCCGCAGCGGGGCTACGAGCTCGCGCTGATCCCCGCCGTGCCGCTGCCGCGCAAGCCCACCCCTGAGCTGATCACCGTCCCGGGCCGGCTGCGCGGCACGATCAAGGCCGCCGAGCAGATCCTGGAGCGCACCAAGGCGGACGCGGTCGTCGGCTTCGGCGGCTACGTGGCCCTGCCCGGCTACCTCGCCGCCAAGCGCCTCGGCGTGCCGATCGTCGTCCACGAGGCCAATGCCCGCCCCGGCCTGGCCAACAAGATCGGTTCACGTTACGCGGCCCGGGTGGCCGTCTCCACGCCCGACAGCAAGCTGCGCGACGCCCGCTACATCGGCATCCCGCTGCGCCGCTCCATCGCCACCCTGGACCGCGCCGCGGCCCGCCCCGAGGCCCGGCACATGTTCGGCCTGGACCCCAACCTGCCGACCCTGCTGGTCTCCGGCGGCTCGCAGGGCGCCCGCCGCCTCAACGAGGTCGTCCAGCAGGTCGCGCCCTGGCTGCAGCAGGCCGGCATCCAGATCCTGCACGCGGTCGGGCCGAAGAACGAACTGCCGCATGTGCAGCAGATGCCGGGGATGCCCCCGTACATCCCGGTACCGTACGTCGAGCGGATGGACCTCGCGTACGCCGCCGCCGACATGATGCTCTGCCGGGCGGGCGCGATGACCGTCGCCGAGCTCTCCGCCGTCGGACTGCCGGCCGCCTACGTCCCGCTGCCCATCGGCAACGGCGAACAGCGGCTGAACGCCCAGCCGGTGGTCAAGGCGGGCGGCGGACTGCTGGTCGACGACGCGGAACTGACCCCCGAGTGGGTCCGGGAGACCGTCCTGCCCGTCCTCGCCGACCCGCACCGGCTGTACGAGATGTCCCGCGCGGCCAGCGAGTTCGGCCGCCGGGACGCCGACGACCTGCTCGTCGGCCTGGTGTACGAGGCGATCGCCGCCTCTCGTGCACACCGTTAGGCACGTCTGACGAAAGGGCAGGGAGCGTGGCCGGATCAGTCACCGCCGAGCGCGGTGCACGCCAGCAGGAGTCGTCCGGCCCGCCCCTCGTCCGGCGGCTGGGGCCGCGTCGGCTTCGTACGATCATCATCCTGGCGTTCGTCGTCGTGCTCCTGGGCGCCGGCGTCGTCTGGGCGTTGTACGGCTCGCAGTGGCTGCGGGTGCGCAGCGTCGCCGTCTCGGGCACCGCGGTGCTGACGCCGCAGCAGGTGCGCGAGGCCGCCGACGTACCCGTCGGTGCGCCGTTGATCTCCGTGGACACCGACGCGATCGAGGCCCGGCTGCGCAGGGAACTGCCCCGGATCGACTCGGTGGAGGTGCTCCGTTCCTGGCCGCACGGGATCGACCTGAAAGTGACCGAACGCACTCCGGTTCTGCTGGTGCGAAAAGGGTCGAAGTTCGTGGAAGTGGACGACGAAGGCGTCCGTTTCGCCACGGTTTCCGAAGCCCCCGCAGGGGTGCCGCTTCTCGAAACGGCCGTTTCCTCCTCGCGTTCGGCCGCCGCGAGTCTGCGCCGCTTCGGCGAGGAGCGACTGGTGCGGGAGGCCGTCGCGGCGGCCGGTTCCCTTCCGGCCGCCGTCGCGCGGGAGACCCGGGTCGTCAAGGTCCGCTCCTACGACGACATCTCGCTGGAGCTGGCACGCGGCCGCACGGTCGCCTGGGGGAGCGCCGAGAACGGGGCCGCGAAGGGCCGTGCACTGACCGCTCTCATGAAAGCGGCCCCGTCCGCGCGGCACTTCGATGTCAGCGCTCCCACCGCCCCTGCGTCATCGGGGAGTTGACGCACATTCGCGCAGGCCAGCACCCTGGTTGGGCAGTGACACGGCTGATCACATAGGGTGAAAAGAAAAACGGGAGGTTCGGCGTGTTCGTTGAACGGGCGCCACTTGTCGACTTAGTGTCCTGTTCAGAAGACTTCAAGGAACGGACACACTGGTAACCCTAAACTTCAGCGTTAGGGTTCGGGTCGGCGAAACGGACCGTCCCATTCGGCATCAGTCGTCGAATCGCATCACCTGCGAGGCGACGACACGTAACTCGAGGCGAGAGGCCTTCGACGTGGCAGCACCGCAGAACTACCTCGCAGTCATCAAAGTCATCGGTGTCGGCGGCGGTGGTGTCAATGCCATCAACCGGATGATCGAGGTCGGTCTCAAGGGCGTCGAGTTCATCGCCATCAACACCGACGCGCAGGCGCTGTTGATGAGCGACGCCGACGTCAAGCTCGACGTCGGCCGCGAACTCACCCGCGGACTCGGCGCCGGCGCCAACCCGGCCGTCGGCCGCAAGGCGGCCGAGGATCACCGCGAGGAGATCGAGGAGGTCCTCAAGGGGGCCGACATGGTCTTCGTGACGGCCGGCGAGGGCGGCGGCACCGGCACCGGCGGCGCACCCGTCGTGGCCAACATCGCACGCAACCTCGGCGCCCTCACCATCGGCGTGGTCACCCGCCCCTTCACCTTCGAGGGCCGGCGCCGCGCCAACCAGGCCGAGGACGGCATCGCCGAACTCCGCGAAGAGGTCGACACCCTCATCGTCATCCCCAACGACCGGCTGCTGTCCATCTCGGACCGCCAGGTCTCGGTCCTGGACGCCTTCAAGTCGGCCGACCAGGTCCTGCTCTCGGGTGTCCAGGGCATCACCGACCTGATCACCACCCCCGGCCTGATCAACCTCGACTTCGCCGACGTGAAGTCGGTCATGTCCGAGGCCGGTTCGGCCCTCATGGGCATCGGCTCGGCCCGCGGGGACGACCGCGCGGTGGCCGCCGCCGAGATGGCGATCTCCTCGCCCCTCCTCGAGGCCTCCATCGACGGCGCCCGCGGTGTGCTGCTCTCCATCTCCGGCGGCTCCGACCTCGGTCTGTTCGAGATCAACGAGGCCGCCCAGCTGGTCAGCGAGGCGGCCCACCCCGAGGCCAACATCATCTTCGGCGCGGTCATCGACGACGCGCTCGGTGACGAGGTCCGGGTCACCGTGATCGCGGCCGGCTTCGACGGGGGCCAGCCCCCGGCCCGCCGCGAGACCGTCATGGGGTCGTCCTCGGCCTCGGCCCGCCGTGAGGAGCCCACTCCGGTACGGCAGCCCGAGAGCCGTCCGTCGTTCGGCTCGCTCGGCAGCGTCACGCCGAAGGAGGAGCCGGAGCCGGCCCCCGAGCCGGCGGCCGACCTCTCGGTCTCCCCGCCGGTGCCGCCGTCGCGGACCTACACCGACAGCGCGGCCGAGGAACTGGACGTGCCGGACTTCCTGAAGTGATAGGACAGCGCGAGAGCGTGAGCGGCGCGCACTTCGCCTTCACCGACCGGTGGGGCGGGGTGAGCGCCGCTCCGTACGACCAGCTCAACCTCGGCGGAGCGGTCGGCGACGACCCCGACGCCGTGCGGACCAACCGTGAACTGGCGGCCAAGTCGCTCGGGCTCGACCCGGACCGGGTCGTCTGGATGAACCAGGTGCACGGCAACGAGGTGGCCGAGGTCACCGGACCGTGGACCGCCTCGCACGTCCCCGCGGTCGACTCCCTGGTGACCGCGACCCGCGGACTCGCCCTCGCCGTGCTGACGGCGGACTGCGTGCCGGTGCTGCTCGCCGACCCGGTGGCCGGGGTGGTCGCCGCCGCCCATGCGGGAAGGCCCGGGATGGCCGCCGGGATCGTGCCCGCCGCGATCGACGCGATGCGCTCGCTCGGCGCCGACCCCGCCCGGATCGTGGCCCGCAGCGGCCCGGCCGTGTGCGGCCGGTGCTACGAGGTGCCGGAGGCGATGCGCGCCGAGGTGGCCGCCGTCGAGCCGGCCGCGCACGCGGAGACGAGCTGGGGCACTCCCGCGGTCGACGTGACCGCCGGTGTGCACGCGCAGCTCGACCGGCTCGGCGTGCGCGACCGGTCGGCCTCGCCCGTGTGCACACGGGAGTCGGACGATCACTTCTCGTACCGCCGCGATCGCACCACGGGGCGACTCGCGGGATATGTCTGGCTGGACTGATGCACATGACGGACCGTGAGGACGAACTCGCCGCGAATCTGGCGAAGGTGCGCGAGCGCATCGCCGCCGCGTGCTCGGCGGCCGGGCGCGCCCGGGAGGACGTGACCCTCATCGTGGTCACCAAGACCTACCCGGCGAGCGACGTGCGGATCCTGTCGGAACTCGGCGTGCGGCACGTCGCCGAGAACAAGGACCAGGACGCGGCGCCCAAGGCGACCGAATGCTCCGGCCTGCCGCTCAGCTGGCATTTCGTGGGGCAGTTGCAGACCAACAAGGTCCGGTCCGTGGTGGGTTACGCGGACGTGGTGCAGTCCGTGGACCGCGCCAGGCTGGTGACGGCCCTGTCGAAGGAGGCCGTACGGGCCGGCCGTGAGGTGGGCTGTCTCGTCCAGGTCGCCCTCGACGCCGGGGCGAGCGAGCGGGGCGAGCGCGGTGGCGTGGCCCCGGGCGGCGTCGCGGAGTTGGCCGATCTGATCGCCGGCTCCCCGGGGCTGCGGATCGACGGACTGATGACCGTCGCACCTCTGACCGGGGAGTACGCGGGGCGCCAACGCGCGGCGTTCGGGCGGTTGATGGATTTGTCGACTGACCTGCGGCGAGCCCATCCGGCTGCGAACATGGTCTCGGCAGGGATGAGTGCGGACCTCGAGGAGGCCGTGGCGGCCGGAGCGACACATGTACGCGTCGGTACCGCGGTACTCGGAGTCCGCCCCAGGCTCGGGTAACGTCGCCAGGAAGTCGGACCACAGTAGAAAATATGGTCATTACCGCCGAAAGGCGGACACAAGGGCCACGTGGATCGCGGGACTTGGCAGTCGGAAGTCGATCCACCACAGAGCGGAGGACTCAGAGCATGGCCGGCGCGATGCGCAAGATGGCGGTCTACCTCGGCCTCGTGGAGGACGATGGGTACGACGGCCGGGGATTCGACCCCGATGACGACTTCGAACCCGAGCTCGACCCGGAACCCGAGCGGGATCACCGGCGACATGAGCCGTCCCACCAGTCACACGGTGCGCACCAGTCCCAAAGGGACGAAGAGGTGCGAATCGTGCAGCCGCCCGCTCCGCGTGAGCCGGTGGCCCGATCCGCTTCGCTCCCCGCGGAATCAGGACGCCCGGCGCGTATCGCGCCCGTGGCATCCATCACACAAGAACGTCAGTCCCTGGAGAAGAACGCACCGGTGATCATGCCCAAGGTCGTGTCCGAACGAGAGCCTTACCGGATCACCACGCTTCACCCCCGGACCTACAACGAGGCCCGTACCATCGGGGAACACTTCCGTGAGGGCACCCCGGTGATCATGAATCTCACTGAGATGGATGACACGGACGCGAAGCGACTTGTCGACTTTGCGGCCGGTTTGGTGTTTGGTCTTCACGGCAGCATCGAGCGGGTGACGCAGAAGGTGTTCCTGTTGTCGCCTGCTAACGTCGATGTCACGGCGGAGGACAAGGCCCGCATCGCAGAGGGCGGGTTCTTCAACCAGAGCTGAGACGCACGACCGGAACAAGCAGTACAGAGCAGGGGAGAGGGAAGCACCGAACATGAGCGTGGTCCTGGATGTCGTCTACATCGCGCTGATGGTCTTCCTCATCGTGCTCATCTTCCGGTTGGTCATGGACTACGTCTTCCAGTTCGCCCGCTCATGGCAGCCCGGCAAGGCGATGGTGGTCGTTCTGGAGGCCACTTACACTGTCACCGATCCACCGCTCAAGCTTCTGCGGCGGGTCATCCCGCCGTTGCGTCTCGGGGGCGTGGCGCTCGACCTGTCCTTCTTCGTACTGATGATCATCGTCTACATCCTGATCTCGATCGTGAGCCGGCTGTGAGCGATGTGAACTACCGTCTTGCCGATGCCGACGACTACGTTGAGGTGAAGAGATGCCGTTGACCCCCGAGGACGTGCGGAACAAGCAGTTCACGACCGTCCGCCTCCGAGAAGGCTATGACGAGGACGAGGTCGATGCCTTCCTCGATGAGGTCGAAGCCGAACTGACGCGCCTGCTCCGCGAGAACGAGGACCTGCGCGCCAAACTGGCCGCGGCCACGCGCGCGGCTGCACAGAACCAGCAGAACATGCGCAAGCCCCCCGAGCAGGACCAGCAGCAGGGCGGCATGCAGCAGGGTGGCATGCAGCAAGGCGGTATGCAGCAGGGCGGTATGCAGCAGGGTGGCATGCAGCAAGGCGGCATGCCGCAGCAGGGGATGCCTCCGCAGGGCATGCCGCAGCAGGGTATGCGAGGTCCGGGCGCTCCGGTGCCCGCCGGCATATCTGGCCCGCCGCAGCAGCAGATGGGCGGCCCCATGGGTGGCCCGCCCCAGCTGCCGAGCGGTGCGCCGCAGCTGCCCGCCGGTCCCGGTGGACAGGGTGGCCCGCAGGGGCCCGGCCCGATGGGTCAGGGTCCGATGGGCCAGGGCCCCATGGGCCAGGGCATGGGTGGCCAGGGCATGGGTGGCCAGCCCCCCATGCAGCAGCAGATGGGTGGCCCGATGGGCGGCCCCATGGGCGGTCCGATGGGCGGCCCCGGTCAGGGTCCGGGTGGCGACAGCGCCGCTCGTGTCCTCTCGCTGGCTCAGCAGACCGCCGACCAGGCGATCGCCGAGGCGCGTTCCGAGGCCAACAAGATCGTCGGCGAGGCGCGTTCGCGTGCCGAGGGTCTCGAGCGCGACGCCCGTGCCAAGGCCGACGCCCTGGAGCGGGACGCGCAGGAGAAGCACCGCGTCGCGATGGGCTCCCTGGAGTCTGCCCGCGCCACGCTGGAGCGCAAGGTCGAGGACCTGCGCGGCTTCGAGCGCGAGTACCGCACGCGTCTGAAGTCGTACCTCGAGTCCCAGCTGCGTCAGCTGGAGACCCAGGCCGACGACTCGCTCGCTCCGCCGCGCACCCCGGCCACGGCCTCCCTGCCGCCGTCCCCGGCGCCCTCGATGGCTCCGGCCGGCGCCGGCGCCCCGTCCTACGGCAGCAACCCGGGCATGGGCGCTCCCAGCCCGGCCGCTCCGTCCTACGGCGGTCAGCAGCAGATGTCCCCGGCGATGACTCAGCCGATGGCTCCGGTACGTCCGCAGGGTCCCTCCCCGATGGGCCAGGCTCCCTCGCCGATGCGCGGTTTCCTCATCGACGAGGACGACAACTGACGGCCAGTAGTACGCCTTAGGCGTCGGCAGCGTTCAAAGGGCGGGACCCCGGATCACCATCCGGGGTCCCGCCCTTTTTACGCGCGTTGCGACCGAGTACCGCCGGCCTGCGTGCCAAGGGGCGGCGGAAACGGGAGCGGCCACAGGACGGGCCGGCCGGCGCAGAGCCGTCGTGCGCGCGGACTTCCGGAAGGAGGAGGCGGCTGTCGGGTCCGGATCGGCCGGGGTGCGGCACCGGTCGTGCGCGCGGACCTCGGGCAGCACCGGGCACGCCGGGAGGGCGCCGCCGCGGCGAGCTTCGGCCGCGGGTCGCCGGGGTGATGTCGGGCGCCACGCGAGATGTCCGCGCCGCCGTCGGCTCCGGGGGACGGCGACCGTCCGCCCGGACCTGTTGTCGTACACCGTCTGCGTCGTGAACGGGGCCGTGGCGACGTGCGCGGGGCCCGGCTCCCTGAGGGATCCGGGCCCCGCGTCGTGCGGTCTTACGCCTTGCGCAGGCGGAACGTCAGCGTCAGGGCCTCGTCCGTGAACGGAGTGCCGTAGGAGTCGTCCGCCTCGCCCTGGGCGAAGTCCGTGGCGAGGACCTCGTCGGAGATGAGACCGGCGTGCCCGGAGAGGGCGTCGACGGTCGCCGGGTCGCTCGCGCTCCAGCGCAGCGCGATGCGGTCGGCGACATCGAGACCGCTGTTCTTGCGGGCCTCCTGGATCAGGCGGATCGCGTCGCGGGCCAGGCCCGCGCGGCGCAGTTCCTCGGTGATCTCCAGGTCCAGGGCGACCGTGGCGCCGGAGTCGGACGCCACCGACCAGCCCTCGCGCGGGGTCTCGGTGATGATCACCTCGTCGGGGGCCAGGGCGACCGTCTCGCCGTCGACCTCCACCGACGCGGTGCCCTCACGCAGGGCGAGGGAGAGCGCGGCCGCGTCGGCGTTCGCGACCGCCTTGGCCACGTCCTGGACCCGCTTGCCGAACCGCTTGCCCAGGGCGCGGAAGTTGGCCTTGGCCGTCGTGTCGACCAGCGACCCGCCCACCTCGGACAGCGAGGCCAGCGACTCGACGTTCAACTCCTCCGTGATCTGCGCGTGCAGCTCGGGGGAGAGGGCGTCGAACCCGGCGGCGGCGACCAGGGCGCGGCGCAGCGGCTGGCGGGTCTTCACGCCCGACTCCGCGCGGGTGGCGCGGCCCAGCTCCACCAGGCGGCGGACCAGGACCATGTGCTTCGACAGCTCCGGGTCGATCGCCGCGAGGTCCGCCTCGGGCCAGGACGACAGGTGCACGGACTCCGGGGCGCCGGGGCTGACCGGCACGATCAGGTCCTGCCAGACCCGCTCGGTGATGAACGGGGTCAGCGGCGCCATCAGCTTGGTGACCGTCTCGACGACCTCGTGCAGGGTGCGCAGCGCGGCCTTGTCGCCCTGCCAGAAGCGGCGGCGGGAGCGGCGGACGTACCAGTTGGACAGGTCGTCGACGAACGCGGAGAGCAGCTTGCCGGCGCGCTGGGTGTCGTACGCCTCCAGCGACTGGGTCACCTGGTCGGTGAGGGCGTGGAGTTCGGACAGCAGCCAGCGGTCGAGCAGCGGGCGGTCGGCCGGGGCCGGGTCGGCCCCGCTGGGCGCCCAGCCCGACGTACGGGCGTACAGGGCCTGGAAGGCGACCGTGTTCCAGTACGTCAGGAGCGTCTTGCGGACGACCTCCTGGATGGTGCCGTGGCCCACCCGGCGGGCCGCCCACGGGGAACCGCCGGCCGCCATGAACCAGCGGACCGCGTCGGCGCCGTGCTGGTCCATCAGCGGGATCGGCTGGAGGATGTTGCCCAGGTGCTTGGACATCTTGCGGCCGTCCTCGGCGAGGATGTGACCGAGGCAGACGACGTTCTCGTAACTGGACTCGTCGAAGACCAGCGTGCCGATCGCCATCAGTGTGTAGAACCAGCCGCGCGTCTGGTCGATGGCCTCGGAGATGAACTGCGCCGGGTAGCGGGACTCGAACAGGTCCTTGTTCTTGTACGGGTAGCCCCACTGCGCGAACGGCATCGAACCCGAGTCGTACCAGGCGTCGATGACCTCCGGCACGCGCGTGGCCGTCTTCCCGCAGCCCTCGTGCCGACAGACGAAGGTGACCGCGTCGATGAACGGGCGGTGCGGGTCCAGCTCCGACTGGTCCGTGCCGGTGAGCTCGGTGAGCTCCGCGCGCGAGCCGACGACGGTGAGGTGGTCGTCCTCACAGCGCCAGATCGGCAGCGGGGTGCCCCAGTAGCGGCTGCGCGACAGGGCCCAGTCGATGTTGTTGTTCAGCCAGTCGCCGAAACGGCCGTGCTTGACCGTGTCGGGGAACCAGTTGGTCTTCTCGTTCTCCTGCAGCAGGCGGTCCTTGACGGCCGTCGTGCGGATGTACCAGGACGGCTGCGCGTAGTACAGCAGCGCGGTGTGGCAGCGCCAGCAGTGCGGGTAGCTGTGCTCGTAGGGGATGTGCTTGAACAGCAGGCCGCGCTGCTGGAGGTCCTCGGTGAGCTGTTCGTCCGCCTTCTTGAAGAAGACGCCGCCGACCATCGGGACGGACTCCTCGAAGGTGCCGTCCGGGCGGACCGGGTTCACCACGGGCAGCCCGTAGGAGCGGCAGACCTTGAGGTCGTCCTCGCCGAAGGCGGGGGACTGGTGGACCAGACCGGTGCCGTCCTCGGTGGTGACGTACTCGGCGTTGACGACGTAGTGCGCCTCGGCCGGGAACTCCACGAGCTCGAACGGACGTTGATAGGTCCAGCGCTCCATTTCGGCGCCGGTGAAGGTCTGGCCGGTGGACTCCCAGCCCTCGCCGAGCGCCTTGGCGAGCAGCGGCTCGGCGACGACGAGCTTCTCCTCGCCGTCGGTGGCCACGACGTAGGTGACCTCCGGGTGCGCGGCCACGGCCGTGTTGGACACCAGGGTCCACGGGGTCGTCGTCCACACCAGGAGCGCTGCCTGGCCGGCGAGCGGACCGGAGGTGAGCGGGAAACGGACGTACACGGACGGGTCGACGACCGTCTCGTAGCCCTGGGCCAGCTCGTGGTCGGACAGGCCGGTGCCGCATCGGGGGCACCAGGGGGCGACGCGGTGGTCCTGGACCAGCAGGCCCTTGTCGAAGATCTCCTTCAGCGACCACCAGACCGACTCGATGTACTCGGGGTCCATCGTGACGTAGGCGTCGTCGAGGTCGACCCAGTAGCCCATGCGGGTCGTCAGCTCGGAGAAGGCGTCGGTGTGCCGCAGCACGGACTCGCGGCACCGGGCGTTGAAGTCGGCGATGCCGTACGCCTCGATGTCCTTCTTGCCGCTGAAGCCGAGCTCCTTCTCGACCGCCAGCTCCACGGGAAGGCCGTGGCAGTCCCAGCCGGCCTTGCGGGCCACGTGGTAGCCGCGCATGGTGCGGAAGCGGGGGAAGACGTCCTTGAAGACGCGCGCCTCGATGTGGTGGGCGCCCGGCATGCCGTTCGCGGTGGGCGGGCCCTCGTAGAACACCCACTCGGGGCGGCCCTCGGACTGCTCCAGGCTCTTGGCGAAGATCTTCTGCTCGCGCCAGAAGTCGAGCACCGCGTGCTCGAGGGCGGGCAGGTCGACCTGGGCGGGCACCTGGCGGTACTGCGGCGTTGTCATCTGCGAGCTTCCTCCGGCGGACGTGCTGCCTTCCGTCGGAGGGACGAGAGCCTTCTTGCCTGTCTACGCCGTGTGCGGCGCGCTCCCGCGGTACCACCCTCCTTGGCCCTCCGGGGCGTCCTGCGCTCCGGTGAGCCCCCTCATTGGGGTCGCGATGCCGGGTCTACCAACCCCTGGGGGGTCTTCTTCCGGCGGCTCCGGGGTGATCTTCGCGTCGCGCTCGCCCCCGGGCTTCCACCGTCCCCGGGTCGCTCTGGGCTGCGTACGCCGCTACTCGTCCCCATCCACGCTTCTCGCTGCGCCCAGTGTACGGCTCGACGACGACAGCGGCCGACCGGTTTACGGGGGTGGCGGGCTCGGCGGGCGAGCGGGTGCCAGATGCCCCGAATGGTGGCTGAATGCGGTGGTGTGCGTGTTCGGATCGCGGGACGTCCGGGTCGGCGGATTACCCGGCGGGGAGCTGGGCACAACGCAGGCAGGCTTGCCGCGTGGCGTGCGCGAGGCGGGCGAATCGGGCGGTGCGCCCCGTTGCCGCGGGCTCCAAGTCGATTTATCGTCCCAGCACGATTCGCGTGCAAGATCACAATATGTGAAGGGGCCGCGGCCATGGTGGCGAAAAAGACCGCCGTTCAGCAGTCGGCGTCCGACAGGGACACGGGTGCCTCCGGCGCGGCCGAGGAACTGAAGGCCGGGCGAACCGTGAAGACGGCGGCCGGGAAGGCGGCCGCGGCCGGGAAGGCGGCGGCGAAGAAGGCCGCCGCGGCGGGGACCGCCCCGCACGAGGGCGCCGGGAAGAAGGCGGTCGCCGACCGGGCGGTCGCCAAGAAGGCCGTCGCGAGGAAGACGACCGCCAGGAAGACGACTGCGAAGAAGGCGGTCCCCGCGAAGGCGGCCGCCGGGAAGACCGCCGCCAAGAAGGCGGCGGCCAAGAAGGTCGCCGGTGCCAAGGGCGTGGCCGCGACGAGCGCGGGCAGGAAGAACACGGCCAAGAAGGTGGGCGCGGCCTCGGCCGCGGAGCAGACGGGAGCCACGACTGTGGTTGCGAAGAAGACTCCGGGTACGGCCACGGCGGCGAAGACCGCCGTCCCCAAGGCGCGCCTCGCCGCGGCGGAGCCGGGCGAGCTCGCGGTACGCCCCGGCGAGGAGCCCTGGACTCCCGAGGAGGTCGAGGAGGCGCGCACGGAGCTGCAGTCCGAGATGGAGCGGCTGCGCGCGGAACTGGCCGCGTCCGAGACGGCCCTGGTGGGCCTGATGCGCGACTCGGGGGACGGCGCCGGCGACGACCAGGCCGACACCGGCACCAAGAACATCACGCGCGAGCACGAACTGGCGCTGGCCGCCAACGCGCGCGAGATGCTGATCCAGACCGAGCACGCCCTGGAGCGGCTGGACGCCGGCACCTACGGACTGTGCGAGAACTGCGGGAACGCCATCGGCAAAGCCCGGATGCAGGCCTTCCCGCGGGCCACCCTGTGCGTCGAGTGCAAGCAGAAGCAGGAGCGCCGGTACTGATCGCCTGGCGGCCGGGGGGTGTGACGTACCCTCGTCCTCAGTCAGGCACCTAGGTTGAGGGACTCACGTGGCAGAGGCGGAGCGCGTCATCGGTACGCCGGACACCCCAGAGACGGGATCCGAGCCGGAGCAGTCGTCCGGACCGGGCGGGCAGGAGAGCACCGGGTCGCGGCCCAGGGGCAAGCGCCGTATCGCCGTGCTCTTCGTCGTGGCCGCGTTCGCCTACGCGCTCGACCTGGCGAGCAAGATGCTCGTGGTCGCCAGGCTTGAGCATCACGCGCCGATCGAGATCGCCGGGGACTGGCTCCGGTTGGAGGCCATCCGCAACGCCGGTGCGGCCTTCGGCTTCGGCGAGGCCTTCACCGTGATCTTCACGGTGATCGCCGCGGCCGTGATCGTGGTGATCGCCCGGCTCGCCCGCAAGCTCTACAGCCTGCCCTGGGCGATCGCCCTGGGCCTGCTGCTGGGCGGTGCGCTGGGCAACCTCACCGACCGGATCTTCCGCACGCCGGGGGTTTTCGAGGGCGCGGTCGTGGACTTCATCGCGCCGAAGCACTTCGCGGTCTTCAACCTCGCCGACTCGGCGATCGTGTGCGGCGGCATCCTGATCGTGCTCCTGTCCTTCCGGGGACTGGACCCGGACGGGACCGTCCACAAGGACTGAGACCGCCCGGCGGCGACCTGGATCCGCCCGGGATCCGGGGCGCTCGTCCACAGGCCCGTACGGCGGTGTCGTGCCCGTCCTGCATACTCGACGGGTGAGCACGATTCCCGAGATCCGTACCCTGCCCGTGCCGGACGGCCTGGAGGGCGAGCGCGTCGACGCCGCCATCTCCCGCATGTTCGGCTTCTCCCGTACGAAGGCCGCCGAGCTGGCCGCGGCGGGGAAGGTCATGGTCGACGGCTCGGTGGTCGGCAAGTCCGAACGGGTCAGCGGCGGCGCCTGGCTGGAGGTCGAGATGCCACAGGCCCCGGCGCCGGTGCAGATCGTCGCCGAGCCGGTCGAGGGCATGGAGATCGTCCATGACGACGACGACGTGGTCGTCATCGTCAAGCCGGTCGGCGTGGCCGCGCACCCGTCTCCCGGCTGGAGCGGGCCGACGGTGATCGGCGGACTGGCCGCCGCCGGCTACCGGATCTCCACCTCCGGCGCGGCCGAGCGCCAGGGCATCGTGCACCGGCTCGACGTCGGCACGTCCGGTCTGATGGTCGTCGCCAAGTCGGAGCGGGCGTACACGTCGCTGAAGCGCCAGTTCAAGGAGCGCACGGTCGACAAGCGCTACCACACGCTCGTCCAGGGCCACCCCGACCCGACCAGCGGCACCATCGACGCCCCCATCGGCCGCCACCCCCAGCACGACTACAAGTGGGCGGTCACCGCCGAGGGCAAGCCGTCCGTCACGCACTACGACCTGATCGAGGCCTTCCGCGCGGCCTCCCTGCTGGACGTGAAGCTGGAGACGGGCCGCACGCACCAGATCCGTGTGCACATGGCCGCCCACCGTCACCCCTGCGTCGGCGACCTGACGTACGGCGCCGACCCCACCCTCGCCAAGCGGCTCGGGCTGACCCGGCAGTGGCTGCACGCCGTACGACTGGGCTTCGAGCACCCCGGGGACGGACAGTGGGCGGAGTTCGCCAGCGACTACCCCGAGGACCTGGCCAAGGCTCTCGACCAGGTCCGCGAGGAAACCTACGGATGAGCGGCACGCGGGCCTACGTGGTGCGCGTCGCCGAGGACCTGCTCGACCGGGAGGCGTGCTTCGCCGTCCGCAAGGAGGTCTTCGTCGGCGAGCAGGGTGTGCCCGAGGACCTGGAGCACGACGAGTACGACGCCGTCGCCGTGCACCTGCTGGCGGTCGGCGAGGACGGACGGCCGCTCGGCGCCGGGCGGCTGCTGTACGGCGAGGCGGCAGCGGCCCGGACCGGCGATCCGTCGGTGGGCTCGCTCGGACGGCTCGCCGTGACCCGTGAGGCGCGCGGGCTGGGCGTCGGCGTCGCCCTGGTGCGGGGCATCGAGGAGGCCGCACGCGCGCGGGGACTCGCGGCGGTGGACCTGCACGCACAGACGCAGGCGCTGGGATTCTACGAACGGCTGGGGTACACGCCCTACGGGCCGGAGGACCTGGAGGCGGGCATTCCGCACCGGTCCATGCGGCGTTCGCTGTAGGGGACGGCGGGCGTGCGACGCTGGGGGTCCGGATGTTCTTGATCGTCTAGACCCGGAGCGCTGACCGTGGACCAGTTGGCCCTGTTGTTCGTCCTGTTGCTCGGGGCCGTGGTGAGCGTCCCCGTGGGGGACCGGCTGGGATTGCCCGCGCCGGTGCTGATGACCCTGCTCGGCATCCTCCTCGCGGTGCTCGACTTCGTGCCCAACGTGGACATCCCGCCCGACCTGATCCTGCCCCTCCTGCTGCCGCCGCTGCTGTACGCGGCGGTGCGGCGGACCTCGTGGCGGCAGTTCGCGGCGAACGTGCGGCCCATCTTCCTGCTCGCCGTGGCGCTGGTCTTCGTCACGACGATCTGCGTGGCCGCTGTGGCCCACTCGATCGTGCCGGGCCTGCCGGTCGCCGCCGCCGTCGCGCTGGGGGCGCTCGTCGCGCCGCCCGACCCCGTGGCGGCGACCGCCGTGGCCGGGCAGCTCGGCCTGCCCCGCCGGCTGGTGTCCATCCTGGAGGGCGAGGGACTGTTCAACGACGTCACGGCCATCGTGCTCTACCACGTCGCGATCGCGGCGGCCGTGAGCGGGGCGTTCTCGCCGTGGCGGGCCGGTCTCGACCTGGTGCTGTCCGCCGTGGTGGCGGTGGCCGTGGGCGTCGCACTCGGGTGGGGCGCGAACCGGCTGCTGGACGTCCTCGGGGACACCACGCTGCAGATCGGACTGACGCTGCTGGTGCCGTACGCCTCGTACGTGCTGGCGGAGGAGTTCCACGGGTCCGGGGTGCTGGCCGTGCTGACCACCGCGTTGTTCCTCTCCGAGTACGCCACCGACCCCGACGACGTGCTGACCCGGCTGGCCGGCCACACGTTCTGGGACATCATCGACACCCTCGTCACGGGCGTCGCCTTCGGACTGATCGGTCTGGAGCTGCACAACGCGCTCCGCACCGCCTCCGGACGGTGGGGGGAGATGCTCGGGTGGGCGGGCGTGATCGTGGCGGTGGTCGTCGTCGTCCGGCTGCTGTGGCTGATGCCGGCGACCTGGCTGACGCAACGGCTGCACGCCCGGAAGGACCACCTGGAGGACATCCCGACGAACTGGCGGGAGACCACCGTCATGTGGTGGGCGGGGATGCGCGGGGTGGCCTCGGTGGCCTTGGCGCTGGCCGTCCCGCTGAAGACCGACGACGGGGGCCCCTTCCCCGACCGGGACGAGATCATCTTCATCGCGTTCGGCGTGATCATGGCGACGCTGGTGCTGCAGGGGCTCACCCTGCCGTGGCTGGTGAAGCGGCTCGACGTGCAGTCGGACACCGACCGGGAGAAGGCGTTCGAGAAGGAACTGGCGGTGCGGGCCGCGAAGGCGGCGAAGCGGCGGCTGCGCGAGATCGAGTCCGAGGAGGACCTCTCGGAGGAGCTCTCCGAGCAGATGCTGCGGCGCGCCTTCGACATCGGGCTGCGCATCAGCCCGGACGTCGGGGAGGACGAGCGGCGCGAGGGGCACGAGCAGCGGGTGCGCCGCCTCAAGCGGGTGCGGCGTATCCAGAACGAGATGCTGAGCGCGGCACGGCACGAGGTGGTGGCGGCGCGCAGCGAGGCGGGCGCCGACCCCGAGATCGTGGACCGGGTGCTGCGGCATCTGGACGTGCGCAGCCTGCGCTGAGGCGGACGGTCCGTGGGCGGCCGGGAGTTTCACAGGACCGGCTCGCCTCGCCCGGCGGACGGGTGCTGTTCGTCAGCTCGATCGGCGCCTACCGGGGATCGGGCAGCGGGGCGTACGGCGGCGCCTGGGCCGCGCTGCACCCGACACGCCCGCGACCTCGCCCGTGCCCCGGGCCCGCGGGGGATCACCGCGAACGTCGTCGCCCCCGGGTATGCCGAGGACACCGGGTTCTTCGGGGCGGCGATCGAGCCGCCACACTGCACCGGCTCGCCTCCCCGGCAGGCCGGACACGTCACCTCGCAGGCCGTCCAGGCCGTCCAGGCCGACGTGGGCGCCGAGGGGGGCAACCGATGCTCAGCGGCCCGTGCGCTGCGATTCGGCGGCGGGGCGGGCCGCACCGTCGGGGGAGGAGCTCTGGGCCGGCAGCCGGCCCGGAGGCAGGGCTGCGTGCGCGGTGTTGACCCGCGGCAGAGCGTACGGGTGCTCCTTCCACAGCCAGCGGATCATCTCCTCGCGGACCTTGACCCGCACCGTCCAGATGTCGTCGGCGTCCTTGGCCGTGACCAGCGCCCGCACCTGCATGGTGTTGGGCGTGGTGTCCGTGACGTCCAGACCGCAGGCGCGGCCGTCCCAGGCCGGGCACTCGCGCAGGATGTCGCGCAGCTTCTCGCGCATCGCCTCCACCGGCGCCGCGTGGTCGACGTGCCAGTAGACGATGCCGGTCATCTGCGGGGTGCCGCGCGACCAGTTCTCGAACGGCTTCGAGGTGAAGTACGACACGGGCATCGTGATGCGGCGCTCGTCCCAGGTGCGTACGGTCAGGAAGGTCAGGGTGATCTCCTCGACCGTGCCCCACTCGCCGTCCACCACCACCGTGTCGCCGATGCGCACCATGTCGCCGAACGCGATCTGCAGGCCGGCGAACAGGTTGCTCAGCGTGGACTGGGCGGCCACACCGGCGACGATGCCGAGGATCCCGGCGGAAGCCAGCAGGGAGGCGCCCGCCGCGCGCATCGCAGGGAATGTGAGCAGCATCGCGGCGGCCGCGACCACGCCCACGACGGCCGAGACGACCCGCATGATCAGCGACACCTGGGTCCGCACCCGGCGGACCCTGGCCGCGTCGCGGTGCATCCGCGCGTAGTGCGAGTACGACGTCTCGACGATCGCTCCGGCGATCCGGATCACCAGCCAGGCCGCCGAGCCGATCAGCACCAGGGTGAGGGTGCGGCCGATGCCGGTCTTGTGGTCCTGCAGCATTTGCGCCTGGTCGTAGGAGCCTCTCAGCATCGCCGCGCACAGCACCAGCTGATACGGGATGCGACCACGGCGCAGCAGGCCCCAGAGAGACGTCTCGGGGTGCCGTTGGTCGGCCTTGCACAGCAGACGGTCGGTGGCCCAGCCGATGAGGAAGGTCAGCACCACCGATCCGCCCACCACGATCACGGGGCGGAGCAGGTTCTCCATGCCTTCGAACGTAACCGGGTCCACGCGACCTTGAACCTGCTACTTCTGTGAGGAGGCGCACGCACGGCGCTGTCGGTGCAGGCTGGCACCATGGGCGCATGAACATCATGCTCTTCCATTCGACCTACGGACTGCGGCCCGCGGTGCGTGCCGCGGCGGACCGGCTGCGCGCCGCCGGACACGAGGTCGACACCCCCGACCTCTTCGACGGGCGCACGTTCGACACGGTCGAGGAGGGCATGGCGTACAAGGAGGAGATCGGCAAGGACGACCTGCTCAGGAGAGCGGTCCTGGCCGCCGCCCCCTACTCGGAGCGGGGGCTGGTCTACGCCGGGTTCTCGCTCGGCGCCTCCGTCGCGCAGACCCTCGCCCTCGGCGACGCCAGGGCGCGCGGCCTGCTGCTTCTGCACGGCACCTCGGACCTCGCGCCGAACGTCACGGTGGACGACCTGCCGGTGCAGCTGCACGTGGCCGAGCCGGACCCGTTCGAGACCGACGACTGGCTGAGCGCCTGGTACCTGCAGATGGGCAGAGCCGGCGCCGACGTGGAGATCTACCGGTACGCGGGCGCCGGGCACCTGTACACCGACCCCGACCTGCCCGACTACGACGAGGAGGCCGCCGAGGCCACCTGGCGGGTGGCGCTCGGCTTCCTCGAGACCCTCTGACCGGGAGTGACCGGGAGTGACCGGGAGCCGCGCGGCAGGATCACCCTCGGCCGGCCCGGTCGGCGGTTACACCGGGTCGTACGTGCGCTCCACCTTCTGCGTGCCGCTGCGCGTGCGGTACGAGCGGGACCAGGAGGAGGTCGCGGAGGGGCTCGTCCTGTCCGACACGACGTAGTAGTCCATCTGCGCGCGCTCGGCGGTGATGTCCAGGACGCCGTAGCCGTGCCGGTCGGTGTCCACGAAGTGCACATGCCGGTTGGCGGCCCTGATGACCGGGGAGGCGACCGCTGTGAGGCTCCCCTCGGGGACCTTCACGATGTCGTCGAGGTTGTCGGAGGTCACCGAGGTGACCACGAACTCCGTGGCGGCCGACGCCGACAGGGGGTAGGTCCCCGCGTCCACCGGCACGTCGTTGGCCCACGCCATGTGGATGTCACCGGTCAGGAAGACCGTGTTGCGGATGGCGTTCGAGCGCAGGTGGGCGAGGAGTTCACGGCGGTCGTCGGTGTAGCCGTCCCACTGGTCGGTGTTGAGGCCGAGGCCGTCCTCCGGCAGGCCGAGCAGTTTGGCCAGCGGCTTGAACAGGTCCGCGGAGAGCGAGCCGATCACGAACGGCGAGATCATCACCGAGTTGCCGACCAGCCGCCAGGCGGTGTCGGACGCCTTCAGTCCGGCCTTCAGCCAGTCCAGTTGGGCGCGGCCGGTGATCGTGCGGTCCGGGTCGTCCACGGCGCCCTTGCCGACGGCGACCTGCTGGGAGCGGAAGGACCGCAGATCCAGCAGGGAGAGGTCCGCGAGCCTGCCGAAGCGCAGTCGGCGGTAGGTGGTGCCGGCGATCGCCGGGCGGACCGGCATCCACTCGAAGTAGGCCTGTTTGGCGGCCGCCTGACGGGCCGACCAGGCGCCCTCGGCGCCCTCGGTGTGGTTCTCGGCGCCGCCCGACCAGGAGTCGTTGGCGAACTCGTGGTCGTCCCAGATCGCGATGACCGGCGCCTTGGTGTGCAGCGCCTGAAGGTCCGGGTCGGTCTTGTACTTGCCGTGCCGGGTGCGGTAGTCGGCGAGCGTGAGGATCTCGTGGGTGGGCGCGGTCTGCCGTACGACGGTGCCGCGCGTGCCGTACTGGCCGGTGCCGTACTCGTAGATGTAGTCGCCGAGGTGCAGCCAGGCGTCCAGGTCGCCCCGGGCCGCGAGGTGGCGGTAGGAGGAGAAGTAGCCGGCCTCCCAGTTGGCGCAGGAGACCACGCCGAAGCGCAGGCCGCTCACCGTCGCGTCCGCCGCCGGCGCGGTGCGGGTGCGCGCCACCGGGGAGTCGACGTCGCCGGCCGAGAAGCGGAACCAGTAGTCGGTGGCGGGCGCGAGGCCGCGGATGTCGGCCTTGACGGTGTGGTCGGATGCGGCGGTCGCGGTGGTCGTCCCCTTGGCGACGACGTCCGTCAGCGCCTTGTCCCGGGCGACGATCCAGCTCACCTCGGTGTCCGGGCCGAGGCCGGAGCCCGGTATCGCCTCGGGGGTGGGCGTCACCCGGGTCCACAGCAGGACGCCGTCGGGCAGCGGATCCCCGGAGGCGAGGCCGTGCAGGAAGACGGGGGCCTCGGCGGCGCGGGCGGGCAGCGCGGCGAGCAGCGGGCCGGCCAGCACGGCGGTGGCGGCAGCCGCCTTGACGACCGTACGGCGGCGCGGGGACAGCGGTTCGGGGCGCTGAGACGTGGTGTCGGCGCTCTCGGATGTTCTGTGTCTACTGGTCACGGCCGATCAGATTACTGACCGGTACGACACAAGAGCGGGCGAACTCCCAAATGTTCGCCCGCTCTTCCGCGGAGCGTCGGATCAACCGCCGCTCAGGAGCGGCTCAGCCCTTGAGGGCCGCGTTGAGCGCCGTGTTGAAGTCGGCGACCGTCATCGGGGCGGCCTTGCCGCCGGAGTCGGTCAGCGTCTTGCCGTCCATCTTCAGGGTCGGGGTGCCCGAGACGCCGCTGCTGTCGAAGGTCTTGGACATCTCCAGGGCCCAGCGGTCGTAGGTGCCGTCCTTGACCGCCTTCTGGAACTTCGCGTTGCCCTTCAGAGCCGAGACCGTGTCGGCCACCTTGATCAGGTAGGAGTCGTCCTTGAACTCGTCCTTGGTCTCCTCCGGGTGGTACTTCGCCGAGTACAGCGCGGTCTTGTACTCGAGGAACGCCTCGGGGCTGACGTTCAGCGCCGCGCCCAGGGCGCTCAGCGCGTTCTTGGACCCCTCGCCGGTCAGACTGCGGTCGAGGAAGGTCGCGCCGACGTACTGGATCTTGAACTTGCCGGCGTCGAGGTCGCTCTTCACCGTCGGGCCGACGGTCTGCTCGAACTGGGCGCAGATGGGGCAGCGCGGGTCCTCGTACATCACGAGGGTCTTCTTGGCGCTCGCCTTGCCCATGACGACGGTCGTGCCGTCCTTGCCGCTGGTGTTGGCCGGCGCGACCAGCTTGGCCTTCGCCGCGTCCTCCCAGTAGCTCGGCTTGTTGGCCTGGACGACGGCGTAGCCTATGCCGCCGGCCACGGCCAGCACGGCGACCGCCGAGCAGGCGACGATGATCTGCCGCCTGACCTTGGCCCGCTTGGCCTCCCGCTCGCGTTCGATGCGCAGCCGCTCCCGGGCCGCCGTCTTCGACGCGGCGCTGTTCCGCTTGCTCATGGTTTCTCCAAAGGGACGCGCACCCGTGGGTACGCGGAAGTTTCGTGGGGGTGGTGCAGGGACTGGAGCCGGGTCGTGCTCGGCGGAGCCGGGCCGGTCAGACCGCGGCGGCCGGGCACGGCGGGCCACGCCGTCCCAGGGAGTGCACGAGGATCCGCTCGCGGACGGTGGCCGTGCGGGGCGCGGGGCGTGGCAGACGGCGGGCCTCCGGGGCGCGTCGTACGCTCACCGCGGCGACGGCCAGCAGCAGCGGCCGGAAGGTGTTCGCGGTGGCCGCGCGCAGCAGCTGGGCCAGTGCCCGCTCGCCCCGGCGCAGCCAGGCGGCGGCGAGCAGACCGACGCAGACGTGCGCGGCGAGCAGCAGCCAGGCGGTGGCCGGATCGGCGTGGGCGAGCAGACCGCCGAGCCGGTCCGGGTCGGTGCCGGTGACCTGGGCCAGCGGGGTGCCGAACGGCGTCCCGTCGCCGCACAGGACGTTCCAGCCGACCGAGGCCAGCGGGCCGGCGACCGGGCCGCCCGCCCGGCCGTAGCAGACGTGCTGCCCGGTGGTGAAGACGGTGTCGGCGGCCAGCTCCAGCGGGATCAGCAGGGCGGCGATCCGCCCGAAGCCCCGCTCGCGGCCGGCGAGGGCGTACGCGAGGGCGAACACGGCGGCCGCGACGGCGGCCACCGTGTTGAGCGGCAGCGGGACCCGCGACAGCAGCACGTGCGACGCGCTGCTGAGCGTCACGACGAAGGCCGTGAACAGCGCCGCGCGTACGGCTCTGAGGCGGGTCCCGGATATGTCCATAGCGGAGGAGAGTGTGCCACGTGCTCCTGTAGGAGACCGCTAAAGGCTCCCTGTGAGCAGCGGACTGTTAGAGACCTGGAATCCGGCCGTTGCGGAACAGGTCGACGAAGATCTGGTGGTCGGCACGCGCGCGGGCGCCGTAGGCGTGCGCGAAGTCGACCAGCAGCGGCGCGAAGCCGTCCTCGTCGGCCGCGATGGCGGCGTCGATGGCCCGCTCCGTGGAGAACGGCACCAGCGACTCGCCGGACTGGTCGTCCGCGGCCGCGTGCATGGTGGCCGTGGCCCGGCCCAGGTCGGCGACGACGCCCGCGATCTCCTCCGGGTCGTCGATGTCGCCCCAGTTCAGGTCGACCGCGTAGGGCGAGACCTCGGCGACCAGCTGTCCCGCGCCGTCCAGCTCGGTCCAGCCCAGCCACGGGTCGGCGTGCGCCTGCAGGGCGCGCTGGGAGATCACCGTGCGGTGGCCCTCGTGCTGGAAGTAGCCGCGGATCGCCGGGTCGGTGACGTGCCGGGAGACCGCCGGGGTCTGGGCCTGCTTGATGTAGATCACCACGTCGTTCTCCAGGGCGTCGCTGTTGCCCTCCAGGAGGATGTTGTACGACGGCAGGCCCGCCGAGCCGATGCCGATGCCGCGGCGGCCGACGACGTCCTTCACGCGGTAGGAGTCCGGGCGGGTCAGCGAGGACTCCGGCAGCGTCTCCAGATAGCCGTCGAAGGCCGCCAGGACCTTGTAGCGGGTCGCCGCGTCCAGCTCGATGGAGCCGCCGCCCGGTGCGAAGCGGCGCTCGAAGTCGCGGATCTCGGTCATCGAGTCCAGCAGCCCGAAGCGGGTCAGCGAGCGGGCGTCGCGCAGTGCGTCCAGCAGCGGGCCCTGGGCGGTGTCCAGGGTGAACGGGGGCACCTCGTCGCTCTTGGCGCCGGTCGCCAGGGCGTGGACGCGCTCGCGGTAGGCGCCCGCGTAGACCTCCACCAGCTCGGTGATCTGGTCGTCGGAGAGCGCCTTCGCGTACCCGATCAGGGCGAGCGAGGCGGACAGGCGCTTGAGGTCCCAGGTGAAGGGGCCGACGTAGGCCTCGTCGAAGTCGTTGACGTTGAAGATCAGCCGGCCCGTGGCGTCCATGTACGTGCCGAAGTTCTCCGCGTGCAGGTCGCCGTGGATCCACACGCGCGAGGTGCGGTCGTCCAGGAACGGGCCGCCCCGCTTGGAGCCGAAGCCGTCGTTGGCGGTGAGATCGTGGTAGAAGAGGCCCGCCGTGCCCCGGTAGAACGCGAACGCCGAGGCCGCCATCTTCCGGAACTTCACTCGGAACGCGGCCGGGTCGGCGGCCAGGAGCTCGCCGAACGCGGTGTCGAAGACGGCGAGGATCTGCTCGCCGCGGTGCTCGTCGTCGAGCTGCGGAACCGACATCGCTGGGTGCCTCCTGGTGCATGACGTGTACGACAGCGTTTCTGTCGTCTCCAACGGGCGGAGCCGTGCGAAAGTGCCCGTGCCCCTCGCTGTGAAGGTACGCGGGGGAGCCCCCGGAGTGTCAGTGCCGAGGCATAGACTTCGACGCTGTCCCCCGGACCGTCCGCAACCCGTGGGACGCCCGTCGACCCTTGTTTCCCTGGAGGCCGCAGCCGTGTCAAAGCCGCCGTTCACGCACCTGCACGTCCACACCCAGTACTCGCTGCTGGACGGTGCCGCGCGGCTGAAGGACATGTTCCAGGCGTGCAACGAGATGGGCATGACCCATATCGCCATGTCCGACCACGGCAACCTGCACGGGGCCTACGACTTCTTCCACACCGCGAAGAAGGCGGGCGTCACCCCGATCATCGGGATCGAGGCGTACGTCGCCCCCGAGTCGCGGCGCAACAAGCGCAAGATCCAGTGGGGCCAGCCGCACCAGAAGCGCGACGACGTCTCCGGTTCCGGCGGTTACACCCACAAGACGATCTGGGCGGCGAACGCGACGGGTCTGCACAACCTCTTCAAGCTCTCCTCGGACGCGTACGCCGAGGGCTGGCTGCAGAAGTGGCCCCGGATGGACAAGGAGACCATCTCCCAGTGGTCCGAGGGGCTCATCGCCTCCACCGGCTGCCCGTCCGGCGAACTCCAGACCCGGCTGCGCCTCGGCCAGTTCGACGAGGCCCTGAAGTCGGCCGCCGAGTACCAGGACATCTTCGGCAAGGACCGCTACTTCCTGGAGCTGATGGACCACGGCATCGACATCGAGCACCGGGTCCGCGACGGCCTGCTGGAGATCGGCAGGAAACTCGGCATCCCGCCGCTGGTGACGAACGACTCGCACTACACGTACGCGCACGAGGCGACCGCGCACGACGCGCTGCTGTGCATCCAGACCGGCAAGAACCTCTCCGACCCGGACCGCTTCCGCTTCGACGGCACCGGCTACTACCTGAAGTCCACGGACGAGATGTACGCCATCGACTCCTCGGACGCCTGGCAGGAGGGCTGCGCCAACACCCTCCTGGTGGCCGAGCAGATCGACACCACCGGCATGTTCGAGGCGAAGAACCTCATGCCGAAGTTCGACATCCCCGACGGCTTCACCGAGGTCACCTGGTTCAAGGAGGAGGTCCGCCGGGGCATGGAGCGCCGCTTCCCGGGCGGCGTCCCCGACGACCGGCAGAAGCAGGTCGAGTACGAGATGGACGTCATCATCCAGATGGGGTTCCCGGGCTACTTCCTCGTCGTCGCCGACTTCATCATGTGGGCGAAGAACCAGGGCATCGCGGTCGGTCCGGGGCGTGGCTCGGCCGCCGGCTCGATCGTCGCCTACGCGATGGGCATCACCGACCTCGACCCGATCCCGCACGGCCTGATCTTCGAGCGGTTCCTCAACCCCGAGCGCGTCTCCATGCCCGACGTCGACATCGACTTCGACGAGCGCAGGCGCGTCGAGGTGATCCGCTACGTGACCGAGAAGTACGGCGCCGACAAGGTCGCCATGATCGGCACCTACGGCAAGATCAAGGCGAAGAACGCCATCAAGGACTCCGCGCGCGTGCTGGGCTACCCGTACGCGATGGGCGACCGCCTCACCAAGGCCATGCCCGCCGACGTCCTGGGCAAGGGCATCGACCTCAACGGCATCACCGACCCCTCGCACCCGCGCTACAGCGAGGCGGGCGAGATCCGCGCGATGTACGAGAACGAGCCGGACGTCAAGAAGGTCATCGACACCGCCAAGGGCGTCGAGGGCCTGGTCCGGCAGATGGGCGTGCACGCGGCCGGCGTGATCATGTCCAGCGAGCCCATCGTCGACCACGCCCCCATCTGGGTGCGGCACACCGACGGCGTGACCATCACGCAGTGGGACTACCCGCAGTGCGAGTCGCTCGGCCTGCTGAAGATGGACTTCCTCGGCCTGCGCAACCTGACGATCATGGACGACGCCGTCAAGATGGTGAAGTCCAACAAGGGCATCGACCTCGACCTGCTGGCGCTGCCGCTCGACGATCCGAAGACCTTCGAACTGCTCCAGCGCGGTGACACCCTCGGCGTCTTCCAGTTCGACGGCGGCCCCATGCGCTCGCTGCTGCGCCTGATGAAGCCCGACAACTTCGAAGACATCTCCGCCGTGTCCGCGCTCTACCGTCCCGGCCCGATGGGCATGGACTCGCACACCAACTACGCGCTGCGCAAGAACAAGCTCCAGGAGATCACCCCGATCCACAAGGAGCTGGAGGAGCCCCTCCAGGAGGTCCTGGCCGTCACCTACGGCCTGATCGTCTACCAGGAGCAGGTGCAGAAGGCCGCCCAGATCATCGCCGGGTACTCCCTCGGCGAGGCCGACATCCTGCGCCGCGTGATGGGCAAGAAGAAGCCCGACGAGCTGGCGAAGAACTTCGTCCTCTTCCAGAAGGGCGCCCGGGACAAGGGCTACAGCGACGAGGCGATCCAGGCCCTGTGGGACGTGCTGGTCCCGTTCGCCGGCTACGCCTTCAACAAGGCGCACTCCGCCGCGTACGGCCTGGTCTCGTACTGGACCGCCTATCTGAAGGCGAACCACCCCGCCGAGTACATGGCCGGACTGCTCACCTCGGTCAAGGACGACAAGGACAAGTCGGCCGTCTACCTCAACGAGTGCCGGCGCATGGGCATCAAGGTGCTCCCGCCGAACGTCAACGAGTCGGTGCACAACTTCGCCGCACAGGGCGACGACGTGATCCTCTTCGGCCTCGAAGCCGTCCGCAACGTCGGCACCAACGTGGTCGAGTCGATCATCAGGAGCCGCAAGGCCAAGGGCAAGTACGCCTCCTTCCCCGACTACCTGGACAAGGTGGAGGCGGTGGCGTGCAACAAGCGCACCACCGAGTCGCTGATCAAGGCGGGCGCGTTCGACACCCTGGGGCACACCCGCAAGGGCCTCACCGCGCAGTTCGAGCCGATGATCGACAACGTGGTCGCGGTCAAGCGCAAGGAGGCCGAGGGGCAGTTCGACCTCTTCGGCGGGATGGGCGAGGAGGACACCAGCGAGCCCGGCTTCGGCCTCGACGTCGAGTTCACCACCGACGAGTGGGAGAAGACGTATCTGCTCGCCCAGGAGCGGGAGATGCTCGGTCTCTACGTTTCCGACCACCCGCTCTTCGGCCTGGAGCACGTGCTGTCCGACAAGGCCGACGCGGGCATCGCCCAGCTCACCGGGGGCGAGCACGCGGACGGCGCGGTGGTGACCATCGGCGGCATCATCTCCGGCCTGCAGCGCAAGATGACCAAGCAGGGCAACGCCTGGGCGATCGCCACCGTGGAGGACCTCGCGGGCTCCATCGAGTGCATGTTCTTCCCGGCCACGTACCAGCTCGTGTCGACCCAACTCGTCGAGGACGCCGTCGTCTTCGTCAAGGGCCGCCTCGACAAGCGCGAGGACGTGCCGCGGCTGGTCGCGATGGAGCTCCAGGTCCCCGACCTGTCCAACGCGGGCACCAACGCGCCCGTGATCCTCACCATCCCCGCCACCCGGGTCACCCCGCCGATGATCAACCGTCTCGGTGAGATCCTCACCCACCACCGGGGCGACAGCGAGGTCCGGATCAGGCTCCAGGGCCCGACGAAGACGACCGTGCTGCGTCTGGACCGGCACCGGGTCAAGCCCGACCCCGCCCTGTTCGGCGACCTGAAGGTGCTGCTCGGCCCGTCCTGCCTGGCCGGCTGATCGCGGGACGACGCAGATGAGGGGCGCACCCGGCATCGGATGCGCCCCTCGCTGTGCTCGGGCTGCAACAGCCCGTCGTGCCGACGTCAGTTGTGGCCGAAGCGCTTCTGCCGGCCCTTGCGGGCCATGTCGGCGGGTGTCACCTGGGCGATGTGCTGCTCGGCCTGCGACTCCATCGTGGACGGCCGTGCCGTCTGCTGACCACGTTCGGACTGCGGCTGCTTACGTTCCTGCTTCTTGTTCTTGGCCATGGTGCTCTGCCTCCTGGGGGGGATCTAGGGGCCAGGGCCGGGACCAGATTCACATAGGCTGACTTACGACGCATTTCGGATAATTACCGTGTGTAACAGGGGTTGTCGGAACGCACGTGCTCGAAACGCCACGCCGAAGATCGAGTTCGGGCCGTTAACCTCCGCGCCGTCGGGCAGACTCGAAGGAAGCTCGAAGCAAACCTCCCGGAAAGAGGGTGAGTCGTGTGGACCGCTGCATCGTCCTGGTGGACGCCGGGTATCTGCTGGGGGCGGCCGCGAGTCTCCTCGCCGGAGAGCCCTCGCGATCCCGCATCACCGTCGACCACGCCGCCCTCGTCCAGGGCCTGCGCGAACAGGCCGAGTCCGAGACCGAGCGCCCGCTGCTGCGCATCTACTGGTTCGACGGCGCACCCGACCGCGTCCCTCAGCCGGAGCACCGCAGGCTGCGGGTGATGCCCCGGGTGACCGTCCGGCTGGGCGCCCTGACCCGCAGCGACGGGCGGTGGGCCCAGAAGGGCGTCGACGCCGCCATGCACGCCGAGCTGACCGAGCTGGCCCGCAACCGCGCCTGCTCCGACGTCGTCCTCGTCACCGGCGACGGCGATCTGCTGCCCGGGATGATGGCCGCCAAGGAGCACGGCGTCGCCGTCCACCTGTGGGCCGTACAGGCCGCCGACGGCGACTACAACCAGTCCGAGGACCTGGTCGCCGAGGCCGACGAGCGGCGCGTCCTGGACCGCACCTGGATCACCAAGGCGGTACGCGCGAAGGAGCTCGGCGGGATCTGCGCGCCGCCGCCGGCCCCCCGCCCCGAGATCGCCGCCATCCTCTCCGCCCCGCTGCCCGACTCCGGCCTCGCGCCGACCGCCGAGCGCACCCCCGAGGAGACCGAGCACCCCTCCGGGGGCGGCGGCTCCGACCACGGCGCACAGGAGCGCGTCCCCGCCCCCAAGGGCGTGCCCACCCCCAAGGACCTGGCCGCCCTGCGCGCACCCGGCGCCCAGCCCGCCCAGCCCGCCCAGCACCCCACCACCGCGACCCTGCGCTGGTCCTCCGACAAGGGCTGGGTCGACCGCCCCGGGGCCGCGCCCGAGCCCTCCGAGGTCGCCTCGATGCCGACGCTCGCGCAGGTCACCACGGCCGAGCAGCGGTGGGCCGACCGCGAGGAGGACATCACCACCGTCGGCGGCGACCCCTACGAGGTGGGCCAGGTCTTCGCCCGCCGCTGGATCGGGCGCCTCGGCGACCAGGGCCATCTGCAGAATCTGTCGGGCATGTACCCGCGGATCCCGCACCGCATCGACGGCGAGCTGCTCAGGTACGCAGCCCGCTTCGGACTGCTCGCCCACAAGGACGACCAGATCGACGAACACGACCGCTACGCCATCCGGGCGGGCTTCTGGCGCGAGATCGACGTCCGCACGGCCACCGAGCACGCTCCGGCGGGGGACTGAACCGGGCGTCCCGGCCGCCCCCGACGGCGGGCGGAGGTCCCCGACCCCGTAGTCTCGTGCCTTGTGAGTACGCGCGCGGCATCGGCAGTCCGGCACGAGGACGAGGTCGTGTGTGCCGTGCGCGGGCTGACGAAGTCCTATCCCGCGGTCCGGGGCCGGCGCGGCACTCCCGCGACCCCGGAGGTGCGGGCCACCGACGACGTGCGGCTGGACATCCGGCGCGGTGAGATCTTCGGCCTGCTCGGGCCGAACGGCGCCGGCAAGACCACCCTCGTGCGCCAGATGACCGGACTGATGCGGCCCGACGCGGGCAGCGTGGAGATCCTCGGCCACGACATCGTGCGCCACCCCGACCGGGCCGCGCGGATCCTCGCCTACCTCGGGCAGGAGTCCACCGCCCTCGACGAGCTCACCGTCTCGCTGGCCGCCGAGACCACCGGCCGGCTGCGCGGCCTCGACGTGCACGCGGCCCGCCGGGAGCGCGACGCCGTCCTCGACGAGCTGGGCCTCACACCCCTCGCGGGGCGGACGCTGCGCAAGCTGTCCGGCGGCCAGCGCCGTCTCGCCTGCTTCGCCGCCGCGCTGGTCGGCGAGCGGCCCCTGCTGGTGCTGGACGAGCCGACCACCGGAATGGACCCGGTGGCGCGCCGGGCCGTGTGGGCCGCCGTGGACCGCCGGCGGGCCGAACGCGGGACGACCGTGCTGCTCGTCACCCACAACGTCATCGAGGCGGAGACCGTGCTGGACCGGGTCGCCGTCCTCGACCAGGGCCGCGTCATCGCCTGCGACACCCCCTCCGGGCTCAAGGAACAGGTCGCCGGCGAGGTGCGGGTGGAGCTGGTGTGGCGCGAGCGGCCGCCGCTGGACGTGCCCGAGGTCGCCGCGCTGCGGGAACGGGCCGTGGAGTCCGGCCGCCGCTGGACGCTGCGCCTGGCGCCCGACGAGGCGCGGGCCGTCGTCGCCACCGTCACCGGCGGGGCCGCCTTCGCCGCGCTGGACGACTTCACCCTGGCCACCCCGAGCCTGGAGGACGTCTACCTGGCGCTGGGCGGGGCGGCACGGCAGGGCCTGGTGCGGGCGTGAGCGCGTGGGCGACGCAGGGCGCGAGGCGCGTCGGGGTGAGCGGGCGGACCGGCGCTGCCGTATGGGACGGTATGAGAACCGTAGGGAAGAGGAGCAGCGCCACGTGAGTGTCGTACCCGCCGAGGTTCTGCCGGGCGGCGCCCGGGCCGTCACGCAGACCGCCCGCACCGGCGCCGCCGAGCTCGCGCCGCGCGCCCGGCTGTGGCCGTCGCTCGCGGCCGTGTACCGGGCTCAGCTGTCCCGGGCCCGGGTGGCGCGCATCCCGCTGCTGTTCGTGGCGACCTTCCAGTCCGTCGGCATCCTGATCATGATGCGGGGCGTGGTCGACGGAGGGCACGAGGCGGAGTCCGTGGTGGCGGGGTCCGCGGTGCTGGTCGTCGCGTTCGTCGCGCTGAACCTGCTCGCCCAGTACTTCGGGCAGCTGCGGGCGAGCGGGGGCCTGGACCATTACGCGACGCTGCCCGTGCCGCCCGCGGCCGTGGTGCTGGGCGCGGCGGGCGCGTACGCCTCCTTCACGGTGCCCGGCACGCTGGTGACCGCCGTGTTCGGGTGCGTGCTGTTCGGGCTGCCCCTGACCCATCTGTGGGTGCTCGCGGCCGTGATCCCGCTGGCCGGCGCCGCCCTGTCCGGGCTCGGCGCGGCCTTCGGGCTGCTCGCGCCGAGGCCGGAGCTGGCCACGGTGCTCGGCCAGCTCGGCATGTCGGCCGCACTGCTGCTGGGCGTGCTGCCGCCGGACCGGATGCCGGAGGCGGTGCGCTTCGCCCGCGACCTGCTGCCGTCGACGTACGGGGTCGAGGCGTTCGCCCGGACCTTCGGGGCGGATCCCGACTGGGCGTTCGTCCTCGGCGACCTCGCCGTGTGCGCGGGCGTGGGCGTCGTCTCGCTGGCCGTCGCCACCTGGGCGTACCGCCGGGCCGCCGTCCGGTGACGCGCGGCTCGGGCGGGCCTGGCACGATGTCAGAGTGACCGCACCGCTGACTCCGCCTCCGCCGCCGCACGAACCGTCTTCGCACGAGGTCTGGCCGCCGTCGCCCGCAGGGCACGCGGGAGCGGCCGCCGCGCCGCACGACGTCGCGTACGGACAGGACGGGCCCGGGATGAAGACCGAACTGCGCGAAGCCGCCGTGATCGGGGTCGCGGTGGCCGTCGCCGGTGCGCTGCTCGGGCTGCTGTGGGTGTGGCTGGCCCCGAACGTGCCGCTCGTCGGCGACCTGGCGGACGAGCAGTGGGTCGTCTACTTCAAGGACACCGAGGGCGAGCAGGCGATCGGGGTGGACGGAACGTTCACCCTCCTGGCCCTCGCGTTCGGCGCCGTGAGCGCGGCCGCCGTGTTCCTGTGGCGGCGGCGCGGGGGAGTCCCGCTGGTCGTCGCGCTCGCGGTCGGCGGGTTCCTCGGATCGCTGCTCGCCTGGCGGCTGGGGGTGTGGCTCGGGCCCGAGTCCGACGTGATCGCCCATGCGCGGTCGGTGGGCAAGGGGGTGACGTTCTCCGCGCCGCTGAAGCTCGGGGCGAAGGGCGCGCTCCTCGCCTGGCCGCTGGCCGCCTCGCTGGTGCATCTGGGCCTCACGGCCCTGTTCGGACCCCGCGACCCCGAGCCGTTCGAGCCGTACGGGACGACCCCGAAGGACGGGTACGGGGCCCCCATGGCCTAGGGCATGAAGGCGGCCGGGCGCGGGTGCTCGTGCCGAAGCCCCTCGGTCCCGGCCGATCCTCAGTCCCGGCCCATCTTCAGTCCCGGCCGATGGGCGACAGGACCGCCCCGGTGAGCTCCGCCAGAGCCGTCGGGGAGAGCTCCACCTCCAGGCCCCTGCGGCCCGCCGAGACACAGATCGTGGCGTGGGCCGTCGCCGAGTCGTCCAGGACCGTCGGGAGCTTCTTGCGCTGGCCCAGCGGGGAGATGCCGCCCCGGACGTAACCCGTCGTGCGTTCGGCCAGGGTGGGGTCGGCCATCGCCGCGCGTTTGCCGCCCACCGCCGCCGCCAGGGCCTTCAGGTCCAGGGAGCCGGCGACCGGGACCACGGCCAAAGTGAGGGTCCCGTCCACGTCCGCCACCAGGGTCTTGAAGACCCGGTCGGGGGAGACGCCCATCGCCTGGGCCGCCTCCTCGCCGTAGGACGGGTGGCCCGGATCGTGGTCGTAGGCGTGGACCGTGAAGTCCACGCCGGCCGCCGTCAGGGCCACCGTCGCGGGAGTGCCCCCGGACTGCTGCTGTTTCTTCGACTTCTTCGCCATTCGGGCCTTCTCGGTGACGTCAGTTGAGACTCGTCGGGCCGCGGGTCAGGTCCGCCGCGGGCAGCGAGGGCAGGTTCCGGATGATCGCGGTCTCGGCGCGCAGCAGGGTCAGCTCGTCCCGCAGCCTGGAGGCCGTGTCCGGGGCCTGCAGCAGCCGCTGCTTGCTGGGGGTGTCCAGCATCATCGCGGCGGCCACCAGGTACGACACCACCGACGGGTCGTCCGGGAGGTCGGCGCCCGTGCTCAGGGAGCGTTCGCGGGCGCCCGCCAGCCGCTTCTGGTACTGGCGGAACGACCGCAGCACGCCCTCCGCGAGGGCGCCCGCCTCGTCGCCCGGGTCCTCGGGCAGTTCCTGCAGCTCCGCGGTCAGGAACGGGCCCGAGGCGTCCACCGACAGGAGCTTCACGCGGGTCGTGCCGGTCGCCAGCACCTCGAAGGTGCCGTCGGTCCGCTCGCGGATCGTCGCCGCGTCGGCCACGCAGCCGACGCCGTGGAACGCCTTGACCGGGTCGTCGCCGAAACCGGCGGCGGGGCCGCGTTCGGGCAGCGCCGTCTGGTCGGGCAGGCCCGGGGAGCTGGGCGCCACCTCGTGGCCGTCGCGGATGGCGACGACGGCGAAGCGGCGCGATTCGTCCTCGGGGGTCTTCAGCAGATCGCGCATCATGGCGCGATAACGCTCCTCGAAGACGTTGAGCGGGAGTACGAGTCCCGGGAACAACACCGAGTTCAGGGGGAAGAGCGGCAGACGGACGGTGGTCACGACGCAGAAGCCTAGTGGTCCAGCGGGCGGGCTCGTCCGCCGTGCCCGTTTCCCGGATGCCAGGGGGGCTCCTCGGACGGTCCCGAGCGCACTTCCTCGCGGACCGCCAGGAAGTGGCCGAGGGGGTCGTCGGACAGCCGGTCCCAGGGGAAGGACGTGGCGTACGGGCCGATCAGACGCAGTTGGGCGAGGGCCTCGTCACGGCGGTCCAGGCGGACCAGGACGTACGTCAGCACGTTGCGGATCTCGGCCGGCCACGGGTCGGCGGCAGGGAAGCGGGCCGACAGCGCGACGGCTCGGTCGGCGGCCGCGTCCAGCCGTTCGCGCGGCACCTCGGGGCCGCAGCCGTCGGTCAGGTAGGCGAAAGCCGCCCGGGCAGGCAGCGCCTGGACGAGGGAGCCGGCCGGCGCGTCCTGCGCCGCCCGGTCGGCGAAGTCGAAGCACTCGCGGTGGGAGCCGTGCCAGGACTCGGCCAGATAGCGCTTGGCGGCCACATGGCAGCCGTAGTGGTGCGGGGCGCGGCGCACCGCGGCCGACCACAGCTCGCCGAAGTACTTGTGGCCGGCGTGTGTGCCGCGGGCGTGGTCCAGGGCGATCCGCCACGGCACCGGGTCGCGGACGTCGCTCTGCGCGGCCGCCGTGATCAGCGGGCTCACCTCGCGCAGCAGCTCGGCCCGGGCCGGCGAGTCCCACGCGCGGGCCACGGCGAGCTGCGCGGAGACGAGCAGGACGTCGGGGTCGCGCGGGGCGGCGGCGCGCCAGTCCTCGAACCACTCGGGGCGGGAGCGGGCGAAGGACGCCAGCCGGGTGGCGTACCGGTCGCGGTACTCCCACTCGGCGCGTTCGCGGGTGCGAAGCAGAAGGGCGGCGGCGGGAGCGTAGGCGCCCAGGCCGGCCGCGACCAGCGCGGGCCCGAGCCGGTCGTCGGGCACGTCGAGGAGCACCTCGTCGTCGGCGGGGAGCCCGGCGGCGCTGTGGGGGGCGACGTACCGTGCCGACCGGGTCGTCCGGGAGGCGCGGATGAAGGGGGGCAGCAGAGCCATGGTGCCGACCATTGAAAAGCCGCGGGTTCAGATCGCGCCAGAGGGTGCGGGCAACCTGTGGAAAGTTGTACGCCGCCGGGTCAAGGGAAGGTAAAAGGCGGGGCCTCTCCCGGAGTCGGGTACCGGTGCCGCTGCCGGGGCCGCCGCCGGGGGCGCGCCCCCCGGCGTGGGGGAGGTCAGCTCCGGCGCAGCAGACGCGTCGCTCCCGCCGCCACCGCCGTCGCCAGGATCCAGCCCAGCAGGATCAGCGCCGTCGACAGCCACTGCCAGCCCCCGTGCAGCTGCCACTGGCCGACCTGCCCCAGATCGATGACCGGCAGCAGCAGGTCCAGGGCGAACAGGGCCGGGTTCCAGGGCGGATGCCCTCCGGGATCGACCGCCGGATGCGCGGCGTGCGCGAAGGCCAGCGAACTCGCGGCCCACAGCACCGCCATCCACACCGCCGCCCGGCCCGGCCGGTACCCGTAGGCGACCGTCCAGTCCTGCGCGTAGCCCCAGAGCTTCGCAGCCGGCGGCAGGGTCTCGCGCCGACGGCGCTGCTTGGCCAGCAGGACCTCGCGGGCGTCCTCGTCCTCGCCGCCGGCCCGCAGCACGGCCGCCAGCCGCTCGTACGGCTCCGGGGCGTACTCGGCGGTCGCGGCGGCCACCCAGCTCAGCCGCTCCGCCAGCGAGAACGGACCCTGCGGCACGAGGTTCTCGTACGCGAAGCCGCCCATGTGCAGCCTCCCGGGACCCGGCCAGGCGCTCGCCCGGTCCACCAGGTTGACCACCCGCGCGCCGGACAGCACGACCTTGCCGCGCCTCGGCTGTTCCCCGAGGAAGCGCAGTTCGGACGTCTGGACCCGGCGCAGCGACAGCTCCTGGTCGTCCGTGAAGACGAACCGGGCCCGCTCCAGGTCCACCGCGTCCCCGAAGCGGCCGTCGTCCAGGCGCACCCCGCCCCGGCACTCGAAGCGCTGGATGCGCGTCCCGCGCGCGGGGGTCGTGCCGCTGAGCGCCTGCCCCCCGACGCCCGCCGGGGTCAGATACAGCGAGCGCTCCACGGTGAGCTGGGGCGCGTTCAGCGCCAGCCGCGTGTAGGGGTTGGCCAGCCGCGCCCCGCGCAGGCTCAGCGACACCCCGATCTTGGCGCTGCGCAGACTCAGCTCGCCGTGCGACTCCAGCAGCTCGGCCTGCAGGTCCTGGCCGACCGTCATACCGTCGGCGGCGATCGAGCGGCCCGTGCGGTCGCGGTAGACGATCGCCTGGTTGAGCAGCAGGTCCGTGCCGATGTGCGCGTCGGTGAGCCGGACGCCGTTGTGGAAGCGGCAGCGGGGCAGGTGCAGATCGCCCTCGGTGTGCAGCCGCGCGGCCTCCAGCCGAGGCACCGAGCAGTCCACCATCCGCAGAGTCGTGAACCGCGCCTCCGGCAGCCGCACCTCGCGCTCGAAGCGGCAGCGCTTCATCTCCACGTACGGCACCACCGTGCCGCCCGCGAGGTCCAGGGAGCCGCTGATCTGCACGCCGGCCAGCTTCAGCGAGGCCACCCGGCCGGCCAGCGCCGGCGGCCCGGCCAGCAGCAGCCAGGCCACGATCCGCGCCCGCACGGTGCGCGACTCGCCCCACGGATGCCCGCCGTGCGGGTCGTCGACGACCGTGTCCCCGCTGCTCAGGTCGTACACGCTGCCGTTGCGGAAGGCCTGCCACATGCCGGCCTCGGCGGCGGTCAGATCGTCCGGCAGATCTCCGGCGTCGCCTCCCGTTCGGATGCCCGCCCCCTCGGTCACTCCACGCGCCCCTCTCCTCACTCACTGCTTTCGCACAGCTGTTCATGCCCGGTGAACGGCCCCCGGACGCCGGACCCGAAGAGGATCTTCCGGTTTCCGGCCATGTTCTGTATCAGCCATTGATACGCGCGGACGACCCCCGATCCCGGTCTGAGAGAATTGACCACGTGATCTCCCGAATCGATCTGCGCGGCGACGCCCTCCCCGAGGGTCCCGCCCTGCGCGACGTGCTGCCCCGAGCCGACTTCGACGTCTCGGCCGCCCTGGAGAAGGTGCGTCCGATCTGCGAGGCCGTGCATCATCGGGGCGACGCGGCCCTGATCGACTTCGCGGAGAAGTTCGACGGCGTGCGGCTGGAATCCGTACGCGTGCCCGCGCGGGCGATCACCGACGCGCTGGAGCAGCTCGACCCGGCCGTGCGCGCGGCCCTCGAGGAGTCCATCCGCCGGGCCCGTCTCGTCCACCGCGAGCAGCGCCGTACGACGCACACCACCCAGGTCGTGCCCGGCGGCTCGGTGACCGAGAAGTGGGTTCCGGTCGGGCGGGTCGGTCTGTACGCGCCCGGCGGCCGGTCGGTCTACCCGTCGTCGGTGATCATGAACGCCGTGCCGGCCCAGGAGGCGGGCGTCGAGTCGATCGCCCTGGCCTCGCCGCCGCAGGCCGGGTTCGGCGGCCTTCCGCACCCGACGATCCTCGCCGCGTGCGCCCTGCTGGGCGTCGACGAGGTGTACGCGGTCGGCGGCGCCACCGCCGTCGCCATGTTCGCGTACGGCACCGAGTCCTGCGCTCCGGTGAACATGGTCACCGGCCCCGGCAACATCTGGGTGGCCGCCGCCAAGCGCTACTTCACCGGCAAGATCGGCATCGACGCGGAAGCCGGCCCGACCGAGATCGCGGTCCTCGCGGACTCCACCGCCGACCCCGTGCACGTCGCGGCCGACCTGATCAGCCAGGCCGAGCACGACCCGCTGGCCGCCGCGGTCCTGGTCACCGACTCCGAGGAACTGGCGGACGCCGTCGAGAAGGAGCTGGAGCCGCAGGTCGCGGCCACCCGGCACGTCGACGACCGGATCGTCCCCGCGCTCGCCGGCCGGCAGTCGGCGATCGTGCTCGTCGACGGCGTCGAGGAGGGCCTGCGGGTCGTCGACGCGTACGGCGCCGAGCACCTGGAGATCCAGACCGCCGACGCCGCGGCCGTGGCCGACCGGGTCAGGAACGCGGGCGCGATCTTCGTAGGCCCCTGGGCGCCGGTGTCCCTCGGCGACTACGCCGCCGGATCCAACCACGTCCTGCCCACGGGCGGCTGCGCCTGCCACTCCTCCGGGCTGTCAGTGCAGTCCTTCCTGCGGGGCGTCCACATCGTCGACTACACGCGCGAGGCGCTGGCCGACGTCGCCCACCACGTGGTGACGCTGGCGGAGGCGGAGGATCTGCCGGCGCACGGCGCGGCGATCAAGGCAAGGTTCGGGTGGAAGGTGCCCACGACCCAGTGAACATCGGAATCGACGATCTCCCCGTACGCGACGAATTGCGCGGCAAGTCCCCCTACGGCGCGCCCCAGCTCGACGTCCCCGTGCGGCTGAACACCAACGAGAACCCCTACCCGCTGCCCGAGCCGCTGGTCGAGCGGATCGCCGAGCGCGTGCGCGAGGCCGCCCGCCACCTCAACCGCTATCCGGACCGCGACGCGGTCGAGCTGCGCACCCGGCTCGCGCAGTACCTCACCGACACGACGGGGCACGCGGTCGGCCCGGCCGACGTGTGGGCCGCCAACGGCTCCAACGAGGTCATCCAGCAGCTGCTGCAGACCTTCGGCGGGCCCGGCCGCACCGCGATCGGCTTCGAGCCCTCGTACTCGATGCACGGGCTCATCGCGCGCGGCACCGGGACCGGCTGGATCTCCGGCCCCCGCAACGAGGACTTCACCGTCGACCTCGCGGCGGCCGAGAAGGCCATCGCCGAGCACCGCCCGGACGTCGTCTTCGTCACCACCCCCAACAACCCCACCGGCACCGCCGTCCCCGCCGAGACGGTCCTCGCCCTCTACGAGGCCGCCCAGGCCGCGAAGCCGTCCATGGTCGTCGTCGACGAGGCCTACGTCGAGTTCAGCCACAGCGCGTCACTGCTGCCGCTGCTCGAAGGACGGCCGAATCTCGTCGTCTCGCGGACGATGTCGAAGGCCTTCGGCGCGGCCGGACTGCGCCTCGGCTACCTCGCCGCGCACCCGGCGGTCGTGGACGCCGTGCAGCTCGTGCGGCTGCCGTACCACCTGTCGGCCGTCACCCAGGCGACCGCGCTGGCCGCACTGGAGCACACCGAGACGCTGCTGAAGTACGTGGAGCAGCTGAAGTCGGAGCGCGACCGGCTGGTGAGCGAGCTGCTCGCCGCCGGTTACGAGGTCACGGCGTCCGACGCCAACTTCGTGCAGTTCGGACGGTTCGACGACGCCCACGCCGTCTGGCAGCAGATCCTCGACCGGGGCGTCCTGGTCCGGGACAACGGCGTGCCCGGCTGGCTGCGGGTGACCGCCGGCACCCCCGAAGAGAACGACGCGTTCCTCGACGCGGTCCGTGAATTCAAGAAGGAGCAGAGCGCATGACTCGCGAAGGCCGTGTCGGCAGAATCGAGCGCACGACGAAGGAGACGTCGGTTCTCGTCGAGATCGACCTCGACGGCTCCGGCAAGGTCGACGTCGCGACCGGCGTCGGCTTCTACGACCACATGCTCGACCAGCTCGGCCGGCACGGTCTGTTCGACCTCACCGTGAAGACCGACGGCGACCTGCACATCGACTCCCACCACACCATCGAGGACACCGCCCTCGCGCTCGGCGCCGCCTTCAAGCAGGCCCTCGGCGACAAGGTGGGCATCTACCGCTTCGGCAACTGCACGGTCCCGCTGGACGAGTCGCTCGCCCAGGTGACCGTCGACCTGTCCGGCCGTCCCTACCTCGTGCACACCGAGCCCGAGAACATGGCGCCGATGATCGGCGAGTACGACACGACGATGACCCGGCACATCCTGGAGTCCTTCGTCGCGCAGGCGCAGATCGCCCTGCACGTGCACGTGCCCTACGGGCGCAACGCGCACCACATCGTGGAATGCCAGTTCAAGGCGCTGGCCCGGGCGCTGCGCTACGCCTCCGAGCGCGACCCGCGCGCGGCCGGCATCCTCCCCTCCACGAAGGGCGCGCTGTAACTCCATGAGCGGACTGTCCACCGTCCTCATCGTCGTCGGCCTCTTCCTCGCCGGAGGCGTCTACTCCTTCGTCAAGCAGAAGATGCCCAGGAGCCTGATCGTGCTGCTGTCGATCGGCGCCGCGATGTGTCTCGCGGCGGGCGTCGTGCGGCTGGAGGTGTGGAATTGAGCGCCGCCGCGAAGAGCGCGAAGAAGGTCGTCGTCTTCGACTACGGCTTCGGCAACGTCCGGTCCGCCGAGCGAGCCCTCGCCCGCACCGGCGCCGACGTCGAGATCACCCGTGACTTCGACGCGGCCATGAACGCCGACGGGCTGCTGGTGCCGGGCGTCGGCGCCTTCGCCGCCTGCATGCGGGGTCTGAAGGAAGCCCGGGGCGACTGGATCATCGGCCGCCGGCTGTCCGGCGGGCGCCCGGTGATGGGCATCTGCGTCGGCATGCAGATCCTTTTCGCCCGCGGCATCGAGCACGGCGTGGAGACCGAGGGCCTCGACGAATGGCCCGGCGCGGTCGAGCCGCTGCAGGCCGAGATCGTGCCCCACATGGGCTGGAACACCGTCGACGCCCCGGCCGGCTCCGAGCTGTTCGCCGGCCTGGACGCGGACGCGCGCTTCTACTTCGTGCACTCCTACGCCGTCCAGGACTGGTCCCTGGAAGTGCTCAACCCGACGATGCGCGCTCCCAAGGTGGCCTGGTCGACGCACGGCAAGCCGTTCGTGGCCGCCGTGGAGAACGGCGCCCTGTGGGCCACGCAGTTCCACCCCGAGAAGTCCGGCGACGCCGGAGCCCAGCTCCTCACCAACTGGATCGGAACACTGTGAGCAAGCTCGAACTCCTCCCCGCCGTCGACGTCCGCGACGGCCAGGCCGTCCGTCTCGTGCACGGCGAGTCGGGCACCGAGACCTCCTACGGCTCCCCGCTGGAGGCCGCCCTCGCCTGGCAGCGCTCGGGCGCCGAGTGGCTGCACCTGGTCGACCTGGACGCCGCGTTCGGCACCGGCGACAACCGCGCGCTGATCGCGGAGGTCGCGGGCGCGATGGACATCAAGGTGGAGCTCTCCGGCGGCATCCGCGACGACGACACCCTCGCCGCCGCCCTCGCCACCGGCTGCACGCGCGTGAACCTGGGCACGGCCGCCCTGGAGACGCCCGAGTGGGTGGCCAAGGTCATCTCCGAGTACGGCGACAGGATCGCGGTCGGCCTGGACGTCCGCGGCACGACCCTGCGCGGCCGCGGCTGGACCCGCGACGGCGGCGACCTCTACGAGACGCTGGCGCGCCTCGACAAGGAGGGCTGCGCGCGGTACGTCGTCACCGACATCGCCAAGGACGGCACGCTGCAGGGCCCGAACCTGGAGCTGCTGCGCAACGTGTGCGCCGTGACCGACCGCCCGGTCGTGGCGTCCGGCGGCGTCTCGTCCCTGGACGACCTGCGCGCCATCGCCGAGCTGGTGCCGCTCGGCGTCGAGGGCTCCATCGTCGGCAAGGCGCTGTACGCCGAGGCGTTCACCCTGGAAGAGGCACTGGAGGCGGTGGCCCGGTGAGCGAGCTGCGACGCGTCGCGACCGGCGCGCCCTGGGAGGACGTCTTCGGATACTCCCGCGCGGTGGAGCTGCCCAGCGGTCTGGTGCTGGTCTCCGGCTGCACCTCGATCGTGGACGGCGAAATCGCCGGCGGCGGCCCCTACGACCAGACGCTGAACGCCTTCAACGTCGCTTTCGCGGCCCTGGCGGAGCTGGGCCTCGGGCGCGAGGACGTCGTGCGCACCCGCATGTACCTCACCCACGCGCGGGACGTGGACGACGTCGGACGCGCTCACAAGGAGCTCTTCGACACCGTCCGGCCCGCCGCGTCCATGCTCATCGTGGCCGGTCTGGTGGACCCGAGTCTGGTGGTCGAGGTCGAGGTCGAGGCGTTCCGAAGGGGGGCCTCGGCATGACGCTCGCCGTACGGGTCATCCCCTGCCTGGACGTGGACGCCGGCCGGGTCGTCAAGGGCGTCAACTTCCAGAACCTGCGCGACGCGGGCGACCCCGTCGAGATGGCCAAGGTGTACGACGCCGAGGGCGCCGACGAGCTGACGTTCCTGGACATCACCGCCTCCTCGGGCAACCGCGAGACCACCTACGACGTGGTGCGCCGCACCGCCGAGCAGGTGTTCATCCCGCTGACCGTCGGCGGCGGGGTGCGCGCCCCGGAGGACGTCGACCGGCTGCTGCGGGCCGGCGCCGACAAGGTGGGCGTGAACACCGCCGCGATCGCCCGCCCGGAGCTGATCAGGGAGATCGCCGAGCGGTTCGGCAGTCAGGTGCTGGTGCTGTCGGTCGACGCCCGGCGGACGGCGTCGGGGTCCTTCGAGGTGACGACGCACGGCGGCCGCAAGGGCACCGGCATCGACGCCGTCGAGTGGGCGCACCGGGCGGCCGAGCTGGGCGCGGGCGAGATCCTGCTCAACTCGATGGACGCGGACGGCACGAAGGACGGCTACGACCTGGAGATGATCGCCGCCGTCCGCAAGCACGTCAGGGTTCCGGTGATCGCCTCCGGCGGCGCCGGACGGCTCACGGACTTCCCGCCGGCCGTCGAGGCGGGCGCGGACGCGGTGCTGGCCGCGTCGGTGTTCCACTTCGGCGACCTGAGGATCGGCGAGGTGAAGGACACGCTCCGGCAAGCGGGTCATCCGGTGCGGTGACACGCGCGCGGGTGCGCCGACGTGGGGCGAGCCCCGACCGCCTTGGTGGTCGGGGCTCTTCCATGACCAGATGCGAAAGGGAAATTGCACAAAAATTATTGCGCAACTTCTCTTTCGTTTCTACCGTGAGGGCATGAGCGGGGAGAACCGGCGGATCACCGACATGGGCACCTTGAAGGCGCTCGCCCACCCGATGCGGCTCAACCTGTACCGGGCGCTGTACCTGGAACGCGTGGCCACGGCCTCACGACTGGCCGAACTGGTCGACGAGGCCGTCTCGCTGGTCAGCTACCACCTGCGCAAACTCGCCGAACACGGACTGATCGAAGAGGCCGAACCGCAGAGCGCGGACGGGCGCGAGCGCTGGTGGCGGCCCGCCTCGGACGGCATCAGCGTCCACGACGAGGACTTCCGCGACGCACCCGAGAAGGCGGCCGCGCACCGGGCGGCCTCGCGGCTCTTCTTCGCCCACCGCAGCGAGCTGTACCACCGCCACCTGGACGAACGGGCCTCCTGGGCCCCCGAGTGGAACAGCGCCTCGTTCGATTCCGAGTACCTCTCCCGGCTGACCTCCGCCGAACTGGCCGAACTGGGCCGGGAGGTGCACGCCCTGATGGCCAGATACGTCGACAAGGGACGCGCGGCCGAGGCCGACGGCGACACCGAGGGGCGCGAGAACGTCGCCCTCCACCTGTACGGCTTCCCGTTCCGCCCCTGAGAGGCCCGGCCATGACCACCCTGCCCCGGACGTCCGACGCCCGAGCCGCCGAGCGCCCCGCCCACCGGGACGGCAACGTCCTGCGCTGGCTGGGCGCGTACGCCTCCTCGATGGCCGGGGACGGCGTCTACTACGTCGCCCTGTCCTGGGCCGCCGTCCAGGCCGGCACCCCCGCGCAGGCGGGACTGGTGCTGTCCGTGAGCGCACTGCCGCGCGCGGTGCTCATGCTGGGCGGGGGAGTGATCGCCGACCGGTTCGGGCCGCGCCGGGTCGTGATCGGCAGTGACGCGGTGCGCTGCGCGGCCGTGCTCGCCGTGGCGGGGCTGCTGCTCCTCACCGGTCCCCGGCTGTGGCCGCTCACGGCGCTCGCCCTGGTGTTCGGCACGGTGGACGCCGTGTTCGTGCCCGCCGTGGGCGCGCTGCCCGCCCGGATCACCGACCGCGGCCAGCTCGCCCGGGTGCAGGGCATGCGCGGCCTCGCCTACCGGTTCGCGGTCATCGTGGGCGCGCCGCTCGGCGGGCTCGGGGTTGCCGTGGGCGGCGCGGCCGCCGCGTTCGGGCTCGCCGGTCTGCTCATAGCCCTGTCCCTGCCGCTGCTGGTCCGCGTACGGATGCGGGAGCTGCCGCCGGACGACGCCGCGGACGCACGCGGCCGGACCGCCTGGGCCGATCTGGTGGCCGGTCTGCGTCACATCCGCCGCCACCGGGTCCTCGCCCCGCTCACGGCGGCCATCGCCCTCGGCGACCTCGGCTTCGTCGGACCGCTCAACGTGGGCCTGACCCTGCTCGCCGACGAACGCGGCTGGGGCGCCTCCGGCATGGGCTGGGTGCTGTCCGGGTTCGGCGTCGGCGCGGGCGCCGCCTCGCTGCTGCTGACCCTGCGGGGACGGCTCCCGCACGCCGGCCGGGTGGCCGGCGCGTCGATCCTGGCGGGCTCGCTGGCCATCGGCGCCCTCGCGTACGTGCCGACCCTCGCCGCGGCCGTCGGCACCGCCCTGCTGATCGGGCTGCTCGCCGGACTCAGCGGCGCCGTGTGCGCGGCCCTGCTGCAGACCCAGGCCGAACCCGCGTACCTGGGCCGCGTGACCGCCGTCTCCAGCCTGGTCAGCCTCGGCCTCACCCCGCTCAGCATGCCGCTGTCCGCCGCCGCCGTCGGCGCCTGGGGCACCGGCCCCGTGTTCGTGGTCAGCGCCGGGGTCTGCGGGCTCGGCGGGATCGTCGCCCTGGGCGTGCCCGCGCTGCGCCGCGCGGAACTCCCGCGCTGACGCCGCCCCCACCGCACCGACGGGATCAGATGCCGAGCTGCTTGCCGCCGTGCAGCCGGTCGATCGCCTCCTTCTCGCCGTCCAGCTCCACCACGGCGGCGCTCTGCCGGCCGTACAGGAGCAGCAGCAGCTCCGACGGCTCCCCGGTCGCCGTCACCACCGGGGTGCCTCGCTTGGCGACCGCCGTACGGCCGTCCGGGCGGCGCAGCACCAGCCCCGTCGCCGCGCCGCGGCCCATCAGCCGGGCGGTGCGCTCCAGCCGGGACCACAGAGCGTCCTGGAAGACCGGGTCGACGGCGCGCGGGGTCCAGTCGGGCCGGGCGCGGCGGACGTCCTCGGTGTGGACGTAGAACTCGATCGTGTTCGACGCCTCGTCCAGCTGCTTGAGCTGGAACGGCGAGAACCGCGGCGGGCCGGTGCGGATCAGCTGCAGGAGCTCCTCGTACGGCTTGGCGGCGAACTCCTCCATCGCCCTGTCCAGACGGGACGCGAGCTGCTTGATCAGAAGGCCCCCGGCGGCGTCCGGCCGGCGCTCGCGCACCACCACGTGCGCCGCCAGGTCCCGGGTCAACCAGCCCTCGCAGAGGGTCGGCGCCTCGGGACCCGCCGTTTCCAGGAGGTCCGCGAGCAGAAGCCGTTCACGCTTTGCGAAAGTCGACATGCGGCCAGCCTACGGCGACGCCGCGGCCGCGCCCACCCGTCGGAATCGCGCCATCGGCGCCCGCCCCCTGCCCACCCTTTGGACACCGCGCCGTCACTGTCAGTGGCGCGCGGCACAATGGCACCCATGACCAGCACGCCCCCGCCCGCCCGCCACGCGAGCAGTCGTCTCGCCCCCGAGATCGCCGCGCGCCTCAAGCGCAGCGCCGACGGACTCGTCCCCGCCATCGCCCAGCAGTACGACACCGGTGAGGTGCTCATGCTCGGCTGGATGGACGACGAGGCGCTGCACCGCACGCTCACCACCGGCCGCTGCACCTACTGGTCGCGCAGCCGCCGCGAGTACTGGGTGAAGGGCGACACCTCCGGCCACTTCCAGTGGGTCAGATCCGTCGCCCTCGACTGCGACGCGGACACCGTGCTCGTCAAGGTCGACCAGGTCGGCGCCGCCTGCCACACCGGCGCCCGCACCTGCTTCGACGCCGACGTGCTCCTCACGGCCACCGCCGCCGACGCCCCCGCGGCAGCCGATTCCGGCCGCCCCGCCTCGGATCAGTAAGGTCAGCCGCCATGGACCTCGAGACGTTCCGCAAGCTGGCCTCCGACCGTCGCGTCATTCCGGTCACCCGCAAGCTCCTCGCCGACGGCGACACCCCGGTCGCGCTCTACCGCAAGCTCGCCGCCGAGCGCCCCGGCACCTTCCTGCTGGAGTCCGCGGAGAACGGCCGCACGGCATTTCGATGGTCCCGGTACTCCTTCGTGGGCGTCCGCAGCGCCGCCACGCTCACCACGCGCGAGGGCCGGACCCACTGGCTCGGCACCCCGCCCGTCGGCGTCCCCGCCGACGGCGACCCGCTCGCCGCGCTGCGGGCCACCATCGAGACCCTCCACACCCCGCACCAGGAGGGCATGCCGCCCTTCACCGGCGGCATGGTCGGCTACCTCGGCTACGACATCGTGCGCCGCCTGGAGAAGATCGGCCCCGGCGAGCGGGACGACCTGCGGCTCCCCGAGCTGACCATGCTCCTGACCAGCGACCTCGCCGTCATGGACCACTGGGAGGGCTCCGTCCTGCTGATCGCCAACGCGATCAACCACAACGACCTCGACACGGGCGTCGACGAGGCCTACGCCGACGCGGTGGCCCGGCTCGACGCCATGGAGGCCGACCTCTCCCGCCCGGTCGCCCAGCCCCCGGCCGTGCTGCCGCCCTCCGAACTCCCCGAGTACACCGCCCTGTGGGGCGGCCCCGACTTCCGGGCGGCCGTCGAGGACATCAAGGAGCGCATCCGCGCCGGCGAGGCCTTCCAGGTCGTCCCCTCCCAGCGCTTCGAGACGCCGTGCACCGCGAGCGCGCTGGACGTCTACCGGGTCCTGCGGGCGACGAACCCCTCGCCGTACATGTACCTGTTCCGCTTCGACGGCTTCGACGTCGTGGGCTCCTCCCCGGAGGCCCTGGTCAAGGTCGAGGACGGACACGCCATGGTCCACCCCATCGCCGGCACCCGGCACCGCGGCGCCACCCCGCAGGAGGACCAGGCCCTCGCCGACGAACTGCTCGCCGACCCCAAGGAGCGCGCCGAGCACCTCATGCTCGTCGACCTGGGCCGCAACGACCTGGGCCGGGTCTGCGAGCCGGGCTCGGTCGAGGTCGTCGACTTCATGTCCGTCGAGCGGTACTCGCACGTGATGCACATCGTCTCCACGGTCACCGGCAAGGTCGCCCCGGGCCGCACCGCCTTCGACGTCCTCACCGCCTGCTTCCCCGCCGGCACCCTCTCCGGCGCGCCCAAGCCGCGCGCCCTGCAGATCATCGACGAACTGGAGCCCTCCCGGCGCGGCCTGTACGGCGGCTGCGTCGGCTACCTGGACTTCGCGGGCGACTCCGACACCGCCATCGCCATCCGCACCGCCCTGCTGCGCGACGGCACCGCCTACGTCCAGGCCGGGGCGGGCATCGTCGCCGACTCCGACCCGGTCGCCGAGGACCAGGAGTGCCGCAACAAGGCGGCGGCCGTCCTGCGCGCCGTCCACACCGCCAACCGGCTCGGCTGACAGGCCGCTTCGCGGACGGTCCGGCGGCGATAGGACGCGTCTCACGTGAACCCCGGGTGCCGGTTCGCCCGGGGTTCAGGCGATAGTGGAGTACGTGACTGCTGCTGTTCCTCCTCCCCGTTCCGAAACCGCCGCCGCCCGGTCGAGCCGCCGAAGCCTCGCCGTCGCCCTCCTGAGCGGCGCGCTGGGCTCGGCCGTGACCCTGCTGGCCACCCGCCAGCGCTGGTCCGAGGGCACGGCGACGGTCGCCGGCGGCCCCTTCTCCCTGACCGCCCGCGGCAGCGACGTCACGGGCGTGCCCGCGGCGCTCGCCATAGTGGGCCTGGCCGCCCTCGTCGCCGTCTTCGCGGTCCGCAGGGCCGGCCGGCTCGCCGTCTCCGCCCTGCTCGCGCTCTCCGGAGCCGGGATCATGGCCGCCGCCCTGCTCGGCGCCGGCGACAGCTCCGCGCTCGACGAACAGGCCGCCAAGGCCACCGGCGACACCTCGGCCGCCGTCGCCTCCTTCAGCCACACCGCCTGGCCCTACGCCGCTGCCGTGGGCGGCGCGCTGATCCTCCTCGCCGGTCTGCTCGCCCTGCGCTACGGCCGCCGCTGGCCCGCCATGTCCGGCCGCTACGAACGCGACGGGGCCCCGCGTCCCCGGCGGGCGGCCAGGGCCGCCGACCCCGAGCGGCCGGAGGAGATGTGGAAGGCCCTGGACCGGGGCGAGGACCCGACCGGTATGGACCCGGCCTGACCAGGTCGCCGTCCCGATCGCCGATGTGGTGAATCAGACTCGACGGGATCCCACCCCCGCGTCCGGCGCGCCCGCGCGTACGGGACAATGGACGACGAGCGTCCGGCTCGGACGGACACAGAGACAGCAACGAGGAGCAAGTCATGGCGGGCAGCAGCCACGGACACACCCCGGCCGCCTGGACCGGCGTCACCATCGCCTTCATCGGTTTCGCCGTCGCGGGCGTGTTCATGGTGATGGCTGAGCCCATCGGCTTCTGGGCCGGCATGGTGATCGTGGCGCTCGGCGGCGTCGTCGGCGCGGCCATGCGCGCCGCGGGTCTGGGCCAGCCCAAGGAGACGCACCCCGTGCACCAGGTCGCGGCGACGACGGCCAAGCCGACCGCCGAGCCGGCCGGCGTCGAGGGCTGAGCCCCGCAGGACTTCGTGAGGGGCGGCCGGTGCGGACCGGCCGCCCCTCACGCGCGCGGCGCCACTCCGGGGCAGAATGCCAGGCGTGAACGCCGACAGCCGGCGCGTGACGCCGACCGCCGTGGGCCGGCTGGCCGTGCCCGCAGGGATCCTCGTGGCCGTCGTCGCGGCCTTCGCGTACGTGGGAGCCGTCGATCCCAACGAACCCGGCCACTACCCGGTCTGCCCCCTGCTGCGCGTCACCGGTCTGTACTGCCCCGGCTGCGGCGGCCTGCGCAGCGCGCACGCCTTCGTGCACGGACACTTCCAGGCCGCCCTCCAGGACAACGCGATGGCCGTCGTCGCGTATCTGGGCTTCGCGGTGGTGTGGACCGTATGGGTGGTCCGCGTGGCCCGCGGACGGCCCGTGCGCATCGACCTCACCTCGGCGCAGCTGTGGACCCTGGGCGCTTCGCTGCTGGTCTTCACCGTCGTCCGGAACCTGCCCTTCGGCGGCTGGCTGCATCCTTGATCAACGGGCGAACGCGCAGTACGGAGGCACCTTCCGGGCGGGTCGTGCGAAGCTGGTCCGAGGGCGGGAGAGGGATCGCCGTCAACCGGATGCGAAGCCTGCGCCTCCCTCCGGATACCATCGCAGTGACCACCTTTTTCTCCACCGGTCGCTGGAACTGTCCACCGTCTCTCAGGCATCGGAAGGGGGCCGCTCGCGTGAGTGTGCTCGACGAGATCATCGACGGAGTCCGTGCCGACCTCGCGGAGCGGCAGGCGCGCGTCAGCCTCGACGAGCTCAAGGAGCGCGCGGCGAAGGCCCCCGCCGCCAAGGACGGTGTGGCCGCGCTCCGGGGCGACGGCGTCAAGGTGATCTGCGAGGTCAAGCGCTCCAGCCCGTCCAAGGGCGCGCTGGCCGCGATCGCCGACCCGGCCGGCCTGGCCGCCGACTACGAGGCGGGCGGCGCCGCCGTCATCTCCGTCCTCACCGAACAGCGCCGCTTCGGCGGCTCGCTCGCCGACCTCGAGGCGGTCCGCGCGCGGGTCGACATCCCCGTGCTGCGCAAGGACTTCATCGTCACCTCCTACCAGCTGTGGGAGGCCCGCGCCTACGGCGCCGACCTCGCCCTGCTGATCGTCGCCGCCCTGGAGCAGTCGGCCCTGGAGTCGCTGATCGAGCGTGCCGTGTCGATCGGCCTCACCCCCCTCGTCGAGGTCCACGACGAGGACGAGGTGGACCGCGCGGTCGACGCGGGCGCCAAGGTGATCGGCGTCAACGCGCGCAACCTCAAGACCCTGGAGGTCGACCGGGGCACCTTCGAGCGGGTTGCCCCCGAGATCCCGGCGCACATCGTCAAGATCGCCGAGTCCGGGGTGCGCGGCCCGCACGACCTCATCGCGTACGCCAACGCCGGCGCCGACGCGGTCCTGGTCGGCGAGTCCCTGGTGACCGGCCGCGACCCCAAGACCGCGGTCGCCGACCTGGTGGCGGCGGGCGAACACCCCGCACTGCGCCACGGCCGCGGCTGAGCGGCCGGTAGGGTAGACGCCGATGACTGTCACCGTGACCGCCGTGGACCGCTACGCCCGCCTCGCGCGTGGCTGCCGTCCCCGCGGTTGCCGCGCGCCGGCGCGCAGGGTGCACGGTCGCCGGGTGCGCTACGTCATCGGTGACGAACCCGGACAGGTCAACGGCATGCGATGGCCTGACCGGGGGCGCGGGGCAGTGTCCCGACATGCGGCTGCGCCGTCCGAGCGCGACCGGCCGCACACGGCCTGAGGCCGTACGACAACCCTCCGCCCCCACGGCGATCAGTGTTTTCCACTAACTCACCGTGAGGTTTCCGCATGCCCAGCGAGTTCTTCATTCCCGACCCCGAGGGTCAGGTGCCCAGCGCCGACGGCTACTTCGGCGCGTTCGGCGGCAAGTTCATCCCGGAGGCCCTCGTCGCCGCCGTGGACGAGGTCGCCGTCGAGTACGACAAGGCCAAGCACGACCCCGAGTTCGCCCGCGAGCTCGACGACCTGCTCGTCCACTACACCGGCCGCCCCAGCTCCCTCACCGAGGTGCCGAGGTTCGCCGAGCACGCCGGTGGCGCGCGGGTGTTCCTCAAGCGTGAGGACCTCAACCACACCGGCTCCCACAAGATCAACAACGTGCTCGGTCAGGCGCTGCTCACCCGGCGCATGGGCAAGACCCGCGTCATCGCCGAGACCGGCGCGGGCCAGCACGGCGTCGCCACGGCCACCGCCTGCGCGCTCTTCGGGCTCGAGTGCACCATCTACATGGGCGAGATCGACACCGAGCGGCAGGCCCTCAACGTGGCCCGCATGCGCATGCTGGGCGCCGAGGTCGTGGCCGTGAAGTCGGGCAGCCGCACACTGAAGGACGCCATCAACGAGGCGTTCCGCGACTGGGTCGCCAACGTCGACCGCACGCACTACCTGTTCGGCACGGTCGCCGGGCCGCACCCCTTCCCCGCGATGGTCCGCGACTTCCACCGGGTCATCGGCGTCGAGGCGCGCCGCCAGGTCCTGGAGCGCGCCGGCCGGCTGCCCGACGCGGCCGTCGCCTGCGTCGGCGGCGGCTCCAACGCCATCGGCCTCTTCCACGCCTTCATCCCGGACGCCGGCGTCCGGCTCATCGGCTGCGAGCCGGCCGGTCACGGCATCGAGACCGGCGAGCACGCGGCGACCCTCACCGCGGGCGAGCCCGGCATCCTGCACGGCTCGCGCTCCTACGTCCTGCAGGACGACGAGGGCCAGATCACCGAGCCCTACTCCATCTCGGCGGGCCTGGACTACCCGGGCATCGGCCCCGAGCACTCCTACCTCAAGGACACCGGCCGCGGCGAGTACCGCGCGGTCACCGACGACGCGGCCATGCAGGCGCTGCGTCTGCTGTCGCGCACCGAGGGCATCATCCCGGCCATCGAGAGCGCGCACGCGCTGGCCGGCGCCCTGGAGGTCGGCAAGGAGCTGGGCAGGGACGGGCTGATCGTCGTCAACCTTTCCGGTCGCGGCGACAAGGACATGGACACGGCCGCCCGTTACTTCGGCCTGTACGACACCGACGCCGAGGTCGCCGCCGACGCGGCCGACACCGCCGAGATCGAGGGGGACGCCAAGTGAGCGGGAACATCCAGCTGCTGTCGGACACCCTCGCGGGCGCCAGGGCCGAGGACCGGGCCGCGCTGATCGCCTACCTCCCGGCCGGCTTTCCGACCGTGGACGGCGGCATCGAGGCGATCAAGGCCGTCCTGGACGGCGGAGCGGACGTCGTCGAGGTCGGTCTGCCGCACAGTGACCCCGTCCTGGACGGCCCGGTCATCCAGACCGCCGACGACATCGCCCTGCGCGGCGGAGTGCGCATCGCGGACGTCATGCGCACGGTCCGGGAGGCGTTCGCGGCCAGCGGCAAGCCGATCCTGGTCATGACGTACTGGAACCCCATCGACCGCTACGGCGTCGAGCGGTTCACCGCCGAGCTGGCCGAAGCGGGCGGCGCGGGCTGCATCCTGCCCGACCTGCCGGTGCAGGAGTCCGCGCTGTGGAGGGAGCACGCCGACAAGCACGGTCTCGCCACGGTCTTCGTCGTGGCGCCGAGCAGCCAGGACGCGCGCCTGGCGCGGATCACCGAGGCGGGCAGCGGCTTCGTCTACGCCGCTTCGCTGATGGGCGTCACCGGCACCCGCGAGTCGGTGGGCGCGCAGGCCCACGACCTGGTGGAACGGACCCGGGCCACCGGCGCCGGCCTGCCCGTCTGCGTCGGCCTCGGCGTCTCCGACGCCCGGCAGGCCGCCGAGGTGGCCGGCTTCGCCGACGGCGTGATCGTCGGCTCGGCGTTCGTCAAGCGGATGCTCGACGCGCCGGACGACGCGGCCGGGGTCGAGGCGGTCCGCGCGCTCGCGGGCGAGCTGGCGAGGGGCGTGCGCCGCCAGGTGTGACCAGAGGGTCGGTCACCCGAACGGGTGGACCTGGGGTCGGGGAGGCGCAATGCGCCTCCCCGGTTCGTTCTGGGGGTGTGAGCGAGAAGAATCGTGACGGAAAGCGCAACGCCCGCGAACGGCTGGCGGCGGAGCGCGAGAAGCAGAAGGCCGCCGAGCGGCGGCGGCGCACACTGATCGTCGGCGCGAGCGTGGTCTGTGTGCTCGGCCTGGCCGCGGTGATCGGCGTCGTCGCCGCGAACTCCGGCAAGGACGACAGCGCGAAGAAGGCGGGGCCGGTCGTGGCGCCTTCCGGGGCCCTGGGCCAGGACGCGCTGGCGATCCCCGTCGGCAAGGAGGGCGCCAAGTCCACGCTCACGGTGTGGGAGGACTTCCGCTGCCCGGCCTGCAAGGGGTTCGAGACGGCGTACCGCCCCACCGTCCACGGGCTGACGAACGCCGGAAAGCTCAAGGTCGAGTACCACCTGGCCACCCTCATCGACGGGAACATGGGCGGCAGCGGCTCCCGCCGGGCGGCCAACGCGGCGGCCTGCGCCCAGGACGCCGGGAAGTTCTCCGCGTACCACGACGTGCTCTACGAGAACCAGCCGGAGGAGACGAAGGACGCCTACGCCGAGAACAGCAGACTGATCGAGCTCGCGGGCAAGGTCGACGGGCTCGACACCCCCGCTTTTCGCACCTGCGTCCAGGACGGCACGCACGACAGCTGGGTCGTGAAGTCCAACCAGGCCTTCCAGAACGGCCACTTCGGCGGCACCCCGACCGTGTTGCTCAACGGCAAGAACATCTACCAGGACCAGTCGATGACACCGGCGAAGCTGAAGCGGATGGTGGAGGAGGCCGACCAGGGGTGACGGGAGGGGTAAGGCCTCTTCACACCCGCCCGTTATGGAGCCGTAGCCGGGCTGCCCGCCGTCGGCCCGGCCCGGCACGGTAGCGTCGACCCTGCCATGGAACTTGCCTACATTCCCAGCCCGTCGCACGGGGTGCTGTACCTCGGCCCCGTACCGCTGCGCGGCTACGCGTTCTGCATCATCATCGGCGTCTTCGTCGCGGTCTGGCTCGGCAACCGGCGCTGGGTCGCCCGGGGCGGGCGGGTCGGGACGGTGGCCGACATCGCCGTCTGGGCGGTGCCCTTCGGGCTGGTCGGCGGCCGGCTCTACCACGTGATCACGGACTACGAGCTGTACTTCAGCGCGGGCCGTGACTGGGTGGACGCCTTCAAGGTCTGGGAGGGCGGCCTCGGTATCTGGGGCGCGATCGCGCTCGGTGCGGTGGGGGCCTGGATCGGCTGCCGTCGCCGGGGGATCCCGCTGCCCGCGTACGCCGACGCCATCGCGCCCGGGATCGCCCTCGCGCAGGCGATCGGCCGCTGGGGCAACTGGTTCAACCAGGAGCTGTACGGCAAGGAGACCGACCTCCCCTGGGCCCTGCACATCACGTCGTCGGCGGACGGCCGGGTACCGGGCTACTACCACCCGACCTTCCTGTACGAGTCGCTGTGGTGCATCGGCGTCGCCCTCCTCGTCATCTGGGCCGACCGCCGCTTCAAGCTGGGCCACGGCCGGGCGTTCGCCCTGTACGTGGCGGCGTACTGCGTGGGCCGCGCATGGATCGAGTACATGCGGGTCGACGACGCCCACCACATCCTGGGCCTGCGGCTCAACGACTGGACCGCGCTGGTCGTCTTCCTGCTCGCGGTGACGTACATCGTCATCTCGGCGAAGAAGCGGCCCGGGCGCGAGGCGGTCGTCGAGCCGGGCGCGGACGCCTCCGGCGACACCGCCGGGGCCGAGACCGACGGCGAGGACGAGCCGAAGGCCGAGGCCGAGACCGAGAGCCCCGAGAAGAACGCTGAGAACAGCGCGGACGTGGGCGTCGGGAAGGGCGCGGCGAAGACCGGCTCCGAGGACGAGTCCGCCGCTGCCGCGAAGCCCTCGGGCGCGAAGGCCGGGACCGACGCCGAGGGAGAGGCCGAGGCCGACGCCGACGCGCAGGCCGAGACCGCGCAGGAGGCCGAAGCCGAGGCCGGGGCCACCGCGGGCGGCGTGAAGAAGGACGAAGCGGAGTCGGCCGGCAAGAAGCGCTGACGGCCGACGGTACGACGACGAGGGCGCCCGGGTTCTGCCGGGCGCCTTCGTCGTGTGCGGGCGGGTTCAGTCGCCGCGGGCCGCCAGCGACAGGGTGCGCTGGGCGGCCGCCACCACGGCCGCGTCCACGAAGCGACCGTCCGGCAGGGCCTGGGCGCCCTGTTCGGTGGCCGCCGCCTTCACGATCGTCTCGGCGTCCTCCAGTTCCTGCTGGGTGGGCAGGTAGGCCCGTTCGATGATCGGGAGCTGGCGGGGGTGGATGGCCGCGCGGCCCAGGAAGCCCAGGGTGCGGCCGTGGGCGCAGCTGACGGCGAGGCCGTCCAGGTCCCGGATGTCGGGATGCACCGACTGCGGCGGCGGCGCCAGGCCGGCGGCCCGGGCGGCGACGACCACGCGGGAGCGGCACCAGTCGAGGCCGGCGTCCGCGCGGACGCCGAGGTCGGCGCGGAGGTCGGCCTCGCCGAGGGCGACGCCGCGCACGGCGGGGTGGGCGGAGGCGATGGCGTAGGCGTGTTCGACGCCCAGGGCCGTCTCCAGGAGGGCGTGGAGGGGGGTGGCCCCGCCTTCGGTCCGCTGTGTGGTCCGGGCGACGCGGGTGATCTGGTGCGGGGACGTCACCTTGGGCAGGCGCAGGCCGCGGACTCCGGGCAGGGCGGCCAGCGTGCGCAGGTCCGCCGCGGCGAACGGGGTGTCCAGGGCGTTGACCCGCACGTGCACGGGCACCGGCTGGGGCTCGCGCAGGCGCTCGGCGGTGGCGGCGCGGGCGTACTCCTTGCGGTCCGGGGCGACCGCGTCCTCCAGGTCGACGATGACGACGTCGGCGCCGCAGGCGAGAGCCTTGGTGACGGTCTGCGGACGGTCACCCGGCACATAGAGCCACGTCAGAGGAGGTGCTGTCATACGGCGCCCTCCGCGCGCAGGGCGTTCAGCTCGGCCGCCGTGAGGCCCAGCTCGGTCAGGACGGTCTCCGTGTCGGCGCCATGCGGGCGGCCCGCCCAGCGGATCGCGCCAGGGGTCGCCGAGAGGCGGAAGAGGACGTTCTGCATACGGATGCGCCCCAGCTCCGGGTCGTCGACGGCGGTGATCGTGTCGAGGGCCTGGTACTGCGGATCGGCCATCACGTCCCGGACGTCCTGGACCGGGGCGACGGCCGCCTCCGCCTTCTCGAAGGCGGCGAGGACGTCGGTCCGGGTGCGGGTGGCGATCCAGGCGCCGACCGCCCCGTCGAGGACGTCGGCGTGCGCGGCACGGTCGGCGCCCGTCGCGAACCAGGGCTCGTCGATCAGATCGGGTCGGCCGACCAGGCGCATCACCCGTTCCGCGACGGACTGAGCCGAGGTCGACACGGCGACCCAGCCTCCGTCGGATGTGCGGTAGGTGTTGCGAGGGGCGTTGTTCGCGGACCGGTTGCCGGTGCGGGCCTGGACGTAGCCGAGCTGGTCGTACCAGAGGGGCTGGGGGCCGAGCACGGTGAGGATGGGCTCGATGATCGCCATGTCGACGACCTGGCCCTCGCCCGTGCGGTCGCGGGCGGCGAGGGCCGTCATGACGGCGTAGGCGGTGGCCAGGCCGGCGATCGAGTCGGCCAGGCCGAACGGCGGGAGGGTCGGCGAGGCGTCCGGCTCTCCCGTGATGGCCGCGAACCCGCTCATCGCCTCGGCGAGGGTGCCGAAGCCGGGGCGGTGCGCGTAGGGGCCGAACTGGCCGAAGGCGGTGACCCGGGCGAGGACCAGCCGGGGGTTGGCCGCCGACAGCTCCTCCCAGCCGAGGTCCCACTTCTCCAGGGTGCCGGGACGGAAGTTCTCGATGATCACGTCGGCGGTGGCGGCCAGCCGGAGCAGGGTGGCGCGGCCGCCCGGCCTGGACAGGTTCAGGGTGATGGTGCGCTTGTTGCGGCCGAGGAGTTTCCACCACAGGCCCACCCCGTCCTTGGCGGGGCCGTGCCCGCGGGAGGGGTCGGGCTGGGCGGGGTGCTCGACCTTGACGACCTCCGCGCCGAAGTCGCCGAGCATGGTCGCGGCGAGCGGGCCGGCGAAGAGGGTGGCGAGGTCGAGGACGCGTACACCCTGCAGGGGAGGGGTCGTCCCGGTCATGAGGCGTACTGCGTCTCGGTCTCGGAGCGGTACGTCAGGTCGGCGCCGACGCCCGCGGGGGCCCCGCGGGTCGAGCGAAGCCGGGGGTGCGGGGCGCGGAACTCCCTTGCCGGCACGGTCTCTCCGCGCTGCTGGGGTTTCTCGACGCGGGCGACCAGGGCCGTGTTCGTGCTGCCGAGCACGACGATGTCGGTCATGGGCGGGAAGCCTCCCGGTGGGTGAGGGACCAGGTCAGGTGGGCCAGGGTGTCGAAGCCGACGCCGTTGAAGTCGGCGACCGAGGTGGCCAGTCGGTTCTTGAGGGGGGCCGTCCAGTGGTCGGGGAGGGCGGCGGGGTCGCCGGCGAGGAGGGCGGCCACACCGCCGGCCGTCGCGCCGGCCGAGTCGGTGTCCAGGCCGCCGGCCACGGCGCCGCGGACGGAGCGGGTGAAGTCGCCGTCCGCGTGGGTGAGGGCGGCGGCGATCAGGGCGGTGTTGGGGACGGCGTGGACCCAGTGGGAGGTCCGGTGCGCGGCGTGGAGTTCGTCCACGACGGTGTCGAACTCGTCCGGGCGGGAGTGTTCTTCGGCGAGCCGGACGGCGTGCGCGACGGCCCGGAAGAGTCGGGAGCGCGGGGGGACGACGGTCAGCCCGGTGCGCAGACAGGCGTGGACGTCCTGGTCGCCGGTCGCGGCCGCGGCGATGACGGCCGCCGTGAACATCGCCGCGTAGACGCCGTTGGCGGTGTGGGTGAGACAGGCGTCGCGGTGCGCCTGTTCGGCGGCGGCGGCCGGGTCGCCGGGGTTGGTCCAGCCGTGGACGTCGGCGCGGATCAGGGCGCCGATCCACTCGCGGAAGGGGTTGCGGTGGCGGGCGGTGTGCGGGGGTTCGACGCCGCACAGCAGGTTGCGCAGGGCTACGCGCTCGGCGGTGAAGGCGCGGCCGGGCGGGAGTTCGTCGAGCCAGAGCCGGGCGACGTCCGCGGTGGTGAAGTCCTTGCCGTGGCGTTGCAGCAGGAGCAGGTTGAGCAGCGGGTAGTTGAGGTCGTCGTCCTCGGGCATGCCGTCGATGTTCTCCGCGAGCGAGGTGCTCGCCGAGCGGCGGTTCCAGGGGTGGGCGTCGAGGAGGGGGCCGGGGACCCCTAGGGCGGTGAAGTACCCGGTGAGGGGCCAGTTCCCGGTGGCGCGGGCGAGGGCGCGGACGGCGTCCAGGGGAAGCTTCTCGACGGGTTTGCCGAGGAGGCAGCCGACGGCGCGGCCCAGCCAGGCCGCCTCCAGCCGGGCCGGCGCGGCGGCCGGGGCGGCGGGGGCGGCCGGGGTTCCGGCGGGGAGGGGGGCC
>NZ_MJAJ01000051.1 GCF_001746365.1 Streptomyces sp. LUP30
TGCGCCGCGGCGAGGCCCCGCCGGCGCGCCGGGCGCGCGGCGGCCCGCCCGGTGACGCCGACGACTTCGAGCTGCTCGCCGCCGACCTGGCCCGCGCCCACGACGGGGCCGTCACCGCCGTCGTGCAGGCCGCACAGCTGTCCAGCCAGACGGGCAGCGAACAGAAGCTGGAGGTGTTCGTCAACCTCGCGCGGCGCCTGCAGTCCCTGGTGCACCGCGAGATCTCGATCCTGGACGAGCTGGAGAACGAGATCGAGGACCCGGACCTGCTCAAGGGCCTCTTCCACGTCGACCATCTCGCCACCCGCATCCGCCGCCACGCGGAGAACCTCGCCGTCCTCGGCGGCGCCGTCTCACGGCGGCAGTGGAGCAACCCGGTCTCCATGACCGAGGTGCTGCGCTCCGCGATCGCCGAGGTCGAGCAGTACTCGCGGGTCAAGCTCGTGCCGCCCGTGGACGGCGAACTGCGCGGTCACGCCGTCGCCGACGTCATCCACCTGCTCGCCGAACTGGTCGAGAACGCCACGGTGTTCTCCGCCCCGCACACCCAGGTGCTGCTGCGCGCCAACCTCGTCACCTCGGGACTCGCCGTCGAGGTCGAGGACCGCGGCCTCGGCATGCCCGCCGAGGAGACGGGCCGGATGAACGCGCTGCTCGCCGACCCCGACCAGGTCAACGTCGGCCGCCTTCTCGCCGACGGCCGGATCGGTCTGTTCGTCGTCTCCCAGCTGGCCCGTCGGCACGGCATCCGGGTCCGGCTGCAGAGCAACATCTACGGCGGCGTGCAAGCCGTCCTCGTCGTCCCGCAGGCGCTGCTGGGCTCCGCGCCCGACCTCCCCGGGGCGGGGTCCCGAGGACCGGACAGCGACGGCGGCGGCCTGTCCCTCGTGCCCGGACCGAGCCCGCTCGCCGTGGCCCCGGGCCGGCCCACCCTGCCGCCGGCCTCTCGCCCCCCGACGAACGGCACCGGGTCGCACGCCACGATCGAGGGCGGCCGCACCACCGACCCCGCACGCCCGCACCTCCCGCAGCACACCGGCGCGGGCCACCACCCGGCGCCGGCGCACCGGCTCCCGGGCGACCTGCCCGCACCCGTCGGCCGGCAGGAGGCCGGTGACACCGACGGAGCGGGACTTCCCTCGGCAGCGGCGACCGGTGAGGGGGCGCCGGCGCACGCGCGGGACGGCAGCGACGGCGCGGGCCGCTCGTTCGGCGTCGCGCACGTGCCCCAGCTCCCGTCGCCCGGTCCGTCGGGCGGATCGCCGCGAGCCTGGGACGCGGCCGACGCCCACCCGTCGTCCTCCTCCCCTCCATCGGTCCCCTCGTCCCTCTCCTCGCGGACGCAGGGCGCCGCTGACCCGGTCCAGCACGGTTCGCAGCCGCCGGACGAGCAGCGTGCGAACGGCGGCCGACCGGCGCCGCTGCCCGTCCGCGGCGCGCGCGAGACACGGCCCAACCCGGCCGAGGCACCCCCCGGCATCCGGCACGGCGACCGCCCCGCCGTCGAGGAGCACGCGGGCCTCGCGCCCACCCCGCGCGTCGGTCCGGTGCGCGGAACCATGGGCAGGCCCCAACTGCCCCGCCGCCGGGCGCAGGAGCACCTCGTGCCCCAGCTGCGCGGCGGCCCGGCCCCGCGCCAGGACACCGAACAGCCCGCGGGTCACGACCCCGGCCTGATGGCGGCGTTCCAGCGGGGCATCGGCCTGGCCGAGGCCCAGCAGAGCCTGGAGGCGGACGTAGTGGAACCGTCCCCGCATCCCGTGCCCGGCGAACCGCAGGCCCCCACGCGGCCGCCGTCCCCCTCGTTCCCGACCTCGGACCCGACCTCGGCCCCGGTGTCGCCCCCGTCCTCGTGGTCCCTGAACCCGGCGTCGTTCCCCCCGCCCGCCGCGTCGGCGCCCTCGAACCCGCCCGGCCCTTCGGGAGCGGTCCCGCTCCTGCCGCCCCTGTCGCCGTCCAGCGACGTCGGCCCGACGCACCGGAGCGGGATATCCGCTCCGCGTCCCGGGCACGCGGCCTCGCCGCCCGAGGCGTACGGCGCCCGCGACGGACGGGGCCGGCCCGGCCCCGACCGGACCACCGCCCGGCACGACGGGAGCGCACCGGCCGGATGACCACCGCGAGCATCAACACCCCCACCCCCAGCGCTCCCGCAGACCTTCGTACCCCAAGGAGTCGATCCACCATGGCGAGCGATGCGCCGACCGGCCAGGTATCCGATCTCGACTGGCTGATGAGCGGCCTCGTGCAGCGCGTACCGCACACCACGAGCGCGGTGCTGCTCTCCTGCGACGGGCTCGTGAAGTCGGTCCACGGCCTGGACCCCGACAGCGCCGACCACATGGCCGCGCTGGCCTCCGGCCTGTACTCCCTCGGCCGCAGCGCCGGCGTCCGGTTCGGCGACGGCGGGGACGTACGGCAGGTCGTCGTCGAACTCGACTCGACGCTGCTGTTCGTCACCACCGCCGGATCCGGCACCTGCCTCGCGGTGCTCGCCGGGCGCGAGGCCGACGCGGCCGTGCTCGGCTACGAGATGTCGATGCTGGTCAAGAGCGTCCGGCCGTATCTGATGACCGCGCCCCGGCAGCACGCCGAACCCTCGGTGATGGGACCTTGAGCGTGGCGGCGGCCGGCGACGGGCCCTGGCTCGACGACGCGGCCGGGCGGCTGGTGCGCCCGTTCACGGTCAGCAACGGCCGGACCAGGCCCAGCGTCGCCCTGGATCTCATGTCGCAGGTGAGAGCCACGGGGGCGGCCCCCCTCGGGTATCTCGGGCCCGAGCACGCGCAGGCGCTCGTCCTGACCCGCGCGCCCGTGTCGGTCGCCGAGATCGCGGCCCATCTGAAGCTGCCGGCGGCGGTCACCAAGGTGCTGCTGTCCGACCTCCTCGACTGCGGGGCGCTGACCACCAAGCCCCCCGAGTTCCACCACACCCCCACCGACCGGGCCCTACTGGAGGCAGTGCTCGATGGACTACGACGACAGCTCTGACCGCGCCGCATACGACAGGTACGGCGACAGCCGCGCCTATGGAGGACACGACGACACAGGCCCGGATCCCTTTCCCACCGCCCTGAAGATCCTGGTCGCGGGCGGGTTCGGGGTCGGCAAGACGACCTTCGTCGGCGCCGTGAGCGAGATCGCGCCGCTCAGCACGGAGGAGCTGCTCACCACCGTCAGCGCCGCCACCGACAACCTCGACGGCATCGAGAACAAGGTCGAGACGACCGTCGCCATGGACTTCGGCCGCATCACGCTCGACCCCCGGCATGTGCTCTACCTGTTCGGAACCCCCGGCCAGGAGCGGTTCTGGTTCATGTGGGACGAGCTGTCCGAGGGCGCCCTCGGCGCGGTCATCCTCGCGGACACCCGCCGACTGGAGGAGTGCTTCGCCGCCGTCGACTTCTTCGAGGAGCGCGGACTCGCCTTCATCATCGCCGTCAACGAATTCGACGGATCCCACCGCTACGACCCCGAGGAGGTGCGCGCCGCCATCGACCTGGACCCGTCCGTCCCCGTCGTGCGCTGCGACGCGCGGATCTCCGCCTCCGGCGTCCAGACCCTGCTCACCCTCGTCAAGCACCTCATCGCCCATGCGCCGGCCGCACCCCAGCCGAGCCGCGGCGCCCACATGTGACGCCCGCATCCCACGCCCCCGGAGCCGCAAATGACGTACGTCCACAGTGACGGAGCCCGGCCATGAGCTACGACCCGCCGCGTCCGGCCGGTCGTCTGCTGCTCACGCCGGAGGACAAGGAGGCTCCCGCCCGGGCGCGCAGGCTGCGCCGACTCGGCCTCGGGGAATGGCCGGAGGCCGCCCTGGACGCCTTCGCGGACCGTCTCGCCGAGGTGGCCGCGGCGCCCTACGCCATGGTCAACTTCCTCGACGAGGAACGGCAGTTCTTCGCCGGGCTGCACACCCCGCAGGGCGGTCGGGCCGCCCGGGGCGGCAAACCCGAGATGGGCCGCCGGCTGCCCCGCGAGTACGGCTACTGTCCGCACGTCGTGGTGCGGCGCAAGGCGTTGGTCCTGGAGGACGTGGCCGACTACCCGCGCTTCGCGGGCAACCCGGTCGTCGACGAGTACGGCATCCGCAGCTACCTCGGCGCCCCGCTCATCGACTCGACCGGTATGGCGCTGGGCACGGTGTGCGTCGCCGATCTCACGCCCCGGCCCTGGGGCAGGGCGGGCCTGGAGACCATCAAGGCGACGGCCGCCGATCTCGCGGGACAGCTGCAGCGCCGGGAGCGCGAGAGGGCGGCGCCGTGAGCGCGCGGGGGCGCGCCCGGACCGCGAGCGGGCGGACCGGGAGGCGTCAGAGGGCCTGCCACATGTTGTCGAAGCCCGCGTCCTCGATGGACCGTCGTTGCCGTACGGCCTGCAGTTCGGCCAGCGCGTCGCCGGTCGACGCCAGCACCGTCACGACCGCCTCGTCCAGCGGCCCGGGGAACCCCTCGGACGGCTCCTCGCGCAGACTGAGGGCCGTGGCCAGCGTGGCGAGGACCGGCTCGTCCGACGCCCAGCGTGCGGTGGCGCGGCGATGCGCGGGCGAGTCGACGGGTGTCATCGGCGCGGACCGGGCGACGAGCAGCCGGGCGCGCGGCCGGGCGACCAGTCCGTCCGCCGCCAGCCGGGCGGCGTAGGCGGCCGCCAGCTCGCGGCCCCGGCGCCACAGCCAGTCCTCGACCGACTCGTACGGCTCCGTGCGCACGAACGAGGACTCGGCCTCGGCCAGAAGGGGGTCCTGCGGCCTTGTCGGCGGCCGGGGCACGATGAGGTCGCCGTCCAGGACGAACGCCCCCGCCCTGACCAGATCGACCGCCTCCGCGCCCGCGAGGGCGAGCGACAGATCCCCCTGCCCGACATCGCGCAGGGGCGGCACGTCCAACGCGACGATCATCAGATCCCGTGCTGTCGTCATCGGGGCTCCCCATCGGTCGGTCGCAGCGAGGCCGCTCGGGTGGACCGGCCGGTCAGCCGGTCGGCCCGGTGCGGGTTGCGGTCCAGGGTGGCACGCCCCAGCGTGGTGTGCGAGAAGCCCGCCCCGGTGGTGAACCACTCGTGTGAAGCAGAGCTGTGGCGGTGCTTAAGAAAAGCTCGATGGACCCGGCCGGGTCGAGTGCGGCAGATTGCTCGGCGAATCCACACGTCTTCCCGGATGCGGGGCGCTTCGGCCTGCTCGCGCCCGGGCCCTCACCACAGGAGCCGTTGCGTTGAAGGCGCTCGTCAAGGAGAAGGCGGAACCCGGGCTGTGGCTCGCGGACGTCCCGGAGCCCGCCGTCGGCCCCGGCGATGTGCTGATCAAGGTGCTCCGGACCGGCATCTGCGGCACCGACCTGCACATCCGTTCCTGGGACGGCTGGGCGCGGCAGACGATCAGCACGCCCCTGGTGCTCGGGCACGAGTTCGTCGGCGAGGTCGTCGACACCGGCCGGGACGTGCCCGACATCGCCGTGGGGGACCGGGTCAGCGGCGAGGGACACCTCGTGTGCGGGAAGTGCCGCAACTGTCTCGCCGGGCGGCGCCATCTGTGCCGGGCCACCGTCGGCCTCGGCGTCGGCCGCGACGGCGCCTTCGCGGAGTACGTCGCCCTGCCCGCGTCCAACGTGTGGGTGCACCGGGTCCCGGTGGACCTCGACGTCGCGGCGATCTTCGATCCGTTCGGCAACGCCGTGCACACCGCCCTGTCCTTCCCGCTCGTCGGCGAGGACGTCCTGATCACCGGCGCCGGTCCGATCGGGCTGATGGCCGCCGCCGTGGCCCGGCACGCCGGGGCCCGCAACGTCATGGTCACCGACGTCAGCGAGGAGCGGCTGGAGCTGGCCCGCAAGATCGGCGCCAGTCTCGCGCTGAACGTGTCGCAGGCGTCCATCGGCGACGGTCAGCGGGAACTGGGACTGCGCGAGGGTTTCGACATCGGCCTGGAGATGTCCGGCAGGCCGGAGGCGATGCGCGACATGATCGCCAACATGACGCACGGCGGCCGGATCGCCATGCTGGGGCTGCCCGCCGAGGAGTTCCCCGTCGACTGGTCCCGGATCGTCACCTCCATGATCACGATCAAGGGCATCTACGGCCGGGAGATGTTCGAGACCTGGTACGCGATGTCGGTGCTGCTGGAGGGCGGTCTCGACCTCGCGCCCGTGATCACCGGCCGGTACGGCTACCGCGACTTCGAGGCGGCCTTCGCCGACGCGGCGAGCGGCCGCGGCGGCAAGGTCATCCTCGACTGGACCGCGTAAGACACGTCGGTTTCTCGCGTTTCCCGCATTTCTTAGGAGCCTCCTGATGTTCGACTCCGTGCGCGACGATCTGCGCGCCACCCTCGACGAGATCCGCGCCGCCGGTCTGCACAAGCCCGAGCGCGTCATCGGCAGCCCGCAGTCGGCCACCGTCGCCGTCACCGCCGGCGGCCGGCCGGGCGAGGTCCTCAACTTCTGCGCCAACAACTACCTCGGCCTCGCCGACCACCCCGAGGTGATCGCCGCGGCCCACGAGGCCCTGGACCGCTGGGGCTACGGCATGGCGTCGGTGCGCTTCATCTGCGGGACGCAGGAGGTGCACAAGGAGCTGGAGGCGCGGCTGTCGGCCTTCCTCGGCCAGGAGGACACGATCCTGTACTCCTCCTGCTTCGACGCCAACGGAGGGGTCTTCGAGACGCTCCTCGGCCCCGAGGACGCGGTCATCTCCGACGCGCTCAACCACGCCTCCATCATCGACGGAATCCGTCTGTCCAAGGCCCGCCGCTTCCGCTACGCCAACCGCGATCTGGCCGACCTGGAACGGCAGTTGAAGGACGCGTCCGACGCCCGTCGTCGGCTGGTCGTCACCGACGGCGTGTTCTCCATGGACGGTTACGTGGCGCCCCTCGCCGAGATCTGCGACCTCGCCGAGCGCTACGACGCGATGGTCATGGTCGACGACTCGCACGCGGTCGGCTTCGTCGGTCCCGGCGGCCGGGGCACACCCGAACTGCACGGCGTGATGGACCGCGTCGACATCATCACCGGCACCCTGGGCAAGGCGCTCGGCGGCGCGTCCGGCGGCTATGTCGCCGCACGCGCGGAGATCGTCGCCCTGCTGCGCCAGCGCTCGCGCCCGTACCTGTTCTCCAACACCCTCGCCCCGGTCATCGCGGCCGCCTCGCTCAAGGTCCTCGACCTGCTGGAGTCGGCCGACGACCTGCGCGTGCACCTCGCCGAGAACACCGCCCTGTTCCGCCGCCGGATGACGGACGAGGGCTTCGACGTCCTGCCCGGCGACCACGCCATCGCCCCCGTGATGATCGGCGACGCGGCGAAGGCGGGCCGGATGGCCGAGCTGCTGCTGGAACGCGGGGTGTACGTGATCGGCTTCTCGTACCCGGTGGTGCCGCAGGGACAGGCCCGCATCCGGGTCCAGCTGTCCGCCGCGCACTCCACGGACGACGTGAACCGGGCCGTGGACGCGTTCGTCGCGGCGCGGGCCGAACTGGGGGAGGCGGGGCCCGCGGCGGTCTGAAGCGCCGACGGTCCGAACGGCCCGGACATATTGCGATAATCGGTCCCATGATCGAAGCGCGGCGGCTCCACATCCTCCGTGCGGTGGCCGACCACCGCACCGTGACGGCGGCTGCCGCCGCGCTGTACCTCACCCCGTCCGCGGTCTCCCAGCAGCTGACGGCGCTGGAGCAGGAGACCGGCCACCGGCTCGTCGAGCGCGGCGCCAAGGGCGTACGGCTCACTCCGGCCGGCGAGATCCTGCTCGCGCACACGCACGCCGTCCTCGCCCAGCTGGAGCGGGCCGAGGCCGAGCTGGCCGCCTACAGCTCCGGCGCGGCCGGCACGGTCACGGTGGCCGCCTTCGCGACCGGGATCGCGCTGGTCGTGGCCCCCGCGGTGGCCCGGCTCGCCCGCACCGCCCCGGGGATAAGGATCCGCGTCCAGGACGCCGAGGGCGACGCCAGCCTGCCGATGGTGCTCGACCGCCAGGTCGACGTCGCCGTGGCGGTCGAGTACCGCGGCGCCCCGGCCGCCGACGACCCGCGCCTCGTGCACGTGCCGCTCTACGCCGAGCCCTTCGACGCGGTGGTGCCCGTCACGCACCGCCTCGCCGACGCTCCCGAGGTCCCCCTCGCCGAGCTGGCCAAGGACTGCTGGATCGGCCCCTACCCCGGCAACCCCTGCCATGACGTGGTCGTCCTGGCCTGCGAGAGCGCCGGTTTCCAGCCCCGGCTGGAGCACTCCTCGGACGACTTCCGCGCGGTCGTCGCCCTGGCCTCCGCGGACGCGGGCGTGGCGCTCGTCCCGCGTTCGGCGCTGCGCGGCATGGACCTCACGGGCGTGGTGGTACGCCCGGTCGACGGTGTGGCGCCCACCCGGCGGGTCTTCGCCGCCGTGCGCCGGGGCTCCGAGGAGCATCCGCTGATCCGGCCGGTGCTCCGGTCGCTGCGCGAGGCGGCCCGGGTGTGAGGCTTCCACAACCCCGGACGACGTCGACGCGCGGCCGGCCGCCGGTCCGGCCGCCCGCCTGACCGATCTGCGGGGCCGAACGCGGCCGGTCGCTGGGGGAGTTGGCGCCGCGCGCAGGGATCAGCCGACCCACCCTGTCCCGCGCCGAGCGGGCGCAGACCAGTCCCACGGGCCCGCTCCTCAACCGCTTGTGCGACGCCGACGGGCGGACCATGTCCCGGCTGCTCGGCGAGGTGAGACGGCCCCGCGCCGCTGGTGCGCGCCGACGAGCAGCCCGTGCGGCCGGGAGGGTCGACACGGTACGCGGAGGAGCCCCGGTCGGCTTCCTCGCGTCCCTCGACCGGGCCGGGGCCGTCGCCCGGTGGCGCGGCCGGGCCGCGGAGGCGGCTGCGGGACGGCCCGCCGTCCGGGCGGCCCGGGACGGCACCGGGGCGTGGGAAGCGTCGGCCTGGCCTTCCCCGACAAGCCCGACAGCCGCCATCGCGCCGAACTCGTCCAGCTGATGGTCCACCGGGACGCCCGCGGGCGGGGTCCCCGCCGCGCCCTGCCCACCACGGCCCAGCGGGCGGCCGCAGCCGTGGGCGTCACCCTGCCGCCCTGGGCACCGTGACCGACAGCCCGGCCGAACACCACTACCGCACCGCCGGACGGACCGGGCAGGCGTGATCCGCGGCTACGCGGCCGGCCCGGCCGGGACGCTCCGCCCCACCACCCTGTACCACCGGCACGTCGCCGCCGAGTGACTGTCAGTGGCAGCCGCTACCGTGCGAAGCATGCCGGACGCCGAAGACGTACGCCGTATCGCCCTGTCCCTGCCGGACACCACGGAGAAGACCGCCTGGAGCATGCCCACCTTCCGGGTGGCGGGGAAGATGTTCGCCACGCTGCCCGAGGAAGAGACCTCCCTGGCCGTGCGCTGCCCCAAGGAGGAACGCGACGAACTGGCGCTCGCCGAGCCCGGCAAGTTCTGGATCGCCGACCACGAGGCGCAGTTCGCCTGGGTGCGGGCCCGGCTGTCGGCCCTGGAGGACGAGGAGGAACTGCGCGACATCCTCGCCGACTCCTGGCGGCAGGCGGCCCCGCCGCATCTGCTGGAGGCGCATCCGGAACTGGGCCGGCCCCCCGGAGAGTGACGGCGTCCCGGCACCCGGCGGCGGGGAGAAACGGGTGCGCGACCATCGACCCGAGTGCGGTATTGTTTCCATGCGCGCTCGGCCAGGGGAAACCCCAGGTCAGACGGGCAACGGGACGTGGCGCAGCTTGGTAGCGCACTTGACTGGGGGTCAAGGGGTCGCAGGTTCAAATCCTGTCGTCCCGACTGGAGACAGTCGCAGTTCAGGGCCGGTTTCGGAGACATCCGAAACCGGCCTTTGACCATTCCCGGGGGCCGGCGATGCTCCGTGACTGCATCACGCCGCCAGAACACGCTCGAGCGGCGCCCGGCCTGCGGGCCTCCAGGCCGGCTTGCCGCCCGGAAGGCCCGATCTCCGGCTGGCCCATAAGGACAAGGGCCGCCTGGACGCCGACCGGCTGCGGCGGGTATGCGCGGGACGGTCAGCGCAGCCCGCGCAGCTCGCGCAGTTCCTCCACCTTCGTCAGCCGTGCCACGGCGAGGTAGACGAGGCAGAGGGTGAGGAGGCCCGCGGCGAGGGCGGCGGCGTTCGGGAGGGTTCCGTCGCCGAGCCGGGCCGCGCAGGCCCGGTCGGCCGCCCACCCGGCGGCCGCGGCCAGGCCCGCCGCGCCCAGCAGCTTGGTGTAGGTGCGGCGCAGCGCGCCGTCGTCCAGCCGGCTCCCGGTCCGTCTGCGCAGCACCCGGGCGGTGAGGGCGAGACCGGCCAGATAGGACACGGTGTAGGCCCCGGCCATGCCGGTCACCGACCAGCGGTCGGGCAGCAGCAGATGACAGGCGGTGGCCAGGGCGATGTTCACCGTCGCCATCCACACCGCCATGAAGAACGGGGTGCGGGTGTCCTCGAACGCGTAGAAGCCCCGCAGGAGGAGGTACTGCGCGGAGAACGGGATCAGGCCGAGTCCGAACGCCTGGAGCATGTGCCCGATCGGCTGTGCCGAGGCCGCGTCGGCCGCGCCGTGCGCGAAGAGCAGGGCGGAGATGCGCGGGCCGAGGGCGAGGAAGAGGAACGCGGCCGGGACGATGACGACCCCGCTCACCCGCAGCCCGCGCGACAGGTCCGCCCGCACGTCCGCGATCCGCCCCTGCGCCACGGCGCGGCTCATCCGGGGCAGCAGCGCGGTCACCAGGGACACGGTGATCACCGACTGCGGCAGCATCCAGATGGTCTGCGCGTACGTGTAGGCCGTGTAGCCCGCGCCGGCGTGGGGCAGTTTCTCGTCGACCGCGTTGGCGTAGTTGGTGACCACCGTGAGCGAGACGAGGTTGGTCAGCACCAGCAGCAGGGTCCACTTGGCCGCGTGGACGCCGGATCCCAGGCCGGAGCCCCGCCAGTCGAACCGCGGACGCAGCCGGAACCCGGCGGCCCGTGCGAAGGGGACCAGCGCGAGGGCCTGCACCGCGACGCCGGCCGTCGTGCCGACGCCCAGCAGCCGGACCTGTGCGGCGGTGATGTCCTCCACCCGCTCCGGCACGGTCATCAGACCCAGGTACGCGCCGAACATGCCCAGCAGGACGACATTGTTGAGGACCGGCGTCCACATCATCGCGCCGAACCGCTCACGGGCGTTGAGGACTTGACCGTAGATGTTGAACAGGCCGTAGAAGAAGATCTGTGGGAGCAGGAACCGGGCGAAGACCACGGTGAGCCGGAACGCCTCGTGGGTCTGCGGGGTGTCGCGCATGTACAGCGAGACGATCAACGGGGCCGCCCACGCCGCCAGCACGGTCCCCACGCCGAGGACGGACACGACGAGGGTCACGAGCCGCTGCTCGTACGCCCGGCCGCCGTCGGCATGCGTGGCCCTGGCCCGCACCAACTGCGGTACCAGGACGGCGTTGAGCGCGCCGCCGATCAGCAGGGTGTACAGGCTGGTGGGCACGGTGTTGGCCGTGTTGTACGTGCTGGCCAGCAGGCCGGTGCCCAGGGCGGCGGCCTGGAGCACCTGACGGATCAGCCCGGTCGCCCGGGACGCGACCGTGCCCAGTGCCATCAGCGCCGAGGAACGGGCCGCCCCGCCCTTGCGCGCCGTGCGTTCCTCGATCTTCGGTTGTGTCGGGGCGCCCATCCGGTCAACCTACGTCATCGAGCTCGGAATCTCCGAACTCCCTTACCCGGCCGACTGGTTGGGGGTCGTCCAGGACGACGGCGGAGCGCGGCGGAGGTCGGCGGGGTCGGCTCGGCTCGGCGACGAGTTCATCGGCCCGTCGCCCGTGCGGCCCCTGGCGGCCCAGGCGAACTGTGCGGCGCGCCGACCGGGACCGGCCGCGGACCGGGGCCGCCGGCGGGCGTCGTCAGCGGCGGCGGACGCGGCCCTCTCGGGGCGGGCTGATGAACTGCAGCTCCAGCGTGGCCGGCGGGGCCGCGAGGCCCGGGCCTCCGGCCGTCGCCCATGCCAGGATCTCCTCGGTGCAGTCGTCGTCCATGGCGAAGCCGACCCAGGTGGCCCGGCCGCCCGCCCGGCGTCCGTCGGCCGAGGGCTGCACGACGATCACGTTCGCCTGGTCGCAGGGGCCGAGACAGTCCGTCGTGCGGACCTGGAAGCCGCCGCCCGACGCCGCCGCGGCCGCGCGCAGCCGCTCCAGCTGCCAGGCGTGGTCGAAGCCGGGGTGCTTGCGTGCGACGCCGCAGCAGCAGCCCCGGCACACGACCAGGGTGCAGGGCCGCCGGGCGGCCGCTCCGATCGCCGCCCGCCCGCCGGCCGTGCGCTGGGACGGCAACGTCACGCGTTCGGCCCGCCGGCCGGTCTTCCCGTCACCCATGCCGTTCAGGACGCCGAGAGGCCCACATGGGCCAGCGCCTGGCGCAGCAGGAAGCCGTGCCCGCCGGGCATCTCGCTCTGCACCGCGAGCGACGCCGCCTCCTGGGGGCTGAACCACACCAGGTCCAGCGCGTCCTGCCGGGGCCGGCAGTCGCCGGTGACCGGCACGATGTAGGCCAGCGACACCGCGTGCTGGCGGGGGTCGTGGTACGGCGTGATGCCCTGCGTGGGGAAGTACTCGGCCACCGTGAACGGCTGGAGCGAGGTCGGCACGCGGGGCAGGGCCACCGGTCCGAGGTCCTTCTCCAGGTGGCGCAGCAGGGCGTCCCGGACGCGTTCGTGGTGCAGGACCCGGCCGGAGACGAGGGTCCGGTTGACGTTGCCGTCCGGTCCGATCCGCAACAGCAGGCCGACGCTGGTGACTTCGCCGCTGTCGTCGACGCGCACGGGCACGGCCTCGACGTACAGGATCGGCATGCGGGCGCGCGCCATCTCGAGCTCGTCGGCGCTCAGCCAACCCGGAGTGGTTTCGGTCAAGTCAGACATTGCTTGATCATACTTTCAGTGTCCGTCGGGAAGCCGGTAGACCCGGCGGGCGTTGTCGGCTGCGGCCCAGCGGGCCAGGCGCAGCGCGTCGGGCAGGCCCAGTTCGTCGGCGTCCACCCGGTCCTGGAGCAACTCGCCCAGGCCCCTGCGGAACGCCAGCGCGCCGAGCCCGTAGAACTCGGCCAGACCATACGCGTCGGAGCTGTACAGCAGTTTGCGGAACGGTGTGATCTCCAGCGCCTCCTCCAGGACCGCCCGCGCTCGCACGGGACCGACGTGGTGCAGGGTGAGCCCCACGTCCAGATACACCTGCTCGAACACCGCGGCCAGGAAACCGGCCTGCCGCTGGTAGGGCCAGCAGTGCAGGAGCAGCACCGGGATCGTGCCCGCAATGAGGTGCAGCCAGTCCGTGAGATGCGTGGGGTCCACCCGGTGCAGGCGGATGTCGTGGTCGCCGAAGCCGGTGTGCAGTTGCAGCGGCAGCCCCAGGTCGACGGCGGTCCACAGCAGGTGCCGCATCAGCACCGGTTCGTCCAGCCGTCCGCCGCGCGCCAGCCAGCGCCGTGCGGCCCGGGCGACCTCGTCGTCCGAGGGGCGGGCCGGGTCGAGGTCGAAACCCGTGCGGTAGGCGGCCACCGACTTCACCGCGATCACTCCCGGCCGCCGGACCGCGTCCAGTGCGGCCGCCCGGAACGCGTCGGCGTATCCGCCGGCGTCGACGCCCCGCTCGGCGACGGCCTCGGCGACCGACTCCAGTCGTACGACCTCGTGGGCGACCGCCCCGCCGGCGGCCCCGGCCAGCTCCGCCACGGTGGTGACGCGGTGCGGGGCGAACCCGGTGTCGACGCAGAACACGCCCGTGCGGGCGGCCGTGAGGAACCGCCGGTTCACCTCCCGGGGACCGAGTTCCGCGCGCCGGGTCACGTAGACGTCGGCGGGGGCGTGCCGCTCCAGGTCGAGCAGGGGCGCGCAGTGCCGGCGCACGGCCACGCCCACCGGGGTGTCGAAGGTCGACACGCCGGGCCAGCGGTCGCCCTCGGTGAGCAGGGCCTCGAACCCGGGCCGGTCCAGGGGGTCGACGACGACGCCGTGGCAGTGGTGGTCCACCAGCTCCAGCCCGGCCAGCGCCTCGTGGACCGCTCCGCCGGCCATGTCAGTACTTCCAGCGGTAGGCCGCCGCCACCTGCTCGTCGTCGAGGCCGTCGACGGCTTCGATCTCGCCCTGCCGCACGGCCGTCACCGCGTCGGCGAGGACCGGCCCGAGCGCGGCCCGCAGCACCTCGTCCCCGCGGAAGGCGGCGACCGCCTCGGAGAGCGAGGTCGGCAGCCGCCGCACGCCCCGCTCGGCGGCCTCCTCGGCGTCGAGCCGGACCGGATCCCCTCGTGTCTCCTCGGGCAGGGCGGCGTCCGACGTCAGCCCGGCCAGCCCCGCGGCGATCAGGCAGCCGAGGGCGAGGTAGGGGTTGGCGGCCAGATCGACCGGCTTGACCTCCAGGTTCGCCTGCTGCGCGCGCCGGCCCGCGGTGCCCCGGACCAGACGCAGGGCGCACTCGCGGGTCTCCAGGCCCCAGGCGGTGAACGCGCCCGCCCACTGGGAGGGTCTGAGGCGCAGGAAGCTCGCCGGGCTCGGCGCGGTCACCGCGGTGAGAGCGGGCAGCCGGGCCAGGACGCCCGCCGCGAAGGCCTCCGCGGCGGCGGTCATGCCGTGCCGTCGCTCGCCGCCCGTGTGCAGGTTCACGCCGTCGCGCCAGGCGGAGAGATGGACGTGTCCGCCGTTGCCGACGCCGTGGGCGACGACCGCGGGGGAGAAGGAGACCCGCAGACCGTGCCGACGGGCCACCGCGCGGATCGTCTGGCGGACGAGCACGCTGCGGTCGGCCGCCGCCACCGGGTCCAGGGCGCCCACCGAGATCTCGAACTGGCCGGGCGCGTACTCGGGGTGGATCTGGTCGACGTCGACGCCCTGTGCCGCGCAGGCGGCCAGCAGCTCGGCGGTGTACTCGCTCAGCTCGACCTGCCGGGACGCGCCGTACGCCGGGCCCGTGGTGGCCGGGACGAACTCCCCGTCGGGCGCGGGGTCCAGGCCGACCGCCCACTCGATCTCGAAAGCCGCCTTGAAGTGCAGACCCTGCTCGCGGGACGCGTCCGCGACGACGCGCCGCAGGAAGGTGCGGGAGCATCCGGGATGCCGTTCGCCGTCCTGCGTGACGCGGTCGACCGGCGCCCAGGCCCAGCCCGGCTGGCCCGCCAGGACCACCAGCCGGTCCAGGTCCGGGTAGAGGCGCAGGTCGCCGTCCGGGGAGCCCAGGACGTCCGTGGCGACGACGGTGTCGTTCGCGAGGAACGTGTCGAACACCGGCGACATCCCGACGCCCCAGGCCGCCGCCGAGGGCAGGGCGGCCGTGGGGACCGTCTTCACCCTGGCGATGCCCGCGGTGTCGACGTAGGCCAGGACGATTCCGTGGACGCCTCTCCCGGTCAGCTCCCCGGACAGCGCGCCCGCCCGCTCGACGTCTCCGGGACGCCCGCCGGGCACGGGATCGGCGAGGGTGGTCATACGTCCTCCACAGCGGTGCGATCGGTGCGCCCCGGGGCCCGGCGGGCCGGACGGGCGGGAGCGCGTGCCGGACGTGCGTCAGGGTTTCACGGCCACCGCGCCGTACTGCGGCACCACCGCGAGGGAGTCGGCCTCCCCGCGCCAGCGCGAACACGACACCAGGCCCGGTTCCAGCAGCTCCAGGCCGTCGAAGAACGCGGCGATCTCCGCGCCGCTGCGGGCGGTGATCGGCGGCTTGGCGTTCTCGTTCCAGAACCTCATCGCCGGGATCTGGCCCTCGCCGCCCACCTCGCTGTCGTGGGTCGGGTGCGTCAGGACCAGGAAGCTCCCGGAGGGGACGTCGGCCATGACCTTGCGGACGATGTCGCGGGCCGCCTCCACGTCCAGGACGAAGTTCAGGATGCCCAGCATCATCACCGCGACGGGGCGGGTGAAGTCCAGGGTGCCCGCCGCGCGTTCGAGGATCGCGGCCGGGTCGTGCACGTCGGCGTCGATGTAGTCGGTGACGCCCTCGGCGGTGCCGGTCAGCAGGGTGCGGGCGTGCGCCAGCACGATGGGATCGTTGTCGACGTAGACGATCCGCGCGTCGGGCGCGACGCGCTGCGCGATCTCGTGGGTGTTGTCGGCCGTCGGCAGTCCGGTGCCGATGTCGAGGAACTGCCGCACCCCGCGTTCCTCGGCGAGGTGGCGGACCGCCTGCCCCAGGAACCAGCGGTCCGCGCGGGCGATCTCCCGGATGAGCGGGAACATCCCCGCGACGTGCTCGCCGACCCCGCGGTCGACCTCGTAGTTGTCCTTGCCGCCGATCCAGTAGTTCCACACCCGCGCGTTGTGCGCCACGCTGGTGTCCAGCCGTGCCGGCCCGCTCACGTGACCGCCCCTTCCCGTCCCACGTCCCGGCCCGTGTCGCGGGCCCCAGGCCGTCATTGTGCCGCCGGATGATCACCGCTGTCCCCGGTAGGGTGAAAAACCGCTGATCCCGTACAGGAAGCACGACATGCCCTACACCCACGTCCCCGGTCCGACCGCGCCCGAGCCGTCGGCCGACGGCGCCGACATACGCCTGGTCGTCACCGATATGGACGGCACCCTGCTCGACGACGACAAGCGGATCCCTGCGGGCCTGTGGGAGGTGCTGGAGCGGCTGCGCGAGCGCGGGGTGCTGTTCAGCCCGGCGAGCGGACGCCAGTACGCGTCCCTGGCCAGGGAGTTCGCGGATGTGGCCGACGGTATGGTGTTCATCGCGGAGAACGGCGCCTACGTGGTCCGCGACGGCCGGGAGCTGAGCTCCGACCCCGTGGACCCGGACGTGGTCGCGCGGGTCGTGGCGGTGGCGCGGCGGCTCACGGCCGACGGCGTCGACATGGGTGCCGTCGTCTGCGGGAAGCGGTCGGCGTACGTCGAACGCTCCGACGAGCCGTTCCTGGCCGAGGTGGCCAGGTACTACGTCCGCCACCGGGTCGTCGAGGACGTCGCCGCCGTCGACGACGAGATCGTCAAGGTCGCCCTGTTCGACTTCGGCTCCGCCGAGGAGCGCACCGCGCCGGCGCTGGCGTCCTTCGCCGACACCCATCAGGTCGTGGTCTCCGGCGAGCACTGGGTCGACGTCATGAACCGCACCGCCCACAAGGGCGCGGCCCTGCGCCGGCTCCAGCGGGAGCTGGGCATCACCCCCGCACAGACCATGGTCTTCGGCGACTACCTCAACGACCTGGAGATGCTGGACGCCGCCGAGTGGTCCTTCGCGATGACGGGCGCCCACCCGGAGGTCGTCCGCCGGGCCCGTCATCTGGCCCCGTCCAACAACGACAACGGCGTGTTGCGCACCGTCGTCCGCCTGCTCGACCTGCCGGTGGCCGGGGTCTGACCCGAACGGCCGGAGACCGGCTCCGCACCCCGGCCGTTCGTCCTAGGCTGCAGGGCAGGGCAGGGCAGGGCAGTGCAGGGCAGTGCAGTGCAGGAGAGGGGAGCGCCATGCGCGAAGCGGCCGTCGTCGCCCGTCTGACCCGGGAGATCACCCCGGGGCTCGACCCCGGTGAACTGCCCGGGGCGCTGGCGGACTTCTACCAGGACCTGCACCGCCACCCGGAGCTGTCCTTCAGGGAGCACCGCACCGCCGCGAAACTCGCCGGTCGGCTGCGGGCGGCCGGGTACGAGGTGACTGACGGCGTGGCGCGGACGGGCGTGGTCGGGGTTCTCGTGAACGGCGAGGGGCCGGTGGTGTGGCTGCGCGGCGACATGGACGCGCTCCCGGTGCGCGAGGCGACCGGCCTGTCCTACGCCTCGGGTGTCGAGGGCGTGATGCACGCCTGCGGCCACGATCTGCACGTGACCTGGCTGGCGGCCGCCGCGGAGGCGCTCGCCGCCGCCCGCGAGACGTGGGCCGGGACGCTCGTCGTGGTCGGCCAGCCCGCGGAGGAGGCCGGGGGCGGCGCGGCGGCGATGGTCGCGGACGGGGTCCACGACCGTTTCCCCCGCCCCGACGTGCTGTTCGGCCAGCACGTGGCGCCGGGGCTCGCCGGGTTCTATCCGCACACTCCCGGACTGACCCTGTCCGCCTCGGACGACGTCGACGTCGTCGTGCACGGTGTGGGCGGGCACGGCTCGCGGCCCGAGTCGACCGTCGATCCGGTCGTGACGGCCGCCTACGTCGTGACCCGGCTGCAGAGCGTCGTCTCGCGCGAGATCGCGGCGAACGAGGCTGTGGTGCTCACCGTGGGGCGGTTCCACGCCGGGACGACGTCCAACATCATCCCCGCCGAGGCGCGGCTCGGGCTGAACGTGCGCACTCAGGACGTCCTGGTGCGCGAGCGCGTCCTCGCCGCGATCCGGCGGGTGGTGGAGGCGGAGTGCGCCGCCGCCGACTGCCCGCTCCCGCCGGAGGTGACCGTGCTGCCCGGTTGCCCGAACACCGTCAACGACGCTTCCCTGGACGGTGAGATCGCCGCTGTGCACGGTGAACTCTTCGGCGCGGGAACGGTGTTCGACTTCGGTCAGGCGTTGGGCAGCGAGGACTTCTCCCTCCTCGCACCGCAGGGCGTGCCGTACGACTACTGGTACGTCACCTCGACCCCGGCGGCCGTCTGGGAGACGGCGCCGGGGGAGGATCTGAAGGAGAAGGTGGCCGCAGTGCCGGGAAACCACAGCCCGTTGTTCGCACCGGACCTGTCGGTGCTGGGCCCGGGCGTCCGCACACTGGTGTCGGCGGCACTGTCCCGGCTCGCCGTCTGAGGCGCCCGCGGGGCCGCCCGCGAGGCGGCGGGGCGGGACCCGGGCCTGCGGCCCGAGCGACCGGGGCTACGGCCTGAGCGGGTCGTGGCCGATCGTCATCAGGCGGTGGCGGCGGCGCGTCTCCTCCGCCTCGGGCTCGTTCTCCGCGTCCGCCTGTTCGGCGACGGTGTCCACGACCCGGTACATGACCTGGACGTCGTCGTCGGTCAGGTCGGTGCGCCGCTTCTGCAGGATCGCGAGGACATGCTGCCCGGTCGGGCTGCCCGCCTGCTCGGGCAGCGGCTCCGCGTTCTCGTCGGCGTCGCGTACCCGCAGCCATGCGGCCAGCTCCTGCGAGGTCATGTTCACGGCGCGGTGGAAGTCCTCCCACAGCGCGTCCAGTTCCAGGGCGTCGATCATGCAGGCCTCCCTCCCGCTCGGTCCGGGCGCGTCACTTCTCCTGCGTCCAGTTCTCCGCCTCGAACATCCAGCGCTGCTTCTCCAGCTCGGCGGTGATGGTGATCAGCAGGTCCTGGGTGACCGGGTCGGCCTCGTCGGTCGCCGTGATCCGCTCGCGCAGCCGGGTGATGGCCGCTCCCAGGGTCTCCGCGATCACCGTGACGACGTCCTCGTCGCGCAGCCAGCCGTCCTTCGGGGCGGGCAGGGTGAAGGCGGAGGCGATCGTCTCCGGGCGGCCGTCCGGGGGCAGTCCCAGCGCGGCGGCGCGCTCGGCGACCGTGTCCGCGAAGCCGCGGGCGGTGGTGACGACCTCGTCCAGCTGGAGGTGGATCGAGCGGAAGCGCGGGCCCACGATGTTCCAGTGCGCCTGCTTCCCGATCAGGGAAAGGCCCAGAAGGTCCACGAGGGTGGTCTGCAACGCGTCGAAGGTGACCTGGCGGGCGGGTTCGGGCAGCGGGCTCTTCACGACAGTCATACGGGACTCCTCCTCTTCGCGTCATGCCTGGCGGCACGGAGCAGCTCCGCGCGCTCGTCCTCGCCGGTGCCTCCCCACACCCCTGACGTCGGTGCGGTGTCCAGGGCGTGGGACAGGCATGCGGCGGAGACCGGACACCGGGCGCACACGCGTTTGGCCTCTGCGGCCTCCCGCAGCGCCGGCCCGGTGGTGCCCACGGGGAAGAACATCTCGGGGTCCTCGCCCACACAGGCGGCAGCGCGCAACCACTCCATGAGGGCGCGGGTGCCCCGGGCGCACCGCTGCAAACAGCGGGTTTGCCCTTTCCGCCTCAGGACGGGACGACACCGTCCAGGAACCGCGTCAGGTCCGCGAACACCTCGGCCCTGTTCGTCTCCTGGAAGACCTCGTGCCGGGCGCCCGGGTAGATCCGCTCGGTGTGGGCGCCCGCGGTCAGCCGCTCCACGCCGACGCGGCTGCCGGCCGGCGGGACCAGCCGGTCGTCGCCGCCGTGCAGCCACAGCACGGGCAGCGGGCCGACGTCCCCCTCCTCGGCGACGGTCTTCAGGGTCCGCTCGAAGGCCTCCAGCGTCGGCCGTTTCATCGGCCCGTGCCAGACCAGCGGATCCGCCGCGTAGGCCGCGCCGACAGCCGGGTCGCGGGAGAGGGCGGCGGGACTGACGGGAACGTCCGGGATCTCCTCGTGCGCGAGCAGCCGGGCGGGCAGCTCCCAGACGCCGATCACCGGTCCCGACAGCACGAGGGCGGCGAGCCGGGCGCCGTGGCGCTGGGCGTACCGGGCTGCGATCAGGCCGCCCATCGAGTGCCCGACGACGACCAGGGGGAGGCCGGGGCGGGCGGAGCGGGCCAGTTCGGCCGCGCTGTGCACGTCGTCGACCACGTCCTCGAAGTCCTCGACCACCACGCGCTCGCCCGCCGATCTGCCGTGCCCCGCATGGTCGGGCGCGAACACGGCCGCGCCGTGCGCGGCGAGGACGTCGGCGAGTTCGGCGTAGCGGCCGGAGTGCTCGCCGTAGCCGTGCACCAGGAGGGCGAGGTAGCGGGGGTGCGGGCCGGACCGCTCCAGCACGGCGATCGGGCCGCGGGTCCCGGTGAGGACGTGTCGGGGCATCGCGCCTCCAGCTGTGTCGGCGAAGTCTCCGAGGATCTTCCCAGGGGGCCGGGCCGCGGTCTATAGTCGAAAACTAGCAGTGCTAACCAAGGAGTCCGCTCGTGCGTCCCGTCCACTTCGCGGCCGCTCGCCGCACCCCCGTCGGAAGGCTGCGCGGAGCCCTGTCCTCCGTCCGGCCCGACGACCTCGCAGCGACCGTCATCCGCGGTCTGGTCGCCGACGTGCCCGCGCTCGATCCGGCCCGCATCGACGACGTCTACTGGGGCGCCGCCAACCAGGCCGGCGAGGACAACCGCAACGTCGCCCGCATGGCCGCCCTCCTCGCCGGCCTGCCGGAGACCGTGCCCGGCGCCACCGTGAACCGGCTGTGCGCCTCCGGACTGGAGGCCGTCACCACCGCGGCCCGCACCATCGCCGCGGGCGAGGCCGACATCGTGCTCGCGGGCGGCTCCGAGTCGATGAGCCGGGCCCCCTTCGTGCTGGCCCGCCCCGACGAGGCGCTCCCGCACCGCGTGGAGACCGTCGACACCCGGCTCGGCTGGCGGCTGGTCAACCCCGCGATGAAGGACCTGCACGGGCTGCTCGCGATGGGGGAGACGGCCGAGGAGGTCGCCGCACGGTACGGCATCGCGCGCGAACGTCAGGACGCGTTCGCCCTGCGCAGTCACCGGCTGGCCGCGCTCGCCCGCAAGGACGGCCACTTCGACGACGAACTGCTGCCCGTGCGGCGTCCCGACGGCGTGGTCGTCGACGCCGACGAGGGCATCCGCGAGGACACCTCCTACGAGAAGCTCGCCGGGCTCAGGCCCGTCTTCCGGGAGGGCGGCACGGTCACGGCCGGCAACGCCTCCCCGATGAACGACGGAGCCGCGGGCCTGCTCCTCGTCAGCGAGGAGGCGCTCAACGAGCTGGGCCTCGAGTCCCTCGGCCGCTACGTCGCCGGGGCCTCCGCCGGAGTCCATCCCGACGTGATGGGCATCGGACCGGTCCCCGCCACCCGCAAGGCGCTGGCCCGCGCCGAGTGGAGCGTCGACGACGTCCAGGAGGCCGAGTTCAACGAGGCGTTCGCCGCACAGGTGCTCGCCTGCGTCGACCAGCTCGGCATCGACGCCGACCGGATCAACCCCAGCGGAGGCGCGATCGCCCTCGGCCACCCGCTGGGCTGCTCGGGCGCCCGCATCCTCACCACCCTGCTGCACCGCATGCGCCGCACCGGAGCGGAACGCGGCCTGGCCACGATGTGCGTGGGCGTCGGCCAGGGCAGCGCCCTCCTGGTCGAACGCCACTGACGAAGCGGACGCCGGCCGGCCGACGCGGGCCGGGCCGGCGTCCGGCGGATGCCGACGGCGGACCGCTGCCGGGCAGGCGCCGGGCGGGCTCGGGCGGGCTCGGGGAGGTCATCAGGCGAGACGCCCGGGGGCCGGGAGCCGGATGTGCGTAGCATCTACCTCCGCATGAACATGATGACGTTGTGGCACATCACCGGGTGGGGGTTCGCCGCGCTCGCCCTCGCGGCCCTGCTGGTCGGCTTCTCCAAGACGGCCGTCAGCGGCGCCAACACGGTCAGCCTGGCGATCTTCGCTGCGGTCCTGCCCGCCAAGGCCTCCACGGGCGTCCTCCTGCCGATCCTGATCGCGGGCGACGTCCTGGCCGTCCTCACCTACCGGCGGCACGCCCACTGGCCCACGCTGTGGCGGCTGTTCCCGGCGGTCGCGGCCGGCGTGGTCCTCGGCACGCTGTTCCTCGTGTGGGCCGACGACGGCGTCGTGCGCACGTCCATCGGCGCGATCCTGCTGCTGATGGCGGGCGTCACGGTGTGGCGGCGCCGCACGAGCGACGCGACGGACGAACCCGACGCCGTGGCCACCCGGTCGGGCCGGATCAAGGCCCGCTCCTACGGCGTCCTCGGCGGCTTCACCACGATGGTCGCCAACGCGGGCGGCCCGGTCATGTCGCTGTATCTGCTCTCGGCCGGCTTCCGCAAACTCGGCTTCCTCGGCACCTCCGCCTTCTTCTTCCTGATCGTCAACGTCGCCAAGGTGCCGTTCAGCGCCGGGCTCGGCCTGATCGACGGCCGCTCGCTGCTCCTGGACCTCGCACTCGTCGCGTTCGTCGTCCCCGGCGCGCTGCTGGGCAAATGGGCGGTGCACCGCATCGACCAGCGGCTGTTCGAACAGCTGGTGATCGCGGCGACGGTGGTGGGCGGCCTGCAACTCCTGCTGCGCTAGGAGCCGGTGACCGCCGCCCGCAGGCCGCCGCCCGCGCGACGGCGGCCGACGTCCCGGGCCACCAGGCCCTACCGCCGGGCCCCGGACGTCGGCGATCCGGGCGCTACTCCCGGTCCGGGTTGCGACGCAGCAGATACGTGTCCATGATCCAGCCCTTGCGCTCACGGGCCTCGGCGCGCAGCCGCTCGATGCGGGGCCCGGCCTCGGCGATCGGACCCGAGACGAGGATCTCGTCCGGGGTGCCGATGTAGGCCCCCCAGAAGATGTCGACGTCGTCCTCGGCGTACTGCCGGAAGGTCTGGTGGGCGTCGAGCATCACCACGACGTCGTCGACCCCCTCGGGGAAGCCCTCGGCGAGCCGCCGGCCGGTCGTGATCTGCACCGGCCGCGCGACCCGGTTCAGACCGGTGCGATGCCGCGCGACGAGCGCCGAGACACTGCTGATCCCGGGGATCACGTCGTACTCGAAGGCCACCGCGCCCCGCGCCAGGACCTCCTGGAGGATGCCCAGCGTGCTGTCGTACAGCGCGGGGTCGCCCCACACCAGGAACGCGCCGCACTCGCCCTCGCCGAGCTCCTCGGCGATCAGCCGCTCGTAGATGTCGGCGCGGGCGCTGCGCCAGTCGCCGACCGCGGGGGAGTAGGCCGCGCCCCCGGCCCGGCGGTCGCGCTCCGGGTCCCGCGCCTCGACCACCCGGTAGCCGTCCTCGGACAGGTGCGTGTCCAGCATGTCGTGGCGCAGTCGCGTCAGGTCGCTCTTCACCTCGCCCTTGTCCAGGACGAAGAACACGTCCGTGTCGCGCAGCGCCCGCACCGCCTGCAGGGTCAGCTGGTCGGGGTCGCCCGCGCCGATACCGATGACATGAATCCTTCGCACGCCACGAGTCTGCCGTACCCCGCTCGCGACGACCGTGCCGGGTCAGCGCAACCGAGGCGCCACGGCCCTCGCGTCCACGGCCGCGCCGGAGCGCTCCACCGACTCCGCCAGCTCCTGCGCCCAGCGTGCCAGCCCGGCGAGATCCACCCCGTACGGCCGGTCCTCGCCGCTGCCCGCGGCCCATTCCCGCACGGCCGCCGCGCCGCGCCGCAGCAGCCGCCCCCCGCCCCCGAGGTTGCCCCTGGCGGCGTGCGTGAGGCCCACCGCGAGCTGGGCGAGTCCGCGCCACAGGGCGCGCTCGCCGTCGGGGCCCGACTTCCAGGCGTCCTCGAAGACCTCGTGCGCGTGGAACGGCTTCCCGGCGTCCAGCAGGGCCTGCGCCTGGGCGACCGTCTCCTGCGGGGTGCGCACGACGCCCTCGGGCTGCCGCTCCACCCCGTCCGCGCCGTACGGCAGGGGCCGTCCGAGCCCGTCCCGCGGGCGGGCGTTGCGCGCCCGCCCGTCGCCGTCCCGGTCCCGCCCGATGGCGCCCCGGCCGCCGCTCGTGCCTCCTGTGCTGCCCCAACGGTCCATACGACGATTGTCCCGCGCCCGGGCCGCTTTCGGCGCAGTGCCCGACGTGGGGTAAGGTGCTGTTCGCGCGGTCGCACGGCGAACAGCCGTGGAAAGCGCATCGGGACGTGGCGCAGCTTGGTAGCGCACTTGACTGGGGGTCAAGGGGTCGCAGGTTCAAATCCTGTCGTCCCGACTGGAGACAGTCGCAGGTCAGAGGCTGTATCGGCGGTTGCCGGTACAGCCTCTCGGTCATTTCTGAGGACCAGTGGGAAACCCGTGCACCGGCCGGTCCGAAGCGCACCTCGAGCCGGTCAGGGTGCGCGCCTGGTAGCGGCGGAATCGCTGGTCGGAAGTCCGACGCCGTCCAACGTTCCGGTGCCGAACACCCAGGGGCGACGACGGTTGAGACGATCACCCGGACAGCCGGTGAGACCCGCGCTACGCCGGGAGCGGCCGTCCCTTGACCTGACTCTGTCGGGGATCTTGGAATTTTCCGGTGCGCCTGCATGACCAGCGGGGCATGCTCGCGGCTGCCTGCACGTGGCTGTCTGCACCCTGACGAGGTCGGCGCGCCGCTGGTGGACTCCACTCAACAGACGGTCTCCTGGGCGCAGTCGGCCGGGGCCATCATCTCCAGCCCGGCGTACCTGAACACCTTCGTGACCGCGCTGATGCGGGGCAGGCCGCTGACGCCGCGGATGCTGGAGGCGATGACCACCGTCACCCCGACCGACGCCACCAACACCCGCTTCTACGGCCGCGTTCTGCGGCAAGAAGCCGACGGCGTCGGCGTCGGCCCGGCTCGGGTCGTCCATGGCGCCGGCCGAGTCGGGCCTGCCCGAACGCCTCTGAGGCCCGGCCGGGGCCTCGACCCCGGACAATGGTCGTGGGCGTAGGACACGAACACCCGCGGCTCGCCGATCCGGTGCTCGACGACGGACCACCCGACCGGCCTACCGGAGCGCGGGGGAACGGTACGCGTCGATCGGGTCCGTCGCCGGGGCGCTCCGGACGCATCCGCTCCCGGGCGCGGAACGTGTCTTCACCTTCGGCGCATACGTGAGGGCGCTGGGCGGGCTCCAGTACGGTCTCGTCCACGGCACCGGGTCGCCGCGCGTTTCGCGGCCGTGCGGTCGGTCCGTGTTCTGCGCACGGCGTCCCGGAGGAGCACGCGCGAAGCAGCCACCGGAACCGAGCGCTCGTAGCCCGGGGGCCACGACCGCGGGGCCCGTCGGTTTCGCCAGCGCCCTTGCCCTGAAGCGCACTTCAAGCGCAAGACTCCCGTACGAGCCGGGGCCGCCCGGCCGAACGGGAGGATCCGTCATGAAGTACCGCACCCTGGGGGCCGACCCGGCCACCCGCCGCGAGGTCAGCGTTCTCGCGCTCGGGACGATGCTGTTCGGGTCGGCGACCGACGAGGAGACGTCCTTCGCGATACTCGACCGGTACGTCGAGGCCGGCGGGAACTTCCTCGACACGTCCGACAACTACGCCTTCTGGGCCGACGGCGGCCAGGGCGGCCAGAGTGAGGAACTGCTCGGCCGCTGGCGGCGCAGTCGGGGCGTCGGCGGCGAGATCGTCGTCGCGACCAAGCTCGGCGCCCGGCCGCTCGCGCCCGGCACCGACTACGTCGGCAACCCCGAGGGCCTGTCCGCGAAGGTGATCCGCGAAGCCGCCGAACGCAGTCGCGACCGGCTCGGCGTCGAGCGCCTCGATCTGCTCTACGCGCACATCGACGACCACGCCGTGCCCCAGCGGGAGACCGTCGAAGCCTTCGCCGAGCTCGTCGCCGAGGGCACGGTCGGACTGCTCGGGGTGAGCAACCAGGCCGTCTGGCGGGTGGAGCGGGCCCGCGCCCTCGCCGCCGCGGCCGGCCTGCCCGGGTATGAGGTGCTCCAGTACCAGCACAGTTATCTGCGCCCGCGCACCGACATCCCCGACGGTCTCTTCCCGGACGGCAGCCTCGGCCACGCCGGCCCGGAGCTGCGCGGCTATCTGCGGGCGGAGCCCGGCCTGACCCTCGTCGCGTACTCGCCGCTGCTCAAGGGCGCGTACACCCGCACGGACCGGCCGCTGCCGCCGGACTACGACCACCCGGGCACCCCGGCCCGCCTGGCCGTGCTGCGCGACGTCGCCCGGGAGACCGGTGCGAGCGTCAACCAGGTCGTGCTGGCCTGGCAGTTGGGCGGACAGCTGCCCGTCGTGCCGCTGGCCGGGGCGTCGTCGGTGGCGCAACTGGAGGAGAACCTGGCCGCCGTCGACCTGGAACTGACCGGGGAACAGCGCTCCCGGCTGGACGCCGCGCACTGAGGTCCGGCGGGTGACCGAGCGGTAACCGGGGAGGCTACGCTGGGATCATGCCGTCCCCCCGCCGCACCGCCCGACAGTCCGAGCTGCTGGAACGACTTGTCGCGCTGCTGACGGCGGAGGGGTTCTCGGACTTCACCCTGGACGACCTCGCCGAGCGGCTGCGCTGCTCCAAGACCACCCTCTACCAGCTGGCCCGCAGCAAGCAGGGGCTGGTGGTGGAGGCCGTCAAGCACTACTTCCGCGGGGCGACCGAGGCCGTCGAGAAGCGGGTGGGGCAGACCGTCGACCCCTCGGACCGGGTCCGCGTGTACCTGAGCGCCGTCGCCGAACAGCTGCGCCCGCTCTCGCGCCGGTTCCTGCAGGACGTCGCGGACTTCCCGCCCGCCCGCGAGGTGTACGAGGCCAACACGCGGATGGCCGCGGAGCGGGTGCGCCGGCTGATCGCCGAGGGTGTCTCGGACGGCGCCTTCCGCGAGGTGCACACCGCGTTCGTCGGCGAGGTCGCCGCCGCGACCATGCGCCAGATCCAGCAGGGCGAGCTCAAGGCGCGCACCGGGCTGACCGATGCGGAGGCGTACGAGCAGCTCGCCTCGCTGATCGTGCACGCCGTCTCGTCCTGACGCCGGGCGGCCCGTTCGCCCCGGTCGCGCACGTTCCCCTCCTGTGCGGGTGCCGCGGAGCGCCCGCGTGGCGTACTGTTGATGATACGTTCGTACACACGCCAGTATCATTCTCGGTACTGTCAGCACTTCTACGTGGAGGTCACCATGCCTGCCACTCGCGCCCTGCCGACCGAGGAAGCCGTCGAGCTCATCCAGCTCACGCGCACCCTCGCCGCCAAGGAACTCGCACCCCGGGTCGCCGACGCGGAGGCGGACGGGGCGTTCCCCCGGGACGTCTTCCGCACCCTCGGGCGCAGCGGTCTGCTCGGGCTGCCCTTCGCCGAGGAGTTCGGCGGCGCGGAGCAGCCCTACGAGGTCTACCTCCAGGTGCTGGAGGAGGTGGCCGCCGTCTGGTCGAGCGTCGCCGTGGGCATCTCCGTGCACGCGCTGTCCTGCTTCCCGCTGGCCCGCTTCGGCACCGACGAGCAGCGGCGCAATTGGCTGCCGGACATGCTCGGCGGTGAACTCCTCGGCGCGTACTGCCTGTCCGAGCCGCACGCCGGCTCCGACCCGGCGGCCATGCTCACCCGCGCGGTCCGCGACGGCGACTCCTACGTCCTGAACGGCTCCAAGGCCTGGACCACCCACGGCGGCTACGCCGACTTCTACACCGTGATGGCCCGCACCTCCGACGACCGCACGCACGGCATCTCCTGCTTCCTGATCCCGGCGGACGCCCCCGGGCTGAGCGCCGACCCGCCGGAGCGCAAGATGGGCCTGACGGGCTCGGCGACCGCGACCATGCGGCTCGACGACGTCCGGGTGCCCGTGGACCGCCGGATCGGGGAGGAGGGGCAGGGCCTGAAGATCGCGCTCGCCTCCCTCGACTGCGGCCGGCTCGGCATCTCGGCCGTCGCCACCGGGCTCGCCCAGGGCGCGCTGGACCACGCCGTGCGCTACGCCCGCGAGCGGGAGACGTTCGGCAAGCCGATCATCGAGCACCAGGGCCTGGCGTTCGTCCTCGCCGACATGAGCGCCGCGATCGAGTCTGCGCGGGCCGCAGCGCTGTCCGCCGCCCGCCTGAAGGACATCGGCGTGCCCTTCACACGGGAGGCGTCCATCGCCAAACTCGTGGCCACGGACAACGCCATGAAGGTGACCACGGACGCCGTGCAGGTCCTCGGGGGGTACGGGTACACCCGTGACTTCCCGGTGGAGCGTTATATGCGCGAGGCCAAGGTCATGCAGATCTTCGAAGGAACCAACCAGATCCAGCGCATGATCATCTCCCGTGCGCTGGATCGCGACGAGGGCGGTGTGCTCACCGTCCTCGGCAAGGAGTGATGATGCAGCTCGAGAACACCGCCGCCCTCGTCACCGGCGGTGCGTCCGGCCTCGGCGCGGCCACCGCGAAGGCCCTCGCCGTGCGCGGCGCCCGGGTCTTCGCCCTCGACCTCAAGGACGGCGTCGACAAGGCGCCCGAGGTCGACGGCGTCACCTATGTCCCCGCCGACGTCACCGACCCCGAGCAGGTGCGCGCCGCCGTCGCGACGGCGGCCGGCTCCGGCGTCCCGCTGCGGACGGTGGTCAACTGCGCGGGCATCGGCCCGTCGGCGCGGATCCTCGGCAAGAAGGGCGTCCACGACCTGGGCCTGTACGCCAAGGTGATCCAGATCAACCTGATCGGCACCTTCAACGTGCTCGCCGTCGCCTCGGAGGCCATCGCCGGGACCGAGGCCGACGCGGACGGCCAGCGGGGTGTCATCGTCAACACCGCGTCCATCGCCGCGTACGACGGCCAGGTCGGCCAGGCGGCCTACGCGTCCTCCAAGGGCGGGGTCGTGGGACTGACGCTGCCCGCCGCGCGCGACCTCGCGCAGTACGGCATCCGGGTGTGCACCATCGCCCCGGGCATCGTGGAGACGCCGATGCTGGCCACCGTGTCGGAGGAGTTCCGGGCCGGACTCGCGGCCGGCGTGCCCTTCCCGCGGCGGCTGGCCCGTCCCGAGGAGTACGCGCAGCTCGCGCTGTCGATCGTCGATCACGACTACCTCAACGGCGAGACCATCCGGATGGACGGCGCGCTGCGGATGGCCCCCAGGTAGCCCTCGGGAAGTCGCTCCGGGCGGCCCGTTGCCGGCTCCTCGGGCCGGGGCCGCCCCCTAGGGCCTGACCAGCAGCTGGAAGTCGAAGGCGTACCGGGACGCGCGGTAGATGTGCGTCCCGTACTCCACCGGCCGGCCGGTGTCGTCGTACGCCGTGCGCTGCATGGTCAGCAGGGCCGCCCCCTCCTTCTCCGCGAGCAGGGCGGCCTCCTCGGCGGTGGCCGAGCGGGCGCCCACGGTCTGGCGGGCGCTGTGCAGGGTGATGCCCGCCGAGCGCAGCAGCCGGTACAGGCCGGTCGACTCCAGGCGTGCGGTGTCGAGGTCCAGCAGGGCCGGCGGCAGGTAGTTGCACAGGAACGCCACGGGCTGTCCGTGCGTGGCGCGCAGCCGCTCCAGCACGGTGACCTCGCTGCCCTCCGGGATGCCCAGCGCGGCTGCGACGTCCGCGCTCGCCGGCACGCGTTCGTTGCGCACGACGTCCGTGGTGGGCCCCTGTCCGGCCGTCTCCAGATCGTCGTAGAGACTGCTCAGCTCCAGCGGCCGCTTCACCTGGCTGTGCACCACCTGCGTGCCCACTCCGCGACGGCGCACCAGCAGCCCCTTGTCGACGAGCGACTGGATCGCCTGGCGCACCGTCGGACGGGACAGACCGAGGCGGGTCGACAGGTCGATCTCGTTGCCCAGAAGGTTGCCGGGGGTGAGGGCCCCATGCTCGATCGCCGCCTCCAGCTGCTGGGCGAGCTGGTAGTAGAGCGGTACGGGGCTGGTGCGGTCCAGCGCGAAGTGCAGCGCGTCGACCGCCGAGCCGGGCACCGCACGGGGGCGGTCGCCGGTCTTCGCCATCGGGGCGCCTCCTCGGTCTCGGTGAGGTGGGGGAGCGGGCGGTGCGTGTCAGGCGGGGGCGGCCCCGACGACGACGCCGGACCCGCCACGGAATCTCCCGCGCGGCCGTGCTCGCGCGAGGGGTACGTCCCTTCGCGGGGGGTAGTGATCGATCTTGACGCGCCCCCTTGTGATCGAATGCGGTGGTCGGACCGGCTCGGCCATGTGCGAGGCTCCTCACGGCGACCGGGGTGTCTGGCGACTCCCAGGTGTAGGTCCGCGGGACCCCCGGTGTCAATGGTTTGTTCTAACATTCGGACCTGATCGTGAAATGATGTCTTAACAAAGTATTGACAGGGGGCCTGACACGGGATTGGATCCCGTCCCAGCAGCGCACGGGCCGAGTCCGGGACACCTGAACAGTCGCGGACCCGGCCCCGTGGCCCCAATCTGAGGAGAACGGGGTCCCGGATCCTCGTGATCGCCCTCTCCCTTCCCCCGTCGTTTTCCCCGTAGCACAGTGAGGTGCAGGAAAGATGGACAGCTCTTCTCCCTCCCGCTCGCGCAGAATCGCCCCGGTCGTCGCCATGGCCGCGGCGGTGGCCCTGACCCTCGCGGGCTGCTCCAGCAGCTCCGGCGGAAAGAAGTCCGAGGAGAGCGCGGACGGCGCTTCCGCGGGCAAGGCGAGCACCCCGCAGATGACGGTCGCCCTGGTGACCCACCAGTCGCCCGGCGACACCTTCTGGGACATCGTCCGCAAGGGGGCCCAGGCCGCCGCGGACAAGGACAACGTGAAGCTGGTGTACTCCGCCGACCCGAGCGCGGGCGGTCAGGCCAACCTGATCCAGAACGCGATCGACCAGAAGGTCGACGGCATCGCGGTCACCCTCGCCAAGCCCGACGCCCTCAAGGCCGTCATAGCCAAGGCGACGGGCGCGAAGATACCCGTGGTGGGCCTCAACTCCGGTGTGAGCGAATGGAAGAAGCTCGGCCTGCTGGAGTTCTTCGGCCAGGACGAGGCGGTGGCGGGCCAGGCCCTCGGCAACAAGCTGAACTCGCTGGGCTCCAAGAAGGTCGTCTGCGTCATCCAGGAGCAGGGCAACATCGGCCTGACCCAGCGCTGCGACGGCGTGAAGAAGACGTTCTCCGGTTCCGTCGAGAACCTCTACGTCAACGGCACCGACATGCCGTCCGTGAAGTCGACGATCACCGCCAAGCTCAGCCAGGACAAGGCCATCGACCATGTCGTCACGCTCGGCGCCCCCATCGCGCTGACGGCCGCGCAGTCGGTCACCGACGCGGGCAGCAAGGCCAAGATCGCCACCTTCGACCTCAACAAGGACCTGACCGGCGCCATCAGCAAGGGCACCGTCGAGCTGGCCGTCGACCAGCAGCCCTACCTTCAGGGCTACCTGGCGATCGACTCGCTGTGGCTGTACAAGAACAACGGCAACTACATGGGCGGCGGGGAGCAGCCGGTGCTGACCGGTCCCGCCTTCGTGGACAAGTCCAACGTCGACGCGGTGGCCGCATACGCCGCGAAGGGCACCCGGTGATGAGCATGACTCGCCACGCCGAGCCGGCGGTGGGAACACCGCCGGCCCCCGGCCGCAAGGAGAGTGACGGCCGGACCGCGCAACGTCCCCTGGCGCTGCGCCTGTTGGCCCGACCCGAGGTGGGCGTCTTCCTCGGTGCGGTCGCGGTGTACGTCTTCTTCCTGATCTCGGCGCCGCCGGTGCGCGAGGCCAGCGCGATGGCGAACATCCTCTACCAGTCGTCGACCATCGGGATCATGGCGCTGCCGGTCGCGCTGCTGATGATCGGCGGCGAGTTCGACCTGTCGGCCGGTGTCGCGGTGATCACCTCGGCGCTCACCGCGAGCATGCTCAGCTACCAGCTCACCATGAACGTCTGGGTGGGCGTCGTCGTGGCGCTCCTGGTCTCCCTGGGGATCGGGTTCTTCAACGGGTGGATGGTGGTCAGGACCGGGCTGCCGAGCTTCCTGATCACGCTGGGCACGTTCCTGATCCTGCAGGGCGTGAATCTGGCCGTCACCAAGCTGGTCACCACCAATGTGGCGACCGACGACATCAGCGACATGGACGGCTTCGGCCAGGCGAAGAAGATCTTCGCCTCGTCCTTCGAGGTCGGCGGCGTCCAGGTGAAGATCACGATCGTGTACTGGCTGGTGTTCGCGGCCCTGGCCACCTGGGTGCTGCTGCGCACCAGGTACGGCAACTGGATCTTCGCGGTCGGCGGCAACAAGGAGTCCGCGCGGGCGGTCGGCGTGCCGGTCACGTTCACGAAGATCTCGCTGTTCATGCTGGTCGGCTTCGGCGCCTGGTTCGTCGGCATGCACCAGCTGTTCACCTTCAACACCGTGCAGTCCGGCGAGGGCGTCGGCCAGGAGCTGATCTACATCTCGGCGGCCGTCATCGGCGGCTGTCTGCTGACCGGCGGCGCCGGCTCGGCCATCGGCCCGGTCTTCGGCGCGTTCATGTTCGGCATGGTGCAGCAGGGCATCGTCTACGCCGGCTGGAACCCCGACTGGTTCAAGGCCTTCCTCGGCGTGATGCTCCTCGGCGCCGTCCTGATCAATCTGTGGGTCAGCCGCACGGCGACCCGGAGGTGACCCCCATGACATCCAGCAACCACAGCGGCGCCCACGGGGCCGTCATCGCGGACACCGTCGCCGAGGGCGTGGACGACGGGGCGATCGTCGAACTGCGCAACGCGGGCAAGTCCTACGGCAACATCCGTGCCCTGCACGGCGTCAGCCTGACCGTCCACCCGGGCCGGGTGACCTGTGTCCTCGGCGACAACGGCGCCGGCAAGTCCACCCTCATCAAGATCGTCTCCGGGCTGCACCAGCACACCGAGGGCGAGTTCCTCGTCGACGGCCTGCCGGTGCGCTTCTCCACCCCCCGTGAGGCCCTCGACAAGGGGATCGCCACCGTCTACCAGGACCTGGCCACCGTCCCGCTGATGCCGGTGTGGAGGAACTTCTTCCTCGGCTCGGAGATGACCAAGGGCTCCTGGCCGCTGCGCCGTCTCGACATCGACAGGATGAAGAGGACCGCCGACGAGGAACTGCGCAACATGGGCATCATCCTCGACGACCTGGAACAGCCCATCGGCACCCTCTCCGGCGGCCAGCGCCAGTGTGTCGCGATCGCCCGCGCCGTCTACTTCGGCGCGCGTGTCCTCATCCTCGACGAGCCCACCGCCGCCCTCGGCGTCAAGCAGTCCGGCGTGGTCCTGAAGTACATCGCCGCCGCCCGCGACCGCGGCCTCGGCGTCATCTTCATCACCCACAACCCCCACCACGCCTACATGGTCGGCGACCATTTCAGCGTGCTGCGCCTGGGCACCATGGAGCTCAGCGCCTCCCGCGACCAGGTCAGCCTCGAAGAACTCACCAACCACATGGCAGGCGGCACCGAACTCGCCGCCCTGAAGCATGAGTTGGCCCAGGTCCGCGGCGTGGACGTGGATCTGCTGCCGGAGGAGAAGGACCTCACCGCTCCGGTGGCCGCCCCCGGCGAAGGGAAGTCCTGAGATGTCCGGAGCGCTGGACCGCATCAGGGTGGGGTCCGCCCCCGACTCCTGGGGCGTGTGGTTCCCCGACGACCCCCGGCAGGTGCCCTGGAAGCGCTTCCTGGACGAGGTCGCCGAGGCCGGCTACTCCTGGATCGAACTCGGACCCTACGGCTACCTGCCGACCGACCCGGCCCGTCTCACCGACGAGGTGGACCGGCGGAACCTGAAGGTGTCGGCGGGCACCGTCTTCACCGGCCTGCACCGCGGGCCCTCCGTCTGGGAGGCCACCTGGGCGCACGTGAGCCAAGTGGCCGCGCTCACGCGGGCGATGGGCGCCAGGCACCTCGTCGTCATCCCGTCCTTCTGGCGCGACGACAAGACGGCCGAGATCCTGGAGCCGCCGGAGCTGACCGGCGAGCAGTGGGCGCACCTCACCAAGGGCATGGAGCGCCTGGGTCACGAGGTGAAGGAGGCCTACGGACTGGACCTGGTCGTCCACCCGCACGCCGACACCCACCTCGACACCGAGGACCACGTCGAACGCTTCCTGGACTCCACCGACGGCGAACTGGTCAACCTCTGCCTGGACACCGGTCACTACGCCTACTGCGGCGGCGACAGCGTCGAGTTGATCGAGAGCTACGGCGAGCGCATCGGCTATCTGCACCTCAAGCAGGTCGACCCGGGGATCCTCGCCGAGGTGGTGCGCGACCAACTGCCGTTCGGCCCCGCCGTGCAACGCGGAGTGATGTGCGAACCTCCCTCCGGAATACCGGAGTTGGAGCCGGTCCTCGTCGCCGCGCAGCGGCTCGGCGTCGAGCTGTTCGCGATCGTCGAGCAGGACATGTACCCGTGCGAGCCGGACGAGCCGCTGCCCATCGCGGTGCGCACCCGCAAGTTCCTGCGCTCCTGCGGGGCGTGAGCGGCCGCAGGTCGCGGAGCGTCGCGCCGTGGCCGACAGGCGGCGGCGTGCCCCCGCTCGTATGGTGGGGGTGATGGGCCGCATGCGGCCCGTGCCCCTGGTGCGGCTGTGGTCTGCGGCGCGAGAACCTCCTCACGTGGGAGCAAGCCCATGACACACCCGTACACGCGACTGCGCAGCGGCGTCCTCGTCGCCGCCGCGGTGGGGGCGTTGATGGCGCCCGCCGCGGCCGGTGCGACGCCGCCGCCCGCCTCGGCCGCCGCCGTGACCGCCGCCCAACCGCCCTCGCCCACCTCGTCCGGCGACGGCGTCGTCGCGCTCACCCCCGGGGTGCGACAGCAGGTCGACGACGCCGTCCAGCAGGTCATGCGGCAGGCGAACGTGCCCGGCGTGAGCGTCGGCATCTGGACGCCCGACAAGGGGCAGTACGTGAAGTCCTTCGGGGTCCGCGACAAGAGCACCGGTCAGACCATGGCCCCCGACCTGTTCATGCGGATCGGCAGCGAGACCAAGACGTTCACCGTCACCGCGCTCCTGCAACTGGTCGACGAGGGCAAGGTCGGCCTCGACGACACCATCGGGACCTACGTCGACGGTGTGCCGAACGGCGACCGGATCACCCTGCGGCAGCTGGCCGAGATGCGCAGCGGACTGTTCAACTACTCCGACGACGAGGGTTTCTTCAAGGCGCTGACCTCCGACCCGAACCGGCCGTTCTCCCCGCAGGAGCTGCTCGGCTACTCCTTCAAGCACCCCGTGCTCTTCCCGCCGGGCCAGGAGTTCTTCTACTGCAACACCAACCTGATCCTGCTCGGTCTGGTCGTCGAGAAGATGAGCGGTCAGCATCTGAACGACTACATCCACGAGCACATCCTGAGCCCGGCCGGTCTCGACGACACCCTGTTCCCGACCGGCAACGAGTTCCCCACCCCGCACTCCCAGGGCTACACGAACCAGACCGCGACCGGGCAGGTCGAGGACTCGGCCGACTGGGACCCCTCCTGGGCCTGGGCCGCCGGCGCGATGATCTCCACCCTGGACGACCTGCGGATCTGGGCGCGCACCGTGGCCACCGGCGTGCTGCCCGACGGTGAGCGGATGATCAGCCCCGCCGCCCAGAAGCAGCGGCTGACGACACCCCCCACGCCCGTCCCGGGCGCCGGATACGGCCTCGGCATCTTCAATGTGCAGGGCTGGATCGGCCACAACGGCTCGCTGCCCGGTTACGAGTCGCTGACCATCTATCTGCCGTCCGCGCAGGCCACCGTCGTCGTCGTGCTGAACACGGACATCGACTACAAGAACGCAGAGCCCAGTACCCTGTTCGGCGACGCGATCACGAAGATCATCTCCCCGGACCATGTCTTCAACCTGCCGGCGGAACCCGCGGCGCGGTGAGGACGTTCGACAAGGCACAGGGCGAGTGACGTCGTGTACGGGGAGGGTGAGATGCGGGAGAAGGAGCAGGCCGGCGCCGCGGAGGAGCTGCGTCGGGCGCGGTTCGGCGCGTTGCCCGAGCGGGTGCGCCCGCAGGACATGGTGGAGGAGCAGCCGGCCACGCCGAGAGACCCGGCGCGCGACGCCTACGACCCGGACGAGTTCGCGGTGCGGTACGGCCTGTGAGCCGATGAGCGCGGCCGGGGGAGCACTGTCCCCGGCCGCGCTCGGGGCGGGCCGCCGGTTCAGCCGGCCCGCACCTCCGCGATCGTCACCGGCCGGTGCTCGTGCAGGGACAGCGTGCAGGCCTCCGCGATCCAGCCCGCCTCCAGAGCGTCCTCGATCGTGCAGGGCGAGGGGCGGGAGCCCGCCACGACCTCGGTGAACGCGGTGAGTTCGGCACGGTAGGCGGCGGTGAAGCGGTCCATGAAGAAGTCGTGCGGGGTGCCGGCCGGGAAGGTGACGCCGGGCTCCACCGAACGCAGCGGCAGCTTGTCCTCCAGACCCACGGCGATCGAGTCCGTGAAGCCGTGGAGCTCCATACGGACGTCGTAACCGCGCGCGTTGTGGCGGGAGTTGGACACCACCGCGATGGTGCCGTCGTCGAGGGTGAGCACCGCCCCGGTGGTGTCGGCGTCGCCCGCCTCCCTGATGTAGTCGGCGCCCCGGTTGCCGCCCACCGCGTACACCTCGGTCACCTCGCGGCCCGTCACCCAGCGGATGATGTCGAAGTCGTGCACGGAGCAGTCCCGGAAGATGCCGCCGGACGCGGCGATGTACGCGGCCGGCGGCGGGGCCGGGTCCAGCGTGGTGGAGCGTACGGTGTGCAGCTTGCCCAGCTCGCCCGACCGAACGGCCGACCGCGCGGCGACGAAGCCCGCGTCGAAGCGGCGGTTGTAGCCGATCTGGATGGGCACGCTGCTGCCCTGGACGGCGCTGAGCACCGCGACGCCCTCGGTCATCGTCCTGGCGACGGGCTTCTCGCAGAAGACGGGGACGCCCGCCTCGACGGCGGCGAGGATCAGACCCGGATGGGCGTCGGTCGCCGCCGCGATCACGACACCGTCCACCCCGGCGGCCAGCACGGCCTCGGGGGAGTCCGCGACGTCGGCGCCGAACCGCTCGGCGGCGGTCTTGGCGGCCTCCGCGAACGGGTCGGCCACCACGAGCGACTCGACGGCGTCGAGTCCGAAGAGGGTCTCGGCGTGGAAGGCGCCGATGCGGCCGAGGCCGAGGATTCCGATGCGCATGGGACGTGCAGCTCCTTGAGGGTCTTACGGGACGGGGACGGGGACGGGGACGGGGACGGGGGCGGACGGGCGAAGGGGACGGGGGAAAGGGGAAGGGGAAGCATGGGGCCGGCGGGTCCGGTCCGAGCGCGGACGCAGGGCGTGAGCGGGGGCTGCCCGCCGCACGCGGGCCGTGCGACGACGTCGACGATCCTGCCGGGCGCCCGGCCGACCGGCACGTCGGCGACCGCCGCCCGCAGGGCGGACACCGGCCCCCCGACGGGTCCTCCCGGGCTCCGCAGGGCCGGGCTCCGGCGGTACGCCCGCCGCCTCGCGGCCCGGGGCGGCCCGACCGGTCACCGGGGCCGCGTCCGGCTCCGGTCGCCGTCCCGTGGTGACGGCCGCACCGCCGCCCCGGCTGTCACGGCCGGCGCGGCCGTCGACGTGGAGAAGTTCCATGTGCGTGCCCCGGTCAGCTGATGCGGCGCCGGGCGGCCGCCCGCAGCGCGTCCCGCAGCGTCCGGGGGGTCCACTGCTCGTGCAGCGCGCGGCGTACGAGGTCGGCCTGCGAGGGCGGCGCGAGACCGTCGACGGGCGGGTCGGAGTCGAGGTTGGTGGGAAAGGGGTAGCCCTCGGCGCTCGCGGCGACGACCCGCTCCAGCCAGTCCTCGTCCACGCCCTGCGCCCGGCGTCGCAGCAGCACCGGGAAGACCGCGCCCGCCACCGCCTCCCGGTCCACCGTCTCCATCGCCCGTCCGAAAGCCGAGGACACCTGGAGCAGGTTGGCCGTGCGGCGCACCTCGGCGGTGCGGTTGTGGCCCGCGGCGTGCAGCACGGCCGGATTGAAGAAGACCGCGTCGCCCTTGGCCAGCGGGAGCTGCACGTGGTGCTCGTCGAAGTACGCCTGGAACTCCGGCAGGCGCCAGGCCAGATAGCCCGGCTCGTACGTCTGCGAGTACGGCAGGTACAGCGTGGGGCCGGTCTCCACCGGCATGTCGCAGTGCGCGACCGCGCCCTGCAGCGTCAGCACGGGGGAGAGCCGGTGGACGTGCGCCGGGTAGGCGGCGGCGGTCCGCGCGGAGAGGAACCCCAGGTGGTAGTCGCGGTGCGGGCGCTGGGCGGCGCCGCCCGGGTTGACAACGTTGACCTGCGCGGTCACCTGGTAGCCGGGCCCCAGCCAGGCCCGCGACGCCAGGGCGAGGACGTCGTTGGCGTAGTAGTCCGCGAAGGTCTCCGGGTCGTACAGGGCGGTCTTCTCCAGGGCGTTCCAGACGCGGTCGTTGGCGCCGGGCGCGGCGAAGTGGTCGCCTGCGGCGGCGCCCGAGGCGCGCTGCTCGGAGATCAGCGCCTCGAAGACGGCGGTGGCGCGGTCGACGACCGCCGGATCGGGGAATGCGCCCCGGAAGACCACGACGCCGGGGCCGTCGGCGAAGGCGCGCACCAGCTCGGCCCGCACCGCCCGGCCTGCTCCGGCCCCCGTGGCGCGCAGCCGCTCGCTGTCATAGACGAGGACGCCGCCCTCGACCGACGCGGCGTGCGGATAGTCGGCGAGTTCGGTGCTGCGCTCCACGAGGGCGCGCAGGTCGTCGATGTCACAGGTCTGCTCGGTCGGCCAGGCACGGTCTCGGGTGGAGGTGAAGGACATCGTCGTCCCTTCGGTGACAGCGGCGGCTCGGTGCTGCCATTCTTGTCAGTACAAACCCGTCGAACAACCAGCAGGCAGCCGTCAAAAACCCCTCAAGCCGTCCCTCGATCCCACCCTTCAGGAGCCTCCGTGGGCCACCCTTTCCCGCTGCGTGAGATCGCACGTCAGGCCGGTCTCAGCGAGGCCACCGTGGACCGGGTGCTCAACGGCAGGGGAGGGGTGCGGGACTCCACCGCGCAGGAGGTGCGGCGGGCCATCGCCGATCTGGACCGGCAGCGCACGCAGGTCAGGCTGGTCGGCCGCACCTTCATGATCGACATCGTGATGCAGGCGCCGGAACGGTTCACCACGGCCGTCCGGTCCGCCCTGGAGGCGGAGCTGCCGTCCCTGCATCCGGCCGTGCTGCGCTCCCGCTTCCTCTTCCGCGAGACCGGTCCGGTCCAGGAGCTGGTCGCGACCCTGGACCGGACCGCCCGGCGCGGCTCGCAGGGCGTGATCCTCAAGGCGCCGGACGTCCCGGAGGTCACCGCCGCCGTGGGCCGGCTGGTGGCCGCCGGCATCCCGGTCGTCACCCTGGTCACGGACCTGCCCGCGAGCGCCCGGCTCGCCTACGTCGGCATCGACGACCGGGCCGCCGGGGCCACCGCCGCCTACCTCATGGGCCAGTGGCTCGGCGACCGCCCCGGGAACGTGCTCACCAGCCTGAGCAGCGGCTTCTTCCGCAACGAGGAGGAGCGTGAGATGGGCTTCCGCAGCCTCATGCGCGCCCGCCATCCGGAGCGCGCGCTCGTCGAGATCGCCGAGGGGCAGGGGCTGGACGCCACCCAGTACGACCTCGTCCGGGCCGCGCTGGAACGCGATCCGGAGATCCGCGCCGTGTACTCCATGGGCGGCGGCAACATCGCCACCCTGCGCGCCTTCGCCGACCTCGGCCGCGACTGCGACGTGTTCGTGGCCCACGACCTCGACCACGACAACACCGGGCTGCTGCGCGAGCACCGGCTGTCCGCCGTCCTCCACCACGACCTGCGGCACGACGTGCGCGAGGCCTGCCACACCGTGATGCGCGCGCACGGCGCGCTGCCCCCGGCCGGGCCCCGGCCGCCGTCGGCGATCCAGGTGGTCACCCCGTACAACATGCCGCCCCAGGGGGCGGCCGGCTGACGCGGCCGCCCCCTGGGGGCGTGTGCTCTCGGTGCGACGCCCGGTCCCCGGGCCGTGTGGACCGCCCGACCGCCTCACCCGGGCAGTGCGGGGCCGTCTCAGCGGTGCAGAGCGGGTGACGCGCCCGCCGGGACGACCCGGCCCGCGCTGCGGTACACCGTGATGCCCAGGGCCAGCAGCCAGTAGCTGAGGACGGCCCCCATCAGCGCCGTCGTGCCCCAGCCGTTCGCCGCGTAGAAGAACGCGGGGTCGTTGCCGAAGAACAGCGACGGTACGAACAGGAGGCCGGCGCCCGCCAGGACGTAGGCGGAACGGCCGGTCCAGCGGGGCAGCACGCCGCTGCGCGTGACCGCGTGACCGAACGCCGCCAGGAACAGAGCCAGCATCAGGCGCGAGATCGACCCGTACAGGATGTAGGTGCCGCTGACGTCGATCGTCGGGTCGATCGGGTGGTCCACGGCGATGACCGCGCCGGCCTCCAGGCCCATCGAGACCAGGGTGACGGTGGCGTAGACGAGCCCGGTGGAGAAGGCGATCGAGCCGAGCCAGCCGTGTTCGGGGGCGACCCGGGCGACGAGTTCGCGGAACGCGGTGAAGAACACGACCAGGGACGCCAGCGCGACGATCCCGAGCAGCAGCCGGGACAGGACGTTCGCGTCCGGCGGCGGGCCGGAGTAGACGAAGTACAGCGGCACCTCGACGATGAGGGCGATCGCGGCGACGAGGGCCGCGAGGCCGGTCGTACGGCGGGCGAGGGCTTCGGACATGGGGTTCCCCCGAGTTCTCGGTGTGGCGGTTTCGGCGCCGGCGTCCGTGCGCTCGCCGGCCCCTGAAGCGTGCCGTCCCACGGGGCCCGCCGTCCCTGGGCCTGGGGACCGAACCCGCGGTGGTGCTATCGCCACCCCTAGGGGTGCACATCCGTCCAGACGCCGGTGTGCGCGGACCGTGTCATCGCGTCCAGCACACTTGCGCTGCGCACCGCGTCGGCGAGTGTGGCCCCGTGCGGGGCGCCCTCGGCGACCGAGCGCAGAAAGCGGTACGCCTCGACGACCTTGAGGTCGTCGTACCCCATGGCGTTCGCGGCGCCCGGCTGGAAGGCCCCGAACTCGCCGTCGCCCGGACCGACGTACACCGTGCTGACGGGCTGGTCCTGATAGGCCGTGCCACGGCTGACACCGAGTTCGTTCATCCGCCTGAAGTCCCAGAACACCGCGCCCTTCGCGCCGTGTACCTCGAAGCCGTAGTTGTTCTGCTCGCCGACGGAGACCCGGCACGCCTCCAGCACCCCCCGGGCGCCGGACGCGAAGCGCAGGAGGCAGCTGACGTAGTCCTCGTTCTCGACCGGGCCGAGCGTGCCGCCGGCGGCACGGGCGTGGCCCGCCGTCGCGCCCGTGGGGCGGGCCCGCTCGGGCACGAAGACCGCCGTGTCGGCCGTCAGCGCGGTGATCTCGCCGAGCAGGAAGCGGGCCAGGTCGGCGCCGTGCGACGCCAGGTCGCCCAGTACGCCGCTGCCGCCGCGCTCCCGCTCGTAGCGCCACGTCAGAGCGCCGTCCGGATGGGCCGCGTAGTCGCTGAAGAGCCGGATGCGGACATGGGTGATCGCGCCGAGTTCACCGGACGCGATCAGGTCGCGGGCCGCCTCGACGGCCGGGGCGTTGCGGTAGTTGAAGCCGACCGTGCCCTGCACGCCCGCCGCGGCCACCGCGTCGGCCACCGCGCGGGCGTCCTCGACCGTGAGACCCACGGGCTTCTCGATCCAGATGTGCTTGCCGGCCTCGGCCATCGCGACGCCGATCTCGCGGTGCAGGAAGTTCGGCGCGGTGATGCTGACGGCTCCCACGCGCGGGTCGGCGGCCACCTCCCGCCAGTTCCGGGTGGTGGCGGTGAAGCCGAACCGGTCGGCGGCCTCCTCGGCCCGGCCGGGGACCTCCTCGGCGACCACCACCAGCTCCGGCCGCAGGGCGAGCTGCGGATAGTGGTGCCGGACACGGGCGTAGGCCTGGGTGTGCACCCGGCCCATCCAGCCGAACCCGACGACGGCGACACCGAGCGCGTCCACCATGACGGCTCCTCTCAGCCCTGAGCGGCCCCATTAGACCGGTCCATGTCCTGTCCAGGCCACCCTGAGGGCGCTCTGAACAGGGTGTCAAGGTCCATACGCCCGTTTGACAACCGGTCAACGACATGGAACGGTCCAAGTCATGAGACCACCGACCATCCGTGACGTCGCCGACCGCGCGGGCGTGTCCAAATCGCTGGTCTCCCTCGTGCTGCGCGGTTCCGGGCAGGTGCGCGCGGAGAAGCGGGAGGCCGTGCTGCGCGCCGTGCGCGAACTCGGCTACCGGCCCAACGCGGCGGCGCGCAGCCTCAGCGAGGCACGTGCCCTCCCCTCAGCCCGGCCGCGCTCCGGCGGGGGGACCCCCCTGGTCGGCGTTCTGCTGCACGACCTGCGCAACCCCTGGTACGTCGACCTCGTGGACGGCCTCAACTCCCTGCTGCACGCGAGCGGTCTGCACATGCTGCTCGCCGACGCCCGCCTGAACCGCCGCGTCGGCCAGGACCCGGCCGACTCCTTCCTGGACCTGGGGGCGGACGGGCTGGTCGTCGTCGGCACCCTGCCCGACCCGGCGGCGCTGGACGCGGTCGCCGAGCGGATCCCGGTGGTCGTCGCGGGCGCCCGGGAGCCCGTCCCGCCGGGCGTGGACGTGGTCGCGGGCGACGACGAACAGGGCGCGCGCCTGGCCACCGAGCACCTTCTCGCCCTCGGCCACCGCCGCATCGCGCACATCGCGGGCTACGGCGCGGTCGGGGAGCTGCGCCGGCGCAGCTTCGAAGCCGTGATGCGTGCCCACGGGACGCGGGGGGCCGTGGTCGAACCCAGTGACATGACCGAGGAGGGCGGACACCGTGCCGCCGTACGGCTGCTGGCCCGCCCGGACCGGCCCACCGCCGTGTTCGGCGTCAACGACATCGCCTGTGTGGGCGCGCTGTCGGCGGCCGAGGAACTGGGCCTGCGCGTCCCCGGCGACCTCTCCGTGGTGGGCTACGACAACACCAGCACGTCGCGACTGCGCCATCTGTGGCTGACCACCGTGGACAACGCCGGCCACGAGGTCGGACGCCGGGCGGCCCGCTGCCTCCTGGACCGGATCGAGGGGCGCGGGGGTGCGGGGCGGGTACAGCTGGCCGCGCCGCTGCTGGAGATCCGGGGGACGACGGCTCCGGCGGCCGCCCCGCTCACCGATTGATCGCGTAGGCCTTCCGCAGCGTCTCGTGGACCGTCCACGTCGTGCGGTCGCCCTCGCGCAGCACGGCCATGTCGCCGGGGCCCACCGTCAGGACGGGGCCGCCCTCGACCTCGATCGTCGCCGAGCCGCTGATCACGACGAACAGCTCGTCCGCCTCGGTGTCGGTGACCACGCCCGGCGTGATCTGCCAGATCCCCCGGATCTGCCGGCCGTCGGCGGACTCCCAGACCACCCTGCCGCTGGCCTCGGGGGCGCCGGAGACGATCTGGGCCGGGTCGAGCGGGTCGGGTTCGAGGTCGGCGTCGGGGATGTGCAGAGCGAAGCTGTGGGTCATGCGGCGACCCTAGCGGCGCGGTCCTGCCGTGCGGGGTGGACAGGGTGTGTGCCGCGGGCGGGGGAAGGGCGGCAGTCCGTCGGGGCGGAGGAGCGGAAGGGCAAGGGGGCGGCTCGGGCCGCTCCGGGTGCGGCCGGGCGGGCACGGCGGCAGGCTACAAACATGGGTGAGCGCTGGGAGGTCCGCCGGGCGGGCGCGGCGGACGCCCCGCACCGGGTGCTGATGATCCCGGGCGGGATGTGCACGACGGAGTTCTACGCCGACGTCATGGCCGAGCCCGCGGTGGCCGGGCTCGGTATGGTCGCGGTCACCCAGCCGGGGTTCGGCCGTACCGAGGCGCCGGCGGACGTGTCCATGGAGCACTACGCGCGGCTGATGGCTGACTTCGCCGCGCAGGCCGGCTGCGACACCGTCGTCGGTCACAGCCTGGGCGCGAACGTGGCGCTCGAGATGGCCGCGCTGGGGGTGTTCACCGGGCCCCTGGTGCTGCTGTCGCCGACGTTCTCGCGGGGCGACGAGGCGAGGTTCCTGACCGTGCTGAACGCCGTCGGCCGGGTGCCCGTGCTCGGCGGCGCGGCCTGGGCGGCCATGATCAAGCTTGTGCCGCGGGCGGTGAGACGCGAGCTGCCGCCGCACCGCGCCGAGACCCTGGCGGCGGTCATGGGCGGCAACGACCCGGCGACCTGCCGTCGCGTGGTGCGTGCCTACTACGCCTACCTGGACCGGTATCCCTCCCTGGTCTCCAGGCTGTGCGCGGCGGCCGTCCCCACGTGGGCAGTACGCGGCGACCGCGACGAGATCGGCCTGACGGACGGCGAGCGGCGCGCCCTGGAGGCCTGCCCGCACGTGCGCACGGTCACCGTGCCCGATGCGGGACACCTCCTCCTGGTCGAGCAGCCTGCCGCAGTCGCCCGGATCGTCGCGGAGGCGGCCGCTGCGGCGGTGCGCTGAACGCGGCGTCCGCCGCCGGACGGTGTGCGGCGGCCGGGCTCGCCTGTCCGAAGCGGTGGTGCCGTTCAGGAAGCGGCCGGAGCCTGCGCGCCGGTGGCCCGTGCGATGTGCCGGGCGATCAGCGCGTAGACGAAGCGCGCCTTCTCGTCGTCCTGGGCGTCGTAGCCGTGGTCGGCCCCGGCGACGTCGTGGTGCTCCACGAGGGCGCCGGCCGCGTCCAGCCGCTCGGCGTATCGGACGGCCTCGTTCCTGAGCAGGTCGTACTCGGCCGTGATCACCAGCGCGGGGGCGATGCCCGTCAGGTCGGCGGTGTCCGACGCGCCCGCGGGGGAGACGAGGCGGTGAGCGCGCTCGCGGGGGTCCGGCACATAGGCGGTGTCGAAGATCTCCCCCATCCAGGGCCGCAGCACGGGCTTGTCGACGGTGGCCTTCTTGTCCCTGCCGGGGGTCGCGAGGTCCAGCGGGGGATAGTGCAGCACCTGCAGCGCGATCGGGGGCCCGGCCTCTTCATGGGCCTGGCGGGCCACGGCAGCGGCGAGCCCGCCGCCCGCGCTCTGCCCGCCCACCGTCAGCCGTCCGCCGTCCCACCCGTGCTCGGCGCCGTGTTCGGCGACCCAGCGCACGACGTCGTACGCCTGGGTGGGCGGGGCCGGGAACGGGTGCTGCGGTGCCACGACGTACTTGACGTTGACGACGACCACCCCCGCCTCGACCGCGAGGAACCGGCAGAGTGCGTCGTCCATCGCCGGCATCGACATGACATAGCCGCCGCCGTGGAAGTTGACGTGCACGGGGGGCCGGGTCGCCGTACCGGTGGGCGGCGCGTACACCGTGACCGGGGCGGGGGCGACGGACGTGGGGATCGTCGACTCGGTGACGACGCGCGGGTATTCGGGGAACCTGGCCCGCCAGGCGGCCGTCGATCCGGGGCCGCCCGAGCGGCGGCTCGCCAGCCGGGTGAGGCTCTGCATCGTCTTGGCGGCGAGGGCGGCCACCGTCGGTCCGGCCAGGATGGACATGCGGGTTCCGTTCGTCGAGCTGTACCGTCGATCGCCAGGATTCCTGTCGATGGGACGGGCGGAACATAGCACGGCGACACCCGCGTGCGCACCGCCCCGTCAGTCGCGCCGGGCCACGATCCGGTACGCGTTCGACACCCTCAGCCGCCGGGACAGCGGCCGCACCGCGAACCGGTCGAGGAGGGTGCCCGCCACCAGCGCCGGGATCCCGGCGACCAGCAGCGCCGCGCGCAGCGCGCGCCGCGGTCCGCTCGGCGGCCGGGGCAGCCAGGGCGCGTCGTCGCGCGGGGCCGTGTGGTCCAGCGCCAGCCAGACGGCGGCCAGCAGGTCCACCGGGTCGTGCGGCTCGGCGTGCTGCTCGGCCACCACCGTGAAGCCCAGCTCTGTCAGCCGTGCGCGCAGATTGGCCACCGGCACGAAGTGCAGATGCTGCGGCTGCAGCCAGGGCAGCCACCAGCGGCCCAGCAGCCGCGCGTAGCGGCTCTCGGGGTCCGGCACCTCGACGAGGAGATGCCCGCCGGGTCGTACCGTCTCGCGCGCGGCGCGCAGTTCGCGGTCGGGATCGGTGCTGTGCTCCAGGTAGTGGAACATGCTCACCACGTCGTAGCGGCCGCCCAGTTCGGGCGCGAGCCCGGGGAAGTCGCCCCGGTAGCCACGCTCCACCCGGCCCTCCCGTTCGGCGAGTTCGACGCCGTCGGTGAAGTCGAGCCCGTCGAACGAGGTGTGGGGCAGCACCTCGCGCGCGGCCGCGCAGAAGTGGCCGTGGCCCGTGCCCACGTCCAGCCAGGTCTTGGGCGCGGGGTCGTGCGGCAGCATCGACTCCGCCCGCCCCCGGTACATCTTCGTCCGGCTCCCGAAGGTGTCGCCGAGCTTCTTCTCGCCGAGCCCGTCGTAGAAGTCCCGGTAGTAGAACTCCAGGCCCTGTTCGCTCAGCCGGGGGTTCTGGAAGGTGTGCCCGCACCCCTCGCAGCGGTCGAGGACGAACCGGCCCGGCTTGTGCTGGAGCAGGTCGGTGGTGCGCAGCCGGGTGGTCAGCTCCGGCGAGCCGCACCAGGGGCAACTGGTGCGCCGGGGCTCGAAGAAGCGGTCCGGGCCGGCGGCGATGTCCGCCTGATAGACGGGCCGCAGCCCGGCGATCCGTTCGGCGCGCTCGGTCTTCTCGCTCATCGGGACTCCCTGGCCAGTTCGTCGAGTCGGGCCGCGGCGGCCGAGGCGCCACCCGCGGCGCGGAACGCCGTGCCGATCCGGTCGGCCGCGGCGCGGTGCGCGGGATCGTCGAGGACGGAGTCGACCGCCGCGCCGAGCTGACGGGCGGTGACCCGGCCGAACCGCACCCGCACCCCCGCCCCCGCGGCCACGACCTGGCCGGCCACGACCGGCTGGTCGTCCCGGATGGGCGCCACCACCAGCGGCGTCCCGTGCCACAGGGCCTCGCACACGCTGTTGTGCCCGGCGTGGCACACGACCGCGCCGACTCCTCTTTCCAGCAGCGCGAGTTGCGGCACGGACGGCACGATCAGCACGTCCTTGTCGTCGCCCGGCGCGGGCAGCGTGCCGCCGGGATCGACGATCACCGTCTGCACCCGGTCGGCCCGCTCCCGCAACGCGTTCCGGCACACGTCGAGGAACCGGCCGCCGGCGTCGGCGTTCGCGGTGCCCAGGGTGACCAGGACGGTTCGGCGGCCGGGGTCGAGCCACTCCCAGGGGAAGCCGGTCCCGGACGGCCGGGACGTGATCGACGGCCCGACCCAGCAGACCCCGTCGTGGGCGTCGCCCGCCAACTCCGGTGTGCTGAAGGCGAGGACGAGATGCGGGGAGAAGCGGGGGTCGGCGGTTCCGGCCGGGTCCCCGACGGCCTCGCGCAGTGCGGCGAGCCGCCGCCGCAGCCACTCGGCGACCTTGGGCAGTCCGGCGAGGGGGTCGGTGAACTCCGCCGACGTGGTCGCCGAGGTCGCCCACGGCAGGCCCAGCCGCTCCGCCACCAGCGCGCCGACGAAGGCCTGCTGGTCGGCGACGACGACGTCCGGCCGGAACTCCTCGACCGCGGCCCGGACACCAGGGGCCATCGCCTCGGCCAGCGGCAGCAGATACCACTCCCACAGGAACTTCAGCGCCTCCGGCCCGCGCAGTTCGGCCGGCCGCTCGCCCCGCGGCGCCCCGGCGCAGGCCAGGACCGGTCCGGCCGTGGAGCCCGCCAGCCGGGTGACCAGCGCCGGGTCGGAACAGGCCCACGCCACCCGGTGGCCGCGTGCGGTGAGTTCGGCGGCGACGCCGACCGCCGGGTTGATGTGACCCGTCAACGGCGGTACGACGAACAGGAACCGGCTCACCCGGCCGCCTCCGCCGCCACCCGTCCGGCCGTGCGCTCGACCTCTTCCACGAGCCCGAGAACGTGCCCGCCGACCGTCCCGGACGCCTCCACCAGGACCGAGTGCTCATGCCCCGGGACCACCACGGTCCGGCAGTCCGGCAGCGCCGACTCCAGCCGGGGCGCGAGCTCGGCGAGGTCGGAGTCGCCCCCGTACAGACCGAGCACCGGACAGCGCACCGCCGCGATCTGAGCCTGCGTCAGCACACGGCTGGCGGGGATGTCCCGGCCGAGGGTGGTGTCACGGGCCAGCCGGGCCGCGCCCTTGGCCAGGCGCGCGGTGTTGTGTCCGCGGTGGGCGGAGATCCAGCGGATCGCGTCGGCCTCGTTGTGGGCGAGCTGGGTGACGACGCGGTCCAGGATGCCGCCGAGCTTCACCGCCCAGGCCGCGGTGGCCGGTTCCGACTCGATGAGGCTGACGCTCGCCGCCCGCTCCGGGTGCCGGGCGGCGAAACCGAACGCGATCGTGCCGCCGTAGGAGTTGCCGACGAGATGCACGGGACCGCTCACCGCCAGCCGGTCGAGCAACGCCTCCAGATCGTCGATGTTGTGGTCCAGCGTGTACCCCCGCGCCGGGCGTTCGCTGCGGCCGTGCCCGCGCAGGTCGTACATGACCACGTCGAGCCCGGCGGCCGCGAACGCGGGCGCGACGGTGAAGTAGTAGCTCGCGAGGCTGTCGGTGAGCAGACCGTGCACCAGGACCACGGTGGCGGTCGCCGGCCGGCCCGCGCGGGGGCCGATCCGCTGTACGTGCAACCGGACGGCGCCGGTGTCGACCATCGCCATGGCTCAGCTCGCCTCCGTGGCCTTCAGACTGGTCACGACGTACTCGACCAGCCGTCCGACGGTCAGCTCGATGATCTCCTCGAACTCCATGTCCGCCAGGAACTCGGCGAAGTTGACGCGCTCGCCGTAGCGCTCCTGGAGCAGTCCGGCCAGGGTGACCAGGTCGATGCTCTCCAGCTCCAGGTCGCGGTTGAAGGTCGTCGCCATGCCGATCTCGACGTCGTCGAGGCCGTACTCGTCCTCCAGGAGCCGCGCCAGCAGGGCGGTGAGGTCGGCGAGGACGGAGGCCTCGTCGGCGGTGACGGGGGTGCGGGGGGTGGGGGATGTCATCGGGCGTCGTACTCCTCAGCGGTCGGTTGTCCCGTCGTCCATGCCACGACGTAGGCGCGCTCCGGCAGCCGGGGCGGGTTGGCGGCCGGTGCGCAGTGCACGGTGTAGGCGCGTTCCAGGCGACCCGCGACGGTCAGCCGGTCTCCGGCCGGTGCCGCGTCGAGCACGGCGAAGTCCCGCGGCCGGCCGCCGAAGCCGGTGCCCTCGGCCTTGGCGACGGCCTCCTTCGCCGCCCAGAAGCGGGTGAACCACAGGGCCTCTCCGTCGCCCGCCGACGCCGACAGGCGGCGCAGCAGCCGCAGTTCGTCCGCGCCGAGGGCGGCGGCCATGGCCTGCGGGGCGCGGTCGACGACCTCCTCGACGTCGATCCCCGGCCCGGGGCCCGGCCGGTGCGGCCGCACGATCGCCGCGGCCGCCTCCGCGCAGTGGGCCAGCGAGACGTCCAGCGGGGGCAGGGCCCGGCCGTGCACCCCGGTGACGTAGGGGCGGCCGGCGTCGTCGTTGTGCACCCGCAGCTCCGCCGGGAAGACCGGGCCCTCCCCCTGGTCCCACAGCCACTGCCGCACCGCGTCCTTGACGGCGATCCGGCCCAGCAGCCACTGCCGGCGCCCGCGCGGCGCGTGCCGCGCGTACTCCGCACGTTCCGCGCCGCCCAGGGAGTTGCGCATGATCAGCTCCCGGGAGGCCAGGTCCGGCCACCGCTCGTGCAGCAGCAGCCAGCCGCCCGGCCGCGCCTCGGACAGGGTGTGCCGCTCGGGGAAGCGCTCGACGGGCCGGGTCTGCGGGTCGTTGTCGAAGCGACGGTCCTGCCAGCCGTACAGCTCCGCCCACACCGTCCCGCCGACCGTCAGCTGGACGTCGGCCTCCAGGACGGCGTCGGTGAGCGAGGTGACCCGCACCAGGCAGCCCACCTCCGTGCCCGGCGCCGGATGGGGCCCGTAGAACCGCATCTCCCGCATGCCCACGGGGAACACCACGGTCCGCTCGGCACGGGTCGCCATGATCCAGTAGCCGAGGACCTGGCCGACGTTGTCCAGCAGGGCGCCGGGCGCGGCAGGCGTGGTGAGACGTCCGCGCACATGCCGTTCGCCGATCGCGGTGAGCTCGGTGACCCCCTGGAACGCCGGGCCGTGGAACATCCAGCGCTCTGCGTAGAGCTGGGCGGCGGTGTGGTCCGGGGCGCGCTCGGCGCCGGGGTCGACGGTCCAGGGGGCGGGCGGCGGCGCGGGATGGGCCGCGGCGAGCTGCACGGTGGCGCGGGCGCGGGGACCGAAGGAGACGGCGAGGCGACCGGGTTCCCCGGGCGTCACGGTCACGGGCACGTCCACGGCCGGGGTGGCGGTGAGCCACTCCTCGAAGCGCGCGCCGTGCACGGCGACCGGCACCGCGCCGGGGGCGGTCTCCAGCGCCGCGTCCACGATGTGCTGCACGATCGTCGTCGCCGGCACGACCGGCCAGCGGTCGGCCACCTCGGGCCAGCCGGGCCGCTGGGGGAAGAAACAGTGGTCCAGCAGGTACGGCATCGTGTCGGGGGAGACGCGGACGGTCGTGTGCCGTGACCCGTCCGACGGGTCCGGTGCCGGGGCGGGCACAGGGGCGGGGGCGTGGGCCGGAGCAGGCGCGGGCATCGGCGTTCTCGCCGGGGCCGTCGTCCGCGCGGACATCAGCAGTGCGGCCGTGTCCGCGGTCTCGCGCAGCAGGGCGCTCAGTTCGGCGGCCATCGGGGAGCCGTCGACGAGCGTGTCCAGCGGCGACGGGCCCACCCGGCCCGGCGCACGGGCGGACGCGCCCGGCTCCCCGCGCGGATCGCCCCGGAGCTCGGCCCGGAGGTCGGCCCGCAGCTCGGTGAGCCGTCCGGGAGCCAGGGACACCAGGGCGCCGCCCAGCTCCAGTCGCACCGGCGGACGTCGGTCCCCGGCCGCCTCCCCGACGGGGCGCAGCGAGGGCGCCACCGCCGAACCCGCCGTCCACAGCGCGGTGGCCACCCGGCGCAACTGGGCGAGGCCGCTGCGGTGGGGCGAGTTCGCGGCGACCACCAGGTGGTCGTGAGCGCCCAGCGTGTCCCCGACGAGAGAGCCGAGCTGACCTGGGCCGACCTGGACGAACACCCGGTGGCCCGCCGTGTGCAGGGCCTCGGTCAGCTGCCGGAACCGTACGGGCTCCAGCAGGTGCCGGACGAAGAGGGCCCGGATCCCGGCCTCGTCGTCGGGGAACGGCGCGGCGGTCGTGCCCGACCAGAGCGCGGTGTGCGGCGGATGCAGCCGGAACCGGCGGGCGGCCTGCTCGATCGGCGCGAGATGGGGACGCAGCATCGGCGTGTGGAAGCCCGACCGGAACGGCAGGACCTGGCTGAGGACGCCCTGGGCGCGTCGCGCCCGCACGAAGTCCTCCACCGCCGCCTGCGGACCGCACACCATCGACTGGCCGGGCGCGTTGTCATGGGACAGGACCAGGCCCGCGCGGTCCCCGCCCTCGGCGCGCAGGGCGGTCAGGACGCTCTCGGCCGACGCGCCGACCGCGCCGAAGGCCAGACCGGGGACGGTCACCGAGTCCGGGTCGAACGTGCTCATGAACGCGTCGACCTCGTCCCCGGAGTACAGCCCGGCCGCGGCCATCGCCGTCCACTCGCCCACGCTGTGTCCGGCGACGGCGTCCGGCACGATCCCGCTGCGGCGCAGCGCCGCGTCGAGGAGGCGGCCGACGGCGACCACGCCGAAGCCGTGCCGGCCCACGTCACCCGTGCGGGAACCGTCGACCGTGACGGCGGGCAGCCCGAAGTGGGCGGCCACGTCGTCGACCTGCGGGGTGAAGTCGCCCTCCAGGCCGGGGAAGAGGAACGCGAGCCTGCCGTGGCCGGCGCCCAGCAGGGGACCGGGCCGGAACCAGACATCGCTGCGGCCGTTCCAGGGCCGCTCCCGGACGACCGCGCGGCGGGCCAGGGCGAGCCGCTTGGCGGTCGGGTCGACGATGCCGAGGCGGGCGGGCCCGGCCTGCGGGTGCGGACGGTCCGGGTCGAGGCCGGCGGCCCGCACGGTGGCGTCGTCGGCGTCGAGAAGGGCGGCCAGGCGGGCCGGGGAGTCGGCGGCGAGCAGCAGCACCTGCTCGGGCTCGGCGACCCGCAGGGCCGGCCGGGCCGGGCCGCCCGCGCGGCTCCCGCGGGAGTCCGGCGCCTCCTCCAGCACCACGTGCGCGTTGATCCCGCCGAACCCGAACGCGTTGACGGCGGCGCGGCGCACGGGCCGCCGCTCGGTGGTCTCCCAGTCGGCCGCCTTCTCCAGAGCGCGGAACCGGGTGCGGGCCAGGGCGGGGTGCGGGTCGTCGCAGTGCAGGGTCGGCAGGAGCGTGCCGTGGTGGACGGCGAGCGCGGCCTTGACCAGACCGGCGACCCCGGCGGCCGGCATGGCGTGCCCGATCATCGACTTGACCGACCCCAGCACCGCGTCGCCGTCGCCGGGGCCGAACACCTCGGCCAGCGTGGTCAGTTCGGCTCCGTCGCCGGCCGGGGTCGCGGTGCCGTGCGCCTCCAGCAGGCCGATCGAGTCCGGTTCGGCGGGGTCGAGCCCGGCCGCCCGCCACGCCTGCCGCACCGCCTGCGCCTGGCCACCGGGATCGGGGTTGACGAGACCCGCCGCCCGGCCGTCGCTGGCCACGCCGGTGCCCCGGATCACGGCGTAGATCCGGTCGCCCGCGCGTTCGGCGTCGGCCAGTCTCTTGAGGACGACGACGCCCGTCCCCTCGCCGATCAGGATGCCGTCGGCGTCCCGGTGGAAGGGGCGGATGCGCTGGCTGGGGGAGAGGGCGCGCAGCTGGGAGAAGACACTCCACAGCGTGATGTCGTGGCAGTGGTGGACGCCCCCCGCGAGCATCAGGTCGCAGCGCCCGGAGGCGAGTTCGCCCACCGCCTGGTCCACGGCGACCAGCGACGAGGCGCAGGCGGCGTCCACCGTGTACGCGGGCCCGCGCAGGTCGAGCCGGTTGGCGACCCGGGAGGCCGCGAGGTTCGGCACCAGGCCGATCGCCGACTCGGGGCTGTCCGGACCGAGCCGCTCGGTGAACGCCGAGCGCACCCGGTCGAGTTGGTCGCCCGTCAGGTCGGGCAGCAACTCGCCCAGGGTGCGCACCAGTTGGCCGGCGGTGCGGACCCGCTGGTCGAGCCGGACCAGGCCGGGCGTCAGATAGCCGCCCCGGCCCAGGACGACGCCGACCCGCCCCCGGTCGGGAAGGCGGTCCGCGCCACCCGCGTCGTCGAGTGCCGCGGAGGCCACGTGCAGGGCGATCAGCTGGTCGGGCTCGGTCCCGGCCACCGAGTTCGGCATGATCCCGAAACGGGTGACCTCCACCTGCGCCAGCCCGTCGACGAAGCCGCCCCGGCGGGCGTAGACCCGGTCCGCGACGGCCGGGTCGGACGCGGTGCCGGGCCGGTAGAAGTCGGCGTCCCAGCGCCCTTCGGGCGCCTCGCCGATCGCGTCGACGCCGTCGCGCAGGTTGCGCCAGTAGGCGTCCAGGTCGGGGGCGCCCGGCAGCAGCACCGCCATCCCGACGATGGCGACCGGCACCTGACGTGCCGTCATGACCTGTGCCGCGTCCTGGAGTCGGGGTGACGGCACCGGGCCCGTCACCAGCCCGAGGCGGTGTAGACGACGGCGGTCGCGGACTCCTCGCCCCAGGCGAGCTCCCGCAGCAGCGCGGCCGTCCCCTCCTCGGGGTCGATCAGCCGGATGCCGCGCCGGGCGTACTCGCGGGCGAGTTCCGCCCCGACCATGCCCGCATGCTCGGCCGAGGGCGCCCAGGGGCCCCAGTGCACGGTCACCGCACGCCGGCCCGTGCGGGCCGCGAAGGCCGCGCCCAGGGTCTCCAGCGCGTCGTTGGCGGCCGCGTAGTCGACCTGGCCCCGGTTGCCCACCACGGCCGAGACCGAGCCGAACAGCACGGTGAACGCGGGCGCCTCCGGCAGTTCCTCCAACGCGGTGAGCAGGGCGTGGGCGCCGGTCGCCTTCGTGCCGTACACCCGCCGGAACGACTCCGCGCTCTTCTCGGCGATGAGCCGGTCCTCGATCACGCCGGCCGCGTGCACCACGCCGTCGAGCCGTCCGTGCTCCGCGTGGATCTCCTTGACCGCCTGCAGGACGGCGTCCGGCTCGCGGAAGTCGACCGAGCGGTAGCGGGCCCGGCTGCCCAGCGCGGTGAGCTCGGCGAGGGTGGCCGCGATCTCCCGCTGGGCCAGCAGCAGTTCGGCGGCGCGGTTGATCTCGGCCGGCCGCAGACCGCCGCGGGCGGCGAGCACGGCCCGCAGTTCCGCCGGGGTGCCGGCGGACGCGGTGTCCGCGGCCTCCGGACCGTCCGGGGCGGGGGTGCGGCCGAGCAGTTCCAGACGGCAGCGGGCGGCGCGGGCGAGCGCGGCGGCGAACTGCGCGGTGATACCGCGCGCCCCGCCCGCCAGCAGCACCACCGAATCCCGGTCCAGCCCCAGCGCGGCCGCTTCCGCGGCCCCCTCCCCGGCCGGTCCCGCCCCGGTGTCGCCGAGAGCGCCGAGCGGGGCCGCCACCAGTTCGAACCCGTGCCGGCCGGCCGCCGTCCGCAGCACGACCGGCGTCCGGTCCGGCGCCACGGCCTCGGCGACCACGGCGTCCGCGACGGCGGACGGCGAGACGTCGGAGAGTTCGACGACCCTGGCCACCGTCTGCGGATACTCGTGCGCCACCGTCCTGAACAGTCCGCGCAGGCCCGCGGTGCGGGGGTCGGGCGCCTCGCCGTCGGCGCGCCGTACGGCCAGCAGCCGGCGCGGGCCGTGCGCCAGGGCTGCCTTCAGCACGGGGAACGCGTCGGGCAGCACGGGGGAGTCGTCGGCGTCCGCGAGGGCTCCGAGCCACAGCACGCCGTCCACCGGCCCGTCCGCCTCCGTCAGGACGTGATCGCGGGGGCGCACGTCGACGTCGGCACCGTGGGACGCCAGCCGGGCGGCGGCCTCGGGGGCGTCGCCGAGGACGATCCAGCGGGCGCCGGTGAACGCGGCCGACGGGTCGACGGGAGCGTCGGGCCGCTCGTCGAGGAGGACCGGGCGCAGGAGACGCCGTCCGGGGGCCTCGCCGGTGACGGCGTCCGGCCCCGGCCCGGGTTTCGGCCCGGGTTGCAGGGTCGGGGGCGCGGCCGGTTCCGTCGGGGCGGCGGCCTGCTCGGCGGGTCCGCCCAGCCGGGCGGTCAGCCAGCCGGTCACGGCGGCGGCCGTCCGCGCCTTCGCCAGCTCCTCCAGCGCGTCGTCGTCCAGGGCCGCGAGGTCGGCGTCCGCCCCCGCGCCCAGGCGGCGGGCCAGTTCGCCCGCGATCTCGGCCCGCTTGATGGAGTCGATGCTGAGATCCGCCTCGAGATCGAGGTCCGGCTCGATCATGTCGACGGGGTAGCCGGTGCGCTCGCTGATGATCTCCAGGACGACCTGCTGGACGTCGACCGCCCCCGACGGCTCCACAACGGGATCCCCGTCGTCCGGTCCTCCGACATGGTTCGTCGGGGCCGACGCCCGGGTGGGCGCCGTCGACTCCGCTTCTGCGGCGGGGAGTTGCGGGACGGCCTGGATGAGCCGGGGGGCGGCCGGCGCCGGGGGCGGGGCGAGCCGCGCGCCCGGGTCGGCCCCGAAGTAGGTCAGCAGGACGTCCCGTTGGGCGGCGATCATCTCCCGGCTGGTGCGCAGGAATTCGGAGACGAGCGCGTCCCGGTCGGACGGGACGCCGTGCGGGGGGTTGGTCGTCACAGTCGCCGCTGTCCTCTCGATGGGGTCCACGACACGTCGGGCCGGTGCGAGCGCACCGGGAAGGAGGGCGCCGTCGGCGGTGCGCACCAGATGGCCGTCGACCGTCCAGCCGGGCCGCTTCGGCGCCGTTGCGCGGAGCGCGTCCACCGCGTCGCGGCCGCGCAGCAGCCATCCGGCGCGCACCGGCAGCCCCGCGACGGCGAGCTCCGCCAGGGCGTCCAGCCAGCCGCGCAGACCGCTGTCGGGCCGGGGCTCGCACGCCACCGTGGTGTGCGGACGGTCGCCGAGTATCTGGCCCGTGAGCCGGGTCAGCACCGAGCCCGGACCGGCCTCGACGAAGACGCGCGCCCCGGCGTCGTACATGGCCTCGATCTGCTCCACGAAGGCGACCGGGGCGCCGATCTGGGCGGCGAGCCCGGCCCGTACCGCGTCGGCGTCGGCGGGGTAGGGGGCGGCCGTGCGGTTGGACCACACCGGGAACTCGGGCGCGTGCACCGGGCGGGCCGCGAGCGCCTCGGCGAACTCGTCGGCGGCGCCGGCGACCAGGGGGCTGTGGAAGGCGCACGCGACGGGGATGCGCTTGGCGCCGTGACCCGCCGCCCGCAGCAGCCGGACGGCCTCGGCGACGGCGTCGGTGGGGCCGGAGATCACCGTCTGGCCGGGCGCGTTGCGATTGGCGACGACGACGCCGTCCGGCGCGCCCGCCGTCCGGAGCGCCCGTGCCACCTCCTCGGCGCCGGCCGAGACCGCGGCCATGGTCCCGGGGTCGGCCCCGCCGCTCTCGTCGCCCTGGGCGGTACCGGCGGACTCCGCCGCCCGCAGGATCGCCGCCGCCCGCTCCGCGCTGAGTTCCAGCAGCGTCTCGGGGGTGAGCGCACCGGCCGCGCACAGGGCCACCAGCTCGCCGTAGCTGTGTCCTGCCGCCATGTCCGGCTGCACGCCGGCCGCGGTGAGCACGGCGTGCGCGGCGAGTCCCGCGACGCCGAGGGCGGGCTGCGCCACGCGGGTGTCGGTCAGCGCGGCCCGCTGCCTCTCGCGCACGGCGTCGTCGAAGGCGGCCGGCGGATACAGGGCGTCGGCGTGCGCGCGGCCGAGCTCCAGGTAAGGGCGCAGCTCGGGGAAGGCGACGAACAGGTCGGCGAGCATGCCGGTGCGCTGGCTGCCCTGACCGGGGAAGAGAAAGGCGACCTTGGCCTCGCGCGGACGGCCGGCGTCGTCCGCGCCGCCGGGAGCGGCCCGGTGGATCCCGCGGACCGGAGTGCGTTCGGCGGTGTCGGCGTGCTCGGCGTGTCCGGCGGGCTCGGCCGTGGCCCGGAGCAGCTTCTCCACCAGGTCGTCCACGTCCGTCGCCACGAGGGCGACCCGGGCCGGGTCCGTGCTCGCGTCCGACCGTCGGGCCGCGCTCAGCGCGAGGTCCCGAAGCCGCCATGGGCGGCCCGGCGCCCGAGCGGCCTTCAGCAGTTCCTGCATGGCACGGCGGGCCGAGGCCTCGTCCCGGCCGCGGAACACGAACAACTCGGCCGGCCAGACGTCGAGTCCTCGTACCGGCGGCACGCCGTCCGCGTAAGCGGCCAGCACCACGTGGAAGTTGGTGCCGCCGAAGCCGAACGCGCTGACCCCGGCGATCCGTTCGCTCGCCGGCGCCGCCCAGGGGCGGGCCTCGGCGTGGAAGGCGAAGGGGCTGGTGTCCGCCTCGTAGGCCGGGTTGGGCGTCTCGACGTGCAGGGTGGGCGGCCGGACGCCGGTGTGCAGGGCCAGCAGTGTCTTGATCAGTCCGGCGAGCCCGGCGGCGCACTTGGTGTGCCCGATCTGCGACTTGACCGAACCGAGCGCACAGCCGCCCGGTCCGGCCCCGGCCTCGGCGAACACCTCGCTGAGGATGCGCAATTCGGTGCGGTCGCCGACCACCGTGCCGGTGCCGTGCGCCTCGACCAGCCCGACGTCGGCCGGGGAGACGCCCGCGTTGCGGTAGGCGCGCTCGAGGGCCGAGCGCTGGCCCTCGGGCCGGGGCGCGGTCAGTCCGAGCGAGCGGCCGTCGCTGGAGGCGCCCAGGCCCTTGATGACGCCGTAGATGCGGTCGCCGTCCCGCTCGGCGTCCGCGAGCCGCTTCAGGACGACGCAGGCCACCCCCTCGCCGAGCGCGATGCCGTCCGCCGAGCTGTCGAAGGCGCGGGAGCGGCCGGTCGGGGACAGGGCGTGCACCGAGGAGAACAGGACGTAGTCGTTGATGCCGTTGTGCAGGTCGGCGCCGCCGCACAGGACCACGTCGGAGGTGCCGCCGACCAGTTCCTTGCAGGCGACGTCCACCGCGGCCAGCGACGAGGCGCAGGCCGCGTCGACGGTGTAGTTGGCGCCGCCGAGGTCGAGCCGGTTGGCGATCCGGCCCGAGATGACGTTCGCGAGCATGCCGGGGAAGGAGTCCTCGGTGAGCCGCGGGAGCTGGTCGTCCAGGCCCTCCGGGACGCGGCCGTGGTAGGAGGGCAGCACGGCACGCAGCGTGGCGGCGTTCGACAGGTCGCTGCCGGCTTCCGCACCGAACACCACGGAGGTGCGGGACCGGTCGAACTCCCGCCCCCCGTCGCCGTATCCGGCGTCCTCCAGGGCGCGCCGGGCGGCCTCCAGGGACAGCAGCTGCACCGGTTCGACGTGGCCGAGGGAGGCCGGCGGGATGCCGTAGCGCAGCGGGTCGAAGGGGATGCGGGGAAGGAACCCGCCCCACTTGGACGGGGTGGACTCGCCGTGGTGGACGGCCGGGTCCCAGCGCTCGGCCGGGACCTCGCCCACCGCGTCCACGCCGCCGACGACGTTCGCCCAGAAGGCGGGCAGATCGGGGGCCTGCGGGAACATGCACGCCATGCCGACGACGGCGACGTCGAGGGGAGCGGGCGCGACCGGCTCCGCGGCCTCCCTCGCCGGGGCGGCCTCCGCCGCCCGCCGGGCGAGATGCCCGACGGCGCCCGTCGTCACGGAGTCGTGCAGGGCCGCGAGGGTGGTGGCGGCCGAGCGCAGCACGGCCACCTCGCCCGCCATGAACATCCCCTCGGCGAGCTGGCGTCGCTCGTCGACGGGGACGAGGGCGCCGTCGCCGTCCCGGGTCACGCCCTTGCTCGCCAGGCGCAACCGGCCGACGTTGAGCCGCTCCAGTTCCTCCCAGATCCGCCGGTCGGGCACGCCCTCGGCGCGCAGCCGGGCCTCCTGCTCGCGGAAACCCGCGGCGAACGGGCTGGGCACGCACCGTGTCGCGTGCCCCGGCGCCGACTCCAGCAGCGTGGTGGTCTCGGCGTCCATGACCTGTCGCCGGAACAGCGGCCGGATCGCCCCGCAGGCCACGGCCTCGTCGGTGAACAGGTACGCGGTGCCCATCAGCAGACCGACGGCCGCTCCCCGGGCGGTCAGCGGCGCGGCGAGCGCGGCGACCATCGCAGCCGACCGCTCGTCGTGTACTCCACCGGCGAAGAACACCTCGACGTCGTCGGCCGAGCGGCCCTCGAAGTAGTCCTCCAGGACGGCGAGTTGGGCCTCCCAGAGCGCGAAGCTGCCGCGCGGTCCGACGTGCCCGCCGCACTCCGAGCCCTCGAACACGAACCTGCGCGCCCCGGCGTCCAGGAACTGGCGCAGCAACCCCGGGGAGGGCACGTGCAGAAAGGTGCGAATGCCGTCCTGCTCCAGCGCCCGGGCCTGGGACGGCCGTCCGCCCGCGATGATCGCGTGCGTCGGCCGCATCTGCCGTACGGCCTCCAGCTGGGCCGCGCGCACGTCCTCCGGCGCGAAGCCGAGGACGCCCACGCCCCAGGGCCGGCCGGCGGCCGCGTCCCGCGTCTCGGCCAGCATCGTCCGGGTCCGTGCGCCGTCCGCCAGCGCCAGCGCGAGGAAGGGCAGCGCGCCGTCCGCCGCCACCGCCGCGGCGAACGCGGCGCCGTCGCTCACCCTGGTCATCGGCCCTTGCGCGACGGGCAGCCGGGTGCCGAGTGCCCGGCTCATCGGCGAACCGGGCCGCAGCGCCCGGGCGGCCGAGTCGTCGTGGACGACGTCCAGCACCGCGTCCTGCAGCGCGCGAACCGTGCGCCGTACATCGCCCCATCGCTCGGCGAACCTGGCGGCGAGGAAGCCGTCCTGGCCCACCGGGAGCAACTGGGTGCGCGGGTCCCGCGCGCCGAGCATCGCCGCCACCTCCCGCGGCCCGGCGTCCGGGGCGAGCGGCGGGGCGTCCGGGCCCCGCCGCAGCAGGACACGGTGACCGGCCAGCACCACGGTCTCCGAGCCGTCGAGGGTGCGCAGCGCGGCGGCCGCCGGTTCGGGCAGCGACGACTCGGCGAGCAGCGCGAGCTGGCCGTCCAGGACGACCCCGGCCGCGCCGCCCGCCACCGCCGCGGCGGCCGTCCGGGGGCCGATGCCGCCGCACGCCCACACCGGCGCCGTCACCTCGGGCGCGGCGAGGAGCTGCTGGAGCAGGACGAAGGCGTTCAGCGCGCCGATGCGGCCGCCGCACTCGGCTCCGCGAGCGATCAGACCGTGTGCTCCGGCGCGTGACGCTTCCCGCGCGCCCGCCAGGTCGGTGACCTCGACCAGTACCCGGAAGCGCTCCGCGAGCCCGGCGATGTGCCAGGCGGCTCCGGCCGTCCCGGCGGCTGCGGTCGCCGCGTCGACGGCGAGGACCACGGTGTGGGGACCGTCCGGATCCAGGTCGGCGGGTGTGAGCCGGCAGTGCGCGTCGACCCGGACGCCGAACCCGCCCGGCGAGGCGCGCCGCAGCCGGGAGAGGGCCTCGCGCGATCTTCGGTCGCCGGGCCCGAGGTCCAGCACGCCGAGGCCGCCGGCCCGGCCGACCGCCAGGGCGAGCCCGGCGTCGGGCTCGCCGAACGGAGTGATGCCGATGATCATGTCCTCGGAACGCACAGCGGACGTCATGATTCTCCGAATCAAGGGTGAGACTGCACGGTGGGGGGTTCGGGACAGCAAAGGCGGCTCACCGGATTCCGGCGGGGAGAGGTCCACCGCGGAACGCCGTTCTGTAGCGCGTGCTCGAAACGCGTTGAAAGGTAGTGGCCTTGTTACTCACTGGTCAACGTTCGAACGATCGGCCGGTAACCGGCCGCATCGATTCGGTCAGCCGCGCGTGAAGGGCCAGGGGGGAGGAAAACGGATCAATTCCGGTTCGCCGTGGCCGGGTTCACCTCCGACTCACCTCCCGGAAACATGAATGACCGTCAGAAATGCGTTCCTTTGGACCGCATGTCCCCGAACGAACGCCTGTTCCCGGCGCCGATCCGGTGGCCGGGAAAAATCTGCGTGTCGTCCCCGGAGTGACCGGAAGGGCCCCTGCCCGTTCCGGCGCGCGCCGCTCACCCACCGGGACGGGTCTTGACTCGGGCCGGGCGGCCGCCAAGACTGCGATGACTGCGCGGTCAGGCCGGTCCTCGGGAGGTCGTCGACCGGTTTGACCGCGCGGCCACGGCGCAGGGGCGGCGCTCCTCCGTACGGGTTCTGTCCGGTCCCGGGGCGCCGGTGTCCGAGTGTCAGCGCCCGGACCGTTGTGACCATCAGCCCATAGTGCGCGTATGACGCGTACCCGTACGGCGCTGCTGTGCGCCGCCGCTCTCCTCGCCTCGACCCTCCAGACGGCGGTCGCGGCCGCCGGCCCCGACCGTCCCGACCGGGCCTGCACCGCCACCCGCAGCCCCGACGGCCAGGCGCGCAAGGTCCTCGACATCGTCCGCCGGGCCAAGAAGGAACTCGATCTCAAGGCCGCCCTCGTCAAGGTCACGGTCGACGGGCGCGAGCTCGTGACGGGGGCCGTCGGCGAGTCCATGACGGACGTCCCCGCGACCCCCGCCATGCACTTCCGGACCGGCTCGGTCGCCATCGCCTTCATGGGCACGGTGCTGCTCCAGCTCGTCGAGGAGCGCAAGGTGGACCTCGACGCCCCGGTCTCCCGCTGGCTGCCCGACCTGCCGCACGGCGACGAGATCACCCTGCGCATGCTCGGCGACTCCACCTCGGGCCTGCACGACTACGTCTCGGACCCGGTCTTCCTGAAGAAGCTGTACGCCAACCCGTGGCAGCACTGGACCCCGAAGGAGCTCGTCGGGATCTCCCTCAGCCACCCCCTCTGGTACAAGCCGGGGACGAACTGGAGCTACTCGCACGCCAACTTCGTCCTGCTCGGCCGCGTTCTGGAGAAGATCTCCGGGACCCCGCTCGCGCACCTCCTGCGGCAGCGCGTCCTGCGCCCCCTGGACCTGCGCAACACCCGCAGCAACGACACCGCGGAGATCCCGCAGCCGGTGCTGCACGCCTACGACGAGGAACGCGGCACCTACGAGGAGTCGACGTACTTCAACCCCTCCTGGACCACCGCCCCGGGGGCCGTCATCACGCAGGACATCTGTGACCTGGCCCGCTCCGGGCAGGGCGTCGGCTCGGGCGAGCTGCTCTCGAAGAGCTCCTTCCGCACGCAGCTGAACCCGGGGACGGTCGGTCTCGGCCACCCCACCGCCACCTGCCCCGCGTCGGTGTGCCTGCCCATGACGAAGAACTTCCACTTCGGCGTGGGCGTCCTCGTCAAGAACGGCTGGGTGCTGCAGAACCCGTCCTTCTTCGGCTACGCGGCCGTGATGGCGTACGAGCCGCACAAACGGCTGTCCATCGCGGTGTCCACGACGGTGGGCCCGAACGCGCCCGGCGGCAACAACTCGCAGGTGATCACCGAGCGGATCGCCAAGTTGCTGGACCCGCAGCACCCGCTCGTGGGCTGACCGCGCTCGCTCAGCGCCCGGCGCGCACCCCGTCCAGGGCGATGGCCAGGACGCGGTCGCGCTGGGCGTCGTCCGTGAAAGAGGTCGCCGTGACCCCGGCGACCAGGCGCAGCAGGTCGCCGAAGTCCATGTCCTCGCGCGCCACCCCGGCCTGCTGGGCCCGCTCGAACAGCGGGCCGCAGGCCCCGTACATCGACTCGCGACAGGCCTGGAAGATCTCCGACTCGCCCTCCAGCGCCTCGCGCACCGCCCGCTTGGTGACCATGTAGCCGGCGAACCGGTGCACCCAGGCGGTGAGCGCCTCCCACGGCTCCAGACCGGCGAGCTCCCCGGCCGAGCGGCACAGCGCGTTGACCTCGTCCGCGTAGACGCTCTCGAAGAGCGCCCGGCGGGTCGGGAAGTTCCGGTACAGGGTGCCGATGCCGACCTCCGCCCGTCGGGCGATGTCCTCCAGGGAGGCGTCCGACCCGTGCTCGGCGAACGCCTCGCGTGCGGCGGCGAGCAGCGCGTCGTAGTTGCGGGCCGCGTCCCTGCGGGCGGGGCGCTGGGCCGCGACGATCTCGCTGACGGGGAACTGCTGGGCCGGCATGCGCTGCCTCCTGGGCGACTCGGTTGAAACGGAGGGATGCCTCCGTTATGGTGGAGGGGTGCCTCCACTTTAGCAGTCCGAGGCCCCCTTCTCGTCTTCTCCTCTTTCCGAGAGTCCCTCTGAGAGGCTTCTCATGCCCCGCACGTCCACGCGCCTCACCTTCGCCGTGCTGGCGACCGGTGCCGGTGTGTTCTCCATGCTCCAGTCGCTGATAGCGCCGGCCCTGCCGACCGTCCAGCACGCCCTGCACGCCTCGCAGTCCACCGCGACCTGGGTGATGACCGCGTATCTGCTGTCCGCGTCCGTCTTCACCCCGATCCTCGGCCGGGTCGGCGACCTCGTCGGCAAGAAGCGCACCCTCGTCGGGGTGCTGCTCGCCGTCCTGGCCGGTTGTCTGCTCGCCGCGCTCGCGCCCGGCATCGGCGTCCTGATCGTCGCCCGGGTGATCCAGGGTGTCGGCGGCGCCCTGTTCCCCCTCTCCTTCGGCATCATCCGGGACGAGTTCGCCCCGTCCCAGGTGCCCGGGAGCATCAGCAACCTGTCCGCCGTCATCGCCGCGGGCGGCGGTGTCGGCATGGTCGCGGCCGGACCGATCGTCTCCGCGCTCGACTACCGCTGGCTGTTCTGGATCCCCGTGGGCATCGTCGCCGCCGCCACCCTGATCGCCCTGCGGTACGTGCCCGAGTCTCCCGACCGGGCGCAGGGCAGCGTCAGCTGGCTCGACGCCGTGCTGTTGTCGGGCTGGCTGGTCGCCCTGCTGCTGCCGCTCAGTCAGGCGGGCGTCTGGGGCTGGGGCTCGACCCGGGTGATCGGCCTGTTCCTGCTGGCGGCCGCGCTCTTCGCCCTGTGGCTGACGGTCGAGGCCCGCTCCCGCTCGCCGCTGATCGACCTGCGCATCATGCGCCTGCCGGCGGTGTGGACCACGAACCTCACCGCCCTGCTCTTCGGGGCGGGCATGTACGCGATCTGGTCCTTCCTGCCCGGGTTCGTCCAGACGCCGGGCGCCGCCGGCTACGGATTCGGCGCGAGCGTCACCGCCTCCGGGCTCCTCATGCTGCCCATGCTGCTCGCGATGTTCGTCTCCGGCGTGCTCAGCGGACGCCTGGAACCCCGCGTGGGCGCCAAGACCCTGCTCGCGACCGGTGCCGCACTCGGCGCGCTCGCCCTGGGCTTCCTCGCCCTCTGGCACGACGAGCAGTGGCAGGTCGCCTTCGTGGCAGGCGTGTTCGGCCTCGGCATCGGCTTGGCCTTCGCCTCGATGGCCAACCTGATCGTCGGCAGCGTGCCCGCCGCGCAGACCGGCGCGGCCACCGGCATGAACGCCAACATCCGCACCATCGGCGGCTCCATCGGCGCCGCCGTCACGAGCGTGCTGGTGACCGGCCGGCTCCAGCCCTCGGGGCTGCCGTACGAATCCGGTTACATCCACGGCTTCACCCTGCTGGCGCTGCTCTGCCTGGGCGCCGCCCTCGCCGCCCTGCTGGTCCCCGTCCGCCGCGCCGCCCGCCCCTCGGATCCGGCCGCCCGCCGGGAGCCGGCCGTCGCGCCCGCCCCCGCGCGGTGACGTCCGGCC
>NZ_MJAJ01000052.1 GCF_001746365.1 Streptomyces sp. LUP30
CCCCGGCGAACGGCGCCGTCTCCTCGCCCGTGCGGCAGCCGACGCCTGGCTGGCCGGCGAGAGCGACCGGGCCCGGACCCTGGCCGCCCGCACGGACGCCGACGCCGTCACCGGCGTCCTGGCCCTGCGCACGGGCCACGCGGGGGAGGCGTTCGACGCCCTGCTGGCCGGAGCCGCCCGGGCCGCCGGCCGTCGCCCCGCGCCGACCACCCTCCGCCCGGCCCCCACCACCCTCCACCCGGCCCCCACCGCCCCGACGGCGAACGAGCTCGAGCGCGCGACATGCCCGGAGAGCGTGGCGAGCCCTGAGAGCCCGGAGAGCGGTGAAGGCGTGGTCCGCGGTGGGGGAGGTGCGCCGACCGTTCTCGGCGAGCCGGCGAGGGGTGCGGCGGGGGCCGTCGAGGGCGCCGGGGGGCGGGCCGGCGGCCGTGTCCGCGCCGGCCGGGCCGCCGTCGCTCCGACCGAGTCAGCGGCCCCTCTCCTCGCGTGGGCCGCCGAAGCCGCCGTCTACACCGGTGATCTGCGTCGATGTCGGGAAGCGGTGCTGGCGGCGCGGGAGTCGGGCATCGACCCGCCCGGTGTGCTGGGCGGGCTCGCCGCAGCCGTCGACGCACGGTACGAGGACGCGCGCGACCTGCTGGAGGCGACCGCCGGCCGGTGCGGCCCGGGCGGCGACCCCACTCTGCTCGTCCACGCGGCCGTCGCCGCCCTGATGCTCGGCGACCACACCCGGGCCGCCACCGCCGCCGTCCGGGCGGCGGCCGCCGCCCGCGCCCGGGGCGTCACCGTCCTCGTGTCCCAGGCCATGGAGTTCCGCGCCTACGCCGACTTCTGGACCGGCCGCCCGCACGCAGCCGAGGCCGCCGCCCTGGACGCCCTGCACCAGGCGTACGCCACCGGACAGGACAACGGCGCCTGTCATCTGCAGGCGGCCCTCGCGATGTTCGCCGCCCTCACCGGCGACGACGAGCTGTGCCGGGAGCGGGCCGCGGCCGCCCGCTCGTACGCCCTCGCCCACGGTCTGGGCCTGCCCGCCGCGCTGGCGCAGTGGGCGCTGGCCTTCCTCGACCTCGGCAACGGCCGCTACGCCGCCGCCGCGGCCCGGCTGCGGGCCCTCGCCGCCTCCGGTCCCGGCCACGGCCACCGGGCCGTCCGCCACCTCGCCACCCCGCACTACGTGGAGGCGGCCGCCCGCACCGGCGACACCCGTGTCGCCCGCGCCGCGCACGCCGACTACGACCGCTGGGCCCGCGCCGTGGGCAGCCCCGACGACCTGGCCCTCAGCGCGAGGTGCCGGGCGCTGCTCACCCCCGGCGCCGACGCCCTCCCGCACTACGCCGAGGCCCTCGACCTGCACGCGGGCGGCGACCGCGCCTTCGAACGCGCCCGCACGGAACTGCTGTTCGGCAGTGCGCTGCGCAGACTGCGCCGCCGCACGGAGGCACGCGACCGGCTGCACAGCGCCCTTCAGGCGTTCGAGTCCTTCGACGCCCCGCACTGCGCGGAGGGCGCCCGCGCCGAACTGCGCGCGCTGGGCGCCCCGGCCGCCTCGACGCGCGCGGGCGCCCGACTGACGACGCACCTGACCGCTCAGCAGCTGCTCATCGCCCGCATGGCCGCCGACGGCGCCACCAACCGCGAGATCGCCGCCAGGCTGGCCCTCAGCCCGCGCACCATCGACCATCATCTGCGGGGCGTCTTCACCCGGCTGGGCATCCGCTCCCGCATCGACCTGGTGCGCCTCCTGGCTGACGCCGACGGGCCCTGAGAGCGGCCCGGCGACCACCCGCCCGCAGCCGCCCGGAGGGGCCCCGGCGGCCCGGACGCACCGGAAAGGACGGCCCTAGGCCTCCGAGCCCGCCCGGTTGCGGAAGGCCTCCGCCTCCCACGTCCCGTCCAGCCGCGGAGCCAGCCAACCGCGGGCCGCGACACGGAAGTCGGCGGGTGCCAGCGCTCCCGACCCCGCGGGCAGCGCTCCCAGCAGCGGGGCGCCGGCCACCTCCGGCAGGTCCGTGACGTTGCAACGAGACGCCAGGTCCGGGGAGTCGGGCCAGCTGCCGATGACCACGCCCAGCAACTCCAGCCCCCGGGAACGTAGTTCACGGGCCGTCAGTTCCGTCGTGTTCAGCGTGCCCAGTCCGGCCGAGGCCACGACGAGCACCGGCGCGCGCAGCGACTGCGCCGCGTCGGCCAGCGTGCCGCCCGCCTCGTCGAACCGCACGAGCAATCCGCCCGCCCCCTCGACGAGCACCAGGTCGTGCTCCACGGCCAGCTTCTGCGCCGCCTCCGCCACGTCCTGCGGCCGCACCGGCGGCAGTCCCGCCCGCCGCGCCGCCGTACCGGGCGCCAACGGCTCCGGGTAGCGGGCGAGTTCGGCCGTGGTGAGCGGTCCCGCGAGCCGCGCGACCTCGTCGGCGTCCCCGCGCTCGTCGGGCCGTACGCCGGTCTGGGCGGCCTTCAGCACGGCCACCGACCGGCCCACCGCCAGCGCGGAAGCGGCGACCGCGGCGGTGGTGACGGTCTTGCCGACCTCCGTGCCCGTCCCCGTGATCACCAGGATCGGCATGGTCATCCCTCCCGCGCCGCGGCGCACACCGCGCGCGCGATCCGTGCCACGTCCGCGTCGCCGGTGACGTACGGGGGCATCGTGTAGATCAGGTCGCGGAACGGCCGCAGCCAGACGCCCTCGCGCACGGCGGCGTCCGTGGCGGCCTTCATGTCCACGGCGTGGTCGAGCTGGACGACGCCGACGGCGCCGAGGACGCGGACGTCGCTCACCCCCGGAAGCTCCCGTGCCGGCGCCAGCCCGTCGTGCAGTCCGGTCTCGATGCGCTTCACCTCCGCGAACCAGTCCTGGCCGAGCAGCAGCTCGATCGAGGCGCAGGCCACGGCCGCGGCGAGCGGATTGCCCATGAACGTCGGCCCGTGCGCCAGCACCGGCACCTCGCCCCGTGAGATCCCGTCGGCCACCCGGGAGGTGCACAGGGCCGCCGCCATCGTCAGATAGCCGCCGGTCAGGGCCTTGCCGACGCACATCACGTCCGGTGTCACGGCGGCGTGCTCCGCCGCGAACAGCGCGCCCGTGCGCCCGAAGCCGGTGGCGATCTCGTCGAACACCAGCAGCACGCCGTGCGCGTCGCAGGCCTCGCGCAGGACCCGCAGATACCCAGGGGAGTGGAAGCGCATCCCGCCCGCGCCCTGGACGACCGGCTCCACGACGACCGCGGCCAGTTCGTCGGCGTGCCGCTCGATCGCCGTTCGCAGCGTCTCGGCGTACGCCTCGTCGTACTCGGTCGGCGGTGCGTCGACGAAGACCTGCCGGGGGAGCACACCGGTCCACAGGTCGTGCATCCCGCCGTCCGGGTCGCACACGGACATCGGCTGCCAGGTGTCGCCGTGGTAGCCGCCGCGCCAGGTCAGCAGCCGCTGCTTGCCCGGGCGGCCCAGCGAACGCCAGTACTGCAGGCACATCTTCACCGCGACCTCGACCGACACCGAGCCCGAGTCGGCGAGGAACACATGCTCCAGACCGTCGGGCGACATGTCGACAAGGAGTTTCGCCAGCCGCACGGCGGGCTCATGGGTGAGCCCGCCGAACATCACGTGACTCATCCGCCCCAGCTGCTCGCGCACGGCCTCGTTGAGCACCGGGTGGTTGTAGCCGTGGATCGCCGACCACCAGGACGCCATGCCGTCGACCAGCTCACCCGAGCCGTCCGCCATCCGCAGCCGGACCCCGCTCGCCGACTCCACGACGAGCGGATCGACCCGGCCGGGCATCGGACCGTACGGATGCCACACATGCCGCCGGTCGAGGTCGAGCAGCTCCGGCACGCCGAGCGGCGACGGCTCAGGCATTGGGCGCGAGATCGGTGCCGGCGCCTCGGCGGCGCACGGCGACCAGATCGGTACGGGCCTCGCCTGCCGCCGACGCGACGACCGCCGCAGCGGGGGCGGACGTGGCGGCCGGAGCCGAACCGCAGACGCCGCCGCCCTCGTGCGAGCCGCACCCGGAGCCCTCGTGCGCACCGCATCCGGCGGCCTCCTGCGAGCCGCAGCCGCCGCCCTCGTGCGATGCGCAGCCGGCGCCCGCCGTCGCCGCCCGGTGCTCGGGCAGGGTGACCTGCTCCGCGCCCTCCACCTCGAACCCGGCGTCCGCGATCATCTCCAGGTCGGCCTTGCCGGCCTGGCCCTCGGTGGTGAGGTAGTCGCCGAGGAAGATCGAGTTGGCCAGGTTCAGGGCCAGCGGCTGCATGGTGCGCAGATGCACCTCGCGGCCGCCCGCGATGCGCACCTCGACGTCCGGGCACACGAACCGGACCATGGCCAGGATCCGCAGACAGCGCTGCGGGGTGAGGTTCCACTCCTTGGCCAGCGGGGTGCCCTCCACCGGGATGAGGAAGTTGACCGGGACCGAGTCCGGGTCCAGCTCGCGCAGCGAGTAGACGACGTCCACCAGGTCCTCGTCCGACTCGCCCATGCCGGCGATCAGACCCGAGCAGGCGGACAGGCCCGCCGCGTGCGCCTTGGTGACCGTGTCCACCCGGTCGGCGTAGGTGTGGGTGGTGGTGATGTCCCCGTACGTCGACTCGGACGTGTTGAGGTTGTGGTTGTAGGCGTCGGCTCCCGCGTCACGCAGCCGCTCGGCCTGGCCGTCGGAGAGCAGGCCCAGACAGGCGCACACCTCGACGCCCTCGTTCTGCTCCTTGATGGCCTTGATGGTGCCGGCCACCCGTTCGACGTCCCGGTCCGTAGGGCCGCGTCCGGACGCCACCAGGCAGACGCGCTTGGCGCCGCCCGCGAGGCCGGCCGCCGCTGCCCGGGAGGCCTCGTCGGGCTTGAGCCACGTGTACTTCAGGATCCCGGCCGTGGAGCCGAGCCGCTGCGAACAGTAGGAGCAGTCCTCGGGGCACAGCCCCGACTTCAGGTTGACCAGGTAGTTGAGCTTCACGCGACGCCCGAACCAGTGCCGGCGCACCTTCCCGGCCGCGGCCACCACGTCCAGCACGTCGTCGTCGGAGGTGGCCAGGACGGCCAGAGCTTCCTCGCGGGTCGGCAGTTCGCGCCGAAGCCCCTTGTCCACCAGCGTGTTCAGCAGGTCCATGAGAGCCGATCCTGTCTTACGGACCCGCTCCGGGCCAAGGTAGGGATCGCACAACACACCCGGTTCGACGTGTGGGTATTGCCACACCGAAGTCAGCGATTGCTGCCGCTAGTGTCTGTCCGCTACCTACAAAAGCCCCGGAGGACCCATGGCGTTCGGCTGGATCGACGAACAGGCGGAGCTGCGCCGCCGGGCCGGACTCGTGCGCACGCTTCGGCCCCGTCCGGCCGACTCGCCGCTCCTGGACCTGGCGAGCAACGACTACCTGGGGCTGGCCCGGCACGGCGAGGTCGTGGAGGGCGCCGCCGCGGCGGCGCGGACCTGGGGCGGCGGGGCGACCGGCTCCCGGCTCGTCACCGGCACCACCGAGCTGCACGCCGAGCTGGAACGGGAGCTCGCGGAGCACTGCGGCTTCGAGGCGGCCCTCGTCTTCTCCTCCGGTTACGCGGCCAACCTCGCCGCGGTGACCGCGCTGGCGCCGCACGGTTCGCTGATCGTCTCCGACGCGGGCAACCACGCCTCGCTCATCGACGGGTGCCGCCTGGCCCGCGGCGCCGCCCAGGTCGTCGCGCACGCCGACCCGGACGCCGTCCGCAAGGCGCTCGGCACCCACGACGGGCCCGCCGTGGCGGTCTCCGACACGGTCTTCTCGGTCGACGGCGACGCCGCCCCGCTGGCCGCCCTCGCGGCCGCCTGCCGCGATCACGGTGCGGGCCTGGTGGTGGACGACGCCCATGGGCTCGGCGTGCTCGGGGAGGGCGGACAGGGCGCACCGTACGCGGCGGGGCTGGCGGGCGCGGACGACGTGGTCGTCACGGTCACGCTGTCCAAGTCCCTCGGCAGCCAGGGCGGCGCCGTGCTGGGGCCCGCGCGGGTGATCGAGCACCTGGTGAACGCGGCCCGCACGTTCATCTTCGACACGGGTCTGGCCCCGGCCGCGGTGGGCGCGGCGCTGGCCGCCCTGCGACTGCTGCGGCGGGAGCCGGAGCGCGCGCGGCGCGCGCGTGCGGTGGCGGGCGAACTGTACGCACGCCTGACGACCGCGGGTCTGGAGGCGGTACGCCCCGACGCCGCGGTCGTCTCCGTGCGTGCGCCGTCCCCGGAACAGGCCGTGCGGTGGGCGGCGGACTGCCGCTCGGCAGGTCTGGCCGTGGGGTGCTTCCGTCCTCCCTCCGTGCCCGACGGCATCTCACGACTGAGGCTGACCGCCCGGGCGGACCTCTCCGGGGCGGAGCTCGAACGCGCTGTTCGGGTGATCGGCGAGACACGACCATGAGTCGGCGTGGCATGGCCGTGGGCCGCCGCTGACGGGTGGCCGACTACGTTGTCGCGGTCAGCGGCGGCGCGGTCGGCGCAACGCAGCCGTGAAGCCCGTCCAGCTCTCGGGGGAGAAGAGCAGGGCGGGGCCGGCCGGGTCCTTGGAGTCGCGTACGGCGAGCAGGCCGGCCCAGGGGCCGGAGGCCGGCCGGGCCGTCTCCACGCAGTTGTTGGCTCCCGTGCTGTAGCTGCTGCGCAGCCACCGCGCCTGTGGGAAATGGTAGGAATCGGTACTGGAAGGTACGTTCCGCGGTACTGCGGACATGGTGCCTCCTTACGCGCCGTCGGCAATCGCGGCGATGTAATCCGATGAGTCCCCGGGCGAAAGGGCGTGCGCCCGAAGGGCGTTGAAGGCCTCGGTGTAGGCCTGGAGGTCTTCTTTCCGTTCGAGATAGAGGCTACTCGTCAAGTGGTCGAGAACGACCACATCCAGATCAGAAGTGCGCGAAAACGAGAAGATAACGAAAGGGCCGGTTACCCCGATATGCGCCCCGGCCGAGAACGGCAGAACCTGCAGCCGCACCTGGGGCAGCCGCGCGGCCTCCACGAGCCGGCCGAGCTGGCGCGCCATCACCTCCCGCCCGCCGACCTCACGCCGCAGCACCGCCTCGTCCAGCACCGCGTTGAGCTCCAGCGGCGGCTGCGCGCGCAGCACGTCCTGCCGGGCCATCCGCACCTCCACCAAGGTGTCGAGCTGTTCCTCCTCGACCCCCTCCACGGCCGCGCTGGTCACCGCACGCGCGTACTCGGGCGTCTGCAGCAGACCCGGCACCACGCTCGTCTCCAGCGTGCGCATCGCGCTCGCCTGCGCCTCCAGGCTGATGAAGTCCCGGTACGCGGGCGGCAGCACCCCGCGGTAGGCGTGCCACCAGTGGTCCCGGCCGCCGCCGTCGCCCGCGCCGGCCAGGGCCAGCATCAGGTCCCGCAGGCGCTGATCGCTCACGCCGTAGACGTCGAGGAGTAACCGCACATCGGCCGGTTTCGATCCACTGGTGCCGGTCTCGATGCGGCTCACCTTGGACTGGTGCCAGCCCGCGAGCCGGGCCGCCTCACCACTGGTGAGGCCCGCCTGGGCGCGTAGAGTGCGCAGTTCCGCGCCGAGTTTCCGGCGGCGCACCGCGGGACCGTGCTGCACAGGCTCCTCCTTACTCCCTACGGGCCGACCAAATACGCTCTGCCGTCGCAGAGTTCACCGCATCGGGCGACAGATATATGCACATCTTGGTGGATCGCCACCCGTGACCGACGCGGTAATGGCACTCTGGCGAAGAAGCACCAGTCCGGGACCGTACTCGAACCACACGCACCGTGTCGGACTCCGGTCCCGTGGGAAAGGGACGACGTCGCCATGGCAGATCACCTGGAAGCATCCGTCACTCTGCCGAGCGATCCCGCCTCGGTCTCCACGGCCCGCGGATTCGTCGTCGACACCCTCGCCGAATGGGGTCTGCCGGCGGACACGGAGGCGGCCGACACCGTCCGGCTGATCGTCTCGGAACTCGCCACCAACGCCGTACAGCACACCTTCGGGCAGTCACCCACCTTCACGGTGGGTCTCGTCCTCGACCGTGACGAACATCTGCGCGTCGGTGTCACCGACAGCCACCCGCGCTTCCCCAAACGACTGCCGGCCGCCGTCCAGCAGGACAACGGCCGAGGCATGGTGATCATTCGCTGGCTGACCGCGGAGTGCGGCGGCAAGCTCAGAGTGCGGCCCACCCGGGAGGGCGGCAAGACGGTCACCGTCGAGCTGCCGTGGGCCGTCGCGGCGGCGGAGCCGGTGGCCGGAGCGCTGGCGGTCCCGGCCGAGGGTGAGATCCCGGGGCGATGACGGCGTGTCAGGACGTCGTGTGCCGCCCCGGGAGGCTCAGTGGACCGGCGGCTCAGCGCACCCGGCCGTACCAGACGCTCTTGGTCCAGATCTTCTGCAGTTTCACCACGTCGCCGGTCTTCGGCGAGTGCCAGATCTTGCCCTTACCCGCGTAGATCCCGACGTGGTACACGTTCGACCCCGAGTGGAAGAAGACCAGGTCGCCCGCCTTGCGGCTGGACGCCGAGACGTGCTTGGTCTTGTTGTACTGCTGGGCCGCCGTCCGCGGCAGGCTCTTGCCGGCCTTCTTGTACGAGTACAGCGTGAGCCCCGAGCAGTCGAACCTCTTCGGCCCGGTGGCCCCGTACCGGTACGGGGCGCCCTTCTTGGAGGCTGCGATCTGGAGCGCCTTCGCCGCCGGTGTGGCGGCCGCGGCGTCGGAGGCGAGCCCCGGAACCACGATCGAGCCGCCCACAGCGGCGATGGCGAACGCCGAGGCCGTACCGGCCCGGACCATGAGCGACGGGACACGATTGAGCGCAGTCATGCGCAACCCTTCGTCAGCCGCCTGTGAAGGATGACCTGTCGGATTCGGGCTGGCGAAGTTGCCCGGCCGCGGATGCGGCTTCACCCCAAGGGCTGCTCGGCCCGACGGCTCCTCGCGGAGCCGACCGTGCCGGCGACCCGTCGTGCTTGGGTCCTCCACTCCTGCCGATGCACTTCTGTCGACCGGTCATCCGAGCGGCGGCAGGACTCGGCGTCCGCCCGGACCGCCCCGCCTCTTGTGGCGGGGGCTTGTCGTCAGTCAGGGATCTTGGCTCACCGATGTCCGAAAATCCCAATGGAACCGGGGATTTGTGGGGTTACTCACCACTCACCCGTTCGGGTGAACACTCTGATGGGTGATCAGGTGCCGAGCCACGTCAGAGCCTCCCACCAGCCACGACGCCGCTTGTTCCGCTCGATGAGCGTCCTTTCGCGCAACTTTTCGGTGGGCGGGGGAACGGTAGACGCTGTGCCGAACGGGGGTACGCCTTCTGGGCCGTTTCGTCTCCGGTCCGGTCGTCACGTGCGCACCACGAGCCGTCCGGAGCCCAGGGTGCTCCGCGGTCAACTCTCGGAGAGCGGGGGCAGCGTGACGCGCGCCGTGCGGCGCTCCCCGTCCAGGACGCGCAGCGCCCGCGCGAGCGTCGGCGCGTGCAGCTCGGTCTCGCCCCTCTGGTGCATCAGCGTCAGCGCGTCGCGCAGCGCCGTCGCCTTGGCCACCAGCGCCTGTGCGGCGCGCAGTCCGCGGTAGGTGTCGCCGTGGTGGGCGGGGTTGATGCGGCCGAGCAGGTCGACGACGTCCAGGTAACCGTCGATCAGCTCGGCCTCGGCGCGGGTCAGGGCGGGCAGCGGCGGCAGCTCGGGCACCATCGGCGGCTCACCCCCGGCCCTGGGAGCCGGCGGACGCCTTGCGGCTGGGGATGATCCCGTCCACCAGGCCGTACTCCACGGCCTCCTGGGCGGTCAGGAACAGATCCCGCTCGATGTCCGCGGCGACCTGCTCCGGCGTCCGCCCGGTGTGCCGGGCGAGCATCCCCTCCAGGGCGGCCCGGGTGCGCGCCAGCTCCTCGGCCTGGATGGCCAGGTCGCTCGCCTGTCCCTCGACGGGCTCGGGCAGGACCGGCTGGCGGATCGTCATCCGCGCGCCCGGCAGCGCGAACCGCTTGCCCGGCGCGCCCGCCGCCAGCAGCACCGCGGCGGACGAGTCCGCCCGGCCCGGACAGGTCGTGGACACGTCGCAGGTGACGAAGCGGATCGTGTCGTAGAGCGCCGTCATCGCGCTGAACGAGCCGCCGGGGGAGTTGATGTACAGCGCGATGTCCCGGTCCGGGTCCTTGTGCTCCAGGTACATGAACTGGGCGGTCACGTCGTTGGCCGAGACGTCGTCGATCGGCGTCCCCAGGAAGACGATCCGTTCCTCCAGCAGTTTCGCGTACGGATCCAGCGTCCGATGACCGGAGCTCGTGCGTTCGGTGAACTCGGGCAGGACGTGACGGGCGGACGGTCGGTGCATGGTGCCCCTCCTTCTGCGTCTGGCGCATCTGTAAAAAATGTACAGGACGTACGTGACGTTAGAATGGGGGAATGGCCTACGAGATTCCGGTGACGCAAGCCAGGGCTGAGCTCGCCGACCTGATCAACCGCGTGGTGTACGGCGGTGAGCGCGTGGTCGTGACCCGGCACGGCAAACCCCTCGTCGCCCTCGTCTCCGCCGCCGACCTGGAGCGACTCGACGAACTCGACCAGCCGGCGGAGCAGCCGGTGATCAGTTCGGTCACCGCCGTGCGCGAGGTCGCGTCCGCTCCCCGCGAACAGCACCGGTTCGGCGTCACGGCGGAGTACCGGGGCCCGAACCCCTCCTGACCGCGCCACGGACGCGCTGTATACGGCCCCACCCCCCACGGCGTCCGCGGCGCGTCCCGAGCGCGTCCGGACGGCCTTCCGGGACGTCTCGGGCCGTCACGACGGAAGGTTCCGCCGGAGCGGCGGAGGGCTGGACGAGGGCCGAACGATCACAGCTCGGTTAACTTGCTCGAAATGCGGTCCCACTAGCCTGCCGATCCATGCCACCAGGGGCTTTCCCCCCGTGGCCGCGGCAACCGGGCCCCGCACGGTCCGGAGCGAGGATGTGAGGTGGGACGTGCAACTGACCCCGCACGAGCAGGAGAGGCTGCTGATCCACGTGGCGGCCGACGTCGCCGAGAAACGGCGGGCCCGCGGCCTGAGGCTCAACCACCCGGAGGCGGTGGCCCTGATCACGTCGCACATCCTGGAGGGCGCGCGGGACGGCCGCACCGTCGCCGAGCTCATGTCCTCCGGTCGCAAGCTGCTGACCCGCGACGACGTCATGGAGGGCATCCCCGAGATGATCCACGACGTCCAGGTCGAGGCCACGTTCCCCGACGGCACCAAGCTCGTCACCGTCCACGACCCGATCGTCTGACGGGGGAGGCCGCCGTGATTCCCGGAGAGATCCTCTTCGCCGAGGGCGCGATCGTCTACAACGAGGGCCGGGCGGTCACCCGGCTCACCGTCCTCAACGCCGCCGACCGGCCGGTCCAGGTCGGCTCCCACTACCACTTCGCCGAGGCCAACCCCGGCCTGGAGTTCGACCGCGCGGCCGCCCGCGGCAAACGGCTGAACGTCGCCGCCGGCACCGCCGTGCGCTTCGAGCCCGGGATCCCCGTCGACGTCGAACTCGTCGCCCTCGCCGGGGCCCGTGTCGTGCCCGGCCTGCGCGGGGAGACCGGAGGTGCCCTCGATGCCTGAGATCTCGCGTCCCGCCTACGCCGACCTGTTCGGTCCCACGACCGGCGACCGCATCCGGCTCGCCGACACCGACCTGCTGATCGAGATCGAGGAGGACCGCTGCGGCGGCCCCGGACTCGCCGGCGAGGAGGCGGTCTTCGGCGGCGGCAAGGTCGTCCGCGAGTCGATGGGGCAGTCCCGTGCCACGCGCGCGGAGGGCACGCCCGACACCGTCGTCACGGGGGCCGTGGTCGTCGACCACTGGGGGGTGGTCAAGGCCGACGTCGGCATCCGCGACGGGCGGATCACCGGCATCGGCAAGGCCGGCAACCCCGACACGATGGACGGGGTCCACCCGGACCTGGTGATCGGCCCGGAGACCGAGATCATCGCCGGCAACGGGCGGATCCTGACGGCCGGCGCGGTCGACGCGCACGTCCACTTCATCTGCCCCCAGATCGCGGACGAGGCGCTGTCCTCCGGCGTCACCACCCTGGTCGGCGGCGGCACGGGTCCCGCCGAGGGCTCCAAGGCGACCACCGTGACCCCCGGTCCGTGGCACCTCGCCCGGATGCTGGAGGCGATGGAGCGGTACCCGCTGAACATCGGCTTCCTCGGCAAGGGCAACACCGTCTCGCAGGACGCGATGCTGTCGCAGATCCGGGGCGGGGCGCTGGGCCTGAAGCTGCACGAGGACTGGGGCTCGACCCCGGCCGTCATCGACGCGTCGCTGACCGTCGCCGACCGGACCGGCATCCAGGTGGCCATCCACACGGACACCCTCAACGAGGCCGGGTTCGTGGGCGACACGCTCGCCGCGATCGCCGGACGCGGCATCCACGCCTACCACACCGAGGGCGCGGGGGGCGGGCACGCGCCCGACATCATGACCGTCGTCTCCGAGTCATACGTGCTGCCCAGCTCGACGAACCCGACGCGCCCCTACACGGTGAACACCGCCGAGGAACACCTCGACATGCTGATGGTGTGTCACCACCTCAACCCGGCGGTCCCGGAGGACCTGGCGTTCGCCGAGTCCCGGATCCGGCCCTCCACGATCGGGGCCGAGGACGTCCTGCACGACCTCGGAGCCATTTCGATCATCTCCTCCGACGCCCAGGCCATGGGCCGCGTCGGCGAGGTCATCCTGCGGACCTGGCAGACGGCGCACGTCATGAAGCGCCGCAGGGGCGCGCTGCCGGGCGACGGCCGCGCCGACAACCACCGCGTCCGGCGCTATGTGGCCAAGTACACGATCAACCCCGCGCTCGCCCAGGGCCTGGCCCGCGAGATCGGCTCCGTCGAGAGCGGCAAGCTCGCCGACCTGGTGCTGTGGGAGCCGGCGTTCTTCGGGGTCAAGCCACACCTCGTCCTCAAGGGCGGGCAGATCGCCTACGCCCAGATGGGCGATGCCAACGCCTCCATCCCGACCCCGCAGCCGATCCTGCCGCGTCCGATGTTCGGCGCGATCGGCCGGGCCCCGGCATCGAACTCGTTCAACTTCGTGGCCCCGCTGGCGATCGAGGACGGACTGCCGGAGCGGTTGCAGCTCGGCAAGAAGTTCGTCGCCATCGACTCCACGCGCGGGGTGACCAAGGCGGACATGCGGGAGAACGACGCCCGGCCGCGCGTCCAGGTCGACCCGGACAGCTTCGCCGTGCACATCGACGGCGAGCTCGTCGAGGCGACTCCGGCCGCCGAACTGCCCATGGCCCAGCGTTACTTCCTGTTCTGACTTCCCGGCTCCGAGGACAACGACGTGACAAGGGCAGCACTTCTCGTCCTGGCCGACGGCCGTTTCCCCGCCGGAGGGCACGCGCACTCCGGCGGGGCGGAGGCCGCGGTGAAGGCCGGCCGGATCACCGGCGCGGAGAGCCTGGAGGCCTTCTGCCGGGGGCGGTTGCACACGGCGGGACTGGTCGCCGCGGCGCTGGCCGCAGCGGCGGCCGCCGGGGCGGACCCGGCCCTGCTCGATGCGGCGGCGGACGCCCGGACGCCCTCCCCCGCACTGCGGGCCACGGCCCGCAGACTGGGCCGGCAGCTGATGCGGGCCGCCCGCGCCACCTGGCCGAGCGACGAACTGGACGCCGTGGCGCGGCAGTTCCCCAAGGGCGCGCACCAGCCGGTGGTGCTGGGGCTGACGGCGCGGGCGGCCGGTCTCGGACCGGCGGACGCCGCGTACTGCGCGGTGTACGAGAGCGTGAGCGGACCGGCCACCGCCGTGGTGCGGCTGCTGAGCCTCGACCCCTTCGAGGCGACGGCGGCCCTGGCCCGGCTGGCGCCGGAACTGGACCGGGTGGCCGACCGGGCGGTGACGTCCGCGGCGGCGGTGCCGGCCGAGGGCGTCGACGCGCTGCCCGCCGCGTCCGCGCCGCTGCTGGAGATCGGGGCGGAGGTGCATGCGGCGTGGCAGGTACGGCTGTTCGCCTCGTGAGGCTCCCCGTCCCCGCCGTGCCATCCCGACCCGACCCCGGGGACCTCCCTCCCGGGCCCCCGCCCGGCCCTGGAACGGACCTCCTCGTCACCCTCCCCCCGAGGGGACCGCGGACAGGACCCCGGACGGGCTGAATCGAACCACCCTGGCTGACTAGGAGCCGTTGTGCATCTTGACCACTCCCCGCACGGTCCCGCCGCCGTCAGCGCCGACGCCCGCCGCCCCGACGGCTCGCGCCGCGCCCTGCGCATCGGACTCGGCGGGCCCGTCGGCTCCGGGAAGACGGCCACCGTCGCCGCCCTCTGCCGGGCCCTGCGCGACCAACTGTCCCTGGCCGTCGTCACCAACGACATCTACACCCGCGAGGACGCCGAGTTCCTGCTCCGTGAAGCCGTGCTGCCGCCCGAGCGGATCACGGCCGTGGAGACGGGCGCCTGCCCGCACACCGCCATCCGCGACGACATCTCCGCCAACCTCGAAGCCGTGGAGGATCTGGAGGACGAGGTCGGGCCGCTGGACCTGATCCTCGTCGAGTCCGGCGGGGACAACCTCACCGCCACCTTCTCCAAGGGGCTCGTGGACGCGCAGATCTTCGTCATCGACGTCGCCGGCGGGGACGACATCCCCCGCAAGGGCGGCCCCGGCGTCACCACCGCGGACCTGCTGGTCGTCAACAAGACCGACCTCGCGCCGTACGTCGGCTCCGACCTCGCCCGGATGGCGGCCGACGCGAAGGCCCAGCGGGCCGAACTGCCCGTCGTCTTCCAGTCCTTGCGGAGCGAGAGCGGTGTCGGCGACGTCGCCGCCTGGGTGCGGGCGCGGCTCGCCGCCTGGACGGCGTGACATGGGTGGTGTGCACGCCACCGCCCGGATCGAAGCGCGCGGCGACGGGCGCGGGGGAACCGCGCTGCCCGTCCTGGAGAGCGACGGACCGCTCGCCCTGCGGCGTACCCGGGGGACCGGGGCCGAGGCGCGGGTCATGCTGGTCGGGGCGATGAGCGGCCCTCTCGGCGGTGACCGCTTCGCCGTCGAGGCCGATGTGGGCGGCGGCGCCCGGCTGCGGGTGGGTTCGGCCGCGGCGACCATCGCGCTCCCCGGGCAGACGAAGGACGACGCTCGCTACGAGGTGCGCCTCACCGTCGCCGACGACGGTGAACTGCACTGGCTGCCCGAGCCGTTGATCTCCGCGAAGGGCAGCGACCTGTCCGTCGTCACCCGCGTCGGCCTCGACGCCGGGGCACGGCTCGTGCTGCGTGAGGAGCAGGTGCTCGGACGGGCGGGGGAGGAGCCCGGCCTGCTCCGCAGCCGACTGGCCCTGCGGATCGCCGGCCGGGTCGTCCTGGACCAGGAACTGGCCTGCGGGCCCGGCGCGCCCGGCGGCTGGGACGGCCCCGCCGTGCTCGCGGGGCACCGGGCGGTCGGCCAACTCGTCCTGGCCCGGCCGGAGTTCGCGCAGCGGCCGATGGAGGCCAGGATTCTCGCGGAGCACGCCTGCGTCATGCCGCTGGCCGGGCCCGCCGTCCTGGTCACCGCCGTGGCGCCCGACGGGCTGCGGTTGCGGCGCGCGCTGGACGAGGCGCTCGCCGAGCTGGACAACCGGTGAGCGGTACTTGTCTTTCCGGTTATCGGATTGGCAAAGAAGGTCAACGACACCTTTTCTCAGGCGCCTCACAGCCGCAAGGATCCTCCTGCCGCCATAAACCAGGGGAGTTCCCACTTGAAGGACATACGACCGAACAAGCGCACCGCCGCGCTGGGCTCGGCGGGCGTACTCGTCACCGCGACCCTGATCGCCGGTGCCGTCGCGGCGCCGACGGCCGGCGCGGCCGGCGGCCGTCCGGGCCAGGACCGTGAGGCCCGGGGCGCGGCGATCGCCGCCGAGCGCGCCGCCAAGGCCGGCATCGACTGGCAGGCGTGCTCGGCCGACTGGGGCCTCGAGAAGCCGATCCAGTGCGGCTGGGTCACCGTCCCGCTCGACTACGCCAGGCCGAACGGCAAGAAGATCAAGCTGGCCGTGGACCGCATCGGCAACACGGGCACGGCGAAGGAGCGCCAGGGCGCGCTCGTGTACAACCCCGGCGGGCCCGGCAGCTCCGGTCTGCGCTTCCCGCGCCGCGTCACCACCAAGGCGCCCGTGTGGGCCAACGTGGCCAAGGCCTACGACTTCGTGGGCTTCGACCCGCGCGGCGTCGGCCACTCCGCGCCCATCTCCTGCATCGACCCGCAGGCGTTCGTCAAGGCGCCCAAGGCCGATCCGGTCCCGGGCAGCGAGGCCGACAAGCTCGCCCAGATCAAGCTCGCCCGCGAGTACGCCGACGGCTGCTACGAGCGCAGCGGCGAGATGCTGCCGTACATGACCACGCCGAACACCGTGCGCGACCTGGACGTCATCCGGGCCGCCCTCGGCGAGAAGAAGCTCAACTACCTGGGCGTCTCCTACGGCACCTACATCGGCGCCGTCTACGGCACCCTCTTCCCGGGGCACGTGCGCCGGATGGTCGTCGACAGCGTCGTCAACCCGTCCCGCGAGAAGATCTGGTACGGGGCCAACCTCGACCAGGACGTGGCCTTCGAGGGCCGCTGGAAGGACTGGGAGGACTGGGTCGCCAAGAACGACGCCACCTTCCACCTCGGCGCGACCCGCGCCGCCGTCCAGACCAAGTGGCTCCAGCTGCGCGCCACCGCGAAGAAGAACCCCATCGGCGGCCTGGTCGGTCCGGCGGAGCTGATCTCCTTCTTCCAGAGCGCCCCGTACTACGACTCCTCGTGGGTGCCGGTCGCCACCGTCTTCAGCAAGTACTTCGCGGGAGACACCCAGGCGCTCGTCGACGCGGCCGCGCCGGACATGACCGACACGGCCGGCAACATCACCGCGGAGAACGGCAACGCCGTCTACACGTCCGTGGAGTGCACCGACGCCAAGTGGCCCACCAGCTGGCGGAAGTGGAACGACGACAACACGCGCCTCAACAAGGACTACCCGTTCATGACCTGGGCCAACGCGTGGATGAACCTCCCGTGCGCCTACTGGCCGGTCAAGCAGCAGTCCCCGGTGAACGTCACCACCCACAAGGGGCTGCCGCCGGTGATGATCGTGCAGTCGACCAATGACGCCGCCACCCCGTACGACGGCGCCGTCCAGCTGCACCAGCGCTTCAAGGGCTCGCGTCTGATCACCGAGAAGGGCGCCGGCTCCCACGGCGTGACCGGGCTGGTCAACGCCTGCATCAACCCCCGGGTGGACTCCTACCTCCTCACCGGGAAGCTGGACCGGACGGACGTGACCTGCACGCCGCACGCCACGCCCACGCCGTAGCACCGTCGGCAAGCAGTGAGGGGCGGCCGGATCGATCCGGCCGCCCCTTCGGCGTTCTCGCCCGCGTCCTGTGACGCGCCGTCAACCCCGCGGCGTGCGACGGAACGTGCGGGACCGCTCCGGCTTCGCGGTCTTGAGGGCCTTCGCCTCGGCCTCCTCCGCCTTGGCGACCGCCGCGTACTGGTCCACGTACTCCTGCCCCGACAGCGTGAGGATCGCGTACATGATCTCGTCGGTGATCGCCCGCAGCACCGCCTTCTCGTTCTCCATGCCGAGGTAGCGGGAGAAGTCGAGCGGCTCGCCGAAGCGGATCGCCACCGGGTGCAGGGTCGGGAGCTTCTTGCCGGGCGGCTGCGCCTCGAAGGTGCCGATCATCGCGCAGGGGATCACCGGTGCGCGGGACTTCAGGGCCATCACCGCGACGCCGACCTTGCCCTTGTACAGGCGGCCGTCGTGCGAGCGGGTGCCCTCCGGGTAGATGCCCAGCAACTCGTCCTTGCCGAGCACCCCCAGACCCTCGCGGATCGCCGCCTGACCGGCCTCCTTGCCGGAACGGTCGACCGGGATCTGACCGGCACTGCGGAAGAAGGCGGCGGTCAGTCTCCCCTTGAGGCCCGGACCCGTGAAGTACTCGGCCTTGGCGAGGAAGGTGATGCGGCGTTTGAGGATCGCGGGCATCAGGAAGTGGTCCGAGAACGACAGGTGGTTGCCCGCGATGATGGCGGCCCCCGAGTCCGGCACATGTTCCAGGCCCTCTATGCGCGGCCGGAAGAGCAGCCTCAGCAGCGGCCCCAACACCACGTATTTCAGGAGGTAGTAGAACAAGGGAGTCGCTCCTCGTGTCCGGCGGATCGGCTCGCCGCCGTGTTCCAGCAGGTCAACCGGCATGGCGTGGGCTGTCAGTGTAGGGGCAGGCGACGACGGCCGGAACCGTGCCGATCCGGCCCCCGCCGGGCTGGTCCCGTCACAGCCGTACGACGACGAGAGCCGTGTCGTCGGTGGCGCCGCCGGCCGGCAGGAGCTCCCACAGGACCGCGTCGGCAAGGGACTCGGGGTCGGCGGCGCGATGGCGGGCCAGGGCGTCGGCGAGGCGGTTCAGGCCGGTGTCGATGTCCTCGCGTCGCCGTTCCACCAGTCCGTCGGTGTACAGGGCGAGGGTGGCGCCGTCGTCGTAGGTGGTGCACGCCTGGGGCCGGGCGACCGGGTCGGGGAGGGCGTCGAGCGGCGGGTCGGTGGCCCGGTCGAGGAACTCCACCCGGCCGTCGGCGTGGACGAGCACGGGTGGCGGGTGTCCGGCGCTGCTGTAGGCGATGGTGTGATGGTCGAAGTCGATGAACGTGGTGACCGCGGTGGCCGACTCGGCGCCGTCCACGACGTGCGCGTACCGGCCGAGGACGTTGAGGGCCTCGGCCGGGCCCGCCGCCACCCGGGAGGCGGCGCTCAGCGCGCTGCGCAGCTGGCCCATCACCCCGGCGGCCCCCAGACCGTGTCCGACGACGTCGCCGACGGACACGCCGATGCGGTGGCCGCCGACCAGGTCGACCAGGTCGTACCAGTCCCCGCACACGTTGAGCGCGCCGACCGCCGGCCGGTAGCGCACGGCCGCCCGGTGGTGACCGACCTGACGACGGGCGGGCAGCATCGCCTCCTGCAGCGCGAGCGCCACCTCGCGTTCCCGGGCGTGCGCCAGCCGCAACCGCTCGTTGAGCTCCTGCAGCTCACGGGCCCGGGTGTACAGCTCGGCCTCCAGGACCCGGCCCCGGCTGCCGGCCCCCGCCCCGCTCCCGTGTCCGTCCGCCGCGCGTCCGCCGCGCGCCCGGATCAGCTCGGTGACCTCCTCGACGCGGTGCACCAGCAACACCACCGACCCGTCCGGGCCGTGGACCGGCGCGTTGACCGGGCTCCAGTAGCGCTCGTCCCACTCGCCGGGGCGCTCGGCCGACTCCACGTCGTAGCGCTGCAGCGCCATGGCGTCCCGCTCGCCGCTGGCCAGCACCCGGCGCAGCGAGGCCTCCAGGTTGCGCATGCCGCTCGCGCGCGCGTCGTGCGGGTTGTCGGGGAAGACCTCGAAGACGTGCCGGCCGACCAGCTGCTCGCGACTACGGCCCGTCACCCGAAGGAACTCGGCGTTGGCGTCCGCGTACACCAGCTCGGGCGTCAGCAGGGCCACCATGCCGGGGAGGGCCTGGAACACCGCCGCGTAGTCGATCGCCGTGTCGTTCATGGCTCACGCCCCATCCGCCGGTTTCGCGCCATTTTCTCACGAGTTGCGGCGTATCGGCTCACCGCTCACCTGCCGGACCACGCGCCGGAATCACCCGCCGGGATCGGTGAGCGACTGCTCCGCCCAGATGACCTTGCCCTCGGGGAGGAACCGGGTGCCCCACCGCCGGCTCACCTGGGAGACCAGCAGCAGGCCGCGTCCGCCCTCGTCGGTGGCGCGGGGATGGCGCAGGTGGGGTGCGGTGGCGCCGCCGTCGAAGACCTCGCAGATCAGGGTGCGCTCGCGGATGAGCCGCAGCCGGATCGGCCCGGTCGCGTACCGGATGGCGTTGGTGACCAGCTCGCTGACGACCAGTTCGGTGGTGAACGACAGCTCCGGGAGCCCCCACTCGGCCAGCCGCCGGCTCGCGGTCTTGCGGGCCTCGGCGACCGCCGCCGGCTCGGCGGGCAGCACCCAGTCGGCGACCCGGTCCGCACTCAGCCGGCGGGTGCGGGCCATCAGCAGGGCGACGTCGTCGTGGGGGCGGGCCGGCACGAGGGCGTCGATCACGGTCCGGCAGCGCAGGTCGAGGGCGCCCGCGGACTGTTCCAGGGCCCGCCGCAGCCGCTCCCGGTCGCTGTCCGCCGTCCACTGCTCGCCACGGGCCAGCAGCCCGTCCGTGTGCAGCGCCAGGGTGCTGCCCTCCGGCAGGATCACCTCGGTCGACTCGAACGGGGGTCCGCCCGCGCCGAGCGGCGGCCCCTGGGGCAGCTCGACGAACGTGACGTCGCCGTCGGGCCCGACGACGGCCGGGGCGGGATGTCCCGCCGCGGCCATCACACAGCGCCCGTCGACGGGGTCGTAGACGACGTACACGCACGCGGACCCCGCCGCCTGGGCGCCCTCGGCCCGGGGCCGGACCCCGGCCGTCACGTCCTCCTCGTGGTCCATGCGGGCGACCTGGTCGTCGAGGTGGGCGAGGATCTCCTCGGGCCGCAGATCGAGGGCGGCGAGGGTGCGTACGGCGGTGCGCACCCTGCCCATCGCCGCGGCGGCGTCGATGCCGAATCCGGGCACCTCGCCGACCACGAGGGCGACCCTGGCCCCGGACAGCGGGATCAGGTCGTACCAGTCGCCGCCGAGTCCGGTCAGCTCGTCGGCCGGCCGGTAGCAGGCGGACACCTCGACCGCGTCCTGCTCCGGCAGCCGGCGGGGGAGCAGGTTGCGCTGGAGCACCAGGGCCGCGTCCCGCTCGCGGGTGTAGCGGCGGGCGTTGTCCACGCAGACGGCCGCCCGCGAGACGAGGTCCTCGGCCAGGGCCAGGTCGTCCTCGTCGAACGGCTCACGCCGGCCGTCCCGCAGGAAGACGGTGACGCCCAGGGTCGTGCCGCGGGCCCGGACCGGCACGATGAGGGCGCTGGGCCGCTCGGACCCGGCGGGCAGAGAGGGCAGCCACTCCTCGACGGCCCCGTCCAGCCGGTCGGCCCGCCAGGGCCGCCCGGTGACCAGACAGCGCACCGGGGGCGAGTCGCCCCGGTAGACGACCGCGGGCGGCCCGCCCCGCTCCCCTTCCCCACCCCAGTCCCCACCCCAGTCCCGTTCCCCGGACCGGTCAGGAACCCGTCCCGCATCTCCGTCCCGGTTCCGGTCACGGTCCTGCTCCTGGTGCGGGTCGCCGCTCCCGTCCCGGTCCCCGGCCCCGCCGGCCTCGCTGCCCCCGGCCGTGCGGTGGCCTGCTCTGATCAGACGGACCGGGGCACGGGTCTCGTCCGCCGTCGGGCCGGGCATGGGCTCGGCGCCCCGCAGCACCCGCTCGGGCAGGTCGACGGTGACGACGTCGGCGAACCCCGGCACGGCCACGTCGGCGAGCTCCTGCGCCGTCCGGGCGATGTCCAGACTGCTGCCGATGCGCCGGCCGGCCCTGTCGAGCAGCGCGAGCCGCTGCCGGGCGCGATGGCGGTCGGTGATGTCGACGACCGTGTAGTAGACGCCCATCGGACGGCCGTGGTCGTCGTCCAGCCGGGTGAACGACAGCATGTGCGCGGTCTCCCGGTGCGGCGCGGCCCGGACATGGCCCAGGTGCTCGTAGCCGACGACAGGCTCCCCGCTCTCCAGCACCCGTCGCATCTGCGCCTCGATGGCCTCGGAGTCGAGGCCGGGCTGGACGTCGGCCATCCGCAGCCCCAGCCGTCGCTCCGGCGGGCCCCCGCCGAACCTGGCGAGGGCCGCGTTGGACCACACGTAGCGCAGGTCGGTGTCCACGATCGCTATGCCGATCGGGGCGCCCCCGACCATCTGCTCCAGGACCGAGCGGCTCATGTTCCAGCCGGGCGCGTCGCCCATCTCGTTCAGCATCACCAGCCAGCGCGCCAGACCGCCGGGCTCGTGCGCCGAGGTGATCCGGGCCATGACCGGGACCGGCCGGCCGTCCCCGCGGCGGGCGGACAGCAACCCGGCCCACCCGCCCTCGCGGCGGCACCGCTCCAGGATGTCGGGGACCCGTCGCGCGTCGCCGTGCGCGAGCAGGTCGGACATGTCCATGCCCACCGCCTCGACGGCCCGATAGCCCAGCAGGCGCTCGGCGTCCCTGGTCCAGCTCGTGACCACTCCCCGCGTGTCCAGGAGCAGGGGGGCGGTGTCCGCCACGTCGAACCGCCGACGGGCAACGTCGTCCTCATCGTGTGTGCCCACGGTCGACCTCTCTGTCGCTGTGAGTGGTCTACCACCTCCTGACTCAATCCTCACCCTGCCCGCACGACAACGGCCGGGCCACCCGAGCGCCGGCCGCGCCACGCGGTCCGTCAGGTCCCCTGCGTCAGCACCCTCTCCAACGAGGCCAGCGCCGAGAGCAGTTCGTCGGCGGTGATCGTCAGCGGCGGCGCCAGCCGGACGGTCGAGCCGTGGGTGTCCTTGACGAGCACGCCCTCCCGCATGAGGCGCTCGCTCACCTCGCGGCCGGTGCCGAGCGCCGGGTCGACGTCGACGCCCGCCCACAGCCCCCTGGCCCGGAAGCCGACGACGCCCCTGCCGACCAGTCCGGACAGCCCGTCCCGCAGGACGACGCCCAGCTCGGCCGCCCGGCGCTGGAACTCGCCGGTCTCGAGCAGCTCCACCACCGCCGTGCCCACGGCCGCGGCCAGCGGGTTTCCGCCGAAGGTCGAGCCGTGCTCCCCGGGCCGCAGCACCGACAGCACGTCCCGTCGCGCCACCACCGCCGACACCGGCACGATGCCGCCGCCCAGCGCCTTGCCGAGCAGCAGCACGTCGGGCATCACCCCCTCGTGCTCCACGGCCAGCGTCCGGCCGGTGCGTCCGAGGCCGGACTGGATCTCGTCCGCGACGAACAGGCAGTTCCTGCGCCTGGTCAGCTCCCGCACCCCGGTGAGGTAGCCGTCGTCGGGCACGATGACGCCCGCCTCGCCCTGGATGGGCTCGATCAGCACCGCCGCCGTCGTCTCGTCGACCGCCGCCTCCAGTGCGGCCAGGTCGTTGTACGGGACGACCCGGAAGCCCGGCGTGAACGGTCCGAAGCCCGTGCGGGCCGTCTCGTCCGTCGAGAAGCTCACGATGGTCGTGGTGCGGCCGTGGAAGTTGTCCGCGGCGACGACGATCGTCGCCCGGTCGGCGGGCACGCCCTTCACCTCGTACGCCCACTTGCGCACCACCTTGACGGCGCTCTCGACCGCCTCCGCGCCCGTGTTCATCGGCAGGACCATGTCCAGGCCGGTCAGCTTCGCGAGCCGCTCGGCGAACTCGGCCAGGCGGTCGTTGTGGAAGGCGCGGGAGGTGAGCGTGAGCCGGTCCAGCTGACGGTGGGCCGCCTCGATCAGCGCCGGGTGACGGTGGCCGAAGTTGAGGGCCGAGTAGCCGGCCAGCATGTCGAGGTAGCGTCGGCCCTCGACGTCCTTCACCCACGCGCCCTCGGCGCTCGCGACGACCACGGGCAGCGGATGGTAGTTGTGCGCGAGCACGGGCTCCTCGGCGCGGATCAGATCGGCGGAGGAGCGGGCGGGGACGACGGGTGCGGTCATGAACGGATCTCCTGGGTGCAGCACTTGATGCCGCCGCCGGCCTTCCGGAACTCCGAGAGGTCGACGGGGACGGGAACGTATCCGCGCTCGCCGAGCCGCGCGGCGAGGGCCTCGGCCTGCGGCGCGATGAAGACATGGCGACCGTCGGAGACCGAGTTCAGACCGAACGCCATGGCATCGTCGCGGGTGGCGAGCACCGCGTCCGGGTACAGCCGGGCGAGCACCGCGCGGCTGCCGGCGGAGAACGCCTGCGGGTAGTACGCGATGTTGTCGTCGTCGAGGACGAACAGCGCCGTGTCCAGATGGTAGAAGTGCGGGTCCACCAGCGTCAGGCTGATCACCGGGTGGCCGAAGAACTCCTGCACCTCCCGGTGCGCCTCACGCGTCGTGCGGAACCCGGTGCCGGCCAGCACGTAGCGGCCGGTCCACACCAGGTCGCCCTCACCCTCGCAGACCGACTCGGGCCGGTGGACGTCGTAGCCCGCCGCCCGGAACCAGGTGTCGTAGTGGTCGGACTCGGGCCGCCGCTCGGGCGCGTGGAAGAGGGAGCCGAAGACCCGGCCCGCCACGACGACCGCCGAGTTGGCCGCGAAGACCATGTCGGGCAGTCCGGGGGCCGGCTCCACGGCGTCCACGGTGTGGCCGTGCGACCGGTAGGCGCGGATCAGCGTCTGCCACTGCTCCTGGGCGAGGTCGACGTCGACGGGGCTGTCGGGATGCATCCAGGGGTTGATCGCGTACTGCACGGCGAAGTGCCGGGGTTCGCAGACGAGGAAGCGCCGGGGGCGACGCACACGGCTTTCGGTCACAGAGGGATTCCTCCGTTTCCCTGCGGGTGTCGACTGAGGGTTGACACCACGGTAGGAACTGACAGGCACGCACGACAAGGAACGAGCATTGCGTGTCCGCGCAGTAATGCTGCGTGATGATCCCGTGGAACGCAGGCTTACTGCGTGCGCGCAGGTTTATTCGGGAGCCGGCTGGGTCGCGCCCGCCTCGGGGCTGTCCGGCAGCAGGTGGGACAGCACCATCACGCTGATCGTCTTGCGGATGAAGGGCTCGGCCCGGATCCGTTCCAGCACGTTCTCGAAGTGCTCCACGTCCCGTGCCCGCACGTGCAGCAGCGCGTCCGCCCCGCCCGTCACGGTCATCGCCGCGGTGATCTCGGGATGGTTGCGCACCACCTCCGCCAGACGCCGGGGCGGAGCCGCGCCCTCGCAGTACACCTCCACGTACGCCTCCGTGCGCCAGCCCAGCGCCGACGGCTCCACGGTCGCCGTGAACCCCGTGATCACCCCGGTGTCCCGCAGCCGGTCCACCCGGCGCTTGACGGCCGTCGAGGAGAGGCCGATCGCCGTGCCGATCTCGGCGAAGCTCGTCCTGGCGTTCGCCATCAGAGCGGTGATGATCTTCCGGTCGAGCTCGTCGAACGGGGCGGGCGCGCTGTTCATGCGGGCACTGTAGGACAGCACGTGCGCCGGCACCCCCGTACGTGTCCCGCGGTGCGGATCGCCCTTACACTCCACCTTCATGCTGCGCGCCCTCGCCGTCGACGACGAACGCCCCTCGCTGGAAGAGCTGCTCTACCTGCTCACCGCGGATCCCCGCATCGGCAGTGTGGAAGGCGCCGGCGACGCGACCGAGGCGCTGCGCCGCATCAACCGGGCACTGGAGTCCGGACCGCAGGGCCCCGAGGCCATCGACGTCGTCTTCCTCGACATCCAGATGCCCGGTCTCGACGGACTCGACCTCGCCCGCCTCCTCACCGGCTTCGCGCGACCGCCCCTGGTCGTCTTCGTCACCGCCCACGAGGACTTCGCCGTCCAGGCCTTCGACCTCAAGGCCGTCGACTACGTCCTCAAGCCCGTGCGCACGGAACGCCTCGCCGAGGCGGTCCGTCGTGTCGTCGAACGCAGAGCCGCCGAAGTGCGCGGCGCCGCCCCACCCATCCCCGTGCACGAGCCGGACCCGGACCACATACCCGTAGAACTCGGCGGTGTCACCCGCTTCGTCGCCGTCGACGACATCACCCACGTCGAGGCCCGGGGCGACTACGCCCGCCTGCACACCGACCGCGGCAGCCACCTCGTGCGGATCCCGCTGTCCACCCTGGAGGAGCGCTGGCGCGCCCGGGGCTTCGTCCGCATCCACCGCCGTCATCTCGTAGCCCTGCGCCACATAGGCGAACTGCGCCTGGACGCGGGCACGGTGAGCGTCCTGGTCGGCGGCGCGGAACTCCAGGTCAGCCGTCGTCACGCCCGCGAACTGCGCGACCTGCTGATGAGGAGGCCCTAGCGTGCCCAGTCAGGACCCCGCGGAACGCCGCGTCGTCGTCACCGGTCCCGCGCGCCGCACCCTCCCGCACGCGCGGCAGCGCTCACGCGGCCGGTACCCCCACGCCTCCGGCTACTACCGCCCACGCACCGAGATCGACGAGCAGACCACCCTCGGCCACACCTACGTCCGCACCCTCATGCGCTCCCAACTGCGCGCCGCCCTCACGGTGTTCGCCGTCCTCGCGCTTCTCATGGGCCCGCTGCCCCTGCTGTTCGCGGCGATGCCCGACGCCCACCGCCTGGAATGGGCGGTCCTCGGCTTCTGTCTCTACGCCCCGCTCGTCCTGCTCGCTCGCTGGTACGTGCGCCGCGCCGAGCGCAACGAGCGGGACTTCGTGCGGCTGGTCGAGGACCGGTGAACCCGGCGTTCGCTGTCCCGGCCGTCGCCCTCGTCGTGGTGGCGACCGTGCTCGTCGGCGCGTTCGGTCTGCGCATCTCCCGCACCACCTCCGACTTCTACGTCGCCTCCCGCACCGTCGGCCCGCGCCTCAACGCGGCCGCCATCAGCGGCGAGTACCTCTCCGCCGCCTCCTTCCTCGGGATCGCCGGACTCGTCCTGGTCCAGGGGCCGGACATGCTCTGGTACCCGGTCGGCTACACCGCCGGCTATCTGGTGCTGCTGCTGTTCGTCGCGGCCCCGCTGCGGCGCTCGGGCGCCTACACCCTCCCCGACTTCGCCGAGGCGCGCCTCGCCTCGCAGGCGGTCAGACGGCTCGCGGGCGCCTTCGTCGTCGGCGTGGGATGGCTCTACCTGATCCCTCAACTCCAGGGCGCCGGGCTGACGTTGACCGTGCTGACGGGCGCGCCCGACTCGCTCGGCGGAGTCATCGTCGCCGTCGTCGTCACGGCGACCGTCGCCGCGGGCGGCATGCGCAGCATCACCTTCGTGCAGGCCTTCCAGTACTGGCTCAAGCTCACCGCCCTCCTCGTCCCCGCCCTCTTCCTGGCGCTCGCCTGGCAGGGCGACGGCGCTCCCCGCGACGCCTTCGAGGAACCGCCCGCCTTCCGCGACCAGCGGGTCGTCCGGGTCGACGCCACCCTCGACCTCGAGCTGGACCGCCCGCTGACCGTCACGGTGGACGGCACGGTCGACGGCCGCCCCTACGAGGGCGCCGTCCTGCGGCTGGCCGCCGGCTCCCACCACATCGAGCGCGGCGCCCGCCTCACCTTCGCCCGCGGCGCCGCGGTGCCCACCGCCGAGCGCGGCAGCAACGGCGGCATGTCGACCTCCCTGGCCGCCGGCCGCGAGGAACGCCCGCTGTACGCCACTTACGGGCTGATCCTCGCCACGTTCCTCGGCACCATGGGCCTGCCGCACGTCGTCGTCCGCTTCTACACCAGCCCGCACGGGGTGGCCGCCCGCCGCACCACGGTCGCCGTCCTCGCGCTGATCGGCGCGTTCTACCTGCTGCCGCCGCTCTACGGCGCCCTCGGCCGCCTCTACACCCCCGAGCTCGCCCTCAGCGGCGACGCCGACGCCGCCGTCCTGCTGCTGCCCGACCGGGTGATCGGCGGCCTCGGCGGCGACCTGCTGGGCGCGCTGGTCGCCGGGGGCGCGTTCGCCGCGTTCCTGTCCACCGCGTCCGGGCTGACGATGGCCGTGGCCGGCGTCCTCACCCAGGACGTGCTGCCGACCCGCGGCGTACGGCACTTCCGCCTGGGCACCGGGCTCGCCATGGCCGCGCCCCTCGCGGCGAGTTTCCTGGTCGGCGGCCTGCCGGTGGCCGACGCCGTCGGACTGGCCTTCGCGGTGTCGGCGTCCTCCTTCTGCCCGCTCCTCGTCCTGGGCATCTGGTGGCGACGGCTGACCCCGCCCGGCGCGGCCGCCGGGATGCTGGTGGGCGGCGGGTCGGCGTTCGTCGCCGTCGCCGCGACCATGGCGGGCCTGCCGGGCACGGGCGCCGTGCACGCCCTGCTCGCCTGGCCCGCGCTGTGGTCCGTGCCGCTCGGCTTCCTCACCATGATCCTGGTGTCCCTGGCCACCCCCGGGCGCGTCCCGGCCGGCACGGCGGCGATCCTGGCCCGCTTCCACCTGCCGGAGGAACTGCGCACGGAAGAGCTGCGGGCCGCGGAGGCGAGGGCATGAGCGGCTTCCTCGCGGGGGTGTGCATCGCGATCCTGCCGTTCCTCGCCGCCGGCTTTTGGCTGGGCCGCCGCACCGCCCGCCCGGAGAGCCTGGGCGGCCTGGGCACCCCCGTCGAGCACGCCACCTTCCAGACCCTGCACACCGCGTCCCTCGCCACGCCCCCGCTGCGGGCCGGCCTCACGGAGGAGACGGCCCGCAGATCCGCCCGCAGACTGCGCACCCTGCTCGGCACGGACGCGCTGTGCCTGACCGACCAGAAGGAGGTGCTGGCCTGGGACGGGGTGGGGTCGCATCACCGCACCGAGATCATGGAGCGACTGGCCGGACCTCTGGAGAGCGGCCGGGGCGAGGCCTTCCGTCTCACCTGTGAGCACGCCGACTGTCCCGTCCGCTGGGCCGTGGTGGCCCCCCTCACCGTCGACGACCGGGTGCACGGAGCCCTCGTCGCGTGCGCGCCCCGGGAGTCCGCCGTCCTGGTCCGGGCAGCGGGGGAGGTGGCCCGCTGGGTGAGCGTCCAGCTGGAGCTGGCCGACCTCGACCAGTCCCGCACCAGACTCATCGAGGCCGAGATCAAGGCTCTGCGCGCCCAGATCTCCCCGCACTTCGTGTTCAACTCGCTCGCCGTGATCGCCTCGTTCGTGCGCACAGACCCCGAGCGCGCCCGTGAACTGCTCCTGGAGTTCGCCGACTTCACCCGCTACTCGTTCCGCCGGCACGGCGACTTCACCACCCTCGCCGACGAGCTGCACGCCATCGACCACTACCTGGCCCTGGTCCGCGCCCGTTTCGGCGACCGTCTCGCCGTCACCCTCCAGATAGCACCGGAGGTGCTGCCGGTGGCCCTGCCCTTCCTCTGCCTGCAGCCGCTCGTGGAGAACGCCGTCAAGCACGGACTGGAGGGCAAGGCGGACAAATGCCACATCCGGATCACGGCGCAGGACGCGGGAGCCGAGGCCCTGGTCGTCATCGAGGACGACGGCGCGGGCATGGACCCGGTGCTGCTGCGTCGCATCCTGGCCGGCGAGGTCAGTCCGTCCGGCGGCATCGGCCTGTCCAACGTGGACGACCGGCTGCGCCAGGTCTACGGCGACGACCACGGCCTCGTGATCGAGACCGCCCTCGGAGCGGGCATGAAGATCACCGCCCGGCTGCCGAAGTACCAGCCGGGCGTGCACTCGGCGGGCCGCCTCGCCCCCGGCTGATCAGCCGGTCCGCATCACGACCAGGGCGAGCGTGATCAGGCCCAGCACGACCCAGCCGAACCACAGCCAGCCGTTGCTGCCGAGCGCCACCGTGTAGGCGGTCACCATGACGAGCCCGCCGACGGTGAGCACCCCCATGGTCTTCGTGGAACTGTCCGTGGTACCGGCCATCGAGACACCCTCCTCGGGGCCGCCCTGCGCAGGGCGCGTCCCCCTCCATGGTGCCCCGGGTTCAGCGCCCGCGTGCGTCGAGTGACGCAAGATAGGCGTTGTACGCCTCCAGCTCCTGGTCCCCGTCGCGGTCCGCGGCCCGGTCCTTGCGCTTGGCCTGCCGCTGTTCGGAGCCGTACCACTGGAACAGCAGCGCTATCAGCACCAGTACGGACGGGACCTCGCTGAACGCCCAGGCGATGCCGCCCGCCGCGTTCTGGTCGGCCAGCGCGTCGATGCCGAGGGAGGCGGGCGGGTTCTTGAACGTCTCCACCATGGGCTGCGAGGCCATCATCAGCGCGATGCCGAAGAACGCGTGGAACGGCATGCCCGCGAACAGCTCCAGCATCCGCATCAGGTAGCCCGGCCGGTTCGGCCCCGGGTCGACGCCGATGATCGGCCAGAAGAACACCACGCCGACGGCCAGGAAGTGCACCATCATCGCGAGGTGCCCGGTCTTCGACCCCATCAGGAAGTCGAACAGCGGCGTGAAGTACAGCGCGTAGAGACTCGCGATGAACAGCGGGATGGTGAACGCGGGATGGGTGATGATCCGCATGTACCGGCTGTGCAGGAGCATCAGCAGCAGTTCGCGCGGCCCCTTGCGGCCCCGGCCGGCGGCCGGCAGCGCGCGCAGCGCGAGCGTCATGGGCGCGCCGAGCAGGAGCAGGATCGGCGACAGCATGCTGATCACCATGTGCTGCACCATGTGCACGCTGAACATGACCATGCCGTAGTCGTTCAGCCCGGTGCACATCACCAGCGCGACGGTCAGCACGCCGACGACGAACGACACGGTCCGCCCCGCCGACCACGCGTCGCCGCGCCGCCGCAGCCGCACCACGCCCCACGCGTACAGGCCGAGTCCCACCGCACAGGCGACGAGGAAGAACGGGTCCGCCGACCACTGAAGACCGCGTCCCAGCGTGAACGGCGGCAGATCCATGGTCATGCCGTGCCCGCCGTGATCCATTGCGCCGGCTCCTGATTCGTGGGGGGTTGTACGTTTCCTGCCGCCCCAAGAGTAGAGCCGCCCCCGGCGCTCGCTGTCACCGGGGGCGGCCGCAGTCGTGGCCCTTCTGCAGGACTACAGGACGGTCTCGGCTTCGTCGTACCGCTGCGCGGGAACCGTCTTCAGCGTCTCGACGGCCTCCGCCAGCGGCACCATGACGATGTCCGTGCCGCGCAGGGCCGTCATGTGACCGAACTCGCCCCGGTGCACGGCCTCCACCGCGTGCCAGCCGAACCGGGTGGCCAGCACCCGGTCGTAGGCGGTCGGCGTGCCGCCGCGCTGCACATGGCCCAGGATGACCGGCCGGGCCTCCTTCCCGAGCCGGGACTCCAGCTCGATGGAGAGCTGGCGGGCGATCCCGGCGAACCGCTCGTGCCCGTAGACGTCCTTGCCGCCCTCGTCGAAGGCCATGCCACCCGGCGCGGGCTTCGCGCCCTCCGCCGCGACGACGATCGCGAACCGCTTGCCCGCCTCGAACCGCGCGCCGACCCGACGGGCCAGCTCCTCGATGTCGAAGGGCCGCTCCGGCACGACGATGGCGTGCGCGCCCGCCGCCATGCCGGAGTGCAGCGCTATCCAGCCGGTGTGGCGCCCCATGACCTCGACGACCAGCACCCGCTGGTGCGACTCGGCGGTCGTCTTCAGCCGGTCGAGGGCCTCGGTCGCCACGCCGACGGCCGTGTCGAAGCCGAAGGTCACGTCGGTGACGGCGATGTCGTTGTCGATGGTCTTGGGCACTCCCACGATGGGCAGCCCGCTGTCGGACATCAGCCGGGCGGCCTTGAGGGTGCCTTCACCGCCGATCGGGATGATCGCGTCGAGGCCGAGCTCCTCCACGTGGCCCCGGGCGCGCTCCACCCCGTCCCGCAGATGCGAGGGCTGGACGCGGGAGGAACCGAGGATCGTGCCGCCGCGGGCGAGGATGCCGTTCACCGCGTCGAGGTCGAGCTTGAGGTAGTCGCACTCCAGGAGGCCCTTCCAGCCGTCCCGGAAGCCGATGACCTCGTCGCCGTGGTCGGCGACGGCACGGTGCACGACGGACCGGATGACGGCGTTCAGGCCGGGGCAGTCGCCGCCGGACGTGAGGACACCAATGCGCATAGCCCGAAACAACCTTCTTCACGAGGGCCGGTCCGGACCACGCTGTCCGGCTCGAATCCCCGCCACCCTAGCGTCAGGAGGGGGCGGGGCCGAAGCACGCGTCCGCCTGCTGGACGTGCCTGCTCACCTGTGCGGACGCAGCGTCATACGGGCTGCTGACGGCGGCCCGAAGATCGGGTGAACATACAGGTCACGCAGGCTGCTGGGCGGCCGCGATGCGCTCGCTGCGGAGCGCCTCGTACCAGTGGTCGTCGATCGGCGGCAGCGCGTTGACGTCGAGCGCCAGCTTCAGCAGCAGGTCGGCGATCAGCGGGTTGCGCGCCAGCACCGGGCCGTGCATGTACGTGCCGAACACGGTGTCGTTGTACGCGCCCTCGGTGCCGTCGCCGGTGCCGTTGCCCTTGCCGAGCGAGACGCGGGCCAGGGGGCGGGCGGTCGGGCCGAGGTGGGTGATGCCCTGGTGGTTCTCGAACCCGGTCAGCGGGGGCAGACCGAGCCTCGGGTCGATGTCCCCGAGGACGTCGCCGACGCAGCGCTCGCCCTCGCCGCGCGTCGTCGTCACGTCCAGCAGGCCGAGGCCCGGCTCGCGCTGGCCGAGGTCGTTGACGAACTCGTGGCCCAGGATCTGGTAGCCGGCGCAGACCGCGAAGACGATCGCGCCGTTGTTCACCGCCTGGTACAGGTGCCCGTCACGGCGCAGCCGTTCCGCCGCGAGCCGCTGCGGCCGGTCCTCGCCGCCGCCGATGAGGTAGATGTCGCCGGAGGTCGGGATCGGCTGGTCGCTGCGCACGTCGAGCCGGGCCACGTCCAGCCCGCGCTGCCGGGCGCGTCGTTCGACGACGAGGGCGTTGCCCTGGTCGCCGTAGGTGCTCAGCAGGTCGGGGTAGATCCACACCAGCCGCAGTTGGTTGTCGCTCATGGGAATGGGATCGTCCTTAGGGTCAGTTGCCGACGCGGCGGCGGAGGTCCTGGAACGCGGTGTAGTTCGCGATGACCTCGATCCGGCCCGGCGGCGCCTGCTGCACGGCCTGGTCGAGGTTCTCGCACACCTGGAAGTGCTGGTTGGCGACTTCGAGGCGCACCGCCAGGTCCAGCTTGCGGTCGCCGACGACGAAGATCGGGTGACCGGTCAGCCGGGTGTAGTCGACGTCCCACAGCCAGGAGGTGTCGGTGCCGTCGGCGCCGCGCGCGTTCACCGAGAGGATCACCGGGGTGGGCGGCGGATCGATCAGGCTGAACGTTTCGAGCCAGCCCGCGGGGTTCTTGGCGAGCAGCAGTCGGAGGTCGCGGCCCTGGAACTGGACGACGTCGTAGCGTCCGGCGACGGCCTGCACCGCGTACATCCGCTCCAGCGCCACCTGCGGCGGCACTCCGAAGACGGCGGCCACGGCGGCCGAGGAGGCGGCGTTGGCCTTGTTGGCGCGACCCGGCAGCTGCAGGTGGATGGGCCAGGCGGACCCGTGCGGGTCGAGGACGTGGTCGCCGCTGAGCGCCCAGCTGGGCGTCGGCCGCCGGAAGCCGCACTCGCCGCAGAACCAGTCGTCCCCGGGCCGCTGCATGACGCCGCCGCAGGACGGGCACGACCAGGCGTCGTCCTTCCACATCTGCCCGGCGGCGACCCAGACGACGTTGGGGGACGAGGAGGCCGCCCACACCACCAGCGGGTCGTCGGCGTTGGCGACGACGACCGCCTTGGAGCCGGCGAGCCCCTCGCGCCAGTTCTCCGCGAGCATGCGCGTCTCGGCGGCGCGGTCCAGCTGGTCGCGGGAGAGGTTGAGCAGCGCGATGCACTTGGGGGCGGTGTCCCGGGCCACGCCCGCGAGGTACTTCTCGTCGACCTCGATCACGCCGTAGCGGGCCTCGGAACCGCCCGCGAGGGCAGAGGTGATGCCGGCCGGCATGTTGGCGCCGAGCGCGTTGGACACGACCGGCCCGGCGGCGCGCAGCGCCTCGGCGATCAGCCGGGTGGTGGTGGTCTTGCCGTTGGTCGCCGAGACGAGGACGACGTCCAGGTTCTGGGCGAGCCGGGCGAGGAGGTCGGGGTCGAGCTTGAGCGCCACCCGGCCGCCGATCACCGAACCGCTGCCGCGCCCCGCCGCGCGCGACGCCGCCGCGACCGCCTTGCCGGCGGTCACGGCGATCTTGGCCCGCGGCGTGAGCGGGTCCGAGTTGCCTGCCATCAGTTCTCGATCCTCCTTGCGTACGCGCCGCGCCTCTGCCGTACGGCAACGTGGTAGGTGGTCAGCCTATCGAGATCCCCCCGCACTCCCGAATCCCGGGACCGCCTCCCGCCCGTGGACGGCATGCGCGTGTCACGAAGGACCGTACCCTTGCCGGCATGCGACACCGCTCCATCCCGGGCGCCCACGGGCGCGTCCGGCCCCTCACCCTGCTCGGCGACCCCGTCCTGCACACCCGTTGCGAGAACGTCACCGACTTCGGCCCCGAACTCGCCCGGCTCGTCGAGGACATGTTCGCGACGATGTACGCGGCCCGCGGGGTCGGCCTGGCGGCCAACCAGGTCGGCGAGCCCCTGCGGGTGTTCGTCTACGACTGCCCGGACGACGACGACGTCCGCCACCTGGGCCATGTGGTCAACCCGCGGCTGGTCCGGACGGACGGCATCGTGATGCGCGGCCCGGAGGGCTGTCTGTCCCTGCCGGGCCTGGAGGCGGGGACGGAGCGGTACGACGAGGCGGTGGTCGAGGGCTTCACGGCGGCGGGGGAGCCGGTCACCGTGCGCGGCACCGGGTTCTTCGCCCGATGCCTGCAGCACGAGGCCGACCATCTGGACGGCCGGGTGTACGCGGACCGGGTGACGGGCCTGCGCGGGCGCAGACTGGCCCGTCAGGTGCGCAGGGCCGAGTGGAGCGGCTGAGCCCACGGGCCCCGCGGCGCGAGTCCCGGCCCCCTCAGAAGCCGGGACCGCCGACCTTGTCGCCGGCCGCCGCGAGGCGGCCCCACAGCAGGTCGGCCAGGCTGCGCACCAGCTCCGCGCGGGAACAGGGCCGTTCGCCCAGCCACCAGTCGCCCGCCGCGTGCATCATCCCGACGATCCCGTGGCCCCAGACCCGCGCGAGCTGCTGGCTGCCGGGCCCGAGGTCCAGACGTTCCTCGATGACCTGGGCGAGCTCCTCGCCCATCCGGCGCAGCAGAGGAGCCGAGTGCTTGCCGACGTCGAACCCCTGCTCGCCCACCGACCCGTCGGACGGGTGCATGAGGAACCGGTACACCTGCGGCCGGGCCTCGATGGCTGCCAGGTAGGTGTCGAGGGTCGCCTCGACCCGCTCCCGTCGTTCCGCCGGAGCGTCCAGCGCGGCGCGCAGCGAGTCGAGCAGCGCGTCGGTGTGCCGCTTGGCGAGGGCGGCGTACAGGCCTCCCTTGTCACCGAAGTGGCGGTAGAGGATGGGCTTGGTGATGCCGGCCTCGGCGGCGATGGCGTTCATCGAGGCCTGTGGGCCGTCGCGCAGCACCACCCGGTCGGCGGCCTCCAGCAGTTCGCGCCGTCGGCGGTCGGCGGACCGCTGTTGCTCGGTCCGCTGCGTGGTGTCCATGTGCTCTCCCCACCCGTGCTTGTTCGGTGACGCCTGCGCAAACTAACACCTGACAGCAGCCTGACAGCGAACGGGCCGCAGGGCTCCGGCCCGTCATCAGGAGTTGACTTTCCTACCGACGAGTAACAGACTCTCGGGTTACCGCTAGTAACACACGTTCCGCCGCTGGAGGGGACATGGCCGAGTTCACCATGGAGCTCAACGACGAACAGAAGGAGGTCCGGGACTGGCTGCACGGCTTCGCCGCCGACGTCATCCGCCCCGCGGCCGCCGAATGGGACGAGCGTGAGGAGACTCCCTGGCCGGTCATCCAGGAGGCCGCGAAGGTCGGCATCTACTCCCTCGATTTCTATGCGCAGCAGTACTTCGACCCCACCGGTCTCGGCATCCCGATGGCCATGGAGGAGCTCTTCTGGGGCGACGCGGGCATCGCCCTGTCCATTGTGGGCACCGGACTGGCCGCCGTGGGCGTTCTCGCCAACGGAACCGAGGAACAGATCGGCACCTGGATCCCGCAGATGTACGGGGACGCGAACGACGTCAAGGTGGCCGCGTTCTGCTCCTCCGAACCCGACGCCGGCTCCGACGTCGCCTCCCTGCGCACCCGCGCCGTGTACGACGAGGCCAAGGACGAGTGGGTGCTCAACGGCACCAAGACCTGGGCGACCAACGGCGGCATCGCCAACGTCCACGTCGTCGTCGCGGCGGTGGACACCGAGCTGGGCTCCAAGGGGCACGCCTCCTTCATCGTCCCGCCGGGCACGCCGGGCCTGGCCCAGGGCCAGAAGTTCAAGAAGCACGGCATCCGCGCCTCGCACACCGCCGAGGTCATCCTCGACAACGTGCGCGTCCCCGGCTCGTGCCTCCTCGGCGGCAAGGAGAAGCTGGACGAGCGGCTGGCGCGGGCGCGCGAGCGGGCGAAGTCGGGCGGCGAGCGGGTGAAGAACGCGGCGATGGCCACGTTCGAGGCCTCGCGCCCCGCCGTCGGCGCCATGGCGGTCGGCACGGCCCGCGCCGCCTACGAGGTGGCCCTCGACTACGCCAAGACCCGTGAGCAGTTCGGCCGCCCGATCATCGACAACCAGGGCGTCGCCTTCCAGCTCGCGGACATGCGCACCCAGATCGACGCGGCGCGGCTGCTGGTCTGGCGCGCCTCGTGGATGGCGGTCAACGGCAAGCCCTTCACGGCGGCCGAGGGCTCGATGTCGAAGCTGTACGCCAGCGAGACCGCGAAGCAGGTCACCGCGCAGGCGATCCAGATCCTCGGCGGCAACGGCTACACCCGCGAGTACCCGGTGGAGCGCATGCACCGCGATGCCGCGATCTACACGATCTTCGAAGGCACCAGCGAGATCCAGCGCCTGGTCATCGCCCGGACCCTGTCGGGGATGCCCATCCGGTAGCACGGCGGGCGCGGTGCGCGGGGGCCGATCGTGCGGTCCCCGCAACCCCCTCGACCCGCACGCGGGGACGAACCGGACCTCTACGGGGCGCCCCCGCTGCTGTGCGCGATGCACGCCACGTCGATGCGGTCGGCCAGCTTGGCCAGTTCGATGGTCAGAGCGGCCACCGTGTCCTCGTCCAGCCCGTCCGCTCCGGCCTCGACGAGGTGCAGCCACCGCCCTCCCAGCGTGCGGAGCAGCTTGCTCACGTCGGCCGCGGCCACCTGCAAGGTCCCGCGGTCATCGACGATCAGAGGCAGAGTCACTTCGCGGTTCACACCGGGATCGTAGCCGCGCGGCACTCACGCACCGTGCCAAACCGTGGTGATGTTGCAGAACTCCCGGATTCCGTGCCCCGACAGCTCACGGCCGTACCCGGACCGCTTCACCCCGCCGAACGGGAAGCCCGGATGCGACGCCGTCATCCCGTTGACGAACACTCCGCCGGCCTCCAGATCCCGGACGAAACGATCGACCTCGGCCTCGTCGCGCGTCCACACGTTGGAACTCAGACCGAACGGCGAGTCGTTGGCGATGAGCACCGCCTCGTCCAGGTCGGTCGCCCGGTACAGCGTCGCCACCGGCCCGAACGCCTCCTCCCGGTGGATGCGCATCTCGCGCGTGACCCCGGCCAGGACGGTCGGCGGGTAGTACCAGCCGGGCCCGTCGGGGCGCTCGCCCCCGCACAGCACCGCGGCCCCGCTGCGCCGGGCGTCGTCCACCAGTTTCTCGAGGTCCGCACGGCCCTGTTCGCTCGCCAGCGGCCCGACCTCCGTGTCCTCCTCCAGCGGGTCGCCGACCTTCAGGGCCGCCATGCCCGCCACGAACCGTTCGGCGAACGCGTCGTACACGTCCGTGTGAACGATGAACCGTTTGGCCGCGATGCACGACTGCCCGTTGTTCTGCACGCGCGCGGTCACCGCGACCCGCGCGGCCCGGTCGACGTCCGCCGAGGGCATGACCACGTAGGGGTCGCTGCCGCCCAGCTCCAGCACCGTCTTCTTGATCATCTCGCCTGCGGTGGAGGCGACCGCCCGGCCGGCCGGCTCGCTGCCCGTCAGGGTCGCCGCCTTCACCCGCTCGTCGCGCAGGACGGCGTCGACCGCGCCGGAGCCGACCAGCAGCGTCTGGAAACAGCCCTCGGTGAAGCCCGCCCGGTGGAACAGGTCCTCCAGGTAGAGGGCGGTCTGCGGGACGTTCGAGGCGTGCTTGAGCAGGCCCACGTTGCCCGCCATCAGCGCCGGCGCGGCGAACCGGACCACCTGCCACAGCGGGAAGTTCCACGGCATCACCGCGAGCACGGGCCCCAGCGGCCGGTAGCGGACCAGGGCGCGCGAGCCGCCGGAGTCCTTCACGTCGGCGGCGGCCGGCTCCTCGTCGGCGAGCAGCTCCTGCGCGTGCTCGGCGTACCAGCGCATCGCCTTGGCGCACTTCGCGGCCTCCGCGCGCGCCTGCTTCACCGGCTTGCCCATCTCGGTGGTCATGATCCGGCCGATGTCGTCCTGGTCCTCGTCGAGCAGGTCGGCGGCCCGGTTCAGCAGCCGGGCGCGTTCCGCGAACGTCGTCGTCCGGTACGTACGGAACGTGGCCTGCGCGAGCTGGAGCCGGCGCTCCAGCTCCTGCTCGTCCATGGCCTCGTACGTCTTGAGCGTCTCGCCGTTCGCCGGGTTCACCGTCGCGATGGGCATGACCGACCTCCAAAAGAGCTGGCTGTGCTTCGACCTTCCCGCGCCGGGCCCGGGGCCGCAACGCGTGCGCATCCGCTCAGACCGAGTGCTCCGCCAGCCGGTCGAGAAACGCGGCCTGTGCCGTGACGATCACCTCGCGCGCCCGGTCGAGCCCGAGCCAGGCCACCCGGTCCAGCTCCGGGAACTCCTGGACGCGCCCCGACCTCGGCGGCCACTCCATGGTGAACGTGCCGGGTTCGACGGACGCCGGGTCGAGGTCCGCCTCGATGGCCCAGGCGGTGACGATCTTGCCGTTGGTCTGCCGGACCTCGCCCAGCTCGATCGCCTCGCCGTCGGGCGGCGGCAGCCCCAGCTCCTCCCGGAACTCGCGGCGAGCGGCCTCCCAGGCAGGTTCGTCGGGCTCGTACTCGCCCTTCGGGACGGTCCAGGCCCCGGCGTCCTTCTTCGCGAAGTAGGGTCCGCCCATGTGGCCCAGCAGCACCTGCGGCCCGTCGCCCGTGCGCCGGAACAGCAGCAGCCCCGCGCTGCGCCGGGGAGCCGCCGGCGTCACGGGCGCACCTCCGGGTGGGCGGCGAGCAGGGTCTCCACCGTGTCCGCCTCCTCGGGGCGTTTGTCCTCCCGGTAGCGCAGCACGCGGGCGAAGCGGAGGGTGACGCCGGCCGGGTAGCGGGTCGAGCGCTGCAGGCCGTCGTAGGCGATCTCGACGACCAGTTCGGGCCGCACGGTCACGACGTACCCGTTCTCGTCCACGGCCAGCTCCCGCAGACGTTCCGTCTGCCAGGCGAGCATCGCGTCGGTCATGCCCTTGAACGTCTTGCCGAGCATCACGAAGCCGCCGTCCGCCGTGCGCGCGCCGAGGTGCAGATTGGAGAGCCTGCCGGTGCGCCGCCCATGGCCCCACTCGGCGGCCAGCACCACCAGGTCGAGGGTGTGCACGGGCTTCACCTTCAGCCAGGACGCACCCCGCCGCCCGGCGCTGTAGGGCGCGTCCAGGGCTTTGACGACCACTCCCTCGTGCCCGCGCAGCAGGGTCTGCCGGGAGAACTCCTCCGCCGTCCCGACGTCGTCGGGGCCGGACACGAGCGTGCGGCGCACCCGCATCGGCTCGGGCGTCAGCCGGGCCAGCTCCGCGTGCCGTTCGGCGAAGGGCAGATCGAGCAGGTCGCGGCCGTCCACGGACAGCGCGTCGAAGAACACCGGGGAGACGGGCATCGCCTCGGCGGCCGCCGCCACGTCCACCCGGGAGCCGACGCGGCCGGCCGTCTCCTGGAAGGACCGGGGGCGTCCCGCCTCGTCGAAGGCGATGACCTCCCCGTCCAGGACGAAGCGCGAACCCGCCAACCGCCGTGCCGCCTCGGTCACTTCGGGCAACCGGTCGGTGATGTCGTCCAGCGTGCGGGTGTAGAGGCGGACCTCGTCCCCGTCGCGGTGCACCTGGACGCGGATGCCGTCGAGTTTCTCCTCCACCGCGCAGACGCCGAGCCTGCCGACCGCCTCGGCGACGGAGGACGCGGTATGGGCGAGCATCGGCAGCACCGGGCGGCCGACGGTGAGCCGGAACGCCTCCAGCGCCCCCGGCCCCTCGCCGAGCAGCGCCTGCGCCACCGTCTGCAGCGACCCGGCCAGCATCACCGCCCGCCGCACGTCCGTCGCGGGCGCGCCGGTGGCCTGCGCCAGACCCTCCACGGCGACGGCGTCCAGCGCGCCCTGACGGACCTCGCCCGTGAGCAGACCGAGCAGGAAGCGCTGTTCCTCGGCGGTGGCCGCGCCCATCAGCTGCTCGACCAGCCGCACCCGTTCGGCCTGGGAGCCGGGGCCGGCCACCTTGCCGAGCTCGCCGAGGAGGGCGTCGACCTCGCGCACCGTCAGAGTCGGGGTCCCGGCCGGGGCGACCGGACGGCCCAGCACCTTCCAGCCGACGCCCAGGCGGCCCTGGGGCAGCCGTCCGGCCAGGTAGGGGATCACGATCGGCACGTCCGCGGGCTCCGCGTCCCGGAACAGTTCGGCGAGCAGGGCGATCTTGCGGGAGCGCGCCGAGGTGGCGGCGACCTCCCGGGACACGTCGGCGAGCCGGGTCAACAACATGCAGCCATGGTGCAACGAGCCACTGACAACGACACCCGGACAACCCCCGAGGCCCCGAGGCCGGCAGGGCCCCGAGGCCTGCGGGAGCCTGCCGGCCCGTGGAGCCCGTGGAGTTCATGGAGTCCGCGGAGCCCGTCGTCGGGGCCGGGGGCCGCGCCGCGTCCCCGCAGGGCCGCCTCGCGCCGACGTCACCGTCGGCCCGCCGCGTCGAGATCCGCCATCAGCAGTTCGACGTTGATCGCCGCCCCCGCCCGGTAGCCGCGGCTGGCCGCGTTCACGATCTGTTCGGCGAAGCCGGCGGCGTTGCCGGCCGCCCACAGGCCGGGGACGGTCGTCAGGCCGCGTTCGTCGGTCAGCGGATACGCGCCGAACGGCGTCCGGCTCGTCTCGGCGCCCAGCCGGGCCGCGAGCTCGGTCCTCGGCACGGGCCGGGGCGCGACGAAGAGCACCTCGCGCGCGTACTCCCCGCCTCCGGCGGCGAGCCGGATCCCGGTGAGCCGGTCCTGCTCGACGACCAGTCCGGCCACCTCGCCCCGCACGACGTCCACTCCGGCCGTGTCCAGCCTGCGGCGGTCGTCGTCCGTCAGCTCCTCCTCGCCGAGCGTGTGCAGGAACAGAGTGACGTCCTTGGACCACTGGGAGACGATCAGCGCCTGGTGGACGCTCATCGGGCTCGTGGCGAGCACGCCGAAAGCCCGGTCGCGGACCTCCCAGCCGTGGCAGTAGGGGCAGTGGAGCACGTCCCGGCCGAACCGCTCGGCCAGGCCCGGCACGGGCGGCAGTTCGTCCGCCAGGCCGGTCGCGAGGACGAGCTGCCGGGCGCGCACGGTCCGGCCTTTCCCCGAGGAGGCGTCCCCGGCGAGGAGGACCGCGAAGCCGTCGTCGCTCCCGGTCACGTCCACCGCGCGGTCGCGGACCAGCTCCACGCCGTACCGTGCGATCTCCTCGCGGCCGACGGCGAGGAAGTCGGCCGGGGACATGCCGTCCCGGGACAGGTAACCGTGCAGGTGGGCGGCGGGCGCGTTGCGCGGGCGGCCCGCGTCGACGACCAGGGTCCGGCGCCGGGCCCGGCCCAGGACGAGCGCGGCGGACAGCCCCGCCGCACCGCCGCCCACGACGATCACTTCGTACTTCCCCGTGTTCCCCGTGTTGCCGGGGTTGCCGGTGCGCTTGGCGTTCTCGGTCCGGTCGGTCCGCTCGGTCATGGTGACCACCTCCGCCGTCACGGTCGCCGGACAGTGCGGGATCGACAAACCTCTTTGCCGGTTCGGCAAAATGGGGGAATGACTACGGATGACGTGCTCGCGGAGGTCGGACCGAGGCTCCGGCGGCTCAGGAAGGAGCGGGAGGTGACGCTCGCGGCGCTGTCGGAGACGACCGGCATCTCCGTCAGCACCCTCTCCCGGCTGGAGTCCGGGCTGCGCAAGCCCAGCCTGGAGCTGCTCCTGCCGATCGCCCGCGCCCACCAGGTCCCGTTGGACGAGCTGGTCGGGGCGCCGCCGGTGGGCGACCCCCGGGTACGGGCCAGGCCGCTGGTGCGGCACGGGCGCACCTTCTGGCCGCTGTCCCGGCAGCCCGGCGGGCTGCAGGCCTTCAAGGTGCTCGTGCCGCAGAGCGACGAGCAGCCGGAGCCGCGCACTCACGAGGGATACGAGTGGCTGTACGTGATGTCCGGTCGGCTGCGGGTGGTGCTCGCGGAGCACGATGTGGTGATGACGGCGGGAGAGGCCGCCGAGTTCGATACGCGCGTGCCGCACTGGTTCGGGTCGACGGGGGAGGGGCCGGCCGAGTTCCTCAGTCTCTTCGGGCCGCAGGGCGAGCGGATGCACGTGCGGGCGCGGCCGTCGCAGGGGTGACGAGCGCAACGGTTCCCCCGAGGGCAAGCGACCGCTTAGTATGCACTCGACCAGGGTTCGACGACGCAGTCCCGTGGAGGCTCCGCATGCAGGCATGGCAGGTGCACGAGAACGGCGAGCCGAGCGAGGTGATGCGGCTCCGGGAAGTGGAGCGGCCCACTCCCGGCGACGGCCAGGTCCTGCTCAGGGTGCGTGCCGCGAACGTCAACTTCCCGGACGCGCTGATGGTCCGCGGCCAGTACCAGGTACGGCCCCCGCTGCCGTTCACCCCGGGCGTGGAGATCTGCGGCGAGACCGAGGACGGCCGCCGGGTCATCGCCAACCCGGCCCTGCCGTACGGCGGCTTCGCCGAGTACGCCGTCGCGGACGCCGCGGCCCTGCTGCCCGCCCCCGAGTCGCTCGACGACGCCGAGGCCGCCGCGCTGCACATCGGCTACCAGACCGGGTGGTTCGCGCTGCACCGAAGGGCACGGCTGGAGGCCGGCGAGACGCTCCTCGTGCACGCCGCGGCGGGCGGCGTCGGCAGTGCGGCCGTCCAGCTCGGCAAGGCGGCGGGCGCGACCGTCGTCGGCGTCGTGGGCGGCGCCGAGAAGGCCGCCGTCGCCCGGGAACTGGGCTGCGACGTGGTGATCGACCGACGGGCCGAGGACGTCGTCGGCGCCGTGAAGGAGGCCACCGGCGGCCGGGGCGCCGACGTGATCTTCGACCCCGTCGGCGGCGAGGCCTACACGCAGTCCGCGAAGACCGTCGCCTTCGAGGGCCGCATCGTGGTCGTCGGCTTCGCGAGCGGGACCATCCCGAGTCCCGCGCTGAACCACGCCCTGGTCAAGAACTACTCGATCCTCGGCCTGCACTGGGGCCTGTACGGAACCAAGAACCCGAAGCTGGTCCTGCACTGCCACGAACAGCTCACCGAGCTCGCCGCCCGGGGCGCGATCCGGCCGCTGGTCAGCGAGCGCGTGCCGCTCGACGGAGCCGCGGCCGCCGTGCAGCGGGTCGCCGACGGCGTCACCACGGGCCGGGTCGCCGTCGTACCGCAGAACGGAGCCGCCGCATGACCGACGCAGCCGAACTCAAGCGCCGTACCGCGCAGTTGCTGGCCGCGCACCCACCCGCCACGACCGAGCGGTCGGCCTTCCTGCAGGCCCGCTTCGACGCGGGACTGGCCTGGGTGCACTACCCCGAGGGCCTCGGCGGCCTCGGCGCGCCCCGCTCCCTGCAGGCCGTCGTGGACGCCGAGCTGGAGGCCGCGGGCGCCCCCGACAACGACCCCCGGCGCATCGGCATCGGCCTCGGCATGGCCGCGCCGACGATCCTGAAGTACGGCACCGAGGAGCAGAAGCAGCGCTTCCTGCGGCCCCTGTGGACGGGTGAGGAGGTCTGGTGCCAGCTGTTCAGCGAGCCCGGCGCCGGCTCCGACCTGGCCGCCCTCGGCACCCGCGCCGTCCGGCAGGACGGGGGAGACTGGGTCGTCAACGGTCAGAAGGTGTGGACGTCCAGCGCCCATGTGGCCCGCTGGGCCATCCTCATCGCCCGCACCGACCCGGACGTGCCCAAGCACGCGGGCATCACCTACTTCCTCTGCGACATGACCGACCCCGGCGTCGAGGTCCGGCCGCTGCGCCAGATCACCGGCGAGGCCGAGTTCAACGAGGTCTTCCTCACCGGCGTCCGCATCCCCGACGCGCGCCGGCTGGGCGCGATCGGCGACGGCTGGCGGGTCGCGCAGACCACGCTGAACAACGAGCGCGTCGCCATCGGCGGCATGCGGCTGCCCCGCGAGGGCGGCATGATCGGCCCGGTCGCGAAGACCTGGCGCGAGCGGCCCGAACTGCGCACCCACGACCTGCACCAGCGCCTGCTGAAGCTGTGGGTCGAGGCCGAGGTCGCCCGGCTCACCGGCGAACGCCTGCGCCAGCAGCTCGCCCAGGGCCAGCCCGGCCCCGAGGGCGCCGGCATGAAGCTCGCCTTCGCCCGCCTCAACCAGGAGATCAGCGGCCTGGAGGTGGAACTGCGCGGCGAGGAGGGCCTGTTGTACGACGACTGGACGATGCGCCGCCCGGAGCTCGTGGACTTCACGGGCCGGGACGCCGGGTACCGCTACCTGCGCTCCAAGGGCAACAGCATCGAGGGCGGGACCAGCGAGGTCCTGCTGAACATCGTCGCCGAGCGCGTCCTGGGCCTGCCCTCCGAACCGCGCACCGACAAGGACGTCGCATGGAAGGACCTGGCCCGGTGAACACACAGCCCGACCTGCTGTACTCGGAGGAGGAAGAGGCGCTGCGCGCCGCCGTCCGGGACCTGCTCGCCGACCACTGCGACGCGCCCGGCGTCATCGCCCGCACGGAGTCCGGCGCCCCGCACGACCTGTCGGCCTGGAAGGCGCTCGCCGACGGCATGGGCCTCGCCGGCCTGCTGGTGCCCGAGGCGCAGGGCGGCCAGGGCGCCACCCACCGCGAAGCCGCCGTCGTGCTGGAGGAGTTGGGCCGGGCGGTCGCCCCGGTGCCCTATCTGACCAGTGCCGTCGTCGCCACGGAGGCGCTGCTGGCCTGCGGGGACGACGAACTGCTCGGCCGGCTGGCGTCCGGGCGGACGATCGGCGCGCTGGCCGTCGGCCTGCACCTCGCACCGGGCGCCGCCCACCAGGTCGCGCGCGTCGACAACGGCGTCCTGAGCGGGGAGTTGACCGGAGTCGCGGACGCGGCCGTCGCCGACGTGCTGCTCGTGCCCGGCGACGACGGCGCCCTGTACGCCGTGCAGGCACAGGACGCGACCGTCACCCCGCAGACCTCCTTCGACCTCACCCGGCCCCTCGCCACGCTCACCCTGACCGACGCGCCCGGCCGTCGCCTCGGCGACGCCGGACCCGCCGTGCGCCGAGCGCTGCGGGCCGGAGCCGGACTGCTCGCCTCCGAACAACTCGGCCTCGCCGACTGGGCGTTGACCGAGACCGTGCGCTACCTGAAGGAGCGCAAACAGTTCAACCGGCCCGTCGGCGGCTTCCAGGCGCTCAAGCACCGGCTGGCCCAGCTCTGGCTGGAGGTCGTCAGCCTCCGCGCCGCCGCCCGGGGCGCGGCCGACGCGCTCGCCGCCGGGGAGCCCTCCGACGAGGCGTCCGTGGCCGTCGCCGTCGCCCAGGCCTACGCGGCGCCCGTGGCCGTCCGGGCCGCCGAGGAGGCCCTGCAACTGCACGCCGGCATCGGCATGACCTGGGAACACCCCGTCCACCTGTACCTGAAGCGGGCCAAGGCCGACTCGATCGCCTACGGCACGGCCGGCGCCCATCGTGCCGCGCTGGCCGAACTCGTCGACCTGCAGGCCCCCTGACCGTCACCCGGTGAAGCCCGCCCCCACCCGGGGCGGGCTTCTTCGTGCGCCCGCGCCGACGGCGTGAACGGGCGACGTCGGTCCGGCCAACTCCTCGCGGGCACGGGTCCGTTCGCACCGGGGCCGCCGCATACTCCCTGAGGTCCGCACCCGCCCCGCAGGGAGGCAGAACATGGCCCTCGTCACCCGCCGCGGCGCCCTCACCGCGTTCGGCGCCACGCTCGCGGCCGCCGTCGCTCCGACCGCCGGCAGCGCGTACGCCGACGAACGCCGCCGGCCCGCGCGCCCGTTGTGGTGCGCCCACGCCCACAACGACTACGAGCACCCCCGCCCCCTGCTCGACGCGCTCGACCACCGCTTCGGCAGCGTCGAGGCCGACGTCTTCCTCGTCGACGGCCGGCTCCTCGTCGCCCACGACCCGGTCGACCTCGACCCGTCCCGCACCCTGGAGTCCCTGTACCTCGCTCCGCTGGCCGCCCGGGTGCGGGCAGGCCGCGGCTCGGTGTACCGCGGTCACCGGAAGCCGCTGCAGCTCCTCATCGACATCAAGACCGAGGGCGCCGCCGCGTACCGCGAACTCGACCGCGAACTCCGGCGGTACGCGCCTCTGTTCACGACCTACGCGCACGGACGCGTCCACGCGGGCCCGGTCACCGCCGTCGTCTCCGGCGACCGAGCGGCCCGCGTCCCGATGGAGGCCCAGGGCGTCCGCCGGGCCTTCTACGACGGCCGGCTCGCCGACCTCGGCGATTCCGAGGCCTCGTTCGCCTCCCTGATCAGCGACAACTGGACGCTCCACTTCACCTGGCTCGGCGTCGGGGCCTTCCCCGAAGCGGAGCGGCAGCGGCTGCGCGGCATCGTGCGGGCGGCCCATGCGCGCGGGCAGAAGGTGCGGTTCTGGGCCACCCCCGACCTCGCCGGCCCCGCCCGGGACGCCCTGTGGGCCGCACTCCTCGCCGCAGGCGTGGACTATCTCAACACCGACGACCTGGCCGGCCTGGAAGCCTTCCTCGACGCCCGTCGCACGGCGTAGCGCCCATCGGACACCACTCGTTCGGCGGACAGGTTCGCAGCACGGAGGAACACTCCTTTACGCCACACTTACGGCCGAACCCCGTGAAAGCGGACGTGGCGGAGGAGGTTGACGGTGGCCATTTCGATTTCCGCGGTGCTGTTGCTGGCGGTCCTGGCGATGATCTTCACGCGCAACGGCGGTCTGAAGATCTCCCACGCGCTGGTCTGTCTGCTGCTCGGGTTCCTGCTGGCCGGCACCAGCATGGCGCCCACCATCCACAGCGGCCTCACGGCGACGGCCGACATCGTCGGCAGCCTTCGGCCGTGAGGCCCCGCAGGGGCGCCGGCGTCATCGGATGAAGACCCCGATGCCGTTCGGCACCGGGCGCTCCGCCCCGTCGGAGGGATGGTTGCGCACCGTGACCCGGGCCGCGCCCGGCCGGCGGGCCACCAGGGTCGACGAGCCGCCGCCGTCCAGGCTGAAGCCCTCGGTGGCGCCGAGACGCCGCAACGCCGCGGCGACCTCGGCGACCGTCAGGCCCCTGCGGTACGCGGCGGCTCCGTCCAGCGCCAGCAGGAACACCCGCCGCCCGTCGGCGGCGATGCCCACGGCGGTGCGCACGGCCGATACCGAGGTGTCCAGACCGGGCAGCGGCTCACCGCCCGACAGCACGGGGTAGCCCCCGACGGCGAAGCCGTACTTCACCCCCGAGGCGGACGCCAGTCCGTAACGGACCGTCACCCGCTCGCCCTCGACGAGCCGCCTCAGACGCTGCGCGCCCGCCTCCCGCCCGACGAGCACCGTGGTGCCGCCCGTGACGGTCCCGCTGCCGGGCGTGGCCGAGGCGGAGACGACCCTGCCCCTCCTGAGCGTCACTTCGTAGGTGCGCGCGCTGCACGCACCCGCCCGGTCGGAGTCCGTGCCGCAGGTGGCCCGCCGGCGTGAGACGCCGCCCCAGTCCGCGGTGTACGCGCCGACCGAGTTCTCCGGCAGCGCGAACTGGTTGACGCCGCCCAGCGCCGATCGCCGACCCCCGGCGGTGTACGACCCGGTGAGGGTGAGGCTGTCCGTCCGGGCTCTGCCGTCGGTCCCCACCCCGACCACGGCCTCGGTGTTCGTGCCCGGCGGCAGCGCGGGCCCGAACCGCTGCGCGTAGGGGACCGCGCCCTTCAGCGCCCTGCCGTTCGCGACGGCCGGGCCCACGCTCGACCCGGTCGCCGCGACCCCCGGGTGCTGTGCCTCGGAGATGTCGAAGAAGTCGCCGTTGACGCCGGCGACGGCCTGCTGCCGGTCGGCCATGGTGGAGACCGCGGCGCGGGCGGCGACCGCCCCGGGGTACAGGAGCCCCAGGCGCACACGGGGGTTGGCGAGATCGACGTCGAGCACATGCGCGTGCGCCGTCCCGGCGGCCGCCCGCAGGTCGTACTGTCGGTACGACACACCCGCCGCCACGACGGCCCCGGCCCCGGTGCCGCCGGCGGCCTCCGCCGAGGCCGTCCCCGCGAGCGTCGCACCGGCCGTGACGCCCAGCGCGACGAGCAGGACCAGAGCCTTTTCGCGCACCCTGGACCGTTGGTGACGTCGCGTCATGCGCCCCCCTGGGTTGATCGGGGCGCAACTCTCTCATGACCTGCGGGAACGACCGGCGGGGAGTCGACGGGAAGACCACGGATCGGGTGACGAAAGACACGATTCCGGGTGGCGTGCTCCGCCGTTCGGCCGCGCCGCGCGGCAGGCTGTGCTACTCCGTCCGTGAGGGGGGCGGGCGGCTCGACGGCGGCGGCAGGCCTCAGCCCGCGGCCGCCCGGTCCGGGGGCGCGGCGTAGCAGTTCAGGAGCACTCTGCGGGCCGGTCCCCACTGCTGGACGGCGGTGCCGAGGCGCTGCCAGCCCAGTCGCTCGTAGAACGCCGCGGCCGGGTCGGCGGCGACGACGTCCAGGACGGGATGCAGGCCGCGGTCCCGCGCCGCTCCCACGGCCCGGTCCAGCAGAGCCGCGCCGACCCCGTGGCCGCGGGCGGCGGGGGAGACGTACAGCCGGCTGATCACGGCGGGCCCCGGCCGGCCCGGACGGGCTCTCCACAACGTCGCCGCCGCGTCCCCCTCTTCGGCCGCGCACAGCGCGACGTGACCCACGACCCGTCCGTCCAGCTCGGCCGCCCACCCCGCGAGCAGCGCGGGCGGAGTCAGCCAGGCGGCGGGCCGCTCGGGCCAGTCGACCGGATAGCCGCTGTGGGCGTGTACGAGGGCCAGTGCGGCCACGCAGCCGTCGAGGTCGGCGGGACGGCGAGGCCGGACGAGGGCGGTCCGGGGGCCCGCGGGGTCAGTCGTCATCGCCGCCCGCCCCGGGAGCGAACGGCGTGAAACGGGCCGGGGCGTGGTCGATCGGCAGATCGGGACGCCACACGGTGAGGGACTGGGCACTGCACACGAACAGCGACGGCGGCAGCCGGTCCAGCGGGTACCAGCGCCAGTCGCCGACGCTCTCGCCGGGCTGGTCGGCCGGCTCGCCCTCCCAGGCCGTGACGACGGCGCCGACCGTCATCCGCACCACGCCGTCGACCTGGTCGAGGAGCGTGCCCAGCAGGCGGACGTCCGACGGCGCGGCGCGCAGTCCGGTCTCCTCGCGCAGCTCGCGCACGACCGTCTCCCGGAGCGACTCCCCGGGCTCCACCGTGCCGCCCGGCAGCTCCCAGGTGCCGCCGCGGTGCCGGCCCAGGAGCAGTCCACGGGGGCCGTGCAGGATGGCGCCGACGCCGAGCGTCGCATGCGCGACGGGCGGCCGGCCGGCGCGGGGGCGGGCTCGGACGCGTACCGGCCGCCGCGCCCGGTAGACGCGGTAGGCGGCCGCGTTGCCGGAGTCGGGCGAGGCCACCGTCACCACGTCCTCGACCAGCAGCCCGTGGTCGGCGAGCAGCGCCTCCCACACCTCGGGGGCGGGCACCCACATGCGGACGGTGGTCTCGCCGCCGCCCGCGAACCGCAGCGTCTCGGGCCGCGCCACCAGCTCCGCATCGGGCCCGTCTCCCTGGGAGTTGGTGTGCAGCGCGGAGAAGCAGAAGGTCCCGCCGGGCGCGAGCCCGGTCGCCAGGGCGGGGAACAGCCGGCGGGGGTCGACGAACGGCACGGCGTTCACGGAGCAGATCACGTCGTACGGCTGCGCCGCCCGCAGGTGCGCCACGGCGTCGGCGTGGATCAGACGCAGCCCGGGCAGGGAGCCGTAACGGGCCCGGGCCCGCTCGATCTGACCCGCCGCCGAGTCGACGGCGTCCACCGACGCGCCGTGTGCGCGCACCAGTCGGGCGGCGTGCCGGGCCGTGCCGCACCCGAGGTCCAGGACGCGCCGGCCCCTCAACTCGCCGAGGAAGGCGTCGTCCGGCCCCGTGTCGGGGAACCCCCAGTCGATCCGCTCCGCGTCGTCCAGGACGGTGCCGCGCCGCAGATGGTGCGTGGCATAGGCCTGCCAGGCCGCGGCGTTGGCCGACTCGGGTCCGTCGGGGGTGAGGGGACGGGACATGGGCGGAGGCCTCCAACAGAGCTGACACGACCGGGCGGACGGTCTGGACGGTGCTCGTCGGGCCGGGGGCTGCTGCACACCCGGCCCGGACGATTCTTACCGCAGCGGACGGACCCGCGTCGGCTCAGCGCACGGGATGCTTGCTGAGGATGGACACCCGGTTGAAGGCGTTGATGGTGACGGCCACCCAGATCACGGCCGAGATCTGGTCCTCGGTCAGCGTTCGGCGGGCGTCGGCGTACGCGGCCTCCTGCGCGGCCGCGTCGCAGGGCAGGGTGGTGGCCTCCGCGAGCGCCAGGGCGGCGCGCTCCAGCGGGGTGAAGAGGTCGGTGTCCCGCCAGGCCGCGAGGACGCCCAGCCGCCGGGTGTCCTCGCCTGCCCGCAGGGCGGCCCTGGTGTGCACGTCGAGGCAGTACGCGCAGCCGTTGAGCTGCGAGACACGGAGGTTGACCAGTTCCACCGCGGTGCGCTCCAGCCCGGCCTCGGCGGCGGTCGCCCGCACGGCCTCGGACGTCTGGAGCAGGGCGTGGTAGGCCTTGGGGCTCTGCTTGTCCAGGTAGATCCGTCGGGTCATGGGTGGACATCCAACCAGAGGCCTGACCACGACGGATGTGCGGGGCAGGTCACCTGCTGAGCCAGAGGTCGGGACCGAACACCTCGTAGTGGACGGCGGCCGGGCTCAGCCCCCGGGCGAGGAGGCCGCCGCGAACGGCCCGCATGAACGGCAGGGGCCCGCAGAGGTAGGCGGTGGTGTCCGGGGACAGGACGAGAGCGCTGACGTCGGCACGCCCCTCGCGCACCTGCACGCGGGGTCCCCCGACGCCCTGCGCCCCGGCCTCGTACCACAGGTGCACGGTGGAGTGCGGGAGGCGGGCGGCCAGTTCGGCCTGCTCCTCGCGGTGCGCGTGATGGGCGGGGGAGCGGTCGGCGTGGACCACGGTCACCCGACGGTGCGGGGAGACGTCGCCGAGGTGTTCCAGCATGGACAGCAGGGGCGTGACGCCGATGCCGGCGGACGCCAGCAGAAGGGGGCTGTCGTTCTGCGGGAGGACGAGGTCGCCGAACGGCAGGGAGACGCGCAGGACATGGCCGGGGCGGGCGTGGGCGTGCAGCCAGGTCGAGACCTCGCCCTCGGGGAGGCGGCCGTCGGCGGAGCGCTCGCGCTTGACGGTGATGCGCCAGGTCTTGTGGCCGGGGGCGGCCGAAAGGCTGTACTGGCGTATCTGCCGTGCTCCGTCGGGCAGTTCGACCTGGACGCTGACGTACTGTCCGGGCGCGAACGGCCCGGTGGGCAGACCGTCGGGGCGGCGCAGCACGAAGGAGGCGGCGTCCACCGACTCCTCGGTGCGCTCCGCGATCTCCATCTCGCGCCAGACCCGGCCGTCGTCGACCTGCGCCCGGGCGTACAGGCGTGCCTCCAGGGCGATGAGGGCGTTGGCCATCAGCCAGTACACCTCGTCCCACGCGGCCGCCACCTCCGGGGTCACGGCGTCCCCGAGGACCTCCGCGACGGCGCCCATCAGATGACGTCCGACGACGGTGTACTGGTCGGCGGTCACGCCGAGTGAGGCGTGCTTGTGGGCGATGCGGCCGAGCACCGCGTCGGGACGCTCGCCCGGTCGTTCCACCAGCACGGTGGCGAAGGCGGCCACGGCGCCGGCGAGGGCCTCGCGCTGCGAGCCGTTGGCCTGGTTCGCGCGGTTGAACAGGTTCCGCAGCAGGGCCGGGTGTTCCTCGAACAGACGGCGGTAGAACAGCTCGGTGATCGCGCCGAGGGAGGCCCCCACGGCCGGAAGGGTGGCTCGGACGATCGGGACGGCAGGCGCGGAGAGCATCGCGGTTCCTTCTCGGTATCAGGATGCACAGAGCGATCTGTGCGCGGCGGCGGGCGGCCCTGACTGCATCCTAGATAACTTGCATATGAGATACCAATTTAAAGGGGTGTCGTGGTCGTGTGCCGTACGTCACCGGGCCGCGGCCCCGAAGGCCGCCTCGCCCGTCGCCGCGCGCCCGTGCTCGGTCGGCGCAGGTGGGGGGAGCGTTGGTAGCGTCCGCCTGTGCTGTGCCGTCCGGCGCGGTGCGCCGCACGACCGAGGGAGACGTGATGTCCCCGACGATCCGCAGGGCCGTGATTCCCGCCGCCGGGCTCGGCTCCCGTCTGCTGCCCCTGACCAAGGCGACGCCCAAGGAGATGCTCCCGGTCGGCGACAAGCCGGTCATCGAGCACACCGTGCGGGAGCTGGTGGACTCCGGCATCACCGACATCACCATCGTCGTCTCCGGCGGCAAGTCCCTGATCCAGGATCACTTCCGCCCCAACCCGGCCCTGGTCGAGCAGTTGCGCGCCGACGGAAAGGCGAACCACGCGGACGCGGTGGAGGAGGTCGCCGAGCTGGCCCGCCGGGGCCACATCACCTATCTCGACCAGTACGGCCCCTACGGCAACGGCACCCCGGTGCTGAACGCGGCACGGGCCTTCGGCGACGAACCGGTGCTGGTGCTGTGGCCCGACGACGTCTTCGTCGCCGAGGCCCCCCGGGCCCAGCAGCTGATCCGCGCCTACGAGCAGACCGGCTGCCCGGTGCTGGCCCTGCTGCCGATGGACCCCACCGAGTCCCAGCGCTACGGCGTGCCCCTCGTCAAAGAGGATCTGGGCGGCGGCCAGCTGCGCATCACCGGTCTGGTCGAGAAGCCCGAGCCGGCCGCGGCCCCGTCGGCGTACGCGGCCATCGGCGGCTACGTCGTCACCCCCGGCATCATCGACGAACTGCGCGAGCAGACCCGCCGCTGGTACGAGCACCGGACCGGCGAGATCTACCTGACCGACGCGATCAACGCCTACGCCGCCACCCGTGCGGTGTACGGCCAGGTCATCGAGGGCCGCTGGTACGACACCGGCAACCCGGCCGACTATCTGGTCGCCCAGATGGCGTTCGCCCTCGCCCACCCCGAGTACGGCCCGGTGCTGCGCGGTCTGGTCGCCGAGCTCGACGCGGACCCCGCAGCCCGCCCGGGGAGAGCCGGCGCCTGAGCCGGCCCCCGGGGCGCTCGGCTCAGCTCAGCGCGGTGCGCACCACCTGACGGACCATCGGGGAGCTGTCCAGCTCTGTCCTGATGCCGGAGAGGTGCTGGGCGGCGAGCGCCTGCCGCCATGCCTCTTCCGCCCGGCGCATGGCCGCGTTGACGGCGCACGTGCCGGTCGGCGGCGGTGACAGTTCGCCGATCCTGCCGGAACAGCGGATCTCGGTGCACTGGAAGGCTTCGGCGCCTCCCTCGATGGCCTCCACCACGTCCAGCAGGCTGATCGCCTCCAGTGGTCTGGCCAGCCGGAATCCACCGCGCGGCCCGGGCACCGAGACCACGAGTCCGGCCCGGGCCAGCTGCTGCAGCTGCTTGTTCAGGTAGGAGGCCGACAGTCCGTGGGCCTCGGCGAGCTGGGCGCTGCCGACCGGGCCGCCGCCGATCATGTCGAGGTTCAGGAGTGTGTGCAGGGCCCACTCGACGCCTTTAGCCATTCGCATATTACGGACATTACCTGTCCAGGATCGAACCCGGGTAACGGCCGCTGACCTGGGCATCCCGTTCGTCGCAATGGTGGACGGCTCTCGAAAATCTTGATATTCAGTATCCAGGATAAGTAATGTCCAGAATTGGCGGTGCGGGTCCGCGGGTCCCCGGAGAGGACGTCGCGGCAGCCCTCCCCGGCGCAGGGCGCACCGGCTCATCACCTCGGGTTCGAGAACGGAGATCACCATGAAGGACGTCCTGATCATCGGCGGCGGCTTCGCCGGCGTGTGGAGCGCGGCGGGCGCCGTGCGGGTGGCGCGCGAGGCGGGCGGGCCCGGCGAGGACATTCGGGTGACGCTGGTCAGCGGCGGCGACGACCTGGTCGTCCGCCCCCGCCTGTACGAGGACGCCCCGGACGGCATGCGGGTCGCCCTGGACCGTGTCCTCGGCCCGATCGGCGTGCGCCGGATCGCGGCGACCGTCACCGGCGTCGACACCGGGGCACACACCGTGCGCGCCGTCGGCCGGGGCGGCGAGGAGCTGGACCTGGCCTACGACAAGCTGGTCCTGGCCGCGGGCAGTCAGCTCGTGCGGCCCGACTTCCCCGGCTCGCGGGAGCTCTTCGACGTGGACACCCTCGCCACCGCCGCGGCGCTCGACGGCCACCTGCGGCGACTGCCCGAACGGGCCTCGTCCCCGGGCCGCTACACCGCCGTCGTGGTGGGCGCGGGCTTCACCGGCCTGGAGACCGCCACCGCGCTGAGCGAACGGCTCCACGCGCTCGCCGCGGGCGACGACGCGGCGGAGGAGGTCCGGGTCGTGCTGGTCGACCGCGCCGACGTCGTGGGCCCCGAGCTCGGCCCGGGCCCCCGCCCGGTCATCGAGGAGGCCGTCGACGAGCTCAAGATCCAGCTGCGCCTGGGGCGCACCGTGACCTCGGCGACCCGCCACGACGTCACGCTCTCCGACGGCGAGGTGATCCCCGCGGCCACCGTGGTCTGGACGGCCGGCATGGCCGCGAGCCCCCTCACCGCCCAGATCTCCGACGAGCGCGACCGGTGGGGACGGCTGAGCGTGGACGCGTGGCTGAGGGTCGTCGGCGTGCCCGACGTCTACGCCGCCGGCGACACCGCGCTCGCCCCCGCGGACGACGGCCGTTCCACGACGCAGTCCTGCCAGCACGCCCTGCCCATGGGCAAGTTCGCCGGTCACAACGTGGCGGCCGAACTCCTGGGCCGTGACCTGCTGCCCTTCACCCCGGACCCCTACGTCACCTGCCTCGACCTCGGCCCCGCCGGCGCGGTCTACACCGAGGGCTGGGACCGCCGCGTCGCGCTGACCGGGGCGGAGGCCAAGAAGCTCAAGCACGACATCAACGGGCTCTGGATCTACCCCCCGACCGACGACGCGGAGCAGCTCCTCGCCCAGGCGGGCCGCTTCTCGAACGGCTGACGACCGGTCCGCTCGCCGGCCCTCGGACCCCGTCCCGCCCGCGTGACGGGTCGCGGCCGAGTCCCGCGACCGGCGGGGCGGTGACGGGGACGGGCGGGGGCGACGGGACTGACGGGGGGACAGAAAGGGGTTCCGCGGCCGGTGGGAGAATGCGGTCGAGGTCCACGCCGCCGTGGCGGCCGGCAGCCCGTGCACGCGGGGGACCGGAAGGAGGCGTCGCACGTGATCGAGTGGGTGTCCCTGAGGACCGGCGCCAGACCCGTGCCCCAGCCCGTCGCCACCCCCGTGGTGTGGGCCTCGGCCTTCTGCGGCGCCTTGATCCTGGTGGCCGTGCACAACACGCTGGTGGGCTCGGACCGCCCCGGATGGGCGCTGGCGGCGGTGTCGTTGCTGGCGGCCCTGCTGGGCCTCTGCGCCCGCTTCGCGGCGGCGCCCGGCACGGCGGTGCTGTGCTGGCTCACCCTCAACGGATTCGCGGTCCCGCCGGCCGGCACGCTCACCTGGACCGGGCGGCGCGACACCTTCTGGCTCACCTGCCTGTGCTGCGCGGCCCTGGTCGGCACGGTGCTGGCCCGGATCGTCCAGGCGCGCGCCGCGTACCGCCGGATCGCGGCGGAGGCCGCCCCTCCGGCGTCGGACCCGGACGACGGCTGCGTCGGTCTCTGACGGTCGGCGGGCCGGCCCGGTCTCGCGGCCGGTGTGGACCGAACCCTTGACACACTCATTGCTCACTCCTTAAATCATGTAGTGAACTAAGCCTCGACAATGGTTGGTTCACCCTCGATGCCCGGTCCACCCGCTGTCGGCGGATCGCCGCGGTGGTGCGCGGGCGGCTCAGGGCGGCTCAGGCCCTGACCGTCCGCACCTCCCGGCTGTCCCCGGTCCGTCGTCGCGTATCTGTCATGTGCATGTCTATTCGGTCCGGTCTCGTGCCGGCCGCCGCCCTCGTCCGGCCCCGCCACGGGAGAACACGTGCTCCGCATCCCACGACCACCCCTCGCCGGCCCCTGGATCGCGGCCTCCGTGGCCGCCGCCACCGCCGTCGCCCTCCTCACCGGCGTCCAGCCCGTCCGGGCCGCGTCCGAAGCGGCCGCCCTGCCCACCGGTTGGTCCACCCTGGTGAACACCGGCAGCGGCAAGTGTCTGGACGCCCGGTCCGCAGCGACCGCGAACGGCACCGCGGTGCAGCAGTACACCTGCAACGGCACCACCGCCCAGCAGTGGAGCTTCACCCCCACCGGCGACGGCCAGGTCCGGATCGGCAACCGCAACGACGCCCAGCAGGTCGTGGACGTCAGCGACGTCTCGACCGCCGACGACGCGGCCGTGCACCTGTGGACCTACGGCGGCGGCGCGAACCAGCAGTGGCAGGCCGTGGACGAGGGCGCAGGGGCGTACCACTTCGTCAACCGCAACAGCGGCAAGTGCCTCGACGTGCCCTCCGCCGCCACGGCCGACGGCGTCCAGCTCGTGCAGTACGCCTGCAACGGCACCGCCGCCCAGCGCTTCCAGGTGGCGCCCGTGAGCACCGCGCCGGGAGACGTCGACCTCGGCCCCAACGTGGTCGTGTTCGACCCGTCCATGCCCTCGTCCACCATCCAGAGCCGGCTGAACTCGATCTTCCAGCAGCAGGAGACGAACCAGTTCGGCGCCCAGCGCTACGCGGTGATGTTCAAGCCGGGCACGTACAGCAACGACGTCAACGTCGGCTTCTACACCCAGGTCCTGGGCCTCGGCCAGTCGCCGGACTCGGTCACGATCAACGGCGCCGTGCACGTGGAGGCCGACTGGTTCCCGCCGCAGAACGCCACCCAGAACTTCTGGCGCGGCGCCGAGAACCTGTCGGTGAACCCCACCGGCGGCACCGACCGGTGGGCCGTGTCGCAGGCGTCCGGATACCGGCGCATGCATCTGCGCGGCAACCTGGAGCTGAGCGACGGCGGTTGGTCCAGCGGTGGGTTCATGGCCGACAGCAAGGTCGACGGCCAGGTGCGCTCCGGCACCCAGCAGCAGTGGCTGACCCGCAACTCCCAGCTCGGCTCCTGGACCGGCTCCAACTGGAACATGGTCTTCGTCGGCAGCCGGGGCGTGCCCGGCAACAGCTTCCCCAACCCGCCCTACACCACCGTGAACCAGACCCCGACGGTCCGGGAGAAGCCCTTCCTGTACGTCGACGCGGCGGGCGCCTACAGGGTGTTCGTGCCGTCCGTGCGGACCGGCTCCTCGGGCGTCAGCTGGGCCGACGGGACGGCCGCCGGCGCGTCGCTCGGCCTCGACCGGTTCTTCGTCGTCAAGCCCGGCGCGACCGCCGCCCAGATGAACGCCGCCCTCGCCGACGGCAGGAACCTGCTGGTCACCCCCGGCGTCTACCACCTGAACCAGACCCTGCGGGTGACCCGCCCGGACACCGTCGTCCTCGGTCTCGGCCTCGCCACCTTCGTCCCGGACAACGGTGTGACGGCCATGACCGTCGCCGACGTCGACGGCGTGAAGGTCGCGGGCCTCCTCTTCGACGCCGGAACGGCCGACTCGCAGACCCTGCTGGAACTCGGTCCGGCCGGCGCCGCCGCCGACCACTCGGCGAACCCCGCCTCGCTGCACGACGTGTACTTCCGGGTCGGCGGCGCCGCGGTGGGCAAGGCGACCGCCGGCCTCGTGGTCAACAGCGACGACGTCATCGGCGACCACATGTGGATCTGGCGCGCGGACCACGGCAGCGGGGTGGGGTGGAACACCAACCCCGCGGACACCGGACTGGTCGTCAACGGCGACGACGTCACCATGTACGGCCTGTTCGTGGAGCACTTCCAGAAGCACCAGACCGTCTGGAACGGCAACGGCGGCCGGACGTACTTCTACCAGAACGAGATGCCGTACGACCCGCCGAACCAGGCCGCCTGGATGAACGGCGCCACCCGGGGCTACGCCGCCTACAAGGTCGCCGACTCGGTCACCAGCCATCAGGCCTACGGGCTCGGCAGCTACTGCTACTTCAACGTCGACCCGAGCGTCACCGCCGAGCACGCCTTCGAGGTCCCGAACAACCCGAACGTGCGGTTCCAGAACATGGTCACCGTCTCCCTGGGCGGCACCGGAACCATCCGGCACGTCATCGACGACCGGGGCGGGCCGTCCGACGCGTCCACCAACGTGGCCAACCTGGTGAGCTACCCGTGAGGGGACCGCGGCCCCGCCGCTCACCCTGACGACCCTGTCGGCCGTGGTGCCGGGGCCGACCGCCCCGGCCCACGCCGGGCGCACGGCCCTCGTCGCGCCCCAGGGCGACGTCACTGGGGGTGCGGGCCGAGCCTGCGGGCGGCCGGTCGGCGACGGACCCAGTCGAACAGCAGCACCGACCACAGCGCCGCGAACGCGCACCAGGTCGAGACGAACTCCAGCCGCCACAGCGTGAAACAGACCGCCGCCCCCACGGCCACCACCGCGCCCAGGACCAGCAACCGCCGGTCGCCGGAGAGCAGCAGCGAGCCGACGGTGGCCAGCAGGTAGCCCGCCACGAGCACCGGCGGATGGGGCACGTCCAGGCGGTAGCCGACGGTGTGGACACGGAGCTCGGCCGTCACCGGACCGGTGGCGATCCCGTACGCGAGCCCCGCGGCGGTGGCCAGGCCGACCGCGAGCGCGCACGCGGGCCCGCGCCGGGCGGACGACGGGGCGGCCGCCCACACGGCCGCGGGCACCCACACCGCCAGCAGCGGCAGCGCGATGACCGCCCAGGCGACCGCGGCGGCTCCGCCGCCCCCGCCCGCGTCCCACACCGCCGCCTCCACGAGCTGGTGCGCGCCGAGCAGCAGCGGCAGCGCGGCGAGGGGGAGGTCCCGGCGGTCGCGCACCCGCGTCACACAGGCCACGCCGACGGCGGTCACACCCGCGCCCGCCACCAGATCGGCCGTCGCACTCCAACACATCACGTCACCCCGGGGTCGACCGTCTCGCCGTGCGGATCACGCTACTTCGCACGCCGGGCGTCCACCCGGCGCGCGGGCGAACGCCGAACGCGGGCGAACCGACTCGAACACGGTCGAACGGACTCCTGGGACAGGGCGGCAGGGGCGCCGAAGGCCGCGTTAGGCTGCACGGAGCGGGCAGCGGCCGTCCGGGGCTGGTTCCCCGGGGCGGCGGGGGAGACCCGCGGACACGAAGGAGGACGCGGGTGGTGGACCCCTCGCAGGCAGTCGACGGGTGGGAGCCGGTGCGCGGCGGGGCCGCGCTGGAGGTGGGCCCGTTGCCGGGTCGGCCCGGCATTCGCGCCAGGGGTGAGATCAGCGAGGTCACCAGGTCGCCGTGGGAAGCCGCGCTGGCGGGCCTGGCACGGCAGCACGCCGACGTGTCCTACGTGGAGCTGTCGGAAGTGGGGTTCGTCGACGTGGCCGGAGTCGCGGCGCTCGCCGTCACCGCGCTGGGCCTGCCCGGCGGCCGCATGGTGGTCGAGCATCCGCCGCCGCAGGTGCCCCGGGTCCTGGGCCTGTTCTGGCCGGGCCTGCGCCGGATCGAGGTGGCGCCGCGATGAACACGGTGGCGACCCACGAGGCGTTCGAGCATCCCGCGCTGTTCTACCGCGGCGAGCAGGAGTACGTGGACCGGACGGTGTCGTTCGTCCAGGAGGGCCTGGGCCTCGGCGAGCCGGTGGCGGTCGCGGTGCCCGGCCCCAATCTGGAGCTGATCAGGACGGCACTGGGCGCCGACGCCGAGGGCGTCCTGCTGCTCGACATGACGCAGGCCGGCCGCAACCCCGGCCGGATCATCCCCGGAGTGCTCCGCTCGTTCGCCGACTCCCACCCGCAGGAGCGCGCGCGGATCATCGGCGAGCCGATCTGGGCCGGCCGCAGCGCGCTGGAGTATCCGGCGTGCGCGCAGCACGAGGCGCTGATCAACGCGGCCTTCGAGGGCCGGGCGGTCACCATCCTGTGCCCGTACGACGAGGCGAACCTGGACGAGACGGTCCTCGCCGACGCGAGGATCACCCACCCGACCCTCCTGTCCCGCGACGGGCGTCGGGTCAGCGACGTCTACGACTGGCGCTCCGTCGTGGCCCGTTACAACGAGGCCCTGGTGCCCGCCGCGGACGCCGCCGTGTTCTCCTTCGACGCCGACAACCTGTTCATGGCCCGTGCGTTCACCGTCGAGCAGGCCGGCCGACTCGGCCTCGCGGGCGGGCGGCTGCAGGACGCCGAACTGGCGGTGGCGGAGCTGACCACCAACAGCGTGGTGCACGGCGGCGGACACGGGACCCTCGCGGTCTGGGCCGAGGCGGACAACCTCGTGTGCGAGGTGCGCGACGCCGGCCGGCTGGCCGATCCGCTGGCCGGCCGCAGGCCGCCCGCCCGGGGCCAACTCGGCGGCCGCGGCCTGATGCTGGTGCACTACGTGGCGGACCTGGTGCGTCTGCACACCGGCGACGAGGGCACGACGGTCCGCTTCTACCTCGCCTGTTGAGGGCCGCGGCCCTCGAGGCCGCGGTTCCCCGGAGGCCGCCGTCGCCGCGCGCCGCAGGCCGTTCGGCGGGCGGTCCCGGCCGTCAGGCGTCCGCGCGCAACGCCGCCCAGGTGGCCTTCGTCACCACGCCGTTGGCCTTCAGCCCCCGCTCGCTCTGGAAGCCGCGGACGGCCGTCTCCGTGTCCGCGCCGAACGTGCCGTCGACACCGGACGCTCCGACGCCGTAGCCGCGCTCGGTGAGCATGCACTGCGCCTGCCGCACCCGCTTGCCGGTGTCGCCGAGGCTGGTGCGGGCGCTGCCCGGGTAATACGTGCAGTTGCTGATCCACGGCGGGGCGCCCGGTTCGACGGGCGTGGCGTCGGGGGAGGGGCTCGGGGAGGCGGAGACGCCGTCGGCGGGGGCGGAGGGCGTGCTCCCCGTGCCGGCGGTGGCGGGGCGGGAGGCCGAGGGGAGGGACGGCGAGGCGTCCTCCTCGGCCGTGACGACGTCGGCGCGTCTGCTGGACGAGCCCGCGGCGGAGGCCCGGTCCGGGGCGCCGGGCGACGTCGCCCCGTCGCCGCCGCCGGCGCCGGGAACGCCGCCCGGCCTGCTGCCGTACGCCGACGCGGAGGCCCGAGGAGAGGAGGTCGCGGGCCCGTCCTCGCGCATGAGGGAGAAGGCGCCCGCGGCGACCGTGCACACGGCGGCGACGGAGGCGAGGGCCGCCACCCTCTTCCGCCGCGCCCAGGGCCGGACCGCGGGCGTGGCCTCCGACGCGGACGGCGCCGTCCCGACGGCGGGCACTTCGGCCGCCGGAGCCGGGTCGCGTTCCCGGGAACCCTCGCCGGACGGGGTCGCCGGGGCCGCCTCCCGGGGGAGGCGACCCGGCCCGGGCTCCGCGAACCGGTTCGCCCGGTCAGCCCGGTCGGCCCGGCCAGGCCGGTTGTCCGAGGGTCGCAGCCACGTGGTGCGTTCGACGGGAAGCCGGTACAGCGTCTCGTAGGCGCGCTGCCGGGCCAGCACCGTGCTGCGCAGCGGCTCCGGCCAGCCGGTGGCGACGGCGCGGCCGCCGACCGCGTCGATCAGGTCCCGCGGGGCGGGGCGCCGTTCGGGCTCCTTGGCCAGGCACGCGGTCAGCAGCGCGCCCAGTTCCGGATCGGCCGCCGAGACCGCGGCCGTCACCTCCGCGTTCGGCTCCTCGAACGCGACCCGGTGCATCACGTCGACCCCCGTGCCGTCGCCGAACGGGGCCCGCCCGGTGGCCGCGTAGAGCAGGGTCCCGGCCAGCGAGAACACGTCGGAGGCCGTGTCGCAGTGACCGGTCCTCAGGTACTCAGGGGACATGTAGGCCGCGGTGCCCACCCGGTTGCCGGTGCCGGTGATCGCACTGGCGTCCAGAGCCTTGGAAATGCCGAAGTCGATCACGTACGCGCCCTGCGGCGACACCAGCACGTTGGACGGCTTCAGGTCCCGGTGCACCACCTCCACCGCGGCGAGCGCGGTGAGCGCCCGCGCCAGTTCGGCGGTCAGCCGCCACACGGCGGCCGTCGGCAGGGCCCCGCCCTCGCGCACCGCGTCGGCGAGATCGAGGCCCGGAACGTACTCGGTGGCCATCCACAGCAGCCGGTCGTCCCAGCCGGTTCCGCGTAAACCAGGGGCGTGCGGCGGCCCGAGCCGGCCGTGCACCGCGGCCTCGCGTTCGAACCGGCGCTGGAAGCGGACGTCCTCGGCGTACTCCGGCCGGATCACCTTCACGGCGAACAACCCGGGCGTGTCGTCGGCGGCCCGGGCCAGATAGACGCGTCCCATCCCGCCGCTGCCGAGCAGCGCCACCGGGACGAAGGGCCCGACGCGGTCCGGGTCGCCGATCCGCAGAGGTGAGGCCCCGGTCTCCCGGAGCGCGGCGGCCTCTTCCGCCGCGGAGTTCGGTGGGGGCGGCAGCTGGTCGGACACGGAACTCCCGAAGTGATGTTCGTCGTAACTCAGTTCGCACACGGTGGGAGATCGAGGCTAGCCGAGCCGGGCCCGGTGCTCAGCGTTTCTCGCGGTTCCGTCCCACCGGCACCGCCCGCGCGGGCCCGCCGACGCCTCGGCGCAGGCGGGTGAAGCCTGAAGCGCCGTCAGCTCCACGGGGCATGCATGAGGATCTCCGCCGTATCCGGCCGGGTCGGCGGAATCGACGCGCTGGAGGCGAGAGTGTTGAACGAACGAGACGAACCGACCGGCCCCCGTACCCTCAGGGTGCCGGTCCTCATCGTCGGCGGGTCCCTGGTCGGCCTGGCGACCTCGTTGTTCCTGGGCAGGCTCGGAGTGCCGCACCTGCTGGTGGAGCGCCACGCCGGCACCTCCATCCATCCCCGGGGCCGCGGGAACAACGTCCGCACGATGGAGCTGTTCCGGGTGGCCGGCGTCGAGCGGGCCATCCAGGAAGCGGCTGCCACCCTCGCCGACAACCACGGCATCCTGCAGACCCCCACCCTGGTCGGCGACGCGGGAGAGTGGCTGTTCCGCGACATCGACCCGGGCGGCGGACTGGCCCGCTTCAGCCCCAGCTCCTGGTGCCTGTGCAGCCAGAACGACCTGGAGCCGGTGCTGCTCGACCACGCGCGGCGGCTCGGCGGCGACCTGCGGTTCTCCACCGAACTGATGTCGTTCGAGACCGACTCCGACGGCGTCACCGCCGTGGCGAAGAGCCGTGAGACCGGTGAGCACGTCACCGTCCGCGCGGACTACCTCGTCGCCGCCGACGGCCCGCGCAGCCCCGTCCGCGAGCAGCTCGGCATCGGCCAGAGCGGCCCCGGCGACCTGTTCCACAACGTCAGCCTGACCTTCCGCTCCCGCCGGCTCGCCGAGGTCGTGGGCGACCGCCACTTCATCGTCTGCTACCTGACCAGCCCGGACGCCGACGGCGCGCTGCTGCCGGTGGACAACCGCGAGAACTGGGTCTTCCACGCCCCCTGGCACCCCGAACACGGGGAGACCCTGGAGGAGTTCACCGAGGAGCGGTGCGTCGAGCACATCCGGCGAGCCGTCGGCGTCGCGGACCTCGACGTGGAGATCACCGGGAAGGCGCCCTGGCACGCCGCGCAGCGGGTCGCCCGCAGCTACCGGTCCGGGAGGGTGTTCCTCGCCGGCGACTCGGCCCACGAGATGTCGCCGACCGGGGCCTTCGGCTCGAACACCGGCATCCAGGACGCCCACAACCTCGCGTGGAAGCTCGCCGCGGTGCTCGACGGCTGGGCGGGGGAGGGGCTGCTGGACACCTACGACGCCGAGCGCCGGCCCGTGGCGGAGGCCACCAGCGCCCGGGCCGCCGCCCGGTCCGCCGAGCACAGCCACCCGGGGTTCGCCCCGCCGGCCGGAGCCGGCGGCGGAGGCCCGCAGCGAGGCATCCTCAACGTGGCCCTCGGCTACCGCTACCCGAAGGGTGCGGTCGTCGGCGCCGACCCCGCCGTGCCGGTCGTCCCCGAGGGCCTCGACCTGAGCGGCGGTCCCGGCAGCCGGGCGCCCCACCTGTGGGTGCGGCGCGCGGACGAGCGGATCTCCACCCTCGACCTCTACGAGCGCTCCCTGGTCCTGCTCAGCGACGCCGACGAGCCGGGCGGCTGGCACGAGGCGGCCGGCCGCATCGCCGCGGAGCTCGCCCTTCCGCTGAGGTCGTACCGGGTGGGCAACGGGTCCGACGCCGACCTGGTGCCGGACGACGGCGTCGACTGGGCGGAGCGACACGGCACGACCCGCGGCGGCGCCGTGCTCGTCCGGCCCGACGGGTTCGTCGCCTGGCGGTCGCCGGGCCCGGACCGGGACCCCGGGGCGACGCTGCGTCAGGTCCTGAACGCCGGACTGTCGCTTTCCTGACACCGTGCGCTTCACCCGTGTGAACGCCCCGAGTGGTGCCGCCGTGTCCGCTGACTGACGGTGGATCACGTCCCGATCGGGTTCCGCGAGCTGACGTGGTGTCGGCTGCCCGGTCGTGACGGAAGGACCATCAGATGCGTTCTGCTCGCATGATCCTGGCCACCGCGGCCGCGTCGGCCGCTCTCGCGGTGGGCGCCCCCGGCGCCCACGCGGCCGACGGGGGCCGGGACCACGACGGCTCGTCCTACAGCAAGGAGGACCACGCCCCGGCCGGCAAGGGCGACGGCGCCTGGGCCGGCAAGCACGACAAGGAGGACCACGACGCACCCCACGGCG
>NZ_MJAJ01000053.1 GCF_001746365.1 Streptomyces sp. LUP30
CGGCCCGTTCCCGCTCGCGCCGGGCAGGCCGAGCGCGGCGCCCGGGGCGCCGGACGGCGTCGCCGCGCCCGTCCCGCCGGCGAGAGCGGGAACGGGCCGGGCGGACCGGACGGATCCGTGACCCCCGAACAGGCGACGGGAGTTGGCCTCCACCCGAGCGCCCAGCCGCGAGACCTCTCCGTCCAGCTTGGGGAACAGCTCCGTGTCGGTGACCTTGAGCTCCGGCCCGAACAGCGTCGACAGAGCGGGCCGCGCCCGGCCGCTCTGCAGCGAGACGACCTCGCGCAGCACGCCGGTCAGCTGCTCGGCCATCTCCTGGGCGGAGGCGAACCTGCGCGCCGGGTCGGGGTCGGTGGCGCGGACGAGGAGCCGGTAGAACGACTCGTACTGGCGGAAGACCTCGATGTTGTCGGGGTCGGGCAGGGAGTCGACGAAGACGGTCGTGTAGCCCTGGAAGTCGAAGGTGAGGACGGCGAGCGTACGGCCCACCGTGTACAGGTCGGAGGCGACCGACGGCCCGACCTCCGCGACCTCCGGCCCCTGGTAGCCGATCGTGCCGTAGATGGCCGACGCGTCGTCGTCCATCCGTCTGACCGCGCCCATGTCGATCAGCTTGAGCTCGTCCTCGGTCTGGATCGCGTTGTCGACCTTGAAGTCGCAGTACAGCAGGTTGCGGCTGTGCAGGTGGCCGAGCGCCTCGAGCGCCTCGATGCCGTACGCGCAGGCCTGTTCGACGGGGAGCGGGTCCCGCTTCCCCTGCGGTGTGCGGCGGTCGTTGGCGATCTCCTTGAGGGACTTGCCGCCGACGTACTCCATGACGATGTAGCCGTCGAGGGAGCCGGTGCGCTGGTCGAGGTGCTCGACGAAGTTGTAGATCCGCACGATGTTGGCGTGCTCGATCTCGGAGAGGAAGCGCCGCTCGGAGATGGCCGCGGCCATCGCGTCCTGGTCACCCGTGTCCAGGAGGCCCTTCAGCACCACCCACCGGTCGTGCACCGGACGGTCGATGGCCAGGTAGACCCAGCCGAGCCCGCCGTGCGCCAGGGCGCCCACGACCTCGTACTGGCCGTGCACGATGTCCCCGGCCTTCAGCTTCGGCACGAAGGAGTACGGGTGGCCGCACTTGGTGCAGAAACCCTCCGTGCGCCCCTCCCGCTCCCCGCGCGAACGGCCCACCGGGGCACCGCAGTCGGAGCGCGAGCAGAACCGCTTGCGCTCCGGCACCTCCGGATTCTCCTGCACCATCGCGCGCGGGTCGGGCTTCGGCACCTGCGGCACCGAGACCAGGCCGACGCCGAGCCGGGTCCGGCCGGAGGAGCCGGCCGTCGAGCCGGAGCTGCGCACCGACACCGAACGCCCCGTCGACTTGCCCGACAGCGAGCGCGACAGCCGCCCGGACACCGAGCGGCGCGACTTCGACGACTGCGACGACGTACGGGTGCTGCGGGCGCTGCGCCCGCTGGAGCGTGAACTGGCGCTGCTTGCGCTGTCCTTGCCTCCCCGGGTCACGCCGGTCGGCAGCGAGCCGACCGGATCTCCCCCGGAGTGGCCGCCCCCGGACGAGACGACCGGGGCCAGACCGCAGTTGTCGCAGTACAGCTCGCCGTCGCCCACATCCTCGTACGACCCCTCGCAGCCCGGCCGTTGACATGACTGCCCTGCCTGACTCATGGCTACTGCTCCCCCCTACGGTCCTCAAGGCCGCCCTGCTCGGGCACGCGCGGCGCCGTGAGCATGTCGGCGGCCGCCTGCTGGTAGCGCAGGACGGCCTGTTCGGCGACGCGCAGATCACAGGGCGCGCTCCACAGCATGCGGCGCGCCGCGTCGTAGCGCTCGATGAGGAACGGGTCCTCGGCGAGCCCGTGCCGGGCGATCTTCGCCTTGTACGCGTCCAGACGGCCGCGCAGCTCCGCGCGGACCGCCAGCGGCTGAGTGACCGCGGTCAACGACTCGCGGGCGCGCAGCAGTTCGTCGTCCGCCTTCTGCTCGAGGGACTCCAGGAGCGGGGACAGGCGGTGCCACTGGGCGTGCCGGCGGTACTCGGCGGCCGTCGCGAGCTGCTCCTGCAGCACGGTCGGCGGGCCGCTGACCACCGGCACCTCCGTGGCGGCGATCTTCGCCAGCACCTCGCCGCGCGCGGCGCGCGCCTCGGCGAGGGTGCGGTCGGCGCGGCTGAGGACGTCCCGCAGCCGCATCAGCCGCTGTTCCGCGTCCTGGCGGACCGTCAGCACGGCGTCGATCTCCCGGCGCACGTCGTCCAGGGCGCGCGCCTCACGGTCGTACACCGTGGTGTCCGGACGGCCGCCGCCCGGCGCGGAACTGCCCTGCGCGCGCACCCAGAAGGCCAGCGGGTCCGACACCACCTGCTCGCGCAGGGACGTCAGCGTGCGGGTGATGCGCTCCAGGTCGTCGCCCGCCGGGTGCTCGCCGGGGCGGACGCCGACGGAGTGCGCCAGCCGGCGCGTGCGCTGGAGTTCGGCGGCCAGTAGATCTATCCGCGCGGGCAGCGCCGACCACACCGCGTCGGCGGTGACGACCATGTCGAGCGAGGACGCGTACAGCTCGTTCATACGGTCGACGAGGGTGGTGAGGGAGAAGCTCTGGCTGAGCTTGCCCATGCCCTGCAGCGTCGGGGCCTCGGCAGTGCCGACGGCGGAGCCGACGACCGATCCGGCGACCGTGACGGACTCGCCGCGCAGCAGCTCCGTCAGCTCCAGGAGGTCCTCGCGGCTGGACCAGCGACGGCGTGAGCGGATCTCGCGGGCCCCGCGCAGCGTGGCCGTGTAGGCGTCGAAGTACGCCCACAGCAACGTGATCGACGCCTCCGCGGACGCCCAGCGCTCCTCGGTGACGCCGGTGAGTTCGGCGCCTTCGAGGAGCCTGCGGCCCGCGTGGTCCTGCAGGGCGAGGAGCGAGGTCTCGATCGCCTCGTGCTCCGCGCCGAGCCGCGCCAGCGCACGGTCGACCTCGTCCCGGTCCATCACCGGCCCGGGGGGTCCCGTGACGCCCATCGATCACCTCTCGCTGCTGTGTCGGTTGCCCGCTCGGTAGTTGCCCGCTCGGTGGTTGTCCGCCGGCGGTCGTCCGCCTGCTCCGCCGTCCTGCCCCCCCCGGCGGCCTGTCAGCTCGTGCGCAGGTACTGCGGCGCGGGCGGCCTGGACGTCGCCGCGTCGGCGCCCAGTGTCGCCGACAGCCATCTGTCGTACGACGCCTGCCAGCCGCTCGCGCGGTACTGCACCAGGATCTGGTTGACCCGGCGTACCAGATCGTCGGCGTCCTTCTTCATCGCCACGCCGTAGTACTCGGTCGTGAAGGGGGAGCCCTTGAGTTCGACGGTCGGGTCCTGGGCGGCCTGGCTGGCCGCGAGCGCGCCGTCGGTGACCACCGCGTCGGCCTCGCCGAGTTGCAGGCGCACCAGGCAGTCGAGCTGGTTGGGGACGGTGGTGGCGATGTCGACGCCTGCCCCGAGCCTGCCGGCCTTCTGGTCTTCGGCCAGCTTGGTGTTGGCCGTCGAACCGGCCGCCGTGCAGACCTTGGACTTCGCCAGGGTGCCGTCGTAGCCGGTGATCTTCGAGGACTTGGGGGCGAGGACCTGCTGACCGGTCCTGAAGTAGGGCGCGGAGAACGCCACGTCGTTCAGCCGGGTGCAGGAGATCGTCATCGTGCGCACCACCATGTCGACCCGGCCCTCCTGGATGGCCGGGATGCGCTGGTTGGTCGGGATGGCCTTGAACTGCACCGCGTTCGGGTCGCCGAGGATGTCCTGGGCGATGCGGTGGACCAGGTCGATGTCGAAGCCCTCCAGCGCCGCCCCGGTGTTGTTGGGGTCGCGGTAGCCCCAGCGGTAGCTGTTCTGGTCGACGCCGACGATCAGCTTGCGCTTCTCGCCCTGCCGGGCCTTGATCGCGGCGATCGTCGGGCCGTCCGCGCTCGACGGCGCCAGCGTCTGCTTCTCGGGATCCCTGCAGTCGGCGTCCGCCGCCTGGCTCGCCCGGGCGACCTTGCCGCCGACCCGGCCGGGGCTCGCCGCGCCGTCGGAGCGGGCCCACGGCAGCATCAGCACGAACGCCAGCGCGAGGGCGCAGACGGCCGCCATCGCCCCTACTCCGCCCCAGCCCCGCAGCCGGGCCCGTACACGTCGCGCACGCATCGTCACGCCCCCCATCACCGGTACTCCGACAGTCTGCGGCCGATGCCGAGGACCGCGCCCGCGGCGCCCAGCACGGCGAGCACGGCGGCCCCGATCGACAGACCGGTCATCGCGTCCAGCCCGTCGCCGGCGGCCTGCCTGAACTCGGCCTGTTCGTGCGCCAACGCGATCGCCAGGTTCTTGTCGACGCCGTCGAAGCACGCGCCGGTCGCGTCCTTGCCGCCGATCACCAGGGCGAGCGCCTGCTCGTAGTTGCCGTTGTCGTCCTGGGCGCGGGCCGCGGTGTGGCGCTTCTTCCACTCCGCCATGTTGCTCTCGGCCGTCGCCACCGGCTTCTCGCCCGACCGGTCGTCGGCGAGCTTCGCCGCGAGGGCGAGGCCCTTGTCGAGGGCGCCCATGTCGGTGGTGAACTCGTGGTCGTACTTGTCGAGCGTGATCTCGTCGCCGTCGGCCGTGACCTTCACCGTCTCGGCGCCGCGCGACACCAGCGTCAGGTTCTCGTTGCCGCGTGCCTTGAGGGAGGCGATCCGGGCGTCGTGCAGAACGTTCAGCGAGCGCACGCCGCCGTCGTAGGAGGAGTTCAGGTCCGAGCGGGCCACCGTGTGGCCGATGACCAGCCACAGCAGGACGACCGCGGTGGCCGCCGACGCGGCGACCAGACCATGGTTCAGGACGCGGTTCGTGCGGCGGTAGTTGCGGTGCTGCGCCCAGGCGAGTGCGGCCAGCGCGACGACGCCCAGCGCGATCGCCGCCCACGGGTACGGGGTCGCGTCGCCGTAGTCGTCCTGCAGGCGCCGGTTCTCCAGCTGGTAGAGGTCCTCCGCGGCCGGGAGCATCTCGTCCTGCATCTTCTCGTTGGCGTAGCGCAGATAGGCGCCGCCGACCGGGAAACCCTGCCGGTTGTACGTCCGCGCGCGCTCCACCAGGCCCTTGTACTCGGGCAGCAGCTTGTTCAGCCGGGTGATGAACTCGGTCGAGGGAGAACCGGGATCGGCGTTGCTCGCCGCGGTGACGAGTTCGGCGGCCGCCTTGTCGATGTCGTCCTCGTAGCGCTGCCGGGACGCCGACGTCTCCTGGCCCCCCGCCAGGAAGCCGTTGGAGGCGGCCGTGTTGGCGTCGGCCAGCGAACGGTAGATGTCCGCCGCGGCCGAGCTGAGCGGCTGGCTCTTGTGCAGCACGTCGTCGGCGGCGGCCTCGCGGTCGGTCGTCTGCCAGGCCGTCACCGCACCGAAGGCGACGACGAGCAGCGCGAGCAGGGCGCCGATGATGCGGAGCCGCCCCGGTTCGGTCGTCGCCGCGGCGCGGACCGTGTCGACACCCTCGGCGAACGCCGTACGGCGTGTCGGCGGTGGTGTCGTGTTGGTCGGCGGGCTTGCCAGGTCTGCCACTGCTTGACCTCCCCCATGGTCATCTCCCGCCGGCAAGTATCGCTGGCGGGAGGTGTCGTGCGCACCGGCCTTCACTGGATCTTGATCAGATCGCAGTCACCCCTGTTCATGAATACGTCCGCAGAGGGTGTTCGGTTCCTTCCCGGGGCTCGCGGTGTGAGCGGCGGGCGGACGGGGCCGGCCGCACGCCGGTGGCGGAGCCGCCGCGCCGAAGCGGCTCCGCGCCCCGGGTGCCTGGCACCCGAGCTGCTCGGTCTTCGGGTTCCTGGGTTCCCGGGTTCCCGGGTTCCCGGGTTCCTGGGTTCCTGGGCGTTCTGCGCTCAGGCCTCGAAGAAGTCCCGGGTCGTGCGCTGCGCGTCCGCCGCCGCGCCCACGTGGTCCAGGCCCAGCAGCGCCGCCCCCAGCACCGGCCGCGCGCGCACCACCCGGGCCACCGCCTTGGGGGCCCTGGCCGCCAGCAGTTCGCGCACCCGGTCGTCCAGCTGTCCGTGGCCCGCCGTCAGGACTCCTCCGCCCAGCAGGACCGGCGTCTCCTCCGCCAGCAGTTCCAGGCGGGTCAGGGCCACCGTCGCCATCGTCACCACCTCCTCCGCGAGACGGTCGACGACCGCCCGCGCCACCGCGTCGCCCTGCGTCGCCGTGGCGAAGAGGACGGGGGTCAGTTCATGGCGGCGGGGCGGCGGGACGCGCTCCAGGTGCAGGGCCTCGATCAGCGCGTACATGGTCGGCAGACCGAAGTGGGCCGGGAGGGTGCGGGTGAGGGCCGTCGGCCCGCCTCTGCCGTCCGCCGCCCGTGCCGCGTGCCACAGAGCCTCCTCGGCCAGCCCCCAGCCGCCGCCCCAGTCGCCGGAGAGGCGGCCGAGGGCCGGGAAGCGGGCGGTACGGCCGTCGGGGCGCATGCCGACGCAGTTGATGCCGGCGCCGCAGACCACGGCCACGCCCCGGGGGTCGGCCACGCCCGCCCGCAGGATCGCGAAGGTGTCGTTGCGGACGTCCACGGACCCGCCCCACGCGCGTGCGTGCAGGGCCGCCGCCAACTGCTCCTCCTCCACCGGCAGGTCCGCGTTGGCCAGACAGGCCGAGACATGGGTCGCGGCCGTGACCCCGGCCGCCTCGTACGCGCGCGTGACGGTGTCCGCCAGCGCGTCCACGGCGGCCGCCACGCCCACCGCGGGCGGCCGGAAGCCGCCGCCGCGGGCCGTGGCGAGCACCTCCCCGTCGGCCGCCACTACCGCGACGTCCGTCTTGCTGTTGCCCGCGTCGATGGCGAGCACGCTTGCCGTCAGACCCACGCGAGATGCTCCCGGTTGTGTGCGACCAGTCGGTCGGTCAGCTCTTCGGCGTACTCGTACTGGCCGATCAGGGGGTGGGAGAGGAGCGCCTTGAACACCCGGTCGCGGCCGCCGCGCAGGGCCGCGTCCAGTGCCAGGTCCTCGTACGCGGTCACGTGCGCCATCAGGCCCGTGCAGAGCGGGTCGAGGGACGTGACCGGCAGCGGGGAGGCCCCCTTGGGGCCCACCGCCGCCTGGACCTCGATCACCGCGTCGTCCGGGAGGAAGGGCAGGGTGCCGGCGTTGCGGGTGTTCACCACCTGGTAGGGGCTGCCCGACCCGGTCAGCAGTGCCGCCGCCAGGTCCACCGCGGCCTCCGAGTAGAAGGCCCCGCCGCGCTTGGCCAGCAGCGCGGGCTTCTCGTCGAGCGCCGGGTCGGCGTACAGCGCCAGCAGCTCCTTCTCCATCGCCGCCACTTCCGCCGCCCGCGACGGCTTGGTACGCAGTTCCCGCACGACCTCGTCGTGCGCGTAGTAGTAGCGCAGGTAGTACGACGGGACCACGCCCAGACGGTTCAGCAGGGCACGGGGCAGCCGCAGGTCGGCGGCGATCGCGTCGGCGTGGCCGGCGAGCAGCCGAGGCAGGACGTCCTCGCCCTCGGGTCCGTGCAGCCGCACCCCGGTCTCCCAGGTGAGGTGGTTGAGGCCCACGTGGTCGAGGTGCAGCTCGGCCGGCGCCACGTCGAGCAGGGCAGCGAACTTGCGTTGCAGGCCGATCGCGACGTTGCACAGACCGACCGCCCGGTGACCCGCCTGGAGCAGCGCGCGGGTGACGATGCCGACCGGGTTGGTGAAGTCGATGATCCAGGCGCGCGGGTTGGCCCGGCGGACGCGTTCGGCGATGTCCAGGACCACCGGCACGGTGCGCAGCGCCTTCGCCAGGCCGCCCGCGCCGGTCGTCTCCTGTCCGACGCAGCCGCAGTCCAGGGGCCAGGTCTCGTCCTGCAGGCGTGCGGCCTGTCCGCCGACCCGCAGCTGCAGCAGCACGGCGTCGGCGCCGTCGACGGCCGCGTCCAGGTCGGACGTCGTGACGATCCGGCCCGGGTGGTCCTGCCGGGCGAAGATGCGCCGGGCGAGACCTCCGACGAGCTCCAGGCGGTCCGCCGCCGGGTCGACGAGGACCAGTTCCTCCACGGGAAGGGTGTCCCGCAGGCGCGCGAATCCGTCGACGAGTTCGGGTGTGTAGGTCGAGCCGCCGCCGACCACGGTGAGTTTCATGGCTTGTTAACCCTTTACTCCGGTGAGGGTGACACCTTCGACGAACGCCTTCTGGGCGAAGAAGAACACGAGGATCACGGGGGCCATGACCAGCACGGTGGCCGCCATGGTGAGGTTCCAGTCGGTGTGGTGCGCGCCCTTGAAGGACTCCAGGGCGTAGGAGAGCGTCCACGCGTCCGGGTTCTCCGAGGCGTAGATCTGCGGGCCGAAGTAGTCGTTCCAGGCGGCGAAGAACTGGAAGAGGGCGATGGCGGCGATGCCGGGCTTGGCCATCGGCAGGACGACCTTCAGCAGGGTGCGCAGATCACCGCAGCCGTCCACCTTCGCCGCGTCCACGTACTCGTTGGGGATCGTCATCAGGAACTGACGCAGCAGGAAGATCGAGAACGCGTCGCCGAACGCCAGCGGGATGATCATCGGCCACAGGGTGCCCGACAGGTCCAGCTGCTTGGCCCAGAACAGGTACATCGGGATGACGACCACCTGCGGCGGCAGCATCATCATCGAGATCACCAGCATCAGCGTCAGATTGCGGCCCCGGAAGCGGAACTTGGCCAGCGCGTACGCCACGGGCACCGAGGAGACGACGGTGAGGACGGTGCCCAGGCCCGCGTAGATCAGCGTGTTGCGCCACCAGACGAGGAAGCCGGGGGTGTCGAAGACCTTGCGGTAGTTGCCCCACTCCCAGGTGTGCGGGATCAGGTCCCGGCTGAGCGCCTGCGAGTCGCTCATCAGGGAGGTGAGGAACACGAACACGAAGGGGAGCGTGAAGAAGAGGGCGGCCGCCACGCCCAGGGAGTGGACGGCGATCCATTCCAGCAGCGCCCTGCGACGGGCGGTGCGCTCGGCGGGCGAGGACGGAGCCGTCAACTCGGCCGGACGTTCCAGTACTTGGGTCATTCGGGTCAGTCACCTGCCTGGATGAGACCGCCCCGGCGTCGCATCAGCAGCGCGGTGAACGCCATCGACAGGGCGAACAGGACCAGGGCGACGACACAGGCGGAGCCGTAGTCGAAGCGCTGGAAGCCGAGGTTGTAGACGAGCTGGGGGAGGGTGAGCGTGGAGTGCTCGGGGTAGCCGGGCTCGAACATGGTGCCCGCGCCCTGGATCACGCCCGAGGCGACCTTCCCGGCGACGAGCGGCTGGGTGTAGCACTGCATCGCCGCGATCACGCCGGTGACGACCGCGAACATGATGATCGGCGAGATGTTGGGCAGGGTGACGAACCGGAACCGCTGCCACGCCGACGCGCCGTCGAGTTCGGCCGCCTCGTACTGTTCCTTCGGCACGTCGAGCAGGGCGGCCATGAAGATGACCATCAGGTCGCCGACGCCCCACAGGAACATCAGCGTGAGGGCCGGCTTGGACCAGTCCGGGTCGTTGAACCAGCCCGGGGCGGGGATGCCGATCTTCTCCAGGATGGAGTTGACCGGGCCCGTGCCGGGGTTGAGCAGGAACGCGAACGCCATGGTCGCGGCCACCGGCGGCGCGAGGTAGGGCAGGTAGAAGAGGGTCCGGAAGATCCCCGTGCCCGTCTTGATCTTCGTGATCAGCATGCCGATCCCGAGCCCGAACAGGACCCGCAGCGTCACCATGATCACGACCAGCCAGAGGGTGTTGCGCAGGGCGGGCCAGAAGAACGGGTAGTGCTCGAAGACGTACGTCCAGTTCTTCGTCCCGCTCCAGGTCGGCGGCTTGAAGCCGTCGTAGTGCATGAACGAGAAGTAGACCGTCGAGATCATCGGGTACGCGAAGAAGACCGCGAACCCGATCAACCAGGGCGAGAGGAAGGCGAGCGTCCGCAGGGCCTGCCTGCGCTGCTTCGCGGCGAGGCCGGGCGAACGGCGCCGGGACGTCGACGTGAGGGCGCTCATCGCTACTTCGCCTGCGCGATGTCCGTGTCGATCTGCGAGGCGGCCTTCTGCAGGCCGGTCTGCAGGTCGGTGACCTTGCCGCTCTCGTAGTCGTAGCCGAGTTGCTGGATGGTCGTGAGGTACACGCCGCCGTTGACCGAGGCCGGGGAGGTGGTCGAGTTCGGGTTGGCCGCGATGTCCAGGAACGTCTTGAAGCGCGGGTCGTACTTCAGGTCCGGGGACTTCAGCGCGGCCAGCGTGGACGGCACGTTGTGGATGGCGTTGGAGAAGGCGACGACCGCGCCCGTGTCGGTGGTCATGTACTTCAGCAGTTCCCAGGCGGCGTTCTGCTTCTTGCTGGTGGCGGCGATGCCGGCGATGGTGCCGGTGATGTAGCCCTTGCCGTACTGGGCGGTCTGGTCGTCGGGGACGGGCAGCGGGGCGACGCCGATCTCGAAGTCCGGCTTGGCCTCCAACGCCATGCCCAGGCGCCACTCGCCGTCCAGCTGCATGGCCACCTGGCCCGTCTGGAAGGGGTGCTTGGGGCCCCACTCGTCGCCGAGGCCGGCCCGGAACTTCTCCAGCTTCCTGAAGCCGCCGAGGTCGTCGACGAGCTTCTTCTGCAGGCTGAAGGCGTCGGCGACGGCCGGGTCGGCGGCGATCGTGGACTTGCCGGACTTGTCGAAGTAGGTGGGCGAGAACTGGCCCATGTAGTGCTCGGTCGTCGTCTCCCAGCCGTGGTAGTCCGGCATGAACCCGAGCTGCTTGTACGTGTCGCCCTGGGCGATCGTCAGCTTCTTGGCGTCGGCCTCGAACTCGGACCAGGTCTTCGGCGGGGTCTGGATGCCCGCCTTCGCGAACGCCGTCTTGTTGTAGTAGAGCCCGTAGGCGTCGCCCAGCAGGGGTGCCGCGCAGCGGTTGAGGTCGTACTGGGTGTACTCGTTCATCGCCTTCGGGAAGGTGGCGCCGGGGTCGATGTGCGCCTTCTTGAACAAGGGGTTGAGGTCGACCAGGGCGCCGGAGGAGCAGAACTTGCCGACGTTGTTGGTGGTGAACGACGAGATCACGTCGGGCGCCTTGCTGCCGCCCGCGCGCAGCGCCTGGTTGATCTTGTCGTCGGTCATGTTGCCGACGACGTTCACATGGATGTTGGGATGCGCCTTCTCGAAGCCCGCGACCAGGGACTGCACGGCCTTCACCTCGTTCGGCGCGCTCCAGGCGTGCCAGAAGGTGATGGTCTGCTCCTTGGACGCGTCGTCGCTCGCCTCCGAGGCGGACTGACCGGTGCAGGCGGTGGTGCTCAGCAGAAGGGCCGTGGAGGCGGTGAGGGCGAAAGCCGCCTTTCGGACGACTTCGGGTATGCGTGTGGGCATGGCGGAGCCTTCCAGGGACAGGGCAGGGTGAGGTGAGGTGAAGGGAGTGGAGCGCGGTGGAGGTGAGGAGGGGCTGCTGCGGTGGGGACTAGCGCGAGGTGTCGAAGACCTCGTCGCGGACGGCCGCCAGCGCGCTCTCCAGCGCGCCGCGCAGCACGGGCCGTTCGGTGACGTCGCCCATCACCAGCTTGGGCCGCGAGGCGGCCAGCTCCTCCAGTTCGGCCTGGACGAGAGCGCGCAGCACTTCGCCGCCGGCCGTCAGGGAGGCGCCGCTGAGGACGACGAGTTCGGGGTCGAGCACGGAGACGAGCGAGGCGAGACCGGTCGCGAGCCGGGTCGCGTACGTCTGGAGCAGCAGCCGGTTCAGGACGGTGTCCTCGGCGGCCGCCCGTGCCACGAGTGTCGCGGCCGCCTCGGCGTACGGCCCGGACGGGACCGCGCTCATGCCGATCTCCCGGGCCAGCCGGGGCAGGGCCTGCGAGCCGGCCAGTTCCTGGTAGCCGCCGCTGTTGGCCTTGGTCACCTGCCGGACCAGGGGTGCGCCCGGAACCGGAAGGAAACCCACCTCTCCCGCGCCGCCGGTCCAGCCGCGGTGCAGCCGGCCGCCGAGGACGAGCGCGGCGCCGAGACCGCCCTCGTTCCACAGCAGGACGAAGTCCTCGTGGCCGCGGGCCGCGCCGAGCCGCTGTTCGGCGACGGCGGCGAGATTGACGTCGTTCTCGTACTCGACCGGCATCGGAAGGGCTGCGGCGAGGTCGTCGAGCAGCGTGGGGGAGTGCCAGCCGGGGAGGTGGGAGGCGTAGCGCAGCCGGCCGGTGGTCGGGTCGAAGGCGCCGGGGGTGGCGACGACGAGCCGGCGCACGTCGGCCCGGGTGAGGCCGGCCGCCTTCACCGCGCCGTCGAGGGCGTCGGTGACCTGCCGTACGACCGCCCCGGCGGTCTTCCTGCCGGGCGTGGGCACTTCGTACGTGCCCACGGTCCGGCCGGTGACGTCGGCGACGGCGGCGAGGACGCGCTCGGGGGTGACGTCGAGTCCGGCGGCGTAGGCGGCGGCCGGATTGACCTCGTACAGCTGGGCATTGGGGCCGGGTCGCCCCTCGGTGGTGCCGGTCGCCAGCACCAGCCCGGCCGCCTCCAGGCGGGCCAGGAGCTGAGAGGCGGTGGGCTTGGACAGGCCGGTGAGCTTGCCGATGCGGGTGCGGGACAGAGGGCCGTGCGCCAGCAGCAGGTCGAGGGCCGCCCGGTCGTTCATGGCGCGCAGGACGCGCGGGGTGCCCGGCGTACCGGCGGTTCCTGCCATGGATCGACACCTGCCTTTCTGAACTGCACAGCTTCTCAGTGCCGCCGGACGCACGTCCACATCCGGTCACTGTTAGGAAAGTTTCCTATCGGTGGAAGGGAACGTAAGCCCGGGGCGAAGGGGGCGTCAAGGCGCGAAACGGCAAAACGCCCCCGAGGCAACAGAGTCGTTACCAGGGGAGCGTGTCGGCTCGCGGAACGATGGGGCACCCCGGCGCCGTGTGGCGCCGAAATGCCCCGGCCGTTCACTCGAACGAGTGTGCCGGACCGTTCCGTTACTTCGCGGGGGTCGACGGTGCGGCGGCCACCCGCGGTGGTGCGATCGGCGTCGTCGCCTCCACCTGCGGCGAGTCCGCGTTCGAGAAGACGGACGGCGCCGCGACCGCGGCCGCAGCGTCGGCCGGGTCCGCCGTCACCGGTGCGGTCGCGCCGCCCACGATGCGGATGTCGGCCTCGTCGAAGGCGCGCTTGACGCGCCAGCGCAGCTCGCGCTCGACCGCCAGGGACTTGCCCGGCATCGTCTTGGCGGAGATCCGGACCACCATCGAGTCGAGCAGGACGCTGTCCAGGCCGAGCACCTCGATCGGGCTCCACAGGAGCTCGTTCCAGGGCTCTTCCTTGCTCATCTTCTCGGCGACCTCGTCCAGCGTCGACTTCACGCGGTCGAGGTCCTCGGACGCCTTGACGGTCACGTCGACGCCGGCCGTCGCCCAGCCCTGCGACAGGTTGCCGATCCGCTTGACCTCGCCGTTGCGGACGTACCAGATCTCCCCGTTGGCTCCGCGCAGCTTCGTCACGCGCAGCCCCACCTCTATGACCTCACCGGTGGCCACGCCCGCGTCGATCTGGTCGCCGACGCCGTACTGGTCCTCCAGGATCATGAAGACGCCGGAGAGGAAGTCCGTGACCAGGTTGCGCGCGCCGAAACCGATCGCCACGCCCGCGACGCCCGCGGAGGCCAGCAGCGGGGCCAGATTGATCTCGAAGGTGCCCAGCACCATCAGCGCGGCCGTGCCGAGGATCAGGAAGCTCGCCACCGAGCGCAGCACCGAGCCGATCGCCTGCGAGCGCTGACGCCGCCGTTCGTTGTTGACCAGCAGCCCGCCCAGCGCCGTGCCGTCGACCGAGGAGACGGTGCGGTTCATCCGGTCGATCAGCTTGGTGATCGACCGCTGCACCACCACTCTCAGCACCACCGCGATCACCAGGATCAGCAGCACGCGCAGACCGATCGCCAACCACGTCGACCAGTTCTGCTCGACCCAGCTGGCCGCGTTCGTCGCGCTCTCCTGGGCGTCCTGCAGGGACGGCACGGTCACCGCGCTCGGCGACTCCGAGGGGGTCGGCGTGGGCGACACGTCGGCGGCCGATAGGACGGCGGACAAGGACAAGGCAGGTACCTCCAGGTGCTGCTCTGCGTCCATCCGGTGCGGCGGTCGAGGTCGACGCGCGCTGCGAGGTCACGGGAAGGTCACCGGACAGGCAGAACCACCACACTAACGGGGCATTGTGTGTGGTTCGGCGAGATCCGAGAAGGAGAGACGGTCCTCACCTGTGCTTGAACAGGCCATGATCCCGGGGAGAAACAGGGTGTGGTCGAAAACACTCCCAGCCCGTTACCGGGACATGGTGGCGCGTCTACCAGGCAAGAGGGGAGACTGACTGCAGATCGTCCCGGCGCGAGCCACGCGCCGCCGACGCCCAAGGAGGCATCCGTGCCGCATGTCCTGGTCCTCAACGCGTCGTACGAGCCCCTCGGCGTCGTACCGCTCCGCCGCGCGCTCATCCTCGTCCTGGAGAACAAGGCAGTCTCCCTGGAGGAATCCGGCGCCTTCATGCACAGCGCGACCGTCACAGTCCCCGCACCCAGCGTGGTCCGGCTCAAGCGATTCGTCCGCGTTCCCTACCGTGGGCCCGTTCCCCTGACCCGTCGAGCGCTCTTCGCGCGGGACGGGGGCAGGTGCATGTACTGCGGTGGCGTCGCCACCAGCGTCGACCACGTCATCCCGCGCAGCCGCGGCGGCAAGCACGTGTGGGACAACGTCGTCGCGTCCTGCCGTCGCTGCAACCACGTCAAGGCCGACCGCCATCTCGTCGAGATCGGCTGGCGGCTGCGTCACAAACCCGCTCCTCCCTCCGGCCTGGCCTGGCGCATCATCGGCACGGGCCACAGGGACCCGCGCTGGCTGCCGTACCTGCAACCGTACGGCGCGGACGACGCCCTGGCCCGGATCGACGGCATCTCCGCGTAGCCGATGGATCCGGGCTTCTTCATGCCCCGTGGCACCGAGCCGCCCCCGGCCACGGGGCGCTTCGGGACGTCGGGCGCGCCGGGCGGTGCCGTGCGGGGCGCCCAGCCCCTGGGTCCCGCCCGGATACCGACCGGATGCCGTAACCGCGTGTCGAACCATGTCCGGGGCAGTGTCGCCGGCAGTTGGCCGGGAGCAGCCCGGCGGGTGGCAGGTGAAAGGGCGCGATAGGGGGCGCGCGGAGCCACGGCGACGACACCGCCGATGTCGCAGTCGGTGCCCACGCCGGACTCCGCAGGCTTCTCCCCTGTTCCGCACCGCCCCGGGGGCGGTGCCCTCGCGCGGATCCCTGAGGACGGAGCGTGCCGCCGTCCGTCCCGAACGCTCCACCGCTGTCACGGCCCCACCGCCGGGGTGATGCGGTCCCTCAGAGACGCGGGCCTTCCGGTCGGGAGCCCCGCGCCGCATACAGTGCCGTGCCCAGCACGAACACGGCGCCCGCCGCCAGCCATGCCCCCGCCTCCTGGCCCGGCTGCGCCAGCCACACCCCCACAGTGACCGTGCGGCCACGCATGCGTCCCGATGCCAGGAGGACCGCGCCGACGCAGCACAACGCGGGCAGCCAGCTCAGCCGGGCGCCGACCACCACGGCCGCGATCGCCGCGACGCCGACACAGCCCAGCAGATCGCGGATCACGGCTGCGGCTGCGGGACCGAGGCCGTCGCCGGGCAGGGCGAGCGGCAGCAGTGTGCAGGCGAGGGCGGACAGGGCGAGCAGGTGGACCAGTCTGCGGGGCCACCAGGGGCGTACCGCCGTGCGATCCAGCTCGTCGGACGGGGTGTGGAGGCTCGCGCCGATCAGCATGGCGGCCGGCAGGGGCGCCAGCGCGACGACGGGGGCTGACCAACCCGGATCCGGGTGGGCGTCGTCCGCCCGGTGCGCCGCCCACCCGGCGAACGCGCAGGCTCCGGCGAGCAGGGCGAGGGCGAGGGGAAGGGCGCGGGAGCGGGCGTAGAGGCCCACGCCGGTCAGGGGGAGGCGGCGGGGGATCACAGGGCGGGCACCCCGTTTCGGCGGCAGTCGCCGACCGTCGCGAAGTACGCCGTCAGCCAGGTCCGGCGCTCGTCGGCGCCCATCGAGGCCAGCCGCTCGCGGGCCGCCCGTGTCGCCCTCCCGATGGCCCCCCACGGGGCGGAACAGTCTCACACCTCCTCTATCGACCGGCCGGGGGCAACCGGTTCACGCACACGCACCGACGGCGCCCTCTCGGCCCTCGTCCTGAGCGGACCGCGGAGGGTTGTGGCAGGTTGGGATGCGAAGGAGACGTCTGTCCTCGCGTCGGCTGGGTAGGGCTGCGGTATCCGATGTCGTATCCGATGAGGAGGCCCCCGTGATCGCGCCGACCCGGTCCAAACGCCCGGCGGAGACATCCGCCCCCACCGCCGTGGACCTCGCCGATCCCCATCTGTGCGCCTTCAGCGCCGAGGGGAACCACGCGCAACCCCCGCTGACCAGCGAACCGCCGCTGCCCGACGCCGAGCCCCTGACCAGCGAACCGCCGCTCGCCGCGGACTCCGACTCCACGAGGCCGTAGATGAGCGCACCCCCCGGAGAGGAGCTCGCCCGGCTCGCCGCGCTGCACGGCGTCGCGACCTCCTACCAGCCCTCCCCGGACCGCACGGTCACGGCCTCGGCCGCCGCCGTCGTCCGCGTCCTGGCCGCCCTCGGGGTCGACGCCGGCTCCCCGCCGGCCGTGCGCGCCGCGCTCGCCGCCCGGGAACGGGAACTGCGCGAGCGGCTGCTGCCGCCGACCGTGGTCTGCTGGAGCGACGACCGGGCGGAAGCGCTCGCGGCCCTCCCCGAGGGCACTCGGCTGCGCGTGGAGACGGAGCAGGGCGAGAGCCGCGACTCGGTCGACTCCCTCGCCGGGCTGCCCCTCGGGGTGCACCGGCTGACGGCCGTCACACCCGACGGACGCACCGGCAGCGCCCACCTGGTCGTCGCGCCGCCCCGCCTGACCGCACCGGCGGGCCGGTCGTACGGACTCCTCGTCCAGCTGTACTCCCTGCTGTCCCGCCGCTCCTGGGGCATGGGCGACCTCGGTGACCTCGCCGAGCTGACCGCGTGGGCGGGACGGGTGCTGGGAGCCGGGTTCGTCCAGGTCAATCCGTTGCACGCGGCCGTGCCCGGGACCCCCACCGACCCCTCCCCGTACCGGCCCTCCTCCCGCCGCTTCCCCGACCCGGTGCATCTGCGCGTCGAGGACGTCCCCGAGTACGCCTACGTGCGGGACGACGCCCTGCGGGCCGCGCTCGCGGAGCGCGCGGGGCGCCTGCGCGAGGCCGTCCTGGAGAAGGGCGAGCTGATCGACCGGGACGCCGTGTGGGAGCTCAAGCGGGAGGCGCTGGAGCTCGTCGCCCGTGTGCCGCTCGGGCCCGGCAGGCGCGCCGCCTACTGCGACTTCCTCGCCGAGCAGGGCCAGGCCCTGGAGGACCACGCCACCTGGTGCGCGCTCGCCGAGGTGCACGGCTCCCGGTGGCAGCAGTGGCCTGCCGAACTGCGGGACCCCCGCTCGGCCGGGACCGCCCGCGCCCGGAGCGAGCTGATGGACCGCGTGGACTTCCACTCCCGCCTCGCCTGGCTCACCGACTCCCAGCTCACCGCCGCCCAGCGCGCCGCGCGGGAGGCGGGCATGCCTGTCGGGATCGTGCACGACCTGGCCGTCGGCGTGCACCCCGAGGGCGCCGACGCATGGGCGCAGCAGGAGCACTTCGCGGCCGGGATGTCGGTGGGGGCCCCGCCGGACGCCTTCAACGCCCGTGGTCAGGACTGGGGCCTGCCGCCCTGGCGTCCGGACCGGCTGGCCGCCTCCGGCTACGCGCCCTACCGACGGCTGCTGCGGGCGCTGTTCCGCTACGCGGGCGCCCTGCGCATCGACCACGTCATGGGCCTGTTCCGGCTCTGGTGGGTCCCGCAGGGGGAGCCGCCGACCGAGGGCGCGTACGTCCGCTACGACGCCGAGGCCATGCTCGCCGTGCTGGTGCTGGAGGCCTCCCGTGCCGGGTCGCTGGTGATCGGGGAGGACCTGGGCACCGTCGAGCCGGGTGTGCGGGAGGCGCTGCGCGAGCGTGGCGTGCTCGGTACGTCCGTCCTGTGGTTCGAGCGGGACTGGGAGGGCGACGGGCTCCCCCTGCTGCCCGACCGCTGGCGCGCCGACTGTCTGGCCACCGCCACCACCCACGACCTGCCGTCCACCGCCGCCCGCCTCACCGGCGAGCACGTCGAACTGCGTGACCGGCTCGGCCTGTTGACCCGGCCCCTGGAGGAGGAGCGCGCGGAGGCCGCCAACGACACGGCGGAGTGGCTGGGCCTGCTCAGCCGGCTCGGGCTGCTGGCCGGCGCCGGCGGGGGCGGCGACCGTTCCTCGGAGGAGGCCGAGGTGCAGGCGGTGCACCGCTTCCTGCGGAGCACCCCCGCCCGCATGGTCGGCGTCTGGCTCCCGGACGGCGTCGGCGACCGCCGCCCGCAGAACCTGCCCGGCACCTGGGACCAGTACCCGAACTGGCGGCTGCCGATCGCCGACGCGGAGGGCCGTCCGGTCACTCTGGAGCAGTTGGCCGCCTCGCCGAGGCTGCACGCCCTGATGGACGTCCTCCGGGAGCGGCACGACCCCTCCCCGGGCAGCGCCCTCGGGGACGCCCCCTCCCCGGACGGTCCCTCCGGAGCGGGTCCCGCCGAGGACGCTCCCGCCGAGGACCGCCCTCCCGGGGGCGCCTGACGGCGGGAGGTTCTGGCGGGAGGGTCCGGGCGCCCGGTCCGGGCGCCCGCGCCTCATACGGCACCCCGGACGCGCGCTCCCCGACGCCGTTCGCTAACTTTGCACCGTGGACAAGAAGAACGCCCTGCGCGCCGGCGCCCTGGCCGCCGGTACGACGCTGATGATGCTGCTCATGTCGTCCCCCGCCCTCGCGCTGACCCGCGACGACGGCGACGACCCCGGCGACGGACTGAGCGTCATCGAGACGCTGGGTCTGTATGTCCTGGCTCCGCTCGCGCTGTTCGCGCTGATCGCCGGTCTGGTCTGGGTCCTCGACCGGTCGAAGGACCGCGCCGACTCCACCAGCTCCAACATCGCGGTCAAGGGCAAGGCCCAGGCCTAGGCCTGGACCCGTCCCACGCCCACGCCGCGCCCTCGGGCGCGGCGTCGTCGGATGCCGCCCGGTGCGGGCGACGGCCACGCCACCGTCGCCTCCCCCGAACGCCGCTCCTCGCGACGGCCGGACCTCGGAACGCCGCTCCTCGCGACGGCGGTCCCTGACGCACCCGCGTGGAGCGGGGTGTGCTCGGCGCGCCGGTCCGGTCAGCCGCCCGGCGTCTCCGTGGCCAGCAGCAGTTCTCGCAGCAGGTCGGCCAGCCGGTCGGCCTGTTCGGCGTTCAGGGCCGCGTTCAGGGCCTGCGTCTGGACGGCCAGGCCCGCGCTCACCGCGCGGTCCACCAGCTCCAGCCCCTTCTCCGTCAGCGTCACCTGCAGTCCACGGCGGTCGTGCGGGTCGGGGGAGCGGCGCAGCAGCCCGGCCCGCTCCAGCTTGTCGAGGCGGCCGGTCATGCCGCCGGTGGTGAGCATGAGCGTCGCCGACAGCCCGCGCGGCGAGAGGGTGTAGGGCTCGCCGGAGCGGCGCAGTGTGGCCAGCACGTCGAACTCCCCGCGGGCGACTCCGAGAGCCGAGTACGCCCTGTCCATCCGGTCGCCCATCGCGCGCGTGAGCCGGGAGATCCGGCCGAAGACCTCCATGGCGGCGGTGTCGAGGTCGGGACGGACCGTCGCCCACTGCTCGACGATCGCGTCGACCGGGTCCTTGCGCGGGGGTTGCTGACTGCTCATACGCCGAGTATCCAAGGGCTTTCGATCACGCGCAAGAAAGTGGCTTGACGGTAAGTAGCTTGGCGCTAAGCTACTTACATGAAGAGGTCAGCGATCGTTCTGCTCACCGCCCTCGCCCCGGTCTCCTGGGGCACCACCTACGCCGTCACCACCGAGTTCCTGCCTGCGGACCGTCCTCTGTTCACCGGTCTGATGCGGGCCCTGCCCGCCGGGCTGCTGCTGCTCGCCCTCGGCCGGGTCCTCCCGCGAGGCGTCTGGTGGGGGAAGGCCGCGATACTCGGCGCGCTGAACATCGGCGCCTTCTTCCCGCTGCTCTTCCTCTCGGCCTACCGGCTGCCCGGTGGCATGGCGGCCGTCGTCGGCTCGGTCGGTCCGCTGTTCGTCGTCGGCCTCTCCGCGCTGCTGCTCGGGCAGCGGCCCACCGCTCGGAACCTGGTCACCGGGGTGGTGGCCGCGTTCGGCGTCAGCCTCGTCGTGCTGAAGGCGGCCGGGGCGCTCGACGGGCCGGGCGTGCTCGCGGCGCTCGCGTCCACCGCCTCGATGTCGGCCGGCACGGTCCTGACCAAGAAGTGGGGCCGTCCCGACGGCGTGGGCCCGCTCGCCCTGGCCGGCTGGCAGCTCACCGCGGGCGGCCTGCTGATCGCTCCGCTCGCCCTCCTCCTCGAAGGCCCCCCGCCCGCTCTGGACGGCCGGGCCGTCGGCGGCTACCTCTATCTCGCGCTGGCCAACACGGCCGTCTCGTACTGGCTCTGGTTCCGCGGCATCGGCCGCCTCAGCGCGACCCAGGTCACCTTCCTCGCCCCGCTCTCCCCGCTGACGGCCGCCGTCGTCGGCTGGGCCGCGCTGGGCCAGTCGCTGACGCCGGTGCAGCTGACGGGGATGGCGCTGGCGTTCGGCGCGACGCTCGCCGGACAACTCGGCGCGGACCGGAGCGGGGCGGGCCGGAGCGGGGCGGTTCGGGACCGGCGGCCGCCGGCGGGTCGGCTCGGGGCGGACGGTCCGCTCCAGACGGCTCCCGCCTCGACGATCGACCCTGCTGCCGAGCCCCGTCCGGCCGCCGTGCGGGCCTCGTGACCGATGCCTGTCCCGTCGGCGGTGCGATGGCCGACGGGACGGGTGGGATGACGGCCCCCGCCGAGGGAGGGGGAACGGATCGGCATACGCGAAGGGCGCCCGGTGGGACACCGGGCGCCCTGGTCGCCGTGCGAAGGATGCGAAGGAGCCGTACGAGGCAGTCGTACGGGCGGACTACCGCGCGTCGGCCGCCTGGGCCTTCAGCGCGCGCTCCACACCCGAGCGCGACTCGGAGACGAGGCGGCGCAGGGCCGCGTTCGGCTCGGCCGAGGCCAGCCAGGCGTCCGTCTTGGCCAGGGTCTCCCGGGAGACCTGGACCGCCGGGTAGAGCCCGACCGCGATCTGCTGGGCGATCTCGTGCGAACGGGAGTCCCAGATGTCCTTGACGACCTCGAAGTACTTGTCCGTGTACGGCGCGAGCAGCTCACGCTGGTCGGTCTGCACGAAGCCGCCGATGACGGCCTCCTGTACGGCGTTGGGCAGCTTGTCGGACTCCACGACCGCCGCCCACGCCTCCGCCTTGGCCTCCGGCGTCGGACGCGCCGCGCGCGCGGTCGCCGCGTGCCGCTCGCCCGCGGCCGTCTTGTCCCGCTCGTGCTCGGCGGCGATGTCGGACTCGTCGAACTGCCCCACGGCCACCAGACGCTGCACGAACGCCCAGCGCAGCTCGGTGTCGACGGCCAGGCCCTCGATGGTCTGCCCGCCGTCCAGCAGCGACTCCAGCAGGTCGATCTGGTCCGGCGTGCGGGCCGTCGCCGCGAACGCCCGCGCCCACGCGAGCTGGTGGTCGCTGCCCGCCTCGGCGGACCGCAGGTGCGCGAGCGTGGCGTCCGTCCAGCGGGTCAGCAGGGTCTCGCGGGCGGCCGGGTCGGCGTACAGGTCGATGGCGAGTTTGACCTGGCGCTGCAGCGACTGGACCACACCGATGTCGGACTCCTTGCCGATGCCGGACAGCACCAGGGACAGGTAGTCGCGGGTGGGCAGTTCGCCGTCGCGGGTCATGTCCCAGGCCGACGCCCAGCACAGGGCGCGCGGCAGCGACGACTCGAAGTCGCCGAGGTGCTCGGTCACGAACGCGAGCGACTGCTCGTCCAGGCGGACCTTGGCGTACGACAGGTCGTCGTCGTTGAGCAGGACGACGTCCGGACGGCGCTTGCCCACCAGCTGCGGGACGGCGGTCAGCTCGCCGTCGATGTCCAGCTCCACGCGCTCGTCGCGCAGCAGCTTGCCGCTGCCGCCGTCCAGTTCGTACAGACCGACCGCGATGCGGTGCGGGCGCAGGGTCGGCTCGCCCTTCGCGCCCGCCGGGAGCGCCGGGGCCTCCTGGCGGATGGCGAAGGACGTGATGACGCCCTCGGCGTCCGTCTCGATCTCGGGGCGCAGCACGTTGATGCCGGCGGTCTGCAGCCACTTCTGCGACCAGGTGCCCAGGTCGCGGCCGGAGGTCTCCTCCAGCGCGCCGAGCAGGTCCGACAGACGGGTGTTGCCGAACGCGTGGCGCTTGAAGTAGGCCTGCACGCCCGAGAAGAACTCGTTCATGCCGACGTACGCCACGAGCTGCTTCAGGACGGACGCGCCCTTGGCGTAGGTGATGCCGTCGAAGTTGACGAGGACGTCGTCCAGGTCGCCGATCTCGGCCATGATCGGGTGGGTCGAGGGCAGCTGGTCCTGCCGGTAGGCCCAGGTCTTCATGGAGTTGGCGAACGTGGTCCACGAGTGCGGCCAGCGCGAGTCCGGCGCGTACGCCTGGCAGGCGATCGAGGTGTAGGTGGCGAACGACTCGTTCAGCCAGAGGTCGTTCCACCACTCCATGGTGACCAGGTCGCCGAACCACATGTGGGCCAGCTCGTGCAGGATCGTCTCCGCACGCACCTCGTACGCCGCGTCGGTCACCTTGGACCGGAAGACGTACTGGTCGCGGATGGTGACCGCGCCCGCGTTCTCCATCGCGCCCGCGTTGAACTCGGGTACGAACAGCTGGTCGTACTTCTTGAAGGGGTACGCGTAGTCGAACTTCTCCTGGAACCAGTCGAAGCCCTGCCGCGTGACCTCGAAGATCGCGTCCGAGTCGAGGAACTCGGCGAGGGACGGCCGGCAGTAGATGCCGAGCGGCACCGACTGGCCGTCCTTCTCGTACACGCTGTGGACGCTGTGGTACGGCCCGACGACGAGTGCGGTGATGTAGCTGGAGATCCGCGGGGTCGGCTCGAAGACCCAGACGTCGTCCTTGGGCTCGGGCGTCGGGGAGTTGGAGACGACGGTCCAGCCGGTCGGCGCCTTCACGGTGAACTGGAAGGTGGCCTTCAGGTCCGGCTGCTCGAAGGACGCGAAGACGCGACGGGCGTCCGGGACCTCGAACTGCGTGTACAGGTAGGCCTGTTCGTCGACCGGGTCGACGAACCGGTGCAGGCCTTCACCGGTGTTGGTGTAGGCGCAGTCCGCCACGACCCGCAGGACGTTGCGGCCCTCCAGCAGCCCGGGCAGCGCGATCCGGGAGTCCTCGAACACCTCGGCCGGATCCAGCGCGTCCCCGTTGAGCGTCACCTCGTGGACGGTCGGGGCCACCAGGTCGATGAAGGACTCCGCGCCCGTCTCGGCGACGTCGAAGCGCACCGTGGTCACGGACCGGTAGGTACCGCCCTCCTGCGCCCCGGAGAGGTCGAGATCGATCTCGTACGAGTCAACGGTGAGCAGCTTCGCCCGCTGCCGCGCCTCTTCGCGAGTCAGGTTTGTGCCAGGCACGCGGTCATCTCCTCGATATGTGTCGGTTGCGTCATCCTTCCACGAGGGGACCGTCCGCGGCGACGACGTTCCGGGCGTCCCCCTGTGCGCCCCGCCGTGGCGGTCGGGGCCGGAGCGCGACGTCCGGAATCCGCCGGTGCGGTGGGACGGCGGGCGAGAGGCTGGGCGCATGACGAGTCCGGCACCAACCCGCCCCGGCGTCCGCATCGCACGGCCGATCCCGCCGGACGTCCTCGACGAGCTGCGCTCCACCGACGACGCGGGCCGGCCGACCGCCCCCGGGACCGACGAGGAGGGCGGCGCCCCGCTGCGCTGCTGCCTGCGCCGCAGCGAGCCGGGCGAGTCGATCGCGCTCGTGTCCTACGCGCCCCTGCGCCGCTGGGCGGCCGAGACCGGCGCCGACCCGGGGCCCTACGACGAGCAGGGCCCCGTCTTCATCCACGCGCGCGCGTGCCCGGGCCCGGCCGGGGACGCCCTGCCGTTCACGGACAGCCACCGCACGGTCCGCCGCTACTCCTTCGACGGTCGCATCCTGGGCGGCCGCCTCGTCGAGGACCCGGACGGGTTCGACGCGGCCTTCACCGAGGCGTTCGCGGACCCGGAGGTCGCGTTCGTCCACGTACGGGCCGTCGAGTACGGCTGCTTCCTCTACGAAGTGCGCCGGCGCTGACGCCCCCGCCCCCCTCGAAGACGCCGTGCGTCAGTCCTTCAGCTCGGCCGCCACCAGCTCCGCGATCTGCACCGCGTTCAGCGCCGCGCCCTTGCGCAGGTTGTCGTTGGAGACGAACAGGGCGAGGCCGTGCTCGACGGTCTCGTCCTGCCGGATGCGGCCCACGTACGACGGGTCCTGGCCGGCCGCCTGCAGCGGGGTGGGGATGTCGGAGNCATCCACGCGCGCGCGTGCCCGGGCCCGGCCGGGGACGCCCTGCCGTTCACGGACAGCCACCGCACGGTCCGCCGCTACTCCTTCGACGGTCGCATCCTGGGCGGCCGCCTCGTCGAGGACCCGGACGGGTTCGACGCGGCCTTCACCGAGGCGTTCGCGGACCCGGAGGTCGCGTTCGTCCACGTACGGGCCGTCGAGTACGGCTGCTTCCTCTACGAAGTGCGCCGGCGCTGACGCCCCCGCCCCCCGCCGCAGCTTCCGCCCCGCCGCAGGTTCGGCGGTACGCGGGACGACGAGGGGGGCGGGCGTCCGTACGGACGCCCGCCCCCCTCGAAGACGCCGTGCGTCAGTCCTTCAGCTCGGCCGCCACCAGCTCCGCGATCTGCACCGCGTTCAGCGCCGCGCCCTTGCGCAGGTTGTCGTTGGAGACGAACAGGGCGAGGCCGTGCTCGACGGTCTCGTCCTGCCGGATGCGGCCCACGTACGACGGGTCCTGGCCGGCCGCCTGCAGCGGGGTGGGGATGTCGGAGAGGGCGACGCCCGGGGCGCCGGCCAGCAGCTCCGTCGCGNCCCGCCCCCCTCGAAGACGCCGTGCGTCAGTCCTTCAGCTCGGCCGCCACCAGCTCCGCGATCTGCACCGCGTTCAGCGCCGCGCCCTTGCGCAGGTTGTCGTTGGAGACGAACAGGGCGAGGCCGTGCTCGACGGTCTCGTCCTGCCGGATGCGGCCCACGTACGACGGGTCCTGGCCGGCCGCCTGCAGCGGGGTGGGGATGTCGGAGAGGGCGACGCCCGGGGCGCCGGCCAGCAGCTCCGTCGCGCGCTCCACCGTCAGCGGACGCGCGAAACGGGCGTTGACCTGAAGGGAGTGGCCGGAGAAGACCGGCACGCGCACACAGGTGCCGGAGACCTTCAGCCCCGGGATCTCCAGGATCTTGCGGGACTCGTTGCGGAGCTTCTGCTCCTCGTCGGTCTCGTGCAGACCGTCGTCGACGATCGAGCCCGCGAGCGGGACCACGTTGAAGGCGATCGGGCGCTGGTAGACCTGGGGCTCCGGGAAGTCGACCGCCGCGCCGTCGTGGGTGAGCCGGTCCGCGTCCGCCACGACCTTCTGCGCCTGCCCGTGCAGCTCCGCCACGCCCGCGACGCCCGAGCCGGACACCGCCTGGTAGGTGGCGACGACCAGCGCCTCCAGCCCCGCCTCCTCGTGCAGCGGCTTAAGGACCGGCATCGCGGCCATCGTCGTGCAGTTCGGGTTGGCGATGATGCCCTTGGGGCGGTCCACGATCGCGTGCGGGTTCACCTCGGAGACCACCAGGGGCACCTCCGGGTCCTTGCGCCAGGCCGAGGAGTTGTCGATCACGACGGCGCCCTGCGAGGCCACCTTCTCGGCGAGCGCCTTCGAGGTCGCGCCGCCCGCGGAGAACAGCACGATGTCGAGACCGGTGTAGTCGGCCGTCGCCGCGTCCTCCACCGTCACGCCGTCCAGGACCGTCCCCGCCGAGCGGGCCGAGGCGAACAGACGCAGCTCGGTGACCGGGAAGTTCCGCTCCTTGAGGATGCTGCGCATGACCGTGCCGACCTGACCGGTGGCTCCGACGATTCCGACCCTCACGACGACTCCCTTTGTCTCGTTCTGTCTCGCTGCGTACGCATTGCCTGGCCGTGGCTTTTCCATCATGCGGCCGACACCGGCCTACCTGTCCAATTCTTTGCCCGCCATGCCCGAGGAGTGGGACGCCCCACAGTGATCGACGGTTGCGGAACTCGCTCCCGCACCCCGCTGAGCTGGAGGAATTCCCTTCGGCAGGGCTGCCGGCCGCAAGCTCTGCTGCCCCGCCCGCCGGTGTGACGTACGCCTCCGCGGCCGCGCCCGGAATTTCCTCGCGCCGGGGGCGAACGTTTCCGGGCGCGGCGGCGTCGTAGGAGAAACGCGGCGAGGGAGGGGTGTCTGTGCTGCGCAGAATCACCCGCCGGGTCCAGGGGGACGGGGCGGCCGGGCACGGCGACGACCCGCTGGACCCGGCGCAGGAACGCCGGGTGCGGGCGGTGCTCGCGCTGGGCGGGGTGCCGCAGGCGGACCTGCCGGACGGGGTACAGCAGGTCCGCCTGCGGCTGCTGGAGCGCGCGGCGAAGGGACACGAGGCGCCGCGCGACGTCTCCGCCTGGGCGGCGGTCGTGGCCTCCAACCTCGCCATGGACTGGCACCGGGCCAAACGCCGGCAGGAGCGGCTGGGGGAGCGGCTGGCCTCGCTGCGCCAGCACGAGCACCCCTCCGGCGAGGACACCAGCGTGCTCTCCCTGGCCGTCGCCCGGGGCCTGGACGACCTGCCCGACGCCCAGCGTCAGGTCGTCGTCCTGCGCTTCTACGCCGATCTGCCGGTGCGTTCCATCGCCCGGGAGCTGGGCGTCCCGGAGGGCACGGTCAAGAGCCGCCTGCACACGGCGGTCCGGGCCCTGCGCGCCCGCCTGCACGAGGACGAGGTGGTCTGACATGACCGCGGAACACGACGGCCGTGGCGGGCCGGACGCGCTGATGGCGGCCATCGCCGACGAACCGCTGCCGGACGAGGCCCGTGCGGACGGCGCCTTCATGGCGGAGCACCGCGCGGCGAGCGCCGACGTGGCGTTGCTGCGCGAACAGCTCGGCGTGCTCGCCGACGCCCTGACGGACCCGGTGCGCGAGAGCGCGGCGCAGCCGTCGCCCGCGCCCGTCCGGCGGGCACGCGCTCCGCGCCGGCTGCGTCCCCTGCTCCTGGGAGCCGTCGGGGCGGCGGCCGCGGGCGCGCTGGTCTTCGGGGCAGGCTGGGCGGTCGTGCGGGCCGGGCACGGGGTCTCGGACGACGCGGGGAGCAGGGCCGCGAGCGACGCCGGCCGCGGCGAGTCCGGAGCCAAGGCGTCCGAGGACGCCGGCGCTCTCCTCGGCGACCCCGGCTACCTCGCCTGCACCCGGCTCGTCGTCGAGGGCGACGTGACGGACGTCCGCCGGCTGCCCGGCACGACCCGCGAGCGCGTCAGCCTGCGCGTCACCCACGCCTACCGGCCCGTGAGGAGCGCGCCCGAGGTCGGCTTCGACAGGGAGCAGGGCGCGGGTGCGCCGCTGAACCCCGGCGACCATGTGCTGGTCGCCCTGGCGCAGGGGGCGGGCGTCCCCGACGTCTGGGTGGTCGGCGAGCCCGACATCGCGCCGGAGCGGCAGGAGCTCACAGGAGCCCTCTCCGGGGCGGGGACCGCCGCCTGCGAGTAACCGCGGCGGACCACGGAGGACGCGGCGCCGAGCGGCCTGGGGACGGGCGCCCCCGCCCGCCCGGGGCCGCCGGGGGCGTTGCCCGGAAGTCGTCGTGGCGGTGCGCGGACGGCGAAGGGCGGGCGCCCGTACGGACGCCCGCCCCTCTTGTTGCCCGAGGTGCTACGGAGTGACCTTCTCGATCGTCACGTTGCCGGCGCCCGCGACGGTGCCCCGCGCGTTCACCAGCTGGACCTGACCGAAGAGGACCCGGCCCGCCGGGGCGGTGGCCGCGGCGGTGACGGTGGCGGAGACCGCCGCCGAAGCGCCCGTGGCGAGCTTCACCGGCGCGGCCCCGTCGACCGTGACGGCGCCGAGCGCGGACGACAGGAACGCGTCCACGTAGTCGTACGCCGTCGTGCCGGCCGGGACCGAGTAGCCCGCGACCTGGATGGTGTACGTGCCGGCGGCGGGCGACGGAATGGAGACCGCCTCCTCCGAGTCGCCGTCGGCCTGCTGCGCGACCTGCTTGCCGGCCGCGTCGTAGACCGTCAGGTCCAGGTCGGCGGAGGCGTCGGAGACGTTGCCGATGGAGACGTCGAGCGACTTCGCGCCCGCCGGGACCTCGACCGTGGTGGTCTGGGTGGTGCCGTTGGCGATCGTCGGACGGTCCTTCTTGGACGAGCCGAGCGGGCCGCCGACCAGCTTGCCGTCGATGGCGGCGAACTTGTTCGCCACCGTCCAGGAGGCGGCGGCCGGGACGCCGACCTTCGCCTCGGGCACGGTCACGTTCCCCGGGGCGAAGTCCGCGCCGTAGACCGTGGCCTCCAGCTTGTACGGGTTGTCGAGCAGCGGCGAGGTGCGGCGCGACTCGACCTCGATCTCCCAGACCCCGGCCTGCGGGTTCTGGTACGAACGGGCGTCGGGGCGGCAGCCGTTGGTGTTGGGATAGTTGCTGTAGCAGTAGATCGTGGAGGTGTCCTCGACCGCGACGCCGTAGGGGTGGATCGAGATGAACCGGGTCTGGCTCTTGTCCTTCAGCCCGCCGATCGCGACCTCGAACGCCTTGGCACCCTCGGGCACGGTCAGGAAGTAGGACTGGAAGCTGTTGCGCTGCACGGTGTTCGACACGGAGAACGTGTGGCTCACCGGCGTCGAGACGACGACCGTGTTGAGGATCTGCTTGTCGACGCCCTCGGTCTTCGGGTCGTCGACCTCCAGGATGGCGCTCGCGATGCCGGCGGCCTTCGGCCTGGCCTGGATCTGGACCGTCACCGGCTTGTTCAGCGGGAGCCTGACGTCGCCCTTGCCGAGGATCCGGAAGGCGCCGGCCGCGTTGTTCTCCAGGCGGAGCTCGTGGCGGACCGCCTTGTCGGCGCCGGAGGTGCGGGTGATCGTGACGTCGTACGTCTTCTTCTGCCCGGCCTTCAGACCGCCCTCACGGTCGTAGATCCCGGTGCCGAAGCCCGGCGTCTTCAGGGCCTGGTCGAGCGCGGTGTCGACCGGGGCCTTGACGGTGTAGTCGTGGGCGGTGGCGCCGTGGCGGATGGACTTCCAGGCGTCCACGATGTTGATCGCGCCCGCGCCCTCCTCGTAGGCCTGCAGACCCTTGATGTGGTCCGCGGTCGAGGTCAGAGCCGTGCGCAGGACCGCCGGGGTGAGCGCGACCTTGGCCTGCTTGGCGGCCGAGATCAGCAGCGCCGAGGCGCCCGCGGCCTGCGGGGAGGCCATCGAGGTGCCCTGCAGCATGGAGTAGCCGGCCGGCAGCGGGTAGCCCGCGTCGGCGACCGGGGAGCCGGGCAGCCAGGTCTGGGTGGTGTTGATCGCGGCGCCGGGGGCGACCAGCGTCGGCGTGAAGCCGCCGTCCTCACGCGGGCCGCGCGAGGAGAAGGGCAGCAGCGCGTACTTCTTCGTCACCTGCGAGCCGTAGTTGGCGGCCCAGGTCTCCTTGGAGACGGCCGCGCCGACCGAGATCACCTTGTCGGCCAGACCGGGGTCGCCGATGGTGTTCGCGCCGGGACCCTCGTTGCCCGCGGAGATCACGAGCTGGACGCCGTAGGTGTCGATGAGGCGCGTGTACAGCGCGGCGCGCGCGTTGTTGCCGTCGTTGAGGCCCGGCAGACCGCCGATCGACATGTTGACGATGTCGACGCCTCGGTTGACGACCAGGTCGATCATGCCCTCGGTGAGGGCGACGTTGGTGCAGCCCGGGCCGAAGACGCAGGCACGGGAGGAGACGATCTTCGCGCCGGGGGCGGCGCCGTTCATCCGGCCGCCGAACAGGCCGTGCGCGGCGGTGATGCCGGCGACGTGCGTGCCGTGCTCGCTGGCGATGAGACCGATGTTGGCGAAGTCGGCCTTCTTGCCGACCCAGTCGCCGCCGAGCGGGTCCATCGGCACGTCCTTGCGGATCTGCACGACGAACGGCTGGCGTTCGGCGACGTCGGTCGACGGGTTGTCGGTGCCGAACCAGCCGATCTGGTAGCCGTCCTTGTACGGCTTCATCGCGGTGTCGTCGGTGAAGTCGCCGTTGCCGTTCACGTCGACGGTGACGGTGCCGGCGGCCGCGTCGTACAGGACGCCCCACGCGTCGGTGGTGTCGCCGTCGCGGTTGACGTCGCCCTTGGCGTCGCCGCCCGCGGTGGCGGACTCCCGGAAGAGGTTGATCTGGTACGAGCCGGGCTTCGCCGTCCAGGTGCGGCCGCCGTAGCTGAAGCTGGGCCCGGAGACGGAGGTCACCATCGGGCGCCAGGAAGCGTCGTTGTCGAGCAGCGGGTCGGTGGCGGTCACCCAGTCGACGATCTTGCGCTCGCCGGTGGTGGTCTTCTGCAGCGCGGGGTGCGCCAGGTCCACGCCGGAGTCGAGGATGCCGATGGTGACGCCGCGGCCGTCCGCCTTCGGGTTCTTCTTCACGAAGTCGACGGCGCCCGTCTCGAAGGACGGGTTGTACGGGTTCTCGGCGGGGGTGTTCTTGTCCGGCGCGGGGTAGGTCTTCGCCTTCCCGGCGGACCCGGCGTCCTTGACGGCGTCCGCGCTCGGCGCCGGGTCGTCGAGGACGATGTCGTGCCGCAGGTCGATGGCCTGCACCGAGGACAGCTTGGCGGCGGCGGCGATCGCCGAGTCGGCCTTGGCGGTCGGGACGGTGGCGCGGACGTAGCCGAGCTTGTCGTAGGACTGGCCGACCGAGCCGCCCTTGACCGCGTCCAGCTCCTGGGCGACCTGCTCGGTCTGGCCGGGGGCGGTGGCGACCATCAGCGTGACGTTCTTGTCGCCGGAGGCCTTGGCTTCGGCGAGGAGGGCGGCGTCGTCGGAGCCGAGCTTGCGGGGGGCGGACTTCGCGCCGGGGTCGGACGTCGCCGGGGCCGGTCCGGCGTCGGCGGAGAAGGCCAGGGGTATCGGCCCGGCCGCGGACAGTGCGGCCACCAGGCCGGCGGCCACGGCTATGCGGGCCACGCGTCTGGTGCCCGATATCGGTGCACGCTGGGGGGTGAGGGTCATCGGCATCCCTTGTAGGTAAAGGAACGAGCGGCACGTGATCGAGACCGTTCCTGCCTGATCACGGCCGTCCGGAACGCGATCCCGGATGACCGCAAAGCTTTACCTAAGGGGCGGCTGTTTGGGGAGAGTTGACCGAAACGATATGGATGTATGGGGAAAACCCTCTACGAGTCTCCTGTGCGCGGACTGTCCGGCTGCTGTGGGCTGCCGACCGCCTGCCGGGCGTGTCGTGCGTGGCGTCCGTGGCGTCGACCGGCGGCCTCGTACCGGCCCCCGTCCGTCAGGCCTCTTTGGAGCGGGCGTGGTGCCGGGAGGCCTTCGCGCGGTTGCCGCACGTCGCCATGGAGCACCAGCGGCGGGCGCCGTTGCGCGAGGTGTCGAAGAAGTGCAGCGCGCAGGCCTCGTGGGCGCAGCCGCGGATCCGGTCCGGCGCGGTGGCGAGCAGCTCCAGGTAGTTGCGGGCGGCCAGCCAGGCCGGCCCCCACGCCTCGTCCGCGAACTCGGCCCGCTCGCCGGGGCCCTCGGCGGTGAGGGTGGGCCGGATGCGCCCGTGTTCGAGCACGCGGTCCAGACGCTCCGTCCGCGCGCCGTCCACGGCGGCCCCGATCGCGTCGCGGGCGTCGAGAAGGTGCCGCAGGGTCGCCGCGTCGGCCGTGAACCGCCCGTCCAGCCCGTTCGCCGCGAGCCACACCGCCGGCCCGTCCGTGTCCCGCAGCAGGTCCCGCACGGCGCCGTCCCGCGTCCACCGGGTGTTGAGCAGGTCGAGCGCGAGGGGCTCGCCGGTGAGCGGGCGGGGGTCTCGGGGGTGGGGTGCGGGAGAGAGGGAAGCCGGGGCGCCGGGCATGGGGTCTCCTTCGGTCCGGCCTTCGCGCGGCCCTCGACCTGCCCCGTCAAGGTTATGTGACCGGTCGAGGTGTCCGGAAAATCCCCTGCCGGTGGCGCGCCGAGCGGTTAACGTCCCTGCATGCGCCAGAGGTTGAGGGTGGCGGCCTACGCCGTCTGCGTCCGTGACGACCGCGTTCTGCTCGCCCGCTCGCCGGCCCCCGGCGGCACGCACGAGTGGGTGCTGCCGGGCGGCGGCATGGAGCACGGGGAGGACCCGCTCGACACCGTCGTCCGGGAGCTGGACGAGGAGACCGGCTACCGCGTCGAGGTGACCGGCCTGCTCGGCATCGACTCCTCCCGCAGGTCCCTCCGTCGCGAGGGGCTGCGCGGTCCCGTGGACCACCACGGCGTCCGCATCGTCTACGAGGCCCGGATCGTCGGCGGCGAGCTGCGCAACGAGGTCAACGGCTCCACCGACCTCGCCGCGTGGCACGACCTGGACGCGGTCGAGGGGCTCACCCGGGTCCGCCTGGTCGACGTCGCGCTCGGGCTGTGGCGCGAACGGCCGCTGAACGGCCGGGTGCACGTGCCTGAGCGCTGAGGCCGCCCCGCCCCTCCACGGCTCCGCACACCACGGCGTCGCGGAGCGTCGGCGCGCGGCCGGCGCACGAGGAGGGCCGCCGGGTCTGCCCCGACGGCCCTCCTCTCCCCTCCTGACCCGCCCCCGTCCGTCATTACCGGGGCAGCACCACGACGTACGCGGCCGGGGCCCGGTCGCCCGAGGCCATCAGCGCCGTGCGGACCACGGCCGCCTGCTGTTCCATCGCGTCCCGCAGCTTCCTGGGCGTGAGGTGGACGACCGTGATGCCCAGCCGCTCCAGGTGCTCCCGCTTGCGGGCGTACTCGGACCACAGCGCGTCCTCGTCCTGGCGCGGAGCCCGGGTGTCCAGCTCGACGGCCACCGCGTGCTCCGGCCAGTAGGCGTCCAGGCCGCCGAGGTGCGGTCCGCCCGGCAGACGCAGGTCCACGTTCCACACCGGGTCGGGCAGGCCGTGCTCGCACACCATCGTGTACAGGCGCTCCTCCGCGATCGCGCGGCCCTCGGCGAGCAGCGAGTCCACGGCGTCCACCACATGCGGCCGGCTCAGCAGCCTGGCGTCGTTCAACTCCCGGACGACCGCCGACGGTTCGCAGTGGCCGCCGCGCACCGCGTCCGACAGCAGCCGCCGCACCACCTCCGGGTCCGTCAGCTGGGCCACCGCGTCGGCCAGCGCGCGCGGCACCGGCGCCACCGCGACCCCCGTGGCCTGCTCGGGCGTCGGCAGCGTGGACGTGCGCACGACGTGCGCGAAGCCCGTCGAGCGCAACCGGCGCAGCCGCGGCACCAGGACGTCGATGTGGTCCAGGGACGGCAGCGGCGGAGCGGACGACAGGCCGTGCAGGTTCAGCGCCGCGAGGCCCGTGATCATGGCCTCCTTGTACACCGGCCGGTGCGGCTCCCCGCAGCCCGGCTGGGCGGGCACCCCGGTCGGTGCCGAGGTGTCGCGGCCCGCGTAGGCCAGCACCGCGTGCAACCGCTCCTCGCTGGTCGGCGGGCCCGGGTGGAGCAGGTACACGCCCGGGAGGATCTGCTGCCAGGGTCCGCCGGGGCGGCACTGCTCGTTCGCCTCGGCGGGCGCCACGCCCTGGATGCGCAACTGGGCCGCCGTGGTGACTCGGCGCTGGACGTCCGACAGGTGACGGACGGAGCGGGGGGACGCCGGGGGAACCTGGGGGAGCGGGGTGTTGTGGTTCATGCAACGGGGATTCCGCGCCGGACGGGCCCCCTAACCGCTGTTACACGCTCGTCGACAAATCCGGACAAGTTCGCCCTAAAGGACGGGTGTTCGGATGCCGAGTAGGCACCGAAAACCCCTGGTCCCGATCGAGGGAGCCAGGGGTTACGGGTGCGATTGACTGAATTCCGTAACGGTGACCGCCCGCGGAATTCATGGCCAAAGGTCAGTCGGCCGGGAGGGCCGCCGCTTCCGCGCCGTACTCCTGCGCCCGCAGCGACCGCGCCAGGTCGTCCCGTGCCTCCAGCACCAGCCGCCGCAGCGCCGGGGCCGCCGACTCGTGCGCCGCCAGCCAGTCGTCGGTCGCCGCCAGCGTCTGCGGCGAGTCCTGGAGCGAGGGGAACAGGCCCTTGACGACGTTCATCGCGCTCTGGATGGACCGCTCGGCCCAGATCCGCTCGATCGCCGCGAAGTACTTCTGCGCGTACGGCGCGAGCAGTTCCCGCTGCGAGGGCTGGGCGAATCCGGCGATCGTCGCCTCCGCCAGCGCGTTGGACAGCGCGTCCGACTCCATCACCTGGGCCCACGCCTGCGCCTTGACGGCAGCCGACGGACGGGCGGCCAGGCAGCGCACCTGATGCCGCTTGCCGGACGCGGTGTCGTCGCGGGCCAGTTCGGCCGCCAGCACCGACTCGTCCGCCACGCCGTGCGCCGCCAGCGGCTCCAGGAACGCCCAGCGCAGCTCCTGGTCCACCTCCAGGCCGTCGATCTTCGCGGTGCCGTCCAGCAGACCCCGCAGCAGCTCCAGATCCGCCGCGGACGACGCGACCGACGCGAAGAAGCGCGCCCAGGCCAACTGGTGTCCACTGCCCGGCTCGGCCGCCCGCAGATCGCGCACGGCGACGCGTGCCAGCTCAGTCCCGCCCGTGGGTCGCCAGTCCTGCGGCGCGTAGTGCACCAGCGCCGAGTCCGCCCAGGCGTGCAGCATCTGCAGGACGCCGATGTCGGACTCGCGGTGCGCGAAACGGGTCACCAGGTCCACGAAGTCGGCCGCGGGCAGCAGGGCGTCCCGGGTCAGGTTCCACAGCGCCGACCAGCACAGCGCACGGGCCAGCGGATCGGTCAGGTCGCCCAGGTGCTCGCGCAGCGTGGCCAGCGAGGTCTCGTCGAAACGGATCTTGCAGTACGTGAGGTCGTCGTCGTTGACCAGCACCAGGTCGGGCGCCTGCGCCCCGGCCAGCTCCGTGACCACCGTGCGCGGGCCGTCGACGTCCGCCTCGGCACGGGCGTACCGCACGACCCGGTCGCCCTCCCGGCGGTACAGGCCGATCGCCACCCGGTGCGGCCGCAGCTCGGGATGCGTCTCGGCCGCTTCCTGGACCACCGCGAGCTCGTCGATCCTGCCCTGCGGGTCCAGCAGCACCTGCGGGGTCAGCGAGTTCACGCCCGCCGTCTGCAGCCAGGACCGCGACCAGCCGGCCATGTCCCGGCCGCTGGTCTCCCCGAGCACCGCCAGCAGATCGCCCAGGCGCGTGTTGCCGTACGCGTGCCGCTTGAAGTAGCGGCGGGCGCCCTCCAGGAACGCGTCCTGGCCGACGTAGGCCACCAGCTGCTTCAGCACGCTGGCGCCCTTGGCGTAGGTGATGCCGTCGAAGTTGAGCTTGGCGTCCTGCAGGTCGCGGATGTCGGCGGTGATCGGATGCGTGGAGGGGAGCTGGTCGGCGCGGTAGGCCCAGGCCTTGCGGCGGTTGGCGAAGGTGATCCAGGCGTCGGAGAAGCGGGTGGCGCCGACGTTCGCGAACGTCCCCATGAAGTCCGCGAAGGACTCCTTCAGCCACAGGTCGTCCCACCACACCATGGTGACCAGGTCGCCGAACCACATGTGCGCCATCTCGTGCAGGATGACGTTCGCCCGTGCCTCGTAGGACGCCCGCGTCACCTTTCCGCGGAAGACGTACTCCTCGCGGAAGGTCACCAGGCCCGGGTTCTCCATCGCGCCGAGGTTGTACTCGGGCACGAACGCCTGGTCGTACTTCCCGAAGGGGTACGGGTAGTCGAAGTGGTCGTGGAAGAAGTCCAGGCCCTGCTTGGTGATCAGGAAGACGTCGTCGGCGTCGAAGTGGGGGGCCAGACCCCTGCGGCACATCGCGCCGAGCGGGATCTCCAGGGTCGTGCCGTCGCCCAGGTCGCGTGTGTAGACGTCGCTCACGTGGTGGTACGGGCCGGCCACGACGCAGGTGATGTACGTGGAGATCGGCTTCGTCTCCGCGAACCGCCAGACCCCGTCCGTGCGCTCGCCGACGCCGTTGCTCCACACCGTCCACTCCTCGGGCGCGCGCACCTCGAAGCGGAACGGGGCCTTCAGGTCGGGCTGCTCGAAGTTCGCGAACACCCGGCGCGAGTCGGCCGGCTCGTACTGCGTGTAGAGGTAGACCTCGCCGTCCTCCGGGTCGACGAAGCGGTGCAGGCCCTCGCCGGTGCGGGAGTAGGCGCAGCGGGCGTCGACGATCAGCTCGTTCTCCGCGGCCAGGTCCTCCAGCAGGATCCGGGAGCCGTCGAAGACCTCACCCGGGTCGAGGTCGCGGCCGTTGAGGGACACCGAGGTGACACTCGGCGCCACGAGGTCGGCGAAGCTGGACGCGCCGGGCTCGTTGCAGCGGAAGCGCACGGTGGTGACCGACCGGAAGGTGCGCGGCTCCGCCTCCGCGGCCCGCTCGCCCACCGCCGAGCGGACGTCGAGGGACACGTCGTACCCGTCGACGGACAGCAGGGCCGCCCGCTCGCGGGCCTCGTCGCGGGACAGGTTCTCACCGGGCACGGGCGGTACTCCCTCACTGCGTTGCGCATGGGCGCTGCGGACAGGGGTGATCCTGTCATGCGCCCCTGACACGTGGCAGCAGGGAATGCGCGGTGCGGACGGCGGTGTTCAGTGGGGAAAGCCCTGTCTGCTGAGGATTTCTGAGGAGAGACATGCCGGAGAAGACCCCCGTCGACTTCTGGTTCGACCCGTCGTGCCCCTGGGCCTGGATGACGTCGCGGTGGATGCTGGAAGTGGAGAAAGTCCGTGACATCGAGGTGCACTGGCATCTGATGAGCCTCTCCGTCCTCAACGAGGACCGGCTCGCGGAGCTGCCGGAGGACTACCGGGACTTCCTGGAGAACAAGGCGTGGAAGCCGGTCCGTGTGGTGGCGGCCGCCGCGCAGAAGCACGGTGCGGACATCCTCGGCCCGCTCTACACCGCGCTCGGCACCCGCATCCACAACAACGGCGAGGGCCCCACCCTGGAGGCCATCGCCGGCGCGCTCGCCGACCTCGGTCTGCCCGCCGACCTGATCGACTACGCCGACCAGGAGAACTTCGAGTTCGACGCCGAGCTGCGGGCCTCGCACAAGGAGGGCATCGAGAAGGTCGGCCAGGACGTCGGCACCCCCGTCATCGCCGTGCCCGGCCCGGACGGCGAGCAGATCGCGTTCTTCGGTCCGGTCGTCACCCCGGCGCCCAGGGGCGAGGAGGCCGCCCGTCTGTGGGACGGCACCGTCGCCGTCGCCTCGGTCCCGGGCTTCTACGAGCTCAAGCGCAGCCGCTCCAAGGGCCCGGACTTCAGCAACCTGTGACGGCCGCGCCGTCGCCGGCGCTGTCGGAGGACCTGTTCGTCGCCGTGGGGCCGGTCGTCCCGAGGGGTCCGGTCGTCCACCGGAGAGCCCCCGTGAGTCACGTCCTCACGGGGGGCTTCCTTCTTTCCCGCCTGCCGGTGCGAAGGTGAGAAGACGGTCGCGAGGCAGGACGTCGGCGCAGGCCCTCGCGGGCGTGCGGCTTATTGCAAGTTACTTGCAAGTGCGTGCCGGCGACAAGCAGGCCCCCGCGTGGCGTCCACGCGAGGGCCCGGGAGAAGCAGGTCAGGCAGTGGTGCGCCGCCGCTGCCGGACGAGGCCGACGAGCGCCAGAAACGCCGTCATCCCGCCCGACCAGTACAGCTGGACCCGCGTCCCCGGCTCCCGCGCCATCAGCACGAGGATCGCGGCCATACCCGCCAGCGCCACCCAGGTCAGCACCGGGAACGCCCACATCCGCACGACCAGCCGCTCCGGCGCCTCGCGCTCCAGCCGGCCGCGCAGCCGCAGCTGCGAGAGCGCGACGAAGATCCAGACCACCAGGATCACCGCGCCGATCATGTTCAGCAGCCAGGGGAAGACGTCGTCCGGACGCCAGTGGCTCAGCGCCACGCACCCGAACCCGAAGACGCACGAGGCCAGCACCGCGATCCGCGGCGCGCCCCCCGACACCCGGCCCAGCGCCTTCGGCCCCTGCCCCCGTGTCACCAGGGAGTACGCGATCCGCGAGGCTCCGTAGACGTTCGCGTTCATCGCGCTGAGCAGCGCGGCCAGCACGACCACGTTCATGATCTGTCCGGCGCCGGGGATGCCGAGGCGGTCGAGGGCGGCCACGTACGGGCCCTTCTCGACGACCGCCGCGGAGTCCCAGGGGACGAGGGTGACGATGACCGCCATCGAGCCCACGTAGAACACCGCGATGCGCCACATCGCCGTACGGACCGCCCTCGCCACACCCCTGACCGGGTCCTCCGACTCGGCGGCCGCGATGGTGACCGTCTCCAGACCGCCGTACGCGAAGACCGAGGCGAGCAGCCCGACGACCAGGCCCTCGCCGCCGTGCGGGAACACCTCGCCCAGGTTCGACGCCCCCGGGGAGCGGGCGCCCGGCAGCGCCCCGGCGACGGCGAGCACGCCCAGCGTCAGGAAGAGGGTGATGGCGCCGACCTTCAGCGCCGCGAACCAGAACTCGAACTCGCCGAAGTTCTTCACCGCCGCCAGGTTCGCCCCGCAGAACACGAGCACGAACAGCCCCGTCCACGCCCACTCCGGCGTCCCCGGCAGCCAGCCCGTGACGATCTTCGCGGCGCCGATGCCCTCCAGGCCGACGGCCGTGCACAGCAGCACCCAGAAAGCCCAGCCTACGGTGAAGCCCGCCCAGGGTCCGAACGCCCGCTCGGCGTGCGCCGAGAACGAGCCCGACGAGGGATGCGCGGCGGACATCTCGCCCAGCATCCGCATCACCAGCATCACGAGAAGCCCGGAGAGCGCATAGGCCAGGACGATCGACGGCCCGGCGGCGGCGATGCCCGCCCCCGAACCCACGAAGAGACCCGCGCCGATGACGCCGCCCAGCGCGATCATCGACAGATGACGCTGCTTGAGGCCGTGGGACAGGGCGGCGTCCGACTCCTGCGGAGTGCTGACGGTGGTGCTGGGCATGGGTGCGGCTCGTCCAGTGGGTGAGATGGGCAAAACGCCCACAGTGTGGGCAGCCCCTCCGCGCCCACGGAGAGGCTGCCCACCATCCGGACGGCCCGGACGCTCAGCGTGGTTACGCCGCTACGGAGGTGTAGTGCGCCGCGTCCCCCTCGATCGAGTAGCTCTCCTTGCCCTCGACGCCGACCGGGACGTCGCCGGCGACGGTCACCCGGTGCAGTCGGCGCGGCAGCTTGTCGTAGTTGTCGACGGCGTAGTGCTGGGTGATGCGGTTGTCGAACAGCACCAGCTGGTTCTCCGACCAGCGGTGGCGCAGGACGTTCTCCGGCCGGGTGACGTAGGACTGCAGCAGGTCGAGGATCCTGCGGGACTCGCCCACCGACAGACCCACGATCCGCTGCGCGAACCCGCCGATGAACAGGCCGCGTTCGCCGGTCAGCGGATGGACGCGGACGACGGGGTGGACGGTGCGGAACTTGATGGACGTGAACCGGGCGCGCTGGGCGGCCCGCTTCTCGTCGATCTCCTCCGCGGGCACCGCGTAGTCGTAGTCGTTGGTGTGCTCGGCCCACAGGTTGTCGGCCAATGCCCGCAGGGGCTCGGGCAGTTGACGGTAGGCAGCTGCGGAGCTGGCGATCAGCGTCTCGCCGCCGTACGGCGGGACCGTGATGCTGCGCAGGGTGCTGGCCTGCGGCGGGTTGAGGACGAACGTCACGTCGGTGTGCCAGTGGTTGGCGCTGCCCTGCTCGCTGTCGACGGGCAGCACGTTCGGAGCCCCGTCGACGGCCGCCACGGTCGGGTGGGCGGTGGTGACGTCGCCGAAGTGGCGGACGAAGGCCTGCTGGCCCTCGTCGTCCAGGTGCACGTCGTCGAAGACCAGGGCCTTGTGGGCGTTGAGCGCCTCGCGCAGCGCGGCGTAGGTCTCCTCGTCGAGGGGCCGGGCGAGGTCGACGCCGCTGACGTGGGCGCCGATGTTCGCGGTGACCTTGCGGATGTGGAGGGACATGACGGAGGTCCTTTCAGACGGTGGCGAGCGCGGGGCGGACGTACTGGTTGGCGGGGCGCGGGAGGCCGTACCGCTCGCGCAGGGTGGTGCGCGGGCCGTGGTCGGCGCGCACCAGGCCGCGGGCGCGCAGGAGCGGCACGACGTGGTCGACGAAGGCGTCGAGACCGGACGGCAGAACCGCGGGCATGATGTTGAAACCGTCGGCGGCGCCCCGGGTGAACCAGGTCTCGATCGCGTCGGCGACCTGCTCGGGCGTGCCCGCGAAGGTGAGATGCCCGCGCCCGCCGCCGAGCCGCCCGACCAGCTGCCGCACCGTGAGACGCTCCCGCCGGGCCAGCTCCACGATCAGGGTGTAGCGGCTCTTGGCGCCCTCGATGGCGTCCTCGGGCGGCAGATCGTCGGGCAGGCCCGCGTCCAGCTCCAGCGTGCCCGGATCCAGCTGGAGCAGCTGCTCCAGACGCCGCACCCCGTGCGTGTACACGATGTGCTCCTCCAGGACGCGCTCTTCGGCCCGCGCCTCCGCCTCCGTCGAGCCGATCACCGGCACGATGCCGGGCAGCACCTTGAGGTGATCGGGGTCGCGGCCGGCGGCCCCGGTGCGCGCCTTGAGATCCGCATAGAACGCCTGCGCGTCGGCGAGCGTCTGCTGCGCGGTGAACACCGCCTCCGCGTACCGGGCCGCGAAGGCCTTGCCGTCCTCGCTCGACCCCGCCTGCACCAGCAGCGGGTATCCCTGCGGCGACCGGGGGACGTTGAGGGCGCCCTCGACGCTGAAGTACGTTCCCCGGTGCCGGGGCGGATGGATCTTGTCGTCGTCGCCCCAGACGCCGGTCGCCTTGTCGGCGACGATCGCGTCGTCCTCCCAGCTGTCCCAGAGCTTGAGGGCCACGTCGAGGAACTCGGCGGCACGGGCGTAGCGCTCGGCGTGCGCGGGCTCGGCGTCGAGACCGAAGTTGCGCGCGGCCTCCGCACCCGCCGTCGTGACGATGTTCCAGCCCGCCCGTCCGCCGCTGATGATGTCCAGCGAGGCGAACTTGCGGGCCAGGTTGTAGGGGGAGTTGTAGGAGGTGGAGGCGGTGGCGATCAGGCCGATGCGCTCCGTCGCCGTCGCCAGCGCGGTGAGCAGGGTGAGCGGCTCCAGCGCGCCGGCCGGCCGCTGGGCGATGTCGCCCCACAGCTGCGGGCCGTCGGCGAGGAACAGCGAGTCGAAGGAGCCGCGCTCGGCGGTCCGGGCCAGACGGACGTAGTGGTCCAGCTCCACATGGGCGTGGGGGTCGCTCTCGGGCAGCCGCCACGAGGCCTCGTGGTGACCGGTGTTCATGAGGAAGGCGTTGAGATGAAGGCGGCGGGGCATGGAGAGTCCTTCGCTTCGGACAGGTACAGGAAGAAGGGGAGAAGAGGGGAAAGGGTGGAGAAGGGTGGAGAAGGGTGGCGGAGGGAGGGGAGGCGCGGACGCCGGAGTTCAGGCGACGTCCGACGTCACGCCCAGCGCCGTCAGCAACCGCTCCCGGTACTCACCGAGCAACGGATCCCGGTACGAGCGCGGATGCGGCCGCTCGACGGTCAGATCGAGCCCGATGCGCCCGTGATCGAGGACGAGAACACGGTCGGCGAGCACGATCGCCTCGTCCACGTCGTGCGTGACGAGCAGCACGGAGGGCCTGTGGGCCTCCCACAGCACTCGCAGCAGGGCGTGCATCTTGATGCGGGTGAGCGCGTCCAGGGCCCCGAACGGCTCGTCGGCCAGCAGCAGTTCGGGCTCGCGGACCAGCGAGCGGGCCAGCGCGGCGCGCTGCGCCTCACCGCCGGACAGCTCGTTGGGCCAGGCCCGCTCGCGCCCCTTCAGCCCGACCTCGGCGAGCGCCTCCCGCCCCTTGCGCACGGCCTCCCTGCCGTCGAGGCCGAGCAGCACGTTGTCCAGCACCCGCCGCCACGGCAGCAGCCGGGAGTCCTGGAAGACGACGGACACCCGCTCCGGCGCCGTCAACTCCCCTTCTCCGGTGACCTCGTGGTCCAGACCCGCGACCGCCCGGAGAAGGGTGCTCTTGCCGGACCCGCTGTGTCCGAGCAGGGCCACGAACTGTCCGGCGGGGATGTCCAGGTCGACGCCGTCGAGGACCGTGCGTCCGTCGAAGGACCGGGTCAGGCCGCGCAGCCGGACGGCGGCGGACCGGGTCAGTTGCTCAGTGTGCGGCGCCACGACAGCACCCTCCGTTCGATGAGACGGACCGCGCTGTCGGAGATCAGACCGAAGACGCCGTAGATGAGGAGGCCGACCAGGATGACGTCCGACTGGCCGTAGTTCTGGGCCTGGAACATCATGTAGCCGAGCCCGCTGGTGGCGTTGATCTGCTCCAGGACGACCAGGCCGAGCCAGGATCCGGTGACGCCGAGCCGGAGACCCACGAAGAATCCGGGCAGAGCTCCGGGGATCACGACCTGCCGGACGAAGCGGACCTTCGACAGGCCCTGCACCTCGGCGAGTTCGACGAACCGGTGGTCGATGCCGGACAGCGCGGCATGCGTGTTGAGGTAGATCGGAATGTAGACGACGATGGCGATGATCGCGATCTTGAAGGCCTCGCCGATGCCCAGCCAGAGGATGAACAACGGGATCAGTCCCAGGGTCGGGATGGCCCGGTTGAGCTGCACCGTCCCGTCGATCAGCGCCTCGCCGGTCCGGGTCAGCCCCGAGACCAGCGCGAGCGTCACCCCGGCGATGAGGCCGATCGCGAAGCCGTATCCGGCGCGCTCCAGCGAGGTGAGGACGTCGGTGGTCAGCGTCCCGTCCGTCCACAGGTGGACGCCGGTCTCCAGCACCGTCCAGGGCGCGGGAATCGCCCCGGTGTCCAGTCGCCCGGCCGCCGAGGCGACGGCCCACAGGGCGATCAGGAGCAGCGGTCCGGCGAGCCGGGAAGCCGGCCACGGTTTGCCGGGAGCGAGCCCACGGCGTCGGCGGCGACGGCCCCGGGACCCGCCGCCGGCCCCCGAGGCCGCCACAGCCGCCACGGCGGCGACGGCGGGAGCAGCGGTCACGGCCGTGTCGGTGTCGGCGCCCGGGTCGATGTTCGGGTCGGTCTTCGGGCCGGTCTTCGTGTGTGCGGCCGGGCTCGTGCCCGTGGCCGTGCTGGCGCTGGTGGTCATGGCGGTCAACTCCGGTACTCGGCTGCCACGGACTTGGCGGCGATGCCCTCGAAGCGGTGGTCGAAGAGCGAGGCGACGTCGAACTCCTTCACGAAGCCGCCCTTCGCGAGGAGGTCCGCGGTCTCCTGCTCCCACTTGATGGCCTCGTCCCAACTCGGCGGGAACAACGGCTTGTTGGCGAGTGCGGTGATCGACTTGGCCTGGTCGAGGGTCAGGTTCTGCGTCTTGACGAAGAACTCCTCGTTCCAGACGTCCGGGTTCTCGTAGCTCCACACCAGGCCCTGCGCCCACTGCGGGATGAACGCGGCGACGGCGGCCGCCTTCGCCTCGTCGTTCAGCACGGACGTCGGCGCCCACAGCAGGCTGAGCAGGTCCACGACGTCCGTGGTGATGACGCGGGCGCCTTTCGGCCCGTACTGCTTGAGATAGGCGGGCGACTGGGTGTTGCCGAGCGGGGCGATGTCCACCTGGCCCGACTGGAGGGCGGTGAGGAACTGGTTGCTGGTCAGCGGGACCAGCTTCACGTCGTCGTACTTCAGGCCGGCCTTCTTCAGCGCCCGCAGCAGGACGACGCCCTGCGCCTGGCCCTGGGAGAACGCCAGCTTCTTTCCGCGGAAGCCGTCGACGCTCCTGATCTCGCTGCCCGGCTTGGTGGCGAAGACGTAGTTCGGCTTACGTGTGATGTTGATCGCGACGATCTTCGCGTCGAAGCCCTGGTAATGCGCCTGGATCGGCGGGATGCCCGCATTGTTGGCGACGTCCAGGGACTTCGCGCGGAATGCGTTGATGACATCCGGACCGGCTCCGATGTTCAGCCAGTTCGACACCTTGAACGGCAGCTCGGGCAGATGCGCCAGCTTGAGCTGCAGCTCCTGCTGGCCCTGGAACGAGGCGATCTTCAGACTCGTGCCGGCGGGCACCTTGTCGGCGAGCGGGGCGGTCGAGACGCCCTTGCCGCCGGTGGCGGCACTGCTCTCCGCGCAACCGCTGAGCCCGGCGACCCCGGCGGCGGCGCCGAGCAGGGAGGTGAGGAAGAGGCGCCGGTCGACACCGGACGTACGGGAAACAGGCATGGGAGAACCCCCAGGGAAACGGAGAGAGCGTGATTAGCGGCAGCGGCAGCGGCAGCGGCAGACGCAGACGCAGACGCAGACGCAGACGCAGACGAAAGGCACGGCATGGCGGTGCTGGGCGCGACAAGGCACGACAGGATGTGGCAGGGCCCGGCAGAGGAAAATCACCGGGGGAGGGAATTCACCCGGTCGAAGGCGGGGAGAAGGGCGCGCTCCCGGCGCGCCGGGGCGTCAGCAACAGAAAGTGCGACAGCTCATGAGAAAGATGTTCCTGTCCGGGTACGAGGCCTGTCAACATTCGGAGTTTCTGAATTAACTCCGCTGAGGTGGGACGTCCGCGGACGAGGTCAGCGGGTCGCGGTAGAGCACGTCCAGTGCCACCGCCCCGCCCGCCACGGCCAGCACCGAGTCGGGAAAGCTGCTCGGTGAGACGGTGGCCCCGCGCCCCCCTCCCACCTCGTCCCGCAGCGCCGCGAGGCAGTCCTCCCGGAACAGCACCCCCACCTCCGTGACCACGACACGCTCCGGGTTGAGCACGTCCAGCAGCAGACCGGCCGCCCGCCCCACCATCCGTGCCCGCTCCCGCAACAGCCGTGCCGCCACCGGATCACCGGCGTCCGCTGCGGCGACCACCTGCATCGGGTTCGCCCCGTCGCTCACCCCAGCCTCCCGGGCCCTCCGGCACAACGTCCGCTCGCTCAGCTCCACTTGCAGGCAGCCGACCCGGCCGCAGTCGCACGGCTGCGTGCCCCCGGCCAACGGCAGATGTGCGATCGAGCCCGCCTGGGAACGCGGCCCGTGGTGCACCTCGTCGTGGGTGGCGAACGCCGCGTCGACCATGTTCCCGACGAACAGATGCAGCACACTGCGGCTGCCGCGGGCCCGCCCGAACAACCGCTCCGCGTTGACCAACGCCCGCGCGTGCCCGTCCACATGGACCGCAAGCCCGGTGCGGGCGCTCACCGCCTCGCGCACCGGCACGTCCCGCCAGCCCAGCAGCGGATGCTCGACGACGGTGCCCGAATCCCGGTCCACCCAGCCGCCCACGGCGACCCCCAGCGACAGGGGACGGCAGCCGGGGGTCTCGCCCAGCAGCGCGCCCAGCCCGTCGGCGGCCCGCGCCAGCACCTCGGACGGTTCGAGACCGCGATGGCTCAACTCCCGCCGCGCCACCACCCGTCCGCGCAGATCCAGCAGGGAGACGGTCGTGTACGGCACCGCCACGTGCACGCCGCCCACCACGAACCGCGAGTCGTCCAGGTCCACGGGAACGTGCGGGCGGCCCACCCCGTTGTTGCGCCGGGGCGCGGCCGCCTCCCGGAGCAGTCCGATCCGGGCGAGCCGGGCGCAGTGGTCGGTGACGGAGGCGGGGGACAGGCCGGTCAGCCGGGCGATGGTGGAGCGCGCCACCGGTCCGTGCTCCAGCACGGACCGCAGGATCACACTGGCGTTGGTGCGCCGGCGGTCGCTGTCGGCGACCCGGGTGAGAGGGGAGACCAGAGCGGGGGGAGCCGCGGTACGGGGCATGGGGAAGTTCCTCGGGAGTCAGGAGCCGGTCCGACACTGCGCCGTCTGTGGAGCGCGGCGCGCCGGATGATCGGCTCCGCCCGCCTCACACCGGAGGGCGACAGGCGGCAGTGCCCACTCGTCGCAGGTCGACATGGCGACGCGACGAGAAGTTCAGAGCCTGGGCCTGGGCAACCATGGCTCGAAGCTAGCAGCGAGGGCCCGTCCTGCCCAGACGTCGACCGACGGGCGAGACGGCGACTGCGTGTTTGGCGGGACCCTACAGAGGCCGCACGAGGCGCCCGCGTAGCCCGCACCACCTCACCTCAGTGACCGGCGTCACCCCGTACCGGGTGTAACGCCCATGCTTTGTCCGAAGCCCACCAAGTCCCCGATCGCCCGTTTGTCGATCGCTGACGGTGATCGCGTGCACGCCCCTGGGATAGCGTCGCCGTGTCCCCGATCCGTACGACCTCCGCGGAGTCCCCATGAGCACGGCCGCCGTCACCCCCGCCCGTCCCGGACAGGTCCTCGCCGACCTGCTTCCGTTCCCCACGCTCCGCGCGGGCGGGGCCACGACCCGGGTCCGGGACGTCGCGCTCGTGCTCGGCGGCGCCGCGCTGACCGGCCTCGCGGCCCAGATCGCGGTCCCCGTCCCCGGCACCCCGGTCCCGGTGACCGGTCAGACCTTCGCCGCGCTGCTCGTCGGCACGACCCTCGGCGCCCGCCGCGGGGCCTCCTCGCTCGCCGTGTACGCGCTGGCCGGACTCGCGGGCGTGCCGTGGTTCGCCGACGGCACCTCGGGCGTCGGCGTCTCCTTCGGATACATCCTCGGCATGATCCTCGCGACCGCCGTCGTGGGCGCGCTGGCCCGGCGCGGCGCCGACCGCTCCGTGCTGCGCATGGCGGGCACGATGCTGCTGGGCGAGGCGATCATCTACGCCGTCGGCGTCCCGTACCTGGCCTACGCGGCCGGCATCTCCGCCTCCGCCGCCGTCGCGGCCGGCCTCACCCCGTTCCTGATCGGTGACGCCCTCAAGGCGGCTCTGGCGATGGGCCTGCTGCCCACCGCGTGGAAGCTCGTCCGGCGATGACCTGCCGACGCCGCTGACGGTCCGGCTGTGACACCGGCGCCGACCGGGAGGAGGCGTGATCCGACGGCGTCCGTCGGATCACGCCTCCGTCATGTCCGTGTGTCGCGCTCCTCCGCCTCGCGGGCCGTCGGTGATCTGTCGTCGGTAATTTGTGATCGGTGATCGGTGATCGGTGATCGGTGATCGGTGATCGGTGATCGGTGATCGGTCATCGGCCGGCGGCTGTCCGCCGTCGGCCGTCGGCCGTGTGGGGCTCAGCTCGGCCGGACCGTCGGCCGCCGGTGGGACCACCACAGTCCGGCCGCGCCCGCCATGAGCAGCGAGATCCCGGCCCCGCCCAGCGGGAGCACGTCCCGCCCGACGCCGGTCCTGGGCAGCTCGTCGCCGCCGGGAGCCGCGGGCGTGTTGTCGGTGCCGAGGAGCAGCGGGGTGGCGGGTGCGTTCGGCGACGGGTTCGTCGTGCCGAACGGCACCGGTCCCTGCTGCCAGAACGTCTTCTTGCCGTCACTCGTCTGGACCGGCAGACAGATCTTCCCGGACTTTCCCAGATCGAAGGTCGCGCCGACGTCATACGACTTCGACGCGCCGGCCGCGAGATTGTCGACGGGGCAGGAGAAACCGCTGTTGGAACCCGCCGGAAGATCTTTCTTCGCGATCGCGTCGCATCCCTGAACGCTTTTGACCGTGAGCCCGTCGAAGCCGACGATCAGAAGCCGTATGTGTCCGCTGTCCTTCGTCCCCTCATTCTTCACCGTGGCGGTGATCGCCGTCTTCCCGGACTTGTTGTCGACCGAGATCCTCTCCGGCAGCAGCGTCGTCGTCCTCACGCCCGCAGGCGCCTGGTCGACGGACTTTCCCCCCTTGCCGCTGCCGGGCCCCTGATCGTCCGCCCCGGCAGGGAAGGAAAGGATCAACACTGCCGAGAACGATGCCGCGACCAGCGATCCGGCAATGGTCGTCGCACGACGAGAACTCATGTTCGGCCCCCTTGGCTGCGCCTGAATTCGCAGTACTTGAAGAGGTACCACAAGATTTCTCCGCACTATGCTGGTACGGCACTAAGTGTGACTATTGTGTTTCTGAGTCCGGACAATATGGGGGGTGCAGCGGATTGCCGGGTAATTCGGGAAACGTGGGGAATCCGGGGAGTCCGGGGAATCGGGAAGGTTCGGGGGGCGGCGGGAATTCAGAGAGCGGCGGTTTTCCCGGGTTGCTGGTGACGGGGCGTTATCGGCTGGTCGAGAGCATCGGCCAGGGGGGAATGGGGCGGGTGTGGCGAGCGGCCGACGAGGTGCTCGACCGGCCGGTCGCGGTGAAGGAGATGCGTATCGACGGCCTGGGCTCGGAGGACACCCGCACCCGCCGCGAACGCACCCTGCGCGAGGCCCGGGCGACCGCCCGCATCGACCATCCCAACGTGGTGCGCGTCTACGACGTCGTGGACGAGGGCGAACGGCTCTGGATCGTCATGGAGTTGGTGGCCGGCCGCTCCCTCGAGCAGATCATGGCCGAGGACGGTCCGCTGGGTCCCCGGGAGACCGCCCGCATCGGCCTCGGGCTGGTCACGGCGTTGCGCCAGGTCCATGCGAGGGGGGTGTTGCACCGTGACATCAAACCCGGCAACGTCCTGGTGGAGCACGGAGGTTGGAGAACGGACGACGGGCCGGGAGGTGGCGGCGGCCGGGGCGCGCAGGGGGACGGCGGCCACGGAGAGGGACGTGCGGGCGGCGACCGGCGGGTGGTCCTCACCGACTTCGGCATCGCCGCGATCCAGGACGCGAAGGCGCTGACCATGGTCGGCATGCTGGTCGGCTCCCCCGACTACATGGCACCCGAACGCATCTCCGGCCGGCTGCAGGGCCCGCCCTCCGACGTCTGGTCCCTGGGCGCGACGCTGTGCGCCGCACTGGCCGGTCACTCCCCTTTCTCCCGGGACACCACGCTGGCCACCCTGCACGCCGTCCTCTACGAGGAGCCCCGACTCCCGCCCGGCGCGGGGCCGTTGCACACCGTTCTCGCCGCTCTGCTGCTCAAGGAACCCGCCGCCCGCCCCACCCTCACCGCCCTGGAAGCCGTCCTCGCCCCCATAGCCTTCCCGACCCCGACCCCGGCCCCGACCCCGGCCCCGGCCTCGACGGTGACGCAGGAAGCCGCGCCGCCGTCGACATCGGTGCCGACACCCCCGCCGGAAGGCGCCCACCGTTTCGACCGCCCCGCGAGGCCCGCCGGTCCCATCGTCCCCGACGGTCCCGGGGCGGCCGAGGAAGCCGGGGACGCGGTACGGGATCGCGGTCCGGCTGCGGTGGGTCCGCCGAGCGCCGGACGGCCGCCGCTGGGGGAACCGCCGGTCCGCACGCTTCTCGACGCCCGGAGCGGGCCGGTCCCGCAGGACCCCCGGCGTCCCGCCCCGCCCCGTCCCGAACCCCGGGACTCCGTGCCCGGGCACGTCCGAACCCCGGGCCGGCCCGAGCGGTCCGCCCTTTCCGCCGCTCCCGAAGCCCTCGACGTCCCGGCCGCCGGCGCAGGCCTGGCGGCCGCACCCGCTGGGGCCTCCGAGTCGCGTTCGGAGTCGGGCGCCGAGCCCCCGTCCCTCGGGCCCGTCGGCACGCCGCACCCGAGCCCCGGCGTCTCCCTGACCCGCTCCCGGGCGGTCACGGAACGAAGGGCCGCCCCGAGCGGGCCGACCCGGCGGCCGGAGGGAGCGCCCCCGGACCGTGAACTGCCCGACGGTGAACTGCCCGACGGTGAACTGCCCGGCGGTGAGCTGCCAGGTCCCGCCGTGCCGGCTGCTTCCGGCGACGGCGGCCGACGCCCGCGCACCACCCTCCCGGGGCGAGGGGGCCCGCGGCGGGGACGGCGCGCGGGCGCGCTCGCCGCCGTCGTCGGGGCCGTCGTCATCCTCGTCGTCGCCGTCGGCACGGTCGTCGCGATCATGCTGGCGAAGGCTCCCGGTGCGCACGACGGCAACGGGCGGTCGGCAGGGTCCTCGCCCCGGGCGTCCACGGTCACCGGCCCCGCGACCACCGCCGCCGGCCCCTCCGCGTCCCCCACGGTCGAGGGGACCTTCAGGCCGCCGAGCCTGCCGCCGGGCGCGCACCAGGAGGCCGGCGGCTTCGCCTGGACGACGCCCAGGGGCTGGCGACGCGATGTGAAGACGGGCGCGGAGGTCCACTACACGTCCCCGGACGGCGTCCAGGAACTCGTCGCCAGATCCTCCCTGGCGCGAGGCGATCTGATGGACACCTGGCAGACCTCCGAGCGGAACGCCCGGCAGGGCCGGGACTACCGCAAGATCCGCCTGGAGGAGACGACGTTCCGAGGGCTGCGGGCGGTCGTCTGGGAGTACACCTTCACCCTGAAGGGCACCCCCTGGCACGCCCGGCTCCTCGGCTTCGACGAGAACGGGAAGTCGTACCAGGTCAACACCTGGTACCAGCCCGGGACCGAGGCGGCGGCCCTGAGGACGTACGAGAAGGTCAAAGCGAGCTTCACGGTGACGTGATCCGTCGCCGAAGGCGGCAGTAACGGGCCGAAGGCGGCAGAACAGGCGAGAGAAGAGAGGGGAAGAGGCCCGCCGCAGCGGACCTCTTCCCCTCTGTTCACCCGAGCCCCGGACCCCGAGCCCGAGCCCGGACCCGGACGGGAACTCAGACCTTGGTCTCGGCCTGCGCCTCGGGCCCGGCTTCCGCCTCGGCCGCCGTGACGGTGGAGCCCGGCCTGCCCGGGCGGCGGGAGTCCCACTGCCTCACGAAGGCGACGGCGACCACGACGGCCGCGACGAGGAGCGACAGCAGAACGGTCGTCCGACCGCTGCTCTCGCCCTCGGTGTCGGTCAGCATGTAACCGAGGACGAAGACGATCAGCGCGGCGGTCGCCCACGTCAGATACGGGTACAGCCACATCTTGACGACCAGCTTCTCGGGCGCCTCGGCCTGGATGATCTTCCGCATCCGCAGCTGCGAGAAGCAGATCACCAGCCAGACGAACAGGGCCACGGCCCCGCTGGAGTTCACCAGGAACAGGAAGACGGAGTCGGGGAACCGGTAGTTGAAGAAGACGGCGACGAACCCGAAGACCACGGAGGACACGATCGCCGCGAGCGGAACGCCCCGGCCCGTCGTCCGGGCGAACGCCTTCGGCGCGTCACCCCGCTCACCGAGCGAGAAGGCCATACGGGAAGCCGTGTAGAGGCCGGAGTTGAGACAGGACAGCACCGACGTCAGGACGATGAAGTTCATGATCTGACCGGCGTGCGCGATGCCCAGGGAGTCCAGGGCGGCGACGTACGAGCCCTGGTCCTTGATGGACGGGTCGTTCCAGGGCAGCAGCGTGACGACGATGAAGATCGAGCCGAGGTAGAAGACGCCGATCCGCCAGATGATGCTGTTGGTCGACTTGGTCACGGCCCGCTGCGGGTTCTCGGACTCGCCGGCCGCCAGGGTCGCGATCTCGCTGCCCATGAAGGAGAAGACGACGAGCAGCACACCGGTGAGGATGGCGCCGGGCCCGTGAGGCAGGAAGCCGCCGTGGGCGGTGAGGTTGCTCAGGCCCGCCTTGTCGCTGTCGACGCCGGGCAGCACGCCGAAGACGGCGAGTCCGCCCACGATGATGAACGCCCCGATGGCGACGACCTTGATGCCCGCGAACCAGAACTCGAACTCGCCGTAGGAGCCGACGGAGACGAGGTTGGTGGCCGTCAGCACCACCATCACGATGAGGGCCCACCCCCACTGCGGTACGGCGGGGATCCACCCTTCGAGGATCTTGGCCCCGGCGGTGGCCTCCACCGCGAGCACGACCACCCAGAAGAACCAGTACAGCCAGCCGATGGAGAACCCGGCCCAGCGTCCGAGCGCCCGGTCGGCGTGCGCGGAGAACGAGCCGGAGGTCGGATTGGCCGCGGACATCTCCCCGAGCATGCGCATCACCAGCACCACGAGCGTGCCGACGAGAGCGTAGGACAGCAGAATGCCCGGTCCGGCGGTGGCGATGCCGGAGCTGGATCCGACGAACAGTCCCGCGCCGATGACACCGCCGATGGCGATCATCGACAGATGCCGGTTCTTGAGACCTGCCTGAAGCCCGGAACCGTTTTCTCCGGGAGCTCCAGGGCCGTGTTCGGCCTTGGAGAGGGTCGGCTGCGAAGTCATGGAGAGGGTCTTCCTTTGCGCCGCGTGGGGAATCTGGTGCGTCGTGCGTGGGGGGCTACGAGCCGGTCCAGTGAATCCGAGGTAAATGAATTCGGGAACCTCTGATTCGGAATCGTTACTTGAGGTTTTCCTGAGGTTCCATGGAGTTGTGCAGGCTTTGCGGACGCGGCACCCGGCGCTGCTACCCCGCGCCGCGCGTGTCACACTCATCCCATGCGCGTGTATCTCGGCTCGGACCATGCCGGCTTCGAACTCAAGAATCACCTCGTCGAATGGCTCAGGGCGGCGGGCCACGACCCGGTCGACTGCGGACCGCACATCTACGACGCCCAGGACGACTACCCGCCGTTCTGCCTCCGCGCCGCGGAGCGGACGGCCGCGGACCCCGGGGCCCTCGGCATCGTCATCGGCGGCTCCGGCAACGGCGAGCAGATCGCGGCGAACAAGGTGAAGGGCGTGCGTGCGGCCCTGGCCTGGAGCGAGGAGACCGCGTCCCTCGGCCGCCAGCACAACAACGCCAACGTCGTCGCGGTCGGCTCCCGCATGCACACCCAGGACGAGGCGACCAAGTTCGTCGAGACCTTCCTGGCCACCCCGTTCTCCGAGGACGAGCGGCACATCCGCCGCATCGACATGCTCTCGGCGTACGAGACCACGGGCGACCTCCCGGAGATCCCCGCCCACCACCCCCAGCAGTAACCCGGAATCGGAGCACCGGCCGCCCCGCGCGGCGGCCGGAGCCCGGACGCGGGACCGCCCCGCCCGATACGGTCGGGCGAAACGGGCGGTGAGGAAAGGAACGCGCCGGTGCCAGAAGGGCACACCATCCACCGGCTGGCACAGGACTACGCCCGATTCGCCGGCCGCCCCCTCCAGGTGACCAGCCCCCAGGGCAAGTTCGCCGACGCCGCCGCCCTCCTCACCGGCGGTCCGCTCATCCGCACCGAGGCGCACGGCAAGCACCTCTTCCTCGGCTTCGACGGCGAACGGTGGATCCACATCCACCTCGGCCTCTTCGGCAAGGTCGTCTTCGGCGACGCACCCGCGCCGGCGCCCACCGACACGGTCCGCCTCCGCCTGGCCGGCCCCACCTCCTACGTGGACCTCCGGGGCCCCACCACCTGCGCCCTGATCACGGACGTCGAGAAGCGGGCCGTGCACGCCCGCCTCGGCCCGGACCCGCTGCGCGCCGACGCCGACCCGCGGCTCGCCTACGCCCGCGTCTCCCGCAGCCGTACGACGATCGCCGCGCTCCTCATGGACCAGAAGGTCATCGCGGGCGTGGGGAACGTCTACCGCGCCGAGGTCCTCTTCCGGCACGGCATCGACCCCTACCGGGCGGGCCGGACCGTCACGCCCGCCGAGTGGGACGCGATCTGGACCGACCTCGTCGCCCTCATGCGCGACGGCGTCCGCCACAACCGCATCGACACGGTCCGCCCCCAGCACACCCCGGAGGCGATGGGCCGCGCGCCCCGCGTCGACGACCACGGCGGCGAGGTGTACGTCTACCGCCGCACCCACCAGCCGTGCCATCTCTGCGGCGACGCCGTCCGCACCGCCGACCTGGCCGCCCGCAACCTCTTCTGGTGCCCCACCTGCCAGAAGAGCTGAACCGGCCGGAGAAGACCGCCTAGAACCCGTGCGGCAGCCAGGGTGCCGACGCCGACCCGAACGCCACCGCCGCCTCCGCCAGCGCGCCCTGCCGCAGCTCGCGCACCAGGCCGGCCTCCGCCAGCGAGGCGAGGCTCACCCCGCCGAGGTACGCCGCCCCCAACTCCCGCACCGAGAGCGCGAGATCGGGGGAGTCCGTGGTGGGCGCGCAGACCGCGCCCTTGGCGTCCCCGCTCAGCCGCCAACGGCCCGCGTTCCAGGGGCAGAAGGCGTCCTCCACGTCCAGCACGACGTCCACCGGCGCCTGATACGTGCGCGCCCCCAGCGCCGCGCCGACGTCCACCAGCCGGACGTACAACGAGTCCCGCACCCGCAGTTCGCACCGCCGGACGTCGGAGACGAGATGCAGCCACGCCTCGTCCACGGGCCGCCCCCGCAGCCTCAGCGAGGCGGTGAGGTCGATCCCGAACAGGAACCGCCACAGCGCCGCCTGGGAGAGGGCGTCCACCCCGGCCAGGTCCTGCAGCTGCACCTGCCCGTCGGGCCCGCTGTCCGTCCACCGCGGCAGCACCCGGAAACGGGCGTACCCGGTGACCTCGCCGTCGCGCTCGGCGAGCACGCACTGCAGCGGCGACGCCCCGGCCCGCTCGCTCTCCGGGTCGAGCAGCCCCAGCCGCTCCCAGCCGGGCCGCCGCGCCAGCATCCCGGGCCGGCCGGGCACCGTCCGCGCGTACACCCCCTCGCACGCCGCGAGTTCGGCGCCGGGGTCGGCGTACCGCATCCGTACGTCGTCCGTGCCGGCCGGGACGGACAGCCGCACCCGGCCGGTGTCGATCTCGGCGTTCAGCCCGAAGCTCGCCGTGGCGTACCCGAACCGGCCGTAGATCGCCGGCTCGGACGCGGTGAGCGCCGCCAGCGGCTCACCCCACGCGCGCACGTCGTCCAGCAGCCGGCGCATCATCGACGTCAGCATCCCGCGCCGCCGGTGCGTCGCGCTCACGGAGACCATCGTCACACCCGCCGTCGGCACCGAGGCCCCGCCCGGCACGGTCAGCCGGAAGTCGTACGCCCCCGCCGTCCCCACGCAACGGTCGCCGTCCCACACGCCCAGAGACCGTTCGTACGGGGTGAGCTCCCTGAAAAGCTCCCGCTCCTCGGCCGCTTCCCCGACCCCGCCGAAGGCCCGAAGGAGAGCGTCGTACCACTCGTCCCATTCATCCCGTCGCAGGCCCCGCATCCGCCCAGCCGCCTCGCTCGTCATGGGCTCATGCCTAGCAGCCCGATGCGGGACGAGCCAGGGAATTTCGCCCACCTGGCGGCGCGAGCGCTTTCCGTGAAGTTCACTGTGAAGTTGAGCCTCGGAGGGGGGACAAGTGGGACCTCCCGTGCCAAGCGACGGGTTCGATGGATAGGGTCCCGAACTAATGGCAGCAGGACGACAGCGGCGCGCGGAAGCCGAGACGTTGACGGCCCGGATGAAGCACTTGTTGCACCGGGTCCGCACCGGCCTGCGCAGAAGCGCCGTGGACTACTTCCGCGGCGACGGCTCGGACTGGATCGCGCTGGCCTTCCTGCTGCTCACCGTGCCGCTGATCGCCCTCACGACGCTCGCCAACTCGGTGTGGTGCTCCCCGGCCGCCCTCGTCCTGCCGATCGTCGCCGGCGGCCTTCTGCTGCGTCCGTCGAGCCTGCTCGGCCTGTACGCGGCGGCGGCCAGCGCGCTCATCGTGGAGTCGGTGCGACTGGGCCCCTACACCGAAGGTCCGTCCCGGGTCACGCCCGGAGTGGTGCTCGTGGTGGCCGCATGCGGTTTCTTCGGCCTCCTCATCGCCCAGTTCCGCAGCCGGGTCGGCGTGCCCTGGCGGCGCGGCGGCACCATGCTCTTCGACCTGCGCGAACGCATCCGCGTGCAGAGCAAGCTGCCGGGCCTGCCGACCGGCTGGCACCGCGAGATGGCGCTCAGGCCCGCGGGCGGCCAGTCCTTCTCCGGGGACTTCGTCGTCGCGGCCCGCACCAACGGCGGCCGCACCCTGGAAGTCGTCCTCACGGACGTCTCCGGCAAGGGCATGGACGCCGGCTCACGCGCGCTCCTGCTGTCCGGCGCCTTCGGCGGCCTGCTCGGCTCGCTGCCCCCGCACGCCTTCCTCCCCGCCGCCAACGGCTATCTGCTCCGGCAGGACTGGGACGAGGGCTTCGCGACCTCCATCCACCTCGTCCTCGACCTCGACTCCGGCGACTACGAGCTCTACTCGGCCGGCCACCCGCCGGGCCTCCAGCTCAGCGCGGGCAGCGGCCGCTGGGAGGAGAAGGCCGCCGAAGGCCCCCTGCTCGGGGTGTACGACGGCGCCCAGTTCGACCCGGTGAAGGGCTCGCTGCGCCCCGGAGACGTGCTGATGCTCTTCACCGACGGCCTGGTGGAGACGTCCGACCGGGACATCGTCGAGGGCATCGACCGTCTCACCGGCGAGGCCGACCGCTACGTCGCCGGCGGCTTCCAGGGCGCCGCCTGGCACCTGATCGAGGCCGTGGCGAAGGACGTCAACGACGACCGGGCCCTGCTGCTGATCTGCCGCGAGGGCCCGACAGCCGCGTCGGCGCCGCTGTCCTGAGCCCGGCCGATCCGGCCCGAGCCCTGTCCGAGGGGGACCCCGCCATGCTCACCCTGCCCGAGATCGAGACCCTGGCCCGCACCGCCCACGCGGGGCAGACCGACAAGGCGGGCCGGCCCTACGCCGAACACCTCCGGGCGGTCGCGGAGGGCGTCCGCGCGCGGGGCGGCGACGCCGACCAGATCGCGGCCGCCTGGCTGCACGACGCCGTCGAGGACGACGCCCTGTCCGAGGCCTGGCTGACGGCAGCCGACCTGAGCGACCGCACGAAGGCGGTCGTCCTGGCGGTCACCAAGCGGGCGGGGGAGACGCCCGAGGCGTACGCGGCCCGCATTCTGGCCACGCCGGGCGCACTGCTGGTGAAGGAGGCGGATCTGGCGCACAACGCGGACCCGGCGCGCCTGGCAGCCCTGGATGCGCCCACCCGCACGCGGCTGACCGAGAAGTACGCACGGATGCGCGCACTGCTCGGCCTCACGGATCAGCGTTCCTGAACCCCGACCCGCTCGCGCCGCTCCGCCTCCGCCTCCCGCGTCCGCCCCTGCCACTGCTCCTGCTGGTCCTGACCCGACTGTCGCCGGGCTCGTTCGCGGGCGAGTTCGGCGGCGTCGGGCTTGAAGGCCCACGCCATCTTCGGCTCCATCACGAACCGGAAGACACGCCGTACGGGCGGGGTGCACAGCAGGGTGACGGCCACGGCCACAGCGATGCTGACGGCGACCACACCCAGCGGCCGGTGCAGCGCGGGCTGGTCGAACACGCCCCGGTAGTCGGCGCCCTTGATCAGGAAGCCGTGCAGCAGATAGCCGTAGAGCGTTCCCGCGCCGAGCGCGGTGAACCACATCGTGCGGCCCGGCACCCAGGAGAAGAAGCAGACCGTCAGCAGCAGCGAGCAGCCGAACAGCGCGAGCTGCATGACGGGTCCGGCCCACCAGGGAGCGCCCAACTCCTGCGCGGAGTCGCGGTGGTAGAGCCAGCCGCCGTTCATCCGGGGCACCGCCCACCAGGTGAAGGCCAGCGCCAGCGCGAACACGGGCACGGCCGCGATCCGCACCGAGCGGCGGCGCACCAGCCGGAAGTGGCGGGGTTCGAGGCACAGCCCCAGCACGAAGAACGGCAGGAACTGCAGAACCCGCTGCAGGTCGAGGTCGTCGCCGATGGCCGGGGTGACGGAGGCCAGCATGGCGACGCCCAGCGCGAGGGGCAGTGGATGGCGGACGAGCTTCCAGACGGGGGTGGTGAGCCGCCAGATGAACAGCGCGCACAGGAACCAGGTCAGGTACCAGGGGTCGAGAAGGCTGATGTCCTGGGTCGGGAGGTGATCGACGTAACGGCGGAAGACCGGATAGGCGGTCTCGAAGACGACGTACGGCACCGCGACGCCCGTGATCAGCCGCTTCAGCCGCTCGGGGCTCCCGTCGAAGCTCCGCGAGAAGAACCCGGAGATGACGATGAACGCCGGCATGTGGAAGGTGTACACGAGCATGTACGCCGCCTGCAGCGCCCGGCTGTCGCCCTTGAGGGGCTCCCAGGCGTGACCCAGCGCCACCAGCACGATCGCCAGGTACTTGGCGTTGTCGAAGAACGCGTCACGCTGCGCGCCGGGCCGCGGGGACGGCCGCTCGGCCGGTCTGTCCTCGGGGCGGCCGGAGCCGGACCCGCCGGGGGCCCGGTCATGGTGATCGTCCTGTCGACCGTCGTGCTGATCGTGCTGATCGTTCTGGTTCTGGGGCGAGCGGGAGCTCGGAACGAGAGACGAGGCGGCGTGGAACATTCGATGCACCCTAGCCTCGTGCCCGCGTATTCGTAAAACACGCCAGGTCATTCCTTGTTATTCACCTCCCGGACGTGTGATCGATCGGCACCGGTAACCTCTGACCGACCGTGATGTCACGATTCATACCGACTAAAAGGTGCATAACGCCGGTTGTGGGGCCGTAGTTGACGCGGCACCGGTCATTATTCGAATTACCTGCGCACACGTTGTGTGGATGCGGAAACCAACCGCCCCAATTCCTGTGCGGACAGGGCCCCGAATTGCCGCGTGGAGCGCCCGGGGCCGGGGACGGCGTCGCAATGATGCGTCACGGGCCGCATAGGGAGGCCGGGTTGGTGGCACGATGGTCTCGGGAGTGCGGACCGACCGAGGGCGTGTGATCAGTTGTGGCCATTTCACTGTCAGTGGTGCTGCTGTTGGCGATCATCCTGGTCGTGCTGATCCGAGGAGGGTCGATCAAGGCGGGGCCGGCCATCGTCGCCATCCTGTTCGGCTTCTTCCTGGCCTCGACCGGCATGGCCCCGTCGATCAACCGTTTCCTCAACTCCCTCGCCGACACGATCAACTCGATCAACTTCTGAGGCGGCCTCGTGCGCCCGGGTGCGACGAGGGGGTGAGGGGTGACCGACTGGAGCGTCGCCGACTGCTCGGAGACCTGGGTCGGTTCGTCCGCCGACCCGTCCGCCGGTTCGCCTTCCGCCTCGCCCGTCGGCCTGTCGGGGGAGATCGGTCGCGCGCTGCCGCCGATCGCCACGAAACGGCCCGACACGAGGGCGAAGCGCACGGATCGCTCCACGCCCTCCCGCCCGGCCGGAGGTCCGAGGACGAGCCCGAAGGCGAGACCCGTCACCGCGATCAGGATCACCGGACCTGCCGGCCTGCGCACCCGTACTCCGTCCTCCCGCGATCCAGGACGAGCATGGCAGGTTCCACGGGCGCGCGACGCCCGCGACCAGAAGGCATGAAGGTTTTCTGGGCTCGACCCGAGCGTCACGCGGGAAGTATCTGAGCCTTGCATGACAAGGCCCTAGGCTGGTCATCGGCAGGACACGGGGAAGGGGCGGTCGATGGACTGGTTCTGGTGGGTTTTGATCATCTTCTGGACGGGCGGCTTCGCGTGGGTGGCCGACAACGTCCGCACCGCGCTGCGTAATCGGCATGAGCGCAAGCTGCAGCTGTTGGAGGCGGCGAAGCAGGAGCGCCTGGCCCTCGAAGCGGCGCACAAGTCGCCGGAGCCGGTGTGCGGTTGCACGCACCATCTCGCCAAGCACGACAAGCAGGGCCGGTGCCATGAGCGCGTCGAGGTGCCGACGGCCTGGGACGAGAACAAGAAGCCGCTGCGTTTCGAGGCCGGCCAGTGCAACTGCCAGCAGTACGTGGGACCGCAGCCCCTGTCGCAGGTGTTCGCGGAGGAGCTGACGGACCGCGCCTGAGCGTGCCGACGGCGCAGCGCGGGCGGTAGCGGTGCGGGGGAGCGGACGCGGCTGACGTGATCTACGGCTCGCCCCACTCGGGGACGCACATCATGCGGTGAGCCGGCACGACGGGCTCGCTCGGCAGCGGATCGATTCCACGGACCCGTACGGCCACGATGTCCGTGGGGACGGGGGATCGGCCCGGAAGCCTCGTCAGACGCCATCTGAAGGCCTCTGGGACGTCCTTGGCGGGCAACTCCATCATGGCGAGGCTCACCCACCGGTCGTAGTTGGTGGGATATACGCGGACCGATGCGCCGCATTCGTGGCACATCAGTGGCCCGATCCATGCCACGTCGTCGGGTTCGGGATCCGGTCTCGGCGCGGCTGTGGCCCCGTCGGCTTCGGCCATCTCGTTGGCGAAGGTGTTCCAGCACCTCTCGCAGTAGCTCGCCATGAGGCCGAACCGCCCGCGCTCACGCACGGTGTGGTCCGTCCCCCCGCAGCGATGGCATGCCAACTGGTCACGATCCCGAATCGCCCCCATGTGTTTGAGTGTGAGCGAATCTGACGGGATCCCAGTAGGTCGCGATTTGGCCTCGTCCGGCGATCACGTGCGCACGGTCGTCGGTGGGCGGCGTCGGTCGGCTGTGGTCCAAGCCGTGCAGCGATGCCGGGAGCCGACCCCGGTGAGCGGTCGCGTCGCCAAGGGTCGGAAGAAGAAGCCGAAGCCGAAGCCGGAACCGAAGCCGATGGAAAAGAAAGATCCGAAGCCCAAGAGGTACGCGGGGGACGCCCGGGGACGCGGGGGCCGTGCCGGACTGAACACGGCGCCGGAAAAGGATAAGGGCCGGGCGGAGAATTCACTCTCCGCCCGGCCCTGAGCCGTACAGAGCGGGCGACGGGAATCGAACCCGCGTAGCTAGTTTGGAAGACTAGTGCTCTACCATTGAGCTACGCCCGCACACACCGCGCCGCAGGTCAGTGGACCGCGGCACTGCAGGCATCGTAGCGGGTCGGCGGCCTGTGTCGCACACCGCCTTTTCCCGCCCCCGTCGCGCACCGCCCGAAGGCTCGGTGAATGCGGCGGTCAGAGGGCCTGCGGGCATGTAGCCTACGTGTCGCACCAGACGGGGTGTGGCGCAGCTTGGTAGCGCGTCCGCTTTGGGAGCGGAAGGCCGTGGGTTCAAATCCCGCCACCCCGACCATCGGCCGCGGTCGTCGCCGACCGTCACCGGCCACCTGTGCGGTCACCTCGCTTGATCGCCTTTGGGGCGTGTCGTCGCTGCCGTTACTATGCAAGCTGCACGCCCGTGCGTCCTCGTTCTCCGAAGTCCTCCGGGCGGCGAATCCATCGGAGCCGGTCTGGCTCCGGTAGAAACCAAGAAGTCAGCCCCCAAGGAGACCGAACCGTGAAGAGCGCCGTGGAGACCCTGAACCCGACCCGGGTTCGGCTCAGCATCGAGGTGCCCTTCGAGGAGCTCAAGGACAGCCTCGACGCGGCGTACAAGAAGATCAACCAGCAGGTCACGGTGAAGGGCTTCCGCAAGGGCAAGATCCCCGCCCGGGTCATCGACCAGCGCTTCGGCCGTGGCGCCGTGCTGGAGGAGGCCGTCAACGACGCGCTGCCGAAGTTCTACACGGAGGCGGTCAACGAGGCGGAGATCGACGTCCTCGGCCAGCCCGAGGTCGACATCACGGAGCTGAAGGACGGCGAGACGCTGAACTTCACCGCCGAGGTCGACGTGCGTCCCGCCCTGGAGCTCCCCGAGGACTTCTCCTCCATCGAGGTCGAGGTCGACGCCGTCGAGGTCACCGAAGAAGACATCGACAAGTCGGTCGAGCAGCTCCGCGAGCGCTTCGCCTCGACCTCCCCGGTCGAGCGCGCCGCCGAGGACGGCGACGTCGTGACGGTGGACCTGGAGGCCAAGGTCGACGGCGAAATCCTGGAGGACGGCGTCGCGAGCGGCGTCTCCTACACCATCGGCTCCGGTGAGCTGCTGGACGGCATCGACGAGGCCGTCAAGGGCCTGGAGGCCGGTGGCGAGACCACCTTCACCTCCGAGCTGAAGGGCGGCTCCGCGGCCGGCAAGGAGGCCGAGGTCACCGTCAAGGTCACCCAGGTCGCCGCCCGTGAGCTCCCCGAGCTGGACGACGAGTTCGCGCAGCTCGCCTCCGAGTTCGACACCCTCGACGAGCTGAAGGCCGACAGCCGCAAGCGCCTCGAGAACATGAAGCAGTACGACCAGGCCACGCAGGCCCAGGAGCGCGTCCTGGAGAAGCTGCTGGAGCTCGTCGAGGTGCCCGTCCCCGAGAAGCTCCTCGAGGACGAGGTCAACACCCGCAAGCACAACCTGGAGCACCACCAGCTCGGCCAGATGGGCCTCGACCTCGACAAGTACCTGGAGATCCAGGGCAAGACCGCCGAGGAGTTCGAGACCGAGACCCGTGAGGCCGCGGTCAAGGGCATCAAGACCCAGTTCGTGCTCGACGAGCTCGTCAAGCGCGAGAAGCTGAACGTCAACCAGGAGGAGCTCACCGAGCACCTCATGCGCCGTGCCGCCTCCTCCGGCATGTCCCCCGACCAGTTCGCCCAGGCGGTCGTCGAGGGCGGTCAGGTCCCGCTGCTGGTCGGCGAGGTCGCCCGCGGCAAGGCGCTGGCCACGGTCGTCGAGTCCGCCACGGTGAAGGACACCAACGGCGAGGTCATCGACCTGGACGACGAGGACGACGAGAGCACGGAGCCCGCGGAGGCCGCCGCCGAGGCGGAGACCTCCGAGACGGAGTCCTCCGAGGAGAAGACCGAGAGCTGAAGGGCCTCGCGTCGCCTCTGACGCAGAGCACGAGGGGCCCCGGAGCGGCGATCGCTCCGGGGCCCCTCCGTCGTCCGCGCCCCCGGGCGACTACGCCCCCGGCGAACACTCTCCTCTCCGGGATTCCCCGACGGGACCCGCGCGTTAGGGTCCATGAGTACGAGGGCAGGGGAGTCCCCGAGCCCCAGGCAGTACACGTGAGACGGCCCGGCGCCGTCGTAAGACGAGCAGGTGGATACGTGACGAATCTGATGCCCTCCGCCGCCGGCGAGCCTTCCATCGGTGGCCTCGGCGACCAGGTCTACAACCGGCTGCTCGGCGAGCGGATCATCTTCCTCGGCCAGGCGGTCGACGACGACATCGCCAACAAGATCACCGCACAGTTGCTGCTCCTTGCCGCCGACCCGGACAAGGACATCTACCTCTACATCAACAGCCCCGGCGGCTCCATCACGGCCGGCATGGCGATCTACGACACCATGCAGTTCATCAAGAACGACGTGGTGACCATCGCCATGGGCCTGGCCGCCTCCATGGGCCAGTTCCTGCTCAGCGCGGGCACCCCCGGCAAGCGCTTCGCGCTGCCGAACGCCGAGATCCTGATCCACCAGCCCTCCGCGGGCCTGGCCGGGTCGGCCTCGGACATCAAGATCCACGCCGAGCGGCTGCTGCACACCAAGAAGCGCATGGCGGAGCTGACCTCGCAGCACACCGGCCAGTCGGTCGAGCAGATCACCCGCGACTCGGACCGCGACCGGTGGTTCGACGCGTTCGAGGCCAAGGAGTACGGCCTCATCGACGACGTCATCCCGACGGCCGCCGGCATGCCGGGCGGCGGCGGTACCGGGGCGGCCTGAGGGTCACCCCTGACGGCGGCAGGGCCGCCCAGGGCGCTCCCCGGAGCTCCCTGAGCCCCTGACCCCTTCCGGCGCCCCAGAAGTCCGCTGAGGCCTCCCGGAGGCCCAGGAAGCCCCCCGGGGCTCCCGGGCCACCCGGAGCCTCCCAGCGGGCGCCGGGGGCCCCGGAAGCCGTCGGAGCCCCTCTCCAGCCCCTCCAGCCACCGCCCCAGCCCCCTTTTCAGGAGACACCGTGAACGACTTCCCCGGCAGCGGCATCTACGCCCGCACCGAGGCCGAATACACCGGACCCCGCGCCGAGTCCCGCTACGTCATCCCGCGCTTCGTCGAGCGCACCTCCCAGGGCATCCGCGAGTACGACCCGTACGCGAAGCTGTTCGAGGAGCGCGTGATCTTCCTCGGCGTGCAGATCGACGACGCCTCCGCCAACGACGTCATGGCGCAGCTGCTGTGCCTGGAGTCGATGGACCCCGACCGGGACATCTCGGTCTACATCAACAGCCCCGGCGGCTCCTTCACGGCGCTGACCGCGATCTACGACACCATGCAGTTCGTGAAGCCCGACATCCAGACGGTCTGCATGGGCCAGGCGGCCTCCGCCGCCGCGATCCTGCTGGCCGCCGGCACGCCGGGCAAGCGGATGGCGCTGCCGAACGCGCGCGTGCTGATCCACCAGCCGTACAGTGAGACCGGCCGCGGTCAGGTCTCCGACCTGGAGATCGCCGCCAACGAGATCCTCCGGATGCGCGCGCAGCTGGAGGACATGCTGGCCAAGCACTCGACCACGCCGATCGAGAAGATCCGCGAGGACATCGAGCGCGACAAGATCCTCACGGCCGAGGACGCGCTGTCGTACGGCCTGATCGACCAGATCATCTCCACCCGGAAGATGAACAACGAGTCTCTGCGTTGACGTTCGGAGTCGTCCCGTTCGGGCCCCCTCGGCACGGTGTGACACGGTCCACGTCGCAGTGAACCGTGCCAAGGGGGGCCCGAACGGGGGGCCAGGCAAGGTACCGTCGGAATAAGGCAGCACCAGGAGCCGCTGGATTCGTAAGCGTCCAGTCGTCTCCCAGGCGAAGGGGAAGCACACCGTGGCACGCATCGGTGACGGCGGCGATCTGCTCAAGTGCTCGTTCTGCGGCAAGAGCCAGAAGCAGGTCAAGAAGCTCATCGCAGGGCCCGGTGTGTACATCTGCGACGAGTGCATCGACCTCTGCAACGAGATCATCGAGGAAGAACTCGCGGAGACGAGCGAGGTCCGCTGGGAGGAACTCCCCAAGCCGCGCGAGATCTACGAGTTCCTCGAGGGCTACGTGGTGGGCCAGGAGCCCGCCAAGAAGGCTCTGTCGGTCGCGGTGTACAACCACTACAAGCGCGTCCAGGCCGGTGAGAACGGCGGAGCCCAAAGCCGCGAGGACGCCATCGAGTTGGCGAAGTCCAACATCCTCCTGCTCGGCCCCACGGGCTCGGGCAAGACGCTGCTCGCGCAGACCCTGGCGCGCATGCTGAACGTCCCGTTCGCGATCGCCGACGCCACGGCCCTCACCGAGGCCGGTTACGTCGGCGAGGACGTCGAGAACATCCTGCTGAAGCTGATCCAGGCCGCCGACTACGACGTCAAGAAGGCCGAGACCGGGATCATCTACATCGACGAGATCGACAAGGTCGCGAGGAAGAGCGAGAACCCCTCCATCACGCGCGACGTGTCGGGCGAGGGCGTCCAGCAGGCGCTGCTGAAGATCCTGGAGGGCACCACCGCCTCGGTCCCGCCGCAGGGCGGCCGCAAGCACCCGCACCAGGAGTTCATCCAGATCGACACCACCAACGTGCTGTTCATCGTGGGCGGCGCGTTCTCGGGGCTGGAGAAGATCATCGAGACCCGGGCCGGCGCCAAGGGCATCGGCTTCGGCGCGACGATCCGCTCCAAGCGCGAGCTGGAGTCCAAGGACCAGTTCGAGGCCGTCATGCCCGAGGACCTGGTCAAGTTCGGCATGATCCCGGAGTTCATCGGCCGTCTGCCGGTCATCACCTCGGTCCACAACCTGGACCGCGAGGCGCTCCTGCAGATCCTGATCGAGCCGCGCAACGCGCTCGTCAAGCAGTACCAGCGGCTCTTCGAACTCGACGGCGTGGAGCTGGACTTCGAGCGCGAGGCCCTGGAGGCCATCGCCGACCAGGCCATCCTCCGCCAGACCGGCGCCCGCGGCCTGCGCGCCATCATGGAGGAGGTCCTCCAGGCGGTGATGTACGAGGTCCCGTCGCGCAAGGACGTGGCACGCGTCGTCATCACGGCGGACGTGGTGCTCTCCAACGTCAACCCGACCCTGATCCCCCGCGACGCCCGCGGCGGCCGCGGGCCGGGCGAGGCGAAGACCGCCTAGGCGGCATCCGTACGAGGAAGGGCCCCGGTCATCCCCGACCGGGGCCCTTCCTCGTACGGCCGATGCACGCGGGCCGCCGCGTCACACCCCGACGCGGATCTGGTCGCGCAGCTTCGTGGTGATGTCGATCGCGACGTCCTTGGTGACGCCCTTCGTGGCGTCGCCCGGCGACACCATGGCGATGGTGCTGTAGTCCGCCCAGGCGCAGAACCAGTCGGTCTTCTCCTGCTTGGTGACCGCGTTCTTCCCCTTGGCCGCCTGGCACTTCATGACCGCGCCGTCCAGGTCGGCCTTCTCGGGCTCGCCCACCAGCTCGCCCTTCTCGGCGCCGGCGGAGCCGGAAGAGCTCGCCTCGGACGACTTCTTGAAGTTGGCGAAGAACAGGTCCAGCGTCTTCTGCGGGTCGGCGATCGTGCCGTAGGCGCCGGCGAAGGTGATGGTCTTGGAGGTGGCCAGCTCGGACGCGTCGGGCGCGGTGCTCGGGTCGGCCGGGTCGTATCCGCTCAGGTCCGCCGTCGTGTAGACGCCGATCACGGACTTGCCGTCCTGGACACCGGTCTTGGCCAGGTCGGCGGCCGAGTCCTTGCCGGCGCTCGCACCGTCGTTCGAGACCCGGTTGTAGTCGGTGAGGGCGGTCCCCGGGGTGGTCAGCTTGTGCGCGCCGTCGTCCTTGAGACCGCCGGCGCCGCCGCCTCCGCCGATCACGAAGTACGCGCCCACGCCGATCGCGGCGACGACAGCGACCGCGCCGACGACGATGCCGGCCGTCTTCTTGCCGCGGCCGCCCGCCGGCGGCTGCGGGACGCCGTAGGGAGGCTGGCCGTAGGGCGGCTGCTGACCGTACGGGGGCTGGCCGTACGGCGGCTGCTGCCCGTAGGGCGGGGTCTGCGGGGGCACGCCCTGCGGGGGCTGCGCCGGGTAGCCGTAGCCGGGCTGCGGGGCGGGAGGCTGCTGGGGGTAGCCGTAGCCGGGCTGCGGCGCCTGCGGCGGCTGACCGTACGGACCGGGCTGCCCGTACGGTCCGGGCTGCTGGGGCTGCCCGCCGTACGGGCCCGGCTGGTTGTGACTCATTCCTGGGTTCCCCTCCAGATGCTTATGCGTTTTTCACATCCTGGCTCAAAGCCCACACCTGCACGGCGGCGGGGGCCCCACCGTTACAGAGGAAACACGTTTCGGGACCGCGCGGTGACACCCCTAAACTGGGCCCGTGACCGAGAACGCTCAGCAGCAGCCATCAGCGCCCCACACCGAACTGCCGACCCAGTACGCGCCGGCCGACGTAGAGGGGCCGCTGTACGAGCGCTGGGTGGAGCGGGGCTACTTCGAGGCCGACGCCAAGAGCGAGAAGCCTCCGTACACCATCGTCATCCCCCCGCCGAACGTCACGGGCAGCCTGCACCTGGGGCACGCCTTCGAGCACACGCTCATCGACGCGCTCACCCGCCGCAAGCGCATGCAGGGCTTCGAGACGCTCTGGCAGCCGGGTATGGACCACGCCGGCATCGCCACGCAGAACGTCGTCGAGCGCGAACTGGGCAAGGAGGGCAAGTCCCGTCACGATCTCGGCCGGGAGGCGTTCGTCGAGCGCGTCTGGCGATGGAAGGGCGAGTCGGGCGGCCAGATCAGCGGCCAGATGCGTCGTCTGGGCGACGGCGTCGCCTGGTCGCGTGAGCGCTTCACCATGGACGAAGGGCTGTCTCAGGCCGTCCAGACCATCTTCAAGCGGCTCTACGACGACGAGCTCATCTACCGCGCCGAGCGCATCATCAACTGGTGCCCGCGCTGTCTGACGGCGATCTCGGACATCGAGGTCGAGTACCAGGACGACGACGGCGAGCTCGTCTCCATGAAGTACGGCGAGGGGGACGACACCATCGTCGTCGCCACCACCCGCGCGGAGACGATGCTCGGCGACACGGCCGTCGCCGTCCACCCGGACGACGAGCGCTACCGGCACCTGGTCGGCAAGGAGATCCGCCTCCCGCTGACCGACCGCTTCATCCCGGTCGTCGCCGACACGCATGTCGACCCCGAGTTCGGCACCGGCGCGGTCAAGGTGACCCCGGCGCACGACCCGAACGACTTCGAGATCGGCCAGCGCCACGACCTGCCGTCGCTCACCATCATGGATGAGCACGCCGTCATCACCGCCCATGGCCCCTTCCAGGGCCTGGACCGGCTGGAGGCCCGCTCCGCCATCGTCGCCGCCCTGCGTGCCGAGGGCCGGATCGTCGCCGAGAAGCGCCCGTACGTCCACTCCGTCGGCCACTGCTCGCGCTGCAAGACGACCATCGAGCCGCGACTGTCCATGCAGTGGTGGGTCAAGGTCGGCCCGCTGGCGAAGGCGGCCGGCGACGCCGTCCGCGACGGCCGTGTCAAGATCCATCCGCAGGAGATGGAGAAGCGCTACTTCGACTGGGTCGACAACCTGCACGACTGGTGCATCTCGCGGCAGTTGTGGTGGGGGCACCGCATTCCCGTCTGGTACGGCCCCGACGGCGAGGTCGTCTGCGTCGGCCCCGACGACGAGGTCCCCACCGGTGAGGGCTGGCGTCAGGACACCGACGTCCTCGACACCTGGTTCTCCTCCGGTCTGTGGCCGTTCTCCACGCTCGGCTGGCCCGAACAGACCGAGTCGCTCGCGAAGTTCTACCCGAACTCCGTCCTGCTCACCGGCTACGACATCCTCTTCTTCTGGGTCGCCCGGATGATGATGTTCGGCCTGTACGCGATGGACGGGACCCCGCCGTTCCACACCATCGCCCTGCACGGCATGGTCCGCGACCAGTTCGGCAAGAAGATGTCGAAGTCCTTCGGCAACACGGTCAACCCGCTGGACTGGATGGACAAGTACGGCTCCGACGCGCTCCGCTTCACCCTCGCGCGCGGCGCCAACCCGGGTGTCGACGTCCCGATCGGCGAGGCCTGGGTCCAGGGCTCGCGCAACTTCGCCAACAAGATCTGGAACGCCACCCGCTTCGCCCTGATGAACGGCGCCACGGTCGACGGCCCGCTGCCGGACGCCGAGAAGTTGTCGGCGACCGACCGCTGGATCCTCTCCCGCCTCAACTCCGTCGTCGCCGAAGTCGACGCGCTCTACGAGGACTTCCAGTTCGCGAAGCTCTCCGACGCGCTGTTCCACTTCGCCTGGGACGAGGTCTTCGACTGGTACGTCGAGCTGTCCAAGACGACGTTCATGGCCGGCGGCGAGCCCGCGAAGGTCTCCGGCCGTGTCCTCGGCGAGGTCCTCGACGTCACCCTGAGGCTGCTCCACCCGATCGTCCCGTTCGTCACGGAGACGCTGTGGACCACGCTGACCGGCGGCGAGTCCGTCGTCGTCGCCGAGTGGCCGAAGGACAGCGGCTTCCGGGACGCGGCCGCCGAGAAGGAGATCGAGAGCCTCCAGTCGGTCATCACCGAGGTCCGCCGTTTCCGCGCCGACCAGGGCCTGCAGCCCGGTCAGCGCGTCCCGGCCCGGCTGACCCTCGACGGCACGCCGTTCGCGGCGCACGAGACCGCCGTCCGCCAGCTGCTGCGCCTGCAGCCGGAGGGCGAGGACTTCTCCGCGACGGCGACCCTGCCGGTCGCGGGCGCCACGGTCGCACTGGACCTGTCCGGCACGATCGACGTGGCCGCGGAGCGCAAGCGCCTGGCCAAGGATCTGGCCGCGGCCGAGAAGGAGAAGGCCCAGGCGGGCGCCAAGCTCGGCAACGAGGCGTTCCTCGCGAAGGCCCCGGACAACGTGGTCGACAAGATCCGCACCCGCCTCGCCAAGGCGGACGAGGACATCGCCCGCATCCAGAGCCAGCTGGAGCGTCTGCCGCAGGCGTGAGGCGTCGGGGGGACGCGACGACGGCGAAGGCCCCCGGGACCGCACGGTTCCGGGGGCCTTCGCCCACCTCCGTCAGCGGCCGTCCGTAGACTGGCTCCGTGAGCGAGCTCCCCCCGAACGGCAACCACGACGACCTGCCCGCCCCCTTCGACCCCCTCGATCCCTTCGACGAGATCATCGCCGAGGAGACCGACCGCGACCCCGATCTCGCGGTCATCGAGGCCGGCAGCCGCACCCTGCGCACCCAGGGCGGCGTACCGCAGGCCGATGTGCCCGCGCGCCCCGAGGACCCCGAGGTCGACAAGGCCCTGCGCGAGGTCGAGGCGGAGCTGGCCACCCGCTGGGGCGAGACGAAGCTGGAGCCCTCCGTCGGGCGGATCGCCGCGCTGATGGACGTGCTGGGGGACCCGCAGCGCTCCTACCCGTCGATCCACATCACGGGGACGAACGGCAAGACCTCCACCGCCCGCATGATCGAGGCCCTGCTCGGCGCCTTCGAGCTGCGCACCGGCCGGTACACGAGCCCGCACGTGCAGTCGATCACCGAGCGGATCAGCCTCGACGGCGCGCCGATCTCCGCTGAGCGGTTCATCGAGACGTACCTGGACGTCAAGCCGTACGTCGACATGGTCGACTCCATGCAGGAGTACCGCCTGTCCTTCTTCGAGGTGCTCACCGGCATGGCGTACGCCGCCTTCGCCGACGCGCCGGTGGACGTCGCCGTCGTGGAAGTGGGCATGGGCGGCTCCTGGGACGCCACCAACGTCATCGACGGCGACGTGGCCGTGGTCACGCCCATCGACCTGGACCACACCGACCGGCTCGGGGAGACGACCGCCGAGATCGCCGCCGAGAAGAGCGGGATCGTCAAGCAGGACGCCACCGTCATCCTGGCCCAGCAGCCGGTCGACGCGGCCCAGGTGCTGCTGAAGAAGGCCGTCGAGGTCGACGCGACCGTGGCCCGGGAGGGGCTGGAGTTCGGGGTCGTCGCCCGCCAGGTCGCCGTGGGCGGACAGCTGGTCACCCTGCGCGGGCTGGGCGGCGAGTACCCCGAGGTGTACCTGCCCCTGCACGGGCCCTACCAGGCCCACAACGCGGCCGTCGCGCTCGCCGCCGTCGAGGCGTTCTTCGGCGTCGGCTCCCAGCGGCCCGAGCCGCTGGACATCGACACCGTCCGCAAGGCCTTCGCCGCCGTCACCTCGCCGGGCCGTCTCGAAGTCGTCCGCCGGTCCCCGACCGTCGTCCTGGACGCCGCCCACAACCCGGCCGGCGCGCGGGCCACCGCGGAGGCCGTGGGGGAGGCGTTCGACTTCTCCCGGCTGATCGGCGTGGTCGGAGCCAGCGGCGACAAGAACGTGCGCGGACTCCTGGAAGCCTTCGAGCCGATCTTCGCCGAGGTCGTGATCACGCAGAACACCAGCCACCGTGCGATGGACGCCGACGAGCTCGCCGCGATCGCCGTCGAGGTGTTCGGCGACGACCGCGTCCAGGTCGAGCCGCGGCTGCCCGACGCCCTGGAGGCGGCGATCACCCTCTCCGAGGAGGAGGGCGAGTTCTCCGGCGGAGGCGTCCTGGTCACCGGTTCCGTCATCACCGTCGGCGAGGCGCGGCTGCTCCTCGGGAAGGGCTGAGGCCCGCCATGCGTACGCTCTGCTCCTCGACCCTGATCGGCGAGTTCTTCGTCATCGGATTCGCCGGCCTGGTCGCCATGAAGGACTCCGACCTGTCCATGACCACGGTGTGGACGGTCTGCGGCGTCGCCATGCTGTTCAGCGTGCTGCTGTGCGGCATGGTCACCCGGCCCGGCGGCGTCGCCCTCGGCTGGGCGCTGCAGATCGCCCTCGTCGCGTCCGGCTTCTTCGTCCCCATCATGTTCTTCATGGGCGTGCTCTTCGGGGCGCTGTGGTGGGCGTCGGTGCACTACGGCAGAAAGGTCGACGAGGCCAAGGCCCGCTTCGCCGCGCAGGCCTCCGCCACCTCTGCGGATACCGCTGACGCTGCGTGACGAGCGCCCGGACCCGACCTGTAACCTCATCCCACCGCACCTGCAGGCGCCAGAGCACCGGCGCCGGAACACCGGCAGTAGAAGGAGCCCCCTCGTGAGCCAGCGCACCCTCGTCCTGCTCAAGCCCGACGCCGTCCGTCGTGGCCTGACCGGCGAGATCATCAGCCGTATCGAGCGCAAGGCCGGCTGGAAGATCACCGCGCTGGAGCTGCGCACGCTGGACCAGGACACGCTGGAGCAGCACTACGGTGAGCACAAGGGCAAGCCCTTCTACGAGCCGTTGGTGGAGTTCATGGCGTCCGGCCCGGTCGTCGCGCTGATCGTCGAGGGCGAGCGGGTCATCGAGGGCGTGCGCGCGCTGGCCGGTCCGACCGACCCGATCGCCGCCGCCCCCGGCTCCATCCGCGGCGACTACGGCGTCATCGTCCGCGAGAACCTGATCCACGCGTCCGACTCCGAGGAGTCCGCCGAGCGCGAGGTCAAGATCTTCTTCCCCGGTCGAGCCTGACCCCGGACGGCCGCGAAAGGGTCTGAAGCGGGCGATCGAGGGAACGTGAGCCCCCGAACGCCCGTCTCCAGAAGCGAACCCACACAGCATCTGCAAACAATGGCGGAGACCGCTCCGCAGTGTTCGTGCAGGCGCGTTTACGATGGAAGCCTTCACGTCACAGCACCCACCTCGCCGACCTGATAAGCCCTCAAAGCTCATGGAAGGCCAGTCGAATCCTGATGGGGAACTCAATGTCGTTCATCGGCCGTGACATGGCTGTCGACCTCGGGACCGCCAACACGCTGGTGTACGTCAGGGGTCGCGGGATCGTACTCAACGAGCCGTCCGTCGTCGCGATCAACACCAACACCGGTGGCATCCTCGCGGTCGGCGCCGAAGCCAAGAAGATGATCGGGCGCACGCCCGGCAACATCGTTGCCGTGCGTCCGCTGAAGGACGGCGTGATCGCCGACTTCGAGATCACCGAGCGGATGCTCCGCTACTTCATCCTGAAGATCCACAAGCGGAGGTATCTGGCTCGGCCGCGAGTCGTCGTCTGTGTGCCCTCGGGCATCACGGGCGTCGAGCGCCGTGCCGTCATCGAGGCGTCGACCCAGGCCGGCGCCCGCCAGGTGCACATCATCGAGGAGCCCATGGCCGCGGCCATCGGCTCCGGCCTGCCGGTCCACGAGGCCACGGGCAACATGGTGGTGGACATCGGCGGAGGCACCACGGAGGTCGCGGTCATCTCGCTCGGCGGCATCGTCACCGCCCAGTCCATCCGTGTCGCGGGTGACGAGCTGGACAGCTCGATCATCCAGCACATCAAGAAGGAGTACTCGCTCCTCCTCGGTGAGCGGACGGCTGAGCAGATCAAGATCACGATCGGTTCCGCCTACGACCTCGACGACGACCAGCACACCGAAATCCGTGGCCGCGACCTCGTCTCCGGACTGCCCAAGACCGTCGTCATCTCGGCGGCCGAGGTGCGCAAGGCGATCGAGGAACCGGTCAACGCGATCGTGGACGCCGTGAAGACCACGCTCGACAAGTGCCCGCCGGAGCTGTCCGGCGACATCATGGACCGCGGAATCGTTCTGACCGGCGGCGGAGCTCTGCTGCGCGGTCTGGACGAGCGGCTGCGCCGGGAGACCGGCATGCCCATCCACATCGCCGAGGACCCGCTGGACAGCGTGGCGCTCGGCTCCGGGAAGTGCGTCGAGGAGTTCGAGGCGCTCCAGCAGGTCCTGGACGCGGCGCCGCGCAGATGACGTAACGCTTCGATTCCGCCGTACGAGATGATCTCCTCTCGTGCGGCGGATCGTTGATATAGAGGCATAAGCTCCCATAAAGCGCCCTTGGTCATCTTGGCCCGGGGCTACCCCAATTCCCGACCCGCTCCCTGACAACTGCTTTACGACACCTGCTTCCTGATTCCTGTTCTTGGTTTTTCTCTCGAGGAAGGGCACGGCCGCCGCACGTGAGGGACACACGAGAGAGCCGGCTGCTCCTGGTGCTGCTGATCGCCGTAGCGTTCGCGCTGATCACGGTGGACATCCGGGGCGGGGAGGACTCCCCTGTCGACGGCGCCCGGCAGGCCGCGGCCGCGGCCTTCGGCCCGATCGAGAACGGCGTGTCGTCGGCGGTGGACCCCGTGGGGAACGCCGTCTCGGCCGTCCGTGACTCCGGGGGACGTCATGACCGGCTCACCGCGCTGGAGAAGGAGAACGCGGCGCTCAAGGCGAAGCTCGGCAGCGACGACCGCAACCGCAGCCGGCTGGCGCAGCTCGACAAGATGCTGAAGATCGCCGGCACCGGCCAGTACGGCATCAAGGGCGCGGAGGTCATCGCGATAGGAGCGGCCCAGGGATTCTCCTGGACGATCACCATCGACGTGGGCGCCAACGACGGCGTCAAGCGCGACATGACGGTCCTGAACGGGGACGGGCTGGTCGGGCGGGTCACCACCGTCGGCCCGGACACCGCGACCGTGCTGCTGGCCAGCGATCCCGACTTCACCGTCGGCACCCGGATGGAGGCGTCCGACGAGCTCGGCTTCGCCTCCGGACAGGGCGACCGCCCGCTGCGCGTCGAACTCCTCAACGGCAAGGCCGACGTGAAGAAGGGCGACCGGCTGGTCACCTTCGGCTCGCAGGCCGACAAGCCCTTCGTGCCCGGCGTCCCCGTCGGCGTCGTCTCCCGCGTCGACCCCTCCGGCGGCGACCTCACCCGCACCCTCTACGTCACGCCGTACGTCAGCTTCACCAAGCTCGACATCGTGGGCGTGGTCGTCGAGGCCCCGAAGAAGGATCCGCGCGACACCGTGCTCCCCTCCAAGCCCAAACCGGTCCCCACGCCGACGGTGACCGTCACGGTCACACCGAACGCGAACGCACCCGTAGACGGCCAGCAGCAGTAGGAGCTGACAACCCCATGCGCGTCAACCGGATCCTGCTCTCCGTCCCGCTGGTGGTCGTCGCCCTGGTGATCCAGGTGAGCGTTTTCGCCCGCCTCCACCTCCCGGGCGCCGTCCCCGACCTCCTCCTGCTCACCGTCCTGGGCCTGGCCATGGTGTACGGCCATGTCGGCGGCGCCCTCATCGGCTTCGGCGCCGGCCTGCTCGCCGACCTCGCCCCGCCCGCCGACCACGCCGCCGGACGCTACGCCCTGGTCCTCTGCGTGATCGGCTACCTCGCCGGGCTGATCAAGCCCGAGACCGGGCAGATCAAGTCGGCCACCGGCCCGATGGTCGTGGTCGTCGCCGCCGCCGTCGGCTCCACCCTGCTGTACGCCGGGGTCGGCGCCCTCGTCGGCGACACCGCCGCCCGTCATGTCGGCCTCACCGGGCTGCTGTTCACGGCCGCCCTGTACGACCTGCTGCTCGCCCCGTTCGTGGTCCCCGCGATCATGTTCCTGGCGCGGCGCGCCGACAACGACCCGCTCGCCGAGACCAACTCCGCCGCGAAGAGCCCCGACATCTCCTCCGGCTGGCTCTCCTCGGGCACGGGCCTGAGGATCGGCGGGCAGCGTGGCGGGCTCAAGCTGAAGGCGGCCAGGTCGAGGGCCACCCGGGCCGGGCGCATCAAGGGGGTCAAGCGGCTGTGAACGCGGGCGTCCGCGCGCGGAGCGCGCCGGTGGATGAATCACCCGAACGAGGAAGTCCAGGCGGAACGGGGTCGCACAGACCGATCGTTCATCATTCGTCCGCGCACACACGTTCGCGCGCCGAGTCCGCGTACTGAGAGGGGGAGACAGCCGCAGTGACCAACATTCCCGAGACCGGTCGGACCCCACGGGTCCAGATCCGGCTCGTCGTGATCCAGATCCTCGTCCTCTCCCTGCTCGGCACCCTCGGCGGCCGCCTGTGGTACCTGCAGATCCGGGAGGGCGCGGCCTACGCCAAGGAGGCCTCCGGCAACCACGTCCAGCAGGTCGTCGAACCCGCCGTGCGCGGCTCGATCCTGGACGCGCGAGGGGTGGCCCTGGCCGACAACGAGACGCGCCTCGTGGTGTCCGCCTCCCGCACCGAGCTGCTGAAGCAGAGGGACGACGGCAAGGCGGTCCTGGCCAAGCTCGCGGGCGTCCTCGCCATGAAGCCCGAGGAGGTCGCCCAGAAGGTCCGGCTGTGCGACGCGAAGACGCCGCAGCCCTGCTGGAACGGCTCGCCCTACCAGCCGATCCCCATCACCGACGAGGCCACCGCCAAGCAGGCCCTGCAGATCCGCGAGCGCGCCGAGGACTTCCCCGGCATCACCGCCGAGCCCGAGGCCGTGCGTCGCTACGCGGCCCCCGGCAACGCCAACACCGCCCAGGTCCTCGGCTACCTCTCCCCGGTCACCGACGCGGAGATCACCAAGGCCCAGGACACCGACTCGCCGTACCTGCGCTCCGACCAGGTCGGCCGCAGCGGTCTGGAACGGCAGTACGACAAGGAACTGCGCGGCAAGGCCGGCGTCACCCGCTACGAGGTCGACAACCTGGGCCGCGTCATCGGCCAGGCCGAGGCGGACGCGGCCCAGCCCGGCTCCAACCTCGTCACCAGCATCGACGCACGTGTCCAGCGGGTCGCCGAGTACGAACTGAACAACGCGATGAAGATCGCCCGCACCCAGTTCGACAAGATCACCGGCGAGAACTACAAGGCCGACTCCGGCGCCGTCGTCGTGATGGAGGCCAAGACCGGACGGGTCGTCGCCATGGCCTCCGCCCCGGCCTACGACCCCAACGTCTGGGTCGGCGGCATCTCCGCCAAGGACTACAGGAAGCTCACCGGGAAGAACTCGGACTACCCGCTGCTCAACAGGGCCATACAGGGTCAGTCCGCGCCCGGTTCGACCTTCAAGGTGGTCTCCACGGCCGCAGCGGTCGAGGCGGGCTACGAGTGGGACGGCGGCTACCCGTGCACCAGCTCGTACTCGGTGGGCGGCCAGGTCTTCAAGAACTTCGAGGGGGAGAGCTTCGGCCCCATCTCGCTCGGCCGGGCCCTCGAAGTCTCCTGTGACACCGTCTTCTACGGCCTCGCCGACCGGGAGTGGAAGAAGGACGGCGGCATCAACCCGAAGAAGGGTGAGCCCAAGGACTTCTTCTACAAGGCCGCCCACCAGTTCGGCCTCGGCAAGGAGACCGGCCTCGACCTGCCCAACGAGGTCACCGGCCGGGTCCCGGACCGCCGGTGGAAGGAGTCCTACTGGAAGGCCAACAAGGACTCCTGGTGCAAGTCCGGCAAGAAGGACGGCAGTTACGTCGAGAAGATCGCGTACGAGAACTGCCTCGAGGGCAACAAGATGCGCGAGGGCGACTCGATCAACTACTCCATCGGTCAGGGCGACACCCTCGTCACCCCGATCCAGGAGGCCGTGATCTACGGGGCGCTCGCCAACGGCGGCACCATGTACACCCCGACCATCGGCAAGGCGATCGTCAGCCCCGACGGCAGGACCGTGCAGGAGATCAAGCCCAAGCCCAAGGGCAGGCTGCCCGTCACCAAGGCCACGATCAAGGGCATGGACGCCGCACTGGAAGGCGTGGTCACCCGCGGTACCGCCGCCTGGAAGTTCGGCGGCTGGCCGCAGGACAAGATCCCGCTGCACGCCAAGACCGGTACCGCGGAGGTCTACGGCAAGCAGACGACGTCCTGGCTCGCCACCTACAGCAAGGACTACACGGTCGTCATGACGATCGCCCAGGCCGGTACCGGCTCGGGCGCCTCCGGTGAGGCCGTGCGACACATCTACAACGCGATGTACGGCGTCTCCGACGACGGCAAGATCGACAAGAAGAACGCCCTGCTGCCCACCCCGCAGACCGGCCTGCCCAAGGTCCAGGCGGACGGCACGATCAAGTCCCCCAAAATCGCCAAGGACCCGGCCAAGGACCAGCGCGCCAGCCAGCAGACCGCGCCGAAGCCGGACGAGACGCAGACGGCGGGCACCGTGCAGCAGAACACCGACACCAACCGCGACACCCGCAGACGACGGCGGAAGAGGGGAAGCCGGAGGATGTGCACATGACCGGCGCGAACAGTTTCTCCGTCTCCGGATACGGGCCCGCGCGGGCCGGCTGGACACGGGTCTTCGCCCGCGACTCGGTGGCCCGCAGACTCGACTGGCCGATACTGCTGTCGGCGATCGCGCTGTCGCTGATCGGCTCGCTCCTGGTGTTCTCGGCGACCCGCAACCGCACCGAGATCAACCAGGGCGACCCGTACTACTTCCTCGTACGGCACCTCATGAACACCGGCATCGGGCTCGCCCTGATGGCCGGCACGGTCTGGCTCGGCCACCGCACCCTGCGCAACGCGGTGCCGGTCCTGTACGGCCTGTCGCTCCTGGGAATCCTCGCGGTGCTGACGCCGCTGGGCTCCACGGTCAACGGCGCGCACTCCTGGATCGTGCTCGGCGGCGGCTTCTCGCTGCAGCCCTCGGAGTTCGTGAAGATCACGATCATTCTGGGCATGGCGATGCTGCTCGCGGCCCGAGTGGACGCGGGCGACAAGCTCTACCCCGACCAGCGCACGGTGCTCCAGGGGCTCGGACTCGCGGCCGTCCCGATGCTGATCGTGATGCTGATGCCCGACCTCGGGTCGGTCATGGTCATGGTGATGATCGTGCTGGGCGTGCTGCTGGCCTCCGGCGCCTCCAACCGCTGGGTCTTCGGACTGCTCGGCGCGGGCGCGGCCGGCGCGATCGCCGTCTGGCAGCTGCACATCCTGGACGAGTACCAGATCGCCCGCTTCGCCGCCTTCGCCAACCCCAGCCTCGACCCGGCCGGCGTGGGCTACAACACCAACCAGGCGCGGATCGCGATCGGCTCCGGCGGCCTCACCGGCGCCGGGCTGTTCCACGGGTCGCAGACGACGGGCCAGTTCGTTCCCGAACAGCAGACGGACTTCGTCTTCACCGTCGCGGGCGAGGAACTCGGCTTCATGGGCGCGGGCCTGATCATCATCCTGCTCGGTGTGGTCCTCTGGCGGGCCTGCCGCATAGCGCGTGAGACGACGGAGCTGTACGGCACGATCGTCGCCGCGGGCATCGTGGCCTGGTTCGCCTTCCAGTCCTTCGAGAACATCGGCATGACCCTGGGGATCATGCCGGTGACGGGCCTGCCACTGCCGTTCGTCTCCTACGGCGGCACGTCGATGTTCGCGGTATGGGTGGCGGTGGGGCTGCTGCAGTCCATCCGGGTGCAACGGCCGATGTCGGCCTGAGCCCCCGGACACCCCCCGGCACCTCGCGGTTTCCCCGAGTCCGGCCGCGATTCGGGTCCGGCGCGCACTGCCGCTCGGACCCGAGTGCGACTAGATTCAATTCATGGCGGAGACGAAACGCGAGATCGAGCGCAAGTACGAATCCGACGAGAGCGGGCTGCCCGACCTGACGGGAGTCGCCGGGGTCGCAACCGTCCTCGACAGAGGCGTCACCGAGCTGGACGCGACCTACTACGACACCTCCGACCTGCGTCTGGCCGCGGCCTCGATCACGCTGCGCCGTCGCACCGGCGGCTCCGACGCCGGCTGGCACCTGAAACTCCCCGTCGAGGCCGGCATCCGGGACGAGATCAGGTCGCCGCTCTCCGACACCGTGCCCGACGAGCTCGGACGGCTCGTCCGCTCCCGCGTCCGCGAGGGCCAGCTGGTGCCGGTGGTGCGGCTGCGCTCCAGCCGGGACGTCCGCGAACTCGTCGACGGCAAGGGCCGGCTGCTCGCCGAGGCCAGCGTGGACGCCGTCCGGGCGGATCGGCTGTTCGGCGGCGAGGGCGGCGCCCAGTGGACCGAGATCGAGGTGGAGCTCGCCGACGGCGGCGACCCGGCCTTCCTCGACAAGGTGGACAAGCGGTTGCGCAAGGCGGGCGTCCGGCCGTCGACGTCGTCGTCCAAGCTGGCGAGGGCGCTGACGGAGACGGCCCCGAAGAAGAAGCGCGCCAAGGGGAAGACGGCAGGAGACGGGAAGGCGGAGGAGAAGCCCGCAGGCGATCCCGTGACCGCCGGCGACCACGTGCTGGCGTACGTGCGAGCCCAGCGGGACGCGATCGTCGCCCTCGATCCGGCCGTCCGACAGGAGGCCGAGGACTCCGTGCACGACATGCGCGTCGCGACCCGCCGGCTGCGCAGCACCTTCCGTTCCTTCCGCAAGGTCCTCGACCCGGACGTCCTCGACCCGATCGCCGCCGAGCTGAAGTGGCTCGCCGGTGAACTGGGCGCGGGCCGCGATCAGGAGGTGCTCGACGAGCGCCTGGCGGCCGGCCTGGACGACCTGCCGCACACCCTCGTCTCCGGCCCGGTGGGCGCCCGCGTGCGGGCCTGGGCGGAGGCCCAGCACCGCGGCTCGCGCCACCGGCTGCTCGGGGTCCTGGACTCGCCGCGCTATCTGACCCTGCTCGACGCCCTGGACGCCGTGGTCGCCCACCCGCCGCTGCTGAAGGCGGCCGGGGGCAAGCCGGCCAAGGTGCTCGCCAAGGCCGTGCGCAAGGACTTCGCGAAGGTGTCCGTGCTGATCGGGCAGGCCCTGGAGGAGCCGCCCGGGCACACACGCGATGTCACCCTGCACGAGGCGCGCAAGAAGACCAAGCGCACCCGCTATGCGGCGGAGACCGCCACCCCCGCGATCGGCGGCGCCGCCAAGGCGCTCGCCAAGTCCATGAAGACGTTGCAGAGCCTGCTCGGCGACCACCAGGACAGCGTCATGGCCCGCCGGACCCTGCGCGAGCTGTCCGCAGTGGCGCACGCGGCGGGGGAGAGCGCGTTCACCTACGGGGTGCTGTACGGCCGTGAGGAGGGGCGGGCCGAGCTGGCGGAGGAGGCGCTGCCGGACCTCTGGGAGAAGGCCCGCGCGCGGATGGAGGTTTGAGCACCGGCCGCGACGGATCTTTCGCGGGCGGGGGATGCCTCCGGTCGGGTTACGCTAGATGGTCACCCTCCCCCGAGCCTTTGGCCGGGGGGATCCCCGGTCAGCTCACGAAGGTGCCCCCGCGATGTCTGTCGAGTCGGTCTTCCCGCAGCTCGAAGCCTTGCTCCCGCATGTGCAGAAGCCGATCCAGTATGTCGGCGGCGAGCTCAACTCCACGGTCAAGCCCTGGGAGGCGTGCGACGTCCGCTGGGCGCTGATGTACCCGGACGCCTACGAGGTCGGTCTGCCCAACCAGGGCGTCATGATCCTCTACGAGGTGCTGAACGAGCAGGAGGGCGTCCTCGCCGAGCGCACGTACAGCGTGTGGCCGGACCTGGAGGCGCTGATGCGGGAGCACGACGTCCCGCAGTTCACCGTGGACGGTCACCGCCCGGTGAGGGCCTTCGACGTGTTCGGCCTGTCCTTCTCCACGGAGCTGGGCTACACCAACATGCTGACCGCCCTCGACCTCGCCGGGATCCCGCTGGAGGCCGCGGACCGCGGTCTCGACGACCCGATCGTGCTGGCCGGCGGCCACGCCGCCTTCAACCCCGAGCCGATCGCCGACTTCATCGACGCGGCGGTGATCGGCGACGGCGAGCAGGCCGTCCTCGACATGACGAAGATCATCCGCGAGTGGAAGGCGGAGGGCCGGCCCGGCGGCCGCGACGAGGTCCTCTTCCGCCTCGCGAAGACGGGCGCGGTCTACATCCCGCGGTTCTACGACGTCGAGTACCTGCCGGACGGCCGGATCGCCCGCGTGGTGCCGAACAGGTCGGGCGTGCCGTGGCGCGTGTCGAAGCACACGGTCATGGACCTCGACGAGTGGCCCTACCCCAAGCAGCCGCTGGTCCCGCTCGCCGAGACGGTCCATGAGCGCATGTCGGTGGAGATCTTCCGCGGCTGCACCCGCGGCTGCCGCTTCTGCCAGGCCGGCATGATCACCCGCCCGGTGCGCGAGCGCTCGATCACCGGCATCGGCGACATGGTGGAGAAGGGCCTGAAGGCGACCGGCTTCGAGGAGGTCGGTCTGCTCTCGCTGTCGAGCGCCGACCACAGCGAGATCGGCGAGGTCGCCAAGGGCCTCGCGGACCGCTACGAGGAGGACAAGATCGGCCTGTCCCTCCCCTCCACCCGCGTCGACGCCTTCAACGTGGACCTGGCGAACGAGCTCACGCGCAACGGCCGTCGCTCGGGCCTGACCTTCGCGCCCGAGGGCGGCTCGGAGCGCATGCGCAAGGTCATCAACAAGATGGTCTCGGAAGAGGACCTGATCAGGACCGTCTCCACCGCGTACGGCAACGGCTGGCGCCAGGTGAAGCTGTACTTCATGTGCGGCCTGCCCACGGAGACGGACGAGGACGTCCTGCAGATCGCCGACATGGCGATGAACGTGATCGCCGAGGGCCGCAAGGTCTCCGGCCAGAACGACATCCGCTGCACCGTCTCGATCGGCGGGTTCGTCCCCAAGCCGCACACCCCCTTCCAGTGGGCTCCCCAGCTCTCCGCCGAGGAGACGGACGCCCGCCTGCAGAAGCTCCGGGACAAGATCCGCGGCGACAAGAAGTACGGCCGCTCGATCGGCTTCCGCTACCACGACGGCAAGCCCGGCATCGTCGAGGGCCTCCTCTCCCGCGGCGACCGCCGTATCGGCGCCGTCATCCGCGCCGTCTACGAGGACGGCGGCCGCTTCGACGGCTGGCGCGAGCACTTCTCCTACGACCGCTGGATGGCCTGCGCGGACAAGACGCTGCCGGCCTACGGCGTGGACGTCGACTGGTACACGACGCGCGAGAAGACGTACGAGGAGGTCCTGCCCTGGGACCACCTGGACTCGGGCCTCGACAAGGACTGGCTCTGGGAGGACTGGCAGGACGCCCTCGACGAGACGGAGGTCGAGGACTGCCGCTGGACGCCCTGCTTCGACTGCGGGGTGTGCCCGGCGATGGACACCCACATCCAGATCGGTCCGACGGGCAAGAAGCTGCTGCCGCTGACGGTGAAGCAGCCGGCGGGCAGTGGGCACGCGCACGGCCACTGAGCGGAGAGTTCTCCGTCCCCGCGTCAAGGCCGTGCCGCGTCAGGCGGCGTCTGTGCGCAGGCCGAAGGCGTCCCGGGCGGGGAAGTCGGCGCGGGCCCGGAAGCGGTGGTCGGCTGCTGACGCGTCCTCAAGAGCGTGTCCCCGCACGGGCGTCGGCGTCGGCCCCGGCGTCCGTGCATCCGCCGGGCCGGCTGTAGCGTCTACGCCCATATGGACCTGCAGAAACCGCCCGTCGCCGGGCCGCCCGTGTCACCGGCCGGCCGGACTTCCGGACAGGCGCCCGAAGGGTGTCTCGTCGTCGCGATCCGGCTGCCCGTGCGCATCGTCGTGCTCGTGCTGGTCGTACCGGTGCGCATGGTGTGGGACGGGCTCGCCGTCGTGGCGCGGTTCCTGCGGGACACGGTGCTGCGGCCGCTCGGGCGGGCCCTGGCGTGGCTGGGGAAGGCACTGTTCGTCTGGCCCCTGATCGGGCTGTGGCGTTACGTCGTCGTTCCCGCGGCCACGGCGCTCGCCTGGCTGGGGAAGGTGCTGGTGGTGACGCCGGTGGTCTGGCTCTACCGCTACCTCCTCACCCCGCTCGGGCACGTGCTCGCGTGGCTGGTGCGAGGCGTCGGGGCCGGGCTCGCGTGGGGGTACGCGCGCGTGCTGACGCCCGTCGGGCACGCCCTCCTCCGGCTGCTGAAGGGGATCGGGGCCGTGGTCGCCGCCGTCGGCGCCGGCGTGTACGGCGCGGGGGCGTGGCTGGTGAGGCACCTCGTCGTCGTCCCCGCCCGCTGGGTCCACCGGTGGTTGCTCGCGCCGGTCGGGCGGGCGGTCGCCTGGTGCGCGCGAGGGGCGTGGCGGCTCCTGGAGCTGCTGGTCGGCGGGATCGGCTTCGTCCTCTACTGGGCCGCACGGATCGTGCTCGTGCTGCCCGCGCTCGCCCTGTGGCGTCGGGTGCTGGTCCCCGTCGGCCGCTTCCTCGCGGTCGTCGCCCGTGAGGTGGGGGACGCCCTCGGGCACGCCTGGCGGATCGCCGGGCACATCTCGCTCGCCGTCGGCCGCTTCCTCGGGACCCTCCTGCGGTGGACCCTCGTGGAGCCCGTGCGCTGGGCGTACCGGACGGTGCTCACCCCGGTCGGGCACGTCGTCCGGGACGCCGTGCTGCGGCCCGCCGCCCGGGCCGCGCGCAGCGTGGGCAGGGCCTCCCGGCAGGCGCTGGCCGCCGCGTGGGAGACGGCGCGGCAGACCCGCGCCGAGGTGCGCCGCATGCTCTTCGGGGAGCCGGTGCGGCGGGAGTCGGTCGCCCGCCGGGAACCATCGGCGGGCGAGGCACGTACTCTTGGTAGCAGTACGACCGCTCTCACGAAGGACTGAACGACACTGGGCAAGCGACAGCCCGAAGGCCCGCCGCCCGCACCCGCGGTGCAGCGCATCCGTCTGCGTTACACCAAGCGCGGCCGCCTCCGGTTCACCAGCCACCGTGACTTCCAGCGTGCCTTCGAGCGCGCGTTGCGCCGTGCCGAGGTGCCGATGGCGTACTCGGCGGGGTTCACGCCGCACCCGAAGGTGTCGTACGCCAATGCCGCACCCACCGGCACGGGCAGTGAGGCGGAGTACCTGGAGATCGCGCTGACCGCGGCGCGTGATCCGGAGAAGCTGAGAGCTCTGCTCGACGAGTCGCTGCCCGCCGGGCTCGACGTCGTCGACGCGGTCGAGGCCCGGACCTCGGGTCTGGCCGACCGGCTGACGGCTTCCGTATGGGAGCTGAGGCTGGCCGGAGTGGACCCGGCCGACGCCGACCGCGCGGTGGAGGCCTTCAACGAGGCCGACGCCGTGGAGGTCCAGCGCATGACCAAGAACGGCGTTCGCACCTTCGACACCCGAGCCGCGGTCGTACGGCTGGAAACGCACGATGAACCGGCTGATAGGCCGACCGACCAGCCCTGTGCGATACTGCGGCTGGTTGTTCGGCACGTGACGCCTGCCGTTCGACCCGACGACGTCCTGTCCGGACTCCGCGCCGTGGCCGACCTGGCGCCGCCGGTCCCCGCTGCGGTGACCAGGCTGGCGCAGGGGCTGTTCGATGAAGAGACCGGCACGGTGACCGACCCGCTCGCGCCCGACCGCGAGGCAGCTCAGGCCCCCACAACGGCCGTTCCCGCTGCCGCCGCGAAGGCGCCCGCGTAGGGAAGGTTCCGCGAAGGAACGTACGTCGTAGCGCCGCCCTCGTACTCGGGAGCCACCTGGGTCGGGCACCGCACCCACCAGAAGACTTTCGCCAGGCCGTGCGCATTCGGCGTACGGAACCGGCGAGACAGGACACAGAGAGCTCCCGTGCGGCGCCCGCGCCCCGGACGGCGGCACCGCGCATCGCGCGAGCCGCGGACGTCAACGGTGGTCGATCCTTCGTGATCGCCTCCGGACCAGGCGCGGCGCCCGGGAGCCTGACGGGAGAAACGCCCGCATGCTCGAGCCAACCGAATCCGCAGAGTCCGTGACGGACTCCGAAGCGAACACCCCCAGCGACACCCTGCCGCCGCGTCGTCGGCGCCGTGCCGCTTCCCGGCCGGCGGGTCCGCCGTCCGCCGCCGCCGACACCTCGGCCGAGATCACCACGCCGGCCATACCGGCCGTGGAGTCCGTCGAGGAACTGGCGGAGGACGACGTCCAGGACGAGACCGTCCAGGACGAGAACGCCGGCGCGCAGGCCAAGGCGGACGAGCCCGAGGAGGCCGCCGAGGCCGCGCCTCGTGGCCGCCGTCGGGCCACCCGCCGCGCCTCCGCGCCCGCCGGCGCCCCGGCCGCCGTCGAGGCGGCCGAGACCGT
>NZ_MJAJ01000054.1 GCF_001746365.1 Streptomyces sp. LUP30
CGTCTCGCGGCGGGACCCCCTCCCGGGGCGGTGGCGCCCCGGCGGCGCGTTCCGGCGTCCGGCCCGCTCCCGGCTCCCGCAACACCCGTCCCGGCAACGGGGGCAGACCGGTGCCGCGCGGCGGGGCCGGCCGTCCGGGGCCGAGGAACACGGGGACCGGACGGCGGCCGGCCAACCCGCGGCTGCTGCGTCAGCGGATCTTCGTGTTCGTCGTGGTGACCCTGTTCGTGGCGCTCGGCATCGCCGTCGTCCAGGGCTGCGAGGGCCCCGCGCGCGGTCTCGGCGTGAACCACGGCGTCGTCCGGCACCAGCAGGAGCACGAGAGCCCCGCTCCGGGCGGGCCGCTCGGCGGGCCGGGGCCGGACGGGCTGAACGGACCTGACGAGGCGCATCCGCTCGACGGCTGACCGGGGCGGGCCTCCCGGCGGGGCGGACGCAGGCCCTACGGCTGCGGTCGGCCCGTCGCCACCGCGTAGAAGGCCACCGCCGCCGCCGCGCCCACGTTGAGCGAGTCGACGCCGTGGGACATGGGGATGCGGACCCATTCGTCGGCGGCGACGAGGGCCTGGGTGGAGAGGCCGTCGCCCTCCGCGCCGAGCATCAGGGCCACCCGGTCCATCCGGTGCGGCGCCGCCTCGTCGAGACTGCGGGCCTTCTCGTCCGGGGTGAGGGCGAGGAGGGCGAAGCCGGCCTCGCGGACCGAGTCCAGGCTCTTGGGCCAGCTGTCGAGCCGGGCGTACGGCACGGAGAAGACCGCGCCCATCGACACCTTCACGCTGCGGCGGTAGAGGGGGTCGGCGCAGTCCGGGGAGAGCAGCACGGCATCCATGCCGAGGGCCGCCGCCGAACGGAAGATCGCGCCGATGTTGGTGTGGTCGTTGACCGACTCCATGACCACGACCCGGCGGGCGGTCTGCAGGAGTTCGGCGGCGTCGGGCAGCGGCTTGCGCTGCATGGAGGCCAGCGCGCCGCGGTGGACGTGGTAGCCGGTGACCCGTTCGGCGAGTTCCGGGCTGACGGCGTAGACCGGCGCCGGGAGTTCGTCGATGACGTCGCGCATGACGTCGACCCACTTGGCGGAGAGCAGCATCGAGCGCATCTCGTACCCGGCGTCCTTGGCGCGGCGGATGACCTTCTCGCCCTCCGCGATGAACAGGCCCTCGGCGGGCTCGCGCTTGCGGCGCAGCTCGACGTCGGTCAGGCCGGTGTAGTCGCGCAGGCGCGGGTCGTCGGGATCGTCAACGGTGATGAGATCGGCCACAGGGTGATACTGCCTTGTCCTGGGTGTGGTGCCAACGGCTCGGAACGGTTGTGTTACCCGCGGTTACTCAGAGGTGGGCGGGCCGACGGCGACGACGGCGCCGATGACGATCACCGCCGGGGGCCTGACATCCTCGGTGCGGACCGTCTCGGCGACGGTCGCGAGGGTCGCGTCCACGCGCCGCTGGGCGGCCGTCGTGCCCTCCTGGACGAGAGCGACCGGGGTGTCGGGCGACTTGCCGTGCGAGACCAGCGTCTCGGCGATCTTCCCGATCTTGTCGACGCCCATCAGGACCACCAGTGTGCCGGTGAGCTTCGCGAGGGACGGCCAGTCGACCAGGGAGCGCTCGTCGTCGGGGGCGACATGCCCGCTGACCACGGTGAACTCATGGGCGACCCCGCGGTGCGTGACCGGGATGCCGGCCGCGCCGGGGACCGAGATCGAGCTCGAGATGCCCGGGACGACCGTGCAGGCGATGCCCGCCTCGGCGAGGGCCTGGAGCTCCTCCATGCCGCGGCCGAAGACGTACGGGTCGCCGCCCTTGAGGCGGACGACCGACTTGCCCTGCTTGGCGTGCTCGATCAGCGCGTTGTTGATGGCCTCCTGCGCCATGTACCGGCCGTAGGGGATCTTCGCCGCGTCGATCACCTCGACGTGCGGCGGGAGTTCGGCGAGGAGGTCGCGCGGGCCGAGCCGGTCGGCGATGACGACGTCCGCCTCGGCGAGCAGCCGGCGGCCGCGGACCGTGATCAGGTCCGGGTCGCCGGGGCCGCCGCCGACGAGGGCGACGCCCGGGGTCCGGGTGCGGTGGTGGGGGGCCACGAGGGTGCCGTCGCGCAGGCCCTCGACGACGGCGTCGCGGACGGCCGCGGTGTGGCGCGGGTCGCGGCCGCGGGCCCTCGTGGTGAGGACGGCGATCGTGACGCCCTCGCTGTGGCCGGTCGCCGGGGTCCAGGCGGTGGCGGCGTCGGCGTCGTCGGAGCGCACGCACCACACGCGGTGGGCCTCCGCCTCGGCGGAGGCCTGCCGGTTGGCGTCCGGGTCGCTGGTGGCGATCAGGGCGTACCAGGCCGCGGCGAGGTCGCCCTCGGCGTAGGGGCGCCTCGACCAGAGCAGCTCACCCGCGTCCGCCATCGCCTCGACGGACGGAGTCGCCTCCGGGGACACGAGGTGCACGTCGGCGCCCGCCGCGATCAGGGCGGGCAGGCGGCGCTGGGCGACCTGGCCGCCGCCGAGGACGACGACCCGGCGGCCGGCGAGGCGGAGGCCTACGGGGTAGGCGGGGTGTTCGGCCATGAGGGTGCGGCTCCTCGTACGGGCAGAGAGCAGTGGGCGGGCGCTGCGGCTCTGGAGCGGCCCTGACGTGCGCATTTTAAAGGTGGCTTCAGCATGCGGCGGGGCCGGGGGCAGCACAAGCCGCATGCCGCCCGGCCCCGGAGCAGGTCCTACTTCTCGGTCACACCCGCCGAGTCGAACGTCGCGACCTCGTGCATCGCACGGGCCGTGCTCTGCACCAGCGGCAGCGCCAGCAGCGCGCCCGTGCCCTCGCCGAGGCGCAGGTCCAGGTCGACCAGGGGGCGCAGCCCCAGCTTGTTGAGGGCCGCCACATGGCCGGGCTCCGCGCTGCGGTGGCCCGCGATGCACGCCGCGAGCACCTCGGGGGCGATGGCGCGGGCGACCAGGGCGGCCGCACCGGCACTGACGCCGTCCAGGATCACGGGCGTGCGCAGGGAGGCGCCGCCCAGCAGCAGGCCGACCATCGCCGCGTGTTCAAAGCCGCCGATCGCGGCCAGGACGCCGATCGGATCGGCCGGATCCGGCTGGTGGAAGTCCAGGGCGCGGCGGACGACCTCGGTCTTGCGGGCCAAGGTCTCGTCGTTGATCCCGGTGCCGCGGCCGGTGACCTCGGCCGGGTCGGCGCCGGTGAAGACCGAGATGAGGGCGGCGGACGCCGTAGTGTTCGCGATGCCCATCTCACCGGTGAGCAGCGCCTTGTTGCCGGCCGCCACCAGGTCGCGGGCCGTCTCGATGCCGACCTCGATGGCCTGCTTGGCCTCCTCGCGGGTCATCGCGGGGCCGGTGGTCATGTCGGACGTGCCCGCGCGGATCTTGCGGGGCAGCAGACCGGGGGTGCCGGGCAGATCGGCGGCGACACCGACGTCCACCACGCAGACCTCGGCGCCGACCTGGGTCGCGAAGGCGTTGCAGACCGCTCCCCCACCGAGGAAGTTGGCGACCATCTGGGCCGTCACCTCCTGCGGCCACGGGGTGACGCCCTGGGCGTGCACGCCGTGGTCGCCGGCGAAGATCGCGACGGCCGCGGGCTCCGGGATCGGCGGCGGGCACTGCCGTGACAGGCCGGACAGCTGCGCCGAGATGATCTCCAGCATGCCGAGCGCGCCGGCCGGCTTGGTCATCCGCTTCTGCCGCTCCCAGGCCTCGCCGAGCGCCTTGGCGTCCAGCGGGCGGACACTGGCGACGGTCTCGGCGAGCAGGTCGTGCGGGTCCTCGCCAGGCAGCGCGCGACGGCCGTACGTCTCCTCGTGGACGACCCACGACAGCGGGCGTCGCTTGGCCCAGCCCGCCTGCATCAGCTCGGGCTCGTCCGGGAACTCGTCGACGTAGCCGACGCAGAGGTAGGCGACCACTTCGAGGTGCTCGGGCAGCCCCAGCGCGCGGACCATCTCACGCTCGTCGAAGAAGCTGACCCAGCCGACGCCGAGGCCCTCGGCGCGGGCGGCGAGCCAGAGGTTCTCGACCGCGAGCGCGGAGGAGTACGGCGCCATCTGCGGCTGGGTGTGACGGCCCAGGGTGTGCCGGCCGCCACGGGTCGGGTCGGCGGTGACCACGATGTTCACCGGGGTGTCGAGGATGGCCTCGATCTTCAGTTCCTTGAACTGCTTGGCCCGGCCCTTGGGCAGGGACTTCGCGTACGCGTCGCGCTGACGCGTCGCCAGTTCGTGCATCGCGCGGCGGGTCTCGGCCGAGCGGATGACGACGAAGTCCCAGGGCTGCGAGTGGCCGACGGAGGGCGCGGTGTGAGCGGCCTCCAGGACGCGCAGCAGCACCTCGTGCGGGATCGGGTCGCTCCGGAAGCCGTTGCGGATGTCCCGGCGTTCGCGCATCACCTTGAGGACGGCCTCACGCTCGGCGTCGTCGTAGGCGGGCGCGGCCGGGCCGGTGGACTCTCGCGCTTCTTCCACTGCGGCGGCCGGGCTCTCTTCCTGGTCGGCGGCCCTGGTCTGCAGGTCCTCCGGGCTCTGTGCGACGTCGGGGTCGACGTCGTTGTCCTGCTCCGCGTCGGGGGCGGCCGGGGCCGGACCGGGAGCGGCGCCGCGAGGGGCGGGGACCGCGGCCGCGGAGAGGTCGGCGGCCGTCTCGACGGTCCGCGCGTGGACGGCCCGCTCGTCCGCCGCCGGCTCGGGGGCCGGCTGCTCCGACGCCGGGGCCACGACAGCGTGCGCCGGGATCGGGTCGAGGTGCTCGGCGGCGGCCGCCGTGCCCTCGACCGGCACGGGCTGGTCCGGCGACCGGTCCGGGCCGGGCTGGACCGGCACGGGAGCCAGGACGGCGCCCTCGTCCGGGAGTTCGGCGTCCGGCTCGCCGGCGGACGGCGCGGGGACGGCCTCCGCGAGCGGGACGGCCGGGACGGACTGCGGGTGCTCGGCGGGCGGCACGTCGGCCGCGACAGGCACGGAGGGCTCGGGGACCACGGAGGGCTCGGGAGCGACGGAGGGTGCGGGGTCCGCGTCGACGGGCGACTCAGCGGGCCCGGACACCTGCGGCGTCTCCGCTGCCTCCGCTGGCTCCGACGCCTTCGCGGAGGGCTGATCCAGCGGGGCCGCCGGCTCCGGCGCGGGGGCCGCTTCCAGGGCGGAGACGTCGATGCCGGCGTCCGGGGTATGGGATGCCGTGTCCACCGTCTGGACGTCGTGGACGGCGGGCGCGGGCTCGTCGTCCGCGACCTGCACCGGCGGCTCCGGCCCCGTCTCCGGCTCCGGCGCCTGTTCCCCCGACGCCTCCTGGGCGGTCGGCGCGGCGACGGGCTCCGCCTGCGGCTCGGCTTCCGGCACCACGGCGGGCGCAGCGTCCTGCGGCGTCACGGCGGGCGCGAGGACGGAGACGTCGGCTTCCGTCGCGGTGGCGGAGACCGCGGGCTCCGGGACGGTCTCGGGCGCGGGGTCCTCGAAGACCTGGGCGGCGGGCGTCTCCTCCGCGGACGCCGCCGGCTCCGGCGCTTCGGGGATCACGGCCTGCGGCGGCTCGGGGGCCGGCACCGCCTCGGGCCCGGGGGCGGGCTCGGGGGTGGCTTCGGGGGCGGATTCGGGAGCGGTGGCAAGTTCCGGAGCGGGCATCGCGGGGGGCGCGGGCTCCGACGGAGCGTCGGCCACGGGGTCGGGCGCGGGGACGACGGCGGCAGTCTCGACCGCCTCGCTCTCCGGCGCCTCGGCCGCTTCGAAGGCCTGCGGACCCTGCGCCGCCGGGTCGCCGGGAGCCGCGACGGCCACCGGCTCCTGGGACTCCTGAGACTCCTCGGCGGGACTCGCCGCCACCGTCCCGCCCGTGTCGGCGACGGTCTGATCTGCGACGACGGGATCGGTCACGGCAGCCTCCGCCACGGCCTGGCCGCCCACGGCGGCCTCCGCCGGGTCGGGCGCGCCGGCCGCCTCGGGCGCCGCTGCACCCCCGCCCACCTCGACGGTGTCGACGGCGACCGGCTCGGCAGGTCGGACAGGCTCGGCGGGTGGGGCTGCTTCCTGGGCGACGGACAGCTGTTCGGCGGGCTCGTCCCCGGGGCCTTCAGCGGGCTCCGGCGCCTGCGCCGCTTCCGCCGGCTGATCCACTGCGGACACCGGAGCGTCCGCCGCCTGGTCGTCGGCGGGGTCCTGCTGGGCCTCGGCCATCATCGCGGCGCCGAGCAGCTCACCGGTGTCGACGATTCCGTATCCCTGCCCGTACCCCCGAGCGATCTGGGGTTCCTGCGCGGCCTCGGGCTCGGGGGCTTCCTGCGGGGCGGTCGCGGCGATCGCCTCGGTCGCGACGCGGGCCACCACGGCCTGGGCCGCGCCCACCGGCTCGGCCTGCTGTGTCTGCGCGACCGCGGCCGGAACAACCGTTTCCCCGGCCGTGCCCCCGGAAGGGACCTGTGCCGGGGCCGGCGCCTGGGCCGTGGTCTGTGCGGCGCCCCAGGGAGACGCGCCCTGCGGCGGCATGTCCCGCAGGTGCGGCACGTCGAGGTACTCGGGGCCGGACGCCGCCGGGCCGGGCTGACGCGCCGGAACACCGGCCGGGCCGCGGTCGGCGAGCGAGCGGACCGGGCTGGCCGAGGCGTCGGGAATCGGCGGGCCGAGATGCAGGGGGCGGCGCGGGGTCGCCTGCGGCGCGGACGGGCCGGGCAGGCGGACGCCGCTGAGGTCGACCGAACCGCTGTCGCGGCCGGCCGTCTCGTGCGGCCCGGGCTCGTGGACCGCTTCGACCACCGGTTCCGGCGCGGGCGGGGCCACCTCGTTGCCCCACGCGCTCTGGGCACCCGGCAGCAGCAACAGGTCTTCGTCCTCGGCGGTGGTCTCGGAGAGGTAGGTGTACGCACCGTGCGCGGGGGCGCCCGGCTGCTCCACCATGCCTGCGCTCTCCGGCAGTCCCTCGCCCGGGACCTGGCCGGTGTCGGTCATGCGTACCCCTCGCCCATCGGTTAGTGCTTCTACGGCCGGCTCACCCGGAGCGGCGCACCGACCGCTCCGCAGTGAAGAACGAGCGTCCGTGCCCAGCGGCACGAACGACCCGCCCGAAAAAGCGACAAAGCCATTCAGTGGCATTGTCCCGGCCGCCGCCGCCTCGCGACAGCTTGATCGGCGAGGCTCCGCTGTGGACTGCGCCACGTTGCGCGTCCTCCGGTTCTGCCGTACCACCCACAGCCCAAAAGGGATGCGTTTTCCGGACATTGACCGACGAAGCGCCGGGCGACCGGAAGCGGTACGACGATCGGCCAGCCTACCGCGCGCGGTACGACAACAGGATCACGGGGAGGGCCGACCCGGTCACGGCCGACGGTCGGCGAGAACCCCGGTGAGCAGGAACGCGACGCTCCGCTCCGTCTCCGTCCAGGCCCGCGTGTCGAGTTCGACGGACTGGACGAGGGAGCACTCGACGCCGTAGCCGTGCTCGGAGAGGCCGCGGCCCACGAGTTCGGCGGCGTCGCGGGTCGCCGCGTGGGTGACGATGCGCTGCGGACGGCGGTCGACGACCGCGGAGACCACCGGCGCACCCCCGCCGCCGACCCGGACGACGTCCGGTTCGGGCAGGTTCTCCAGGACGTGCGGGGCATCGCCGTGGACGATCTGGAGCTGGACGCCGTGCCGGCGCGCGGCCGCGTCCGTGCGGGCGCAGGCCTCCAGGTCCCGGTCGACGGCGATGACGGCGGCGCCCGCTCGCGCGGCCTCGGTCGCGAACGCTCCGCTGCCGCAGCCGATGTCCCAGACGAGGTCGCCCACCCGGGGGCCCAGCCGGGCGAGTTGGGCGGCGCGCAGCAACGGGGCCTCCCCCTCGCCGAGCCCACCGCCGTACGCCTCGCCGGGCAGCGCCCAGCCGCGCGGACCGACGCCGGGGTCACGGCCCGCGATCCAGCCGCTCTCCCCGGACACGACCGGACCGGTGGGGCCGCCGATGACGATGACGACGTTGGGGTCGCGCCAGATGTGGTCGGCCGCCTTGTCGGAGGTGACGACACTGACCTGCTCGCGGTCGGTGCCGAGCTCCTCGCACACCACGAAGGTGCGGTGCACGCCCTCCATCAGCAGGCCGAGCTCGGCGGGACCGGCGCCCGGGGAGGTGAGGACGGCGACCTTGGTGTGGGCGCGGCACACGTTCACCGCGCGGCGCAGGGTGCGCCGGTGTGCGACGACCACCTGGGCGTCGTCCCAGGGCATGCCGGCCCGGGCGAAGGCGGCGGCCACGGCGGAGACGGCGGGGACGACCTCGACCTCCAGGCCGAACTCGGGTGCGCGCAGGGCCCGTACGACGCCGAAGAAGCCCGGGTCGCCGTCGGCGACGACGACAGCGGTGCCACGGTGGCCGGCGATGCGGGGGGCCGCGAGGGCGACGCTGCCGAGCCGGATGCGTTCCGCGCCGGGGGGCACCTCGGGCAGCGTCAGATGGTGGGCGGCGCCGGCCACCAGCGTGGCGGCGCCCAGCGCGGAGCGGGCCGCGGCGGTCAGCGGCGAGCCGTCCCAGCCGATCACGGTGACGCGGTCGGCCATCGTCGTCAGTCTCCCCCGGTTCACACAGGCAGCGGGCTCCGTGAGGGTACCTGGTCAGGGTGTCCGGGGACGGCGGCGGTCCGGGTCAGTTCCAGTCGGTGTACGAGGTGAATCCGCCGCTCTCCGCGAAGTGCTCCCCGCCGGCGTCCAGGTCCTCCGGGAGGAGGCTCCACACGATGTAGTCGGTGCGCACCTCGCTCCACCCGCCGCCCTCGGCGCGGACGCGCGCTATGCAGGCGCCGCGCAGCACGCCCTCGCTGATGCAGCCGATCTTCTGGGCGACCTGCTGGGAGGCGGTGTTGTCGGCGGCCGTGCGCAGCTCGACACGTTCGAACTTCTGGTCGGTCAGCAGCCACCGGGCGGTGGCCAACGCCGCCTCTGAGGCGTAGCCCTCGCCGCGCGCCCAGGGGGCGATGATGTACGACATTTCGGTGGAGCGGACGTGCCAGTTGGTCTTGGCGAGCTGGACGACGCCGACCAGGCGCTGGGTGAGGAACTCGGTGACGGCGAGGTCGAGGCCGCGGCCCGCGGCGCGTTCGGCGGGGGCGTACTCGGTGATCCAGCGGCGGGCGGCCGCCTCGTCGTAGGGCTGGGGAACAGCGGTCCAGGCGGCGACCTGCTCGTCGTTCATCATGTCTGCCAGGGCGGGCACGTCGTCCTCGTCGAGGGGACGCAAGCCCAACCGCTCCGTGCTGATGGAGATGGTGGGGAAGGTGCTCGTCATGCGCCGCTCCGTAACCTTCGGGACCTCGTGAACCTGCCGACCCGTCAGGGCCCGCTGAACTGCCCAGCATGCAGCATCCGGCACGGAACCACATCACGGGGTCCACGCCGGGTGAGGGCGCGGACCCCGGGCGCGGGCGTCGTCGGTGAAGGTCAGAAGGCCGCGACGACGGCGCCGTCGTACTTGTCGGCGATGAACTTCTTCACCTCGGGCGAAGTGAGCAGCCCGGCGAGCTTCGTCACGCGCGGGTCGTCCTCGTCGCCCTTCTTCACGGCGAGGAAGTTGGCGTACGGGTTGCCCTCGGCGGACTCCGCGACCAGGGCGTCCTTGGCCGGGCTGAGCTTGGCCTCCAGCGCGTAGTTGCCGTTGATGACGGCCGCGTCGACGTCGCCGAGGGAGCGGGGCAGCTGGGCCGCCTCCAGCTCCTTGAACTTCAGGCTCTTGGGGTTGGACGCGACGTCCTTCGGGGTCGCGTCGTAGCCGGCGCCCGACTTGAGCCGCAGGAGGCCGTTGGCCTCCAGCAGCTTCAGCGCGCGGGCCTCGTTGGTGGTGTCGTTCGGCAGGGCGATCGTGGCGCCCTGCTTGAGGTCCGCGAGCTTCTTGACGTTCTTCGCGTACAGGCCGAGCGGTTCCAGGTGCACCGTGGCGTGCGGCACGGCGACGATGTCGGTGCCGTTCTTCTTGTTGAAGTCGTCCAGGTACGGCTGATGCTGGAAGTAGTTGGCGTCGACCTCGCCCTGCTGGACGGCGGTGTTGGGCGTCACGTAGTCCGTGAACTCCTTGACCTCCAGCTTGAGGCCGGCCTTCGCCGCGAGGTGGTCCTTGACGTAGGCGAGGATCTCGCCCTGCGGGGTGGGGGTGGCGGCGACCGTGAGCGTGGCGTTCGCGTCGGCGCTGCCGGAGTCCTTGTCCGAGCCGCAGGCGCTGAGTCCGAGGGTGAGGGCTCCGGCGGCGAGGACGGCGGTGGTGATCTTGGCGGTGTTACGCACGAAAAGTGCCTTTCCTGAAGGGTGGTGCGCCCCGCTTCGGGTGGTGCGGGGAGTCTCGTTGCGGCCCCGGGGAGGGGGCGGGCGACCTCGCCGGGTCAGGCGGCCGCCTTGCCGGTGTCGGGGGTCGCCGGCTCCTTCGCCCTGAGCAGGCGCAGCTTCGGGGCGGGGCCGGAGCGGCCGCCGCGGCGGTGCAGGGAGCGGGCCGCGTGGTCGCCGGCGAACTGGATGAGCGCGATGACGACGGCGAGGATCGCCACCGTGATCCACATCAGCTCGGTCTCGAAGCGCTGGTAGCCGTAGCGGATGGCGATGTCGCCGAGGCCGCCGGCGCCGACCGTGCCGGCCATCGCGGAGTAGCCGATGAGCGCGACGATCGTGGTGGTCGTGCCGGCGATGAGGGAGGGCAGCGACTCCGGGACGAGGACCTTGCGCACGATGGTCCAGGTGTTGCCGCCCATCGCCTGCACGGCCTCGACGAGCCCGCCGTCCACTTCCCGGACAGCCGTCTCGACAAGGCGCGCGAAGAACGGGATGGCGCCGATGGCGAGCGGCACGATCGCGGCCTCGCGGCCGATGGTCGTCCCGGTGACGGTCCGCGTGAAGTTCATCAGCGCGACCATCAGGATGATGAAGGGCATCGAGCGGGCGATGTTCACGACCTGCCCGATCACCTTGTTGGCGACGGTGTTCTGCAGCAGGCCGCCCCGGTCGGTCAGGACCAGCAGGACGCCGAGCGGCAGGCCGCCGACGACGGCGACCAGGGTGGACCAGCCGACCATGTAGAGGGTGTCCCAACAGGCCTGGGACAGCAGGGGCTGCATCTCGGACCAGTCCGTCCCGGTCACTTCGCGCCCTCCTTCAGCAGCGCGGGGCCCTGCGCGGCGTCCACGACGTCGATCTGCAGGCCCTGTTCGCGCAGGAAGCCGATGGGCACGACGTTGTCCTCGTAACGGCCGGGCAGTTCGATGCGCATGCGGCCGATCTGGAGGCCGCCGACGGTGTCGATGGCGGCGCCGAGGATCGAGATGTCGATGTTGTAGGTGCGCGACAGCTGGGAGACGACGGGCCGGGTGGCGGCCTCGCCGTGGAAGGTGACGTCGACGACGGTGCGGTCGTCGCCGGTGGCCTCGCCGCCGACGGGGAAGAGCGCGGCGGCCAGTTCGGAGCCGGGGGTGGCGAGCAGCTCGCTGACCGTGCCCGACTCGACGACGCGGCCGCTGTCCATGAGCGCGGCGGAGTCGCAGACCGACTTCACCACGTCCATCTCGTGAGTGATGAGCAGGACCGTCAGGCCCAGCTGCCGGTTGAGGTCACGCAGCAGCTGGAGGATGGAGCGGGTGGTCTCCGGGTCGAGTGCGCTGGTGGCCTCGTCGGACAGGAGCACCTTCGGGTCGCCGGCCAGGGCGCGGGCGATGCCGACACGCTGCTTCTGACCGCCGGAGAGCTGGGCCGGGTAGGACTTCGCCTTGTCGGCGAGGCCGACCAGGTCGAGCAGCCCCAGCGCCTTGCGGGAACGTTCCTTCCCTGAGATGCCGAGGATCTCCAGGGGCAGCTCCACGTTGTCCTGCACGGTCCGCGTGGACAGCAGGTTGAAGTGCTGGAAGACCATGCCGATCCGGCTGCGCGCCTGCCGCAGCTCCCTGCCGGCGCGCGGTCCGCGTCCGGCGAGCGCGGTGAGGTCCTGCCCGTCGACGGTGACCGTGCCGGCGGTGGGGCGCTCCAGGAGGTTGATGCAGCGGATGAGCGAGGACTTGCCGGCGCCGGACTGGCCGATGACGCCGTACACCTCGCCTTCGCGCACGTGCAGGTCGACGCCGTCGAGGGCGGTGACCGCACGGCCGCGCGAGCGGTAGACCTTGCTCAGGCCCGTGGTGGTGATCACGTGGGGGTTTCCGTCACTGTCGAGTGCGCGGGCGTGGGTGGGCCCGGGCGCACGGATGCAGGCTGTCAGGGCGCGACACGGTTCTCGTCATGGCGGAAGACCGGGGAGAAACCCGTGCGCGGGGCGCGGCTCAGATCACGTACCGCGGGAATGCGGCGTACGGACCTGCCACGGCGGCTCGCTTCGGGGCGCGAGCTCGGGGGGGTGGTGCGGGGGCCCTCTAGAAGGCGCGCATTCGACACATACAACGAGCACCGGGCGTCATGGTCGCCTCGGTCGCAGGGGTGCGGCTGCTCGTAGTGGTCATGAGCATCAGTAAAGCAGACGTATGGTCCTGACCAAGACCTGGGTGTCCGGATGGTGGACAGACGTGGACAGCCGTGGACCTCCGTCGACAGCGCTGCGCCGATGCCATGGTCGTCCTGCCGGGCGAGTCCTTGGCGGTGATCCCTGCGCGCGGCTCGTCCGGTCGCCACGGCTCCGGCGGTGCGTCGGGCCGCGGGGCCGGACGCGAGGGGCCGATTCCGGCGTAATAAGGTCGCTGCATGCTTGATGCCCTGACGTTGGCGACCGGCGTCGCCGCGTTGCTCCTCGCCGCCTGGTGCGGCTGGGCCGCCTACCGTGACCAGCCGACGAAGGACTGGCACTTCATCGGGATGGCCGTGGTCTCGCTGCTGGCCGTGGCGCAGCTGGTGGTCGGGATCGTGCAACTGGCGCGGGGCGAGAAGCCGGAGCAGGGCACGACGATCTTCGTGGCGTATCTGCTGGGGGCGTTCGCATGCGTGCCGACGGCGGGTTTCATGTCGCTGGCCGAGCGGACCCGCTGGGGTTCGGTGACGGTCGCCGCGGGCGGTGTGGTCCTCGCCGTGCTGGAAGTGCGGCTCTTCGACATCTGGGGAGGCTGAGATGACGGCGACGCAGGAGAAGCCGGCCCGGCTGATCGGCGGCCCCGGGCTGCTGCTGGTGTGGTTCTACGGCGTGATGGTGGTCGGGGCGGTGTCCCGGTCGGTGTACCAGATCGCGACGGAGTTCGACCGGGCGCCGCTGTCGTACTCGCTGTCGGCGGTCGCGGGCGTGGTGTACGGATTCATCACGTACTCGCTGGTCCGGGGCGGGGAGACGGCCCGCAGGGCGGCGCAGGTCTGCTGCGCCGCCGAACTCGCGGGCGTGCTGATCGTGGGCACCTGGACACTGGTCGAGCCGTCGGCCTTCCCCGACTCGACCGTGTGGTCGCAGTACGGGATGGGCTACGTGTTCATCCCGGTCCTGCTGCCACTGTCGGCCCTGTACTGGCTGCGGAGATCCCGGACCGCCGCTACGCGGTAGCCGCGTACTCCCCCGCCTGCTTCTCCAGGACGATCATGGGCACGCCGTCCGCGCCCTGGGAGGTGCCGACGGTCTGGTAGCCGACGCGGCGGTAGAGGCGGAGGTTGCCCTCGCTGCGGTGACCGGTGAAGAGGCGGAACTTCTTGGCGCCGCGCTCCTCGGCGAGGGCCGACTCGGCGGCGCGCAGCAGCCGGGCGCCGATGCCGTGGCCCTGCAGACGCGGGTGGACGCAGAGCTTGCCGATGGCCGCGGCGCCGTCCTCGGTGAGGTTGCCGCGTACGCAGCCGACCACCTCGTCGCCCAGCCGGGCCACGAAGACGCAGTCGGTGGCGAGCTCCTCCCGCACCGACGCGAGGGTCTGGACGAGCGGGGCGATGCGGTAGTTGCCGTACAGCGCGGCTTCACTCTGGAAGCACAGGTACTGCAGCCTGAAGATCTGCTCGGTGTCCTGCTCGCTCGCCACCGAGATGGTCACGCTCATGCCCATGTGCGCACGCCTCCCGCTCACCTGATCGCCTGTGGTCCCTCACTCCTATCCCCGCACTTCGCGGGCCGCAACCTCCGGCGGAAGCAAACGCCTCAGACATCCCAGACATCGGGAACGTTCCGGGCCGAGACTGCCCTGTGAGATACCCAACTTCCCCGCGATCTCCCGGTAGGTGAGGTCCTCCGGCGACAGCAGGGCCTGCAGAAGCCGGGAGCAGCGACCGGGCAGGCGGTGCACGGCCTCGCGCAGGGCGCGGTGGCGGGCGGCGGTGAGGGCGAGCTGCTCGGGACCGCGTTCGGCGTCGTCGGCCGGATCGGTCGCGTAGGGCTGTTCGCGGCGGACCGTACGGCGGGTGCGGCGGACCTCGGCGCGCACGGCGCGGCGCAGCCAGCCCTGCGGGTCGCGCGGCGGGCCGTCGGTGGCGAGGTGCTCCAGGAGGCGGAGCCAGACCGCCTGTTCCAGGTCTCCGGCTTCGGCGCCGGCGGCGTGGGCCTCGGCGGAGGCCTCCGCGCTGAGAAGCGGGCGCAGGGCGGTGAGCAAGTCGTGCGTCATATGCCCCACGATGCGACCGCCCGGGCGGTCGGTTGCCCGGGCGGTCGACTGTCACTCCAACGAGGAGTCAGCCGTTGACGAAGTCGGCGCGGGCGAGCACACCGGTGTCCGGGTTGTCCGTGAAGACCCCGTCGATGCCGGTCGCGAAGTAGGTGCGGAACGCGCCGAAGGGGTCGCCGTAGGCGTCCGCGTCCGTGCCCTTGCGGAAGTTCGCGGGCAGGAAGGGGTTCTCGTTGCGCATGGTGTACGGGTGCAGGACCAGGCCGACCGCGTGGGCGTCCTTCACCAGGCCGGTCGGCTCGGTGAGGTTGCCGGCCGCGTCCTTCGGGATGACCAGGTCGAGGGTGGGGCCGATGCCCTGGGCGTAGCCCGCGATCTCACGCAGGCCGGCCCGGGTGATCAGGTCGGCGACGGTGCGCGGGTCGCCCGCCTCGACGAAGTCCCAGGGGCGGGAGTCCGCGGTGGACAGGAGCACGACGAGGGGGTTGTCCACCAGCTTGTTGAGCCGCTGGATGCTGGTGGGCTCGAAGGACTGCAGGATGACGGGCGAGTTCTTCCCGTCCTTGCCGTGCTTGTGCAGCAGCTTGGCGACCCGCTCCTCCAGGCCCAGACCGAGCTTGCGGAAGTAGGTGGGGTGCTTGGTCTCGGGATAGATCCACACCTGCTTGCCGCGCTTGCGGGTCTGCTCGTCCTGCCACTTCAGGACCTCCTCGAAGGTGGGGATCTCCCAGCGCCCGTTGTAGAGGGTGTTGTGCGGGCGGTTGGCCGGGATGCGCTCGATCGCGCGCAGCGTCTTCAGCTCGGCGAGCGTGAAGTCCTCGGTGAACCAGCCGGTCGTGGAGACCCCGTCGAGCACCTTCGTCGTCCTGCGGGCGGCGAACTCGGGATGGTCGGCGACGTTCGTCGTGCCGCCGATCTCCGGCTCGTGACGGCACACCAGATGGCCGTCCCTGGTGGGGACCAGGTCGCCGGCCTCGACGATGTCGGCGCCCAGGTCGAGGGCCAGCTGGTAGGAGCCGAAGGTGTGCTCCGGGCGGTAGCCGCTGGCCCCGCGGTGACCGATGACCGTCGGCACGGGCAGGCTCTTCAGGCCGCCGCCGTGTCCGCCGGCCCGGACGCCGCCGGTCCGGGCCTCGGCGGCTCTCGCGGTGCCCGACAGGCCGAGGACGCCTCCGGCGGCGCCGAGCACGGCCGCGCCGAGGAGCGCCCGCCGTCCGGTTCCGCCCACACCCGCCTGCTGGTTCGACTCCTGCGTCTCCTGCGTGCCCATGGGGGCCTCCTGCCGTCGGCTCGTCCGTGCGGGCCGATCGTAGGGGCGTGGACATGACCGTCGGGAGACCTCGGCCCCAACACGGGGGTGACGGTGGATGGCAGGTGCCGTACATCGGGTGCGGGGTGTCCGCTACGACAGATGCGGAACACGGCCTACCGCGATATGACGGATCGTCGGATCCGCCCGGCCGGACGGATTCGCCGCGGGCCGCCGGGGGACCCGGTTCGGTACCGACCGCGGCGGTCCCGGTCGCGGCGGTCCTGGTCGCGGCGGTCGGTGCGGTGGTCGGTGCGGGCGGTCGGTCCCTGCCTCGCGGCACGCCGGGCGATCACCGGGCGGCGGAGGCGACGAGGACGACCAGCCGCCCCTCGCTTCACGACGGCCGGCGCCTCGTTCCGACCGGATGTCGGACGGATGACGCCGCCCCTGCTTCACGACGGCCGGCGCCTCGTTCCGACCGGATGTCGGACGGATGACGGACGGACGACGGACCGACGACGGCTCGGCCGTACAGGTACACGTACGTCAACAGTGCGTAAGACCCGGGTGACCCGATGTGCGTCGAGCCCGCAGCCGCGAGTATCGTCCTAGTCCTCACCTGCACATACTCATACCGTTTTCCCTTGACATCGGAGGGCTCGTTGTCCCGCTTCGCGCTCATCAAGGCAATGCTCGGACCGGTCATGCGCCTGATGTTCCGCCCACAGGTCGAGGGCGCGGAGCACATCCCCGGCGACGGCCCCGTCATCCTGGCGGGCAATCACCTCACCTTCATCGACTCGATGATCCTGCCGCTCGTGTGCGACCGGCAGGTCTACTTCATCGGCAAGGACGAGTACGTCACCGGCAAGAGCCTGAAGGGCCGTCTCATGGCCTGGTTCTTCACCGGGGTCGGCATGATCCCGGTGGACCGCGACGGCGGCCGCGGCGGCGTGGCCGCGCTGATGACCGGACGCCGGGTGCTGGAGGAGGGCAAGGTCTTCGGCATCTACCCCGAGGGGACGCGCTCCCCCGACGGCCGCCTCTACCGGGGGCGCACCGGTATCGCCCGGCTGACGCTGATGACGGGGGCGCCGGTCGTCCCCTTCGCGATGATCGGCACGGACAAGCTGCAGCCGGGCGGCGCGGGGATGCCCCGTCCGGGGCGGGTCACCGTGCGGTTCGGCGAGGCGATGGAGTTCTCCCGCTACGAGGGGATGGACCGGGACCGTTATGTGCTGCGGGCCGTGACGGACTCGGTGATGACCGAGGTCATGCTCTTGTCCGGGCAGGAGTACGTGGACATGTACGCCACGAAGGCAAAGGCGGCGTAGGCCTCCGGCGGTCGGGCGGATCGTTCTCGTCGCCGTCGGCCGTCAAGTGTCGGTCGCCCGCGACTGCGGCGGGGGGCGGGTCCGGCGGGGCCACGTCCGTCAGGGGCCGGGGCGAGCTGCGCCTGCGTGCCGGTTGCAGGTGCGTCGTGGCCGGTCGCGCAGTGCCCCGCGCCTCTTAGGGGCGCGGCTGTCCTGCCGGCCCTTCACTCCGCGGCCCGCGGCTCCGAGAGGCGCGGCTGGCCCACCGCCCCGTTCACCCTGCGCCCCGTTCCCGAGAGGCGCGGCTCCACCGCCCTCGCTCAGCAGGGCCACGCCCCTCGGGAACGTGAACGCGGCCTCGGGGTGGTCAGGGGCGGTTCTCCAGTCGTTCGTTGCGCAGCATGAACCAGGCCGCTGCCGCCGTCGCCAGCAGGACCGTCGCGCCCACTGCGGACGCCACGCTGAGGCCGTCCACGAACGCCTCGCGCGCTGACGTGAGCATCTGCTCCGCCGTGGCCGCCGGCATGTGTCCCGCCGCCTCCACCGCTCCCCCGAGCGACTCGTGCGCCCCTTGCGGGGTGCCTGCCGGGGCCGGGAACCCGCGGTAGACGCCCGTCACGATCGAGCCGAGCACGGCGATGCCCAGGGCCGCGCCGAGTTCGTACGCCGTCTCGGACACCGCGGACGCCGCTCCGGCCTGGTCCTTCGGCACGGAGCCCAGGATGACGTCTGCGGTGACCGTGAAGGAGAAGCCGGCGCCCACGCCGACCACCAGCAGGATGGCCCCGAGCACCGGGTAGCCGGTGGACGGTCCGATCGTCGTCAGCGCGGCGAGGGCCAGGCCGATCGCCGCGAGGCCGCCGCAGACCACGGCCGGCACCGAGAAGCGGCGGGCGACCCGGCCCGCCGCCAGACCGGCCGCCACCGCCCCGATCGCCGCGGGCAGTTCGGCCAGTCCCGCCTCGAACGGCGGGCGGCCCTGGACGAGTTGCAGGTACTGGGAGAGGAAGAACACCAGGCCGGAAAGGCCCAGGATGGTCAGCAGGTCGGCCAGGACCGCGCCGCTGAAGCCGCGGTTGCGGAACAGGCGCATGTCCAGCAGCGGGGTCGGCAGGGTCAGCTGGCGGCGGACGAACCCGAACAGGGCCGCCGCGCCCAGCAGGCCCGTGCCGAGCGAGGCCCAGGTGAAGCCGTGGGTGGCGGTCTCCTTGACGGCGTACACGACGCCGATCATGCCGACCAGCGACAGCATCACGCTGAGCAGGTCCCACGGGCCCGGGTTCGGGGTGCGGGACTCGGGGAGCGTCCTGATGCCGACGAGGACGAGGACGACCATCACCGGCACGTTGATGAGGAAGACCGAGCCCCACCAGAAGTGTTCGAGCAGGAAGCCGCCCACGATGGGGCCGACCGCGGTGCCGGCGGAGGCGGTCGCGCCCCAGATGCCGATCGCGAGGCTGCGCTCGCGCGGGTCGTGGAAGAGGTTGCGGATCAGGGCGAGGGTGGCGGGCATCAGCGTCGCGCCGGCCACGCCGAGCAGCGCCCGGGCGGCGATCATCGTCTCCGGCGTCGTCGCGTAGGCGTTGAGGACCGATATCAGCCCGAACGCGGTGGCGCCGGCGAGCAGGATCCGCTTGCGGCCGATGCGGTCGCCGAGGCTGCCCATCGAGACGAGCAGACCGGCGATGACGAACGAGTAGACGTCCCCGATCCACAGGAGCTGGGTGCCGGAGGGCGCGAGGTCCTCGCTGATGTAGGGGGTCGCGAGACCGAGGACGGTCGCGTCGACGGCCACCAGCAGCACGGCGAGCACGAGGACGGAGAGCGCGAGCCAACGGTCCGGGCGCCGCACCGCCTCGGTCGTGGTCGACGGCTGCAGGGTGCTGGTCATGGTTCCTCTCTTCGTCATGCGGAATTCCGAGCTGCGGGATCACCTGGGGCGGGATGTCTCAGTGCGCCGCCCAGCAGCAGTTCGACGACCATGTGCGGGAAGTCCTTCGGCGCGCCCTTGCCGCTCTGCACCATCCAGACCCCCGAGGCCAGCAGGCCGAACAGGGCCTCGGTGAGCCAGGCGGGTGTGAGGTCGATGCGGAACTCTCCGCTGAGCTGACCGCGCCGGAAGAGTGCGGAGATCCGGTCGTCGATCCGGGTCCAGCCCTCGTGCTGCTCCTCGCCCTCGAACAGCTGGTTCTCGGTGTAGAGGAAGGCGAGCAGGCCCGCGGCGGACTCGATCGCGCTGACCAGCCGGCGCACGGCCTCGCTCGCCGGACCCTCGTCGAGGCGGGCCGCGTCCAGGGCCGACTCGCACTCGGCGATCCCGAGGGCCTCCAGCGCGCGGACGAGCGCGTCGCGTCCGGCGAAATGCCGGTGCAGCGTGGCGCGGCTGATGCCGGCCCCCTTGGCCACCTCGTCCATCGTCGCGGTGGATTTACGGGTCAGCAGAGCGGCTGCGCTGCGCAGCACGTGGTCACGGTCGACGGCCATGAGACAACCATAAACCAAATGAGACATCTTTGTCTCATCGTGGGCGCACGCAGCTCACGACCGAGACGTCGTCCCGTCCGGCCGCAGCGGCCGAGCCGTCAGTGCCAGGGCAGGCGGCCGCGCTGCTCCCAGTACGCGCGGGGCTCCTCGGCGAGGGCGGCGAGCCGGTCCAGCTGGTCGCCGTCCAGGTCCGCGACGGCCGCGTGCAGGTTGGAGGCGAGCTGGGCAGCGGTCGCGGCGCCGGAGAGGACGACGCCGGCCCAGGGCCGGCGCAGGACCAGGGCGAGGGCGATGGCGTCGCAGCCGAGGGAGGATTCGGCGGCGACCGCCTTCAGGGCCTCCGGCGCATGGGGTCCGGCGAGACGGCCGTTGGCCATGCCCTCCTTCACGATCACCGTGAGGCCGGCGTCGTGGGCCTCGGCGAGAGCGGGGCCGGCCGAGGTCTCCAGCGCGTTGTACGTCGACTGGACGGTGCGGAACAGGGGCTCGCCGTCGACCGTCACGGCCAGGGCGGCGCGGATCGCGGCGGCCTGGGCGGGCCCGCTGGTCGAGAAGCCGACGGTGACCCCCTGAGCGGCGGCCTCGGCCAGCTTCGCGTGGAGTTCCTTGTCGGTGAGGGCCGGACTGTCCGGGGTCACCGAGTGGATCTGGTACAGGTCGAGCCGGTCGCCGAGCAGCTCGGCGGTCTCGGCGCGCTGACGTTCGTATGTCGCGAGGCCGTGGTCCTTGACCTCGTGCTTCTCCGCGTCCGTGGTCCAGTCGGCGGTGTAGGTGTAGCCCCACTTGCTCCCGACGACGACATCGTCGACGTCGGGCCTGGCCTTCAGCCAGTCGGCCAGGAACTCCTCGGACCGGCCGTAGGAGCGGGCCGCGTCGAAGTAGCGCACGCCCTGGGCGTAGGCCGCGTCGAGGAGTTCGTGGGTGCGGGAGCGCAACACGTCGACGCTGCGGTCCGCTCCGAGGTCCTCGTCGCGACCGAGGTTGATGTAGCCCGGGCGGCCGACGGCGGCGAGGCCGAAGCCGATGTGACAGGTGGGGGTGGTTGCGGTGGCCAGGCGGGCGAAGGGCATCGCGGGCTCCGTAGGGTCGGCTCCGGTTCGGCTCCCGACCAACGTAACCCGCGATGACCTTGACCTTGGGCTTGGGCTTGGGCTTGGGCTCGGCCCGGCCTTGGACTCGGCCAAGACCGAGGCCCAGGCCTGGAACCCGGCTCCCGGCTCCCGGCTCCCGGCTCCCGGCTCCCGGCTCCCGGCTCCCGGCTCCCGGCTCCCGGCAGACGATGACCTGTCCGGCGTCCGGTCGTCGGCCGTGTCCCGCCTAGCGCTTCGTCTTGGCCGTCGCCCACTCGTGCTGGGCCGCCACGTCGCGCTTCACCTCGGCGAGCTGGACGGCGACCGCGCTGGGCGCGGTGCCCCCGCGACCGTCGCGGGAGGCCAGGGCGCCGGGGACGTTGAGGACCGTGCGCACCTCGGGGGTGAGGCGGGCGGAGATCTTCACGAACTGCTCGTCCGTCAGCTCGTCCAGCTCCTTGCCGTCGGCCTCGGCGACCTTGACGCACTCGCCGGCGACTTCGTGCGCGACGCGGAACGGCTCACCCTGCTTGACCAGCCACTCCGCGATGTCCGTAGCCAGGGAGAAGCCGGCCGGGGCCAGTTCCGCCATGCGCTCACGGTGCACGGTGAGGGTGTCGATCATGCCGGTGAAGGCCGGGAGCAGAACCTCGAGCTGGTCGCAGGAGTCGAAGACCGGCTCCTTGTCCTCCTGCAGGTCGCGGTTGTAGGCCAGGGGCAGGGCCTTGAGGGTGGCCATCAGACCGGTGAGGTTGCCGATGAGACGGCCGCTCTTGCCCCGGGCCAGCTCCGCGATGTCGGGGTTCTTCTTCTGGGGCATGATCGACGAGCCGGTGGAGAAGGCGTCGTGCAGGGTGACGAAGGAGAACTCCTTCGTGTTCCAGATGATGATCTCCTCGGCGACCCGGGAGAGGTTCACCCCGATCATCGCGGTGATGAAGGCGAACTCGGCGACGAAGTCGCGGGACGCCGTGCCGTCGATGGAGTTGCCCACGCTGCCGTTCTCGAAGCCGAGGTCCTCGGCGACCGCCTCCGGATCGAGGCCGAGGGAGGAACCGGCCAGCGCGCCGGAGCCGTACGGCGAGACGGCGGTGCGCTCGTCCCACTGCCGCAGCCGCTCCGCGTCCCGGGACAGCGACTGCACATGCGCGAGGACATGGTGGGCGAAGAGGACCGGCTGGGCGTGCTGGAGGTGGGTGCGGCCCGGCATCGCCACGTCCGGGTGGGCCTCCGCCAGGCCGATGAAGGCGTCCTGGAGTTCCGCGATCAGGCCGCCGATGATCCGGGCGTGGTCGCGCAGGTACATGCGGAACAGGGTGGCGACCTGGTCGTTGCGGGAACGGCCGGCGCGCAGCTTGCCGCCCAGGTCGGGGCCGAGGCGCTCCAGCAGGCCGCGCTCCAGGGCGGTGTGGACGTCCTCGTCGGCGATCGTGCCCACGAAGGAGCCGTCGGCGACGTCCGCCTCGAGCCGGTCGAGGCCGTCGAGCATCCGGGTCAGCTCGTCCTCGGTGAGCAGGCCCGCCTTGTGCAGCACCCGCGCGTGGGCGCGGGATCCGGCGATGTCGTAGGGCGCGAGCCGCCAGTCGAAGTGGACGGACGCGGACAGCTTGGCCAGGGCCTCGGCGGGACCGTCGGCGAAACGACCGCCCCAGAGCCTTACGTCACCGCTGTTGCTGCTCACTTGCGCTGCTCCTCACCGCTGCACCTCAACGTTATGCATGAGTATGCAGACCTCCGCATGATTCGTCAATCCGGCCTCATCCGTGCCGGTATCCGTGTCGGTATCCGTGTCGGTCTCGAAGACTTTTTGAAGACGTCTTGAACAACGGCAACCGCTTACCCGTACTCACCCCTGAACGCTGGCGCCGCGTTGACGACACCCACTCCTGACCCAAGTGAGGCACCCGCATGTCCAGGGCTCTTCCCAAGTACAACAAGCGTCGTGTGGCGATCATCGGTGGCGCCGTCGCAGTGGCTCTGACCGGTGCGGTCGTGGTGAACACCGCCCTGGCCGGGGAGTCCAAGAGCGGGGCGACCAACGCCCAGACGCTCGCCGCCGGCCCCGGCACCATCGCGTGCCCCGACGTGGCCTCGAAGCTGCCCGCGATCCCGGCCTCCGCCAAGGCCGAGGTCGACCGCAACCTGACCCTGCTGCAGACGCAGATCCAGGAAGCCAACACGCGGTTGCAGAACACCGTGGGCCAGGGCGGCCCCAACTTCGTGCAGAACGCGATCCTCGGCCCGCTGAAGGACAAGCGCATCTCGACCGTCAACCGCATCGCCACGGCCATCGGCCGTACGGCCGCGAAGCCGACGGGCCTGGACGCGCTGGCGCCCTGCGCCCTCAACGGTGGCGGCGCGGCCGCCCCGGCGACGGGCAACAACGGCAACGCCGGGAACAACGGCATGAACGGCAACGCCGGGAACAACGCGAACAACGGCAAGAACGGCAACGCGGGGAACAACGGCAACAACAACGCCGGGAACGCGGGCAACGCCGGTGCGGTCGGCACGATCACGTGCCCGGACGTGGCCTCGCAGCTTCCCGCGGTCCCCGCCTCCGCCCAGGCCGAGGTCGACCGCAACCTGACCCTGCTGCAGACGCAGATCCAGGAAGCCAACACGCGGTTGCAGAACACGGTCGGCCAGGGCGGCCCCAACTTCGTGCAGAACGCGATCCTCGGCCCGCTGCAGGGCAAGCGCGAGTCCACCATCGACCGCATCGCCATCTCGATCGGCCGCAAGGGGACCAAGCCGCAGGGTCTGAACGCCCTCGCCGCCTGCACGCTGAACAAGTGACGTGACAGGCATGGTGGCCGCCCCGAGGAAAGCCGACCGGGGCGGCCACCTGCGGTCCGCGAACGTGGGCACGAGCGGGTGCAAGCAGCTGCACACGGGCATCCGCCGTCATACACGGGTGTACGCGACCGTACCCGGCGTCGACAGGCGCGGGCCGTAATCTCCTTAGACGCGCGAAAGGCTTTCCTGGATAATCGTTAGACATGGGAAAGACCTACGAGCGCATAGACGGCAGGCTCCGGACGTTCATCGAGGAGCAGCCCCTCTTCTTCACCGCGACCGCGCCGCTGGCGGGCGACGGCACGGTCAACCTCTCCCCCAAAGGACTCAAGGGTTCGTTCGCGGTGCTCGACGAGCACACCGTGGCGTACCTCGACTTCGCCGGCTCCACCGCGGAGACCGTCGCGCACCTGCGCGAGAACGGCCGGATCACGCTGATGTGGTGCGCCTTCCAGGGCCCGCCGAACATCGTGCGCGTGCACGGCCGGGGTGAGCCGGTCTTCCGGGACGACCCCCGCTTCCGGGACCTCCTCACCCGCTTCCCCGATATCGATCCGGCCCTGCACGGGCTGCGCGCGATCATCGTCGTGCACGCCGAACTCGTCCGGGACAGCTGCGGATACGCGGTGCCCTTCATGACCTACGACGAGGACCGCGAGCTGCACGGCAAGCGGTTCGCACGGGAGGACGACGCCTCGCTCAGCGCGTACTTCGCGAAGAAGGAGCACATCGCCACGAGCATGGACGGTCTCCCCGGGCTGCCCCTGCCCCTCCGTCCGATCTGAGGCGAGCCGCCACTCGACCGTGCGCGACCCCTTCTGCGTCCCTTCCCCGGCCCGGTCGAGGAGCGCGCCGCGAACGACGTTTCCGAGATGACCGGCCTGCTGCCGTACGCCTTTGACGGGCGGGCGGGCCGGCCGGCCGGCTCGATCCGCTGCGACCGCGCCCCGAACGGCCGGCAGGGTCAGGCCCTGGGGCGGCGGTGCCCGCACGGTCGGCCCACTCCGGCCTGCCGGCGCCGCCGCTCGCCTCTAGCGTCTGGACCATGCGCCCTCGTGTCGTCGCCACCGCCGTCGTCTGTGCGTCCCTCCTGCTGCTCGGCGCGGCTCCGGGCGCCGGCGCCCACCCGCCGCTGCCTGCCCGGATGACGGACACCGGCGGCGGCACGCAGCTGATCACCGCCGTGGCCCCGGAGGCCGGCGCCACGGCGGGCACGCTCACCTGGTGGGACCTGCGAGGCGGGCGATGGGCGGCGGCCGGCTCCACGCCGGCCCGGTTCGGCGCGAACGGCCTGGTCGAGGGGGCCTCGCGGCGGCAGGGCACGAACACCACCCCGACCGGCCTGTACGGTCTCCCGTTCGCCTTCGGCATCCGGGCGGCGCCGCGCGGGACGTCGTACCCGTACCGTCCCGTGCGCCAGGGCTCCTGGTGGTGTCAGGACAACGCCTCCCCTGCCTACAACCGGTGGACCGAGCCGAGGCCGGCCGACTGCCGGGCCACGGAGTCCGAGCATCTGGTGACCTATCGCACGCAGTACGCGCACGCGCTGGTCATCGGGTTCAACTACGACAAGCCCGTGCGCGGCCGGGGAGCGGGGATCTTCCTGCACGTCAACGGGTCTGGGGCGACGGCCGGTTGTGTCTCGGTGCCGGTGGGGGCGATGCGCCGGATGCTGGCCTGGGCCCGGCCGGGCAAGCGCCCCCACATCGCGATCGGCACCTCGGCCGGGCCGACGGCGATCAGCCGCTATTGAGCCCCGGCGCCCTCCGAGCGGTGCGGGCGCACAGGGCCGGGTGCAAGGGGACGGGCGCGAAGGGACGGCACGAGCCCGGGTTGCCGACGGTCGCCCCGCTGCCGCGACGCTCTCGACGTCTCGGAGCGCCGCTGAACACTCCGCGCCCGCGGCCCGTATCTGAGGGCCAAGGGTCCGTACCCACGGAGGAACAGTGACCACGACGATCGCCGGCGGCCGTGCCGCCCGCCGCCAGACGATGCGCCGCATCCGTCCGCGCCGCTCCCCGGCCGTTCCGCTGCTGCTCGCCGTCTGGGCGGGCGCGGCGGGTGTGCTGTGGTTGTGGTGGAGCAACACGCCGAACATCGCGGACGACAACAGCAAGATCCTCAACGCGGGACGGATCACCGGGTTGCTCGCCGGGTACCTGATGGCGCTCGTCGTGCTGCAGATGGCACGGGTGCCCGCGCTGGAGCGGCGGGTGGGCTCGGACCGGGTCGCCCGCTGGCACGCGATGAGCGGCCGGTACACGCTCTGCCTGGTCTTCGCGCACGTCTTCCTCATCATGTGGGGATACGCGCTGCAGGCCGGCAAGACACTGGGGGACATCGTCCAGCAGACGATCGACTCCGTCGAGCAGCTGCCGGACATGGGCAAGGCGGCCATCGGCACCGGTCTGTTCCTGCTGATCGGGCTGGTGTCGATCGCGCCGGTGCGCAGGCGGATGCCGTACGACACCTGGTACCACATCCACCTGATGACGTACGCGGCCGTGTTCCTGACCTTCTGGCACCAGATCACCACCGGCAACGACTTCGCCGTCGAGCCGACCGCGAAGACCGTCTGGTACGCGCTGTACGGGTCGGTCACCGCGCTGGTCGTCTGGTATCGCATCATCACCCCGCTCCGGCTGAACCTGCGCCACCGGATGTACGTCGAGGCCGTCATCGAGGAGACGCCGGGCATCGTGTCCGTGCTGATCGGCGGGCGCAAGCTGCACCGGATGGGCGCGGAGGCCGGGCAGTTCTTCCGCTGGCGGTTCATGGCGCCGGGGATGCGCCTGAGCTCCCACCCTTACTCGCTGTCGGCGGCCCCCCGCCCGGAGCTGCTGCGGATCACGGTCAAGGCGATCGGCGACCACAGCGCCGCGCTGCGCGAGCTGCAGCCCGGCACGAAGGTGTGGGCCGAGGGACCGTACGGCGCGATGACGGCGTCCCGGCGCAGCCGAGGAAAGGTGCTGCTGGTGGCCGGCGGGGTCGGCATCACGCCGATGCGGGCGCTGTTCGAGACGCTGCCGGGCGCGGCCGGTGACATCACCCTGCTCTACCGGGCCAACAGCACCCAGGACCTGGCCCTGTGGGACGAGCTGGCGAAGATCGCCGACGAGCGCGGGGCGCGCCTGATGTACGCCGTCAACAGCCCCGACGGGGAGCGCCCCGACATCTCGGCGGAGTCCCTCCAGCGCAAGATCCCCGACATCGACAGCCACGACGTCTTCATGTGCGGGCCGAACGGGTTCGCCCAGGGTGTGTACGAGGCACTGCGCGGCGCCGGGGTTCCCGCCCGCCGCATCCACCACGAGTCGTTCGAGATGTGAGCGACCCGTACGCACGGGAACCTCGCCACCAACGGAAACCAGGAGCTCAGGAAGCGATGAGGAAGAGCCACCCTCTTCGGCGGGTCGTGCTGGCCACTGCCGCCACCGTGTCAGGGATCGTGCTGCTGCTGTCGCTGAAGCCGTCGTCCGACCCCGGTTCCGCGCAGGCCGCGGGATCGGGCACGGGCGCGGCCGCGGCGGCACAGGAAGCGGCGCAGGGCGGGGCCGGCGCGCCGGTCACCGGCACGATGACCGGTGACGCCGTCCAGACGCAGTACGGGGCCGTGCAGGTCCGGATCACCGTGGTCGCGAACAAGATCATGAAGGCCGAGGCCGTCCAGGCTCCCAAGGGCGGCACCAGCGACCAGAAGACCGCGCTGGCCGTGCCGAAGCTCAACGCCCAAGTCGTCGCCAAGCAGAGCCCGGACATCGACACGGTCTCGGGTGCCACGTACACCAGCGAGGGCTACAAGAAGTCGCTGCAGTCGGCGATCGACAAGGCGAACGCGAGCGCCGGGTCCGGGTCCGGGTCCTCCCAGGGGTCCGGCAGCGCGCAGGCCGGTGGCGCCTTCACCGGAAGCGCGGTCCAGACGCAGTACGGGACCGTCCAGGTCCGGATCACGGTGACCGGCGGGAAGATCACCAAGGCCGAGGCGGTCCAGGCCCCCAAGGGCGGCACCAGCGACCAGAAGACCCAGCTCTCCGTCCCCAAGCTCAACCAGGAGGCCGTCGCCAAGGGCAGCGCCGACATCGACTCCGTCTCCGGCGCCACCTACACCAGCGAGGGCTACAAGAAGTCGCTGCAGTCGGCGCTGGACCAGGCGAAGGCGAAGGGCGGCTCGGCGTCGGGCTCCGGGAGTGCGGGGGCCGCCTCGGGGGCCGCACAGGCCAAGACCGTCACCGGCGCCGTCCAGCAGACGCAGTACGGGGCCGTGCAGGTCCGGATCACCGTGGCCGGCGGGAAGATCACCAAGGCCGAGGCGGTCCAGGCCCCCAAGGGCGGCACCAGCGACCAGAAGACCCAGCTCTCCGTCCCCAAGCTCAACCAGGAGGCCGTCGCCAAGGGCAGCGCCGACATCGACTCCGTCTCCGGCGCCACCTACACCAGCGAGGGCTACAAGAAGTCGCTGCAGTCGGCGCTGGACCAGGCCGGTGGCTGACACAGTGGCCGAGCCTGCGCCGGCCCCCGCCGTGGTGCGGCATGCCGAAGAGGTCATGGGAACCGTGTTCTCCTTCGACGTCCGCGGCGGCGAGGCAGAGGCGGTACGGGCGGCGCTGGAGGAGGCGATCGCCTCGCTGCATCGGGTGAACGAGGTGTTCACCACCTACCGCGAGGACAGCCAGGTGTCGCGGTTGGCGCGCGGTGAGCTGACCGTCGAGGAGTGCGATCCCGAGGTCGCCGAGGTGCTGGCGCTGGGCGAGGAGGCGGAGCGGGTCAGCCAGGGCTGGTTCAGCATGCGCTACCAGGGCCGGCTGGACCCGACCGGCGTCGTCAAGGGCTGGGCCGCCGAGCGCGCGGCCCGGTTGATCTCCGCGGCGGGCGTGAGCGGGGTCAGCGTCAACGGCGGCGGGGACGTGCAGCTGATGGGCGTTCCCGGGCCCGAGCGGCCGTGGCGGGTCGGCGTGTCCGATCCCCTGCGGCCGGGCGGCCTGGCGGCCGTGGTCTCGGCGGCGGGCGCGGACGAGCTGGCGGTCGCCACGTCGGGCACGACGGAACGGGGCGCGCACATCGTCGATCCCCGCACGGGTCGCTCCGCGGTGACGGACCTGGTGGCCGTGACCGTGGTCGCGCCCCGGCTGACCTGGGCGGACTGCTGGGCCACGGCGGCGTTCGCGATGGGGTCGCGGGAGGCGCTCGCCTGGCTGGAGGCGCTCCCGGACGTGGAGGCGCTCCTGATCACGGCGGGCGACGAGGTGCGCTGCACGGGCGGCCTGGCCCGACGCCTCGGCTGAACCACCGACGACGGCCGCCGGACGACACCCCCGGCGGCCCGTCCGGCATGCCGAACCGGGCCGGCATCACCCGTCCCGGGGCGCGGGGAACTGCACGACCAGCCCCCACACACCCGCACCCGGCGGACGACGCCCGGCGCGCACGACCCCGCCGGGGCACGCCGAAAGAAGGCGCCCGCACGTCACATCCCGCACCGACGCCCGTCACGGCGCCGCGACGGCACTAGTGACCGTTCTGGGCCAGCCGCAGCAGGTGGTCCGCCAGCGCCTGGCCGCCGGTCGGCTCCCGGCTGATCAGCAGCAGCGTGTCGTCGCCCGCGATGGTGCCGAGGATGTCCTGCAGCTCGGCCTGGTCGATCGCCGAGGCGAGGAACTGGGCGGCCCCCGGAGGGGTCCGCAGGACCACGAGGTTGGCGGACGCCTCCGCGGAGATCAGCAGCTCCTGCGACAGCCGCCGCATCCGCTCCTCCTTCGCGGACTCCCCGAGCGGCGCCCGGGGGGTCCGGAAGCCCCCCTCGCTGGGCACCGCGTAGATGAGGTCGCCGTCGTTGTTGCGGATCTTGACCGCGTTCAGCTCGTCCAGATCCCGCGACAGCGTCGCCTGGGTGACGCTCAGCCCGTCGTCGGCCAGCAGCTTCGCCAGCTGGCTCTGCGAGCGCACCGGTTGCCGGTTGAGGATGTCCACGATCCGGCGGTGGCGCGCGGTGCGGGTCTGCGGCACGGCGGCCCCGCCCGCGGCGGCCTGCTCATGGTCCTGCGCCTGGCTCATCGTCGTCTCATTCCCCGGATCCGTCCCCGTTCGCTGTGTCGAGGATGCCGGGCAGCGCCCGGAGGAACGCCTCCACCTCGTCGTCGCCGAGGTTCAGCGGCGGCATCAGCCGGACGACGTCGGGGGCGGGCGCGTTCACCAGGAACCCGGCCTCCTGAGCCGCCTGTCGCACCTGGGGTGCGAGGGGCTCGGTGAGCACGATACCCAGGAGCAGACCCGCGCCCCGGACATAATCGATCAACGGATGACCCGCACCCGTGATTCCGTCCCGCAACCTCTCGCTCTGCCGCTTGACGTTCTGCAGCAACCCCTCGTTCTCGATCGTGTCGAGGACGGCGAGCCCGGCGGCGCAGGCGACGGGGTTGCCGCCGAACGTCGTCCCGTGCTGACCGGGCTGCAGCAGCTCCGCCGCCCGGCCGAAGGCGACGGTCGCGCCCAGCGGCAGCCCGCCGCCGAGGCCCTTCGCCAGCGTCACGACATCCGGCAGGACGCCTTCGTGGGCCTGGTACTCGAACCAGTGGCCGGTACGGCCGATGCCGGTCTGCACCTCGTCCAGGACCAGCAGCGCCCCGGTGGCGGCGGTGATCGCGCGAGCCGCCTTGAGGTAACCGGCGGGCGGGACGACGACGCCGAGCTCGCCCTGGACGGGCTCCAGGACGACGAGCGCGGTCTCCTCCGTGACGGCGGCTGCCAGCGCCTGCGCGTCGCCGAACGGCACATGGGTGACATCGCCGGGCAGCGGCAGGAACGGCTCCCGCTTGCCCTGCTGGCCGGTGAGCGCCAGGGCGCCCATGGTGCGGCCGTGGAAGGCGCCCTCGGTGGCCACGACGTGCGTGCGCCCGGTCAGCCGGCCGATCTTGAAGGCGGCCTCGTTGGCCTCGGCGCCGGAGTTGCAGAAGAAGACCCGGCCGTCCCGGCCGAAGTGCTGGAGCAGCCGTTCGGCGAGGGCGATCGTGGGCTCGGCCATGAAGAAGTTGGAGATGTGGCCCAGGGAGGCGATCTGGCGGCTCACCGCGTCCACGACGGCCGGGTGGGCGTGGCCGAGCGCGTTCACCGCGATGCCGCCGACGAAGTCGAGGTACTCCGCGCCGTCGGCGTCCCAGACCCGGCTGCCCGCGCCGCGCACCAGGGGCAGCAGGGGGGTGCCGTAGTTGTTCATGAACGCGCCCTGCCACCGCGCGGTCAGCTCCTGGTTGGCGTCGCTCACGGCTCCCCCTGTCCGTCCGGCACGACCATCGTGCCGATCCCTTCGTCGGTGAAGATCTCCAGCAGGATCGAGTGCTGGACCCGCCCGTCGATGACCCGGGCGGTGTTCACACCGTTGCGCACGGCGTGCAGACAGCCCTCCATCTTCGGGACCATGCCGGAGCTCAGGTCCGGCAGCAGCTTCTCCAGCTGCGCGGCCGAGAGGCGGCTGATCACCTCGTCGCTGTTCGGCCAGTCCTCGTAGAGGCCCTCGACGTCCGTGAGGACCATGAGGGTCTCGGCGCCCAGAGCAGCAGCGAGTGCCGCAGCCGCCGTATCAGCATTGACGTTGTAGACATGTCCGTCGTCCTGTGAGCGGGCGATCGACGAGACGACCGGGATGCGGCCGTCGGCGAGCAGGGCCTCGATGGCGCCCGTGTCGATCGCGGTGATCTCGCCGACCCGCCCGATGTCGACCGACTCGCCGTCGATCTCGGGCCGGTGCTTGGTGGCGGTGATGGTGTGGGCGTCCTCGCCGGTCAGTCCGACGGCGAGCGGCCCGTGCTGGTTGAGCAGGCCGACCAGCTCGCGCTGGACCTGTCCGGCGAGCACCATCCGGACGACGTCCATGGCGTCCTCGGTGGTGACGCGCAGACCGGCCTTGAACTCGCTGACGATGCCGTGTCTGTCGAGGGCGGCGCTGATCTGCGGGCCGCCGCCGTGCACGACGACCGGCTTGAGGCCGGCGTGGTGCAGGAAGACGACGTCCTGGGCGAAGGCGGCCTTCAGGTCCTCGTCGATCATGGCGTTGCCGCCGAACTTGATGACGACGGTCCTGCCGTTGTGGCGGACCAGCCAGGGCAGCGCCTCGATGAGGATCTGGGCCTTGGGAAGCGCGGTGTGCTTGCGGGTCACGTTGCTCATGAGGAGTAGGCGCTGTTCTCGTGTACGTAGTCGGCGGTCAGGTCGTTGGTCCAGATCGTGGCCGTCTCGGCGCCGGCGGCGAGGTCGGCCACGATGTGCACCTCGCGGTAGCGCATGTCGACCTTGTCGCGGTCCTCGCCGACGCCGCCGTTCTTGCAGACCCAGACGCCGTTGATGGCGACGTTCAGCCGGTCCGGCTCGAAGGCGGCCTTCGTCGTTCCGATCGCGGAGAGCACGCGGCCCCAGTTGGGGTCCTCGCCGTGGATCGCGCACTTGAGAAGGTTGTTGCGGGCGATGGAGCGGCCCACCTCGACGGCGTCGTCCTCGCTGGCCGCGCCCACCACCTCGACCTTGATGTCCTTGCTGGCGCCCTCGGCGTCGCGGATGAGCTGCTGGCCGAGGTCGTCGCATACGGCGCGCACGGCGGCGGCGAACTCCTCGTGGCCCGGCGTGACTTCGGAGGCTCCGGAGGCGAGCAGCAGCACGGTGTCGTTGGTGGACATGCAGCCGTCGGAGTCGACCCGGTCGAAGGTGACCGCGGTGGCGGCGCGCAGCGCCCTGTCCAGGGTCTCGCTGTCGACGTCGGCGTCGGTGGTGAGGACGACCAGCATGGTGGCGAGGCCGGGGGCGAGCATGCCCGCGCCCTTGGCCATGCCGCCGACGGTCCAGCCGTCGCCCTGGGCCACGGACGTCTTGTGGACGGTGTCGGTGGTCTTGATGGCGATGGCGGCCTTCTCACCGCCGTGCTCGGACAGCTGTCCGGCGGCGGTCTCGACGCCCGGCAGCAGCTTGTCCATCGGCAGCAGGACGCCGATGAGGCCGGTGGAGGCGACGGCGACCTCGGCCGCGTTGTGCCCGAGCACGTCCGCGACCTTCTCGGCGGTCGCGTGGGTGTCCTGGAAGCCCTTCGGTCCCGTGCAGGCGTTGGCGCCGCCGGAGTTGAGGACCACCGCGGTCACCCGGCCGCCCTTGAGGACCTGCTCGGACCACAGGACGGGCGCGGCCTTGACGCGGTTGGAGGTGAAGACGCCCGCGGCCGCGCGGCGGGGCCCGGTGTTGACCACGAGGGCCAGGTCCGGGTTGCCGTTCTGCTTGATCCCGGCGGCGATGCCCGCCGCCGTGAATCCCTTGGCTGCCGTGACGCTCACGGTGCGACTCCGATCGTGGAAAGTCCGGTGCTCTCGTCGAGTCCGAGGGCGATGTTCATGCTCTGCAGGGCGCCGCCCGCGGTGCCCTTGGTCAGGTTGTCGATGGCGCTGACGGCGATGATGCGGCCCGCGGCCTCGTCGTACGCGACCTGCACCTGAACGGCGTTGGAACCGTAGACGGACGCCGTGGCGGGCCACTGTCCCTCGGGGAGGAGGTGGAGGAACGGTTCGTCGGCGAAGGCCTTGGCGTACGCGGCACGGACGGCGTCCGCGCCGACGCCCGGCCGGGCCTTGGCGCTGCAGGTGGCGAGAATGCCGCGGGACATGGGCGCGAGGGTCGGCGTGAAGGAGACGGTGACCTGCTCGCCCGCCGCCGCGCTGAGGTTCTGGATCATCTCGGGGGTGTGCCGGTGGACGCCGCCCACGCCGTACGGCGACATGGATCCCATGACCTCGGAGCCCAGCAGATGCGTCCTGGCCGCCTTGCCCGCGCCGGAGGTGCCGGAGGCGGCGACGATCACGGCCTCGTTCTCGGCGATCGCGGCGGCGTACGCGGGGAACAGGGCCAGCGAGACGGCCGTGGGGTAGCAGCCGGGGACCGCGATGCGCTTGGACCCCTCCAGCGCGGCGCGGCCGCCCGGCAGTTCGGGGAGGCCGTACGGCCAGGTCCCGGCGTGCGCGGAGCCGTAGAACCTCTCCCAGTCGGCCGGGTTCTTCAGCCGGAAGTCGGCGCCCATGTCGACGACGAGGACGTCCGGGCCGAGCTGCTCGGCCACGGCGGCGGACTGGCCGTGCGGGAGAGCGAGGAACACGACGTCGTGTCCGGCGAGCACCTCGGGTGCGGTCTCCCGCAGCACGCGGTCGGCCAGCGGCAGCAGGTGCGGCTGGAGGGCGCCCAGCTTCTGACCGGCGTTGGAATGGCCGGTCAGGGCGCCGATCTCGATCTCGGGGTGCGCGAGGAGCAGGCGCAGCAGCTCTCCGCCCGCGTACCCGCTCGCTCCGGCCACCGCCGCACGTACCACCATGACTCCTCCTCCTGGACGGCATGACTATACGTTTCGCTGCACGTTTATGCAATCTATTCAGGCCGGGGCGGCGAACGGCTCTTCCGGGACCCGCGTCGGCGTCGGACGACCCCGACGCGTGGATGGTCGTCGTGCGGCACACCGGTGGCCGATCGCATCGACGGTGATGTTCGACGGCCGGTTCGGGTCGCTGCCCCCGTTCGGTGGCGCGGGCGCCCGCAGGAAGCGCCGTCGTCGGCCCTGCGGGGCGGGTTCCGGCGCAAGCGCGGCCGACGGGTGTGGGCGGTGGCCGCCCACACCCGTCGGCCGGGTCGGCTACCTCTGCCTGATCCGCAGGAACGTGACCGAGTTCGCCGGGAAGGTGTACGTGAACTTCCCGGCGACCCCGGTGAACGTGGAGCTCACCGGCGCGACCGCGGTCGCCGTCTCCGAGTTGACCGCGTCCGGCGCCGCCGCCAGCGTGGTCACCCGGGCCCTGGAGGCGACCTTCGCTCCGCCCAGGTCGATCGCCGCGCGGGCGTCGGCGGACTGGGCGTTGACGACCTTGACGATGAGGTCGCCGGTCTTCTCGTCCTCGGTCACGACCTGGCGGAACGGCTCGGCGGGCTTGTCGTCGGTGAAGCCGCCCCATTCCCGGCCGTCGAGGTACAGGGTGACCTGGCGGCCCCGCACCTTGACGTGGACGTCGTAGGCGCGGCCCGTCTCCACGGACCCGGCCTTGGAGAGCAGGGTGGACTTGCCGCCGTCCACGGCCTGTTCGACGGCGGACTGGGTGTTGTTCCAGCCGCCGAGGTTCCACCAGTAGTAGTTGCCGGTGTCCTTGACGCCGAAGGCGACGAGGAAGCCCTCCTTGCCGGACTTCTTGGTGGCCTTGACCCGCAGGTCGTAGTCGTGCCAGGCCGCGTCACCGGCCGAGACCATGGTGTTCTCGGCGGCGGTGTCGCTCTGCACGTACTGGCCGTCCTGGAGGGACCAGCTGCCGCCGCCGGTGTGCGTCCACTTCGAGGCATCGCCGGAGAAGTCGTCGCTCAGCAGCGTGGCGCCGTCCGCGCCGGTCACCTGTACGTCGTCGTAGGCCGCGCTGGTCGCCCAGGTGGAGAGGCCGACGGCGCCCGCGATCGGTCCCCGGAGGGACGGGGTGCCGGTGGCCGTCGACGGGACCACGCGGTCGCCCACGTTGGTCATGAACAGCTTCTGCACCTCGTAGTTGGCGGAGTTCCAAGAGGCGTGATTGTTGAACCACACCAGGTCCGGACGCCACTGCACGTAGTCCTCGTTGGCGAAGAGCGGGGCGTAGGAGGCGAGCTTGACGACGTCGGCGTTGCGCTCCAGACCGGTCATGTACGCGGCTTCGGCCAGCCCGTTCTTGAAGGCGTTGCCCTGGGAGGCGTACTCGCCGAGGAAGACCTTGGGGCCGTGACGGTCGTAGGAGTCGTAGCGGTCGTTGTTCTGCAGGAACCACTGCGGGCTGTTGTAGTAGTGCTCGTCGACCATGTCGACCTTGGCGTCCCGGTTGAGCTGCCAGGCCGTGTCGAAGGTCGAACCGGAGTCGTCCGGGCCGGAGTTGGAGATGACGGTGACGTCCGGGTACTCGGCCTGGACGGCGGCGCGGAACTCCTTGAAGCGGGCGAAGAACTCGACGGGGAGGTTCTCCTCGTTGCCGACCTCGATGTGCGTGAGGTGGAAGGGCCGGGGGTGGCCCATCCGGGCGCGCTTGCGGCCCCAGGTCGAGGTCACGGGCCCGTTGGCGAACTCGATCAGGTCGAGGGTGTCCTGGACGTGCCGCTTGAGCAGCGCGTCGTCCACGACGGCCCGGTTCTGCCCGCAGCCGGTCACCAGGGCGGGGACGACGGGCAACGGCATCGCGCCGACGTCCTCCGCGAGGCGGAAGTACTCGTAGTAGCCCAGGCCGTAACTCTGGTTGTAGCCCCAGAAATTGGAGTTGGTCGCCCGCTGCTCGACGGGTCCGACGGTGTCCTTCCACTGGTAGGAGCGGGCGCGCTGCCAGCCGGAGGCCTCGCTGTAGTCCTGCATCGAGCCGGTGTTGACCAGGCAGCCGCCGGGGAAGCGCACGAAGCCGGGCTTCAGGGCGGCGATCTTCTCGGCGAGGTCCTTGCGCAGACCGTTGGGCTCGTGCCGGTAGGTGTCGCGGGGGAACAGGGAGACCATGTCGAGGGCGACCGCGCCGGAGGAGGCGACGGTCAGCCGGCCTTCGCTGCTGGTGCGGGCGGCCGTGAAGGCCGCCCTGTACTGGGCCCAGCCGCCCGCGCGCACGGCCACCCTGCGGGCCGTGGCGAGCGTGCCGCCGGCGTCCTGGAGGCTCACGGTGAGCGTACTGCGGCGCTCGGCGCGGGCCCAGACGGAGAAGTCGTACCTCTTGCCCTGCTCGACCCGGACGCCGGTGTTGTAGCCGGAGTTGGTGACGGACGAACCGGCGCCCAGGGAGAGGTAGGAGCGGTTGCGGTCGTTCAGGCGCCCGGCGTCGTCGAGGACCTGCGCGGCGCCGTCGACCGTCCAGGAGGTCAGCGGCGTGTACGACCGGTTGTCGATCGCCGCGTACTCGAAGGACCTGTTCTGCACGAGTTCGGCATACAGACCGCCGTCTGCCGCCCGGTTGATGTCCTCGAAGAAGACGCCGTACATCGTGTCGTCGATCTTCGCGCCCTGGGCGGCGGGGTGGACGGCGATGGCGTAGTCGGTGGTGTCGGCGGCCTGCGCGGGGGCCGGGACCAGCCCCGCGGCCAGCAGGAAGGCGCTCGCCCCGAGACCGAGTCTCAGTCGGGTGGTGCTGCGTGACATGAATGCTCCGAGGCTCTGTGTTCACAAATGTTCGACATGCCGGACACTGATCAACACTTCGAACGGCAAGATAGGGAGGGGGCCGGAGAGCGTCAATGGGTCCCGCGGCAGCGGAAGTTTCGGGAGTGAACGGCGATGGGCGAGTTCTGGCCAGTCTCCGACGTGCTGGCTCATCTGGCCGGGACCTGGCGGACGGAGCGGTCCGTGCGGGACCTCACGAGCGGGGACACGGGCGCCTTCACGGGCACGACCGTCTTCCGGCCGCTGGACGAGGCCGGACTGCTGCAGCGGGAGACCGGCACGTTCACCTGGCGGGGCGTCGCCCGGCCCGCCGAGCGCACGCTGCGCTTTCTGCCCGGGCCCACGCCCGGCGAGGCCGACGTCCGGTTCGCCGACGGCCGCCCCTTCCACCGCCTGGACCTGACCACCGGACGGCACACGGCCGACCACCCCTGCGCGGCCGACCTCTACCGCGGTGAGTACACCGTCTCGGACGCGGACCACTGGCGGACGGTGTGGCGGGTGGGCGGACCGGCCAAGGACCTGCTGCTGACGACGGACTACGCGCGCGTCGGCTGAACGGGCACCCCTTCGAGGCGCAGGTTCCAACGCCCTCCCCGGCCGGTCACGGTGGTGGCCGACAGGGGGCGCACGTCGATGTTCCAGTACGTCGCCGGGGGCGCCTTGAGCGCGTAGACCACGGCGGCACGGATCACGCTGGGCTCGGCGACCGCGACGATCTTGTCCCCGTCGCCGATGGGCCGGGTGTCGAGCCAGTCGCCCACCCGCGTGATGAAGTCGAGCAGGGACTCGCCGCCGTGCGGGATCGCCAGCGGGTCGGCCAGCCAGGCGTCCACCGCCTGCGGCTCGCGGGCCATCGCCTCGCCGAGGGTGAGGCCCCGCCAGCGGCCCATGTCGCAGTCCCGCAGCGCGAGCTGCACCAGCGGCGCGTACCCGAGGGCGTCGCCGGTCGCACGGCTGCGCGGGGTGGGCGAGCAGTAGCGCAGCCCGGCGGCGGCCAGCGGCAGGAGGTCGGGGACCGCCCGCTGCACCTCGTCCCAGCCCGGCTGGTCCAGCGGGCGGTCGTCCTCGAAGCGTTCCGCGAGCAGCGAGGAGCTGCGAGCGGCGGCGACGAACGTGACCCGAAGTGGCATGCGGAGATGGTGAGCCGCGGAAGTGCGCAGGTCAAGGGGCGTTACCTGCTAGTTGTCACGACTGCGCCAAACCTTGGCCGCAGGCCTGGACACGGCAGGGCAAGTCACTCGAAAACGAGCGCCATCCATCGGTCGGGCGCGGCGAGCGGCCGAAAACCGGCCTTCTCGTACACGCCGTGAGCGTCCTGCGTGGCGAGCAGGATGCGGCGCAGTCCGTACGGCCTGAGGTGGTCCCGCGCCGCCTCGGCCATCGCCGTGCCGATCCCCTTGCCGCGCACGGCCGGGTCCACGTACACATCGCACAGCCAGGCGAAGGTGGCCCGGTCGGTCACCACCCGGGCGTAGGCGACCTGCTCTCCGGACGCGGTGTCGTACGCCCCGAAGTTGAGTGAGCCCGCGATCGCCCGCTCCTGCTTGTCCAGGGACCGCCCGATCGCCCAGTACGCGTCGGCCGTCAGCCATCGGTGCACGCGCTCGACGTCGATGCGGTCGGGGTCGGCGGAGATCTCGTAACCGTCGGGGAGGCAGGGAGTGTCGGTCATGGCGGGATCCTCACAGCGGAGGGACGTCATGTCGAACGGTTTGGGGGCAGCGCCTCCTCGCACGCGGCCTCCAGCCTCCGCACCCCCTCCGCGATCTCCGCCGTCCCGGCGACGGCGGCGAAGCTCAGCCGGACGTGGGCGGCCGGGGGCTCGGCGCTGAAGTAGGGGCGGCCGGGCGTGAGAGCGACTCCGGCGCGCAGGGCGGCGGCGGCGAACGCCGTTTCGTCCGCGCCGTCGGGCAGGCGCAGCCAGAGGTGGTAGCCGCCGGACGGGATGTGCGGCAGGGCCAGTCGGGGCAGGCGCAGCCGCAGCGCGGCGCTCATCGCGTCCCGTCGCGCTCTCAACTCCGACGCCACGGACCGCAGATGGCGGGGCCAGGCCGGGGAGGCGACGAGTTCGAGGGCCGCCTCCTGGAGCGGGCGGGGCACGAAGAAGCTGTCGACGACCTGGATGGCGCGCAGTCGTTCCAGCACCGGGCCGCGGGCGACCAGGGCGCTGACCCGGAAGCTCGGCGAGGTCGCCTTGGTCAGCGACCCGACGTGGACGACGACGCCGTCGGGGTCCTCGGCGGCGAGCGGACGCGGCAGCGGGCCCGCGTCCTCGTGCGCGAGCCGGCGCACGAAGTCGTCCTCGACGACGAACGCCCCCGCCTCCCGGGCGATGCGCAGCACCTGGGCCCGCCGGTCGGCGGCGAGGACCGCCCCGGTCGGGTTCTGGAACAACGGCTGGCAGACGAAGACCCGGGCGCCGCTCGCCCGGAAGGCGTCGGCGAGCAGCTCCGGCCGGACGCCGTCCGGGTCGACCGGGACCGGGACGGGCCGCAGACCCGCCGACCGGGCGATCGCGAGCATGCCGGGGTAGGTCGGGGACTCCACCAGCACCGGCGCGCCGGGCGGGGCCAGGGCGCGCAGGGCGGTGGTCAGCGAGGCCTGGCCGCCGCCGCTGACCAGCACCTCGGCCGCGGTGACCGGGCCGCCGACGGTGCGCGCGAACCACTCGCGCAGCTCCGGCAACCCCTCCAACGGCGGCCGCCCCCAGGCGCCGGGCCGGCGCCCGGCCCGGGCCAGGGCCGCGGCCATGGCCCGCTCCGGCTGCAGCGAGGGATGGAGGTAGCCCCCGTTGAACTCGATCACTTCGGGCGGCGGGGCGGAGAGCGAGATCGTGACGCCCGAGGCGTCCACCGAGCGCGGGACCAGGTCGCCCGCGCCGTCCGCGCTGAGCGACACCTCCTGCCACGAGGTGTCGCCGACGGGAGCGGCGGCGCGCGGCGGCCGGGCCCGGAACGCGCCCGCGCCGGGGCGGGTGACCACGAGCCCCTCGGCGACCAGGTGCGCCAGCGCCCGCGAGACGGTCACGGGGCTCACCCGGAACCTCTCGACCAGGGCCCGGCTCGACGGCAGCTTTCCACCTGGAGAGTAGCGGCTGACCTCTTGACGCAGTTGTTCTGCCAGCTCGTTCACACTGCTACGCTCATGTATGAAGATACAGAGTAGCGCTACCGCAGCGCCCGCGATAGCGGTCAGCACTCCGGACCTCGGCGCCCGGCGGAGCGGCCCCGGCATCCTCCAGGCCGCCCTCGGTGTCGCCGCCTTCTCTCTGACCTTCCCCGCCACCGCCTGGGGCCTGGAGGGCTTCGGCCCCTGGGCGCTGGTCGCGGTGCGCAGCGTCCTGGCCGCGCTGCTCGCCGGCGCGTGTCTGCTCGCCCTGAGGATCCCGCCGCCCGCCCGGCGGCACCGGGCGGGGCTGGCCGTCGTCGCCGGTGGGGTCGTCGTCGGCTTTCCGCTGCTGACCACGCTCGCGCTGCAGACGTCCACGACCGCGCACGCGGCCGTGGTGGTCGGGCTGCTGCCGCTGACGACCGCGCTGCTGTCCGTCCTGCGCACGGGCGCCCGCCCGTCCCGCGCCTTCTGGGCGGCGGCCCTGGTCGGCGCGGGCGCGGTGGCGGCCTTCACCGTGCAGCAGAGCGGCGGGGCGCTGACCACCGCCGACCTCTACCTGTTCGGGGCGCTGCTGGTGTGCGCGGCCGGCTACACCGAGGGCGGCCGGCTGGCCCGGGTCATGCCGGGCTGGCAGGTCATCGGCTGGGCGCTGGTGCTCTGCCTGCCCCTGACCCTGCCCGCCGCCGCGCTCGCCGTCGCCCTGGAACCCGTCCACCTCACCGCGCACAGCGTGGCCGGAGTGCTGTGGGTCACCGCGGGCTCGCAGTTCCTCGGGCTGGTCGTCTGGTACCGGGGCATGGCGGCCATCGGCATTCCCCGGGCCAGCCAGTTGCAGTTGGCCCAGCCGCTGCTCACACTGGTGTGGTCGGTGCTGCTGCTGGGCGAACACCTCACGCCCGCCGCGCCGCTGACGGCCGCGGCCGTCGTCGTCTGCATCGCCGTCACCCAGCGGGCGCGCGGCTGACCGCGAGCCGGCTGCCGCCCGCGACGGACGCGAGGACCGGGGACTCGACGGCACGGACCGCCGCTCGGCACAGTGAGGAGACCCAGATGCGCGCAACCACGGGCGACCAGCTTGTCCAGCACGGCAGGGTGGTCGGGCAACACGACAAGGTCGGCGAGATCGTCGAGGTGCTGGGCCAGGGCGGCGACCCGCCGTACCGCGTCCGCTTCGAGGACGGGCACGTGGGCGTGTGCTCGCCCGGGCCCGACACCGAGATCCGCCACCGCACGACAGGAGAACGGCGCCCGTAGCTCGGCGCGACCCGGCCCGGCGTGATGCGCCGGGCCTCGGCGCGACTCAGCGCGGGGGCACGGCCGGCTGCTGGTAGTGCTCGGCGACCACCCGGGCCATGGCCCCGATCCGGTCCGTCTTCACGTCCCCCGCGGCGAAGAAGACGTGCCCGCGCACCTGCGGGTGAGCGGCGGCCAGGTCGAGGTGGGCCGACAGTTCGGCCGGGTCCTGCCAGGCCGCCGGCTGCGTCGGGTCGCCCGCCCGGTACAGGGCCTCGCCGATGTACAGCCTGGTGCGGCTGCCCTTGGCCACGTCCGCCCACCAGGGCACCAGCTTGGCGTAGTCGGCGGCCGACAGCCCGATGTTCCAGTACAGCTGGGGCACGACGTAGTCGATCCAGCCCTCCTGGACCCACTTGCGCGTGTCGGCGTGGATGTCGTCGTAGGACTGCAGGGCCCGGGTGTCCGAGCCGCGCGAGTCGGTGGAGGCGTTGCGCCACACCCCGAACGGGCTGATCCCGAACTGGGTGCCGGGCCGGGTGGCCCTGATGCGGGCGGCTGTCTCCAGCACCAGCCGGTCGACGTTGTCGCGCCGCCAGGCGGCCCGGGTGGCGAAGGCGCCGCCGTGCGCGTCGTACGCGTCCTCGTCGTCGAAGGTCTGGCCGGCCACCGGGTACGGATAGAAGTAGTCGTCGAAGTGCACGGCGTCCAGGGGGTACTTCGCGACCGCGTCGAGGATCGCGTCCTGCACGAAGGCCCGGACCTCGGGCAGGCCGGGGTTGTAGTAGAGCCTCCCGCCGAACGGCACCACCCAGTCCGGGTGCCGGCGCGCGGGATGGGAGGCGACCAGCCTGGAGGGGTCGTCATGGGTGGCGATCCGGTACGGGTTGAACCAGGCGTGCAGCTGAAGGCCGCGGGCGTGGGCCTCCGTGACCGCCGTGCCCAGCGGATCCCAGCCCGGCGCCCTGCCCTGGACGCCGGTGAGCACCTCGGACCACGGCTCGTAGGACGAGGGCCACAGCGCGTCGGCCGTGGGCCGCACCTGGAGGATCACCGAGTTGAGCCTCCTGCGCACCGCCACGTCCAGCAGGGCGATCAGTTCGGCGCGCTGGGCGGCGGCGGTCAGGCCCGTCCGGGACGGCCAGTCGCGGTTGGAGACGGTCGCCAGCCACATCCCCCGCATCTCGGTCGTCGCCCGCCGCTCCCGCCCGGGAGCGGCCGCCGCCCCCGTCGTGGTGAACGCCGACAGCGCTGCCAGCGCGAACGCCCGCCGGGACAGTCGCCCCATCGCACACATCCCCACATACTCTGCGGATCCGTTCGGTCACGGATCGTTTCCGGGCCCCAGCATGCCCCACCCCGACGATCGATCATCGATACTTGCTAGTAACGTGCACGATCGGAGCAGGCCGACCGGGACCCGGCAGACCTGCCACTGCCAACTGAGTCAGCGCGGCGAAAGGTGCGATGTGACCGACATCGAACGGGTCGGAGTGGTGGGCTGCGGCCAGATGGGGGCGGGCATCGCCGAGGTCTGCGCCCGCGCCGGCCTCGACGTCAAGGTCGCCGAGACCAACGGCGAAGCCCTGGAGATCGGCCGGACCCGGCTGCTCAACTCCCTGACCAAGGCCGCCGAGCGCGGCAAGATCTCCGAGGAGGAGCGGGACGCCGCGCTGGCGCGCCTGAGCTTCACCACGGACCTCGGCGAGTTCGCCGACCGCGACCTCGTCGTCGAGGCCGTGGTCGAGAACGAGCAGGTCAAGACCGAGATCTTCCAGGTCCTCGACCAGGTGGTGACCCGCCCGGACGCGATCCTCGCCTCCAACACCTCCTCCATCCCGCTGGTGAAGCTGGCGGTCGCCACCTCGCGGCCCGGCCAGGTCGTCGGCATCCACTTCTTCAACCCTGCCCCGGTGCAGCAGCTCGTCGAGCTGATCCCGGCGCTGACCACCTCGGAGGGCACGCTCGGCCGGGCGCAGCTGTTCGCCGAGAAGGTGCTGGGCAAGCACGCGATCCGCGCCCAGGACCGCTCCGGCTTCGTGGTCAACGCGCTGCTGATCCCCTACCTCCTGTCCGCGATCCGGATGTTCGAGACGGGCATCGCGAGCCGCGAGGACATCGACAACGGCATGGAGATGGGCTGCGCCCATCCGATGGGCCCGCTGAAGCTGTCCGACCTGATCGGTCTGGACACGGTCGCCTCGGTCGCGTTCTCCATGTACGAGGAGTACAAGGAACCCCTCTACGCCGCTCCCCCGCTGCTGCAGCGCATGGTGGACGCGGGCCGGCTGGGCCGCAAGACCGGCTCGGGCTTCTACACGTACTGACCCACGTCACACAGGGACCCCTCGTCGGCCGGTCACGGGCCCGGCGCTCCGCGGAGCGCCGGGCCCGTTCCCTTCACACGCCGTGTGCACGCCGGGCCCGCATATGCCGCACGCACACTCTCCCCACGGATCCGGCCGGCGGGTTCACTCATCATGCGCACGTAAGGGATGTGAGACGACCACGGAAAGGAGCGGAGACGTGACCACCGATTCCGGGCATCCCGTCGCCCATGGAGAACTCGCGGAGTTACGGCGCCGCCTCGACGTGGCGTACGCCCGCGTCGAGGGCGGACTGGCCCTGCTGACGCACCGCACCGAGGAGACGGCCAAGGAGCTCGACGAACTGAGCACGCGCATCGTGGCGTTGGAGCACGCACGCTGGCCGCTGCCGGCCGTGGCCGCGCTCACCGCCGTCGGCGCACTGGTCGTGACGGTCTGGCAGGCCTTCGGACGCTAGCGCCCGCGGGCCGTCGCCAGGTTCGTCCTCATCCGAGCCTGATGTGGTGCAGCAGCATCAACGCGGCCGCCATGTTGGCGGCCGGGACCTCCCCTCGGGCGACCAGGTCGGGGACGAACTCGAGGGAGACCCACTCCCGGCGGTCCGACTCGAAGTCGTCCACCGGGTGACCCGTGTACTCGGCCTCGTCCGACCAGTAGATGTGGTGGACGGCGTCGGTGAGCCCGTTGGACGGCTCCACGCTCATCAGGTGGCGCAGGGATCCCGGCCGCCAGCCGGTCTCCTCCTCCAGTTCCCGGGCGGCCGCCCCTGCGACGTCCTCGCCGTCCTCGACCACGCCCGCGGCGAGCTCCCACCCCCAGCTGTCGGTGATGAAGCGGTGCCGCCACAGCAGGAGGACCTCGTTGGCGTCGTTGACGACGGTCGCCACGGCGACGGGCCTCAGCCGTATGAGGAAGTGGTCGAGGTGCCGGCCGTCGGGCAGCTCCACATCTGCCAGGTTGACGCTGAACCAGCGGTTTTCATACACAGTTTGTTCGTTCTGCTTCGTCCACTGCACGGTTCTGCCACCTTCCGTCGAGTAAGTGGCAATATCGCAGCAGGAACCATGCAGCGTCGGCGCGGACGACGTGCCGGCGCTTCTCCAGGCGTCGTGATTCGGATACCCCGTGACGCCCCCGTCTACAGCGGTACGCGCAGGGCCCCGTCGATGAGTTCGGCGGCCTCGGCCGTGCCCGCGCAGCCGCTGCGCACCAGGTGCTCGCGCACCGACCGGAGTCTGTCGCGCAGCCGCTGGGACTCCATCCCCCGGGTCTGCTCGGCCATCCGCACCGCGGTGACCACCGCTTTGTCGGCGTTGCCCTGACGCAGCTCGATCGTGCTGAGCATGGCGAGCCGGTGCACCCTGCCGCGGTCGTGCGCCGGGGTGTCCACGGCGGCCGCCGCGTGCTCGGCGGCCGCGGTGAGGTCGCCGAGGCTGAGCAGGGCCTCCGCCACCTGGACGTTGACCAGACCGGGCTGGACATAGCCGGTCTCGTCGGGCTCGTGGCCGCGCCGGATGCGATCGGCGGCCGCCTCGGCCCGCCGGATGCACGACAGGGCGCCCGTGCCGTCTCCCAGGTGGGCGTACGCCTTGGCCTGCATCGCGTACAGGTCGGAGGCGAGAGCGGGCGTGATGTGCCTGCCCGCCGCCCGCAGCGCCGCCTCCGCGAAGGCGACGGCCTGCCGGTACTCCCGCATGAACAGCGACTGGTTCACCAGCAGGGCGATGACGTACGCCCCCAGCCCCCGGTCGCCGCTGGCCTTGGCCAGCCTGAGCGCCTGGTGGAAGTAGCGCTGGGCGAGGCCGTGCGCATCGGAGTCGTAGGCGCAGATGCCCGCCACGGCCACCAACCCGCCGGTGGCGCGGTGCAGTTGACGGCCCGTCTCGTCCGTGTAGCTGCCGCGCAACAGGGGCGCGGTCTCGGCGTTCAGAAAGCCGACGACCCGGCTGCGGGTCGCGATGCCGCCCGCCTTGCGGTACATCTGCTCGTAGTGGGCGCGGGCGGCGCGCAGCATCTCGATGTCGGCGGAGGTGACCCGGTGCCGGCCGCCACGGGAGACGTCCACGTCCTCCGGAGGGTTCTCCCACTCCCACACCGGCATCACCGCCGGCGTGCCGGTCACGGCGGGCGCGCCCAGGATGTGCGGGCGCTGCTGCTCGTCCGAGCGCCACAGGGCGGTGGCCCGCTCGACGAAGCCGGAGAGCGAGGCGCCGTGCGGGGTGGACGGCTCTCCCGGGACGCCGAGACCGATGTCGTCGAGGGTGACCGGCCGGTGCAGCCGCATCGCCAGCACCTCGCAGATGAGGTCGGGCACCTGGCCGCGCGGCCGTTGGCCCTTGAGCCAGCGGGCCACCGCCGTGTGCTCGTACCGCAGGGCGAGCCCGCGTGCCCGCCCGGCCTGGTTCACGTGGGCGGCGAGGCCCGCGTGCGAGATGCCCGCCTCGTCGAGGATCGCGTCGAGCAGAGTGTTGGGCTGCATGGGTGCCCCCCGGTGCCTCGGTGTCGTCAGACTAGTGGGTCTGTCTTCACACGGGGTGTGAACCGAAAGCCCGCGCTCGCCGGGCGTGCGCGCTGTCGTGGAGCGCTCACGGCCGGGTTGACTGGAACGCCTCGCAAGAGGTTCGCCGGGCCGTCGGCTCCCCCTCGAAAAGCGACGGCCCGGCGTGGCGCTCCGCTCCGCGGGTCGGGCGGACCTGTGCGTCTCGGGTACGTGAACAGGTGCGGGTCCGTCGTGGCCGGTCGCGCAGTTCCCCGCGCCCCTAGGGGGTTGCACCCAGGCCCCTACGAAAACGAACCCCGAGCCGGGCGCAGGGGCGCAGCCCCAGCCCCCAGGGGCGCGAGGAACTGCGCGACCAGCCACTAGGGACCCGCGGCCGACACACACCCCCGGCGCGGGCGCAGGGGCGCAGCCCCGCACCCGCGCCGGGCGCGGACCTGCGCAACCTACGGTCAGCCCCGCAGGGCCGCTCCCGTGCGCTCCCCCGCGAGGGCGACCGCCGCGTCGCGGGCGGCCGACGCCTCGTCGACGGTGAGCGTCCGGTCCTCCGCGCGGAAGCGCAGCGCGTACGCGAGCGACTTCTTGCCGTCGCCGAGCTGCTCCGCGTTCTCGTAGACGTCGAACAGCCGGATGCCCTCCAGCAGTTCACCCGCGCCCTCCCGCAGCGCGGCCTCGACGTCGGCGTGCGGCACGATCCGGTCGACCACGAGGGCGACGTCCTGGGTGGCCACCGGGAACGTGGAGATGTGCGGCGCCTGGGGCGTGTCGTCGCCGACCTGCTCCAGGACGTCCAGGTCGAGCTCCATGGCGCAGGTGCGCGCGGGCAGGCCCAGGGCCTTGAGCACCCGGGGGTGCAGCTCGCCCGCGTGACCGACGACCCGCTCGGCGCCGTCGACGACCACGACGAACTCGGCGCAGCGCCCGGGGTGCCACGGCCCGTAGCGGCCGTTGCGGACGACCGGCTCGACGCCGGCCTCCCGGGCGACCGTGCGGCCCGCCTCGACGGCGTCGGCCCAGTCCGCCGGACGGCCCTTGCCCCACCAGCCGGCCTGCTCGCGGGCGCCCGTGAGGACGACGGCGACATGGCGCGGCTGCTCGGGCAGCACGGCGTCCAGCGACGCCAGCTCCTCGTCTGTGGGGCGGCGGTCGACGGGCAGATGCCCGGCGACGCCCTGCTCCTCGCGCGGGTGGAAGACCAGCCCGGTCTCGAAGAGCGCCAGATCGTGCGAGCCACGGCCGTCGTTGCGCCGCAGCGCGCCCAGCAGACCCGGCAGCAGCGACGTGCGGAGCGCGGGCTCCTCGTCGTTGAGCGGGTTGGTGAGCTTCACGACGCGGCGGGCCGGGTCCTCGGCGTCCAGGCCGAGCTGGTCGAAGACCTGCTCGCTGACGAACGGGTAGTTCGGCGCCTCGACGTAACCGGCCCCGGCCAGCGCGCGGCCGACACGGCGGTGCAGGCGCTGGCGGTGGGTGAGTCCGCGGCCGGAGGGCGGCTTGGGCAGCGTGGAGGGCAGGTTCTCGTAACCCTCCAGCCGGATGACCTCCTCGGCCAGGTCGTTGGCCTCGCCCAGGTCGGGCCGCCAGGACGGGACGGTGACGATCAGCTCGTCCTGCCCGTACACGTCGCAGCCGATCTCCTGCAGCCGGCGGACGACGGTCTCCCGCCCGTACACCACGCCCGCGACCTTGTCCGGGTGGTCGGCCGGGACGCTGATCGTGTGCGGCGCGGACGGGGCGATGATCTCCGTGACGCCCGCGTCGGCGGTGCCGCCCGCGAGCAGCACCAGCAGGTCCACGGTGCGCTGCGCGGCGGCAGCGGCGGCCTGCGGGTCGACGCCCCGCTCGAAGCGCCGGGACGCCTCGGACGACAGCTTGTGGCGACGCGCCGTGCGCGCGATCGACACCGCGTCGAAGTGGGCGGCCTCGATGACCACGTCGGTCGTCAGGCTCTCCGCGTCGTCGTGGTCGGCGATCTCGGTGTTCGCGCCGCCCATGACGCCGGCGAGACCGATGGGCCCGCGGTCGTCGGTGATGACCAGGTCCTCGGCGTGCAGCTTGCGGGTCACTCCGTCGAGGGTGACGATCCGCTCGTCCTCCGCGGCCCGTCGTACGCCGATCGTGCCCTGGACCAGGCTGCGGTCGTAGGCGTGCAGCGGCTGGCCGAGCTCCATCATCACGTAGTTGGTGACGTCGACGGCGAGCGAGATCGGGCGCATGCCGACCTTCTGCAGCCGGCGCTTCAGCCAGATCGGCGAGCGCGCCTCGGGGCTCAGACCGCTGACGGTGCGGGCGGTGAAGCGGTCGCAGCCCATCGGCTCGGAGACCTGCACCGGGTAGCCGAAGGCGTTGGGCGCCGGTACGTCGATCAGGGCGGGGTCGCGCAGCGCCAGACCGTAGGCGATGGCGGTCTCCCGGGCGACACCGCGGATGGACAGGCAGTCGCCGCGGTTGGCGGTGACGGCGATGTCCAGGACCTCGTCGACGAGTTCGAGGAGCTCGATGGCGTCCTTGCCGACCTCGGTCTCCGGCGGCAGCACGATGATGCCGTGGCTGCCGTCGTCGCCCATGCCCAGCTCGTCGCCGGAGCAGATCATGCCGTGGGAGGTCTTGCCGTACGTCTTGCGTGCGGCGATCGCGAAGCCGCCGGGCAGGACCGCGCCCGGGAGGACCACGACGACCTTGTCGCCGACGGCGAAGTTACGGGCGCCGCAGACGATCTCCTGGGGCTCACCGGTGCCGTTGGCCGTGCCGACGTCGACCGTGCAGAAGCGGATCGGCTTCTTGAAGCCCTCCAGCTCCTCGATGGTCAGTACCTGACCGACGACGAGCGGACCCTTGAGGTCGGCTCCGAGGTGCTCGACGGTCTCGACCTCGAGTCCGGCCGACACCAGCTTGGCCTGCACGTCGCGGCCGGTCTCGGTGGCCGGCAGGTCGACGTACTCCCGCAGCCAGGAAAGCGGGACGCGCATCAGATCTCCATCCCGAACGGCCGGGTGAACCGGACGTCACCCTCGACCATGTCTCGCATGTCTTCGACGTTGTGGCGGAACATCAGCATCCGCTCGATGCCGAACCCGAAGGCGAACCCGCTGTACTTCTCCGGGTCGACGCCGCAGGCGGCCAGCACCTTGGGGTTGACCATGCCGCAGCCGCCGAGCTCGATCCAGCCCTCGCTGGAGCAGGTGCGGCAGGGACGGTCGGGGTTGCCGACGGACTCGCCGCGGCAGACGTAGCACACCATGTCCATCTCGGCGGACGGCTCGGTGAACGGGAAGAAGTTCGGCCGCAGCCGGGTCTTCATGCCCTCGCCGAACAGCGACTGGACCATGTGGTCCATCGTGCCCTTGAGATCGGCCATGGTCAGGCCCTCGTCCACGGCGAGCAGCTCGACCTGGTGGAAGACCGGGGTGTGCGTGGCGTCCAGCTCGTCGGTGCGGTACACGCGACCGGGGCAGATCACGTACACCGGCAGCTCACGGCTGAGCAGCGAGCGGATCTGGACCGGCGAGGTGTGGGTGCGCAGCACGACGCCGGACTCGGTGCCGCCCTGCGGGCCCTGCACGAAGAACGTGTCGGCCTCGCCGCGGGCCGGGTGGTCCGGGCCGATGTTGAGGGCGTCGAAGTTGAACCACTCGGCCTCGACCTGGGGGCCCTCGGCGACCTCGTAGCCCATGGCCACGAAGACGTCCTCGATGCGCTCCGAGAGCGTGGTCAGCGGGTGGCGGGCGCCGGCCGGGACCCGGTCGTGGGGCAGCGTGACGTCCACCGCCTCCTCGACCAGCACCCGCGCGTCGCGCTCGGCCTCCAGCTCCTCCTGACGGGCGGCGAGGCCCTTGTTCACGGCGCCGCGGGCCTGCCCGACGAGCTTGCCGGCGGCTGCCTTGGCGTGCGGGGGCAGGGCGCCGATCTCGCGGTTGGCGAGGGCGAGCGGGGAGGTGCCGCCGGTGTGGGCGACCTTGGCCTCCTGGAGCGCGTCGAGGGAGTCCGCGGCGGCGAAGGCGGCGAGCGCCTCGTCCCGCATGCGCTCGATCTCTTCCGGTTTCAAGGCCTCGACCTCTACCGGGTCGTACGACTTATTCGGTGCCGACATCTCTTCCCGTGCTTCCGATTGTCTGGCTGAAGGTCCCCGTCACCGACTCACGCAGAGGTCAGAGGGCCGTGGATGGGACACAAGGGTGCCAAAGGCCGAGTCTAACGGGGTGAGGATGTACCGCTGCGCCCGCGGCTGCCCGGGCTGCTCTCAGGAGAGGTACGCCGGGGCCGCCACGGGCAGCGTAAACCGGAACTCGGCGCCGCCGCCGGGGGCGCGGCCCACCGTGATGGCGCCGCCGTGGGCTTCGACGATCCCCTTGACGATGTACAGCCCGAGGCCGGTGCCGCCGCGCTTGCTGCCCCGCCAGAAGCGGGTGAAGACGCGGTTCATGGACTCCTCCGGGATGCCTGCGCCCTCGTCGCTCACGGTGACCGATGTGCCGGTGTCCTCCCCTTCCCGGGGGGACGCGGCGGGCGTGATGTCAATGGTGACGGTTCCCTCGCCGTGGCGCACCGCGTTTTCGATGAGGTTGCTGAGGACCTGGTCGACCTTGTCGGGGTCGGCCCACAGGGCGGGCAGCGGCTGCTCGATGCGCAGCAGGAACCGGTCGGCGGGCTGTCCGGCGGCCACGTAGGCCTGGATGTGCCGTCCCACCGCCGCGCCCATGTCGACGGGCTGGCGGCGCACCTCCAGCCGTCCGGAGTCGATGCGGGAGATGTCGAGCAGCTCGGCGATGAGGCGGGTGACCCGGTCCGCGTCGGCGTCGACGGTCTCCAGCATCAGCCGCTTCTGGTCGTCGGTGAACCGCGACCACTTCGCCAGCAGGGTGGCGGTGAAGCCCTTGACGGAGGTGAGCGGGGAGCGCAGTTCGTGGGCCACGGTGGCGATCAGCTCGGCGTGGCTGCGCTCGGTGCGGCGGCGGGCCTCGGTGTCGCGGATCGAGACGACGACCCGGCGGACGGGACCGGTGGGCCGGGTGCGGACGTACCGGGCGGAGACGAGCACCTCACGGCCGCCCGGCAGCAGGAGGTTGCGCTCGGGCTGGCCGACGCGGATGGCGAGGCCGCCGTAGGGGTCGGTGAGCTGCCACCAGCGGCGGCCCTCCAGGTCCTCCAGCGGCAGGGCCTTGTCGAGGTGCTGTCCGAGGACGTCCTCGGCGGCGACGGCGGCGATGCGCCGGGCGGCGGCGTTGAAGCAGATCACGCGACCGTGCTCGTCGGCGACGACGAGCCCGTCGGGCAGGTCGTCGGGGTCGATGCCGAGTCCGGCGAGGTCACCGGCCGGCCGGGCCGCTCCCGGTGCGCTGGTCGTGCCGACACTCATCCCCGTATCCCACCTCCCGTCCTCCCGGAGGAGGCCCGCGAACTCGTCACCCTACTAGCTGTCGGTCACGGAGCGGCACCCTCCGGAGGCGCGCTGTGCACGGGCCGATGCGTAGAGACATACGGCGGCGGCGGTCGCGAGGTTCAGACTCTCGGCCTTTCCGTGGATCGGGACGCGCACGACGGCGTCCGCGAGCTCGCGGGTCTCCTCCGGGAGCCCCCAGGCCTCGTTCCCGAACACCCACGCGGTGGGGCCGCCCATGGTGCCCGCGTCCAGTTCGGCGTCGAGGTCGTCGTCCCCCGCGCCGTCGGCGGCGAGGATCCGCACGCCGGCGTCCCGCAGCCCCGCCACGGCCTGTTCGACGGGGACGCCGACGGCGACGGGCAGATGGAAGAGGGAGCCGACGGAGGCGCGGACGGCCTTGGGGTTGTAGAGGTCGACGGAGGCGTCGGTCAGCACGACGGCGTCGGCGCCGGCGGCGTCGGCGCACCGCAGCACGGTGCCCGCGTTGCCGGGATCGCGCACATGGGCGAGGACGGCGACGAGCCGGGGCCGGGCGGCGAGGATCCCCTCGAAGGGCGTGTCCAGGAACCGGCAGATCCCGACGAGCCCCTGCGGGGTGACGGTGGTGGAGACGTCCTCGATGACCTGTTCGGCGGCGAGGTGGATCCGCGCGCCGGCCGAGCGGGCCTCGGCGATGACGTCGGCGTAGCGCTCGGCGGCCTCGACGGTGGCGAACAGTTCCACGAGCGTGGACGGCCCGTCGGCGCGGTGCACCGCGGCCTCCCGCACGGCCTGCGGCCCCTCTGCGAGGAACAGCCGCTCCTTGCCCCGGAAGTTCCGCTTGGCGAGCCGCCGCGCCGCGGAGACGCGCGGGGAACGGGGGGAGATCAGCTCGGGGGTGGCGGAGGGCATGTGATTCACCTTCGGTATCGGGGCGGCCGACTGGGCGGCGGGGGCGACTGCGGCCCCCGGGGGGCGCGGGGCTCCGTCCCGTGCGGCTGCGCCGCGTGGCGCGACCGGCCGCGCACGGCCGGTTCCCGGACGACGGAGGCAGCGGGCGTCAGCAGCAAAAGGACCCGCAGGATGGAACCTGCGGGTCCTTCAGTCACGTCGGCCTAGAGCCAGCGCAGCGTCACGCGGCCTTGGGCGCGTTCACGTCCGCGGGGAGGGCCTTCTGCGCGACCTCGACCAGCGCGGCGAACGCGGTGGCGTCGTTCACGGCGAGCTCGGCCAGGATCTTGCGGTCGACCTCGATGTTCGCGGCCTTCAGACCCTGGATGAGGCGGTTGTACGTCATGCCGTTCTGGCGGGCCGCAGCGTTGATGCGCTGGATCCACAGCTGACGGAAGTCGCCCTTGCGCTTCTTGCGGTCGTTGTAGTTGTAGACCAGCGAGTGGGTGACCTGCTCCTTGGCCTTGCGGTACAGGCGCGAACGCTGACCGCGGTAGCCGGAGGCCGCCTCGAGGATCGCCCGGCGCTTCTTGTGGGCGTTGACTGCCCGCTTGACGCGTGCCACTTTTTAACTCCTTGTAGCGGGGCCGTGGTTGGACTCACACGACCCGGAAACGATTGGGTCCCGGTCAGAGGTCAGGCGCGACGCTTGCGCCCGACGTCACTTGCCGAGAAGCTTCTTGATCTTCGCGGCGTCGCCCGGGGCCATCTCGGCGTTGCCGGTGAGGCGGCGCGTCACGCGGGACGACTTGTGCTCGAGCAGGTGGCGCTTGCCGGCACGCTCGCGGAGCACCTTGCCGGAGCCGGTGATCTTGAAGCGCTTGCTGGCACCGCTGTGCGACTTGTTCTTCGGCATAGCGCCGTTCTCTCCTCGTCGGTGGCGTTCCGGTGCCCGGTCGTGAAACCGGGCACGGTGGAACGTCGCTGGTATCGGTTATGTCCGCGGGACTCGCGTCCCTCGGATCACGCCTCGGCGGAAGCCTCGGCAGGGGCCTCGGCGTCAGCCGCCGCGACCTCGACGTCACTGTCGCCGTCGGCGTTCACGGCGTCGGCGTCCGCGGCGTTCTGCGAGCGACCGGGGTTGGCCTTCGCCTCGGCCTTGCGGGCCTCCTGCGCCTGCCGGGCCTCGGCCATGGCCTCGGTCTTCTTCTTGTGCGGACCGAGAACCATGATCATGTTCCGGCCGTCCTGCTTCGGGTTCGACTCGATGAAGCCGAGGTCCTCGACGTCCGACGCGAGACGCTGCAGCAGTCGGTAGCCGAGTTCCGGCCTGGACTGCTCGCGACCACGGAACATGATCGTGATCTTGACCTTGTCGCCCTGCTTGAGGAACCGGACGACGTGACCCTTTTTGGTGTCGTAGTCGTGCGGGTCGATCTTCGGCCGGAGCTTCATTTCCTTGATGACCGTGTGCGCCTGGTTCTTGCGCGCCTCACGGGCCTTCATGGCCGACTCGTACTTGAACTTCCCGTAGTCCATGAGCTTGCAGACCGGCGGGCGTGCGCTCGCGGCCACCTCGACCAGGTCGAGGTCGTACTCCTGCGCAAGCTCCAGGGCCTTGGCCAGCGGCACGATGCCGACCTGCTCGCCACTGGGACCGACAAGTCGCACTTCGGGAACGCGAATCCGGTCGTTGATGCGGGGCTCGGTGCTGATGGATCCTCCTCGGTAGCACCACGCGGCAGTCTGGCGAACGGCCGCGTAACGTCTGTGTTCGATAGTTTGGCAACCACGTCGAAGCACAAAAAATGCCCCGAACAATCACATGCGGGGCTCCAAGCACTACCGGAGCACCGCCGCAAGGATCGCGGGGCGCGCTACCGGGCGACTCCATCGTCCGTACGGAACGATGGGGGCCGCCTGACCGGGGTGACCCGCCGTCCTTCAAGGGCGGTCGGGTGGGAGCTCGGAGTCTCCACTTGTGGGCCGGGCCCGCCTGCTGAGGGGCACGCGTGTCCGACCGGTCGTTAACCGAGATTACCAGCCGCCGCCGCGAACGGCCAATCGAGCCTCGCCACCGGACCCGGTGCGGCCTGCGCCTATCGTGTCCTGCATGAGTGACACCTCCCCCGCCGGCTCCGCCGGGACGCCCGACACCCCCGACTTCGACGAGATGACCCGCGACATCGCCGAGGTCCCCGCCGTCGAGGTGATCGTGACGGTCGCCGTCAACCTGATGAGCGCCGCCGCGGTGAAGCTCGGCCTGACGGAGGAGGGCGACAAGTACAAGGACCTCGACGAGGCCCGCAAGCTGGTGACGGCCCTCGCCGGTCTGCTGGACGCGTCCGCGACCGAGATCAGCTCCTTCCACGCGGCCCCGCTGCGCGACGGTCTGAAGTCGCTGCAGCTGGCGTTCCGCGAGGCGTCGATCGTCCCGGACGAGCCGGGCCAGGGCCCGGGCGAGAAGTACACGGGCCCGATCTACGGCTGAACCGGGTTCCGGCGGACTCAGCCCTTCACGTACAGGGGCTCGCCCGGAGGCGTCGTCCCGGCCGGCAGCACTGCCAGGTCGAGGCCGCGCACCAGGCGGGCCCTCAGCGTTTCGTCGGCCGCGAGACGGCGGGCCACGGAGCGGGCCGTCTCGGCGGGTGTGGCCGCCGGGTCGAGGACCAGAGCGAGGGTGCCGTCGGCCTCCCCGGGCCCGAGGTGGGCGCTGAGGACCTCCGGTTCGGCGGCCACGGCGGCCCGGACCGCCGCGACGACGGCCGGGTCGGCGAGCGGATCGGCGGAGGCACGGCCCTCGGCGAGCGCGAGCAGCGCGGGTCCGGTCAGCTCGAAGGCCACCGGCCCGGCCAGGTCGAGGACGACCGTGTCGGCCTTCTCGTGCGCGGCCGCCTGCAGCGCCTGGTGCAGCGGGACGGCGACCGGGCGGGCCTCGGGATCCCAGCGGGCGAGGGAGTCGGTGGAGGTGAAGGCGGGCAGCGCGGTGCGCGAGCCCGCCTTGAGCGTGGGGACGGCCATGTCGCTGGTCTTCTCGCGACGCAGCCCGTGCTCGTCCTCCTCGACCTCGCCCAGCACGGCCACGACGGGGACCAGGAGCCGGGCGCCCCTGAGGGCCGCCAGCACCGGGGCCACGGCGGTGCGGTCCTCGGCCCAGGCGGCGAGCGCCGCGCTCAGCCGGGGGTCGGCGGAGCCGTCGTCGTCGGAGAAGCCGGGGTCGGGAATGTTCTTGTTCGCCACGGTCCTCGACCCTATCGGGGCGCGTCCGCCGACCTGTGCGGGGCCCGCGACACGTCGCCGTGCCGACGCCGCTCACGGGATTCTCAGGCTCACCTGACCCGGCTCTCACGTCCGTGCCACGGCCCGCACAGCCGGCGCCCCGACGATCACGGCCATGGAGTCCCCCGGAGCACGTCGCAGCCGCCGCGCTCGTCCTTCCCGGCGCCGTCCCCTTCTCCCCCTCTCGCTCGCAGCCCTCGCCGTGCTGGGCGCGACGGTCGCAGGCGCGGTCGGTGCGACGGCACGGGCCCACTCCGGCGGACGGGCCGTATCGTCGTCCTCCGTGACGCCGCCGGCGTCGCGGTCGGGGGACGAGGAGGGGCCGGTGGAGAACGAGGCGGCGGCCGAGCGGGACCGCGACGCGCTGCTGGCGTCGGCGATGAGATCGGTGACCGTGCCGGGGGACGCGGCCGTGTCCGTGGCCGTGCTGGACCTGGCCTCCGGCGAGCGCGCCGCGTACGGCGGGGGCGTCTTCGACACGGCGAGCATCGTCAAGGCGGACATCCTGGCCGCGCTGCTGCTGCGGGCGCAGGACGAGGGCCGTCGCCTCACGGCGGCCGAGAGGACGTACGCCACGGCCATGATCGAGACCAGTGACAACGACTCGGCCTCGGCGCTGTGGCGGACCATCGGCAGGGCCGGGGGTCTCGACGCCGCGAACGAGCGGCTCGGGCTGACGCGGACCGAGGGCGGCCAGGGCATGCTGTGGGGGCTCACCCGGACCACCGCGGTCGACCAACTCACGCTGCTGCGGCAGGTGTTCGGGGACGACTCGGAACTGAGCGAGGCCTCGCGGACGTATCTGCGGGGTCTGATGGGGCGGATCGTCGCGGGCCAGGACTGGGGTGTCTCGGCCGCGGCCGACGGGACCTCCTGGGCGCTGAAGAACGGCTGGCTGCCGCGCAGCACGACCGGGCTGTGGGACGTCAACAGCATCGGCCGGGTGAGCGTCGGCGGCCGCGGCTACCTGGTGGCCGTGCTGTCGGACGGCAACACGACGCAGGCGGCGGGCATCTCGCTGGTCGAGGCCGCGGCGAAGGCGGCGGTGTCGGCGTTCACCGACGGCGGCACGACGTCGGCCTCGGGGCCGACGGACCCGGGCTCCGCACCGGCATCGTCGTCCGCGTCCGGGCGGGCGTCGTCGTCCGCCGCCTCCTCCGCCGGCGCCGCGGGGTAGCAGGCCCGGACGCTAGAGCGTCTCGTAGACCTCGTACGTCCCATGGGCCTCGCGCCGGTCGCGTCCCCGGCGGCCGCGCCACAGCACGACCGACGACAGCAGCAGCACCCCGCCGGCGCCGCCCGCGAGCAGGCCCGCCCAGCTCGACGCGTCGTCGTCCGCCTTCGCCCGGTCGGGGCCGGAGCCGAAGTACCGCTCGCCGTAGGCGGCGGACTGCAGACCCTCCGGCTCGAGGGCGGCGGCCGCACGGATCGCGGCGGCCGGGTCGATGAAGCCGTAGCCGCGGGAGTCGTCCCGGCCGCCGTCGGGGGCGTTGCGGGCCGTGCCCTCCAGGAGCTTCTTGATCTGCGCCGGGGTCAGCCCGGGGTGGGCGGCCTTGACGAGCGCGACGGCTCCCGAGACGAAGGCGGAGGCGGCGCTGGTCCCCCAGCCTTGGTAGTACTTGTGGTCCGGGTCGGCGATGACGACGTCGACGCCGGGCGCGCTGACGGTCGCGTACCAGCGGCGGGTGGAGAACGAGGCGCGTGTGCCGTAGCGGTCGACGGCGGTCGCGGCGATGACGCCCGGGTAGGCCGCCGGGTAGGAGATGTGGTCGCCCTTCTCGCCGCCGTTGCCGGCCGAGGCGACGACGACCGAGCCCTTCTTCAGGGCGTACTGGACGGCCTCGTCCTCGGCGGGCTCGGGGTGGGCGGAGGCCGAGTCGTCGCCCAGGGAGAGGTTGATGACGTCGGCGCCCTGGTCGGCGGCCCAGCGGATGCCGTCGGCGAGGGCGTTGCCGCGGGTGTTGCGGGCTTTGGTGCGCTGCGGGTCGCCGTCCTCCAGGATCACGCGGACGGGAAGGATCTTCGCCTCGGGGGCGATCCCGAGCACCCCGTCGTCGTTGCCGTCGCCATGCCCGTGACCGGCGATGATGCTGGCCATCGCGGTGCCGTGGCGGGCCCAGGCGCGATCACCGGGCTTCGCCCCGAAGCCCACCATGTCCTTGCCCGCGAGGACGTTGCCAACGAGGTCGGGGTGGTCGGCCTCGACGCCGGTGTCCAGGACGGCGACGGTGATGCCCCGGCCCTTGGTGGTCTGCCAGGCCTGCTGGGTGTGCAGGGCGTCCAGGGCCCACTGCTGGGCCCGGATGCCGTCGGCGTGAGCGGTGGAGGGCGGCGCCAGGGCGACGGCGGCGGCGAGGAGGCAGCTCAGAAGCCCGGCCCTGCGGGGCGTACGGCTCGTACGGGTCCTGCGGGTGCTCATGAGGGCTGCTCCGAGGGCGTGACGGCGGTCTTGCGCAGGCCGCGCTCGACGCGGTCGGCGAGGCCCTGGGCCTCGTTGCCGAGACCGGCCTGGGCGGGGGCCGTGGTGGCGCCGGTCGCGGTGGCCCGGGGGGCGGGCTGCGGGGAGTCGACGGTCCGGCCGTCGGCCCAGCCGGAGACGGCGTAGACGACGACGGGCGCGTCGGTGAGGACCGACACCGTCCACGCGGCCCGCTGCCGGTCGCCGAACCCGGCGGCCGCGGTGCCCTTCGCCGCGTACGGACGCGGCATCAGATCCGCCCGCTGGGCCAGGCCCTCCCTGGCGAACCGGGCGTCGAGCGCGCGCATGGCCGTGGCGTCCGCCTTGGTGAACAGCAGCCCGACGGTGGTCACATAGCTCTGGGTGGCGTCGGTGTAGGTGGCGCGCAGGAGGCGCTGGCAGCCGACCGGGGCGAGCACCTTGAGCAGCAGCGGGTCGAAGGCGTCGGCGCAGCCGCCGTCCGGGGCGACGGCGATCCGCGTCCAGGTGCGGTCGGCGCCGCCGGGGCCGGCGCCCTGTCCGTCCACGGTGGGCGGGAACAGCTGGTCCACGGGCACGTTGTGCCACAGACCGCCGGCGGTCGTGTAGGCGCTGCGCTCGGCGCTCTCCCCCGAGCCGCCGACGAGCCAACTGCCGGTCGCCGCGCCGCCGATGAGGCCCAGTCCGAGGACGACGCAGGCGGCGGCCGCGGCGGTGCGGCCGCGTCTGCCGAGGATGCGGGGCGTGTACCCCTCGGGCCGGCCGAACGTGACCACGGGCCGGGTGGCGCCGGGAGCGCCGCCGGGGGTCATGGGTGCGCTCCAGGAGAGCGCCGGATCGGGTCCGTTCACCGCCCCCGGAGTGCCGTCGGGCCGCTGTGGGACCGCCTTCGGTGCGGGCGGCGGCGGGGCGACGGTGAAGTCGGGTTGCCGCGCGGCCGCCGCGGGGCTCCAGGCGGGCGCTTCGTCGGCCGCCGGGCCCGGACGGGAGTCGCCGCGCGGTCCGGCTCCGGCGCCCTCCGCCCATGTCCCGGGCCGGACGGCCCCGGGCGCGGGCACCCAGCCACGGGGCAGCGGCGACCACGCCCGCTCGGAGGAGGCGCGGTCGGCCACGGGTCCCGGGGCGGAGGCGTCGCCCGGGTCGGCGGGGCGGGTGTTCCCCGCGTCGGCGGGAGGACCGTCGCCCGCGTGGGAGCCGCCGGCAGCCGCCGGTCCCGTCCCGCGCGCACCCGGCGCGGCCGCCGGGTCGAACGACGGCGCGCCGAGGGGGCGTCGGGGCGCCGTCGTTCGA
>NZ_MJAJ01000055.1 GCF_001746365.1 Streptomyces sp. LUP30
TCGGGCGGCGCCGGGAGCCGGCGCCTGCGGCGCGGGGTCCCCTTCCGGCCCGGGGTACGACGCGGTCGGCGCGCCCGCGGGCAGCGCGGCCTCCACCACGGAGACCGACTCCGCACGGCCGGGCCGGGCCGGGACGCCGACCACGCGTCGTGCCACGTCGGCCGGGGTCGCCGTCGTCTTCCTCATGCCGCCCTCCGGGGTTCGCTGGAAAGCCTGCCCAGAACGCCGGCCAGGCTCTGGGCGGTGGACGCCCAGCCGTTCAGGGCGGCCCGGCGGCCGCGCGCGGCCGCCTTCAGCCGCCGTCGCACGTCCGGCTCGCCGAACCAGCCGCGCAGTTCCGCGGCGAGGGCGGCCGGGTCCTCCGGCGGGACGAGAATGCCGGGGACACCGCCGTCGGGAGCGCGGCCGACCGCCTCGGGCAGTCCGCCGACGTCCGTCGCCAGGACCGGGATGCCGCGGGCCAGCGCCTCCGTGACGGCCATGCCGTACGTCTCCGCGTACGAGGTGAGCACCATCAGGTCGGCGGAGGCGTAGGCGGCGTCGAGCTCGGCGCCGGCCTTCGGGCCCGCCAGCTCCAGCCGGTCCTGCAGACCGTGCCTGCCGATGAGCTCGCGCAGATGGGCGACGTACTCCGGGTCCTGGCCGAGACCGCCCACGCACACGCAGCTCCACGGCAGGTCCTTGGCCGCGGCCAGCGCCTCCACCAGCCGGTGCTGGCCCTTGCGCGGGGTCACGGAGGCCACGCACAGCAGCCGGGACACGCCGTCGGTGCCGGACGCCAGGGGGGCGATGTCGGCGCCGGGAGCGGCGACGTGCACCCGCTCGGGGGCGAGACCGTGGTGCGAGACGAGACGGCGCACCGCCCAGTCACTGGTGGCCACGACGGCCGGCACGGCCCGCAGCACCTCCCGCTCCTTGGCGTCGAGCTCGGCCGCCACCTCCGGCGCGATACCTCGCTCGTCACCCAGCGGCAGATGGACGAGGACCACGATCCGCAGCCGCTCCGCCTCGGGCGCGATGATCTCCGGGACCCCGCAGGCGACCAGCCCGTCGAGAAGGACGACCGTCCCGTCGGGGAACTCCCCCAGCCGGCGCGCCAGATCCGCGCGGGCCTCCGCCTCGGGGCGGGGCCAGGACCCGGGCACCAGGTGCTTGTGGACCTGCCAGCCGAAACCGGGCAGGTCCAGACACAGGCGCCGGTCGTAGGCGTTGCCGCCGCTCGGGTTCGCCGCGTCGTCGACGCCACCCGGCATCACGAAGTGCACGGAGCGCAGGGACATGGGGATGATCCCACCGATCTTGGGAAGCGGCGCCTGCACGGGCACGTACGCGAGCTGGGCCTGCTTGCCGGCCGGGGCGGTCTGCACTGCGGCCTTCTCCAGGGTCACGTCGGTCACAGCGCACGCTCGTAGCTCGCCCAGGCGACGTGCGACTCGTGCAGGGTGACGGCCACGGCGGCGATGCCCCGGGCGCCCTCGCCGAGGGCGCCCTTGTGGATGCGCTCCGCGAGCCGGTCCGCCACGACCTTGGCCAGGAACTCCGTCGAGGTGTTGACCCCCGCGAAGTCCGGCTCGTTGTCGAGGTTGCGGTAGTTCAGCTCGCTGACCACCGCTCCCAGCTCCTGCGTGGCCAGTCCGATGTCGACGACGATGTTGTCGTCGTCCAACTGCTCGCGGCGGAAGGTGGCGTCCACGAGGAACGTCGCTCCGTGCAGGCGCTGCGCGGGTCCGAAGACCTCGCCGCTGAAGCTGTGGGCGATCATGATGTGATCGCGGACGGTGACACTGAACAACGGACGACCCTCCAGGTGCGGCGCCTCTGCTCCCCCGGCCGTTGACCGCCGGGGGATGCCGTGTAGTACGGCTCTTCGGTTCCCCCTGTTCAGCCTGATCTCACTCTTTTCTCAGGTCAGGCGCTCTGCTCGTACCTGATGCCGTGACACAGCGCCGGGATCTCGCCCGACGCGAGCTTCGGCAACACCTGCGGCAGCTCGTCGAAAGCGCTGTCTCCCGTGACGAGGGCGTCGAGCGCCGGGTCGGCCAGCAGTTCCAGCGCCAGGGCGAGCCGGTCGGCGTAGGTGCGGCTGGAACGTCGCGCCGGGGAGACCGTGCCGACCTGGCTGCTGCGTACGACCAGCCGCCGCGAGTGGAAGTCCTCGCCGAGCGGGAGGGAGACCTTCCGGTCGCCGTACCAGCTCAGTTCGAGGACGGTCCCCTCGTCGGCCAGCAGCTCCAGCGAGCGCGTCAGGCCCTGCTCGGTGGCACTGGCGTGCACGACGAGGTCGCAGCCGCCGAGGGCGTCCGCCGGCGACGCGAAACCCACGCCGAGCGCCTCGGCGACCGTCTCCCGCGCCGGGTCGGCGTCCACCAACTGCACGCGGACTCCGGGGAAACGGGCCAGCAGCGCGGCCACCGAACAGCCGACCATGCCACCACCGACCACCGCGATCCGGTCGCCGACCAGCGGCGCGGCATCCCAGAGCGCGTTGACGGCCGTCTCCACGGTACCCGCGAGGACGGCCCGGCGCGCGGGCACCGAGTCCGGCACGACCGTCACCGCCGTGGCCGGGACCACGTACCGCGTCTGGTGCGGATAGAGGCAGAAGACCGTACGGCCCAGCAGCTCCGCCGGTCCCCGCTCCACCACGCCGACGTTGAGGTAGCCGTACTTCACCGGCGCCGGGAAGTCGCCCTCCTGGTACGGCGCCCGCATGGCCGCGTGCTGACTCTCGGGCACCCCGCCGCGGAAGACGAGAGTCTCCGTGCCGCGGCTGACGCCGGACCAGAGCGAGCGCACCAGGACCTCGCCCTCGGCAGGGTCCGCGACGACGACTTCACGGATCTCCCCTTCACCGGGAGAGACAACCCAGAACGCACGAGCGGCGATCGACATCCACATCCTCCTGAACGATCGGGAACCTGTTCACGTACCGAGGTGTGCACAGTCCGCGCACAGTACGCGGCACTGATCATCTCTGTCATCTGGCCGGAGGAACGTGCGGTGGCCCTGAACAACACTTACGACGCGAGGCTGGTCCAGCAGGAGACCGCTGTGGGAGCGGGCGTTCAGATCCTGTTGCTGGCCCTGCTCGGCACGGCGATCGGCATGGGGCCGGCGGGCTGGGTGACCGGTCTCGTCTTCGCCATCGCCACCTGGGCGGTGCTCTCCCGGGCGCTGCACCGCTCCAGCCTGCGCACGTTCGGCCCGGCCAACCGGGTCACCCTCGGCCGCGCGACACTGGTCGGCGGGGTGACCGCACTGGTCGCGGACTCCTTCGAGAGCACGCCCCCGGTCACGCTGCTGGTCGGTCTGACGGCCGTGGCCCTGATCCTGGACGGCGTCGACGGCAAGGTCGCCCGCCGCACCAACACCTCGACGGCCCTGGGCGCGCGCTTCGACATGGAGGTCGACGCGTTCCTGATCCTGGTGCTCAGCGTGTACGTCTCGATGGCGCTCGGCCCCTGGGTCCTGCTGATCGGCGGCATGCGCTACGCCTTCGTCGCCGCGGCCCGCGTCGCCCCCTGGCTCAACGCCCCCCTCCCGCCGAGCACCGCCCGCAAGACGGTGGCAGCGCTGCAGGGCGTCCTGCTGCTGCTGGCCGGCTCCCAACTGCTGCCCTACGCCGCCACCTTCGCCGTGGTGCTGCTGGCGCTCGGCTCGCTGGTGTGGTCGTTCGGCCGGGACGTGCTGTGGCTGTGGCGGACCTCGCGGACGGTCACCGAACTCCCGACGGAAGCGGTACTGGAGCTCGTGTAGTCGACTTCGCTCAGGGAGCCGATCGCTCAGGCGACCGGCCGTCCGATCGAAAGGGCCCGGTTCGTCGACGAACCGGGCCCTTCGGCCGTTCACGCCCGGCGCGGCGGCGGCACGGACGCCCGCCGCAGCCGCCCCGACCCCACCGACTCGGCTCGGGGCGCGCGCTGTTGCGGGGTCGGCCGCTCCGCCGCACCACCGCGTCGAGGTCGTACGGACCCCCGGGATCGTGGGCTGCGCCCCGGCGGTCGCAGCAGGCAGGGGGCCGTCACCGCCAGGGCGCCGAGGAGAGCGAGGACGGCGGCGGGGGCGAGAACCGCCCAGGGGGCGCGTTCCGCGTAGGGCTGGTTCTCCGCCAGGAGCAGACCCCACTCGGGGGACGGCGGCTGGGCGCCCAGCCCGAGGAAGCCGAGGGAGGCCAGGGCCAGGGCGACGCCGGGCAGCCGCAGCAGGGCGTGACGCGCGACCTGCGGCAGGACGGCCGGCAGGAGTTCGCTCCTCAGCAGATACCAGGGGCCCGCGCCGAGCGCCCGGGTGGCGGCGAGATGGACGGTGGCCCGCTCCTGCCGCAGCAGCGCCGCGGTGTGCGCGGCGAGCGGCGCCCACGCCACGACCGCCACGGCCAGGGCGGGCGTCGTCGGGCCGCTGCCCCGGACCGCGGCGACCAGGAGCGCGGCGAGCACCGGCGGCACGGCGTTGACGGTGTCGACGAGCGGCCCGGACAGCCGGGGCGCCAGCCCGAGCAGAACCCCGGTGCTCAGAGCGACCGCGCTGATGGCCAAGGCGAGGAGCAGCGTGTCGACGGCGCCGTGCGCGACCCGGGCGAGGAGGTCCCGGCCGAGCGCGTCCGTACCGAACGGGTGCGCCGCGGAAGGGGATCGGAGCCTGTCGCCGGTGTCCAGGGCGAGCGGGTCGCGGGGCAGACCGAGGCCGACGACGAGCAGCAGCAGGGCGCCTTGGACGAGCGGCGGCGCCCTGCGGGCGGCCGGTGCCTTCCGGTGCAGTGTGGGCAGGGCCCCGTCGCGCGGAGCGGGACCGACGAGCAGCCGGGCGGCGTGCCGGGCCACGCCGGTGGTGAGGGCGGCGAGGGCGACGAGCACGAGGGCTCCGGCCTGCAGGACGGGCAGATCCTGGGCGATCGCCGCCTGCAGGGTGCTCCGGCCGAGGCCGGGGATGTCGAAGATCTGTTCCACGGCGACCGACCCTCCGGTCAGCCCCACCACGAACAGCCCGACGTTGGGCAGCAGTCCGGGCACGCAACGGCGCAGCGCCTTACGGGCGATGCTCCGGCCGGGCAGTCCGCGCGCGGCGGCGGCCGACGCCCACGGCTCGGCGAACGCCGAGGGCAACTGGTCGTCCAGGAGCCGCCCGAGGACCGCACCGGCGGGCAGGCCCAGGGCCAGCGCGGGCAGCACCGTCCACTGCGGGCCGTACCAGCCGAGGGCGGGCAGCCATCCCCACTGCACGCCGACCACCGTCGCCAGGACGGACGCGAGAAGGAACTCCGGCAGCGCGGCCAGGACGGCGGAGCCGGAGCCCCCGGCGGACCGGCCCGCAAGCCGTCGCCGCGCGCCGAGGACCAGAGTGCGGGCGCAGACACCGGCCGCGACGGCCAGGGCGACCGCCAGAGCCGCCGCCGTCAGCAGCAGCGACACGCCCAGCGCCTCCAGCACGCCGGACGCGACGTCGGCGCCGGAGATCCAGGACCGTCCGGCGTCCCCGCGCGGCAGCCCCGCGAGCCACCGCCCCAACAGACGCGCCGGACCGTCGTCGAGGCCGAGCCGGTCGCGGATGTCGGCGAGCACCTCCGGGGAGGGGTCGCGATCGGCGGACCGCGCCTTGAGCACCGTGAGCGCCGGGTCGGTCCGCGAGAGCCAGGGCAGCAGCCCGATCCCGCACACCAGCAGCGCGGCCAGCACGACGCGCCACAGCAGCGCGCCCATCCTGCTCCTCATGACGTCAGCGCCTGGTCCCGGCGGTGACCAGGGTGCGCTCGTAGGGGTCGGGCAGCACACCGCTGACCTTCGCCGCGACGCCGGTGATGATGCGCTGGTGGACCAGCGGGATCACGGCGTCGGTGCCCAGGATCACGGCCTCGGCGGCCATGGCTGCTTCCTGCCGCTCGTCGGCGTCGGCCGCCGCCTGCGCCCTCCCGACCGCCCGGTCGACGTCCGCGTCGCACAGCCGGGCGAGGTTGTAACCGCCGTCGCAGGTGAAGTCACCGGCGAGGACGGAGACGGGATCGCCGGTGTCCAGGAGGCTGTTACGGGCGGCGACGAACGCGTCGAACCTCCCGGCGAGGGCGTCGCTCTCCACCCGCGAGTACTCACGTACCTCCAGCTGCACCGTGAAACCGGCCTTCTCCAACTGCTGCTTCAACACCTGTGCGACTTCGGGGAGTTCGGGCCGGTTGTCGTAGGTGGCCAGAGTGATGGAGGCGCCGCCGGGGGCGACCGCCCGCGCTCGCCCGGCAGGCCGGACGCGCTTGCCCTGCGCCCAGGTGACGGCCGGGCCGTAGATCCCGGCGCCGGCGTCGGCGTGCCCCTCGTACACGCCCTCGGTGAAGACGGAGGCGTCGACGGCCGCTCGGGCGGCGGCGCGCAGGGCCGGGTCCTCGAAGACGCCCGACTTCGCGTTGAGGTGCAGGCTGGTGGTGCGGGTCGTGGCGGTCTCGCGGCGGGCGCCGGCGTCGAGGGTGGCGGCCTGGGCGACGGGTATCGCCTCGGCGAGGTCCACCTGGCCGGTGCGCAGGGCGTTGGCACGGGCGGCGCCGTCGGCGACGAAACGCACGTCGATTCCCGAGGCCTGGGCACGGCCGCCCCAGTAGTCGTCGAAGCGGTCGAGGGCGGCGGCGCCGGTTCCGGTCACCCGGGTGATCTCGAAGGGGCCGGTGGCGGTGCCGACCGGATCGACGGCGTCATGCCGCCCGCTCCCCCCGTTCCCGTACGCCTTCGGCGAGAGGACGGCGAGACTCGGGCTGGACAGGCGCAGGGGCAGGACGGGGTCCGGGGAGTCGGTGGTGACGCGTACGGCGGCGCCGCCCGCAGCCTTCGCCGTGAGGGTGACGCCGGCCAGGGCGGCTGGGGCGGGCCTGGCCTCACCGGCGCGGGCGAGGGAGGCGGCGACGGCGGCGGGCGTGACGTCCGTGCCGTCCTGGAAGACGGCCTCGCGCAGGGTGAACAGCCAGGTGCGGTCGTCCTCACGCCGCCAGGACGCGGCCAGCCCGGGAACGGCGGAGCCGTTGCCGTCGAGCGCCGTCAGCCCTTCGGTGACGCCGAGACGGCTCAGGATCGTCGCGTCGGCCCCGTACGGGGAGAGGTTCTCGGCGGGCGGGAAGGCGAGCGCGACCCGCAGACGGGGGCCGCCCCGGGCCGCGGACGCCTTGCTGTCGCCGCCCCCGGGGGAGGCGAAGCAACCGGCGACGAGCGGAGCGACACAGAGGGTGGCGAGAAGCCGGGGCCGACGCGGCCGGTCGGGGTTTCGGAGGCTACGGGGAACGCGCATGAGGTCACCGGTCTGTGCGAGGGGGGTGGAGTGAGGGGGACGCAGTGCGAAGGCCCGGGTGTGGGAGGGCGACAGACGCGCCGACCGAGGTGTCGGCGACGGCATCGAGGGGGACGTCGAAGTGCACGATGCCCTGGCCGCCGTCCGCCTCCTGGCGTTCGTCGTGCACGACGGTGCCGAGCGACCGCCAGAACCCCTCGGCTCCCTCGACGGCCGGATCGGTGTGCAGATAGACGGACCGGTAGCCGCCGTCCGCGGCCGCGAAGGCGAGCAGCTCGGCGACCAGCCGTCGGGCCAGGCCGCGCCGCCGGTGTTCGCGCCGGACGTAGACGCGGCGCAACTGGGCGGTCGTCCCGGGGGGATAGCGCTCGGCGACGTGACGCGGGTTCGGCGGGTGCGCGGGGCCGCGGGAGTCGAGTGCGGCGGTGGCGACGACCTCGCCGTTCCCGCCGTCGCCGCCGTTCCCGCCGTCGAGCGCGACCAGCAGGGTGTGGCGTTCCGGAGCGAGGTAGGCGGCGAGGGGATCGATGATGTCGCCGTGCCAACGGGGCACGTAGCCGCTGCCGAAATCGCGGTAGACGGTGTCGAGCATGACGGCTCGGGCGCCGTCCACGTCCTCGTGACCCGCAGGTCTGATGCAGTAATTACGCACCTGCGAATGATATGCAGTAAGCACGACAAGATGATCACTGGAGCACCACTCCCGGATTTGACGGAGATCACGACGGACCCCTAAATCTAGCCACATGACATTCATTTTCAACAAGCCGGTGTCGTGACCCGCATCGCATTCATGGGGAAGGACGGCAGCGGCAGGGCAACCCTGCCGGCCCCGTTCGCACGGCACTTGGCACACCCGGGCGCCGACGTGCCGGCCGTGGACGACGACATCGACCAGCACCCGTCACAGCCCTGGACCCCACGCCCACCACGCCGGGTTCCACGGCCCCGCCCCTGGCCGCCCACCTCGACGACAAGGGCCTGCTCCGCGGCGCCAACCCGCGCATCGCCTCACGCGCGGCCGATCAAAACGACCCCGCCCGGCCGCGGCTCACGGCTGCTGCACCTGCTGGGCGACGACGAACTCCACGCCCGACACGTCCAACAGGTGGGAGGCGTACCCCTGATGGTCACGGGAGCGTTCGGCTCCGCTCACCGGGGGACGCCCACTCCGCTCACCTCAGACCGCTCGCATCGAGGAGACGCACCAGGTCCTTCCGCCCGTAGCCGAGGAGTGCGGCGCGGTGGGCGGCCGTGAGCATCAGATGCGCGACGGTCTGCGCTCCATAGCCGTCCCGGTCGTCGGCGAACCATTCCTCCGGCTTCTCGAGGCCGAGGCTGCTCATCACCAGGCCGTGCGCGCGGCGGATCTCCGCGACCGTGTCGGACACTGCTCCCAGCAGGGTGGCTCCGGGGCGCTCACACGTGAGGGCGAAGCAGCCCCGGTCGACCGGTTCGCAACCGCTGGGCGGACGGGTGCGCAGACCCTCGTACCGTTCGTCACCGAAGGCGCCGTCGCCGAACTCGTCGTGGACCAGCACGAACCGGTGGTACCCCGCAGGCGTCGGCGGAGGCGGGGGCGTGTACTCCCAGCCGGCGTCCTCGTGCACCAGCCGCCGTACCTCTTCCTCGTCGTCCGAGGTGACCATGAAGCCGGTCTCGGTGTTGTGCCCCGTGATCGTGCCGTCGGTGTTGCGCTGGATGTGCAGGCTCATGTCTTCCCCCGTGGTCGTCGTGAACGGGAAGATCCCGTCACCCGCACAACGGTCCGCGGGGGCGGCCCGTGCCCGCCCGGCGGCACATCACTCGATCGTGTGAACGAATCCCGCGCTCACCGCCCGCCGTCCAGGAACTGCGTCACCGCCGCCACGAAGCGCTCGGGATCGTCCCGCCACGGAAAGTGCCCCGCGCCGGGCTGCACGACGAACTCGGCGGCGGGGAAGAGCGCGGCGAACTCCCGCATCACGCGCGGCGGCGCGCCCAGGTCCCCCTCGCCCGCGAGGAGCAGGACCGGGGACGGGAGGGCGGCGAGAGCCCGACGGGTGGCGGCCGGGTTGAAGGCGCCGTCCGCGACGTATGCGGCCGCCGCCTCCTGGTTCTTCTCCTTCTCGCCCGCCGCGTCGAAGGCCCGGGCGTCCTCGTCCCACCGGGCATGGAAGAAGGGGGCGACGAGCTGCCAGGAGTCGGCCGCGGCCCGGCCGGAGGTGATCGCCTCCAGGGCGGCGTAGGCGGAGGCGAACCAGGGCTCTTCGCGGCGCAGACGCGCGGTCGTCAACCGGTCCTCGGCCGTGATCTCCAGCCCGGCCGCGTACACGCTCGGGGTGATCAGCAGCAGACGGGCCACCCGGTCCGGGTGGCGGGCGGCGTACAGGAGTGCAAGGTTGGCCCCCGCGGAGTGCGCGAGCAGGTCGATCCGGTCGAGGCCGAGGTGCACGCGCAGCGCCTCGACGTCGTCGACCTGACGGTCGCAGCGGTACGAGGCGGTGTCCGCCGGGGCCGCCGACTCGCCGGCGCCCCGGGGGTCGAGCCCGATGAGCCGCCGCTGGGACGTGAGTCCGCCGAGGTCGCCCAGGTAGGCGGCGGACTGCATGGGGCCGCCGGGCAGACAGATCAGGGGTGGGCCGTCGCCCGCACCGTGGTGGGCGAGGCGGGTTCCGTCGGACGCGGCGAAGATCGGCATGGGGAGATCCTCACAGGGAGGTCCGCGAGGGACAACCGACCCGGTTCCGGCGTGCGAGGCGCGCCGGGTCCCCATCGAGCCGGGTCATGCCCTTTCCGCGGCCCGTCCGCCATGTGACGTGTGCTCGCCGCGATTGCTGAGGGATCCGGCACGGGACAGCCCCGGGCGCCGTGGGGCGCTGCTTGCGGGGTACGGCCTCACGGCAGTGGTGGAACCGTGCCGGATCGGCGGGGTGGGGTGGTGGGCGCGGGCTCCCGCACCCACGCCCACCGGTCTTCGGCGCGCCCGGTCTCGGGCGTGCCACCGCTGTCGAGCCCCGGTCCGCCCGCCTCCGGACGACCGCAGCCCGTAGCCCGCGGCCCCAGGCCCTGCAGCCCCAGACCCCACGGCCCGAGCTGCCCGGCAGCCCAGGCCCTGCAGCCCCAGACCCCACGGCCCGAGCTGCCCGGCAGCCCAGGCCCTGCAGCCCCAGACCCCACGGCCCGAGCTGCCCGGCAGCCCAGGCCCTGCAGCCCCAGACCCCACGGCCCGAGCTGCCCGGCAGCCCAGGCCCTGCAGCCCCAGACCCCACGGCCCGAGCTGCCCGGCAGTCCGGGCCCGGCAGTTCCGGCCCCGCGGCCCGAGCCGGCTCAGGCGGCCCGTGCCATCCCCTCCCTGTGCCTGCGGACGATCTCCGCGTAGTGGTGTCCGGTGCCCTTGATCGTGCGGGTCTGGGTGCGGTAGTCGACGTGGACGAGCCCGAACCGCTTGTCGTAGCCGTACGCCCACTCGAAGTTGTCCAGCAGCGACCAGGCGAAGTAGCCCGCCAGCGGGGCGCCCTGGCGGGCGGCGGAGGCGCAGGCGGCGAGGTGGCCGGTCAGGTAGGCCTGGCGCTCGGGGTCGTCGACGCTGCCGTCGGGGCGGACCACGTCCGGGTAGGCGGAACCGTTTTCTGTGACGTACAGCCGGTGGGCGCCGTACTCGTCGGTCAGGCGCAGCAACAGCGTCTCGAGGCCGCTCGGGTCGACCTCCCAGTCCATGCCGGTGCGCTGGACGCCCTCCCGGCGGACGGAACGGGCGTGGGGGGCGGGTCCGTCCGGGTCGTCGGTCACCGTCGCCGGGAAGTAGTAGTTCAGGCCCAGCCAGTCCAGGGGCGCGGCGATCGTCGCCAAGTCGTCATGTTTCTCCGGGAGTTCGACGCCGTAGACCTCCCGCATGTCAGCGGGGAAGCCGCGGCCGTGCACCGGGTCGAGCCACCAGCGGTTGGTGTGGCCGTCCATACGGCGGGCGGCGGCGACGTCCTCGGGCCGGTCGGTGGCGGGGTGGACGGTGGAGAGGTTGTTGACGATGCCGATCTTCGCGCGGGGCACGGCCGTCCGGATCGCCTGGACGGCGAGTCCATGGCCGAGGAGGAGGTGGTAGGAGGCGCGGACGGCGGCGGTCAGATCGGTGAGGCCGGGGGCCATCGTGCCTTCGAGATGGCCGATCCAGGCGGAACACAGGGGTTCGTTGAGGGTGGCCCAGTGGGTGACGCGGTCGCCGAGCCGCTCGGCGACGGCCGACGCATAGGCGGCGAAGTGTTCTGCGGTCTCCCGCTCCGGCCAGCCGCCGCGGTCCTGGAGAACCTGCGGCAGGTCCCAGTGGTAGAGGGTGACGGACGGGATGATGCCCGACTCCAGCAGACCGTCGACCAACTGGTCGTAGAAGTCCAGGCCTTTGGGGTTCACCGGGCCGTCGCCGCCGGGGACGACGCGCGGCCAGGCGATCGACATCCGGTAGGCGTTCACCCCCAGCCGGCGCATCAGGGCGATGTCGTCGCGCCAGCGGTGGTAGTGGTCGCAGGCGACGTCGCCGTGGTCGTCGCCTGCGATCCTTCCGGGGGTGTGCGAGAACGTGTCCCAGATCGACGGCGATCGGCCGTCCTCCGCCACGGCTCCCTCGATCTGGTACGCCGAGGTGGCGGTTCCCCACAGGAAGTCGCGGGGCAGGGCGGCGAGGTCGATGGTCACTGAGGTCCTTTCGGGATCGGGGTGTCGGGTCACCGGACCGCCGCGACGCGCTGCACGGCTCCGGGCCGCTTGAGGGCTCCGGGTCACTCCACGGTTCCGGGCCGCTTCAGGGCTCCGGGTCACTCCACGGCTCCGGGCCGCTTCAGGGCCCTTCTTCGATTCACCGCTCCGGGTCACTTCACGGCTCCGGCGGTCAGGCCGGCGACGAGGTAGCGCTGGAGCAGCAGGAAGCCGGCCACCACGGGCACGCTGACGACGAGCGACGCGGCCATGATCTGGTTCCAGTAGACGTCGTTGAGAGTGGAGTAGCCCTGGAGTCCGACGGCGAGCGTGCGGGTGGTGTCGTTGGTCATGACGGAGGCGAAGAGGACCTCGCCCCAGGCGGTCATGAAGGCGTAGACGGCGACCGCCACGATGCCGGGGATCGCGGCCGGCACCACGATCCGCAGGAGCGCGCCGAGCGGTCCGCAGCCGTCCACCAGTGCGGCCTCGTCCAGGTCGCGCGGCACCGAGTCGAAGTAGCCGATCAGCATCCAGATGGAGAAGGGGAGCGAGAACGTCAGGTAGGTCAGGATGAGACCGCCGCGCGAGCCGAACAGCGCGATGCCGGTGGCGTTGCCGATGTTGACGTAGAGCAGGAACAGCGGGAGGAGGAAGAGGATCCCGGGAAACATCTGGGTCGACAGCACGGTGACCGTGAAGGTGCGTTTGCCACGGAAGTCGTAACGGCTTACTGCGTATGCGCTGAACACGGCGATCACCACCGAACAGACCGTCGCCGCGCCGGCCACGATCAGCGAGTTCACGAAGTACCGGGCGAGCGGGACCGTCGACCAGATGTCGATGTAGGGGCGGATCGTCAGTCCGCTGGGCAGCCAGCGGAACGTGCCGGTGACGTCGGCGAGGGGCTTCAGGGAACTGGAGACCATCACGTAGACCGGCACCAGGACGAAGCCGGTGAGCAGGGTGAGGAAGATCCGCCGGGACCACAGGAACGAGCTCGGCGGCGCCATGGGTGAGTCATCGCGCACGGGAGGGCCTCCTTCCCCGGGTGGTGAGGGCCAGGTAGACGCCGGTCACGGCGAGCAGGAAGAGCAGCAGCAGGACCGACATCGCCGATCCGGCGCCGAAGTTCCAGGTGACGAAGGACGCTTGGTAGATGTGGACCGAGATCAGGTCCGCGGCCTCCGGCGCGGCCCGGCCGAAGAGGACGAACGGGGTGTTGAAGTCGTTGAACGTCCACAGGAACAGCACCAGGACGAGGACCTGGTTGACCGGGGCCAGGGAGGGCAGGGTGATGCGGCGGATCTGCTGCCACACCCCGGCTCCGTCCAGCGCAGCCGCCTCGTACAGCTCGCGCGGGATGTTCTGCAGGCCGGCCATGACGATGAGGAACGCGAACGGCCAGCCCTTCCACACGGAAACGGTGAGCAACGCATAGAAACTGTTGTCGCCGATGAGCCAGAAGGCCCGCTTGTCGGTGAGGTGGAGCTGGTCGTGCAGAACGTGGTTCACCAGGCCGTTGTCGTGCTGGAACATGAAGACCCAGGTGATCACGGCCGCGTAGACGGGCAGCGCGTACGGCACCAGGAACAGTGCCCGGAGCAGTCCGCGGCCGCGGAAGGCATCCTGCATGAAGATCGCCGCGGCGGTGCCGATGAGCCAGCACAGGGCGACCGACACCAGGGTGAAGCCGACCGTGACGAGGAAGGAGTGGAGCAGGGCCTGTCCGACGGGGGCGTCGAAGTCGACCGACACGCGGTAGTTGTCGAGACCGGACCAGGGGGCGGTGCCCCAGTCGCGGATGTAGAACTGGGTGAGCTCCTTGAAGCTCATCAGGACGCCGATCACCATCGGCACCAGATGCACCAGGAGTTCGAGGATCAGGGCGGGCAGGAGCAGCAGGTAGGGCAGTCCGGCACGGCGGTTCCGCCCGGGCCGTGATCGCGCGACCGCGTCGCCGTCAGGGGTCACATGAGGCTTTCCGGCCTCGACCGTGGTGGCCATCCGGCTCACTTCGCCGGCATCTGCTGCTGGGCCTTGGCGAGCTTGGCCTTCACCGACTCGGTCGTCACCGGGTGGCCTGCGGCCGCCTCGGCGAACAGCTCCTTGACGGCCGTGCCGACCGTCGTCTCGAACTGCGACTCGTCGGCGACCTGCGGCAGAGCGGCGGCGCTCTTGGCGAGGGTGTCCTTCAGGACGGTGTTCGCCGGGGTGGCGAAAGCCGGGTCGGTCTGCGCCGACGCGACCGGCGGAATGGTGCTGTAAGCCTTGTTGAGAATTTTCTGTTCCTCGTCACCGGTCATGAACTTCACGAACTCGGTGGCGCCGTCGAGGTTGTCGGTGTTCTTGAAGACGGCCAGGTTGATGCCGGCGACCATCGAGTTGACCTGGGCGCCGGTTCCCGGAGCGCCGGACTGCACGGGCACGGGGGCGATGCCGTACCGGTCCTCGCTCATTCCTTGGGACGCGAGGTTGGCGGAGGCGGACTGCCACAGCAGCATCGCCGTCTTCCCCTTGGCGAAGTCGCTGACGGACTGGTTCTGGGCGTACTCGGCGTTGCCCTGCGGAATGACCTTGTCCCTCGCCATCAGGTCGACGTACTGCTTGACGGCCGTGACCACGCTGTCGGAGGTGAAGTCGGGCTTGCCGTCGGCGGTGAAGAAGTCGGCGTCGTGCTGCTTGGCGAAGACGAAGACGTGGTGGATGTTCTCCGAGACGTTGGCGCCCTCGGCACCGAGGACCTGCTTGCCCTTGGCCTGGATCTTCTTGCCGTCGGCCGTCAACTCGGCCCAGGTGGCGGGGGGCTGCGTGATGCCGGCGTCGGCGAAGATCTGCTTGTTGTAGTAGAGGGCGTACGCCATGGAGTAGAGCGGCACCGCGGCCGGGTCCTTGCCCTGGGCGCCCGTCGAGCCGAGCGCGGAGGCGACGAAACGGTCCTTTCCGCCGATCTTCGCGAGGTTGGCGCCGTTCCAGGGCAGCAGCGCGCCGGTGGCCTGGAGCGAGGCGGACCAGGTGTTGCCGATGTTGAGGACGTCGGGGCCCTGGCCGGAGGTGGTCGCGGTGAGGATCCGGTTGAGCAGGTCCGACCAGGGGACGACCTCCAGTCTGACCTTGATCCCGGTCTTCTTCTCGAACTTGTCGAGCTCCGGCTGGAGGACCTTCTTGTCCACCTCGATGCTCGCGCCCTGGTTGGAGGCCCAGTAAGTCAGCGTCTTCGGCGAGTCGTTGGAGCCCCCGCCATCGGTCGAGCTCCCTCCGCCGCAGGCCGTGGCCGCGAGGGCGAGGGTCAGGACGACGGCACCTGCGGCCGCGGCTCGGATGGTGCGCATGGGTGGGCTCCCGGTGTCATCATGGCTTAATTTAGGACGTGAGTTAAACCCCATGAGCGATGCACGTCAAGAGTCCCGGCACACTCCGCGGAACTCCGTCTCCACCACTTGACGCGCACGTTCAGGCAGTTGAAGCATTCAGCGTTGAGAGAGCGCTCTCAGGCACGTCCTCCTTCACTTCCCCAATTCAGCCGTTCCCTTCGAGCGGCCTGTACCGAGGAGAGCCGCCCATGCCCCACACCCCGCCGTCGGACACGCCCGCCGTGCGCCGCAGAGCCGTCCTCGCCGCCGCCGCGACGGCCGCGGCCGCACCCGCCCTCACCGCACTGGCCGCCGCGCCGGCCACCGCCGCGCCTGCCGCTGCCGCACCCGGGAGACGTCCGTGCGCCCTTCAGGGCGGCGGCGACCTCGGTCCGAACGTCCTCGTCTTCGATCCGTCGACGCCCGACATCCAGGCCCGCCTCGACGACGTGTTCCGGCAGCAGGAGTCGGCCCAGTTCGGCGCCGGACGCTACGCGCTGCTGTTCAAGCCCGGCGTGTACCACGGCCTCAACGCCCAACTCGGCTTCTACACCTCCATCGCGGGCCTCGGCCTCTCCCCCGACGACACCACGATCAACGGGGACGTGACGGTCGACGCCGGCTGGTTCGGCGGCAACGCCACCCAGAACTTCTGGCGTTCGGCGGAGAACCTCGCCCTCGTCCCGGTCAGCGGGACCAATCGCTGGGCGGTCGCCCAGGCGGCCCCCTTCCGCCGGATGCATGTGCGCGGCGGTCTCAACCTGGCCCCGTCCGGGTACGGTTGGGCCAGCGGCGGGTACATCGCCGACAGCCGCATCGACGGCGAGATCGGCCCCTACTCGCAGCAGCAGTGGTACACCCGGGACAGCGCCATCGGCAGCTGGCTCAACGGCGTGTGGAACATGGTGTTCTCCGGCGTCGAGGGGGCGCCCGCCCAGAGCTTCCCCAACCCGCCGTACACGACGCTCGACACGACGCCCGTGTCACGGGAGAAGCCGTTCCTGTACGTCGACGACGGCGGGTTCCGCGTCTTCCTGCCCGCGAAGCGGACGAACGCACGCGGGGTCACCTGGGGCAGCGGCACACCACGCGGGACCTCGCTGCCCCTGTCGCGGTTCTACGTCGCCAGGCCAGGCGTCTCGGCGGCCACCCTCAACCAGGCCCTGGCACAGGGCCTCGACCTGCTGCTGACACCGGGGGTCTACCGCCTCGACCAGCCGATCAGGGTCACCCGCGCCGACACCGTGGTGCTGGGCCTGGGCTACGCCACGCTCGTCCCCGACAACGGCGTCACCGCGCTCAAGGTCGCCGACGTGGACGGGGTACGCCTGGCCGGCTTCCTCATCGACGCCGGGCCGGTCAACTCCCCCACCCTGCTGGAGGTCGGCCCGCCGGGAGCCTCGCGCGACCACTCCGCCAACCCGACCACCGTCCAGGACGTGTTCGTGCGCATCGGAGGGGCCGGCGCCGGCAAGGCCACGACCAGCATGGTGATCAACAACCGTCACACGATCGTCGACCACACCTGGGTCTGGCGCGCGGACCACGGCGAGGGCGTCGGCTGGGAGACCAACCGGGCCGACTACGGCGTGGTCGTCAACGGCCACGACGTCCTGGCCACCGGCCTGTTCGTGGAGCACTTCAACAAGTACGACGTGCAGTGGTACGGCCAGCGCGGACGCACGATCTTCTTCCAGAACGAGAAGGCGTACGACGCCCCGAACCAGGCGGCCGTCCAGAACGGCTCGGTGAAGGGCTACGCCGCCTACAAGGTCGGCGACAAGGTCACCGCGCACGAGGGGTGGGGTCTGGGCAGCTACTGCTACTACAACGTCGACCCGACGATCGTCCAGCACCACGGCTTCGCCGCCCCGAACACGCCGGGTGTGAAGTTCCACGACCTGCTGGTGGTCTCCCTCGGCGGCCAGGGACAGTACGAGCACGTCGTCAACGACACCGGGGCGCCGACCTCCGGAACCTCGACGGTGCCGTCGACCGTGGTGTCGTACCCCTGAGCCGGGCACACCTTAATTACGGCCAGAGCAACAATATGTGACGGAACATCAGCCCCGTGCCGCGGCGACCGCTTCACGCACGGCCGGGGCGATCTCCTCGGACCACCGGCCGAGAGTGACGTCGGCGGACGTCCCGTCCTCGATCCGGAAGTGCACGAACCCGGCCGCTCCGAACTCCAGTGCGGCACCGGTGAGTTCCTCGACCCATTGGCGCACCGAGCCGCCCTGCCAGCGACCTTCGCGGTCGCGCGGGGCGGCTGCCGGGGCGGAGGTGATGACGCCCGGCAGGTTGTAGACGGTGGCGACGTCCGCCGGGTCGCGGCCGGCCTTCAGCGCGGCCTCGTCGATGACCGGACGGGAGTCCCTGAAACGCGGGCTGAGCCAGTCCGCGGCGTGTCCGGGGATCCAGCCGTCGCCGACCCGTCCGGTGACCGCGAGGGACTTCGGGCCGACGGCGCCGGTCCACACCGGCGGCGCCTCGACCGGAGCCGGCTCCAGGTCATGGACCTGATAGAACTCCCCTTCGAAGGTGACCGGCCCGGCACCGCCGCACAGCAGCCGGACGAGGACGATCGCCTCTTCGAGCGCCCGTACCGCGGCGCCCGGCCCCAGCCTGGGCAGCCCGAGGCGGGCGATGTCGTCCCACAGCCCGCCCGCCCCCATGCCGAGCACCAGCCGTCCGCCGGTCAGAGCGGACAACGAGGTGACGGTGCGGGCCAGCATCGGGGCCGGGCGGCTCGGCAGGTTGGTCACGCACACCAGGCCGGAGACGCGCTCGGTGCGCCCGAGGACGACACCGAGGATCGCGTACGCGTCGAGCCGTCCGCCGTAGTAAGGGTGGTCAGAAACGGTTACCAGGTCCAGGCCCTGACGGTCGGCCCGGACGGCGAGGCGGAGCGTCTCCTCGACCTCGCCGACGGCGGTGCTGAGTCCCGTTCCGAACAACGGCTCCCGCCGTGACTGATGCGACGACTGACGCGACGACTGATGGAACGACATGGCGCAGACGGCCCTCTCCCCGTTGGAGGGGCGCCCCCCGGACGCCCCGTCGCTTCGTGCCACGAACGCTATTCGCGCGTGGCACGAACCGACAATGCGACTTGTGGCCTACCACCCATGCCGGGGCGTAGGTCCACGGTCCGAGGCCCGTGGACCTACGCCCCGCCCGGCCGACGAGGGCAACCGCACGGGCCACCGCGTCATCGCGCGGGCACGACCGCCGCCGACGGGGCCGGGGCGTATCCGGTCGGCCTGGCCGTGAAAGCGCCCCGGCCCTGGGTACGGCTGCGCAGCCGGGTCGCGTAGCCGAACAGCTCGGCCAGCGGCACGGTGGCCGTGACCACCGCCGAACCACCGCGCACGGTCGAGTCGGTGATCCGCCCGCGCCGGCCCGCGAGGTCGCCGAGGACGCCGCCGACGACGTCCTCGGGCACCGTGACCGTGACCTCGACGACCGGCTCCAGCAGCACCATCGCGCAACCGCGCAGCGCTTCCCGGAACCCGAGCCGGCCCGCCGTACGGAAGGCCGTCTCGGAGGAGTCCTTCACATGGGTCGCCCCGTCGACCAGGGTGACCCGCACCCCGGTGACCGGGTGCCCGCCGAGGGGTCCCTCCGCCAAGGCGTCCCGGCAGCCGGCCTCGACGGCGCGTACGTACTCCTGCGGCACCCGTCCGCCGACGACGGCGGAGCGGAACTCGAAACCGGTTTCGACGTCACCGTCCGCACCGCCGCGTCCGTCCCCGCCGTGCGCGCCGCCCGCGCCCAGGGGTTCGACGTCGAGTATGACGTGCGCGAACTGCCCTGCTCCGCCGTCCTGTTTGACGTGCCGGAAGACCAGGCCGGACACCCCGCGGGCGACCGTCTCACGGTAGGTCACCCTCGGACGCCCCACGTTGACCTCCAGACCGAGGCTGCGACGGATCTTCTCCACCGCCACCTCCAGGTGCAGTTCACCCATCCCGGACAGCACGGTCTGACCGGTCTCGGCGTCGGTCCTGACGACCAGCGACGGATCCTCCTCCGCGAGCCGGGCCAGCGCCGAGGCCAGCCGGTCGGCGTCGGCGGTCGTGCGGGGCTCCACCGCCACCGAGACGACCGGGTCGGGAACCCCGGGCGGTTCGAGGACGACGGGCGCCTCCGGCGCGCACAGGGTCGAGCCCGCACGGGCCGACTTCAGCCCGACCACAGCCACGATGTCCCCGGCGACGGCCCGGTCCAGCCGGGCGTGCCGGTCCGCCTGCACGCGCAGGATCCGACCGATCCGTTCGGTGCGCCGGGCGCCCGACTCCCACACCAGGTCTCCCTTCTCGATCGTGCCCGAGTACACCCGCAGGTAGGTGAGCCGTCCCGTGGCGGTGGCGGCGACCTTGAACGCGAGCGCCGCGAACGGCGCCTCGGGGTCGGCGGGGCGTTCACCGCCGTCCCCGTCCCCGTCGCGCGTACGGCCGTCGGCCGCGTGCCCGCCGTGGTCCGTACCGTGCCCTGCGGCGACGGCGTCCCGGAGGCCGCTCACCGGCGGCACGTCGAGCGGCGACGGCAGATACGCGACGACCGCGTCGAGCAGCGGCTCGATCCCCCGGTTGCGGTAGGCCGAGCCGCACAGCACCACCAGCACGTCACTCGTGCGGGTCAGGTCGCGCAAGGCTGCGGAGAGGGTCTGCGCGGAGAGCGTCCCCCGGTCGCAGAACTCCTCGAGGGCGGCCGGATGCCGCTCCGCCACGGCTTCCTCCAGCAGTCGGCGTCGCCGCAGCGCCTCCTCCCCGAGTTCCTGCGGAACTTCCCCTTCGACGGCCGTGTCGTTGCCGTCGCTCCAGGTCAGCGCCCGCATCCGGAGCAGGTCGACGACGCCGGTGAAGCGGTCCTCCGTGCCGATCGGCAGCTGTACGGCCAGCGGTACCGGGTGCAGCCGGGTGCGGATCGACTTCACCGCGGCGTCCAGGTCCGCGCCGGACCGGTCCAGCTTGTTGACGAACGCGATCCGGGGGACGCCGTGCCGGTCGGCCTGCCGCCACACGGACTCGCTCTGCGGCTCCACGCCCGCGACGGCGTCGAACACCGCCACCGCCCCGTCGAGGACGCGCAGGGCGCGCTCCACCTCGTCGGCGAAGTCGACGTGCCCGGGGGTGTCGATGAGGTTGACGCGGTGGCCGTCCCAGTCGCAGCTGACGGCCGCGGCGAAGATGGTGATGCCGCGGTCGCGCTCCTGTGGGTCGAAGTCGGTGACGGTCGTGCCGTCGTGGACCTCGCCGCGCTTGTGCGTGGTCCCGGTGGCGTACAGGATCCGCTCGGTGACGGTGGTCTTGCCGGCGTCGACGTGGGCGAGGATGCCCAGGTTGCGCACGGCGCGGAGCTGACGGTCGAGGTGGTTGCGCATGGCCCCTGGCCTTTCGGGGTGTTCCGAGAACGGGCAGCGCGATTTCCTGGCGAGATCCCTGGGGCAGAGCTCTGTGACCCTGCGTGATGTGACGCGACGTCAGGCGCGGTGGCCGTGCCGAGGCGTCGCGGTGTTCAGGCGTCCGTCAGGATCACCGGTGCCGGCCGCGCGGCGAGCACCGGCCGGCCGAAGACACGAGGATCACCTCGTAGCGGGAGCAGGGAGCGACGGCAGCGGTGTGGTCACGCATGGCCGGGCTCCCTTCGTTCGTCACGGTCGTCGCGCCGCCCTGCTCGTGGGCTGCGCTCGGTTCGGCGAGTGTAGGGCCGAACGATCGTGCTCGGCACACGATTTATCGCCGTCCCCTCCCCCAGGGCCGCGTCACGGTCGTGCCGGCGGGCGGGCCGCCGGAGTGTGCGGCGCGGCCATGCTCAGCGGTAGCGGGCGAGGAAGGCCTTCACCTGGTTCCACACGGCCGGCTGCTGCTGCAGGATGTCGTTGCCGTGCGCGCTGCCGGAGACGATCACCAGCTTCTCGTCCTTCGACTTGCGGGCCAGCTTGTCCAACTCGTGTGCGTCGGCGGCGAACTGGCCGTCGTCCTGTGCGGCCACCAGGAGGACCGGCATGGTCAGCCCGGCGATCGCCCCGGTGGCGTCCATGCCGTTGTACGAGCCGGGTCCGGAGAGCGAGACGACCGCGGCCACCGGCGGCTTCACCTTCGCGGCGGCGGCCAGCGAGGCGGTTCCGCCCTTGGACGCGCCCATCAGCAACACTTTCTGCACGCCCTCTTTCCGCAGTCGTTCAGCGGCGCCCTGGATCTCCGGCACCTCGGAACCGTTGCTGTCCACGGCAAGGACCCGGTAACCGCTCTTGGCGAGTTCGTCCGCACCCGCGATCCACGAGCAGACGTTGTTGTTCGACTGGTGCGAGAGCACCACGCCGGTCTTGCCGGTACCGGTCTCGTAACCGGCGACCTCATTGCCCCCGGCGTCCTTGAAGGTGACCGACTTCGCCGTCTGCGCGGCGTTCAGGCAGCCGAAGTCGTTGGCCGTGGGCGACGCGCCGGCCCCGGCCGTGTCCCCGTCGTCGCCGCAGGCCGCGAGCGTCAGCGCCCCCGCGCACACGAGCACGGCGGCCGCGAGCATGCGCTGTCTCATACGTCTCTCCCCCGTCAGGGCGCGGAGCGCTCCGCGTGCCCCCGCGCACCAACTCGCGGAACGCTAACGGCCGCACGGTGCACCGTCAACGACGCGGTCGGAGTCCGCGACCGGAACCGGCGAAGCGATTTCTGCCGGGAACCCGCGAGCGACCCCTGCCGGAAACTCGCGGTCCGGGGTCCGGGCGCGAGTTCCCGGCGTGGGCGGCGAGCCGCGTCCTCGTGCGAGGCAGCACTGCGCGAGCCGACCCCCGGGGCGTGCGCACGGGTCGGGTCGGCCTCGTTCACGCGGAGGTGACCGGCGCGAGCGCGTAGAACTCCCTGCGCACCCGGCGCAGCCAGGCGTCGGCCGCCCTTTCGTCGGGTTTTTCGGGCAGCACGCTGCGGGTGTCGGCGAACGCCTCCTCGAAGCGGCGCAGCAGCGGTTGCGCCGCTTCGGGATCGGCTGCGACCTGCTCGCCGAAGCGGTGGTAGCTCTCCGGGTCCTCGACGCGGACCGTCAACCGGCCTGTGGCGTAGAGCTCGTAGCCCTGGGTGCACAGTCGTTTGAGGTGCCGGGCGTGTTTGGCGGCCCGCTGGGGAAGGCCGTCCGTGTGGGGGTCGCTCTGACGGTTCTGCAGCTTGCGGAACTGCTGGGTGGCGTAGCCCAGATAGGCGTCGCGGATGCGCCGCGCGCTGAGCAACGTCTGTCGCAGGGCGATGAGTTCGTCGCCGAGCGGCGTGCGGACCTCGTACAACTCGTCGGGGAGCCATACGAGTTCCATGACGGTCGGGTTACCGGCCAGGGCGAGGCGGCACCACTTGCCCGCTTCGTGCAGGGTGCGGTCGGGCGCCGTGCTGACGTGGGACTCCGGGGGCCGGTGCAGTCCGTGCAGTTCCTCGGTGGGGGTGGCGAACATGCCGAGGCGGTCGATGTCGGAGCCCTCGCGGGCGAGGCCGTAGGCGGTCGAGCCGACGATGCCGGACAGCAGGATGTTGGTGACGGTCACAGGTGCCCCCCGGTCGTACGTCGACGATGGTCTCCCGGACTCGTGGCCGTGTGCCGGGACCGCCATGATGCCCCGGGCCCGGTCCGCGCGACCTCGCATTTTCCGGCTCCGTCCGGTGTGCGGCGCCCGTCGGGTTCCGGTTCGGTCCGGTGTCCGGCTCCCGTCGGGGCGGCTCGGGGCTCCGTTCGCCGCCTCACCCGTACGGCTCCTTGCGCTGGTCGAGCGGCTCAGCCGGTGGTGCCGTGGAGGCAGGGGCAGCCGACCCCGTCCTCAGGAGGCACCCGTGACCACCGCTCGCCCGTCGTCCCGTCCGTCCTGCCCGCCCCGCCCGTCGGGCCCGGCCGGTCCGACCCGTCCGGCGCGTCCGGCCCGTGGGCTGGCCGCCGCCCTGGCCTGCGGGACCCTGCTGGTCACGGCGGGCTGTTCGAGCGCGGACGACAGTGGGTCGACCGGCTCGGACGTCGCGGCCGCGCCGGCCGCCGGTCGGACCACCGCGCCCACCGCGCTGCCGCTCACGAACGTCCGCGCGCGGATGGCGCTGATCACCGAAGGCGATCTGGAGGACGACTGGACGCAGGTCAAGACCGCGGGGAACTGGCACGACCGCCTCCTGGTCGGCAAGGTCGACGTCGCCCAGTTCCTCACGGCCAGCACACAGGCGGCCGACTGCCAGCGGCTGCTCGACGGGCTCTACGAGAACGACCTGCTCGGGAAGCCGTCCGGCGGGTCGGCGGTCACCGGCTTCCAGCAGGGCCCGGCCCGGCTGTTCTACCAGGTGGCCGCGTACGACAAGGCGGACCTCGACAAGTCGCTGGCCTGGCTGAAGTCGCTGCCGACCGCGTGCGACCAGTTCAACGCGGTCGGCTCGCAGAACTCCACGCGCTCCGTGCAGGTCGTCGAGGCCTCCCTCCCGAAGGCCGGTGACGCCCGGCAGGGCCTGACCGTGACCGTGAAGGGCGTCTCCGGCGGCTCTCCCGTCACGCTCACCCTCGACCTCGCCGTCGTCCGGGTCGGCGACGACGCGATCACGGTCATCAACGGCGGGACCGGCGGCGTGGACCACGACAGCACCGACGACGCGGTCAGCCATGGCACCACGCGGCTCAAGGACGTCCGGGAGGGCCGTACGCCGGCCCCCGAACCCAGCCAGTTCGACTGAGCGGGAGGGCTTGTGCGGCTTCTTCCTCCGCTCTGCACCATGTGACATATTACTGGCGTGATCCATCGACCCAGCGGTGACGTCGTGGTCGTCGGCGCCGGCATGGTCGGCGCCGCCTGCGCGCTGTACGCGGCCCGCGCCGGACTGGAGGTGATCCTGGTCGACCGCGGCCCGGTGGCCGGCGGCACGACCGGCGCGGGCGAGGGCAACGTTCTCGTCTCCGACAAGGAGCCCGGGCCCGAGCTTCAACTGGCTCTGCTGTCAGGGCGGTTGTGGCGGGAGCTGGCGCGAGAAGGGCTGGCCGAGGCCTTCGAGTACGAGGCCAAGGGCGGGCTGGTCGTGGCGTCCACGCCCGATGCCCTCGACGCACTGACGGGCCTGGCCGCCGGGCAGCGTGCGGCCGGGGTGGACACCGTGCCGGTCGAGGCGCACCGACTGCGGGATCTGGAACCGCACCTGGCGCCCGGGCTCGCCGGTGGGGTGCTGTATCCGCAGGACGCCCAGGTGATGCCCGCCCTCGCCGCCGCCCACCTGGTGCGGGCTTCGGGCGCGTGCCTGGAGAGCGGCCGCACGGTGACGCGGATCCTGCGCGGTCCGGACGGCGCCGTGCGGGGCGTGCGGACCGACCGGGGCGACCTCCTCGCTCCGGCGGTGGTGAACGCGGCCGGCACCTGGGGAGCCGAGGTCGCCGCGCTGGCGGGTGTCGGGCTGCCCGTACTGCCCCGCCGCGGCTTCGTGCTGGTCACCGAGCCGCTGCCGCCCCGGGTGCGGCACAAGGTGTACGCCGCCGACTACGTGGCCGACGTGGCGAGCGACTCCGCCGCGCTGCAGACCTCGCCGGTCGTCGAGGGGACCGCCGCCGGGCCGGTGCTGATCGGCGCGAGCCGGGAACGGGTCGGCTTCGACCGGTCCTTCTCGCTGCCGGCGGTGCGCGCCCTCGCGGCGGGCGCCACACGGCTGTTCCCGTTCCTGGAGCACGTCCGGGCGATGCGCACGTATCTCGGCTTCCGCCCCTACCTGCCGGACCATCTGCCGGCCGTCGGCCCCGACCCGCGCGTGCCCGGGCTGTTCCACGCCTGCGGGCACGAGGGCGCGGGCATCGGGCTCGCGCCCGGCACGGGCCTGCTCATCGCGCAGTGCCTGGCCGGCAAGAGCCCCGAGCTGGACCTGGCGCCGCTGCGCCCCGACCGGTTCGACGACCCCGATCACCCGGACCGCCGCACCGAGGAGACCGCCCCGTGGACCCACTGAAGCCGGCCCGGACCCACCCGGGCGTCCCGTTCACCGTCACCTTCGACGGCCGGGAGATCCGGGCGCTGCCGGGGCAGAGCATCGCCGCCGCCCTGTGGTCGTCCGGCGTGACGGCCTGGCGCACCACCCGGGGCGCGGGCGGTGCACGAGGGGCGTTCTGCGGGATCGGCGTGTGCTTCGACTGTCTGGTGAGCGTGGACGGCCGTCCCAACCAGCGTGCCTGTCTGGTGCCGGCCGTGCAGGGCGCAGACGTCCGCACGCAGCGGGGGACGGGGCACGATGACTGAGCGGCGGCCTGTGCTGGCGGTGATCGGAGCCGGTCCCGCGGGGCTCGCGGCCGCCCTGGCGGCCGCGTCCCGCGGCGTGCGCGTGGTGCTGATCGACTCCGCCGCGGCGGTGGGCGGGCAGTTCTACCGGCAGCCGCCCCCAGGGCTCGCGCCAGGCGGACCGCAGGTGCTTCCTCACCAGCGGCGCACCTGGGACCGACTGCGCGCCGGGCTCGACGCCCAGCTCGCCGCGGGGCGTGTCACGCATATGAGCAACCGTCATGTGTGGTGTGTGGAGCGGGAGTCGGGAAGCTTCGTCGTGCATGCGCTGCTCGGCCCGGAGCAGGAGGAGTCCACGGCGGTCCGTGCCGACGCGGTGCTGCTGGCCACCGGCGGCTACGAGAAGGTCCTGCCGTTCCCCGGCTGGACCCTGCCCGGGGTGGTCACCGCGGGCGGCGCGCAGGCCCTGGCGAAGAGCGGTCTCTCGCTGTCCGGCCGCACCGCGGTGGTCGCCGGCTCGGGCCCGCTGCTGCTGCCCGTCGCGACCGGCCTCGCGGCGGGGGGCGCACGGGTCGTCGCCCTGGTCGAGGCGGGTGCTCCAGCGGCCTTCGTCCGTCAGGCCCGGATCTGGGCGACGGCGCCCGTGAAACTCGTCGAGGGCGCCGCGTACGCGGCCCGGCTCCTGCGCCACCGCACTGCGGTGATGGCCCGTCACATGGTGGTGGCGGCACACGGCGAGGATCGGGTGGAGTCCGTCACCGTCGCCGCGCCGGACGCCGACGGCCGACCGGCGCCCGGCTCCGAGCGGCGACTCGTCTGCGACCTGCTCGCCGTCGGCCATGGCCTGCTGCCGCACACCGACCTCGCGGAAGGCCTCGGCTGCCGCCTCGACGGGACCGCCGTCCGGGTCGACGCCGAACAGCGCACCGACGTCCCGGGCGTCTGGGCCGCGGGCGAGACCACCGGGATCGGCGGCGCGGCCCTGTCCCTGGCCGAGGGGCACATCGCCGGCCGATCGGCGGCCGCGAGGCTGACCGGCACGGCCCCCGACCCACGGGGGTGGGCGCCGGCCGCCCGGTCCCGCACCCGGCTGCGGACGTTCTTCGCGGCGCTGGGGAGCGCGTACGGCGACCCGCCCGCACGGTGGCCGGAGCAGATCACCGACGACACGGTCGTGTGCCGCTGTGAGGAGGTCACCGCGGGCGCCGTCCGTGAGGCCGTCGGCACGTTCGGCGCGGGTGATCTGCGCACCGTGAAACTACTGACCCGCGCCGGGATGGGCTGGTGCCAGGGCCGGATGTGCGAGCCCGGGGTGGCGGGGGTCGCGGGCTGCCCGCTCACCCCGGCACGACGGCTGCTGGCCCGGCCCGTGCCGCTCGGCGTGCTCGCCGCCCCGACCGACCCCACGACGCCCCGGTGACCTGAACGTTCCGCACAGCGAAGGGACTTGCACATGACCGCCCCTGCCGACCGCTCCTCCCTCACTGCCGTCCACCGCCCCTGGCACGGTGTCCTCGTCGCCACCGCGCTCCCGCTCGACGACGCTCTCCGCGTCGACTACGACCGGTACGCCGAGCACTGCGCCTGGCTGGTGGCGAACGGCTGTGACGGCGTCGTCCCCAACGGGTCGCTGGGCGAGTACCAGGTGCTCACGCCCGAGGAGCGCGCCCGGGTGGTGGAGACCGCGGTCGCCGCGATCGGCGGGTCCCGGGTGATGCCCGGAGTCGCCGCCTACGGCTCGGCCGAGGCCCGTCGCTGGGCCGAGCAGGCGGCCGGTGCGGGCTGTTCGGCGGTGATGCTGCTCCCGCCCAACGCCTACCGCGCCGACGAGCGGGCCGTGACGGCCCACTACGCGGAGGTCGCCGGTGCGGGGCTGCCGATCGTGGCGTACAACAACCCGATCGACACCAAGGTCGACCTCGTGCCCGAACTGCTGGCCCGGCTGCACGGCGAGGGGCTCGTGCATGCCGTCAAGGAGTTCTCGGGCGACGTCCGTCGCGCCTATCGCCTCGCCGAACTCGCGCCCGAACTCGACTTGTTGATCGGCGCGGACGACGTCGCGCTGGAGCTGGCCGTCGCGGGCGCCAAGGGGTGGGTGGCCGGCTACCCCAACGCGCTGCCGAAGGCGTCGGTGGAGCTGTACCGGGCGGCCGTCGCCGGTGATCTGACGACCGCGCTCCCCCTGTACCGGCAGCTGCACCCGCTGTTGCGCTGGGACTCGCGGGTCGAGTTCGTGCAGGCGATCAAGTTGTCGATGGACGTCGTGGGCCGTCACGGCGGCGCATGCCGGCCGCCGCGGGGGCCGATGCCGCCCGAGCAGGAGGCCGCGGTCCGCGCGGCCACCGAGAAGGCCGTCGCCGCCGGCCTGGCGTGACGTCGCGCCGCACAACGGGACCACACGAGGGGGCTTCATGCGCAGCAAGCTCGTCCTGCACGCCGTCGACTCGCACACCGAGGGGATGCCCACCCGTGTGATCACCGGTGGCATCGGCGCCATCCCGGGCGCGACGATGAACGAGCGGCGGCTGTACTTCCGTGAACACCGCGACGACGTCAAGCAGTTGCTGATGAACGAGCCGCGCGGCCACTCCGCCATGAGCGGCGCGATCCTCCAGCCGCCCATCCGGCCCGACTGCGACTGGGGCGTGGTCTACATCGAGGTCTCCGGCTATCTGCCGATGTGCGGGCACGGCACGATCGGAGTGGCCACCGTGCTCGTCGAGACGGGCATGGTGCAGGTCGTCGAACCGGTCACCACCATCCGCCTGGACACGCCCGCCGGGCTGGTCGTCGCGGAGGTGGCGGTCGAGGACGGCGCGGCCCGGGCCGTGACCCTGCGCAACGTCCCCTCCTTCGCGGTCGGCCTGGACCGCAGGGCGACGCTCCCGGACGGCCGTACGGTGACGTACGACCTGGCGTACGGCGGCAACTTCTACGCCATCCTGCCGCTGGAGGAGTTCGGGCTGCCTTTCGACCGGGCCCGCAAGGACGACATCCTGCGGGCCGGTCTGTCCCTGATGGACGCGATCAACGCCGAGGAGGAGCCGGTCCATCCCGAGGACCCGTCCATCCGCGGATGTCATCACGTGCACCTGTACGCGCCCGGCGCCACGGCTCGCCGTTCCCGGCACGCCATGGCCATCCACCCCGGCTGGTTCGACCGCTCGCCGTGCGGGACGGGAACGAGCGCGCGCATGGCCCAGTTGCACGCGCGGGGCGAACTGCCCCTGCACACCGAGTTCGTGAACGAGTCCTTCATCGGCACCGAGTTCACCGGCCGGCTGCTCGGCACGACGGAGGTGGCCGGACGTCCGGCGGTGCTGCCCAGCTTCACGGGGCGCGCCTGGATCACCGGGACGGCCCAGTACCTGCTGGACCCGACGGATCCGTTCCCGGCCGGGTTCGTGCTCTGAGACCACCGCACCGGCGGTGAGCCGGTGGCACGTGACATGGCACAGTGCACTGGTTCACCGTGACATGGCACCGTTCGTTCCGAGGAGACCCACCATGGCCGCCGCCCGGCGCACCAGCAGCGAGACACCCGCGGCGCCGACGCCGCCGACCGCGTCGGCCGTGCCCGGCACGCCTGCCGCCCCCTCGGCGGCCGGCCCGGCGCTGCCCGTACTCGGGGGCCGGCGCAGCAGCTACCGCGAACGGGTCGCCGACGCTCTGCGCGCGGCCCTGATCGCGGGTGAACTGCTGCCCGGCGAGGTGTACTCGGCGCCGACGCTGGCCGCCCGCTTCGGCGTCTCGGCCACACCGGTGCGCGAGGCGATGCTGGATCTCGCCAAGGAGGGCGTGGTCGCCGCCGTTCCCAACAAGGGGTTCCGGGTCACCGACGTCTCCGACAGAGAACTGGACGAGTACACCCACGTCCGCGCCCTCATCGAGATCCCCACGGTGGTGGCGCTGGCCACGAGCGCCGACCCGGTGTCGCTGGAGGCGCTGCGCCCGGCCGCCCGCGAGATCGTCGCCGCCGCGGTGGCGGGCGACCTCATCGCCTACGTGGAGGCCGACACCCGCTTCCACCTGGGCCTGCTCGCGCTGGCCGGGAACGCGCACCTGGTCGAGGTGGTGCGCGAACTGCGAGGCCGGGCCCGCCTGTACGGTCTCACCGCGCTCTCCGCGTCGGGCCGTCTGCTGGCCTCGGCCGAGGAGCACCTGGAATTGCTGGACGCCCTGTCAGCCCGTGACGAGCGGGCCGTGCGCGAGGTCATGACCCGGCACCTGGGGCATGTGCGGGGGCTGTGGGCGTCGGCTCGCGAGTAACGCCCCGCCCTCGGCGCGCGGAGACGATCCGTCCCGCGGCGGCCGGCTCGCTCCGCGCCCCCTACCCGGGCCCTACCCGTCCGCCACCTTCACGCGATGTGCACACCTGTGATCCTTGTCGCTGGTGCGAGAAGAGTGGGGAGAGCACCGCTCGGGCATGCAACTGGCCGTATGCGAAAGGGTGGTGTCGTTTCTGTGGGGAAACGCGTGAGCCGGTGCGTGATCGGCGCGGGTCTGTCGGGACTGGCGGCGGCGCACGCCCTGAAGTCCGAGGGGCTCGACTTCGTCTGCCTCGAGCAGGCGTCCGACGTCGGCGGTCTGTGGCGGCAGCCGCAGGCGGGCGAGCGCGGTCCGGGTTATCTGTCGCTCCACCTCAACACCAACAAGCGGCTCACGGGGTACGCCGATTTCCCCATGCCGGCGTCGTACCCCGTCTATCCCCGGCACAGCGACGTCGCCGTATACCTGCGCTCCTTCGCGGAGTGGGCGGGAGTACTGGACCACATCGAGCTGGGGACGACCGTCGAATCCGTACGGCGGACGTCCGACGGGTCGTGGACGGTCGTCAGCCGGGACTCCCGCGGCGAGCGCACCGCACGCGACTTCACGCAGGTGATCGTCGCCTCGGGGCACAACACCGATCCGGTCCTGCCCGCTCCGGCACCCGGTTCCGACCGCTTCAGAGGAACGATTCTCCACGCACTGGACTACCGCGACGGCAGCGACTACGCCGGACGGGACGTCGTCGTCGTGGGGCTGGGCGCCTCCGCGGTCGACATCGCGGCCGACCTGTCCCGCCACGCCGCCCGGACGGTCCTCTCGGTGCGCCGGGGCCTGCACATCCTGCCCAAGCAGGTCTTCGGCATGCCTCTCGACGACGTCGCCGAGGCTCCGTGGTGGACGCGCATGTCCCTGGAGGAGCAGCGCCGCTTCATCGAGCAGGCCCTGCTCGTCGCCCGCGGCAGGCTCTCCGACTACGGTCTGCCCGAGCCGGACCACCGGATCTTCGCCTCGGCCGTCACCATCTCGGACGAGATCCTCACCCGCATACGCCACGGCGGGGTCACGCCCAAGCCGGCGATCGACTTCCTCGACGAGGACCGGGTCGTCTTCACCGACGGCACGTCGGTCCGCGCCGACGTGATCGTCCACTGCACCGGGTACCGCATGGCGTACCCGTTCCTCCCGCCGGGCTGCCCGATCGGTCCGCAGGGCTCGGTCGAGCTCTACAAGCGGGTGGTCGCGCCCGACCATCCCGGGCTGCACTTCATCGGCCTGGTCCGCCCGCACGGTTCCGTCACCCGGCTGGTGGAGGCCCAGTCGCGCTGGGTGGCCCGGGTCGCGGCGGGCAAGGCCGCGTTGCCGGAGCCGGAGGTCATGCGCAAGGAGATCGCCGCCTACCTGGCCGGCATCGCCGATCAGTACGGCCCGACGCAGGGCGCGTCGATCCAGGTCGACGTGGCCCCCTATCTGGAGGAACTGCGCCAGGAGTGACGTCCTGGCGGCCGTGGGCCCGCGCGCACGACGGTGAGTCCGGCCGTGCGCGGACGAGGCCGCCCGGGCGGTCGGGGCGGTCACCGTTTCGCGTCCTGGTGAGTCGTCGTGTGTCCTCGTGGGACGAGGGGAGCGGTCCGACCACGTCGGCGTACCGGTCCCCTCGGGCTGCCTCGCGCCGGGTTCCGGGTGCCGTCACACCCCTGGCCGGGTGAGCGGTGGCGCGCTGCAGACGCTGCCGTGTCGCGGGCCCCGCCGTCCCCCGGTCCCCGCCGGCGGTCCTGCGGTCACGGCCCGGCCGGCAGCGGTGCGGGCGACAGGGCGACGGCGGCCAGGAGATCCCCGGGCCCGGCCTTCGCGACCGCGCCGGAGTCGGACGCCGGCGGCCGGACCTCGTACGCCTCCGAGGAGATGTACGTCGTGACCCGTGGCGGGCGGCCCCGCTGGTGGGCCAGCCCCAGATAGGCGACGAGCCCCACACCGTCCTCCGGCCGCCGCTCGCTGATCGCGGTCGAGGCGCGGAGCACCGGGGTCGGGTCGACTCCGTAGCGGCCGAGCAGTGTCGTCGCCCGGACCAGCGCCTCCCCGTCGTGCCGGGCGTAGTCCCGCACCGGGACGTAGAGGGTGAAGCCGCTCGGCAGTCCGGTTCCGGTGTCGGTGAAGGCGTGGCAGGTCTGGACGGGCCTGCGGACGGTCCGTGGTCCCGTCCCCTCCTCCCGCGCACCACGCGCGCGATCCGCGTCGGCTTCGAGGTCGCCCGTCACGACGCCGCTGTCGTGGCCGGCCGCGATGCCGAAGAACTCCTCGATCTCCGCCGGGTGCGGACCGTCGTCCATCCGGCACAGGGTCCCGGCCTGCGTGGCCGACAGTTCGTCGTGCGCGAGGTAGACCTTGACCCGGGGTTCCGCCCAGTCGCCCAGATCCAGCGCGAAGAAGAGGTGCCGATCGTGCTCGGGCAGCGACGCGTACGCCTCACCGTGCCCGAGTCGTTTCAGCGCCCTGCGCACCGTTCGGGCGGCACGCCCCCGCCCCGCGACCGCGGAGTTGAGGTAGACCTTCACCTTGGGGATCCCGCCGGGACGCAACTCCAGCGCGCACCACAGGGCCAGCGGGCCCTGGGGCGACGAAGGGAAGAAGAGGTCCTCGACTTCGTCGAGGGGATCGGTGGTGAAGCCCCAGCGCTGCGCCATCTCCCGCAACACCCGCAGGCCGGTGCGGCCGTTGTGCGTCAGGTCCTGTTCGCCGGCGCCGGGTTCGAGCAGCACCCGCAGGCTCGGCGCCGCGCCCGGTTCGCACGAGACGGAGAACTCCACCGGCGTGTGGTCGTCGGAGAGGAAACTCCGGCTGGGCGGGGGCAGTTCCAGGGGGCGCCGCGCGACCGGGCCCAGCGCCTCGACGAGTGTGCGTGCGTAGCCCTCGCAGTCGGCGGCGGACAGCCCTACGTTCTCGCCCAGCCGCAGTAACTGGCGGGCGGCGTGTCCGCCGAGTGTGGCGACCGGCGACGCGCCCGCTGATCCGGCTCTGGGGCCGGTCATCCGACCTCACCCCGCGCAAGGGGGCCGACAAGAAGATACCCGCCTGGGGAGGCGGGTATCAGGGGGTGCACGACGGTGGGGCGTTGTGCGAACACGGCGCCGGTGGATATGTGGTCCACGACACCTCCTCTGTCTCGTGAGGAACACGGAATACCGCGTTCCTCACTACCCCTGAGGTTGAAACGTCATGCAATGGTGGAGAGTTGGCGAGTGTTGTGTGAATCACCTCGTCAGCCAGTTGAGGAACTGGCTCCATACACCTCCGCGTTCCCCCCTGCCACGCGTCGGACCCTGCTCCCGGCTCGGGGACGCTTCGGTGCGGGCCTCGGGTGCGGGCCGGGGTGCGGTCCGGACCGGGGTGAACTTGGCCGGCAGGACGGTCAACCCCCGGTTGAAGGGACCCGGCCGCCAGGTCAGGCTCTCGGTCGGCACGGCGAGTTCGACGTCGGGAAGCTTGTTGAGCAGGTTCTCGATGGCCGTCACGGTGATCTGCCGGGCGGGCTCCTTGGACGGGCAGGCGTGCGGGCCCGCGCTCCAGGCGAGGTGCGCGCGGTTGCTGCCCGCCTGACGGGCCGCCGTCAGCGCCGGGCCGGTGTTGGCCGCGGCGAAGCTGACCAGCACCAGGTCGCCGGCCTGCAGCTTCTGTCCGGCGAACTCCATGTCGGACGTCGGGTAGTGCGGAGCCAGGTTCTGCATCGGCGGGTTCTCCCACAGCGTGTCGTCGATCGCCTCGTCGATCAGACCGCCCTGGTGGGCGTACGCGTCATGGGTGAGCAGCCGGTGCAGGGTGTTGCCGATCAGGTTGCGCAGGGGCTCGTTGCCGGCCACCAGCAGCAGCGCGATCTGGTGCACCAACTCCTCGTCGGTGAGCTTGGACTGGTGCTCCATCAGCCACGAGGGGACGTCGTCCCCGGGCCGCGCGCGCTTGAGCGCCACCAGCTCGCCGATGGCCCCGAACATCACCCCGACCGCCTGCTCGGCGTTCACGCCGTCGAACATGCCGGTGATGCCGAACACGACGCGGTCACCGATGTCGGCGGTGCAGCCGAACAGTTCGTTGAACACGAACAGCGGCAACTGCTTGGCGTAGTCACCGAGCAGATCGGCCGAGCCCCGCGAACCGAACTGGGAGATCAGGTAGTTGGAGACCTGCTCGGTGCTCCGGCTGAGCCTGCGCGAGTCGACGCGGGCCATGCTGTCCGTGATGGCCTGACGCAGCCTCAGGTGCTCCGCGCCGTCGCTGAACATGGCGTTGGGCCGGTACGACAGCAGGGGCGCGACCGGGCTGTCCGGGGGCACCCGGCCCTCGTTGAGGTCCCGCCAGCGACGGGCGTCCTTGCGGAAGGAGCCGGAGTCCTGGAGGAGTTGGAGTGCGGTCGCGTAGTCGGTGACGAGGGTGGCCTCGACTCCCGGGGCGAGCTCCACGGGCGCGGTGGGCCCGTAGTGGCGCAGATAGGAGTAGTAGGCCTGGGGGTCGGCCGCGAACTCCGGTCCGTGCATCGGCACTCTGGCGCCGGGCTGGTGCGCCGGGCACCCGGGCGGGGGCACGGGTGCGGTGGGTCGGTCCATTTCTGCTCCCTAGTGGGCACGGTCCTGCAAGTGGCGGACGAGCGTGATGAGTGCCTCGGCCGACGACTTCTCGTCCCGTGCGTCGCAGGTGACGACGGGGGTGTCGTCGAGCAGGTCCAGCGCGTCGCGCAGGGCCAGCTCGTCCCGCAGCGGCGAGCCGTCGAAGTGGTTGACGGCGATCGCGTAGTCGAGTCCGTACTGCTCGATCAGGTCGATCACGGCGAAGGAGTCCGCGAGCCGCTCGGGGTCGACGAGCACCAGCGCGCCGAGCGCGCCGCGTGCCATGTCCTCCCACATCTGCACGAAACGCTGCTGGCCGGGCGTACCGAACAGGTAGAGCACGACGCGGTCGCTGATCGTCAGCCGTCCGAAGTCCATGGCGACCGTGGTGGTGGTCTTGCCCTGGACCCCTTTGAGGTCGTCGACCGACTCGGCCGCCCGGGTCATCGTCTCCTCGGTGGACAGCGGCTCGATCTCGGAGATCGCTCCGATGAACGTGGTCTTGCCGACCGCGAAGTGGCCCACGACGAGGATCTTCACCGCAGTCTGCGTCGCGCCGCCGCGGACGTACGCCTGCTCATCCAAACTTGGCCCTGAGACCATTCAGCACCTCCTCCAGGATGTCCCGGTCGGCGAGGGGCGCCCGCTGCACCGGTGGGCGGGTGATGAGGTAACCGCCTTCGGTGAGGGCGGCGAGGAGGATCTTCACCACGCCCAGGGGCAGTTGGGTGTGCCCCGCGATCTCCGCGACCGAGAGGTAGCCGGCCGCGCACAGTTCGAGCAGGTTCTGTTCCTCGGGCGACAGACGGGTGGGCCGCTGCTGGTGATCGGCGGCCGCCGTGACCAGGGTGATGAGGGAGAGCTGTTCCTCGTCGGGCAGCCCCCGTCCCTTGGTGATGACGTAGGGACGCACTAACTCCGGTGTCTGAGGCTCCAGTTCGTCGAAACCGGTCATGACCGCACGCCGAGGTTCTCGCGCGGGGGCGTGGTCAGCGCCTTGCCCAGCTGGCCGACGAGCTGCTGCATCCGGAAGGTGATGTCCGCCATGTCGACCTCGGGGGAGGCGGACACACCGAGGTAGGCGCCCTCGCCGGCGGAGATCAGGAAGACCCAGCCTCCGTCGAACTCGACGAGCGTCTGCCGCCACTTCTGGGTGGCGTCCTCACAGAAGAAGGCGAGCGAGCGGCTGAGCGACTGCACACCGCTCATGGCCGCGGCCACGCGGTCCGCGTCGTCCTTGCCGAAGTCCTGCGTCCGTGCCATCAACAGGCCGTCGGCGGAGATCAGGACGGCATGCAGGGCCCCGGGGATCTCCAGGGCGCTGTCAAGCATCCATGACAGGTCGTCGTTCACGAGAACTCATGCCCTTCGCTGCTTGCACCACGGGTGCTGCTCGACTGTTCCGCGGGGTCCGTCTGCGCGGCCCGGCCGGATCGGGTGCCGCGCTGGAACGCGCCCATGATCGCCGCCGTCTCCGCGCCCGAACGCGAGGAGCCGGGGGCGTTCGACGCGCTGCCGGGCACGATGGCCATCGGTCGCTTGCGGCGCCGCCTCGGCAGGCCGTCGGAGGTGGTGGTCGCGGTCAGCCCGGTCTCCGGGCCCCCGCCTGCGGGGGCGGCCTGGGCAGCGGGAGCGACCGGAGCCGGCTCCTTCTGCTCGGGCGCGTTGGTGAGCAGGTCGTGCGGCAGGAGGAGGACCGCGCGGACGCCTCCGTACGGGGAGGTCGAGTCCACGGACACCTCGAAGCCGAAGCGCTCGCTGAGGACGCCGATGACCGCGAAGCCGAACTGCGGCGGGTTGCCGAGCGCGGAGACACCCGATACCCGTTCGCTCGACAAGAGTTTCTCGGCACGGGCGCGCTCTTCGTCGTTCATGCCGACACCGGCGTCGTCCACGACGATGCAGATGCCCTTGGGAACGGTACGGATGTTGATTTCGACGACGGTGTCCGGGCTCGAATAGCTCGTGGCGTTGTCGAGCAGTTCCGCGAGCGCCAGTGCGACGGGTTCGACGGCACGGCTGGTGATGCCGAAATCGACCTGCGAGAGAATCTCCACCCGCCGGTAGTGACGGACCCTGCCCTGCGCGCTGCGGACCACGTCGTAAACCGACGCGACATCACGCTGACGTCCCAGCCAGCCGTCGCAGAGCACGGCGATGGACTGGGCTCGGCGACCGAACTGGGAGTTCGTGTGGTCGATTTCCAGGAGGTCCTGGAGAATCAACGACTCGCCGTATTTGTTCTGCAGCCGGGAAACGATCAACTGCTGTTCCGCGGCGAGGCCCTGGAGCGTCCGCATCGCGGACTTGAGGACCGTCTTCGTAGCCTCTTCGGCTCTTTCCTGAGCTGCCTCGACGGATTTCGCGTACCCGTTCTCGAGCTCGGCGTGACGAGCCCGGAGATCTGCGAACTCCTGCCTCAACGTCCGCGCCGCCCTGCGCTGACGAACGATCAGGGCGACGGCGACGAGTACGGCGACGAGGAGAGCCCAGAGTACCGGGTTCTGTATGTAATCAGTCATAAGACTCTCTTCAGGCGACTGACGGCCAGTTGCTGAATTCCCGTCAATTGCGGGTGGACCGGCGGACCGCCCGCATCGGGGTGACCGCCCGGACTGTCCCCGTAGCCGGAGATGTCGTCTTGCACCCATCCGCCCGCTCTACAAGCGAGCGTGATCGTATCACCACAAGAAGCGGCCACAGACCGCCAATATGGCTACTGAGGTGAACATTGACGGTTCGTCAGTAGCACTGGAGAGCATCCGCGGAGCGACCTGCGAGCGACGCCGCGGGCGGTACGAGAGGGCAACCGATAAACGGGCTTCCGCGACATTCGGGCGAGAACGCAGACGTAAACAACAAAACCCGCACCCGGCCTGAGGCCGAATACGGGTATCCATGGATCACCGAGCGGAACCCGCTCGACACGGAGAGTAAAGAGTGTCCGAGGGGGGACTTGAACCCCCACGCCCGATAAAGGGCACTAGCACCTCAAGCTAGCGCGTCTGCCATTCCGCCACCCGGACCAGGTGTCTGCCGCCACGCGAGTGTTCCCGGCGGCGACAGGGACAACAATACCAAGCTTTCGGAGTGCGTTTCACCTGCATAACCGCTGGCCGGGCCGGTGCGGGGCCTCCGCCGCGACCTGCTCACGGCGGGTGACCGCCCGATCGCTTCGCCGCCGGCTCCTCCACGACGAGCGCCCGCAGGGCCCGCATCAGGGTGGCCGCCGTCTGCTCGTCCAGGGGGGCGAGAAAGCGATGCTCCGCGGCCCTGCGTGCACGGTCCGCCCGGTCCAGACAGTCCCGGCCCGACGGGGTGAGCCGGACGACGTTGCGGCGTCGGTCCCGCGAGCTGCGCCGCCGTTCCACCAGGCCGTGGTCCTCCAGGCCGTCGATCAGGGACACCATCGTGGTGCGATCGACGCCCAGCCGCGCCGCCGCCTCGATCTGCGAAGACGTCTCACCCGTCGCGAGCACGACCAGCACCGCCAGATCATGGCCGTCCACCCCGTACGGGGCGAGCGCCTCGGCGGACGCCCTGGCCAGCTTGGCCTGAACCTGATGGAGGAGACAGCCGAGCCGATACTCCGGGGGCGCGGGCGGCACCTCTCCGTCACTCACCATGCCCCGAGAGTATCGGCCCGCCTCCCGCGGAGGCCGGCATCACCGCACCGGGCCGGGGGTCGGAGGTCCGGGGGTCGGAGGTCCGGGGGTCGGAGGTCCGGGTCCCGGGAGGGAGGCTGCGGGGCGCCGGGAGGATCAGGACTCGTCGCGCGCGTGATACGAGCGCCGGGTGTGCTCGGTGTGCTCGCGCATGAGCCTGGCGGCCGACCGCTCGTCGTGTCCCGCGATGGCGGCGATGAGGGCGCGGTGCTCGACCCAGGACCGGTGGCCGCGCTGCCGCGCGATCGGCGTGTAGTACCAGCGCACCCTGCGTTCGACCTGCGCCGCCAGTTCGGCGAGGACCGCGTTGCCCGCGAGGTCGACGACCTTCGCGTGGAAGCGGGCGTTCAGGGCGACCGCCGCGTCCACGTCGTCACCGGCCACGGCCCGCAGACCCTGCGCCAGGATCTCCTCCAGGGCCTCGATGCCCGCCCCGTTCGCGCGGGTCGCGGCGAGCCGCGCGGCTTCGGCCTCCAACAGCGTGCGGACGGTGAGGAGTTGGTCCGCCTCCTCCTCCGTCGGCTCGTGCACGAACGCGCCCTGGGCAGGCCTGAGGTCCACCCAGCCCTCGGTGTTCAGCCGCTGCAGGGCCTCGCGCACCGGCTGCCGCGAGACGCCGAGGCGGGCGGCGAGATCGCTCTCGACGAGGTGCCGGCCGGGCCGCAGGGCGCGGGTGGTGATGAGTTCGAGCAGCGCCTCGTAGACGCGGTCGCGCAGCGGGCCCGGCCGTTCGAGCTTGGGCACCGCGCCCTGCGGCAGTCCTGTCGACGACATCGGTCGGTCCCCCTCCTGGGCAGCACCGGGCGGCTGCATCCCGAAAGCCAGGCGTCGAACGGCGCGTCCGGTCTTCTGCAGGGCGGCCCCCGGTCTTCCGTCGGCGGCCCGCCGACCCGCCGACGCCGACCCGCCGTCCGCCGTCCGCCGTCCGCCGTCCGCCGTCCGCCGTCGAGTATCGACTGCCTTTCGTCCACAGTCCACGGCGCACCGTTGCCCGAGCAAGGCACGGCAGAACACGTCACATGCCGCCGCGCTTCGGCCGTGCCCGCCGACCGCGTCCCGGGTTCGGGCCACCCCAGGTCACGGGCGGTACACGTGGCCCGGGCCGCTCCGGATCACGGGCAGTACACGACCTGTCCCGCGTACGACAGGTTGCCGCCGAAGCCGAACAGCAGCACCGGGTCTCCCGTGGAGACGGCGCCCTGCTCGACGAGCTTGGAGAAGGCGAGCGGGATGCTGGCGGCGGAGGTGTTGCCCGACTCGACGACGTCACGCGCGACCACGGCGTTCACCGCGCCGATCTTCTGCGCGAGGGGTTCGATGATCCGCAGGTTCGCCTGGTGCAGGACCACGGCCGCGAGGTCCTCGGGAGCCAGTCCCGCCCGCTCGCAGGCCTGACGCGCGAGGGGCGGCAGCTGGGTCGTGGCCCATCGGTACACGCTCTGCCCCTCCTGCGCGAACCGGGCCGGCTGGCCCTCGATGCGCACCGCGTGCCCCATCTCGGGCACCGAGCCCCAGAGCACGGGCCCGATGCCGGGCACGGCGCCGTCGGGGCAGGCCTCGACCACGGCGGCCCCCGCTCCGTCACCGACCAGCACACAGGTGGTGCGGTCGCTCCAGTCGGTCACCTCGGACATCTTGTCGGCGCCGATCACCAGCGCGCGGGTCGCGGCGCCCGCGCGGACGGTGTGGTCGGCGGTGGCCAGCGCGTGGGTGAAGCCGGCGCAGACGACGTTGACGTCCATCGCGGCGGGCCGCGGGACGCCGAGGCGGGCGGCGACCCGGGCGGCCATGTTGGGCGAGCGGTCGACGGCCGTGGAGGTGGCGACCAGCACGAGGTCGATGTCCTCCGGCGTGAGACCCGCCGACGCGAGGGCCTTGGCGGCGGCGTGCGCGGCCAGCTCGTCCACCGGCTCGTCGGGGCCGGCGATGTGGCGCGTGCGGATGCCCACCCGGCTCTTGATCCACTCGTCACTCGTGTCGACCAGACCCGCCAGTTCCTCGTTGGTGAGCACCTTGGCGGGCTGGTAGTGGCCGACGGCGGCGATGCGCGAGCCGTTCATTGGAGGGTCCCCCTCGTTGCCTTGGGTAGCGGGATCCTCCAGTCTGATCAGTGACTCACGGGTACGGGGGCGCGTGAAGCGACAGGAAACCGGTTCCCGGGTTGTCGGCTTCCCCATAGGCCTCGGACGTCCGCACAGCCGTCGCACGTGCACTCGGCGAACACACGCCCCGCGGCTTGCGCTACCCGGTGAACAGCTGCGTCGCCTTGTGTACGAGCTCGTACAGCCCGTAGGCGAGCGGCGCCCCCACCCACAGCCAGGCGAAGGCGATCAGCGGCCGCCGGTCAGGCCGCGGACTCGGGCTGCTGTCGTTCGACATCGGCGGCCTCCCTCTGGGCGGGGATGTGGTGTCGGGCGTGGACGGGGCGAACGAGCTCGTTGGCGACGAAGCCGACGGCGAGCAGCCCGATCATGATGAACAGGGACAGGGTGTACAGGGACGAGCCGTGCCGGCCCGCCTCCTCCTGCCGGTCGGCGATCCAGTTCACGATCAGCGGGCCGAGCACGCCGGCCGTGGACCAGGCGGTGAGCAGCCGACCGTGGATGGCGCCGACCTGGTAGGCGCCGAAGAGGTCCTTGAGGTAGGCCGGGATCGTCGCGAAGCCTCCGCCGTAGAAGGAGAGGATCACCAGCGCGCACAGGACGAACAGCGGTTTCGAGGAGTCCCCGATCAGTGCGATCAAGGCGTACATGAGGGCGCCGACGCCCAGGTAGACGCGGTAGACGTTCTTGCGTCCGATCAGGTCGGAGGTCGACGACCAGCCGATCCGGCCGGCCATGTTGGCGGCCGAGAGCAGGGCGACGAAGCCGGCGGCCGCGGACGCCGAGACCGGGGTGGAGGTGTCCGCGAAGAAGTCCTTGATCATCGGGGCGGCCTTCTCCAGGATGCCGATCCCCGCCGTCACGTTCATGCAGAGCACGACCCACAGGCACCAGAACTGCGGGGTGCGCACCGCGCTGCGCGCCGACACCTGCACCCCCTCGACGGCGCTCGGGCCGCCCGCGACGGGCCGCTCACCGCGCGGGACCCGCACGAGCAGCACGCCGAGGGTCATGAACACCGCGTACGAGAGCCCGTGGACGAGGAAGGCCGACGCGATCCCGGAGCTGTCGGAGCCGAACGACTCCAGCATCTGCGCCGACCAGGGCGAGGCGATGAGCGCGCCCCCGCCGAAGCCCATGATGGCGATGCCGGTCGCCATGCCGGGGCGGTCCGGGAACCACTTGATCAGTGTCGAGACGGGCGAGATGTAGCCGATTCCGAGACCGATTCCCCCGACGAAGCCGTAGCCGAGGACGATCAGCCAGTACTGCTCGACGGCGGCGCCGAGCGCGGAGATCAGGAACCCGGACGAGAAGCAGACCAGGGCGACGGTCATCGCCCACCGCGGCCCGTTGCGTTCCACCAGGGTGCCGCCGAAGGCCGCCGAGAGGCCGAGCATGACGATGGCGAGCTGGAAGGGCAGCGCGCTCTGGGTGCCACTGAGGCCGAGCGCGGACTCCAGCGGCGGCTTGAACACGGACCACGCGTAGGCCTGGCCGATGGAGAGATGGACGGAGAGGGCGGCCGGCGGGACGAGCCAGCGGCTCCAGCCGGGCGGCGCGACGGGGGGACTCATGAATCCTGAACGGTAGGAACGCGCGCGGTCGTTGAGAAGGCGGCGCGTCGACCGTATGCGGTGAACGGTATGCGGGCTGCGCCGAACGGTCGGACCGGCGACTTTCCGCAACCGCTTACGAAGCGACCCGAACCCGGGCCGCCTCGTCCCGAGCCTCGCGGGACGAGGCGGCCCGGCCCCGGATCACGACCGTGAAAGCGCCTTCTGCGGAGCGGGCTGCAACCTCGGACTCCATGTGCAGGACAATGGCATCGCGAAGGTCACCTCACCGCACGACGACCCGGTGACCCACGGCCTTCTCCGCAGCAAGGGCCGTTTCGGCTGCCAGTACGTACAGAACCGGGGCTGATCACGACATGGGGCGAGTCACCGAACGGCGCAAAGTGATCCACATCCGGGACGGGGCGGTCACCACCAGGCCGGACACCCTCGTGGCCGAGGAGCCGCTGGAGATCCGGCTCAACGGCAAGCCGCTCGCCATCACCATGCGCACCCCCGGTGACGACTTCGCGCTGGCGGCCGGCTTCCTCGTCAGCGAGGGCGTGCTGGCCGAAGCGTCCGACCTGCTGAACATCGTCTACTGCGCGGGCGCGACGGCCGACGGCGTCAACACCTACAACGTGGTGGACGTGCGGACCGCCCCCGGCGTGAAGATCCCCGACATCAGCCTGGAGCGCAACGTCTACACCACCTCGTCCTGCGGCCTGTGCGGCAAGGCCAGTCTGGACGCGGTCCGTACGACGACCCGCTGGCCCATCGCCGACGCTCCCCCGCTGCGGATCGAGCCCGAGCTGCTGGCGAGCCTCCCCGACCGGCTGCGCGCGGCCCAGCGGGTGTTCGACCGGACCGGAGGACTCCACGCGGCTGCCCTGTTCTCCGAGGACGGCGAGCTGCTGGACGTGCGCGAGGACGTGGGGCGGCACAACGCGGTGGACAAGCTGGTCGGCCGGGCTCTGCAGAACGCGGACCTGCCCCTGTCGCGGGCGATCCTGCTGGTCTCGGGCCGCGCCTCGTTCGAGCTGGCGCAGAAGGCCGTGATGGCGGGTCTTCCGCTGCTCGCGGCGGTGTCCGCCCCCTCCTCCCTGGCCGTCGATCTGGCCGCGGAGACCGGGCTGACACTCGTCGGCTTCCTGCGTGGCAGCTCCATGAACGTGTACGCGGGTGGGGACCGCATCGCCCCGCGGACCTCGGCCGCCAAGGGCTGACCCGGTCGTCCCGCGGCCCCGCGCCGGGGCCCGAGCGGCGGGGAGCGCCCCCCGCACCGCTGGATCCCGTCTCAGACCCCGCCCCGCTCCCAGCCTGTTCAACGGGCCCTCCACCTGGCCGTCCGCCGAGGTGAGCAGCCCGTCGGTGTGGGCCGACGGTCCATCTGGGCCTCCCGCCGATCCGAACCGTGACGTCCGTCCCGGGCTGCCCCCTGCCGCTCACCCGTGCGTGAATCGGACCTCGGCCGCGCGCACCACCGTCCCGAGCCGGAGGAAGTCCCGCCTCACCGACGGCGTTTCGTGCTCGGCGCCCGTCAGGGCGGACATCGCGTCCTCGACGAAGACCAGGTCGTAGCCGAGATCGCCGGCGCGCGGGCGGTTGACTCGACTCCGAGATCGGTGGCGATGCCGCCGAACGCGAGTGTGCCGACGCCGTGTTCACGCAGCCGGGCGTCCAGGCCGGTGGCCTGGAAGGCGCCGATGGTCCGCTTGACGAGCGATCTCCCAGTCCCCCTCCGCACGCAGGCCCTGGACGAGACCGCTGCCGGGCGGCTGCTCGGCGACGCCCGGACACTCGACGAGGACGAGGACGAGGACGACGGGGGCGTCCGCCGAGCGGGACGACGCCGCCAACTCATGGGCCATTTGCAGCACTTCGGAGGCCTGCCGAGGCTCCAGAGGCAGTCCGACGATCGGGTCCATCAGGTCGACGAGCACGAGGGCGGTGCGCGCGGGATCGAGCGCGGCGAGTGTGATCATGACGGAACGCTGTCCACCGTCAGCGGTCCCTGCCGGAGATCCTGACCAACAGGGCCGTGAACTGGCCCCGTTCAGCCGGCGTGAGCGGGGCGAGCAACGCGTCGTTCGCCTCCCGGGCGGCCTTCTCGCAGCGCTCGAGCAGGCGTTCACCGGACGCGGTGAGCGACACGGCGTTCTTGCGGCGGTCGTTCGGATCCGGCTCGCGCAGGACCAGGCCCGCGGACTGCAGGTCGTTGAGGACGCCGACCAGATCCTTGGGGTCCAGGCCGACAGCGCGTCCGAGGTCCGCCTGGGCCACGGGGGCGAGATCGCGCACGGCGGAGAGCACGACGTGGGACCACATCTTGGCGCCTTCGACGGCGAGGGCGTCGGCGACCAGCGAGCGGCCCCGCGCGGCGGCGCGGCCGAGCAGCCAGCTGGGCAGGGAGCGGATCGCGGCAAGGGGCGCTTCGGACATGGCGGCACCCTAGCAAAAATCATTGGACACCCCAACGAACCGGCTATACCGTTGGGACTCCCAACGAATTGTGGAGGTGCGATGCGTCGCGTCCGGTACGAGTCCACCGGTGGCCCGCTGTTCCTGGAGGAGGCACCCGTCCCCGAGCCCGGCCCCGGGGAGCTCCTGCTGCGGTGCGAGGCCGTCGGCGTGACCCTCCCCGTCGTCCGCAAGGTCGCGGAAGCGGCGGAACCGATCGCGCTCGGGGGTGAGATCGCCGGGCGGGTCACGGCCGTCGGGAGCGGGGTCGACGACTTCCGGGTCGGCGAGCGCGTCACCGGCCTGTGCTTCGGCCACGGTTACGCCGACTTCGCGATCGTCCACCGGACGATGGCCTCACGCGTCCCCGAGGACGCGAGCGCGGTCGACGCCGTCGCCCTCGTCCGCTGCGGGCAGGTGGCCCTGGGCGCGCTGGCCGCCGCGCGCCCCGAACCGGGCGAGGCGGCCCTCGTCACCGCCGCGGCGAGCGGGGCCGGCCACCTCGCCGTGCAGCTCGCCAGGGCGCGCGGCGCGGCCCGCGTGGTGGGCGCCGTGTCCGACCCCGCGAAGTCCGCGTTCGTGAGGGCGCTGGGCGCGGACGACGTCATCGTCTACGACCAGGACGACTGGGGCGCCCCGGCCGACTACGTTCTGGACGCGGTCGGCGGCGACCTGCTCACTCCGGCCGTGGCGGCCCTCGCCCCGGGCGGCCGGCTCGTGGCGTACAGCTCGGGCGGCGGGACCGTCCGGGCCTACGACCTGCTGGTGGGCGCCAAGTCGGTGATCGGATTCCAGATGGCCCATGTGGCGCGCGAGAAGCCGCAGTTGTGCGAGCGGCGACGGCGGGAGCTGTGGCGGCTCTTCACCGAGGGCGCGCTGAAGCCGTGCGTGCACGGCGAGTTCGCCCTGGAGGACGCCGCCGAGGCACACGCGGTGATCGAGTCGCGCACCAACCTGGGAAAAGTGGTCCTGGTGCCCTGACCTGGGGACGGCCCTGGACCGTCGAGACGACAGACCACCGAGGCGCTCTCGCGGGGCTGCCGGGCCGCCCGGCAGCCCCGCGTCCTTCACGCCGTCGCCGCTGCCCGGTCGTCGGCCTGTGCGCTCGCCGGGTCCATCGGGTCCCGTGCGCGGCGCTTGGCGATGACCGCGCAGACCATCAACTGCATCTGGTGGAAGAGCATCAGCGGCAGCACCGCGAGAGAGGCGTGCGCGCCGAACAGGACGCTCGCCATGGGCAGTCCGGAGGCCAGGGACTTCTTGGAGCCGGCGAACTGGATGGCCACACGGTCCCCGCGGTCGAACCGCAGCGCCTTCCCGCCGTACCAGGTCAGGGTGAGCATCACGGCGAGCAGCACGGCCTCGACGACGAGCAGACCGCCCAGTCGTACGGCGCCGACCTGGTGCCAGATGCCGCGGTTCATGCCCTCGCTGAACGCCGTGTAGACCACCAGCAGGATCGAACCGCGGTCGACGAGTCCGAGCACCTTCTTGTGCCGGGTGACGAATGCGCCGATCCACCGGCGCAGCAGCTGCCCCGCGACGAACGGCACGAGCAGTTGCAGCACGATCTGGACGACCGAGTCGGCGGAGAAGCCGCCGCCGCTGCCGCCGAGCAGGGCGGCGGCCAGCAGTGGTGTGACGACGATGCCGACCAGCGAGGAGAAGGATCCCGCGCAGATCGCGGCGGGCACGTTGCCGCGCGCGATGGAGGTGAAGGCGATCGACGACTGGATCGTCGACGGGACGAGGGTGAGGAAGAGGAGCCCCTGGTAGAGGGGATCGGTGAGGAGGACCGGGACGAGACCGCGCGCGGCCAGGCCCAGCAGCGGGAACACGACGAACGTGCAGACCAGGACGGTCACGTGCAGTCGCCAGTGCTTCAGCCCGTCCATCGCCTCACGGGTGGACAGGCGGGCCCCGTACAGGAAGAAGAGGAAGGCGATCGCAGCCGTGGAGGCGCCGGAGGCCACGTCGGCGGCGGAGCCGTGCGCCGGGAACAGCGCCGCGAGCCCGACCGTCCCGAGCAGCAGCAGGATGTAGGGGTCGACCGGCATCCGACCCGGCCAGCGCAGGCGTTTCACGGGGCTCCACGTGCGGTTCGACAGGCGTACTCGGGGACCGGAAGGCCCCCCTCCATGGTCGCCCCCGTCACAGTGATCGGGAATCCGGCATACCGCTCTCACTGTCATCACGTATCGCGATGACGCGGGTACCGTGGCGGGTGTGTACGACCCCACTCAGCTGCGAACCTTCCTGGCCGTGGCCCAGACACTGAGCTTCACGCAGGCCGCGCGGCGGCTGGGGCTGCGCCAGTCCACCGTCAGCCAGCACGTGCGACGGCTGGAGGGCGCGACCGGGCGGCCCCTCTTCACCCGGGACACCCACTCCGTGGAGCTGACGGAGGACGGCGAGGCGATGCTCGGCTTCGCGCGCCGGATCCTGGACGTCCACGAGCAGGCGACGGCGTTCTTCACCGGCACCCGGCTGCGCGGGCGGCTGCGCTTCGGCGCCTCGGAGGACTTCGTGCTGACCCGGTTGCCGGAGATCCTGGAGAGTTTCCGCTACGACCATCCCGAGGTCGACCTGGAACTGACGGTGGAGCTGTCGGGGACCCTCCACGAACAGCTGACCGCCGGAAAACTGGACCTGGTGCTGGCCAAGCGGCGCCCCGAGGACCCGCACGGCGAGCTGGTCCGGAACGACGAACTGGTGTGGATCGGCGCCGAGCGGCTGCGTCTGGACGCCGACCGTCCGGTTCCGCTGATCGTCTTCCCGCCGCCCGGCATCACCCGCGCCCTGGCCTTGGAGTCGCTGGAACGGCAGGGGCGGGCCTGGCGGATCGTCTGCACCAGCGGCAGTCTGAACGGGCTCATCGCGGCGGCACGGGCGGGGCTGGGCGTGATGGCGCACTCGCGGGGCCTGATCCCGCCAGGCCTGGTGCGGATCCCGGAACGGGCGGGGCTGCCGGAGCTGGGGCGCGTCGACTTCGTGCTGGTGCACGGTCCCCGACGATCCTCCGCCCAGGGCGCGGCCGACGCACTGGCGGCAGCGATCCTCACCGGCGGCGACCGTCTCCACCGGCGGCCACCCCCCGGCCCCACCCGCCACGGCGACCCCCGTCCGGCCGACGACGCCTGAACGCCCCTTTGCGCCCTACCGCCCGCCGGGCTGATACGTGAGCTGCTCCACCCTGCGCAGGAGCGGCGTCGCCTCCACGTGCTGGACGCCCTCCAGGCGTCCCAGGGGTCCGCTGAGGCAGGCGTAGAGGCCCGCCGTGTCACGGAGCACCGCGGTGACCACGATGTGGGAGGGGCCGGCCGTGGCGGAGGCGACCTCCTCGCGCCGCCGTAGCGGCCCGCGCCGGCTCGACCGTGGCCGGCGTGGCCGGCGCCGCGCCGGCCACGGTGGGCGCGACACGGACGACCGGCGCCCTGCCGCACGCGGCGGCCCACACGCCGGCGGGCGGCGGCGCCGAGGCGCTGCACGGGACGTTCTCCGAGCATGCCCTGCGGTCCGCGTTCGCTTCCGGACCGGACGCGGCACTCGTGGTCGCGGGCTGCACGGGCGTGGCCGCCGCCGCGCTCGTCCTCCTCCTGGTCCGGGCGCCGCGCGCGGCCGTCCCGCAGGCGACGGGACCGGCGTCCCCGGCTCCGTCGGAGGAGCGGGCGCTCCCCGCCCTTGACCCGCGGCGCAGGAGCGGGAGGCGCTCCTGACGCGCGGCATGAGATCGGCCGGGGGGCCTGACGCGGACATGAGGCCGGCGGGAAGGCATTCCTGACGCGGGGCACCGGGCCGGGCCGCGCGGATCGCGCCCGGCCCCGGAAGCGGTCGGACAGCGTAAGCGGTACGGGCAGATTCGGTGGAGATTACGGTACCGAAACTTACTCAACCGTCAGCTTTGTGTCCGACCCTTCCCCATGTGCGCCCATTTTCCGCGCCCGACCCGCGCAGACGAGGGCATCGCTCGCTTTCCGCCCCTCTCCCGCCCCGTCGCCGGGTGGGGTAGCTTTCACGGCGCTGTGGGGCCATGAGAAGCGGGGTGCGTTTGCGCGAGTTCACCAACCCTCCGTTGGCGTTGGCGCCGCCGGTGGGCGGTCTGGCCGACGTCGTCTTCCGGCACGCCCAGGAGGACCCGCAGTACATCGCCCTCGGCCGCAAGGACGAACAGGGCGAATGGCGCGACGTCACCGCCGGTGAGTTCCGCGACGAGGTCCTCGCCCTGGCCAAGGGCCTGCTGGCCCAGGGCATCCGGTTCGGCGACCGCGTCGCCATCATGTCCCGCACCCGCTACGAGTGGACCCTGTTCGACTTCGCCCTGTGGACCATCGGCGCGCAGGTGGTGCCGGTCTACCCGACCTCGTCCGCCGAGCAGTGCTTCTGGATGCTCTACGACGCCGAGTGCACGGCCGCGGTCGTCGAGCACGAGGACCACGCGATGACGATCGCCACCGTCATCGACCGCCTTCCGCAGCTGCGGCAGCTCTGGCAGCTGGACTCGGGCTGTGTGCAGGAGCTCTACGACGCCGGCGCCGGCATCGAGGACGAGGTGGTGCACCGGCACCGGGAAGCGGTTACTCCCGATTCCACCGCGACGATCATCTACACCTCCGGCACCACGGGCCGGCCCAAGGGCTGTGTCATCTCGCACGGCAACTTCATGTTCGAGGCGGACACCGTCATCGAGCGGTGGGAGCCGGTGTTCCACTCCAGAAAGGGCGACGAGGCGGCCACTCTGCTGTTTCTGCCCCTCGCCCACGTCTTCGGCCGGATGGTGCAGATCGCCGCGATCCGCGGCAGGGTCCGCTTCGGCCACCAGCCCCAGCTGCACGCGGCCGCCCTCCTCCCGGACCTGGCCTCCTTCCGGCCGACGTTCTTCCTGGCCGTGCCGTACATCTTCGAGAAGGTCTTCAACGCGGCCCGCCGCAAGGCGGAGCGGGAGGGCAGGGCCGGGCCGTTCGAGAAGGCGGTCGACGTGGCGGTGAACTACGCCGAGGCTCTGGAGGCGAAGGCGTGGGGCATCGGACCCGGCCCCTCCGCGGGTCTGCGCATGCAGCACCAGCTGTTCGACAAGCTCGTCTACTCCAAGGTGCGCGCGGCGATGGGCGGACGCGTGCGGCACGCCATGTCGGGCGGCTCGGCCATGGACCGCAGGCTCGGTCTGTTCTTCGCCGGCGCGGGCGTGCTGATCTACGAGGGCTACGGCCTCACCGAGACGACGGCGGCGGCGACCGCCAACCCGCCCGGGCGCACCCGCTACGGCACCGTCGGCCAGGCCATCCCCGGCATGACCGTGCACATCGCGGACGACGGCGAGATCTGGCTGCGCGGTGAAAACGTTTTCCAGGGTTACCTCAACAACCCCAAGGCCACCGACGAGACCCTGCACGACGGCTGGCTGGCCACCGGCGACCTGGGCTCCCTCGACGAAGACGGTTACCTCACCATCACCGGCCGCAAGAAGGAGATCCTCGTCACGTCGGGCGGCAAGAGCGTCTCGCCCGGGCTGCTGGAGGAGCGGGTGCGCGAACATCCGCTGGTCAACCAGTGCATCGTCGTCGGCAACGACCGGCCGTTCGTGGCCGCGCTGGTCACCCTCGACCAGGAGGCCGTCGAGCACTGGCTGCAGATGCGCGCCAAACCGCAGCTGACGCCCGTCGAGCTGGTGCGCGACCCCGACCTGGAGGCGGAGGTGCGCCGGGCCGTCGTCGCGGCGAACACGCTGGTGTCGCAGGCCGAGTCGATCCGCACCTTCCGCATCCTCGCCCAGCCCTTCACGGAGGAGCACGGACTGCTCACCCCGTCGCTGAAGTTGAAGCGCAAGGCCATCGAAAACGCTTACGCAAAGGAAGTCGACGCCCTCTATCGCACATGATCTCGCCGAGGGAGGTGAAACGGTTACCGACGGGCACGAGACGGGTCTCCGACAGGCTCCCCGGGAAACCGATCGGCGGGGGCAGGAATGCGGCGCCCGACGTGATCGTTGACGATGGGAGCATCACTTTGACGGACAACCGAAGGATCAAGAGCTCGTGAGCAGCAAGGTCCCCCAGATCACCCTCAACAACGGCGTGGAGATGCCCCAGCTGGGCTTCGGCGTCTGGCAGGTGCCGGACGACGAGGCGGAGCAGGCGGTCTCCACCGCGCTGGAGGCCGGGTACCGCAGCATCGACACAGCGGCGATCTACGGCAACGAGGAGGGCACCGGCAAGGCCATCACCTCCTCCGGCGTGCCCCGCCAGGACATCTTCGTCACCACCAAGCTCTGGAACGACGACCAGGGGTACGACTCGACGCTCCGCGCGTTCGACACCTCCCTGGCCAAGCTCGGCCTGGACTACGTGGACCTGTACCTCATCCACTGGCCGCTCCCGGCCCGCGACCGCTACGTCGACACGTACAAGGCGTTCGAGAAGCTCCTCGCGGACGGCCGGGTGCGCGCCATCGGCGTGTCGAACTTCCTGCCGGAGCACCTGGAGCGGCTGATCGGGGAGACGTCGGTCGTCCCCGCGGTCAACCAGATCGAGTTGCACCCGCACCTGCAGCAGCAGGCGTCCCGCGACGTCCACGCGGCGCACGGGATCGCCACCGAGGCCTGGTCCCCGCTCGGTCAGGGCAAGGGCCTCCTGGAGGTTCCGGCGATCGTGGCGATCGCCCGCAAGCACGAGCGCACGGCGGCCCAGGTCGTGCTGCGCTGGCACCTCCAGCTCGGCAACGTCGTGATCCCCAAGTCCGTGACGCCGTCGCGGATCGAGGAGAACATCGACGTGTTCGACTTCAGCCTGGACGACGAGGACCTGGCGGCCATCAGCGCCCTGAACGAGGACCGGCGCATCGGTCCCGACCCGGGGACGTTCGATCCCTCCTGAAGGACTGAAGGGGGTGGCTCCCCCGCACGCGTCGAGGGCGCTCCCCGGTCCGGGGAGCGCCCTCGACGCGTCGCACCGGCTCGTCAGTTGGGCTGGCCGATCGGCCGTACGACGACGGTGTTGACGTCCACGCCGGCCGGCTGCCGGATCGCCCACACGACGGAGTCGGCGATCTGGTCGGCGGTCAGCAGATGCCCGGGCGGCAGGCTGCCGTAGCTGTCCCAGAAGGGGGTCTCGACCCGGCCGGGCGCGATCAGCGTCACGCCGACGCCCCACTCGGTGACCTGGCGGCGGGTGTTCTCCGCAAGCCCCGTCACCGCCCACTTCGTCGCCCCGTAGACGTTGCCCGGGGTGGGCACGAAGCCGGCGACGCTGCCGATCAGGACGATCCGCCCCCCGGTCTCCTTGAGGGCGTCGATCGACGCGCGGACGAGCAGTGCCGGGCCCAGGACGTTGGTCAGCACCATGTCGGTCCAGCCGGCCGGGTCGCCCTCCGCGACCGAGTCGTGGGTGGCGGTCCCCGCGTTGGCGACCACTGTGTCCAGCCGGCCGAATTCGCTGAGCGTCAGATCCACCGCCGACCGTACGCTGTCGTAGTCGGCGGCGTTCCCGGCGACCGTCAACAGCCCCTGCGGCTCGCCGAGTTCCTCGGCGAAGGCGCGCAGCCGCTTCTCGCCCCGACCGGTGACGACGACCCGGTGTCCGGCTTCCAGCAGCCGGCGGGCGACGGCCGCGCCGATGCCGCTGCCGCCGCCGGTGATCAGTGCGACCGGTGCGCCCGGAGCGCCGGAAGAGTTGCTCATGACATGCCCCCATGGTGTTGCCCGTACGGTCCTCGGTGCGCCGTCGCGCGGCTCGACGTGCGCGAGATGCGAGGCGTCGTGCGACGGGCGCTGCGCAGTCCATCACTTGGAGCACTCTCCAAGTCAAGCCCGATCGGACGGACTTGACGCACGGTCTTGACGCGCGGGCTTGGCACGCGGGCTTGGCACGCGGGCTCGATCGCGCGGACGTGGTCGCGCGGGCCCGGTGCCGGAGCCGTGCTTCTACACCGGCTTCACCGCGGTGTGCACCGTGTGCGCCGCGAGCACGAAGACGTCCGCCCTGCGGTGCACCCCCGCCTCGTCGCCCGGGTCGAGCAGCCGGTCCAGCGTGGTGCGGTCGTCGGGGTCGAGGGAGTCGCCGAAGCCGTCCCGCAGCCGCGACAGCGTCGCGGCGATGTAGGAGCGGGCCCGCCCGGAGGCGGGCGCCGGCAGGTCGAGCAGGAAGCTGCGGCTGCGGGCGTGCTTCAGGCCGGCCGAGCCGAGCAGCGCCGCCCAGTCCTCGGCCTCGTCCACGGAACCGGGCAGGGCGGCCCGCATCTGCGCGAACCACTCCTCCTGCAGCACGTCGAGCCGCGCCTCCAGCCCCGGCCGTCCGAAGCCCGGGTCTCGCGGCAGGAACCGGGACGGCAGACCGCCCTCCATGATCGCCAACGTCCCGCCGGGAGCGAGCCGCTCCGCGAAGGCGGTCAGGGCCGCGCGCTGGTCACCGAGGTGATGCAGACTGCGGCCGGCCCACAGCAGGTCTGCGGGGTAGTCCAACTCCTGCAGCACTGCGGGGAGTTCGCCTGCGAGTGTGCCGAAGCGGTCTGCGTGGCCGAGCCGCTCGGCCCGTTGCCGTGCCCGTTCCAGAAGGGGAACGGAGGCATCGACGGCCATCACCCGCGCGCCGGGGAACGTCTCGGCGAACAACGTGGAGACGACCCCCGGGCCACTGCCCGCGTCCACGATCAGCCCCGGCTCGGTCACCTCCTTTCCGAGCCAGGACAGGGCCCGCTCGTACAAAGGCATGAACAGCTCGGCCTGCGCTTCGAGGTGCGGGGCCATCTCCGCCCAGTCGATGTCGGTGCCGTGGCCGTGGCCGTGGGTGTGTCCGGCGTCGGGCGTGTGCCGGTCGCCGTGGGATGCGTGCGGGGGGTGCGCCATGGTGGTCAGCCTCTCGTCCGGGGTGCCGTCAGCGTGCGCCGACGCACCGGCCCGAGGCCACTCCTGTTGCCGAGGCGGCAAAAAACCGGATGCGGACGGCAAGCCGGTTCGCCGAGGATGGCCCGATGGACGACAGCCAGGTCGAGCGGTTCCTCGAGGACGGGTTCGTGAGGCTCGAAGGGGCTGTTCCGCCGCGGGTCGCCGAGGACTGCGCGGTGCTGCTGTGGCGGGAGACGGGGTACGACGCGGACGACCCCGGCACCTGGCAGGAGCCGGTGGTCCGGATCGGGGACATGGCACAGGGCCCGTTCGCCGCCGCGGCCAACAGCGCGGCGCTGCACGAGGCGTTCGATCTGCTGGTGGGCGAGGGCCGCTGGACGCCGCGCTACTCGCTGGGCACCTTTCCGCTGCGTTTCCCGCACGAGTCCGAGCCCGACGACGCGGGCTGGCACATCGAGGGCAGCTACTACCCGGACGGTGCGACCTGGCCCTGGGCCGACGTCCGCTCCAGGGATCGCGCGCTTCTGATGTTGTTCCTGTTCAGCGAGGTGAGCGAGACCGACGCCCCGACCCGGGTCCGCGTCGGCTCCCATCTGGACGTGCCCCCGCTGCTGGAACCGTACGGCGAGCAGGGCGTCTCGATCCTCGAGATCGCGCCGCGTCTCGAGCGGGCCACCGCACACCGTCCGGTCGCCTACGCCACCGGACGCCCCGGTGACGTCTACCTCTGCCATCCGTTCCTGGTGCACGCCGCGCAGCCGCACCACGGGGAGCGCCCCCGGTTCCTCGCCCAGCCACCGCTGCATCCGGCCGCCCCCTTCGAACTGGAGCGGCCGGACGGGGACTACAGCGCGGTCGAGTTCGCGATCCGCCGGGGACTGGCCCGGGAGGGCTGAGCGCCCCGGCGGATCACCGTCGCCTCACCGCGGACGCGGACCCCGGCGGACGCGGACCCCGACGGGGACCGTCGTCGCCGTACCGCGGTCGCGGACCGGCGCATCGGCCTACAGCGGCGGATAGGCGTTCTGCATCAGCTGCTGGAACTGGGCGGAGAACCAGTGCCCGGACAGCGGGGCGTTCGCCAGGGCGCCCGACATGCTGTTGCCGTTGCGCGCGTTGCCGGTGTAGGTGGGGTCGCACATCCGGTCGAAGCCCTTGCCCTCGTCGTTGGCGATGGCCGAGCTCGCGCCGTCCGACTCCCCCGGCGGCTTCATCCACACGTAGGCGTCGATCCCGGCGGCCGGCGCCGCCTTGGGACGCTCGCCGAGACCCGCGCCGGCCTGGTTGCACCAGTTGCCGATGTGGATCCGGCGGTCGTAACGGCCGCCGTTGACATAGGTGTCCACGCTGGTCGTGGCGCCCGGGCCGGCGGGCCGGGCGGAGCCGCCCCAGCCGTTGCGGGAGGTGTCGATCAGCATGCCGATGTCGGACCGGAAGCCGGTGGTCACCAGCTGGTTGCGGAAGGCCTGGGCGTACGACAGCTCGTCGACGTAGCGGTTCCAGTCCACCCACTTGGACTCACGGACCGACTTGCCGGCCACCGAGTCGTTGATGGTGAAGTTGTTCTCCTTCAGGGCGCTGAAGTTGGCCGTGTTGGTGATGAAGCCGTGCACGTCGTCGACGGTCGCGCCCTCCGCGGTGGCGGCTTGGTACAAGATCTGGGCGGAGGGGGCGAAGTTGTCGTCCCAGCCGAGCCAGCCGTGGTGACCGGCGTCGATGTAGTTGTAGACGTTGGGGATCGCGCCGAGCTTGTTCAGCGCGTAACCGACGCCCTTCACGTAGTTGCCGTTGGCCTTCATGGTGTCGCAGGCCGGGGTGGCCGTGGCCTTGCCTCCGGTGTTGGTGACGAGGTTCGGCAGCGAGTCGATCTCGACGGTGGTGACGATCCGCAGGCCCGCGTACTTGCTGTCCGAGAGGATCGCCGCGATCGGGTCGATGAACTGCGTCTTGTACTTGTCGATCTCCGTCGGGCCGAGCTCACCGTTGGAGGCGAGGGCCGAGCAGTCCCGTCCGGGAAGGTCGTAGACGACCAGCTGCACGACTTCCTCGCCGCTGCCCTTCTGGGCGAGGGCCGCGTCGAGGTGGGCGCGCAGGCCCATGCCGCCGTTGGCTCCGTTGATGGCCGCGATGCGGTCGAGCCAGACACCGGTGGGCTGGTTGGAGACGCGGCTGCCGCCCGGTTCGGCCGCCGCGTGCGCGGACCATTCGGGGTTCACGTAGACCTTGGCGCCTGCGTAGGGGTTGTCGACCTTGGTGGAACCGCCGGGGCCGGTGGGGCCGGGGTCGGTCGGGCCGGGATCGGTGGGACCGCCGGTTCCGCCGTCGACGTTGCAGGTCACGCCGTCGAGGGTGAACGTGGTCGGGACCGCGTTGGTGCCGCTGTAGGTCCCCTGGAACCCGAAGCTGACCGAACCGCCGGTCGCCAGCGTCCCGTTGTAGGTCTCGTTGGCGGCGGTGACGGCCGTGCCGGACTGGGTGACCTTCGCGTTCCACGCGCTGGTGACCTTCTGGCTTCCGGCGTACGCCCACTTCACCGCCCAACTCGACTTGGCGGCGGAGTTGTTGGTCACGGTGACGGCGGCGGTGAAGCCGCTGCCCCAGTCGTTCTGCACCTTGTAGTCGACGCTGCACGGGATGGCGGCGATGCCCGGATCGCCGGGGACGACCGCGAGCGCCGTCCCGGAGGCGCCGGCGACCAGCGCCAGCGCGGCGAGTACCGCTGTTCTGCTACGGCTCATGAGTGCGGGTTTCCTTCTTGGTTGCGGGAGTTTGTCCGTTTCTTCGGTGTTTCTGTTCGGTGTGCGTTTGCGGTGCGAGGGTCCGACCCGCGGGACCGCAGGCGGCTCCTGCCCCGGGGGCCCGCGCCCGACGGACGGACGCCGGGTGGATCCCGTGCCGGGCGGATCCTGTTCGGACGGCCCCATGTCCGCGGGGCCGGCTCGTGGCGCCTATCCCTGGAGTGCGCGCAGATGGTCGCGCAGGCCGGTGCCGTACGCCGTGGGCGTACCGTCGTAGCCCGAGATCAGGGACGGCCCCGCCGAGCAGTCCCAGGAGTTCCACGTCCAGCCCAGATAGGACAGGCCGTGGTCGTCGAACCACTTCATGACCTGGTCGACGAAACCGTGCGAGCAGGTGTTCTCCCCGATCTCCCCGGCCACGAGCGGCACGCGGGCGGCCACGGGAGCGAGCGTCGAGTTCCAGCAGCCGGCGTCGGCGCAGCTGTTGAAGTTGTACACGTGGTACGCGGCGGCGAGATTGCCGGTCGGGTCGTCGGGCTTGTACGTCAGCCACTGGCCGAGGTCGTTGGAGTAGGCGAGCCCTCCGGCCAGGACCACGTTCCGGGCGCCGGTCGCCCGTACCGAGTCGACGAGATCCTGCATTCCGGCGACCTGGTACCCGATGCCGGGGCAGGAGCCGCCGTCTCGCCAGCACTGCCACGCCTGGGCGGTCGTGGAGGTGGCACGGTCCGGGTAGGGCTCGTTGAACAGGTCGAAGGCGACGGCCGTGTCGTTCTTGAACGTGTTCGCCACCGACGTCCAGAACGCCGGGGCGTACTGCATGTCGGGCATCGGCTTCTGGCAGGTGGCGTGCACGTCGGAACAGCCCGCCGAGTTGCCCGTGTACTGGCCGTAGGTCCAGTGCAGTTCGACGATCGGCGTCATGGCGTGCGCCTTGACGCGGGCCACCAACTGCTTGACGGCGTTGACGTAGTTGGCGCCGCCGTAGGCGGGGTCGATGTTCGACAGGCCCAGCCAGCACTCCTCGTTGAGGGGGATCCGGACGGTGTTCACCCTCCAGTCCGCGATCGCCTTGACGGCCGCGTCGTCGACCGGGCCGTCCCAGATGCCGCGCCCCTGGACGCACATGAACTCGCCGCCCGAGCGGTTCACGCCGAGGAGACGGCGGTTCCCGCCGTCGGCGTCCACGAGCTTGTTCCCCGAGACGTGCAACGCGGGCGGACCGTCACCCGGACCCGGCGGGTCCGTCGAGGGCGGCGCGGTGGGTGTGGGGGTGGGCGTGGGGGTGGGGGTGGGGTCGACGTTGCAGGTCGTGCCGTTGAGCCTGAACGCCGCGGGTACGGTGTTCGTGCCCGACCTGGAGGCGACGAACCCCGCGCTGACGCTCGCACCGGAGGGCAGGGAGCCGTTCCAGCTCTCGTTCACGGCGGTGACCGTCGTGCCGGACTGGGACCACTCGGCACTCCAGCCCTGGGTGACCTTCTGACCGTTCGCGAAGTCGAAGGCGAGGCTCCAACCGGTCACGGCCGCCGAGTTGTTGGTGATGGTCACGGCGCCCTGAAAGCCGGCGTCCCACTGACCGGTGACGGAGTACTCCACCGTGCAGGCAGACGCGGCCCCCTGCGCCGTGACGACCGGCAGCAGGGCGCCCGCGACGAGGGCGACCGTGCCGGCTACGGCGAGAAGTGCTGAACGCGCGGGGTGTCGCATGAGCGACTCCTTGCAGCTCAGGCGCGTCGTGACAGACGCGTCGACTGATGGAACCGCTCCCACTGGTGCCTCGAAGCTAGCGCCACGTGCTGGCAAAGAACAGAGGCGTCACTGACTTTCCCTCAAGTTGAGGTGTCGAATCTTTTCGACTCTTCAAGCACCTTGACCGCGTTCACCCCCATCCCCACTATGGGAGCGCTCCCACTGGTTCAAGGCTTGTTGCTCCTCCCCCCACTTCTTCCGAGCCGCAAGGAGGACCAGCACATGGATCCCTCACGCAGACGCCGCGGCGCGCGGCGCCTGTGGACCGCCTTCGTGGCGGCCCTCGCCCTCCCCTTCGCCATGCTGAGCACCAGCACAACCCCCGCACAGGCAGCGGGTGTTCAGTGCAATGTGGACTACAAGACCAATGACTGGGGCTCCGGTTTCACCGCGGATCTGACCCTCACCAACCGCGGCACGGACGCCATCAACGGCTGGACGCTGACGTACTCCTACGCGGGCAACCAGAAGCTGTCGAACGGCTGGAACGGCAGCTGGGCGCAGTCCGGTCAGCAGATCACGGTGAACAACGCGTCGTACAACGGGACGATCGCGGCGGGCGACGCTGACGTACTCCTACGCGGGCAACCAGAAGCTGTCGAACGGCTGGAACGGCAGCTGGGCGCAGTCCGGTCAGCAGATCACGGTGAACAACGCGTCGTACAACGGGACGATCGCGGCGGGCGCGGCGGTCAGCACGGGTGCGCAGTTCACCTACAGCGGCACGAACGCCGCTCCCGCGAGCTTCTCGGTCAACGGCACCGCCTGCGTCGGCGCGCACCAGCCGCCGGTCACGGTGCTGACCAGCCCGAGCGCGGGCGCCGTCTACACGCAGGGCGACGCGGTGCCGCTCGCGGCGACCGCCGCGGCCGCCGACAACGCGACGATCACCAAGATCGAGTTCTACGACGACACGACCCTGCTGGGCACGGACACGAGCGCGCCGTACACCCTGTCCGCGTCCGGCCTCTCCGTGGGCAGTCACTCGCTGGTCGCCAAGGCGTACGACAGCCTGGGCGCGTCGGCGGCGTCGACCCCGGTCGGCGTCACGGTCGCGTCGGGACCGGCCGTGGTGGCCTCCGCAAGCCAACTTGCCGTGCAACAGGGCAAGACGGGCACCTACTCGCTGAAGCTCTCGACCCAGCCGTCGGCGAACGTGACCGTCACGACCGCCCGGACCACGGGCAACACGGGACTGACGGTGACGGGCGGCGCGAGCCTCACCTTCACGCCCTCCAACTGGAGCACCGCCCAGAACGTGACCGTCACCGCGGACGCCTCGGGCACGGGTGCGGCGACCTTCGAGTCGACGGCCGCCGGGCACGCCAAGGCCTCGGTCACGGCCACCGAGATCCCGGGCGCCAAGGCGTACGACGCCCGGTTCCTGGACCTCTACGGCAAGATCACCAACCCGGCGAACGGCTACTTCTCCCCCGCGGGCATCCCCTACCACTCGGTCGAGACGCTGATCGTCGAGGCCCCCGACCAGGGCCACGAGACCACCTCGGAGGCCTACAGCTACCTGCTGTGGCTGCAGGCCATGTACGGCAAGGTCACCGGCGACTGGTCGAAGTTCAACGGCGCCTGGGCAATCATGGAGAAGTACATGATC
>NZ_MJAJ01000056.1 GCF_001746365.1 Streptomyces sp. LUP30
GTCGGGACCCGCAGCCGGCCGGGGACCCCGCGGCCAAGGCCGCCGCCCCCGACCGGCTGCGGGTCCCGACGCTGATCGTGCACGGGCCCGACGACGTGGTCGCGCCCTGGGGCGCCTCCCGCCGCCTCGCGGGCCGCCGCCCCGACCTCGTCACCCTGCACACCGTGGCGGGCGCCCCGCACGGCGCCATGTGGAACGCCGACCCCGCCGCCTACGAGGAGGCGCTGCGCCGCTTCCTGACCCCGCTGATGTGAGAGCGCCCCGCGGCCGGACCGCCCGGAGCGGCCGCAAGGGTTCCGTTTAAGGCCGTACCACTGGCCAGAAGGCGCCGCCTCCCCCTCGATCCACCCCGAGCGCCGGCCGGTCCAGCGGCCCGCCGTGGCATTCCGTTTGGGTTTTCGGACCGTCAACCGGAAGACTGCACCCGTGACGTCCCGTATCCCGCGCGACTCCAGGCTTCGACTCGTCCGCCCGCGACCCCTGGCCGCCGCCCCCTCAGCTGTGAACGAGCGGCGCCCGCGCCGCCCCGCACCCCGCCCGCCGGAGGGCACCCCGGCGCCCGCGGAGCTGGCCAGAATGGCGCGCTCCGGACTGGCCGCCGCGGCCCGCGTCGCCCGCTGGGCCGACAATGCCCTCGGCCCCGGCCGAGACGCCGCGACCACCGACGGCAAGGCCACGCTCTCCGAAGCGACCGCGCAGCGGGCTGCCGCCGATCTGGGTCTGACCACCGACCGGATCCGCGCCGACTGGGACACCGCCCGGCTCGCCGGCCTCGTCGAGGTGCACGGCGACAGCGCGCGCCCCGGCTGGCGTCTGCGTGCCTGGAACCGCGACGACAGCGCCGTCCTGCGCGGCTGGGTCGCCCTGTTCGACGCCTGGTCCCTGGCCTCCCCGGAACCGGAGGACCAGGAGCCCGGCGCGGTCGCCGAGGTCGTCTCGGCCATGCCCCAGGTGCTGTCCTTCCTCCAACTGTCCGCCGGGCCCGTCCCCGTCGAGCAGTTGCTGGACCTGCTGCGCCAGCGCGTCACCGAACTGCGCACCGAGCGCTGCGAAGTCCCTTACAGCGCCGGTTCCGAGCCCGTGACGCCGCTCGCCCCGGTCACCTCCGCCGACGTCGAGCCGGCCGAGCCCGCCCAGGACGCCGAACTCGCTCCCCTTCTCGACTGGGCCCTGCACGCCCTCGCCTCCGTGGGCGCCCTCACCTACGGCGACGCACACGCCACCCTCACCCCGCTGGGCAGCTGGGCGGTCTGGGTCAAGCTGGAGCAGATCTGCGTCGCCGCGCAGAGCCCCGCCGGGAACATCGAGCAGTCGGCCGAGGCCATGCTCCGCGGCTGCGCGCAGCTGCGCCCCAACGCGGCCCGCGCCGAGTACCGCGCCTGGCTCGCCGCCCGCACCGTCGGCAGCGCCGTCAGCGAACTGCTGCTGGCCGCCCGCGGGGACGACGCCCTGCTGCGCGGCCTCGCCTTCGAGGCGCTGCGCGTCGTGGGCGCTCCGGCCGAACCCGACGTCCGCGCGGTCGTGGACGAGCCCGCCCTGCGGCCGTACGCCCTGCTGTGGCTCGCCGAGCACGACGGCGTCGACCCCGAGGACGCCCACGAGGTGCTCACCCGGCAGGAGGCCACCTGGCTGTGGGTGGACACCGCCGCGGCCGTCGCCGACCACGGCGAGGCGCCGATGCTCGTACGCCATCTGGAGTCCGCGCTGCAGCCGACCGTGCCGGCGCTGCTGACCGAGGTGCGGGCCGTCGGGCATCCGCGCACCGTGCAGGTGCTGGTGGCGCTGGCCGCCGCGCACCCCGACCCTGCGCTGGCCAAGGCCGTGCGCCGGGCCGCCTTCCAGGTGCACACCGGAGGCAGCTGACCCGGCTGCGGGAGCGGCCGACGGGCGGGGGGACGACGGACGGGCCGGGCGGGGGCCGCTCAGCCCGGTATCTCCGGCGCGTACGTGCCGAAGCTCCAGAGGTTGCCCTCGAGGTCGCGGGCCATGTAGTCCCGCGAGCCGTACTCCTGGTCCGTCGGGGGCATCAGGATCTCCGCGCCGTGCTCCACGGCTCGCCGGTGATGTGCGTCGACGTCGTCCACCACGACGTACACGCCGGTCGGGCCCGCGCCCTTCATCGCCGTGTCGAAGACGCCGCCGCGGCCCTTGGAGCCCAGCATCACCGCGCCGTTGCCCTGGGCCAGCTCGGCGTGCATGACCGAGCCGTCCTCCCCCTCGTACACGGACAGCTCCGTGAAGCCCAGGGCCTCGGTGAGCTGCCGGATCGCCGCCTTCGCGTCGGCGTACAACACCGTCGGGAAGAGGCTGGGACGCCCGCCGTTCGTAGCCGCCATGCCGATCCACTCCCTTGTGATCCGAGCCGGATTCCTGACTCGTCTCCCAGTCTGGCACCCGGCACCGACAACGCCCCCGGACCGGGGACCCGCCGCAGGCGGGGGAGTGCGGGACCGGAGAACGGCGGCGCCTGGGGGCCGCGGAAAACACGGCGACTCGGCGAGATCGAACACCTGGACCCAGAAAAAGTGCTTGCACGGTCCCGTTAGACTGGCGTCATGGCCATTCTCCTCGCGCATTAGACGGCGGGAACGTCCTCAGCCGCCCATCCCGCCAACGACCCCCGCTCTGGAGTCTGTCCGTGATCTCCGCCTCCGGCATCGAGCTGCGCGCCGGTGCCCGCATCCTCATCGAGAACGCCTCCTTCCGTGTGGCCAAGGGCGACCGCATCGGTCTGGTCGGGCGCAACGGCGCCGGCAAGACCACCCTGACCAAGATCCTGGCCGGTGAGGGCATCCCGGCCGCCGGTCAGGTCACCCGCTCCGGCGAGGTCGGCTACCTCCCGCAGGATCCCCGCACCGGCGACCTCGACGTCCTCGCGCGCGACCGCATCCTCTCCGCGCGCGGCCTGGACGTCCTGATCCGCAAGATGCGCGAGAACGAGCAGCGGATCGCCAACGGCTCCGGCGCCACGCGCGACAAGGCGATGCGCCAGTACGAGCGCCAGGAGACGGAGTTCCTCACCAAGGGCGGATACTCCGCCGAGGCCGAGGCCGCCACCATCGCCGCCGCGCTCAACCTGCCCGACCGGGTGCTCGGCCAGCCGCTGCACACGCTCTCCGGCGGTCAGCGCCGCCGCGTGGAGCTCGCCCGCATCCTGTTCTCCGACGCGGACACGCTGCTCCTCGACGAGCCGACCAACCACCTCGACGCCGACTCGATCGTCTGGCTGCGCGACTACCTCAAGACCTACCGCGGCGGCTTCATCGTCATCAGCCACGACGTCGACCTGGTCGAGACGGTCGTCAACAAGGTGTTCTACCTGGACGCCAACCGCTCCCAGATCGACGTCTACAACATGGGCTGGCGCCTCTACCAGCAGCAGCGCGAGTCCGACGAGAAGCGCCGCAAGCGCGAGCGGCAGAACGCCGAGAAGAAGGCCGCCGCACTGCACTCGCAGGCCGACAAGATGCGCGCCAAGGCGACCAAGACGGTCGCCGCGCAGAACATGGCCCGCCGTGCCGACAAGCTGCTGTCCGGCCTGGAGGCGGTCCGCCAGTCCGACAAGGTGGCCAAGCTCCGCTTCCCCGAGCCCGCCCCCTGCGGCAAGACGCCCCTGATGGCCGAGGGCCTGTCGAAGTCCTACGGCTCGCTGGAGATCTTCACCGACGTCGACCTGGCCATCGACAAGGGTTCGCGCGTCGTCATCCTCGGCCTGAACGGCGCCGGCAAGACGACCCTGCTGCGCCTGCTCGGCGGCGCAGAGCAGCCCGACACCGGCGAGGTCATCGAGGGCCACGGCCTCAAGCTCGGCTACTACGCCCAGGAGCACGAGACCCTCGACCCGGAGCGCACCGTCCTGGAGAACATGCGGTCCGCCGCCCCCGACCTGGATCTGGTCGAGGTCCGCAAGACACTCGGCTCGTTCCTGTTCTCCGGTGACGACGTCGACAAGCCCGCCGGCGTCCTGTCCGGCGGCGAGAAGACCCGACTGGCCCTCGCCACCCTCGTGGTCTCCTCGGCCAACGTGCTGCTCCTCGACGAGCCCACCAACAACCTCGACCCGGCCAGCCGCGAGGAGATCCTCGGCGCGCTGCGCACCTACAAGGGCGCGGTCGTCCTCGTCACCCACGACGAGGGCGCGGTGGAGGCGCTGCAGCCGGAGCGGATCATCCTCCTGCCCGACGGCGTCGAGGACCTGTGGGGTTCCGACTACGCGGATCTCGTCGCCCTGGCTTGATCATCGGCGATGGATCATTCGGCCCATCGGTGATCCATCATCTGTGTGAGATCTCCTCGTATCGAGGTGTGTCATACATCGATTTCCCGGCCGATCCCTTTGTCGACAAGGGATCGGCCGTTTCGCGTCTCTGACCTGGCACTTCGCGGAAGAACCCGTTCGGCGGTACGAACGCGTACACCTGGAATCATGGATTCCGCTTGTGGGGGCGCGCTCCTGTCGTCAAAACCGTCTCGCACGGACCTTGCCGAATGGGTGGCCATCGCGTCCCGGAGGGGTGATCATGAGGAGACCAGAGCGCACTTCCCATGAGGAGGCACGGGTGGCCGAGACTCTGAAGAAGGGCAGCCGGGTGACCGGCGCCGCGCGCGACAAGCTCGCGGCAGACCTGAAGAAGAAGTACGACTCCGGTGCGAGCATCCGGGCACTGGCCGAGGAGACCGGCCGCTCGTATGGCTTCGTGCACCGGATGCTCAGCGAGTCGGGCGTCACGCTCCGTGGGCGTGGCGGGGCGACCCGAGGCAAGAAGGCCGCCTCGTCCTGACCCCCGGGCGGCCCATCGGCTTCGACGGTGGCCACCCGGTCGGTGATCCGATCGGCCGGGTGGTTACTGTGCAGTCACTTAGCTGACCGCTAGCTGACCGCACCCACCGGAGGCGCCCCATGGCCACGCCCGACCAGGAACTCGTTCCCCTGCTCGACAAGGACGGCGTACGGCTCACCGTCGACGACGCGCTCGCCACGGTGACGCTGGCCAACCCGGCCAAGCGCAACGCGCAGAGCCCCGCCATGTGGCGGGCCCTAGCCGAAGCCGGGCGGCTGGTGCCGGGCTCCGTCCGCGTGGTCGTGCTGCGCGGCGAGGGCAAGTCCTTCTCCGCCGGACTCGACCGGCAGATGTTCACGCCCGAGGGGATCGAGGGCGAACCGTCCTTCATCGATCTCGCACGCAGTGGTGACGCCGAACTCGACGCCGCCATCGCCGGGTTCCAGGAGGGCTTCACCTGGTGGCGGCGCAACGACATCGTGTCCATCGCCGCCGTCCAGGGCCACGCCATCGGTGCGGGCTTCCAGCTGGCCCTCGCCTGTGACCTGCGCGTCGTCGCCGACGACGTGCAGTTCGCCATGCGCGAGACCAGCCTCGGCCTGGTGCCGGACCTGACGGGCACCCACCCCCTGGTCTCCCTGGTCGGCTACGGCCGCGCGGTGGAGATCTGCCTCACCGGCCGGTTCGTGCCCGCCGAGGAAGCGGTGAGCACCGGCCTGGCCAACCTCGCCGTGCCCGCCACCGACCTCGACACCACCGTCCGTGACCTGGCCGCGGCGATCCTGGCCGCGCCCCGCGAGGCCGTCATCGAGACCAAGGCGCTGCTGCGCGGCGCAGGCGACCGCACCTACGACGAGCAGCGCGCCGCCGAGCGCGCCGCCCAGGGCCGCCGGCTGCGGGACCTGGCCGGCATCGGCGAATAGCCGGTTCCTCGCGGGCTCCGACCGGTCACTCCACGGCCGTGACCAGCACGGTCACCGTCGGGTGATCCCGTAGCGCCTCCGAGACCGCCGCGCGCACCTGCCGGGCCACGTCCAGGGCCCGGTGGTGCGCACTCACCGCGATCTCCACACGGGCGTGGCGGTGCGGCAGGGCGGTCGCATGCTCGCGTTCCTCGAGGCGCACCGCCCTGCCGACGACGTCGGTCAGCCGGGTCACCCCGGCCACGGACAGGGCGGCGACGGTCGCGCGCGCCTCGTCGCCGTGCTGGGCCGCCCCGACCGGCGGCGGCTCGGGCCCGGGGCGTACCGCCTCCGGTTCCCGCTCCTCGTCCAGCAGGGCCGTGACCCGCAGGTCCACCTCCGACACCACCAGGCCGAGACGCTCCGTCGCGGCAATCGCCAGCGCCGAGCGCAGGCGAGAGGCCGTCGCCGGCAGCGGCTCGGACGCGTACACGGCGATGTCCGCCGTCACCCGTACCGGGCCGGGCGGCAGCGCGCCGGGCGGGGGCGGCACGGCGGGCTCGTCCACCCCCGCCGAGTCGGCCGACGCGATCCGCAGCGCGTCCAGCCGGACGCCCTCCATCTGGCGTACCGCCCGCCGCAGCACCGCCCCGGCCGCCGCCTCCGTGATCCACGCACCGTCCCGCGGGCCGCCCAGCGGGAGCAGCCTGCCCAGGCCCAGCTGATGCCGTACCGCGCTCGTCCATCCGTCCGCCGTCATTACTCCAGCGTGCCGCATCCCCGCAGCGAGAACCGGCAACCGCGCTTACCGTGGTCGACAGGGGGCGAAAAGGAACCGGACGTAAGGACGTACGGCGATGACCGAGGCAGTCGAGCAGAACCGGACGCAGACCCCCGACGGCGGCACGGAGCAGCCGCAGAACCGCAAGGCGGCCCGGCGCGGCGGAGGGAACCCGGCGACCCGCGGCCGGACCACCATCGCCGACGGGGTCGTGGAGAAGATCGCGGGTCTCGCGGCCCGGGACGTCGTGGGCGTCCACACCATGGGCAGCGGCCTCAGCCGTACCTTCGGCGCCGTGCGCGACCGGGTGCCCGGCGGCTCGAAGTCCGTCACCCGGGGCGTGAAGGCCGAGGTCGGCGAGGTGCAGACCGCGCTCGACCTGGAGATCGTCGTCGACTACGGCGTGGCCATCGCCGACGTCGCCCAGGCCGTGCGGGAGAACGTGATCGCGGCCGTGGAGCGTATGACGGGCCTGGAGGTCGTCGAGGTCAACATCGCGGTGAGCGACGTCAAACTGCCCGACGAAGAGGACGAGGAGCCGGAAGCGCCCCGGATCCAGTGACTCACGGACGACACGCAGCGGGCCCGGGTGACCGGACCGCCGAGGGGAGAACATCTTGAGCATGGCCGTGGTCGGCATGATCGCCGGCATGGCGCTGGGCTTCGCCGGATACTTCGGCGGGTTCGGGGCCTTCGTGCTGGTGGCGGCACTGGGCGCCATCGGGTTCGTCGTCGGCCGGTTCCTGGAAGGGGACCTGGAGCTCGGCGACCTGTTCCGCACCCGCGACGACCGCCGCAGGTGACCACCGTGAACGAGGGGAGCGGCGGCGCCGGCGGGCGCTCGGCCGTTCCCGCGGGCCGGCGCGGCGCGACCCGCATCGCCGACCGGGTCGTGGCGAAGATCGCCGCCCAGGCCGCGCGCGAGGCGACCGGCCCGCTGCCGCCCGACGCCGGTCCCCCCCATGCCTCCGTCGTCGTCCGCCCGCACGCCGGGCCCCCGGCGTCCGGGGAGCCCCCGGCGGACGCGGCCCACGTCCGGGTCCATCTGGAACTCGGTTATCCGACCGACATCGGGGCCCGTTGTCACGAGGTGCGTCGACATGTCGCCGAGCGGGTAGGCGCGTTGGTGGGAATGGAGGTTCCGGAGGTCGCCGTACACGTGGAACGGCTGCACCTGACTTCGGCCTCCGGCCTGGCACAGGGGAGGACACGATGAGCGAGCCCGAGGGCCCGCGGGGCGGCGCGGTGCCCGTGCTGGACAAGCCCGCACAGGACCACGTCCCCGAACGGGCCGCAGCGCCCGCCGATCACCGGTTCTGGTCGGCGCGCCGGGCGCCGGCCGCCGTTGTCGCGGTGGTGCTGCTGGTCGTGGCGGGCGCTTTCCTCTACGACGTCGCCGCCGTCCGGGCCCACCGGCCCGCCATGGCCTGGCGGCGCGCTCTCGCCCGGCAGCTCGCCGAGCGTCCGCTGGACGACGTCTGGGTGCTGGTCGGCGCCGGCGTCGCGGCCGCGCTCGGCCTGTGGCTGATCGTCCTGGCCGTCACCCCGGGTCTGCGGCACGTCCTGCCCATGAGCCGCCCCCACCCCGACGTCCGCGCCGGCCTGCACCGGGACGCCGCCGGGCTGGCGCTGCGCGACCGGGCCATGGAGATCGCCGGCGTGCAGTCGGCCCGGGTGCGCGTCCGCCGCCGCAGGGCCGACGTCCGCGCGGTCTGCCATTTCCGGGACCTGGACGACGTCCACGCGGACCTCGACACCGTCCTGACCGACGCGATCCGCGGCCTGGGCCTGGCCCGGCCGCCCCGGCTGTCGGTCCATGTGCGCCGCCCCGGGAAGAAGGGGTGAGGACGATGCTCAGGACCGTCAACCGCGTGCTCGTGGGGGTCGTCGGGCTGGCGCTGCTCGCCGTCGGCGGCGCGGTGCTGGCCGTCGGACTGGGCGCCTCCCCGCCCTCCTGGTGGCTCCACGACGGCCGCCACGACGTCCTCCTCACCGCCGCCGAACGCACCCGCTGGCGCGGCGAGGCCTGGTGGTGGCCGACGGTCGTCGCCGGTCTGGCCCTCCTCGTGCTGCTGGCCCTGTGGTGGCTGGTCGCGGTCCTGCGCCGCCGCCGGCTCGGCGAGGTCCTCGTCGACACGGGCGACGGCGCGGGAGCGCTGCTGCGGGCCAGGGCCCTGGAGGGTGTGCTGGCGGGCGAGGCAGGCCGCCTGGACGGCGTCGCGCACGCCCACGCCCATCTGACCGGCCGCCGGGACGCTCCCGAGGCGCACGTCCGGCTGCTCCTGGAACCCCACGTGGACCCGGCGACGACGCTGAACCGCCTGACGACCGAGGCCCTGGCCCACGCGAGGGACTCGGCGGCGCTGCGGGCCCTGCCGGCGACGGTGCGCATGAAGGGCGCCAAGCACAAGGCGGAAAGGGTCAGTTGAGCCGCCCGGCCGCCCCGGGCGCCGTGCCCTCCGGCGTACCCGGGGCCGTGCGGGCGTCCTCGGCGCGCGTCAGAACCCGTGCCGCATCCCGCCGTCGACCGGCAGCATGACCCCCGTCAGATAGGAGGCCGCCGGCGAGAGCAGGAACGCGGCCGCCCTGCCGAACTCCTCCGGAGCGCCGTACCGGCGCAGCGGGATCCGGGACTCGTTCGCCGTCCGGGTCGCCTCGGGATCCGCCGACAGCGCGTCCAGCTCGCGCACCCGGTCGGTGTCGATCCGGGCGGGCAGCAGCCCCACGACCCGGATCCCCCGGGGCCCCAGCTCGTCGGCGAGCGACTTGGCGAACCCGGCGAGCCCCGGCCGCAGGCCGTTGGAGATCGTCAGCCCCGGGATCGGCTCGTGCACCGATCCCGACAGCACGAACCCGATCACTCCGCCCGCCTCCAGCTCGGCCGCCGCGGCCCGCGCCAGCCGGACCGCGCCGAGGAACACCGACCGGAACGCGGCCTCCCACTGCTCGTCCGTGTTGTCCGCGACGAACCCGGGCGGCGGGCCGCCCACGCTCACCAGCACCCCGTCGAACCCGCCGAAGGCGTCCCGCGCCGCCGCGATCAGCCGGGCCGCCGCGTCGGGGTCGGCGTTGTCCACGGCGACGCCGACGGCGTTCGGTCCCAGCGCGGCCGCCGCCTCGGCGACGCGCTTGTCGTCCCGTCCGGTCAGGACGACCTTCGCGCCGTCCGCGACGAGCTCGCGCGCGGTCGCGTTGCCGAGGCCCCGCGTGGCCCCGGTGACGACGTACACCCGGTCCTTCAGTCCAAGATCCATGGCCCCTATCCTGCCTCGTCGCCGCCGAACAGGGCGAGGGCGGTGTTCACCAGGCCGATGTGGCTGAAGGCCTGCGGGAAGTTGCCCAGATGCCGCCCGGCCACCGGGTCGTACTCCTCCGCCAGCAGCCCCACGTCGTTGGCCAGCCCCACCAGCCGCTCGAACAGCTCCCGCGCCGCCTCGGTGCGACCGGTCAGGTGCAGCGCGTCCGCCAGCCAGAACGAGCAGGCCAGGAACGCGCCCTCGTCGCCCGGCAGCCCGTCGACGGGCGCACCGTCCGTGCTGTAGCGGCGCACCAGGCCGCTGTGCCCGAGTTCGTCGCGGATCGCGTCGACGGTCCCGACGATCCGCGGGTCGTCCGGCGGCAGGAAGCCGACGCGCGGGATGAGCAGCAGGGAGGCGTCCAGGTCGGCCGATCCGTAGTACTGGGTGAACGTGTTGCGCCGGGGGTCGTAGCCCTTCTCGCACACCTCGCGGTGCACCTCGTCGCGCAGCGCCCGCCAGCCCTCCAGGTCGCCGCTGAGCTTCGGGTACTCCTCCAGCGCGCGCACGGCCCGGTCGGCGGCCACCCACACCATCACCTTGGAGTGCACGAACTGGCGCCGGCCGCCTCGCACCTCCCACAGCCCCTCGTCCGGCTGCCGCCAGTTCTCGCTCAGCCAGTTCATCAGCGCGCACTGCAGCGACCACATGTGCGGCTTGGGCGACATCCCCGCGGTCCGGGCCAGCGACAGCGAGTCCATGACCTCGCCGTAGACGTCCAGCTGGAGCTGGTCCACGGCGCCGTTGCCGATGCGCACGGGAATGGAGCCGCCGTATCCCGACAGCCACGGCAGCTCGCACTCGGGCAGTCGCCGCTCGCCCGCCAGGCCGTACATGATCTGCAGGTCGGCCGGGTCGCCCGCGACGGCGCGCAGCAGCCAGTTGCGCCACGCCTCGGCCTCCTCCTCGTAACCCGCCGCCAGGAGCGCTCCCAGGGTGAGCGTGGAGTCGCGCAGCCAGCAGTAGCGGTAGTCCCAGTTGCGGACCCCGCCCAGTTCCTCGGGCAGCGAGGTGGTGAGCGCGGCGGCGATGCCGCCGGTCGGGGTGTACGTGAGGGCCTTGAGGGTGATCAGGGAGCGCACCACGGCGTCCCGGTGGGGTCCGTCGTAGCGGCAGCGCGCGGCCCACTCCTGCCAGTCGTCGACGCTGACGCGCAGCGCGTCCCACGGGTCGACGAGCGGCGGGCGGGACTCGTGCGAGGGGTGCCAGGTCAGCACGAAGGCGACCGACTCGCCCTCGGCGACGGTGAACTCGGCGTGTGTGGTGAAGTCCTCGCCCCAGGTGCGCACCTCCGGCTCGCTGCGGAACCAGACGGCGTCGGGCCCGGCGATCGCCACCCGATGCCCGTCGACCCGGCGCATCCACGGGATGACCCAGCCGTAGTCGAACCGCAGCCGCAGGACGCTGCGCACGGTCACCCGGCCGCGCAGTCCCTCGACGATGCGCACCACGTCCGGGGCCCGGTCGCGCTGGGGCATCAGGTCGGTGACCCGGATCGCGCCCCCGGCGGTCTCCCACTCGGTGTCCAGGACGAGCGTGTCCGGCCGGTAGGCGCGCCGGGTGCAGGCGCCCTCCTCGCCCTGGGGGGCGATGCGCCAGTGGCCGTTGTCCTCGTCGCCGAGGAGTCGGGCGAAGCAGGCCCCGGAGTCGAAACGGGGCAGGCAGAGCCAGTCGATCGAACCGTCCGTGCCGACCAGGGCCGCGGTCTGCTCGTCGCCGATCAGGGCGTAGTCCTCGATGCGGGGGTGCACGGGGTTCCGGGTTCCCGGCGGACCCGCACGGCAATCGCAGGTGCGGCCGGCCGGGTGACGGACCGCCCGCACGCCCGGTGAGCCCGTGACCCGCGCGGTGCGCCCGCGCGGGCGCTACACCGGGGCGGGCTCGGTCCGTTCCGCGGTCTGCGCGGCGGCCGCGGCACGGTCGCGGGCCTCGCGCCGGGCCAGGGTCAGCCAGCCGAAGGGGACGCCCGCGGAGAACAGCCACCACTGGATGGCGTACGCGAAGTTCAGGGCCGAGTCCTCGCTGCCGGGCGGCCCGAGCAGCTCCGGGGTGTCGCCCTTGGGCTCGGGCGCCGTCTGCACGATGTAGCCGCCGAGCACCCGGGCGCCCAGGCGTCGTGCCTCCTGCTCGCTGTTGATCAGCATGACCTGCCGGTCCGGCAGCCCTTTGAGGTCCTTGATGCCGCTGGCCGCGGTCGTCTCGTCGGGCATCAGCCGTCCGGTGACGGTGATCCGGCCGTGGGGCGGCGCCGGGATCCGGGGGAAGTCGGTCTGGCTGGCGCCGTTCGCGGGGATCCAGCCCCGGTTGACCAGCAGCACCTTGCCGTCCGTCAGCACGAACGGGGTCAGGACGTGGAAGCCGACCGTCTCGTCGGAGTTGACCCGGCGCCTGACGACGACCTCGTGCCCGGTGTCGAAGGCTCCGGTCGCGGTCACGCTCCGGTACCGCTCGGTGCGGGTGACGTCGTGTCCCGGGGTGGTGAGGGTCTCCACGGGCACCGCGTCGGCGCCCAGCGCGTCGGAGACCAGCTGGTTGCGCGCGGTGCGCTCGTCATAGCGATGCATCTGCCAGAAGCCCAGCCTGATCATCGTGGGGATGAGGAGGAGGGAGACCAGCGTGAGGATCACCCACTGCCGGGACAACAGGAAGCGGTACACCCCACGACCGTACAACTCGGTCGTGGGGTGTACTCGGCCGGGTGCCGGAACCGATCCCTCATCGATCCCTCGGGGAAACGTCTCGGACGGGTTCCGGAGCGGCTCACACCTTGTCGACGATGCCCACCCTGCCCTCCGCGCGGGCGCAGTGCCCGCCGCAGTACCAGTGCCCCTCCACCTCGACGCCCTGGCCGATGATCTGGACCCGGCAGTGCTCGCAGATGGGGGCCATGCGGTGGATCGCACAGGAGAAGCAGTCGAAGACGTGGATCGCGCCCTGCGCGTGCACCTCGAAGGTCATTCCGTAGTCATTGCCGCAAACTTCGCATCTCGCCATGCGCCACAGGGTGAGCCGTCGCCCGCGCGCGGGCGAGCGGGCGACGGGCGAGTCGCGTGGCAATCACCCGTACGCACGGTCACCCGTCGGCGGGCTCGACGTCCCGCAGGAGCTGTCCGAAGGCGGCTTCGTCGACGACGGGCGTCCCGAACTGCCGCGCCTTCACGACCTTCGACGTGCCCGAGTCGGGGTCGTTGGTGACCAGCAGGCTGGTCAGCCGGGACAGACTCGTCGCCACATGAAGCCCGGCCTCGGCGGCTCGGTCCTCCAGCAGCTCGCGCTCGACCGACGTGTCTCCCGAGAAGGCGACCCGCATGCCCTGCTTGAGCCTTTTCCCGTCCTCGTACCGCCCCGGGTTGGGGTGCGGGCATGCGGGCCTCTTGCGCGACGGCCGCCACGTGCCGGGACGGTATGCGCCGTAGCCGCCGAAACCACCGCCCGGACCGCTCGCCTGCTGCCCGATCCGGGGTGCGGCCCGGTCGGTCCACTCCGTCAGCGGACGGCATTCGAGCAGCGGCAGGCGGACGCCGCCCGCCGCCGCGGCTCGCAGGCTCGGCCGGAACGCCTCCGCGAGCACGCGCGCGTCGTCCAGTGCGTGGTGCGCCCGCTGCTGCACGACCCCGAAATGGGCCGCCAGCGACTCCAGCTTGTGGTTGGGCAGCGGCAGGCCCAGCTCCTTGGAGAGCGCGATCGTGCACAGCCGCTGCCGCACCGGCGCCTCGCGCTGGGCGCGCGCGTACTCCCGCGCGATCATCTGCCAGTCGAAGACCGCGTTGTGCGCGACGAGCACCCGCCCGTCGAGCCGCGCGGCGAACTCCTCGGCCACGTCCTGGAAGAGGGGCGCGCCTTCGAGCACGTCGCTCGTCAGGCCGTGTATCCACACCGGGCCCGGATCGCGCTGGGGATTGACCAGCGTGTACCAGTGGTCCTCGACCTCGCCGCGCGCGTCCAGCCGGTAGACGGCGGCGGAGATGATCCGGTCGTCCCGGGCCAGGCCGGTGGTCTCCACGTCAACGACCGCGTACCCCTGGGGGTACGCGGTCGGCCACTCCGTGGGGGACGACGCTGTCGTCGTGTGGTCTTCGAGCATGGTCACTGAGGATACGGGCCCCCACTGACAGCTCGCCGCACCTGCCCCGGAGTGAGGGCGGGACAAGGCGTCCGGGGCGTACGGGAGTTCGTGTGGCGCACACGCGCGTGCGTCCGGCCCCCGGCTGAAGGGTGCTCAACTGCCTTGTGCGGAGGGGCGGTTCGGGCGTCCCTGCCCGGACGCGGCCGAACTCCGCGGGCCTACGGGAGCCTTCGGGCGTGTTCGTGGTGCTTCACCGCTATTCACCGGTCTCCATCATCTTCGCGGGTATCCATGGCTTTTCGTTCCTTTTGTCCTCCAGAGGTGAAGGGGCAGGGGGAGCGTCGGTGCGGGGTCCGCGCCCCCCGGGGTGTCATCCTCCGTCCTGTGACGGAACCAACCCATGACGAGGCCCACGAGGGCTCACTCGGATCCCGGCTGAACTGGCTGCGCGCCGCCGTGCTCGGCGCCAATGACGGCATCGTCTCCACCGCGGGCCTCGTCGTCGGCGTGGCCGGCGCCACCGACGACCGTTCCGCGCTGCTGACGGCCGGCCTCGCCGGTCTACTCGCCGGGTCGATGTCCATGGCGGCGGGGGAGTACGTCTCCGTGTCGACGCAGCGGGACTCCGAGCGGGCCGCCCTCGCGCTGGAACGCCGGGAGCTGCGCGAGCAGCCGGAGGCCGAACTGGACGAGCTGACCGAGCTGTTGCGGGAGCGGGGCCTGTCCCGGGAGGTGGCCAGGGAGGCCGCCGTGCAGCTCACGGAACGCGACGCGCTGAGGGCCCACGCGCGGGTCGAGCTCGGCATCGACCCGGACGACCTCACCAACCCCTGGCACGCGGCCTGGGCGAGCTTCCTCGCCTTCACCGCCGGCGCGCTGCTGCCGCTCCTCGCCATCGTGCTCCCGCCGGTCCACTGGCGACTCCCGGTCACGGTCGCGTCGGTCCTGGTCGCGCTGGCCGGCACCGGCTGGAGCAGCGCCCGGCTGGGGTCGGCGGCGCCGGGCCGGGCGGTGCTGCGCAACATGGGCGGCGGGGCGCTGGCCATGGGGGTCACGTACGCGGTCGGAGCGCTGCTGGGGGCGGCCGGAGTGTGAAGGGAGCGTGAAGCACTCGGCCCCTCCTCCGGCCCGATTGGCGAGGATCACCAACAAGCAAGCGCATACCCCCGGCAATACTTGTCGGTAACAACGTCTAGCCGCAGCCCACCAGCGGTTCTACGTTGCCACCATGCCGAATTTGCCCGATGTCGTGCTGTGGTCGATACCCGCCTTCGTGCTGCTCACCGTGGTCGAGGTGATCAGCGTCCGGCTCCATCCCGACGACGAGGGCGCCGCGGCCGGATACGAGACGAAGGACGCCGTGACGAGCGTCGGCATGGGGCTCGGGAGCCTCGTCTTCGACTTCGTCTGGAAGATCCCGATCCTCGCGATCTACACGGCGGTCTACGAACTCACGCCGCTGCGCGTGCCCGTCCTGTGGTGGACGCTCCCGCTGATGCTGCTCGCGCAGGACTTCTTCTACTACTGGTCCCACCGCGGCCACCACGTGATCCGCGTCCTGTGGGCCTGTCACGTCGTCCACCACTCCAGCGAGAAGTTCAACCTCACCACCGCCCTGCGCCAGCCCTGGACCTCGCTGACCGTCTGGCCGTTCTACGTCCCGCTCGTCGCCGCGGGCGTCCACCCGGCGGCGCTCGCGTTCTGCTCCTCGGCCAACCTCGTCTACCAGTTCTGGATCCACACCGAGCGGATCGACCGGATGCCGCGGTGGTTCGAGTTCGTGTTCAACACGCCCTCCCACCACCGCGTCCACCACGCCTCCCAGGGCGGCTACCTCGACCGCAACTTCGGCGGCATCCTCATCGTCTGGGACCGGCTCTTCGGCTCGTTCGTCCCCGAGGTCGAACGGCCCGTCTACGGGTTGACGAAGAACATCAACACGTTCAACCCGATCAAGGTGGCCACTCATGAATACGTCGCGATCGCCAAGGACGTGAGGGCGGCGTCCGGTTGGCGTGAGCGGGCGGGGCGCGTCTTCGGCGGCCCGGGGTGGCAGCCCGCGTCCTCCGCACCCGCCCCCGGCGCCACCGCGGCCCCGGTCGAGGAGACCACGGCCGCGTGACCCGCTCCCGCCTCCTGCTCGCCCTGTGCGCGCTCGCCACGGCCGTCGACCTGCTGAGCCTCGCGGCCGGCTTCGGCCCCGGACACACCCTCGCCAAGCCGCTGCTCATGCCCCTGCTGGGCGCCTGGGCCGCACGGCGCGGGGCGCCCGGGCTCCTTCTGGCCGCCCTCGCGTGCGGCTGGGGCGGCGACGTCCTGCTGCTCCTCGACGCCGACCCCGCCTTCCTCGGCGGCATGGCGTGCTTCGCCGCCGGACACGTCTGCTACCTGGTGCTGTTCGCCCGCGTCGGCCGCCCCCACGCGCGGGCCGTGGTGCTCGCCCCCTGTTACGCCGTCGTCCTGATCGCCACCGTCGTCCTGCTGTGGCCCGGCCTCCCCCAGGAGCTGCGTGCGCCCGTCGCCGTGTACAGCGCCCTGCTCACGGCCATGGCCTGCGCCGCCGCCGTCAGGATCGGCCCGGTCGCCGGCGCCGGGGGCGTGCTGTTCCTGCTCTCCGACACCCTCATCGCCACCGGCGTGGCCGGCTGGCCGCAGCCCCCGCGCCCCGATCTGTGGATCATGCTCACCTATCTCGCGGCGCAGTTCCTGCTGGTCCGCGGCGTCCTCGCCGTCCTCGGCGGGCGGCGGGAGCCGGCGGCGGCGTACCGTGAAGTGCGCTCGACCACCCCCTGAGCGCCCGCCCTCACGACCTCGCACGAGAAGGACCCTCGACATGCGCGCCACCACCATCCACGCCCCCTTCGACATGCGGGTGGAGGACGTACCCGAGCCCGTGGTGCAGCTGCCCACCGACGCGGTGGTCCGGGTGCTGCGCGCCTGTATCTGCGGCAGCGACCTGTGGGCGTACCGCGGCGAGGCGTCCCGGCAGCCGGGCCAGCGCATCGGGCACGAGTTCCTCGGCGTGGTGGAGGAGACCGGCTCCGACGTCACGACGCTGCGCCGCGGCGACCTCGTGGTCGCGCCCTTCATGTGGTCCGACGGTGTCTGCGACTACTGCCGGGAAGGCCTGACGACGTCCTGCGAGCACGGCGGCTTCTGGGGTTCCGTCGGGTACGACGGCGGCCAGGGCGAGGCCGTGCGCGTGCCGTTCGCCGACGGCACCCTCGTCGGGCTGCCCAAGGAGGCGGCCTCCGACGACCGTCTGCTGGCCGCCCTGCTCACCCTCTCCGACGTGCTGGGCACCGGCCACCACGCGGCCCTCGGCGCGGGGGTCCGGCCCGGTGCCACCGTCGCCGTCGTCGGGGACGGCGCGGTCGGCCTGTGCGCGGTCCTGGCCGCCAAGCGGCTCGGCGCCGAGCGGATCATCGCGCTGGGCCGCCACCGGGCCCGCACCGACATCGCGCGCCGCTTCGGCGCCACCGACGTGGTCGCCGAGCGTGGCGAGGCGGCGGTCGAGGCCGTCCGCGAACTCACCCGCGGCCAGGGCGCGCACGCGGTCGTCGAGGCGGTCGGCACCGAGCAGTCGATGCGGACGGCGCTCGAGGTCAGCCGGGACGGCGGCGCCGTCGGCTTCGTGGGCGTCCCGCACGGCAGCGGCACCGGCCTCGACCTGGGTGTCCTGTTCGACCGCAACATCGCGCTGCGCGGCGGCGTCGCCCCGGTCCGCGCGTACATCCCCGAACTGCTGCCCGACGTCCTGAGCGGCGCGATCGACCCGACGCCCGTCTTCGACCTGACGGTCGGCATCGAAGGCGTTCCCGAGGGATACAAGGCGATGGACGAGCGCACCGCCCTCAAGGTCATGGTGATCAACTGACGGCAGGTGGACGGCGCTCAACAGTTGATTCCCGGCCGCTGACCATCAACCCTTGACGGGCAGCGGCATGGCTGTCAGCAGCCCCGAGACCGCGACCGCCGCACCCAGCGCGACGACCTCCACGCGCGCGGGGGAGCAGGCGGCCAGCGGGTCGGGGGACCGCCGCAGCCGCGTCCGCGCCCACAGGGCGAGCAGGGCGACCGCGCCGACCACGAGCACCTTGGCCAGGAGCACGCGCCCGTACGCCGTGGCGGTCAGCAGGTCGAACACCGACCCCGACGGCATCCGGCGCAGTGAGCTGAGCAGCCCGGTCGCGGTGACGGCGGCGAACAGCCCGGCCGCCACGCGCGCGTACAGCCCGAGCAGCGCGCCGCCCGCCGCGGTCCCGCGCCACCGGCGCAGTGTGCGCAGCACGGTCAGCAGACCGCCCGCCCACACGGCCGAGCACGTCAGATGCACGACCGTCAGACCGGAGCCGATCAGGGGACTGTGCTCGGTCGGCGGATGGGCGCGCAGCGCCTCCGCCAGGACCACCGCCGCCAGCGGCCCCGCCTGACGGCTCGGCCGGTGGGAGAGCGCACAGAGCCCGGCCACCGCGAACGCGATCGCCTCCACCAGCGCGAGCACGCCGGTCCGTGAGCCATGGCCGTGCGGCGCCAGCTCCCCGGCGGCCGCCGCGGCCGCGAACCCCACGACCGCCGCATACGGCGCCCAGCCGCCGGGCCGTTCGGACGGGGCCTTCGGCACCCGCCGGGCGAGGCCGTTCACGAACAGCTCGCCCGCCTGCACGCTCAGCGCCGCGAACAGCGCCGCCCTCAGCAGTGCGACCGCACCGGCGTCCGACGCCGCGCTCTGCCCGGTGCCGTGGGCGGCCACGGACGGTCCGAGCAGCGGGACCAGTGCCCCGAGCCCGACCAGGACGAGCAGGGCCACCGCCCGGCCGAGGCCGGTTCGGGGCGCGGAGTCGGTCGCTGCGGTCGGTCGTATGAGGGCCATGCCAGGATCTTCACCATGCGCCATAAACCGGGGCAAGTTGGGCACGGAGGGGTCTGAGGCGGCCGCTCCGGCCGAGGACGACCGCCGACGGGCTCAGAGCCAGCGCGCCGGATCCGCTCCCCAAGGCCCGGGCGGCCGCGCCCAGTCGTGCGGCCCGCCGTCGAACGACACCGGCGGCAGGGCGTACCGCAGCCGCCCGATCGGGCTCTCGGTCCCGCCGAGCCAGGACTCCGGGCCCACCCGGCCGCCCCCGGCCCGCCCACCGTGCCCCTCGCCACTCTCCTCGCCCTGTCCCCGGCCCCCTCCGGCGGCCGTCTCCTCCTTGGTCGTCCCTTTGCCCTCGTCTTCGCCCATCCGGGCGCCCTCGGTCAGCCAGGCCGCCGTCCGCGCCAGCGCCAGCCGGACGAACCGGCTGCCGCCCTCGTACGACTGCTCGGTCAGCGCGCGCAGGACGGCGCCGGCCAGCAGATAGCCGGTCCCGTGATCCAGGGCCTGCGCCGGCAGCGCGCCGGGCCGCTCGGCCGAGCCCTCCGTCACGGCGATGCCGGTGGCCACCTGCACCAGGCTGTCGAACCCGCGGCGGGTGCTCCACGGCCCGTACGCGCCCCACGCCGAGACCTGCGCCACCACCAGCCCGGGCCGGCGCTCAGCCAGCGCCTCGGGGGAGAGCCCGAACCGGTCCAGGGCGCCCGGCCGATAGCCGGTGACCACGACGTCCGCCGCCGCGAGCAGTTCCTCGAAGGCGCGCCGGTCGGCCGTCAGGTCCAGCAGCGCCGAACGCTTGCCGAATCCCGTGTCCGCGTGCTGGTCGACGAGCTCGGGCAGGCGGGGGGTGTCGACGCGCAGGACGTCCGCGCCCAGCAGGGCGAGGGTGCGGGTGGCGACCGGTCCGGCGAGGACCCGGGTCAGGTCCAGCACGCGCAGCCCCGCGGCGGGCAGCAGCGGGGCGCCGTCGAGCGGCGCGAAGGTACGCGCGCGTGCCGCGTCGAGTCGGCCGCCTTCGACCAGGGGGCGGGCGGCGATCGCGGCGGACTGGGCGTGCGCCGCCCACTCCGCGGGCGTGCGCAGGGCGACCGCCAGGCCGCCGGCCGCGTAAACCGCGTCCTCCACGTCCAGGGCGGCGCACTCGGCGAACACGTTCTCCACGGCGGCCGGATCGGCGTCCGCGGGCAGCCCCAGGGCGTGCAGCAACCGCTCGCGGTGGTGCGGGTAGTTGGCATGGGTCCGCACCCAGCCGTCGGCCGTCCGCCAGAACCGCGAGAGCGGGGCGAACAGGACGGGCGCCCGTCCGTCGACCAGCAGCAGCCGCTCGCTGACGAACGCGCCGGCCACGGCGTGATCGTCCACCCGTACCGCGGGCGTCCGCGCGAGCCCGGCCCGGCGTGCCCCCAGTTCGGCGCCGGCCAGCGCGCACGCCCCCACGCAGGCCCGCGCCAGATCCCGCACGGGAAGACGTGCGGGCAGAGCGCCCTCGTGGACGACGGCCGACACGCGCCCCAGGAGGGCGGGATCGCCGCCGAGTGCCGACCAGGCGAACTTGATATCAGTCATGACTTCATAGTGCAGTATTGATTCAATCAATATATGTGCCCCGGCAGCCACCGCGGGAGGATGGCGCCGCACGCGCGAAGGGCCGGGCGAAATCCGCCCGGCCCTCGAAACGCCCGTCGTTCACCCGTTCCGGGCGGCTACTTCACGGCGCGCAGCGCGTTCACGACGCCGAAGCCGAAGAAGCCGTTGAGGCGCTTGCCGCCCACGCACGTGGCGTCCACGACGCCGTTGCCGTCGCCGTCGTACGGCTCGGTCGGGCAGCTCGTCGCGTCGGCCTGCAGCTTGAGCAGCGCCTGCAGCTGAGCCGGGTTCGCGTACGGGTGCGTCGACTTCAGCAGCGCGGCCACACCGGCCACGTGCGGGGACGCCATCGAGGTGCCCTGCAGGAACCCGTACGCGTTGTTCGGCATCGTCGACAGGATGCGGCCGTTGGCCGACGGCGTGTCCGGGATCTGGAACTTGTCGCCTCCCGGCGCCGCGACGTCGACGACGCCCAGGCCGTAGCTGGAGTAGTACGACTTGGTGCCCTTGACGCCCGTCGCGCTCACCGTGACGACGCCCGGCAGCTGGGTCGGGACGTCGAAGCACTCGTGCGGGTCGACCGTACGCGTCACCGGCGTGGAGTCGTCGGGGCTGGACGCGTCCTCGAGCGCGTGGGAGTCGAGGTCGTGGTTGGAGTTCCCGGCGGAGGCCACATTGAGCGTGCCCTTCCTCTGGGCGTACAGCTGGGCCCTGTTGACCGCGTCCACGATGGCCCGCTGGTCGGGGTCGTCCATGCAGTTGTACAGCCACGGGTCGACGTAGTAGCTGTTGTTCGTGACCTCGACGCCGTGGTCGGCGGCGAACACGAACGCGCAGACGACGTTCTCGGGGTAGAACAGGCCGTCCTTGGGATCGCTCACCTTGATGCCGGCGATCTTGACTCCGGGGGCGACGCCCGCCACGCCGATGCCGTTGCGGGCGGCGGCGATCTCTCCGGCCACATGGGTGCCGTGGTAGTCCTCGGCCGGGTTGTACGGGCGCCACGCGCCGGGGGTGGTGTCCGCGACGCCGCCGACGCAGTTCGCCGACTGGGACGCCGAGAAGTTCGGCGCGAGGTCCGGGTGGGTGTCGTCGACGCCGGTGTCGATGACGGCGACCGTCACCTTCTTGCTGCCCGGGTTGATCGTGGCGGCCTTGTCGGCGCCGATCGCCCGCAGGTCCCACTGGTCGGCCTCGAGCGGCTCGCTCTGGCCGGCCGCGTCGGACGCCTTCTCGATCTTCGCGGCCTCCGCCTTGGAGAGGACCTGGGCCGCTCCCTCGTCGGTGGTCCCGGCGGGGCTCAGCGGCGCCGTACGGGTCGCGCCGGCCGACTGCACGCCGCGGACCGCGCGTATCTTCGCCCCGAAGTCGGGGTTCGCCGAGTGGACGACGAGCACGCCGATCCTGTCGTAGGTCGCGACGACGGTGCCGCCGGCCTCCGCGATCGCCTTCTTCACCTTCCGGATCGTGCCGTGGTCGGCCTTCGTGTTGACGACGTACGCCAGGGTTCCGGCGTCGGCCGCCCGGGCGACGGGCGCCGTGACAGGGGCCGCGGAGGCCGCCGTCGGCAGGAAGCCGAGGGAGGCGGCGGTCAGCGACAGTACGACGGGCACCGCGAGAGCGAGGCGGCGTCTGGAAGGCAGATGAGCCATGGGGTCTCCACATCATCCGGAAACGGGACCTGACCCGGGAACAGGTGCTGCCTGGGCAGGTACATGACGGGTGTTGCTGGCCCTGAAGCTATCTCCCTGACTCGCCGGCCAGCAATGAATTCCCGACGCCGATTTTGCCGACCCATGACTCTGTGCGGCCCGCGCTCGTTGGTCATGACCGGGCGGAAGCCACTTCGACAAACCCGCCCGACGCGTTGAACCCGTCCTCGTGCGGCCCCGTGACCTTGGGCAGGGAGCGAGAGGACACTCGCCTCCGTCCGCCGTCCCACCCGCACCCGCAACGAGGAGACCCTGTGGCCACCGAGACACCGCCCCCCTCGAAAACCCCAGCTCAGCTCCCCTCCACCGAGGAGTTCGTCGCGGTGCAGGAGAGCACGGAGTTCGGTGAACTGCGCGGCGCCTACCGGGGCTTCGCCTTCCCGCTGACCTTCGCCTTCATCGCCTGGTACCTGCTGTACGTCCTGCTCTCCAACTACGCGGGCGACTTCATGGGCACCAAGCTCTTCGGCAACATCAACGTGGCCCTCGCCCTGGGCCTCGCCCAGTTCCTCACCACCTTCCTCATCGCCTGGTGGTACGCACGGACCGCGGCCGCCAGGTTCGACCCCAAGGCCGAGGCCATCAAGTCCCGGATGGAGGCGGGCGAATGAGCCCCGCTCAGCACACCGCCCTGCTCGCCGCCGGTGAGGCCGGCGAGCACCGCACACTGATCATCATCCTGTTCTCGGTGTTCGTCGCCGCGACCCTCGTCATCACCGTCTGGGCCGGCCGGCAGACCAAGGACGCCGCCGACTTCTACGCCGGCGGCCGCCAGTTCACCGGCTTCCAGAACGGCCTCGCCGTCTCCGGCGACTACATGTCCGCCGCGTCCTTCCTGGGCATCGCGGGCGCCATCGCCCTCTTCGGCTACGACGGCTTCCTGTACTCCATCGGCTTCCTGGTGGCCTGGCTGGTCGCCCTGCTCCTGGTCGCCGAACCGCTGCGCAACTCCGGCCGCTACACCATGGGCGACGTCCTGGCGTACCGCATGCGCCAGCGCCCCGTCCGCACGGCCGCCGGAACCTCGACGATCGTGGTGTCGATCTTCTACCTGCTCGCCCAGATGGCGGGCGCGGGCGTCCTGGTCTCGCTCCTCCTCGGCATCACCAGCGACGGCGGCAAGATCGGCATCGTGGCCCTGGTCGGCGTCCTGATGATCGTCTACGTGACGATCGGCGGAATGAAGGGCACCACCTGGGTCCAGATGGTCAAGGCGGTCCTGCTCATCGCGGGCGCCCTTCTGCTCACCTTCCTGGTCCTGCTGAAGTTCGACTTCAACATCTCCGACCTGCTGGGCTCGGCCGCCAGCAACAGCGGCAAGGGCTCGGCGTTCCTGGAACCGGGCCTGAAGTACGGCGCCACGGGCACCACCAAGCTGGACTTCATCTCGCTCGGCATCGCCCTCGTCCTGGGCACCGCCGGCCTGCCGCACATCCTGATCCGCTTCTACACCGTGCCCACCGCCAAGGCCGCCCGTAAGTCGGTTCTGTGGGCCATCGGTCTCATCGGCGCCTTCTACCTGATGACCCTCGCCCTCGGCTTCGGCGCCGCCGCGCTGATCAAGCCGGACGAGATCACCGCGTCCAACAAGGCCGGCAACACCGCGGCGCCCCTGCTCGCCCTCCACCTCGGCGGCGTCGACTCCAACTGGGGCGCGATCCTGCTGGCCACCATCTCGGCGGTCGCCTTCGCGACGATCCTCGCGGTCGTCGCCGGCCTGACCCTGGCCTCGTCCTCCTCGTTCGCCCACGACATCTACGCCAACGTCATCAAGAGGGGCACGGCCACCGAGAAGCAGGAGATGTCCGCGGCCCGGTACGCGACCGTCGGCATCGGCGCCGTCTCCATCCTCCTGGGCGCCCTCGCCCGCGACCTGAACGTCGCCGGCCTGGTCGCCCTGGCCTTCGCCGTCGCCGCCTCCGCCAACCTGCCGACGATCCTCTACAGCCTCTTCTGGAAGCGGTTCACCACCGCCGGGGCCCTGTGGTCGATCTACGGCGGCCTGGTCACCGCGGTCGGCCTCGTGCTGTTCTCGCCGGTCGTCTCGGGCAAGCCCTCCTCGATGTTCCCGGACGTCGACTTCCACTGGTTCCCGCTGGAGAACCCCGGCATCATCTCCATCCCGGTCGGCTTCCTCCTGGGCGTCGTCGGCACCCTGCTGTCGAAGGAGGAGCCCGACAAGGCCAAGTACGCCGAGCTGGAGGTCCGCTCCCTGACCGGCACCGGAGCCCACTGACCGGAGCGGAGCGCGCGGACCCGACGTGACCCCGCTGACCGGCGACGCTGCGCTCCGACCGGCTCGGGCGTGGCCGCCGGACACCCCGCGGCCCACGCCCGCAGCGTGGCCGCGTCGTAGATCCCTACGACGCGGCCGCGTCCCGTCTCGTGGGATCGGGCACTGTCGATGTCAGCGGGGTCACGTAGGCTCACAAGTGACGCACCAGGAAACCGATCCACCACGAGGGAGGGGGCCCACGTGCTCATCGACACCTACGGCCGAGTGGCCACCGACCTGAGGGTCTCGCTCACCGACCGGTGCAACCTGCGCTGTACGTACTGCATGCCCGAGGAGGGCCTGCAGTGGCTGGCGAAGCCCGACCTCCTCTCGGACGACGAGATCGTCCGCCTGATCGGCATCGCGGTCACCACGCTCGGCATCGAGGAGGTCCGCTTCACGGGCGGCGAGCCGCTGCTGCGCCCGGGCCTGGTCGGCATCGTCGAGCGGGTCGCGGCCCTCGACCCGCGCCCCAGGATGTCGCTGACGACGAACGGCATCGGCCTGCGTCGCACCGCCACGGCCCTGAAGGCGGCGGGCCTGGACCGGGTCAACGTCTCCCTCGACACCCTGCGCCCCGACGTCTTCAAGACCCTCACCCGCCGGGACCGCCACAAGGACGTCCTCGAAGGCCTCGAAGCCGCCCGAGAGGCAGGCCTGACGCCGGTGAAGGTGAACACCGTCCTCATGCCGGGCCTGAACGAGGACGAAGCCCCGGACCTGCTGTCCTGGGCCGTCGACCACGGCTACGAGCTGCGCTTCATCGAGCAGATGCCGCTGGACGCGCAGCACGGCTGGAAGCGCGAGGGCATGGTCACGGCCGGGGACATCCTGGCCTCGCTGCGCACCCGCTTCGACCTCACCCCCGAAGGCCAGGACGAACGCGGTTCCGCCCCGGCCGAGCGCTGGCTGGTGGACGGCGGACCTCACCGCGTCGGTGTCATCGCCTCGGTCACCCGCCCGTTCTGCGCCGCCTGCGACCGCACCCGCCTCACGGCCGACGGTCAGGTCCGCACCTGCCTCTTCGCCCGGGAGGAGACCGACCTGCGAGCCGCCCTGCGCTCCGACGCCCCCGACGAGGAGATAGCCCGCATCTGGCGGCTGGCGATGTGGGGCAAGAAGGCCGGCTCGGGCCTGGACGACCCGAGCTTCCTGCAGCCGGACCGCCCGATGTCGGCGATCGGGGGCTAGCCCCACGACCTCCGGGCTACGAAGTCCGCGCGGACTCCCACTCGGTCAGCGGGACGACGTCCTTGAGGAAGCCGCGCACCCCGAGGAACTGCGACAGATGCTCGCGGTGCTCCTCGCAGGCCAGCCATGTCTTGCGCCGCTCGGGCGTGTGGAGCTTCGGGTTGTTCCACGCCAGCACCCACACCGCGTCCACACGGCAGCCCTTGGCGGAACAGACAGGGGTCTCGTCACTCACTGATTCGTCTCACCCACACGCACACAAAGGCGACGCCGAGCAGCCACGGGGGGAGCTGCCCGGCGTCGGTCCGTCGCTCCGACGGGGGATGCGGAGCGCGTACGAAGTATGTCACGGCCGACCGTCCGCACGGGACTGGAACAACATGATTGATCTGAGCTTTTCTTGAGCTTCGGCGCACAGCCGGTTCACTGCTCGGGCACCGCCCGCTCACGGCCGTCGCTCGCCCGAATCGGCCGCGGTTTCCTCCCGCCCGGCTTCCCGAGCGCCGTCTTTCTGCGGGTCGGATTCCGCTTGCGCGGTGGACCCCGAGGGCTCGCCGTCCGCGTCGGTCCGGGCGATCATCGGCCGGACCGGCGCGGCGAGGAAGGTCGAGGGGAGCGAGGGCACGTTCTCCCGCCCCGCGTTGGCGATCACCACCGCGACGTAGGGGAGCACCAACCCCAGGACCAACGCCACGACGGCCACATGCCGTTCCACGTTCCACAGGGTCGCCGCGAGGATCACCGCCACCGTACGGACCGACATCGAGATGATGTACCGACGCTGTCGGCCCCGCACGTCGTCCTGGAGACCCTGCCGTGCTCCGGTGATCCGGAACACCTCGACGTTCCCGCCACCACCTTGCTTCCGCATCACATTCCACCGTCCGCCCGCCTCGGCCTCTCACCGACTTCCACGGTACGCCGCGCCTCGGCCCTCGCCGAGGCCGGGGCGTCCCCCGCCCGAGCGGACGTTCTGCGCCGTCCCGCGTACGGCCGTACCCGACATGCGCCGTACGGCGGGCGGCTCGACACTGAGGGCAATGCTCACGTAGGGCCGTACGAGGAGGCGTCAATGGGCTGGTTGTGGGCGATCATCGTGGGATTCGTGCTGGGCCTGATCGCCAAGGCGATCATCCCGGGCAAGCAACACAGCCCACTCTGGCTGACCACCATCTTCGGCATGCTGGGCGCGATCGCGGGCAACGCGATCGCCCGTGCGGTGGGGGTCGAGTCCACGCCCGGCATCGACTGGACCCGCCATGTGTTCCAGCTGATCGCCGCGATCATCATCGTCGCCCTGGGCGACATGCTGTACATGGCGACGCTGGGCAAGAGGAAGCAGCGGGTCTGAAGTGCCGGAGCCCGAAGCGTCCGCGCCCGAGCCCGAAGCGCCCGAGCCCGATGCGTCCGGATCCGGGTGTGCAGGCCGAAGGGGCGGCCCCTTGCGGGAAGCCGCCCCCTCGTGCGTCGCAGGCCGGTCGGTCGACGGCCTCTCCGGTCAGCCGGTGACCTCCACCGCGGCCAGGTTCTTCTTCCCACGGCGCAGCACCAGCCACCGCCCGTGCAGAAGGTCCTCCCGCGCGGGAACCGCGTCCTCGGCCGTGACCTTGACGTTGTTCACGTAGGCCCCGCCCTCCTTCACCGTCCGCCGGGCGGCCGACTTGCTCGCCACGAGGCCGACCTCGGCGAACAGGTCCACGACCGGTCCCGGCTCGGCGACCTGGGTGTGCGGCACCTCGGAGAGGGCCGCGGCCAGCGTCCGCTCGTCGAGCTCGCCCAGTTCGCCCTGGCCGAAGAGGGCCTTGGACGCGGCGATCACCGCGGCCGTCTGGTCGGCGCCGTGCACCAGCGTCGTCAGCTCCTCGGCCAGCGCACGCTGGGCGGCACGCGCCTGCGGACGCTCCTCGGTCTGCCGCTCCAGCTCCTCCAGCTCCTCGCGGGACCGGAAGGACAGGATCCGTGAGTACGTCGAGATGTCCCGGTCGTCCACGTTCAGCCAGAACTGGTAGAACGCGTACGGGGTCGTCAGCTCCGGGTCGAGCCAGACGGCGCCGCCCTCGGTCTTGCCGAACTTGGTGCCGTCCGCCTTGACCATCAGCGGCGTCGCCAGACAGTGCGCCTCGGCCTCGGGCTCCAGCCTGTGGATCAGGTCCAGGCCGGCCGTGAGGTTGCCCCACTGGTCGCTGCCGCCCTGCTGGAGCGTGCAGCCGTAGCGGCGGTACAGCTCCAGGAAGTCCATGCCCTGAAGCAGCTGGTAGCTGAACTCCGTGTAGCTGATGCCCTCCTGGGACTCCAGCCGCCGGGCGACCGAGTCCTTGGTCAGCATCTTGTTGACGCGGAAGTGCTTGCCGATGTCACGCAGGAACTCGATGGCCGACATGCCGGCCGTCCAGTCCAGGTTGTTCACCATCACCGCGGCGTTGTCGCCCTCGAAGGACAGGAACGGCTCGATCTGCGCGCGCAGCCGCGTCACCCAGTTCGCGACAGTCTCCGGGTCGTTCAGCGTGCGCTCCGCCGTGGGGCGGGGGTCGCCGATCTGACCGGTCGCCCCGCCCACCAGGGCCAGCGGACGCAGGCCCGCCTGCTGGAGCCGGCGCATGGTGAGAACCTGCACCAGGTGACCGACGTGGAGGCTGGCCGCGGTGGGGTCGAAACCGCAATAGAACGTGACGGGACCGTCCGCGAGCGCCTTGCGCAAAGCGTCCTCGTCAGTGGACAGGGCCCACAGGCCGCGCCACTTCAGCTCGTCGACGATGTCCGTCACGGTTCTCGTATCTCCTCGATGATCTTCTTGGATCTTCTCGATGCTCTGCGGGCGGTCCGAGCCGGTCGGCCGCACGACTGCCGGCTACGAGGTTATACGCCCTGGCTGACAGAGCTCATATTGAAGTCCGGCACCCGCAGTGCGGGCATCGCAGCCCTAGTGAACCAGTCGCTCCACTCCCGGGGCAGCGTCTTTTCCGTGCGCCCCGCCTCCGAGGCGCGGCCCAGCAGGCCGACCGGCGACTCGTTGAAGCGGAAGTTGTTCACCTCGCCGACGACCTCGCCGTCCTCGACGAGGTACACGCCGTCCCGGGTCAGGCCGGTCAGCAGCAGGGTCGCCGGGTCGACCTCGCGGATGTACCACAGGCAGGTCAGCAGCAGCCCCCGGCGGGTGCTCGCGACCATCTCCTCCAGGGAGCGGTCCTCACCGCCGTCCAGGATCAGGTTGTCGCCCGCCGGAGCCGCGGGGAGCCCGGTCAGCGCCGCGCTGTGCCGGGTGGTCGTCAGGTGCTTCAGCTCGCCCGCGTCGATCCACTCGGTGGAGTGCAGCGGCAGCCCGTTGTCGAACACCGACTGGTCGCCGCCCGAGGAGTGCGCGATGACGAACGGCGCCGACTCCAGGCCGGGTTCGTTCGGGTCGCTGCGCAGCGTCAGCGGCAGATCGGTCAGCTTCTCGCCGAGCCGGGTGCCGCCGCCGGGCTTGGAGAACACCGTCCGGCCCTCGGTCGCGTCCCGGCCCGACGCCGACCACAGCTGGTAGATCAGCAGGTCGGCCACCGCGGTCGGCGGCAGCAGCGTCTCGTACCGCCCGGCGGGCAGTTCGACCCGTCGCCGCGCCCAGCCCAGCCGCACGGCCAGCTCGGCGTCGAGCGCCCCCGGGTCGACGTCCTTGAAGTCCCGGGTGGAGCGCCCCGCCCACGCCGAGCGCGTCCGGTCCGGGGACTTGGCGTTCAGCTCCAGCGTCCCGTTCGGCTGGTCGTGCCGCAGCCGCAGCCCGGTCGAGGTGCCCAGGTACGTCGAGACGAGTTCGTGGTTGGCGAACCCGTACAGCTCGCGGCCGCCGGCCCGCGCGCGGGCGAACGCCTCGCCCAGCGCCGGGGCGAAGTCGGCGAACACCGCCGACGAGGTCTCCGCGGGCGCCTCGGTGAACTCGGGGGACTGCGCGACGCCCGTGACCAGTGGCTGCGCGTCCTCGGCGGGGCCCGCCCCGCGCGCGGCGGCCTCGGCGGCCCGCACCAGGGGCTCCAGCTCGTCCGCGGTCACCGCGGCCCGGGAGACGACGCCCGAGGCGGTGCCCTCCTTGCCGTCGACCGTGGCGATGACGGTGAGCGTGCGCCCGCGCGTGACGCCGTTGGTCGTCAGCGTGTTGCCGGCCCAGCGCAGGTTCGCCGTCGACTGCTCGTCGGCGATGACGACGCAGCCGTCCGCCCGCGACAGCTCGAGGGCGCGCTCGACGACCTCGTGCGGCTTGTTGCTACGGGCGCTCATCGGCCGGCCTCCTGCGTGGTGTTCAAAATGTTGACGCCCTTGAACAGGGCCGACGGGCAGCCGTGCGACACCGCCGCGACCTGGCCGGGCTGGGCCTTTCCGCAGTTGAACGCGCCGCCGAGGACGTAGGTCTGCGGGCCGCCCACCGCCGCCATCGAGCCCCAGAAGTCCGTCGTCGTCGCCTGGTAGGCCACGTCGCGCAGCTGTCCGGTGATCCGCCCGTTCTCGATCCGGAAGAACCGCTGTCCGGTGAACTGGAAGTTGTAGCGCTGCATGTCGATGGACCACGAGCGGTCGCCGACGACGTAGATCCCGCGGTCGACGCTGCCGATGAGGTCGTCGGTCGACATCCCGGCGGGGTCCGGCCGCAGCGACACGTTGGCCATGCGCTGCACGGGCACGTGGCCGGGGGAGTCGGCGAAGGCGCAGCCGTTGGACCGGTCGAACCCGGTGAGCTTCGCGATCCGCCGGTCCAGCTGGTAGCCGACGAGCGTGCCGTCCTTCACCAGGTCCCAGGAGCGGCCCTCGACGCCCTCGTCGTCGTAGCCGACGGTCGCCAGGCCGTGCTCGGCGGTGCGGTCGCCGGTGACGTTCATCAGCTCGGAGCCATACTTCAGCTTCCCGAGCTGGTCGAAGGTGGCGAAGGAGGTGCCGGCGTACGCGGCCTCGTAGCCGAGGGCACGGTCCAGCTCGGTGGCGTGACCGATGGACTCGTGGATGGTCAGCCACAGGTTGGACGGGTCCACGACCAGGTCGTACAGCCCCGGATCCACGCTGGGCGCGCGCATCTTCTCGGCGAGCAGCTCCGGGATCCGGGCCAGTTCGTCGTCCCAGTCCCAGCCGGTCCCGGTGAGGTACTCCCAGCCGCGTCCGACGGGCGGCGCGATCGTGCGCATCGAGTCGAACTCGCCGCTGGACTCGTCGACCGACACCGCGTTCAGTGCGGGGTGCAGCCGCACCCGCTGCTGGGTGGTCACCGTGCCGGCCGTGTCGGCGTAGAACTTGTTCTCGTGGACGGTGAGCAGCGAGGCGTCCACGTGGTTGATCCCGTTCGCGGCGAGCAGCCGCGCACTCCAGTCCGCGAGGAGCGCCGCCTTCTCCTCGTCCGGCACGGTGAACGGGTCGATCTCGTACGACGACACCCACGTCTTGTCGGCGTGCACCGGCTCGTCGGCGAGCTCGACCCTTTCGTCCGACCCCGCGGCCTTGATCACCTGCGCGGACAGCTTGGCCATCGCCACGGCCTGCGAGGCGACCCGGGCCGCCGCGTCCATCGTCAGATCCACGCCGGACGCGAAGCCCCACGTCCCGCCGTGCACGACGCGCACCGCGTACCCGAGGTCGGTCGTGTCGGACGAACCGGCGGGCTTGGCGTCCCGCAGCCGCCAGGACGCACTGCGCACCCGTTCGAACCGGAAGTCCGCGTGCTCCGCCCCGAGCGCCCGCGCCCGCGCGAGAGCGGCGTCGGCGAGGGCGCGTAGGGGTAGGGCCGTGAAACTTTCATCGATGCTATGAGGCACCTACGTCTCTCCCTGGTGTCGTCGCGTGTGAAGACCTCGATCATGTCGCGCCCGGCGGCCGGTGGACCACACCTTCCGCGGCGCTACCGCAAACTTTCTGTAGGGACCCCACAGCCAGCTCCGTGTGCCACTGTCGGTGCCCGAATGTCCGCGAGCCGAAGCGGACCGATAGGTTTCGAGGGAAGCCGCCTGCCGTCCAGAGTGCGGGCGGGCGCGTCAGACCCCAATCGAAAGGGTGATCCGTTGAGCCGCTCGGTTCTCGTCACCGGAGGAAACCGGGGCATCGGCCTCGCCATCGCCCACGCGTTCGCCGACGCCGGCGACAAGGTCGCGATCACGTACCGCTCGGGCGAGCCGCCGGCCGCCCTGACGGAACTGGGCTGCCTCGCCGTCAGGTGCGACATCACCGACCCCGAGCAGGTGGAGCAGGCCTACAAGGAGATCGAGGCGCAGCACGGCCCCGTCGAGATCCTGATCGCCAACGCCGGCATCACCAAGGACCAGCTCCTGATGCGCATGAGCGAGGAGGACTTCACCTCGGTCATCGACACCAACCTGACCGGCACCTTCCGCGTGGTCAAGCGCGCCAACCGCGGCATGCTGCGCGCCAAGAAGGGCCGCGTCGTGCTCATCTCCTCGGTCGTCGGGCTGTACGGCTCGCCGGGGCAGGCGAACTACGCCGCCTCCAAGGCCGCCCTGGTCGGCTTCGCGCGCTCCCTCGCCCGTGAGCTGGGATCCCGCAACATCACTTTCAACGTCGTCGCGCCCGGCTTCGTCGACACCGACATGACCAAGGCGCTCACCGACGAGCAGCGCGCGGGCATCGTCTCGCAGGTCCCGCTCGGCCGGTACGCGCAGCCGGAGGAGATCGCCGCGACGGTGCGGTTCCTCGCCTCGGACGACGCCTCGTACATCACTGGAGCCGTCATCCCCGTTGACGGCGGACTGGGAATGGGTCACTGATCATCATGAGCGGAATTCTCGAGGGCAAGCGCGTCCTGATCACCGGTGTGCTGACGGAGTCCTCCATCGCCTTCCACACCGCGAAACTCGCCCAGGAGCAGGGCGCGGAGATCATCCTCACCGCGTTCCCGCGGCCGACGCTGACCGAGCGCATCGCCAAGAAGCTCCCCAAGCCCACCAAGGTCATCGAGCTCGACGTCACGAACGACGAGCACCTCGGCCGCCTCGCGGACATCGTCGGCGAGGAGCTCGGCGGCCTCGACGGCGTCGTCCACTCCATCGGCTTCGCCCCGCAGGACGCGCTCGGCGGCAACTTCCTCAACACGCCGTTCGAGTCGGTCGCCACGGCCATGCACGTCTCGGCGTTCTCCCTGAAGTCGCTGACCATGGCCTGCCTGCCGCTGATGCAGAACGGCGGCTCTGTCGTCGGCCTCACCTTCGACGCCTCGTTCGCCTGGCCGCAGTACGACTGGATGGGTCCCGCCAAGGCCGCCCTGGAGGCCACCAGCCGCTACATGGCGCGTGACCTGGGCAAGCAGAACATCCGCTGCAACCTCGTCTCGGCCGGCCCGCTGGGCTCCATGGCCGCCAAGTCCATCCCGGGCTTCGGCGAGCTGGCCTCCGTGTGGGACAGCCGCTCCCCCCTGGAGTGGGACCTCAAGGACCCCGAGCCGGCCGGCCGCGGCGTCGTCGCGCTGCTCAGCGACTGGTTCCCGAAGACCACGGGCGAGATCGTCCACGTGGACGGCGGTCTGCACGCCATCGGCGCGTGACCTGCCGCTGAGACGCCGCTGACGGCGAGGGCCCGCGTCCCCCAGGACGCGGGCCCTCACCCGTCACTCCTTCGGCCCATCCGGCCAGGCGCCCGACACCGCCGACCAGGCACTCTTAAGTGCGTGTTCCCCTCACGCGCTTCCCTCCCCAGCTCTGCCGAGGAGGTTCCCTTGTGCGCCTGTTCCGCAGTGTCGCTCCAGTGATCGCCGCGGTCGCCCTGGTGCTCTGTCCGCCGTACGGCGCGCACGGCCACGCGCGCGTGGCGCGTCCGGAGCCGTTCGGCGCGGAGTGCCGGATCGAGGTCGGCGGCTCCCGCGTCGTCGCCCGCTGTCACAACCCCTACGCCGACACCGACCGGGTCAGCCTGCACATCGAGTGCGAGCGCTGGTGGGACGTGGACACCGACGGCACCCCCACCGACGTCGGCCCCGCCCGGTCCGTGCGCCTCACCGGCCGTTGCTGGAAGGAGGTCGGGTCGGCCTGGGTCAGCCATCAGAAGCGGTGAACCGCCCGGGCCGGCACAGCAGCGGGTAGGTGGCCGCCTCGACGGCGGCCGTCTCCGCGGCGCCCGCGCGGATCGCGTCCACCAGCCGGGAGTGGTCCATGTGCGTCTCGGGCGTCAGCACCTCGCCGACGTCCTCGCGCAGCCAGTCCCGCAGCACCTCGCCCAGGTCCGCGTACATCGCCGTCAGGACGTCGTTGTGCGAGGCCGCCACCACCGCCAGGTGGAAGGTGGTGTCCGCCGCCACGAAGGCCTCCGCGTCGCCCGACTCCCACGCCTCCTCACGCCGCAGCAGCAGCGCTTCCAGTTGCTTGAGGTCCTTCTCCGTGCGCCGCTCGGCCGCGAGCCTGGCCGCGCTCGACTCCAGCGCGGCGCGCAGTTCGGCGATGTGTCCGGGGTCGGCGTCGGCGAAGCGGCGGTGCATCACGCCCGCCAGCTCGCTGGTCGCCACGACGTAGGTGCCCGAGCCCTGCCGGATGTCCAGCAGACCGTTGTGCGCCAGGGCGCGGACCGCCTCGCGGACGGTGTTGCGCGCGACGCCCAGTTGCTCGACCAGCTCGGGCTCGGTGGGGATGCGGGAGCCCACCGGCCACTCGCCCGAGGTGATCTGGGTGCGCAGCGCGGCGATGACCTGTTCGGACAGCGCCGAGCGGCGGGGATGGCTCAGGGGCATGGCACACCTTCGCACGGCCCGGGGCGCCGAGGGCAACTCGGGCATGGACAACCAATCATCCTATGATTCTATGATGTACGGCATGGCAAGCGAGCAGACCCGTACGACGTCCCACTCGTCCCTTCGCGCCCCCGCGGAGGACGAGCCGCTGTCTCGCCTCGCCCCGCGCGCGTGGACGACACGACTGCTCGTCGTGGGCATCGTCCTGGCCGCCCTCAACCTCCGCCCCGCCATCACCAGCCTCGGCGCGCTCCTCGAAGAGGTCCGCGACGGGCTCGGCATGAGCGGCAGCGTGGCCGGACTGCTCACCTCCGTGCCTCCGCTCTGCTTCGCGGCCTTCGGCGTCATGGCCCCCCGCCTCGCCCGTCGCTTCGGGCCGGGCGCGGTGGTGTGCGCGGGCATGGCCGCCATCGCCGCCGGACTGCTCGTCCGCCCCTACCTCGGAGGCGCCGCCGGCTTCCTCGCCGCCAGCGCCCTCGCCCTGATGGGCATCGCCGTCAGCAACGTCCTGATGCCCGTCATCGTCAAGCGGCACTTCCCCGACCGGGTCGGTTCGATGACCGGCCTGTACTCGATGGCCCTCGCCCTGGGCACCTCCACCGCCGCCGCGGTCACCGTGCCCATGACCGAGGCGCTGGGCGGCAGTTGGCGCACCGGGCTCGCGGTGTGGGCGGGGCTGGCGGCCGCGGCCGTCCTGCCGTGGCTGCCGCTGGTGCGTGACCGGGGGACGGAACCGGGCGGCGGCACGACGACGGGCGCCGCGCGGTCTGCCCGGGAGCCGCGGGAGCACCGGGCGGTCCAGGGGCCGGGGGAGCGGCCGACCGGGCAGGGGCCGAAGGCGCGGGGAGCACGGTCGCCGCAGCGGGCGCGCGTGCCTCGCCCCTCAGCGGACGAGCCCGCGCACGACCGCGAGGACGAGCCCGCGCACGACCACGCGCGCGGTGGCCGACCTCCCGTCGCCGCGCTGCGCGTCACCCGCAGCCGGACGGCCTGGGCGCTGGCCGTCTTCTTCGGCCTCCAGGCCACCGCCGCCTACATCACCATGGGCTGGATGCCGCAGATCTTCCGGGACGCGGGCGTGTCCGCGAGCACGGCCGGAGTGCTCCTCGCCGTGACCATGGCGATGGGCGTCCCGCTGGCCTTCGTCATCCCGCGGGTCGCGACCAGGCTGGCGCACCAGGGCCCGATCGTGGTCGCGCTCGGCGCCTGCGGCCTCGTCGGATACGCCGGCCTCTACCTCGCCCCCGCCGCCGGAGCCTGGGCCTGGGCCGTGCTGCTCGGCATCGCCAACTGCGCCTTCCCGCTGGCCCTCACGATGGTCGGGATGCGGGCCAGGACCGGCGCGGGCGTCGCCCAGCTGTCGGCCTTCGCGCAGTGCACCGGCTACCTGATCTCCATACCGGGCCCGCTCCTGGTGGGAGTGCTCTACCAGCACAGCGGCGGCTGGGGCCTGCCCCTCGCGCTCATGGCGGCCCTGATGGTCCCCCAGACGGTCGCGGGCGTCCTGGCGGGCCGGAACCGCACCGTGGAGGACGAGGCCGGCCGCTGACCCCCGGCGCGGCCGCCGCGAGCCGGGGGTGCGAGACTGGCGGCATGCCAGTGCTCGACCCGAATCCGCAGAACGGCCAGAAGAAGATGCTGCTCGTCTTCGGCTCGTTCTTGGCCATCTTCGTGATCATCGCCGTCATCGCGACCCTCGCCTCGCCCTGACGTCCCGCCCCCGGCCGCGGCCTCCCGCCGCCTGCCGCCCCGCGGCGTCGCCCCGCCCGGCCCTTCGGCAGGGCGCGGACGCCGGCGGGCTCGGGCGTGTGGGCCCGCGCGGGAGTGGGGTTAACCCCCCGTCCCCTAGGGGGTGAGGGTCAGGGTCAAGTGGGTGGATCACCGGATGGGTTGAAGGCCGCCGGGTCCGTACCTTCGAAGTGTGACCGCGGACAGCGATCACCTCCACGGTTCGGGGACCACGGTCCACGGACCCTTCGAGGACAGCGGAGGCACCCATGTCGGCCCCAACGCACACCCGGCCCCGTCCGGCTGCCTCGGGCGGCGTCGAGACCCGGCTTCCCTGGTGGGCCCTCGCCCTCCCCACGCTCGCCTTCGCCACCCTGCTCCTGCTGATACTGAACCCGGCCGACGCCCACGCGGCCGGCAGCGACCCGGTGATCACCCATCTCGTCGAGCGCGTGCAGATGCTGATCGCCCGCTGAGGCAGCCGCCGCGGGCCGCGCCTTCCTGCCCGAGGCCGTGCAGTCCTCGGCGAGGGGCGGCGCCGTACCGGCAAAGCTCCTTCGAACGGCTTCCGAGCGCTGGTGAAGACCCCTGTCAACTCCCTGCGCCCGCTGGCCTGTTTCATGCGAAGCTGGGACTCATGAGCGTCGAAGAACCCCGCAGGATCGTCCTCTTCCGCCATGCGAAAGCCGACTGGCCGGAGGTGACCGACCATGAGCGCCCGCTCGCTGAGCGGGGCCGTAGGGACGCGGCCGTCGCCGGACGCAGGCTGACCGACACCGGCATCCACGTGGACCTGGCCCTGTGCTCCACCTCGACCCGCACCCGGGAGACGTGGAAACTCGCGGTCCACGAGTTCCCGCAGCGGCCGAAAACCGTCTACGAGGAGCGGATCTACGAGGCCTCCCCGGGCGAGCTGATCGCCCTGCTCAACGAAAGCCCCGACGACGTGCGCAACATCGTCATGGTCGGCCACAACCCCGGGATCCAGGGACTCGCCGACATCCTGTCCGGGCGGTCCGACGGCGACGCGGGCGAGCGCATGCGCCGTCGCGGCTTCCCGGCCGCCGCTTTCGCCGTCGTCTCCTTCGACGGCCCCTGGAAGGCCCTGGAGCCGGGGGCGGGCACGCTGATCGACTACTGGGCCCCCGAAGAGTGACCTGACCGGCACACACGAGAGCCCGGCGCCGCAGCGACGCCGGGCTCTCCTCGTCCACGTTCGCCGCGAGCGCGTTCGCGTCACGCGGTCACCCGGCAGCCCGTGGGCGCCCGCCCCCACCGATCCCCGGGTCCCTGCCGCAGCCTCGCAGGTCCACGCCCTGCGCCCGCCCCCGCACGTGCCCCGTACGGCCCGGTCCCCTGCGGGCCCGGGAGGCGGGGCTATCGCTCGTCGTGCGTCTCCGCGGCCTCGACCTCTTCGCGGGTGATGCCCAGCAGGTAGAGGACGGTGTCCAGGAACGGCACGTTCACCGCCGTGTGCGCCGCCTCGCGCACCACCGGCTTGGCGTTGAAGGCGACCCCGAGACCGGCCGCGTTGAGCATGTCGAGGTCGTTGGCGCCGTCGCCGATCGCGACGGTCTGGGAGAGGGGAACGCCCGCCTCGGCGGCGAACCGACGCAGCAGCCGCGCCTTGCCCGCGCGGTCCACGATCTCGCCGGTGACCCGGCCGGTCAGCCTGCCGTCGACGATCTCCAGCGTGTTGGCCTGCGCGAAGTCCAGCCCGAGCCGCTCCTGCAGATCGTCGGTGACCTGGGTGAAACCGCCGGAGACGACGCCCACCTGGTAGCCGAGCCGCTTCAGCGTCCGGATCAGTGTGCGCGCCCCCGGAGTCAGCCGCACCTCGGCGCGCACCTTGTCCACGACCGAGGCGTCCAGCCCTTCCAGCAGCGCCACGCGCGCGTGCAGCGACTGTTCGAAGTCCAGCTCCCCGCGCATCGCGGCCGCCGTCACCTCGGCGACCTGGTCCTCGCAGCCGGCGTGCGCGGCGAAGAGCTCGATCACCTCGTCCTGGATGAGGGTCGAGTCGACGTCCATGACGACGAGCCGCTGGGCGCGGCGGTAGAGCCCCGCGTCCACCACGGCGACGTCCACGCCGAGCACCCCGGCGTCCTTGACCAGCGCGGTGCGCAGCGGCCCGGTCTCCGCACCGGAGACGGCGAACTCGACGGCGGTGACGGGGTACTTGGCCAGCCGGAAGATACGGTCGATGTTGCCGCCGGCCTTGGTGATCTTCGCGGCGATCGCAGCGGTGGCCTCCGCGGTGAGCGGGTGCCCGAGCACGGTGACCAGCGACCGCCCGAGGCCGCGCGGCCGGTTGTCGCCGAGGCCGGAGATGATCTCGGCCTGCATCTTCATCGACTCGGCCCAGCTGTGGACCGTCGACCGCAGGTCGCCCTCCAGGCCGGCCGGCGGCTCGGTCACGAGCGCGCACAGCACCATCCGGCCTCGCGTGACGACCTGCTCGATGTCGACCACGTCGACGGAGTAGGCGGCGAGGGTGTCGAAGAGGCCGGCCGTGATGCCCGGCCTGTCCTTGCCGAAGATCTTGACAAGGAGTGTGGGGACGTCGGAGGACGAGGTCTGCGAAGCGCTCATGGTGTACCCACCGTATCCGGCACCCAGTGCCGTTCGCCGCCGCGGTCCGCCTGACGGACAGGTAACAGTGGATGTCGGAGAGGTGGCGTGGGCCTCGACGGACGGTTGCCGACTCCTCGATTCTGCTTCCCGGCCTCCTTCACCGCGATCCGCGCGGCGTCCTCGGCCCCCTGGGCGGCAGCGGAGGAGGCGGAGGGGGCGGTGGCGGCCCGTCGTCCGGGCCCAACGGCGGCCGTCCTCGTGGGGTGCGCGGCGGCGGCCCGATCGGACGGACCACGGTCGGCGCCCCGTAGACGTCGTCCGGTCCGGGCGGCGGGGCCTCGTTCCGGCGCGAGCTCTCGTGGGACCGCGACCGCTCGGTCGTGCCATCGTGCCCCTGCTGCCCCTGCTGCCCCTGCTGCCCCTGCTGCCCCTGCTGCCCCTGCTGCCCCTGCTGCCCCTGCTGCCCCTGCTGCCCCTGCCCGGCCCCCGGTTTCGGTGCCCTGCCCGGCCCGGCGTCCCGTGCGCCGCGCAGGTCGTCCGGGAGGTGCAGATACGGGTTGGTCGCCGGGTTGGGCGGCCGGTACGAGGGCGCACCCGGAGCGTACGGCCCGACCAGGTCGTCCGTGAGCCGCGAAGGCGCCGGAGGTCCGCCGGGTCCCGGACGCCCCGCACCCCCGCCGGGGGTCGCCGCGCCATCGACCGCGTCACCGCGTGCCAACGGCGCGGCCCGTCGTCCCGCGGCCCCCGTGGCCCAGGCCAGCGACGCACCGACGAACCCCGCACCCGCTCCCCACAGGGCGCCCAGGAGCAACGCCGGTCCGAGGCGTCCGTGCAGCTCGATCCCGGCCCCGAAGGCGTCGAAGCCCAGTACGGAGAGCGACGCGTTGACGGACACGTCCGTCAGCCAGGCCGCCGACGGCAACGCCAGCGCGGTCGCGACCCCCAGCCGGACGGCGCACCACCCGGCGAACGTGCCGAAGCGACGTCCGCCCCGCCCGGGTCCGGCTGCCGCCGCCCCCTGCCCGGTTCGCGGGTTCTCCGCCCGTAAAGGCGTCCGCACCGCCGTCAGCACGCCCGCCAGCAGCATCAGCAGCGCTGCCGCCACCGCCAGCAGCCACACCCGTCCGTCGAGTTCGGCCAGGCGGCCCAGCGTCACCGGCCGCCGGGCGCCCGCGCCCAGCAGATCGTCCAGCGGGTCGGGGAGGACGGAGGCCAGGGCGCCCGTCGCCTGCCCGTCCCACGGGACGAACAGGCCGATCGGGATGCCCAGCCAGACCCCGTTCGGAGCGCCGAGCAGCGCCGCCCCCGCGAGCCGCCGGGGGTGGGCGTCGCCGATCGCCGCGTACGCCGCCGCGGCGAGCCCGGCCGCCACCGCCGCCAGGGCCACCGTGACGACGGCGGACGCCGCCGGGCGCACCACGCGGTGCACCGCCTGCCAGCCGCGGGGCAGCGGTGTGCGGCGCGAGGCAGCCAGGGCGATCAGCAGGATGCCGAGCGACCAGCCGAGACCGCCGAGGAGCGTGGGCGCGGTGTCCACGGTGAAGCCGACCGCGGCCTTCGCGTGGACGAGGTCGCCGAGCCGGTCGGGCAGCAGCCCGCCGACGTCCCCGAGCCCGGGGATCTCCAGGCCGCCCCCGCCGCCGCCCCCGCCGCCGGGCAGGTCGTCGAGGCCCAGCGAGCTCCCGTCGAGCGTGATGACGTCGTGCCCCGCCCAGGCGAGTCCGCCGAGCATCGCCACGAACAGCGCGACCACCGCCCCTGCGCGCGCGAGGAGTTCGGCGGGGGCGATCACCCCTCCGGCCGCGCGCAGGGACCGGAGGAAGAACCACGACAGGAGCAGCGCGCCGACCAGGCTCACCCCCAGTGGCGTGATCTCGATGGCGGTGTCCGCCTCCGCGCCGGTCAGCCCGAAGGCGGACACATCACCGGACGGAGTCACCGAGCCGCCCGCTCCCAGGGCCACCACCGCGGCCGTCATCGTGCCCAACGAGCCCGCCGTGTCCGCCTTCAGCAGATGCAGCCCGAGCGCCGCGGTCCCCGCCATCCCGATCAACGCCCAGCTCACCGCGGCAACGGCGGCCAGCAGCACGTCCGTCCACGGCACGCCCCTGCCGCGCACCGTGCTCCCGCCGCCTTCGACAACCGTGCCGGCACTCATGCAGACCCCCCGATCCGCGGTGGGGAACGGCGAAGATCGCCGCTTCCGTCCCCCTCGCGTGCCTTTACCACTCTCCGGGCCGTTTTCAACCCCGTCAACGGGAACGGCCGACACGCGTGTGCGGGCTCTTCACAAGGCCCGACTTTCGGTCAGGGGGCCGCTACTGAAATAGTTCCCCCCGATGTTCGACATCCCTAGACTCCCCGTCGTTGGGGTTAACTCGGGGGACAACTCAGTGGGGCTGGAGTGCCGGAACTCGTACTGGAATTGAACGGACGCACCTGGACGCTCGATCCGTCCAGGTCTTACACCCTCGGACGTGATCCGCAGGGCGACATCGTCCTCGACGACGCCAGGGTCTCCTGGCGACACGCCACGGTCAGCCACAACGGCCGCAGTTGGGTCGTCGAGGACCACGGCAGCACCAACGGCACGTTCGCGCAGGGGCAGCGGATCCAGCAGCTGGAGATCGGTCCCGGCTCGGCGCTGCACCTGGGCAACGCGACCGACGGACCGCGCGTGAGCGTCTCGGGCGCGCAGGCGCCCGCCGCGCAGCCCCGGCAACAGCCGTACGCCGCGCAGGCCGCGAACCCGGGCTGGGCCCAGGGCGCGCCGCAGCAGCAGTCCGGGCAGTCGCCGCAGGCCGGCTGGCAGCAGCCGCAGCAGGCGCCGCCGCACGTGCCGCAGCAGCAGGGCGCGGGCGAGCCGTATGTGCAGCAGGTGCCCGGTGGTGGCGCGGGGGCGCCGCCGGTCTACGGCGACCGCAGCCCCACCACGTTCCATCAGTTCTCCCTCGGCCGCGTGATGCGCATCGGCCGCGCGCTGGAGAACGAGCTCGTCGTCTCGGACCTCCAGGTCTCCCGTCACCACGCCGAGTTCCACTCGACGCCCGACGGCCGGATGGAGATCCGCGACCTCGGCTCGCACAACGGCACCTATGTCAACGGCCAGCCGATCCCCAAGGGCGGCTCGGTCCAGCTCGGGCCGGCCGACGTCGTCGGCGTCGGCCACTCGACGTTCCGGATCGTCGGCGACCGGCTCGAGGAGTTCGTCGACACCGGCGAGGTCTCCTTCTCGGCCCGCCACCTGACGGTGACGGTCGACGGCGGCAAGCAGATCCTCAAGGACGTCTCCTTCGGCGTCCCGGAGAAGTCGCTGATCGCGGTCATCGGACCGTCCGGTTCCGGCAAGTCGACGCTCCTCAAGGCGCTGACCGGCTACCGGCCCGCCAACCAGGGCGATGTCCTCTACGACAACCGCAACCTCTACAAGCAGTTCGCCGAGCTGCGTCAGCGCATCGGTCTGGTCCCGCAGGACGACATCCTGCACAAGGAACTGACCGTCAAGAAGGCCCTCAAGTACGCGGCCAAGCTCCGCTTCCCGGCCGACACCACCGCCGCCGAGCGTGACGCCCGCATAGACGAGGTGCTGCGCGAGCTGAAGCTGGACATCCACAAGGAGAAGAAGGTCACCTCCCTCTCCGGCGGCCAGCGCAAGCGCGTCTCGGTGGCTCTGGAGCTCCTCACCAAGCCGTCGCTGATCTTCCTGGACGAGCCGACCTCCGGTCTCGACCCGGGCATGGACCGCGACGTGATGCAGCTGCTGCGCGGCCTGGCCGACGACGGCCGCACGGTCCTGGTCGTCACGCACTCGGTGGCCGAACTGGCGATCTGCGACAAGCTGCTCGTGATGGCGCCGGGCGGGGCCGTGGCCTACTTCGGGCCGCCCGAGGAGGCGCTGAACTTCTTCGGCTACGACACCTGGGCCGACGTCTTCTCCGCCTTCGAGAACTACCGCGACTACGACTGGGCGGGCCGCTGGAAGGGTTCGCAGCACTACCAGATGTACGCCGCGGACATCGACGCCGTCGCGCCGCAGTCCGTACAGATGCCGCCGATGCAGGCGATGAAGCCGCCGAAGCCGCAGGGCTGGATGTCCCAGTTCGTCACGCTGGTGCGCCGCTATGTGTCGGTGATCGCCTCCGACAAGGGCTTCCTGGCCCTGACGGTGATCCTGCCGGCCGTCCTCGGCGCGGTGAGCCTGCTGATCGACTCGGGCAACAGCCTGCTGCCCAACCCGGTCAACCCGAAGAGCGGGCGGATCATCCCCAACGGCACGGCCACCACCGTCCTGCTGATCCTCGCGGTGGGCGCCTGCTTCGCGGGTGCGGCGAACTCCGTCCGTGAGCTGATCAAGGAACGGGTCATCTACGAGCGGGAACGGGCGACGGGCCTGTCGCGGTCCGCGTACCTGATGTCCAAGGTGTTCGTGCTCGGCGTGGTCACCGTGCTGCAGGGCCTGCTGGTCGGCGTCATCGGCTTCGCGAGCCGGGAGATCCCGAAGGAGGGCCTGGTCCTCGGCGGCGCCACCATGTTCGAGCTGTCCATCCCGATCATGGCGCTGGGCTTCACCTCGATGATGTTCGGTCTGGTCATCTCGTCGCTGGTGAAGACGGCCGAGAAGACCATGCCGCTGCTGGTCATGTTCGCGATCATCCAGGTCGTGTTCACCGGCTGTCTGTTCACCCTGAACGGCGCGGTGGGCGTCAACGAGTTCTCGTACCTGATGCCCTCGCGCTGGGCCGTCGCGGCCGCGGGCGCCACGCTGGACTTCAACAAGATCAGCCCGCCCAAGGACGGCGGCGGCACGGACCCGCTGTGGGAGCACACCGTCGGCGCCTGGAGTCTGGACATGATCGCGCTGATCGTCCTCGGTGTGATCTGCGGCTTCTTCGTGGCACGCTTCCTGCGCCGCCACGAGCCCGAGGTCATGCGCAAGTAGTTCGTCCGGACAACGCCGAAGGGCGGCGTCTCCCGACCGGGGAGACGCCGCCCTTCGGCGTGTGTGTGTGGGGGGTCAGTACGCGCTGTTCACGTTGTCGATCGAGCCGTACTTGTCGGCCGCGTAGTTCGCGGCGGCCGTGATGTTGGCGATCGGGTCGTAGATGTTCCAGGAGGTGCCCGAGACGTGGTACGCCGTGAACGTCGGCGGGATCACCTGCAGCAGACCCTTGGACGGGATGCCGTTGATGGCGTTGATGTCCCAGTCGTTGATCGCGTTCGGGTTGCCCGAGGACTCCCGCATGATGTTCTTGTGCAGCCCGTGGTAGCTGCCCGGGATGCCCTTGGACTTCATGATGTCCAGGGAGTGCTTGATCCAGCCGTCAAGGTTGTTGGCGTAGTGCCGGACGGTGGCCTTCTTGATCGCGGCGCGCTTGGCGGACCGGTTCGCGGCCTCCTTGGCCTTGTGCGAGGCGGCGGCCTTGGCGGCGGCCTTCCGCTTGGCGGCGGCCCTGGCGGCCGCCTTCTTCTTCGCGGCCACGGCCTTCGCGGCTGCGGCCTTCTTCTTGGCGGCCGCGGCCTCGGCGGCCTTCTTCTTGGCCTGGATGGCGTCGACCTTCACGCTCGTCGCGGCCAGCTGGTCGGTCACACTGGTCTTGACGTCCTGCACCGGCTGGGAGCTGTAGGCGACCCGGGCCGAGGAGACGGCGTCCGTAGTGGTCGTCTGCGCGTCGGCCGGCACCACCGAGAAGGCGAGGGCGGCGGCACCGAGGGTGGCCGCACCGGCGATCGCGATCTTGTGAGTGTTCTTGGGCATGCGGAAGGACCTCTTCGAATAGCGCGGAGGTCGCTCACTTCGTCCGACGGCGGACAGCGGGTGCTTGAGGCACGAGCGCCGCGGGCTGAACCCACGGCGCTGAGCGACGAGAGCAATTCTTAGCGGCCGCAAAATGCCCAGGCAAAGGTGTGACGTACGATCCCCGGTAGTGGAGCGGGGAAGGGCAAATCGGGACAGATAGAACCATCTGCCCCGTTCACCGGGTGCCCCTTTGTCTCCTAATGGCCCTAGTACGTGATGTGCGCCCTATGTGCGGCCTCACATGCCTCTTAGATCGTTCTCACAGCTAGTTGCCAAAGCAATGCAATGTGTCAGGGCTCTCCTCCGGCAGGATGAGATGCAGGTCCCCGAACTCGTGCCACAGGTAGCGCGCGTCCAGCGCCTCGTCGTAGCCGCGTTCGATCGCGGCCCGCCCCGCCACCGCCTCCAGCATCAGCAGATGCGAGGCCTCCGGCTCGTGCAGCCCGGTCAGCAGCCCGTCCACCACCCGCACCCCGCGCGCGGGAGTGACGACGAGATCCGTCCACCCCGCACGCGCGCGGACGACCCCGTCGGCGTCGGCCGCCGACTCCACCGCCCGCACGGCGGTCGTGCCGACGGCGATCACCCGACCGCCCCCGGTCCGCACGGCGCCGATCAGCAGGGCCGACGCCTCGGGCACCGCGAACCGCTCCGGATACGGCGGCTCGTGGACCTCCGCCGAGGCGACCCCGGTGTGCAGCGTGACCGGCGCGAACTGCACCCCGCGGCTCACCAGCTCCGTCACCAGGGCCGACGTGAAGGGCCGCGCCGCACTGGGCATCTCCGCACTGCCCGACCCGTCCCCCGACGGCAGCGCGAACACCGTCTGGTAGACGGACAGCGGCTGGTCCCGCTCCGTGTAGGAGTAACGGATGGGCCGCCCGTACTCCCGCAGCAGCCCGGGAACGACCCCGCCGGGGGAGACCCGGGCCCACCACAGCCGCCCGCCGCCCCGAACCAGCGGCTCCTCCAGCGTCATCCGGACACCCCCGGGCAGCCGCACCCGGGAACCCGCCGGACCGCCCGCCCGCGCGCGGGACGTGCCCGCGCCGTCCGGCTCGCGCAGCTCGACCGCCCACCGCCCGTCGTCCCCGCGCGTGGAGAAGTGCACCGCCACGCGCGCGTGCCCGACCCGCCCGTCGACGGCCGCCGCCAGCGTCGGCGAGGTGTTCACCACCAGCACGTCACCGGCCCGCAGCAGGCCCGGCAGCTCCCGGAACGCGTGATGCGCCACCGCCGTGCCCCGCGACACCAGCAGCCTGACGTCGTCCCGGCCCCGCCCCGGCCCGCGCTGCTCGGCCGGCACCCGCGCCGACAACCCCTCGGGCACCTTCCGCCACCCTCGGACGGGCTCGCGCGGGACCCCCGCCGTCAGCGTCATCGCCGCGCCTCCAGAAGTGCCGGAGCCCCGTACCGCCCGCTCGGCGGGCGCTCGTCCAGCAACCGAAGGAAGGCCGGCGCCACCGCGGCCGGATCGGGGCGGGGGCCGTCGTCCTCGGGGACCGCCGCCGCGTACAGGTCCGTGGCCATGTCACCGGGGTCCACCGCCCACACCCGCAGCCCCGGCTCCTCCTCGCCGAGCACCGCCGCGAGCTGGTCCAGCGCCGCCTTGGACGCCCCGTAGCCGCCCCACGTCCCGTACGCCTCGGCGGCCGCGTCCGAGCTGACGGTGATCACCGCGCCCGCCCGAGCGCCACGCAGCAGCGGCAACGCCTCCTGGACCAGGCCCAGGGCCGCCACCACGTTCACCTCCAGCGCCCGCCGCAGCCCGTCCAGGGGCAACGCCTCCAGCCGTACCAGCGGTTCCGCGCCCAGCGCGCTCGCGTTGTTCACCAGCAGGTCGCAGCCCCCGAGCCGCCGGGCGGCCGCCACAAGCCCGGCCCGGTGCCCCGGATCGGTGACATCCCCGGCGCGGGCCTCGACCCGGGTCCCGTACGACGCCACGGAGGCCGCCGCCGCCTTCAGCACCTCCGCCGTCCTGGCGTCGAGCACCAGGTCCCAGCCCCGGGCCGCCAGCGCCTCGGCCAACGCCCGCCCCAGCCCCTTCGACGCCCCTGTGATGATCGCTACCGGCATGACAACCGTCCCCTCGTCGCGGCGGACCGCCTCCGACCCGGCGGTGACCCCAACCTAGGAACCGGCCCGCCGCCCCCGCCTCGGACGCGGGACGCAGACGGAAGGGGCCCTTCGTCGTACGTCCCGACGCCTCGTCCGCACGGCGTAGGCCGATGCGCCCGGGACCTCTGCCCTAGGTCTCCCGTCCCGCCCACGGCCGCCACAGGCCCGATCCACGCCGTCGGACCCCGCCGGTACCGTGAGGACATGAGTCAAGGCCCCCGGTCCGGCCTCGCCGCGGTGAGCTCCGCGCTGCTGGCCATGAGCAGGCACCTGGAGGTGCGCGACGTCCTCAAGACGATCGTTGCCTCCGCCCGTGAACTGCTGAACGCGCAGTACGCCGCCCTGGGCGTCCCCGACGATCACGGAGGCTTCGCCCAGTTCGTCGTGGACGGCGTCAGCGACGAGCAGTGGAAGGCCATCGGCCCCCTGCCCCGCCAGCACGGCATCCTGGCGGCGATGCTGCACGAGGCCAGGCCCGAGCGCCTCGCCGACGTCCGCAAGGACGCGCGCTTCGAGGGCTGGCCCTCCGCCCACCCCGAGATGTCCGACTTCCTGGGCCTGCCCGTCCGCGACGGCGACGAGGTCATCGGCGCCCTGTTCCTCGCCAACAAGAACTGCGTCAAGCCCGAGGGCGGCTGCGGCTTCACCGAGGACGACGAGGAACTGCTGTCGATCCTCGCCCAGCACGCCGCGATAGCACTCACCAACGCCCGCCTGTACGAACGCAGTCGCGAGCTGACGATCGCCGAGGAACGCTCCCGGCTGGCCCACGAGTTGCACGACGCCGTCAGCCAGAAGCTGTTCTCCCTGCGCCTGACGGCCCAGGCGGCCGCGGCCCTCGTCGACCGCGATCCCGTACGCGCGAAGGGCGAACTGCAGCAGGTCGCCGCCCTGGCCGCCGAAGCCGCCGACGAACTGCGCGCCGCCGTGGTCGAGTTGAGGCCGGCCGCGCTCGACGAGGACGGCCTGGTCGCCACCCTGCGCACCCACATCCAGGTCCTCGACCGCGCGCACAGCGCCCGCGTGACCTTCACCAGCACCGGTGTCCGGGCACTGCCCGCCGCCCAGGAGGAGGCCCTCCTGCGGGTCGCCCAGGAAGCCCTGCACAACGCCCTGCGCCACTCCGGCGCGGACCAGGTGGCAGTCACCCTGCACAAGCGCGGCCAGGACACGGTCCTGCGCGTCACGGACGACGGCAGCGGCTTCGACCCGTCGACGGTCCGCAGGGCGGGCCGTCACTTGGGCCTGGTGTCGATGCGGGACCGGGCGAGCGGCGTCGGCGGCACACTCACGGTGGAATCGGCGCCCGGCAGGGGCACCGCGATCGAGATGGAGGCTCCCGGTGGCTGACGCAATCAAGGTGCTGCTCGTGGACGACCACCAGGTCGTCCGCCGGGGGCTGCGCACCTTCCTGGAGGTGCAGGACGACATCGAGGTCGTCGGCGAGGCCGCCGACGGGGCCGCAGGAGTGGCCCTCGCCGAGGAACTGCGCCCCGACGTGGTCCTGATGGACGTCAAGATGCCCGGCATGGACGGCGTCGACGCCCTGCGCAGGCTCCGCGAACTGGCCAACCCCGCGCGCGTGCTGATCGTCACCAGCTTCACCGAACAGCGCACGGTCGTCCCGGCCCTGCGCGCCGGCGCCGCCGGATACGTCTACAAGGACGTGGACCCCGACGCCCTGGCCGGCGCCATCCGCTCGGTCCACGCCGGCCACATCCTGCTCCAGCCGGAGGTCGCCGGCGCGCTCCTGTCCCAGGACGAGGCCAACTCGGGCCAGGGCCGCGGGGGTTCGCTCACCGAACGGGAGCGCGAAGTCCTCGGCCTGATAGCGGACGGCCGCTCGAACCGCGAGATCGCCCGCGCCCTGGTCCTCTCCGAGAAGACCGTCAAGACGCACGTCTCGAACATCCTGATGAAACTCGATCTCGCGGACCGCACCCAGGCCGCCCTGTGGGCCGTGCGCCACGGCGTGGCCGGCTGAAACGAGCCGACGGGCTGCTCCGCGCCGGGCAGCTGGGAGGGTTACCTTCCGATCCGAGATTCATACCGTCGTGGGAATGTCCCCCGGATGGCGCATCCTTCGACGGTCTCCGCCGTTCTCCCTGCGTGCCGCGGCGACTGCCGCGGCGATCGCGAGGAGGGCTCAGAAGTGAAGAACCTGAAGAAGGCCGCGGCTGTGACGATGGTGGCCGGCGGCCTGGTGGCCGCAGGCGCCGGTCTGGCCTCCGCCGCCGACGGCGCCACCGCCCTCGGCGAGGCCAAGAGCTCGCCGGGCGTCGTCTCGGGCAACCTCGTCCAGGCCCCGGTCAGCGTTCCGGTCAACGTGGTCGGCAACAGCGTCAACGTGATCGGCGTGCTGAACCCGGCCTTCGGCAACCTGGGCCTCAACCACTGAACCGCTGAGGTCCTTCCGGACCCGTGGTGATCTTCGGCCTCTCCCGGCCCCCACCGGGAGAGGCCGGTCTGTTTGTCGTCCCGTAGCTCTGTAGTCCCAATGGCCCGAACGGGCCTTTCCGGCCCCGGCGACCGCACCGTTCCCGATCATCCCCACGTTGGACAGCGCACGGCCCTCGGCCGGGTCGGACACGCAACCGCAGGAGGAACCCTTTCCATGAACATCGCCAAGAAGACCGCTGTGGCCCTCACCGTCGCCGGCATCGCCGCCGGCGCCTCGGCCGGAGCGGCCGTCGCCGACGCGGGCGCCGAAGGCGCGGCCGTGAAGTCGCCGGGCGTCGTCTCGGGCAACCTCGTCCAGGTCCCGGTCAACGTTCCGGTCGACGTGGTCGGCAACAGCGTCAACGTGATCGGCCTGCTGAACCCGGCCTTCGGCAACACGGGCGTCAACGGCTGACCTCGCAGCCGAGGCCGCGCAGAGGCCCACGCGTCGACGACGACGCACGGGCCCCTGCGCGTACCCCGCACAGGACGACGCGCCTTCGGCACAGCCCGAAGCCGCGCCCACCGACTCGAGGGCAGTCCGTCCGCCCACGCTCACCGAACCCCGCGCTCCCGCTCCTCCACAACGGAGTTGTAGGCGGCGACCAGCGCCCGCCGAGCCGTCCGCTCCACCGGCCGCAACGCCTCGGAGCGAGCCGCCATCTCCGCGGAGCTGACCGCACCCCCGTGCCCGTTCTCCTGGGCGAGCGACACCAGCAGCTGCACTCGCTGCGCCAGCTCCAGCACCCGCACCGCCCGCGGCGGATACCCCGGCGCCAGCACCTCCCGCCCCTGCTCCGACCGCGCCCGGTACGCGTCGATCGCCGCCTCGGCCACCGGCCCCGACCCGGCCACGTCCAGCCGCGACAGCACCGCCGTGGCGTCCCGCAGCGCCTCCGCCAGCTCCCGCTCCGCCTCGCCCAGCGACGGCACGTCCGCCGGCGGGGCCTCCCGCACCGGCAGGCAGTGCCAGACCACCTCGACGTGCATGTCCCCGGCCGGACCGGCCTCGGACACCTCGGGCACCAGCCCGTGACCGGCGCCGTGACAGACCACCGCCTCCCGCGCGTCCAGCGCCCGCGCGTTGAACTCCGGCGGCCCGCTCAGCCCCAGCGGATGGCCCGAGACGGGCAGCGCGAGCCGCAGCCCGGTCACCCCCAGCGCCCGCAGCCGGCCCAGCGCCAGCGTGAGCCCGACGGGCGCGGACTCGCCCGGCAGCCCTTCCACCCGATGGACGGCGTCCTCCCCGACGATGGCGAGCACGGCGTCGTCCGGCGAGACGAATCCGGCCAACAGGGCATTTCCCCAAGCGGCAAGGCGACCAGAGCGCGGTTCCGAAAGCATGCCCCCAGCCTAAGGACCGGACCGATGGAACGGGCCGCCCGACCGGTGGCGTAGATTTTCCCGGAGGGGCCGCGCCACCCACGCGCGGCGGTCCGAGCCACAGGCGCCCGCGACAACCGACCGGCCACACTGCAAGGGGAGACAACCCGCTCATGAGCGATGTTCTGGAGCTTCAGGACGTAACCGTGGTCCGTGAGGGCCGGGCTCTCGTGGACCAGGTCTCCTGGTCGGTCAAGGAAGGCGAGCGCTGGGTCATCCTCGGTCCCAACGGGGCCGGCAAGACGACCCTCCTGAACATCGCGTCCACCTACCTCTTCCCGAGCTCCGGCGACGTCTCCGTCCTCGGCGAGCCCCTCGGCAAGCCCGGCACCGACGTCTTCGAGCTGCGCCCGCGCGTGGGCATGGCCGGCATCGCCCTCGCCGACAAGCTCCCCAAGCGCCAGACCGTCCTGCAGACCGTGCTGACCGCCGCGTACGGCATGACGGCCGGCTGGCAGGAGGAGTACGAGGACGTCGACGAGCAGCGCGCCCGCGCCTTCCTCGACCGCCTCGGCATGAGCGACTACCTCGACCGGAAGTTCGGCACCCTCTCCGAGGGCGAGCGCAAGCGGACCCTCATCGCCCGCGCCCTGATGACCGACCCCGAGCTGCTGCTCCTCGACGAGCCGGCCGCCGGCCTCGACCTCGGCGGCCGCGAGGACCTCGTACGCCGTCTCGGTCGCCTCGCCCGCGACCCCATCGCCCCCTCGATGATCATGGTCACGCACCACGTCGAGGAGATCGCTCCCGGCTTCACCCACGTCCTCATGATCCGCCAGGGCAAGGTCCTCGCCGCGGGCCCCGTCGAACTCGAACTCACCTCCCGCAACCTCTCCCTCTGCTTCGGCCTCCCGCTCGTCGTGGAACAGGTCGGCGAACGCTGGACCGCCCAGGGCCTGCCCCTGTCCTGACCCCGTGCCGCCCCCCTCGCGCCCTGTCCGCGACGGGACCCCGGCCCTACCATGACCCTGTGAACGACATCGACGCGTGGGTGTGGTGGCTGGTCGGTGCGGCAGCGCTCGGTATCCCGCTCGTGGTGACCGCGATGCCCGAGTTCGGCATGCTCGCGGTCGGCGCCGTGGCCGCCGCAGTCGCCGCGGGGCTCGGCCTGGGCGTCGTCGCCCAAGTGCTCGTCTTCATCGTCGTCTCGGTCGCGCTGATCGCCGTCGTCCGTCCCATCGCGACCCGGCACAGCAGGCAGCGCCCCCAACTCGCGACCGGCATCGACGCGTTGAAGGGCAAGCAGGCCGTCGTCCTGGAACGCGTCGACGGCGCGGGCGGACGCATCAAGCTCGCCGGAGAGATCTGGTCGGCGCGTTCACTCGACGGCGACCGCGCCTACGACGTCGGGCAGCAGGTCGACGTCGTGGACATCGAGGGGGCCACGGCGATCGTCATCTGACCTTGCCCAACTCCCGCACGACGTAAGTCGACCGAACACCTCGCGAGCCGCACGACGGTCTGTCAGACTCGACCAGCAAGATCTTCAACAGGCATAAGATCTTCCGAAACGCCGAGGCGGAGAAGGGTAGGGGGATCCGACGATGGAACCGGTCATCATCGTCCTGATCATTCTGGTGGTGTTGGTCTTCATCGCCCTGATCAAGACGATCCAAGTCATCCCGCAGGCCAGCGCCGCCATCGTGGAGCGCTTCGGGCGCTACACGCGCACGCTGAACGCCGGCCTCAACATCGTCGTCCCGTTCATCGACACCATCCGCAACCGCATCGACCTGCGCGAACAGGTCGTGCCCTTCCCGCCCCAGCCGGTGATCACCCAGGACAACCTGGTCGTCAACATCGACACGGTCATCTACTACCAGGTGACCGACGCCCGGGCCGCCACCTACGAGGTCGCCAGCTACATCCAGGCGATCGAGCAGCTCACCGTCACCACCCTGCGCAACATCATCGGCGGCATGGACCTGGAGCGGACCCTCACCTCCCGCGAGGAGATCAACGCGGCCCTGCGCGGCGTCCTCGACGAGGCCACCGGCAAGTGGGGCATCCGCGTCAACCGCGTCGAGCTCAAGGCGATCGAACCGCCCACCTCCATCCAGGACTCGATGGAGAAGCAGATGCGCGCCGACCGTGACAAGCGCGCCGCCATCCTCACCGCCGAGGGCACGCGCCAGGCCGCCATCCTCACCGCCGAGGGCGAGAAGCAGTCCCAGATCCTGCGCGCCGAGGGCGAGGCCAAGGCGGCCGCCCTGCGCGCCGAGGGCGAGGCCCAGGCCGTGCGCACGGTCTTCGAGGCCATCCACGCCGGCGACCCCGACCAGAAGCTCCTGTCCTACCAGTACCTCCAGATGCTCCCGAAGATCGCCGAGGGCGACGCCAACAAACTCTGGATCGTCCCCAGCGAGATCGGCGACGCCCTGAAGGGCCTGTCCGGCGCCATGGGCAACTTCGGCCCGTTCGGCGGCGGTTCGGGCGGCAACAACTCCGGCAACGGAGGCGGCAACGGCGGTGGCGGCAACGAACGCCGCGAGAAGCCGTCCATCGACTGACCGCCGACGCACCGACCGCGCAACGCGACCGGGGCCCGCCTTCCCCGAGAAGGCGGGCCCCGGCCACGTACGGATGCGGACTACGCGGCGTCCAGCGTCAGCCACTCCGGCAGCGCGGCCAAGTCGTCCTGGCCCAGCGCCAGCAGCATCGCGTCCGCCGGCGTCGGCTCGAAGGGCCGGCGCAGCAAGGGCATCTCCGCCTGCTCCGGAGTCCGGTCCGCCTTGCGGTGGTTGTCCTCCGCACACGAGGCGACGGTGTTCAGCCACGAGTCCTGACCACCCTGCGCCCTCGGCACCACGTGGTCCACGGTCGTCGCCCGACGACCGCAGTACGCGCACCGGTGCCGGTCCCTGATCAGCACCCCCCGCCTCGACCACGGAGCTTGTCTTCGGAAGGGCACCCGCACGTACCTGCACAGCCTGATGACCCGGGGCGCGGGGATGTCGACCTCCGCTCCACGCATCCGCAGTTCGGGGTGGGCCTGCTCGACGACGGCCTTGTCCTGCAGCACCAGAACGACGGCTCGGTTCAACGTCACCGTCGACAGCGGCTCGAAGCTCGCGTTCAGCACCAGCGTGTCCCGCATACCAGCCCACCTCCTGTGTGCACCGGCCCACCCCCTGGCGGGCTGGGATCAACTCTGGCCGGGCACGCCGAGATGGACAACGCAATATCTGCTGCTCCACGGGAGGTGACCCCCGCGACCCCCGGCAACAAAAATGCCCGCCTCTGATCACTTCCAAGACCAGAGGCGGGCAAACGTTCCGTGAACGATGAGCTGACTCATCCCTCCTTGGGATGTTCGTACTCACCGATCAACTGCGCGCGGCCGATCGCATGGAAGCGCAGGTTGAACCCGACGACGGCCGGCGAGGCGTCGGCGTCCGGGCCGAGCTTCTCCTGGTCCACCGCGTAGACCGTGAACACATACCGGTGCGGTCCGTCCCCCGGCGGCGGTGCGGCCCCGCCGAAGTCCTTGCTGCCGTAGTCGTTGCGCGCGTGCACGGCGCCCTCCGGCAGCCCCTCGAACCCCTTGCTGCCCGCACCCGCGGGCAGCTCGGTCACCGAGGCGGGGATGTCGAACAGGACCCAGTGCCAGAACCCGCTGCCCGTGGGGGCGTCGGGGTCGTAGCAGGTCACGGCGAAGCTCTTGGTCCCGGCCGGGAAGCCCTCCCAGCGCAGGTGCGGCGAGGTGTTCCCCGCGGACTGGACCTGTGCGTCCTCGAGGACCGCCCCTTCCTTCACGTTCTCGCTCGTGACCGTGAACGACGGCACCGGCGGATGGAAATCGTGGGGCAGCGGCCGCCTCTTCAGCTCGGTCACCTCGACACCTCCTGATAGATCGGAAAGGCATTCCCTTCGGAGCCTACGACCTCCGTACCCCGCACGGGCCCGAGCACGGCCCGAGCGAGCCGAGTACAGCGCGGAGGGCCCGGAACGCCGTACGGCACTCCGGGCCCTCCGTCCGTACCGTCCTGCTCCGGGAGCGTCCGGAACGTCCTAGAACCAGTTGCGCTTGCTGCCGACCTCGGACAGCCACTGGTTCAGGTACGCCGGCCAGTCGGTGCCCTGGTAGTCGTTCAGGCCCACCTGGAACGAGCGGAAGGTGTCACTGCCCTCGCTGAACAGACCGGGCTTCTTGTCCATCTCCAGTACGACGTCCATCGCGTACTCGTCGGCGACGAAGCTCAGCTCGACCTGGTTCAGCCCCCGGTACTGCGACGGCGGGAAGAACTCGATCTCCTGGTAGAACGGCAGCTTCTGCCGCGTGCCCCGGATGTGCCCGCGCTCCAGGTCCGCGTTCTTGAAGCGGAAGCCCAGCTGGATGAAGGCGTCCAGAATGGCCTTCTGCGCCGGCAGCGGATGCACGTTGACCGCGTCCAGGTCACCGGAGTCCACGGCTCGCGCGATCTCCAGCTCCGTGGTCACGCCGACGTTCATCCCGCGCAACGCCTGCCCGTCGATCATCGTGACCGGCGTCTCCCACGGGATCTCCAGCCCGAACGGCACCGCGTGCACGGCACCCGCCTGGAGCTCGAAGGCGCCCCCGAGGCGCTGCTTCGTGAACTCGATGTCCTGCTTGTACTCCTGGTCGCCGCTCTCGACCTCGACCTTGGCCTGCAGCCCGACCGACAGCCCCTCGATCTGCTGGTTGACGGACCCGCCCTGGATCCGCACCTCGCCCTGGACGACACCGCCCGGAACGACGTTGACCTCGGTCAGCACCGTCTCGACCGAAGCCCCGCCGGCCCCCAGACTCGCGAGCAGCTTCTTGAACGCCATGATTCTCCCTCTACGACCTTCTTCGGACGGGATCCCTCGATCCCTACAAACGCGATCCCGACGTGGCCGGTTCCGCCGCCCCACACCCTGACAAGTCGACCGCCCCGCTGACCACCCCGACGCACCCACGGGTCTGCACTACGCTCGGAGGGCATGATCGCGACCACCGACCGTACGCCGCTGCCCAGGACCTTCTTCGACCGCCCCGTCCTGGAGGTGGCCCCGGATCTCCTCGGCCGCCTGCTCGTCCGTGCGACTCCCGACGGCCCGATCACCTTGCGCGTCACCGAAGTCGAGGCGTACGACGGCGGGAACGACCCCGGCTCCCATGCGTATCGCGGTCCCACGGCCCGCAACGGCGTGATGTTCGGCCCGCCGGGGCACGTGTACGTCTACTTCACCTACGGCATGTGGCACTGCATGAACCTCGTCTGCGGTCCGGAGGGCGTCGCGAGCGCCGTCCTGCTCCGCGCAGGCGAGATCGTCGACGGCGCGGAGCACGCGCGCAAACGCCGGCTCTCGGCCCGACACGACAGAGAACTGGCCAAAGGCCCCGCCCGCCTGGCCACCGCCCTGGACGTGGACCGGGCCCTCGACGGCACGGACGCCTGCGCTGCGGGGGACACCCCGCTACGGGTCCTGACGGGCACCGCGGTCCCCTCCGACCAGGTACGCAACGGTCCGCGTACCGGGGTGTCGGGCGACGGAGCCGTCCACCCCTGGCGGTACTGGGTCGCTGACGATCCGACAGTGAGCCCCTATCGGGCCCACGTCCCCCGGCGCCGCCGAAGTTGACTCCCTCATGGACGGCGCGTAACGTAGCCCGAGCCGCTTGAACCGGGTACGGCGTTCGCCTGCAGCCGGAAGCGGCCACCCACTACCTACGATCCCCCTCAGCGGGAGTGAATTCGGCGTGCCTGCATGCCTGAATTCCCAGCCCGCGGAACTCGATTATGAGTTGCGGAGGGAATCGGCTAACGTAGTGAATGTCGAAAGGCCGACGGGCGAAAGTCCGAAAGCCCAAGGCAATCCCGCCGACAGGGAATCGGATCGAGAAAAAGATCTGATAGAGTCGGAAACGCAAGAACGAAGGGAAGCGCCCGGAGGAAAGCCCGAGAAGTTCGGGTGAGTACAAAGGAAGCGTCCGTTCCTTGAGAACTCAACAGCGTGCCAAAAATCAACGCCAGATATGTTGATACCCCGTCCCCGGCCGTGAAAGCCGAGGATGAGGTTCCTTTGAAGTAAACACAGCGAGGACGCTGTGAACGGCCGGGCTTATTCCGCCTGGCTGTTCCGCTCTCGTGTGTGCGATCCCGATTACGGG
>NZ_MJAJ01000057.1 GCF_001746365.1 Streptomyces sp. LUP30
GCCCCAGCCGGTGATGACACCGTCGGTGAACGGCCGCTTGGCCTCCAGACCGAACCCGGTCGCCCGGTGCCGGCGCAACTGCTCGACCTCCTGGAAGGATCCCGGGTCCACCAGCAGCTCGATCCGCTCCCGGGCGGTCAGCTTGCCCTTGGCGTGCTGCGCCTGGGTCGCCTTCTCGCTCGGGCCGGCCAGCGCCTGGGCACGGATCTCGTGCAGCTCGGCCACCCGGCCACGCGCATCCGTGGGCTCGGTCGCCGTCAGAGGCCTGTCGTCCACCGCGGTCACAAGAGTTCCTCCTCACGTGCATCGGGAGCCTCACGCCCGACGAGGTCGTCGAGCGCGTGATCGGCATCAGGGACATGACGTACTCCGGCGAGCCGCAGTCGATCCGTGCCGGGGACGCGGCCGCCGGCCAGCACCGCCTCGGGCGGCAACCGCTGCACCGCGGTGCGGACGGCCGCTCCCTTCATCGCGACGGCGGCCGCGTGGCCCGGACCGCACGGGACGTCGAGGACGCTCCAGCCGTCCAGCCGCGGCGGGGCGCCCGGCCCTCCCTCGCCGAGGTACACCTCGGACGTCCAGCCGCCGACCCCCGTGCCGGTCCCCTTCAGACAGGCCTCCTTGCGGGCCCGGAGCCGGGCGAAGCGGGCCGGTCGGTCCGGTGCGGGAAGCGCGTCCAACTCTTCGCGCTCCCACGGGTGGAGAGCCTTCCGGCAGACGTCGACCCGCTCCGGGCGGGGCAGCCTCTCGACGTCGACGCCCACCGGAGCGCGGGCCACGCCGACGAGGACCGCGCCCCGGCTGTGCGACAGCGAGAAGTGCGGGGCGTCGGGTCCGGCGCCCACCAGCACCGGGCGGCCGTGCGGACCGCCGCGCCGGGGACAGTCCGCCCGGGCGAACGCCTGCTCCCGGGCCGGCGTGCGCAGGTACCCGCCCAGCCGGCGCAGCGCGATGTGCGCGGCCGCGTACAGGGTGCGGTCGCCGCGCAGCCGGAAGGCGTCCGCACGGCGTCGCTCGGCCGTGTCGAGTTCGTCCCACGCCGGCGGCGCCAGCCGGGACGGCGTCAGCAGCCAGACGGCCAGGTCGCCCCGGTCCAGGGACGGTTGCGGCCGGTGCGCGGCCGTCATGCCGAACGACGGCGCACGTCGTCCAGCAGAACGGCCTGCCGCAGGGTGTCCGCGCGCGGGGCCGCTCCGGCGCGGACCGCGGTGACGAACGCGGCGACCGTGGCCGCGACCTGGTCGGCGGGCTCCAGCCGGATCTCCTCCGTCTCGGAGCCGCGGTGCAGACCGATCACGGGCACGAGGTCTGCCGGCGGGGTGAAGGCCCGGTCCACGGTGATGCGGCCCTCGCTGCCCCACAGTTCGTACCTGGAGAGATAGGCGTGCTCCATGCCGAAGACGAGGGTTGCGGTGACCCCGTCGGGAGTGGCCAGCAGCGCGGCCCCCGCGGTCTCTACCTCCCGCCCGGGGCCCCGGGTCAGACGCGCGCCGACCACCTCGAGACCGTCTCCGAGGAAGTGCAGGGCCGCCCGCAGCGGGTAGAGGCCGACGTCCGCGAGCGCGCCCCCGCCGAGCCCGGCGGAGTACCGGATGTCGTCGTCGGCGAGCGGTGGGATGGCGAACTCCGCCCGTAGGGAACGGAGTTCGCCGATCCGCCCCTCGGCGACCAGGCGCCGCACCGCCTCGTGCCGCGGATGATGGACGAACATGACGTTCTCCATCAGGGCCACACCCTGCTTCGCGGCGAGATCCAGGAGCCGCTCGGTGCTCTCCGGGTCCGTCGTCAGGGGCTTCTCGGCCAGCACGTGCTTGCCCGCGTTCAGCGCCGCCTCCACCCAGGGGGCGTGCAGCGCGGCGGGCAGCGGTACGTACACCGCCTGGACCTCGTCGGCGTGCAGCAGTTCGGCGTACCCGTGCACCGGACGGCAGCCGAAGCGCCGGCCTGCCTCCTCGGCTCGGGCCGGGTCGCGGCTGGCGACCGCGGCGAGCTCCAGATCGGGGGAGGCGGCGAACGCCGGCATCATCCGCCGCAGCGCGATGTCCGCGCAGCCGAGCACCCCGATGCGCAGCGGGCCGCTCATCGCGCCCGCGCCGCGGCCGCGTTGAGGCAGGCCACGAGGGTGCGGGCCTGGACGTTGAGGTAGTGGCCGTGGCGCACCAGCCAGGTGAGCTGGTCCGGGGTGACCCAGGCGTAGCCGGCCGGAGGGTCGGACGGCACATCCCGCTCGTCGGCCTCGACGAGCAGGTACCGGCTCTCGGCGTTGAGGAACCGGCCGCCCTCCTCCGAGTGCACGGCGTCGTACCGGATGCGGTCCGCCGGCGCCGCGAGCACGGTGTCGAGGAACGGCGGGCGCTCCTTCTCGGGCAGATGGGCGTAGTTGCCCGGGGTGTACTGCACCGTGGGGCCCAGCTCGACGGTGTCGAGGAACCCGCCCTCGACCCGGGCGTGCACCAGGACGTGGGGCACGCCCTCGAGAGTGCGGGTGAGGAAGGCGGTGACGCCGAGGCCGACGGGCTCGAACAGCGGCTGGGTCCAGCCGGTGACCTCGCGGTTCCCGGCCTGCACGGCCACCGCCACCACCTTGAAGTAGCGGCCCTCCTCGTGCTCGACGGTCATCTCGTCGCGCCGCCAGCCGGGCAGTCCGGCCAGCGGCACACGTTCGGCGTGCACGTCGTGCCGGGAGCGCTCACCGGTGATCCAGGACAGCAACTGGACGTCGGACAGCAGCGCATCGGCCGTCGCCTCGGGGACGGGCAGGCAGGACAGGACGGTGCGGGAGTCCATGTTGACGACGTTGTCCCGGTGCAGCAGCTCCGCTATCTGCCCGAGCGTGAGCCAGCAGAAGTCGTCGAGGAGCGGGACGTCGTCGTCCGTCAGCACGATCATGTTGCGGTTCGACTTACGGAAGAACCACGAGCCGTGCTCGGACTGCAGGACGTCCGCGACGACCCGGCCGCGGCCCGGGCCGACGAAGTGCTCCAGATACTTCACGTCCGCGCCCTGGTGGACCTTGGTGTAGTTGCTGCGGGTGGCCTGCACGGTCGGGGACAGCTGGAGCAGGTTCGGGTTGCCGGGCTCCATCTTCGCCTGCATCAGGAAGTGCAGGACCCCGTCGAACTCCTTGCCCAGGATCCCCAGGATGCCGACCTCGGGCTGCTTGATGATGGGCTGGTGCCATTCGGCGTACGGGCCGTCGCCGTAGGGACCGCCGCGCTCGGTGACGTGCAGGCCCTCGACGGTGAAGAAGCGGCCGCTGCGGTGCAGGAGGTTGCCGGTGGTGTCGTGGAACGACCAGCCGTCCAGGCGGCCGAAGGGTATCCGCTCCACGCGGAAGGCGTTGGCGCGGCCCCGCTCGGCGAGCCAGTCGGCGAAGCCGTCGGTGGCCAGGTGCGCGCCCCGGGTGGTGGCGGCCGACAGCGCGAGCCGGTCCGCGAGCTTCGCGTCGTCGCGCGGTTGGGGGATGAGAGGCAGCATCAGAGAACTCTCCGTGTTCGATGTGTCTGATGTGTCCGGGCGCGTGGCGTACGGCTCATCCGACGTCGACGATGGTGAACAGGCCCTTCTTGACGAGCCTGAGGCCGTCCGTGGCGTCCTTCGACCAGGTCAGCGCGGCGTAGCGGGTGCTTTCCAGGGGGACCTGGACCACCGACGACCGGTCCGTGGACAGGTGCAGGCTCCCCAGGCTCGCCGAGCGGAACGGGGAGTCGGGCGGCAGCGTTCCGTCGTCGGGAAGGGCGTCGAAGTACGCCTTGAGGCCGGCTTCGGTGGTGCCCTCCGCGATCTTCACGAACAGCAGCTCGTTGACCTGGCCGGGGATCTCGTTGACGTACCGCAGGGGCCGGCCGGCCCGCAGCGTGCCGCGGACCTCGAAGCGCGGGCCCACGCCGGGCACGTTCCGCGACACGATCGTCGCGGTCGGCGCCAGGCCCTGGTCGACGGCGCCGCCGGAGACGGTCAGCCAGCGGTAGCGCGGCTGCGCGTCGCCTGCGGCCAGGTAGTCGAACAGCAGGTATCTGCCCGGGGAGAGACGCTGGGTGAACGAGCCCGGCAGGCCGGGCTGGATCACCAGGCCGCCGAGCAGGGCGGCGGTCGCATCCAGGTCCTTCGCCCCCTGCGGGACCTCGGACGGCGTGTTGGACAGGGCGCGCGAGAGGGCGCCCAGGAAGTCGTTCCAGTCGGCGCCGTCCGTCAGCCGGGCCAGCCCGATCCAGCCCTTGCCCGGCTGGGTGGTCGAGGCGCGGAAGGTCGTCAGGCCGGGCCGGGTGGTCGCCGGTGCGGTGAGGCCGTCGGCGGTCGAGACGAGGTCGACGGTGTGGGCCGTCCCGGACGCCCGGACCGCGTGCACGTCCGGGGCGGCCCGCGGGTCCGGGGCGAGGAGTGACGGGACCGCGAGGGAGGGCCCCTGGAAGCCGGCCAGCAGCACGGCGGCCAGCAGTACGGTCGTTGCGCGCTTCGTCCTGTGGTGAGTCATGACGGGAGCGTCGTCGCCCTTCTCTTGTCAGTCCTGCCGGACGTACACGGATGCCGTGAAGTCGCCGAGGATCCGCCGGTGGTAGTCGGGGCCGAAGCCCATCTGCGCGACCTGCGGTACCAGGGCGCGCAGCTTCTCCGTGGAGATCACGTGCTGGCGGCCGCCCGTGTCGAGGTACTCCTTGCGCGCCTCGAGCCCGAGGGCCCCGGCGAGCAGGTCGACGACGTCCTCGACGGGAACCGCGAAACCGGACGCCACGTTGACCGTCTCGGAGCGCAGGTCCGCGGCGAGCAGACGGTCCACGACGGTGATGACGTCGTCGACGTCGATCAGGTCGCGGGCCGCGCCGCGGTGCACGCGGACCACGCCCTCGCGCAACTGCCGCACCAGCGTGGGCAGCAGCTGGTGCTCGGGCTGGTCGGGGCCGACCAGATGTCCCAGCCGCAGGATCAGGTGGTCGGCGCCCGTGTCGCGCAGCAGATCCTCCAGGGCGAGCTTGTGCGCGCCGTAGGGCGTGCAGGGCGTCACCGGGACGTCCTCCCTGCCGGGTCCCTCGGCGAGCCCGTACATTCCGGTCGCCGCGGTCGAGAAGAAGAGCACCCGCCGTCCGTCGGCGGCGCACCGCTTCGCGACCTCGCCCACCAGCGCGGCCTCGCGGGCGAAGTCCGCGTCCGAGGTGCCGCTCGCCCAGGACACCCCCGCGGCCAGGGCCACGGTGTCCGAGTGCCGGCCGGCCAGTGGACGCAGGTTCCGCGCCAGGAAACCGGTTCCCACAATGTCCATACGTCGTCGTCCCGATCTCTGTGGGGTAGGAGGGCCGTTCAGGCTCAGCCGTGCGTGGCCACGAACTCCTTGATCGAGGCGGTGACGTAGTCCAGCATCTCGTCGGTGAGCGCCGGGTAGACCCCGATCCAGAAGGTGTGCTCGGTGATGAGGTCGCTGTTCGTCAGCTCGCCCACGATCCGGTGCGGCTGGTGGGTGTAGGCCGGGTGGCGGGTCAGGTTGCCCGCGAACAGCCGACGGGTGCCGATCTTGCGTTCCTCCAGGAAGTCCACCAGCTCGGCGCGGCGGAACGGCGCCTCGGGGTCCACGGTGATCACGAAGCCGAACCAGCTGGGCTCGGAGCGTGGGGTGGGCTCGGGCAGCAGGAGTCCCGGAACCCCGTCCAGCCCCTCGCGCAGCCGCTGCCAGTTGCGCCGCCTCGCCTCGATGAAGGAGTCCAGCTTGGCCAGCTGGGTCAGCCCGAGCGCGGCCTGGATGTCGGTGGCCTTCAGGTTGTAACCGACGTGCGAGAAGATGTACTTGTGGTCGTAACCGGCCGGCAGCGTGCCCATCTGGTACTTGAACCGCTTCAGGCACCGGTCGTTCTCGCCCGGCTCGCACCAGCAGTCCCGGCCCCAGTCGCGCAGCGACTCCACGATCCGTGCCAGGGCGAGGTTGCCGGTCAGGACGCAGCCGCCCTCGCCCATGGTGAGGTGGTGCGCCGGGTAGAAGCTGACGGTCGTCAGGTCGCCGAAGGTGCCGGTGAGCTTCCCGTCGTACAGCGAGCCGACCGCGTCGCAGTTGTCCTCGATGAGGAACAGGTCGTGCTGTTCGGCGAGTTGGGCGATCTCCGTGACGGGGAAGGGGTTGCCGAGCGCGTGGGCGATGATGATGGCCCGCGTCTTGGGGCCGATCGCCGCCGCCACCCGGTCGGCGGTGGCGTTGCAGGTGGTGAGGTCCACGTCCACGAACACCGGGACGAGGCCGTTCTGCAGGATCGGGTTGACGGTGGTGGGGAAGCCCGCCGCGACGGTGATGACCTCGTCGCCCGGTTTCAGCCGGCGGTCCTCCAGCGTGTGGGAGGTGAGCGCCGACACGGCCAGCAGGTTGGCGGACGAACCGGAGTTGGTGAGGTGGGCCTTGCGGCGCTTGAGTCGTCGGGCGAAGGCCGACTCGAACTTGCGGGAGCTGGTCCCGGCGGCGATGCGCATCTCCAGCGCCGCCTCCACCAGGGCCACCCGGTCGTTCTCGTCCAGTACGGCGCCGGACGGCCAGATCTCCGTCGTGCCGGGGATGAACTCCTGGGCGGGGGAGGCCTCTCGGTGGAACTCGCGGACGCCGTCGAGTACCAGGTCCTTGCGGTCGCTCATGGTCGTATCCCTTCATGGGCCGGTGCGTCGGCCGTCATCACGAGTGGTGTGCCGGGCCGGGAGTGCTCCGGCGGCAGTACGGAGGCGAGCAGCTCGCGCAGGGAGTCGTCGAGGCTGCGCAGCGGTTGCCAGCCCAGCAGGCGCCGCGCGCGCGAGACGTCCAGGCACTGCCAGGGGACGTCGGTGCGCGAGTCCGGTCCGCCGGCGGCCTCCACCACCGGCAGCCGGAGCCCGCTGAGCGCGATCATCCGGTCGACGAGCGCGCGCATCGGGACGGCCGTGCCACGGCCCACGTTGATCACCTGACCGGCGACGTCCGCCTCCGGCGCGGTGGCAGCGGCCAGCACCGCAGCGGTGACGTCGTCGGCGTCCACCAGGTCGCGGGCCGCGCGCAGCGCCGGAAGGCGCAGTTCGGCCGGCTCCTCGCCGCGCGCGGCGGCCCGGGCGGCGGCGCCGAGGTGCGCCGCGACCCGGCCGAAGAGACTGCCCTGCGGAACCCCGGCGCCGATCACGTTCGCGAGCCGGAGCACCACGCCGTCCACCCCCTGCTCACGCCGGGCACGCAGCACGGCGCGTGTGCCCGCGAGCTTGGTGCGGCCGTACGGGGTGACGGGGTCGGGCTCGTGCTCCTCGCCGGTGGCCGCGTCCGGGGCTCCCGCCCCGTACTCGTGGACGGTGCCGAGCTGGACCAGCCGTGCCGGCGGACCGGGCAGCGCGGCGAGCGCCGTGACGACCCGCTCGACCAGTTCGGCGTTTCCCGCGGCCATCTGCGCCTCGTCGGCCTGCCAGGCCCGGCCGGCCGCGTTGACCACGACGTCGGCGCCGGCGGCCGACAGGACCGCCGCGATCTCCCGCGGCGACGCCGTGGCCAGGTCCAGGCCCACGGCCGACCCGCCCGGACCGACGGCCCGCGCGGAGTCGGCCGGTGCGCGGCGGGAGACCAGATGCACCCGGGCGCCGTCCGCGGCGCACGCCGCGCCGATGCGGCGGCCCAGGAAACCGGTGCCGCCGAGGACCACGACCGAGAGCCCGGCCACCGGCCGAGGCTCAGACCGCACGGCTCGTTCCGTGCTTGACGGCCTTCCACCAGTCCGGGTTGTCCCGGTACCAGGCGACCGTGTCGGCCAGGCCCGTGGCGAAGTCGGTCTGCGGCGCGTAGCCGAGCTGCTCGCGGATCTTCGACTCGTCGATCGAGTAGCGCAGGTCGTGCGCCTTGCGGTCCGCGACGCGGCGGATCATCTCCTCGCCCGCGCCGGTCAGCTCCAGCAGCCGTTCGGTCAGGGCGAGGTTGCTGTACTCGTTGCCGCCGCCGATGTTGTAGACCTCGCCCGCTCGCCCCCCGTTGAGCACCAGGTGGATGCCACGGCAGTGGTCGTCCACGTGCAGCCACTCGCGGACGTTGCGGCCGTCGCCGTACAGCGGGACCTGGCGGCCCTCCAGAAGGTTGGTGACGAACAGCGGGATGACCTTCTCGGGGTGCTGGTAGGGCCCGTAGTTGTTGGAGCAGCGGGTGATCGACAGATCCACGCCGTGGGTGCGCCAGTACGCTCGTGCGACCAGGTCCGAACCGGCCTTGGAGGCGGCGTAGGGGGAGTTGGGCGCCAGCGGCCACTGCTCGGTCCAGGAGCCCTCGTCGATCGAGCCGTACACCTCGTCCGTGGAGACGTGCACGACCCGCTCGATCCCGCTCTCCAGCACGGCGTCCAGCAGGGTCTGGGTGCCCAGGACGTTCGTACGGAAGAACTCGCCGGCGCCCTCCAGGGAGCGGTCGACGTGGGACTCGGCCGCGAAGTGGACCACGGCGTCGTGGCCGGGCAGCAGTTCGCGCAGCAGGTTGCGGTCGCAGACGTCGCCGCGGACGAACACCAGCCGTTCGTGCGAGGCGGGCAGGTTCTCGCGGTTGCCGGCGTAGGTCAGCTTGTCCAGGGCGGTGACCTGGGCGCCCTCCCAGCCGGTGTACGTGTCGGCCAGCAGGCTGCGCACGAAGTGCGAGCCGATGAAGCCGGCCGCTCCGGTGACCAGGATCCTCATGCCGCGACCTCCACTCGGGTGTGATCTCCCACGACCAGGCAGTGATGGCCCGTGCCCGGGCCGGTGGTGCCGACGGACGCGGCGCGCCCGATGAGCGAGTTGCGCAGTCCGCGCACTCCGGTGACCGTCGCCTCGTCCAGGGCGATGGAGCCCTCCAGCCGGCTGTCCGTCACCGTGCAGTCGCGCCCGATGGAGGTGTGCGGGCCGACATGGCTGTCCTGCAGGACCGTGCCGGCGCCGATGATCGCCGGCCCCTCGACCCGGGACCGTACGACGCGCGCGCCCGCCTCGACCACGACCCGGCCGACGAGCACGCTGTCGGCGTCGACCTGTCCGTCGACGCGCGGGGTCAGGCCGTCCAGGAGATGGCTGTTGCACTCCAGGACGTCCTCGACCTTCCCGGTGTCCTTCCAGTAGCCGTCGTAGATCCTGGCGCGGACGTCCGCGCCGGAGGCGACCAGCCACTGGACGGCGTCGGTGATCTCCAGTTCGCCGCGGGCGCTGGGCGCGATGGCGGCCACCGCCTCGTGGATGGCGGCGGTGAAGAAGTACACGCCGATCAGGGCCATGTCGCTGCGCGGGTGCTGCGGCTTCTCCACCAGGCGCAGCACCTCGCCGTCGGGGCCGAGTTCGGCGACCCCGAAGGAGCGCGGGTCGGCGACCTTGTGCACGACGACCTGGGCGGCCGGCCGCTGCCGGTTGAAGTCCTCGGCGATCTCGACGACTCCGTCGGGCAGCATGTTGTCGCCGAGGTACATCACGAAGTCGTCGTCGCCGAGGAAGCCGCGGGCGAGGGACACGGTGTGGGCCAGTCCGAGCGGCGCGTCCTGGGGGATGTAGACGAGGCGCACCCCGAACCGGGCGCCGTCACCGAGCACGGCCTCGATCTCGGGGCCGCGGTTGCCGACGATGACGCCGACCTCGCTCACCCCCAGCTCTCGGACGGCTTTGAGTACGTGCACCAGCACGGGGGTGTTGGCGATGGGGATGAGTTGTTTGGGCATCGAATAGCTGAAAGGCCGCAGGCGGGTTCCTGATCCGCCGGCGAGCACCAGAGCCTTCATCGAGAGGTCCTCTCGGTTCGTGTATTCATGCCGGTTCGAGCGCGTCGAGCACGCTCGCGGGCGAGGGCATGGCGGCGATCTCCCGGGAGAGCTCGCGGGCCCGCTCGCCGTATCCGTCCTTGGACAGCAGTTCCTGGCAGGAGTCCGCGATCGCGTCGGCCGAGTCCTCGCCGGGCAGCAGCGTGATCGCGGCCCCGAGGTCGGCGACGCGACGGGCCGGCTTCTCCAGTACGGCGCCCTTGGGAACGAGCAGTTGGGGCACACCGGCGTTCAGTCCGGTCAGAGTGCTGACACCGCCCCCGTGGTGCACGAGCAGATCGCAGGTGGGCGCCACCACGTCGAGGGGCACCCACCCGGCCCGGACACCGGGCAGTTCGTCGCGCAGGGCCTCGGCGACCGGTTCGGGCGCGGCGACGATCAGCTCGACGTCCCAGGCGGCGACGTCCTTGGCGAGGCCGCGCAGAAAGGCGAAGTTCTGGTCGTAACTCTCCTTGGCGACCCGGCTGCCGGACGTCACCAGGACGCGGCGGCGCTCGCCCCGGCGGTACATCCACGGTTCCAGTCGCCGCTGGCCGTTCGCCGGCACGTAGCGCATCGGCCGGGCCGGTGCGGCGCCGGGCGGCCGCAGGCTCGGCGGGCAGACGTCCACGAACACGTCAGGGTCGGGCAGCCGGTCGAGCTCGAATTCCGCCAGCTCGGGCGCGAGTTCGGCGTCGGCGCCGGGGTGGATGCCGTCGGCCTCGATGGCGTCCCAGGTCTGGCGCACATGCGGCACGCCCAGGTGCAGGGCGAGCAGCGGGGCGACGTAGCTCATCGTGCCCCCGACGATCACGTCGGGCCGCCAGGCGCGGCAGAACTCCAGCATCCGCGGCAGGCTCGAGGCCGCCATGCGGGCGAACCAGCGCCCGGTGAACAGCGCCTGCTCGGCCGGATCGGAGGGAATCGTCTCGGGGTTGCCGGCCCGGTCCGTGGTGATGAAGTGCCGGATCGGCAGATCGGTGGTCGCGATGCCCGGCAGCCCCGAGGAGGTGATGACCGGGACCATGTCGTCGTTCGCGGCCATGACCACCTGGTGGCCCGCGTTGCGGGCGGCGGTGGCGAGCGGCGCCAGGGCGAAGACCGTCGCCGGACTGCCCGCCGCCACGAAGAGCATTCTCACGGAGTCCCTGCCTTGTGGAATCGGGGCAGGAGGCCTGCCCGTACGGCCTCGGCCACGGTCGGCGCCTTCGCGTCCTTGTCCGAGATGAGGGGGATGCCGGGGCAGTTCCAGGGCAGATCGAGCTCCGGATCGAGCGGATCGACGTCGATCTGCGTGCCCGGCACGTACGCGGTGGAGACGACGTAGCAGATGCAGGCGTCGTCGCTGAGCGCGAGGAATCCATGGCCCACGCCCTCGGGGACGTAGACGGACCTGCCGGAGTCCGCGTCGAGTTCGTTGACCTGGTGCTCGCCGAAGGTCGGTGAGCCGATCCGCAGGTCCACGACGATGTCGCGCAGCGCGCCGCGGACGCAGGTGACGAACTTGGCCTGGCCGGGCGGGATGCGCACGCTGTGGATGCCCCGCAGCGTGTGCCGTCTCGACACGGAGTAGTTGATCTGCTGGGGCCGGAAGGCGACGCCGGTGGCGCTCTCCAGCGCATCGCTGCGCAGGGACTCGTAGAACGTCCCGCGCTCGTCCGGAATCTGGTCGGGTGTGATCAGGAAGGTCCCGGGCAGTTTCATTTCCTCGATATGCACGGCACGCTCGCCTCTCTGGGTTCCGTGGTTGCTCCCGCGAGCCGTTCCAGGTCGGCGGCCACGGCGGCGGGGGACGGCATCGCGGCCATCTCCGCGGCCAGGAGACGGGCCGACCCGGCGTGGCGCGGATCGGACAGCAGCTCGTCCAGGGCCCGGCCGACGAGCCGCGGGTCGTCCTGCTGCGCCGCCGTGTCGAGCGACAGCCCCGCGCCGGTCGCGGCGAGCCGGTCGGCCAGCGGGAAGTGGTCCGCCAGCTGGGGCAGCGCCAGCTGCGGCAGCCCGAACGCCGTGGCGGTCATTGCCGTGCCGGCGCCGCCGTGGTGGACCATCGCGTCGCAGGTGGCGAGGAACAGGTGCAGGGGCAGCGGGTCCACGGCCGTCACGTTCGCCGGCAGCGGCCCGACCGCCGAGCGGTGGGGCTCAGGCAGCGTCACGAGGATCTCGGCGTCGCGCCGGGCCGCGAGGGCGTGCAGCAGGTCGCGGACGAAACGCCCGCCGTGCAGGGCCGGCGTGTTGCCCAGCGAGACGGCGACGCGCCGCCGCCCGGCTCCCGGGCCGGGGTCCGTGCGCACCCAGGCCGGCGTCTCGGCGCCCCCGCTGTAGGGCACGTACCTGATCGGCACGCCCGGTTCGCCGCCCGGTATCCGCAGGCTCGGCGGGCACGGGTCGAGCAGCACCGTCGGGTCCGGCAGCCCGGCCGGACCGAGCCGCTCGGCCGGCTCCCGGACGTCGGCGCGCACGAAGCGCCGGGCGGGGCCGGAGATGGCGTCCACCGTCCAGCGGTGGTGCACGACCGGCACGCCCAGCCGGGCGCCGATGATCAGGGAGCAGTACTCCAGCGGGTCGGCCAGGATCAGCTCGGGCCCGTACTCCTCGGCCAGGCCGGTGTAGCGGTCGAGCAGCGCTGCGGCATGGGCCCACCACAGCCTGCCGTACCCGCCGAGCAGTTCGGGGGCCGGACGGGGACGGGCCTGCAGGGGCCGTTGCTCCGCGGGCAGGTTCCTCAACAGCATGGCGTTGACGTCGAACGACTCGCCCACGCCGACGCCGGTCAGTCCGCAGGCCCGGACCGCGCCGAGCACATCGGGCTGCCCCAGCACCGTCACCTCGTGGCCGGCCGACCGCAGCGCCCACAGCAGGGGCACCACAGGCAGGAAATGGGTCGGTACAGGGGTGGCGATCACCAGTACGCGCATCTGACGGACAGTCCTCTCCGGCCTCTCGGGCGAGGTCAGCGGCGTTCGGCCGTCAGGCGCTCCAGCAGAGGGACGACGTCCTTCGGCGCGGGCGCGGCGAGCATCTCGTCGTACAGCCGGCGCGCGCCGAGGGCGAACGACGGGTCCTCCAGGAGCCGCACGAGCTGCTTGTGCAGTCCCGTGACGTCCAGCGTCTCGGGATCGGCGACCAGGCCCGCGCCCATGTCCTCGACGTAGCGGGCCGTGACCATCTCGTCCCACATCGGCAGGGGCACCACGAGCTGGGGCACCTGGTAGGCGACGGCGGCCGAGAAGGTCCCGCCCCCGCCGTGGTGGATGACCGCCGAACTGGTCGGCAGGACCTGGTTGAGCGGCACGTACTCGACCGTGCGCACGTTGTCGGGCAGGGCGCCCACCGCGGCGAGCTGTTCGCTGTTGAGGGTGGCGACGACCTCGATGTCCAGGGCGGACACCGAGTCGAAGAACTCGCGCATGGGGAAGCCGCTGTACTTGCCGAAGATCTTGCGGCGGCTCACCCCCAGGGTCAGCACCACGCGCGGGCGTTCGGGCCGGTGGTGCAGCCAGGTGGGGAGGGAGGCCGCGCCGTTGTAGGGGACCCGCCGCACCGGGATGTACGTCAGGTCGAGCGGCCGGCGCATCCTGGACTGCGTCAGGTCGAGGGTCCACTGGCCGAGCAGCATCTCGTCGCTGAACTCCAGCCCGTACCGCTCCAGGATCGGGCCGTACCAGCCCAGCCAGGGGTGCTCGGTCAACTCCGCTTGCGGGTCCGCCAGTTCCCGCTTGGTGCGCTCGTGGATCACGGCGATGTTGTCCGTGCCCCAGACCAGACGGGCGTGCGCGGCGCCGCTGAGCCGCGCGGCGATCGGCGCGGGGAACATCAGCGGGTCCCACAGCACCAGATCGGGCTGCCAGGCGCGGGCGAAGTCGATCAGGTTGTCCAGCACGGGCCTGCGGCCTCCCGGCTCCGCGGGCTCGGGGTAGTGCATCCTGAACATGCCCGTGAAGATCGAGCGCGCCGTGCGCCAGCCCTGCGACTCCTCCGGTTCGCACGCGTCGAAAGCGAGCGTGGGGCGGTCCGGCTTGGCGTCGCCCGTGTTCTTGCCCAGCGCCTCCGGCAACTCCTCCGAACTTCCCAGCGGCACGGCCGTGAGCCCCGCGGCGCTGATGTTCGCGATCACCCCCGGGTCCACGACGCCCGCATGGCTCGCCACGACGACCTCGTGCCCGGCGCTCTGCAGCGCCCAGGCCAGCGGCACGACGGGATACAGGTGTGCCGTCGCCGGAAAGATGGTGAACAGGACACGCATCGAGGGACTCCGTTCGTGTTCGCTTACGCGGGAGTGAGAAGGGGGGCACGGGGCGCCTGCGCACGGGCGCGGGCGCGGCGCGCCCGCGGCGCTTCAGGGCGCGGCGTCCGCCCCGCGGGTGCGGGCGGTGCAGGCGACGAGCGCGCCCGTCGCCGACACGGCGGTGAGGAACGCGAGCGCGCCCGCTCGGCCGGCGTCGACGGACGCGGCCACGGCCGTGGCCGGCAGCGCGAGCACCGCTCCCAGCTGTACGGCCGTCTGGTAGACCGGCACCGCGCCCGGGCGGTGCTCGGCCGGAATCCCGGCCGTGGCCTGGAGGTTGAGGGCGGCGAAGGACAGCACGAAACCGGTCTCGACGAGCAGCAGCGCGGGCAGCACCGTGGTGGCGTACGTCCCGTGCTCTCCGGTGAGCAGGGCGCTCACGCAGCCGAGCGCCGCGGCACAGCTCCCGGCCCTGATCAGTCGTTCGGTGCCGAAGCGCCCCACCATCCGGCCGGCGAAGGGCAGCGCGAGCGCCAGGGGCAGACAGGCCGGCAGGAGCGCGAGCGCCGTGCGCCACGAGCTCCACCCCCACTGGTAGTGCAGCCGGTGGACGAGCAGCATCAGCAGGCTCAGATACGTGCCGTTGAGGGTGGCCGCGCACACCGCCGAGCGCCGGAACGGACCGTTGTGCAGCAGCCGTGCCAGGGTCGCCCGAAGCGGTGGGGCGGGCGCCGGCGCCGCGTCGCGGGGGATGAGCCGGAACCCGGCCGCCAGCAGCACCAGGGCGACCGGGGCCGGGAACACCGTGTTCCAGCGCCAGCTCAGCTCGGTGAGCGCTCCCGAGCACAGCAGTCCCGCGGTGAACCCGGTCGCCCCGAAGAGCGAGTACACCGACACCGCCCGGCGCTGCTCGGCTCCCGGACGGAACGCGGTGCTGATGATCGCGAGCCCGGTGGGCGCGGTCAGCGCGGCGCACATGCCCTTGACCACCCGGGTGGCGATCAGCACGGCGCCCTGGTCGGTCAGTCCGCCGGCCACCGAGGCGGCGATGAACACCGGCAGCGCCGCCAGGTACACCCGCCGTCGGCCCCACCGGGCGACGAGGCGCGGACCGAGCAGCAGCAGCGCCGCGAAACCGGCCGCGAAGCCGCTCATCACCCACTGGCCGCCGAGCGTCGACAGGCCGAGGTCCCGCTCCATCGCCGGCAGGGCGACCAGGACGACGGAGACCTCCAGGGCGTCGATGAGCATGTTGCCGGCGAGGACGAAGAGCAGGGCCCGCCGTCCGGCGTCGGTGCGGGTCGCCGGCGGGGAGGGGATCGTCGTCATGCGCTTGGCCGTCCGCCCGCTCAGCCGAGCAGTGTGCCGCCGCTGGCGTCCAGGTAGGAGCCGGTGATCCAGCGGGAGTCGTCACCGGCGAGGAAGGCCACCACGTCCGCGACGTCCCGGGTCTCGCCGACCCGGCCGAACACGGAGTAGTTCGCCATGGCCGCCACCGCCTGCGGGTCGTCGAAGACCGGGCTGCCGTTGTCGGTGATGCCCGGACCCACGCTGTTGACGGTGATGCCGCGGGGGCCGAGGTGCTTGGCGAAGTGCAGGGTGAGCTGGTCGATCGCGCCCTTGGTCATCGCGTACGCCACCTCCTGCGGGTTGGCGACACGGGTCAGTCCCGAGGAGATGTTGATGATCCGGCCGCCGTCGGGGAGGTTCCGCAGCGCGCGCTGCACGAGGAAGTACGGCGCCTTGGCGTTGACGGCGAAGAGCCGGTCGAACGCCTCGGGCGTGAGCTCCTCCGGGGCCACACCGCCCATGACGCCGGCGTTGTTCACCAGGATGTCGAGCGTGGTGGCGCCGGTGCGTTCCTTCAGCTCCCGCTCCAGCGCCAGGAACAGCTCGTGGACGTCGCCGGGCGCCCCGAGCTCGGCCAGTACCGCGAAGGCCCGGCCGCCCTCCTTCTCGATGGCGGCGACGGTCTCGCCGGCGGCCGCGCGGTTGGCGGAGCAGTGCACCGCGACGAGCGCCCCCTCGCGGGCCAGCCGGATCGCCGTGGCCCGGCCGATGCCGCGGCTGGAGCCGGTGACGAGCGCGGTCTTTCCGGTCAGTTTGCCCATGGGGTTCCTCCTGTGCGTGGTGTGCTGACGATTCGGTCCGGGAGCGCCCGGCCCGGGAGCGCCGTGGACGACCGGGCCGCCGGCGCCCGTCACGGCCGGGCCGCCGCCGTCGAGCCCGCTGATCATCGCGGCGAGGTGACGGCGGGCCGGGGCGAGGCCGAGCAGCTCCCGCAACACCGTTCGCACGCCGTCCAGTTCGGGCCCGCCGAACAGCAGCTGGGCCTGCGCCTCGATGTTGCCGAGCACGCGCGCGCCCACCGGATGGCGGACGGCGTGGTAGGTGTCGAGCAGCTCTTCGCCGGCCCGCCCGGCGAGGTGCGCGGCGAGCTTTCCGCCGAGGTCCGCGGCGTCCTGCAGGCCGAGGTTGAGGGCCTGCCCGCCCACCGGCAGCTGGACGTGCGCGGCGTCCCCGGCGAGGAACACCCGGCCGATGCGGTAACGGGCGGCCTGCCGCCGGGCGTTGTGGAACGCGTTGAGCCAGACCGGCTCGGCGCCGCTGATGTCTTCGCCCGTGACCTGGGCCCACACCGCGCAGACCTCCTCGAAGGAGGGGGTCTTCGCGTCGCCGGGGACCCGGTCGAAGGCGTGCACCATGATGCGGGTGACGCCGTCCGGTCCGCGGCGGGCGTTGGCCACGCCGTCCGCGTGCCGCTCGAAGCGCCGCTCCCTCAGCTCGACGCCCGCCAGGTCCGCACGCAGCAGCTCCTTGGTGGGGCCGGCGCCGGGGAACGCGAAGCCGGCCAGCCGCCGAACGGCGCTCTCCTCGCCGTCGCAGCCGACGACGAACGCGGCGCCGAGCCGCAGCCGCCCGCCCGTCGGCGTGGTCGCGACGACGTGCACCCGGTCGGGCGCCTCGACCAGGGCGGTCACCGTGTGGCCGCGCCGCACCTCGGCCCCGAGGCCGGCCGCCCACTTCGCGAGTACGGCCTCGAGGCGGGTCTGCGGCGCCTTCCACTGGCCGGCGTAGGGGCTGTCGCCCGCCTCGGCCAGGTCGAGGGGGATGCCGCCGAAGTGGCCGGGACCCGCGTCGGGCGGCGGCCCGAGCCGCTCGACCAGGCCCCGCGCGTGCAGCAGTTCCATGGTGCGGGCGTGCAGGATCGACGCCCGCGACTCGGTGGTGGGCTCGGTCAGCCGCTCCAGCACGGTCACCCGTGCCCCGCCGGCGCGCAGCTCGCCGGCGAGCAGCAGGCCGACCGGTCCGGCGCCGACGACGAGCACATCGGTGTCCAGCGTGACCATGGTCAGCGCTTGTTCTCGGCGTAGTCCTTGGCGTGGCCCAAAGTGGCGCGGCTGTTGGCGCTCAGCGCTCCGCGGACGTACTCCCGGGCGTCGGCGACGCTCGCGTCGGGCCCCAGGACCGAGGCGATGTTCGCCGTGTTGAGGACCACGGTGTGCTGCGAGGTCGCGGCGACGCCGCCGTCGTTCTCCGCGAACGTCCAGCGGCCGGTGTGCAGGGTCATCAGCGCGGGCAGGGTGACCTGCTTGTACGCGATCGTGTGGTGCGGGAACACCACCCGGTACGACTTCGTCGTGTGCGTCGAGCCGTCCTTGGCGCGCGTGTCCATCTCCAGTGCCTGCAACCCCGGGGTGTCCTCCGAGAATCGGACCGAGGCCACGTGCGGCAGCCGCTCCGCCCACAGTCCGGCCTCGTTGACGAAGTCGTATGCGTCCTTGGCCGCGCCGGCGATCTGCACGGTGTCCTCGAAGGAGAACGTGATCTCCTGCGAGGCGTGGGCGAGTTCGACGTTGGTCTTCAGCGCGGCCAGCTCCGAACGGGAGTTGCGGTCGACCGCCTCGTCGATCCACTTCAGTCCGTCCGGGTCGTCGTCGACGGCCCGGTAGTCGTGCAGCAGCCGCACCCGCGACGACGTGCCGGTCAGCGGCTCGATGATCCAGGTGCCGCCCATGGCGGCGACCGGCGGGGTGGAGACCTCCTGGCGGAAGGTGATCCGCAGGCTCTCGGGGTCCAGGGTGCGGCGCGACGTCCAGTTCTTCGCCGCGCCGTTGGCGGTGGCCCAGATGCGGATGCGCTCCTCGCGGGCGCCGCGTTCGACGTGGTCGACATAGAGGGTGGGCGGGAAGATCCGGGGCCAGTTCTCCACCTCGGCGATCAGCCGGTAGACGGCGGCGGCCGGGGCCTCGACGGTGACGGCGTGCTCGACCTGACGGGTCGTCATGATGTGCTCTCCTCCGTGTCTCAGAAGTTGCCCAGGCCGCCGCAGACGTTCAGCGCCTGGGAGGTGATGGAGGCGGCGGTGTCGGACGCCAGATAGCCGACCAGGCCCGCGACCTCCTCCGGCGTCGAGTAGCGGCCGAGCGGGATCTTCGCCTGGAACTTCTGGAGAATGGCGTCCTCGCTGGTCTCGTACGCGGCGGCGTAGCCCTGGCGCACCCGCTGCGCCATCGGCGTCTCGACATAGCCGGGGCAGACCGCGTTGACGGTGATGCCGGTGGGCGCCAGCTCGTTGCCGAGCGCCTTGGTGAGACCGACGACGCCGTGCTTGGAAGCCGAGTAGGGCGCGCCCAGCACCACGCCCTGCTTGCCCGCGGTGGAGGCGACGTTGATGATCCGGCCGCGGTCCTTGTCGCGCATGCCGCCCGCGGTGAGCACCTCGCGCGTCATCAGGAAGACGCTGTTGAGGTTGGTGTCGATGACGTCGTGCCAGAGTTCGTCGGTGATGTCGGCGGTGACTCCGCCGCCGGAACGGCCCGCGTTGTTGACGAGGACGTCGATGGTGCCGAACCGTTCGACCGCCTGGCGCACGAACCGCTTGACGTCGTCCGCCGAGCGGACGTCGCAGGGGGCGCCGTCCACCTCCAGCCCGTCGTCGAGGAGTTCCTTGACCGTACGGGTCACGCCGTCCTCGGTGCGGGCGCAGAGGAACACCCGGTGGCCCTGCTCGGCCAGCAGCCGGGTCACCGCCAGGCCGATGCCGCTGGTCGCGCCCGTGACGAGGGCGACCTTCGGATTGTGCTGCGTCATGTCTGTCTCCTGGAAAGGGTGGGAGGCGCCAGAGGGCGAAGGGGAGGAGAGCGCGGGCAGGGCGCGCCGCCGGTGCCCGCCGGAGGCATCGACGGTGACCGGTGGGAACCGGCGGCGCGGCAGGGGGGCCGGGGCTAGCCGATCTCGGCGGGCACCAGGAGGGAGTTGACGACCGCGACCAGCTCGCGCGGGGTCCTGGCGTCGGTCAGCGCGTCGTCGTCCAGCGTGATGCCGAACTCGCGCTCGATGCGCCCGCCGGTCTCCAGCATCGCCAGGGACTCGTAGCCCAGCGACTCGAAGTCGGTGTCGGCGATGTCCCCGTCGAGGTCGGCGGATTCGTCCGCGCCGGCGCCGTCACGCAGGATGCGCCGGAGGTCGTCGAGGGTGAACTCGTGGGAGGGCATGGGTGAGTGTCCTTTCGTCGCTGGGGTGGGGAGTGGGGTCACGCCGGTCCTCCGCGAGCCGGGTGACCGCCGCCGCTCGCCGACGGGCGGGCCCTATGCGGCGGCGCGCACCACGACCGCGGAGTTGAAACCGCCGTAGCCGCGGGCGATCACCAGGGCGGAGCGCACCGTGGCGGTCCGTTCCTGGTCGACGACCAGGTCGAGGTCGTACTCGGGGGAGGGGCGGACGCCGACGGACGGCGGGATAACCCCGTCCCGCATGGCGAGGAACGCGGCGGCGAGGTCCAGGGGAGCCGCTCCCGAGTAGAGCCGCCCGGTCATCGTCTTGGGCGCCGTCACCGGCACCGCCCGGGCCCCGAAGACCTCGGTGATCGCCGCCGCCTCGATCCGGTCCAGTTCGGGGATCGCGGCCGCGTCGGCGAACACCACGTCGATGTCACGGGGCGTCATGCCGGCGTCCGCCAGGGCCAGTTCGACGGCCTTGCGCAGACCCGCGGGCCGTCCGCTGCCCGGGCGGGGGTCGAGGGTGGAGCCGTATCCGGCGATCTCGCCGTAGATCTGCTTCGCGCCCCGGGCCCGGGCCTGCTCCAGCTCCTCCAGCACCAGCAGGGCGCCGCCCTCGCCGGCCACGTGGCCGGCCGCCGCCGCGTCGAAGGGCAGGTAGGCCCGTTCCGGGTCGCTGCTCGTGCTCAGCCGGTTGCTCGCCATCTGGGCGACCCAGCCCCAGGGGCAGATCGAGGCGTCGACGGCGCCCGACATCACCAGCCGGGTGCCCTTGCGGATCTGCCGCCGCGCCTGCGCGACCGCGTCGAGCCCGCCCGCCTGGTCGCTGACGACCACGCCGCTCGGGCCGCGCATGCCGTTGCGGATGGAGATCTGGCCGCTGTTGACGGCGTAGAACCAGGCGAACGACTGGTACGCGCTGACGTAGCGGCTGCCCTGGCTCCACAGGGCCTGCAACTCGCGCTGGCCGAACTCGAAGCCGCCCGACGAGCTGGCCGTGATCACGCCCATCTCGAACTCGGGCAGCTCCCCGGGGCGCACCGCGGCGTCCTCGAACGCCCAGTCGGCGGCCACCAGCGCGAGCTGGGTCATCCGGTCGGTCTGCGGCAGCAGGCGGCCCGGCAGATGCTCCGCCGCGGCGAACCCCTCGATCTCACCGGCCAGCCGGCTCGGATACCGGTCGGGGACGAAGCGCGAGATCCGGCCGATGCCGCTGCTGCCCTTGCGGGTGGCCGCCCAGTAGGTCTCGGCGCCCAGGCCGTTGGGGGCGACCACGCCCAGCCCGGTGACGGCGACCCGGACGCCGGTCGCGCTCATACGGTCCTCCGATCGGGACGGGCGAGCACCATCGCGCTCTGGAACCCGCCGAATCCGCTGCCCACGGACAGCACGGCGTCGGTCTTCCAGTCCCGCGCGGTGAGCGGCACGTAGTCGAGATCGCACTCGGGGTCGGGCGTGTGCAGGTTGGCGGTGGGCGGCACGACGCCGTTCTCCATCGCCAGCACGCTCGCCGCGATCTCGATCGAGCCGATGGCGCCCAGGGAGTGCCCGACCATCGACTTGATGGAGCTGACCGGCACGGCGTAGGCGTGCTCGCCGAGACTGCGCTTGAACGCGGCGGTCTCGTGCCGGTCGTTCTGCTTGGTCCCCGACCCGTGCGCGTTGATGTAGTCGACCGCCTGCGGGGCGAGTCGCGCCTCGTCCAGGGCGACCCGGATCGCCTCGGCCATCTCGCGTCCGTCGGGGCGCAGACCCGTCATGTGGAAGGCGTTGCTGCGCGTGGCGTATCCGGCGATCTCCGCGTACACATGGGCGCCGCGGCGCCGTGCGCTGTCCAGGTCCTCCAGGACGAAGACGGCCGAACCCTCGCCCAGCACGAACCCGTTGCGCGTTCCGTCGAACGGGCGGGAGGCGTGCTCCGGGTCGTCGTTGCGCGAGGTGGTCGCCTTGATGGCGTCGAAGCAGGCCACGGTGATGGGCGAGATCGGTGCGTCCGCCGCGCCGGCCACCATGACGTCGGCCGATCCCTCGCGGATCAGCTCGGCGGCGTATCCCACGGCGTCGAGGCCGGAGGTGCAGCCGGTGGAGACCACCGTGGTCGGGCCCTCGGCGCCCACCGCCCAGGCCACCTCGGTGGCGAAGGAACTGGGCACCAGGTAGTTGTAGAGGTGCGGGACCGCGTACTCGTGGTCGACGAGTTCGAGCCGTCCGCTGTCGCTGACGGTCCGGTACTCCTCGTCGAGCCCCATCGTCGCGCCGACCGCGCTGCCGATGGTGACGCCGGTGCGGTGCGGGTCGAGGGAGTCGAACGCGAGTCCGCTGTCCGCCACCGCCTCGCGCGCGGTGACCACCGCGAACTGCGCGGCCCGGTCCATCCGCCTGACCTCCTGGGCGCCCAGCCCCAGCAGTTCGGCGTCGAAGTCGACCTCGGCGGCGACCTGCGAGCGGAACGGCGAGGGGTCGAAGAAGCTGATGCGCCGGGTCGCGGTGCGCCCCTCGGACAGCAGGCTCCAGAAGTTCTTGGCGCCCACGCCGCCGGGCGCGGTGACGCCGAGGCCGGTGATCACGACCCGTCGGCCGTAGGGGCCACTCACAGGGCGGTCCAGTGGTAGAAGCGCTGTGCCATGGCATCGGCGGGGGAGCGCCAGGTGGCGGGGTCGTAGGCGGTGATGAAGGGCTTCAGGTCCTGGCTGATGCCGACGAACCGCGGGTCCTCCTTGGCCGCCTCTATCCGCTCGCCGCCGTCCTCGGAGTCGAAGTCCTGGAGGTGGAAGTACAGCCCCCGGTACGTGAAGAGCTGCCGGCGCCGGGTGCCCATTCTCTGCGGCATCTCCGTGCCGTCGAACTCGGTGAACAGGCGGGCGACGTCCTCGGCCGAATGGGGTTCCATCCGGGCCACGATCAACGTGCTGTGCATGAGATTCTCCTTGTCAGGACTGCTGTGTCCGGGACGGTCCGAACCAGCGCTCGAGTGCCATGGGCAGATCGTGATGGCTGCCGGGCGCGGCCCACGCCACGTGCCCGTCGGGCCGCACCAGCACCGCCGAGGTGTCCGCGAGCGGACCGTCGGCCGCCACGGCGTGCGGCTGCGCGGTCACGATGTCCACCCGGTCCGACCACCCGGCCGCACGGTCGCGCAGGACGGCGGTGTCCGCCAGGTCGAGCAGCACGCCCCGCCCCGCGCGCAGCAGTTCGGTGCTGCTGGTCTTGCGCCGGTCGCCGACCAGCTCCAGGTGCGGCATCCGCAGGCCCAGCAGCGGGTGGCCGCCCCGGCCGACGTCGTAGCGGATCTCCAGGCCGCTCACCATGCCGGCGAGATGGCGGCTGACCTCCTCGTACCGGATCAGTTCCGCCATCACGTCGCGCAGCGGCTGGATCTCGTCGCCGCTGAGGAACAGCAGGCCCTGCGCCCTGGTGTTCGTCATCAGCCGCTCGCCCACCGCGTGCCGTTCACCGTGGTAGGTGTCCAGCAGTTCCTCGGGTGCGGTGCCGCGGACCACGGCCGCCAGCTTCCAGCCCAGGTTCACGGCGTCCTGGATGCCGGTGTTCATGCCCTGACCGCCGGCCGGCAGATGGATGTGCGCGGCGTCCCCGGCGAGCAGCACCCGGCCCCGCCGGTACTCGGTGGCGAGCCGCGTCGCGTCGCCGAACGCGCTGACCCACTCGTGCTCGGCGTGGGAGATGTCGATCCCGGTGATCCGCTGCCAGGCGGCGGCCACCTCGGCGTACGACGGCGGCTCGGTGCGCCGGCGCGGCGGTGTGCCGCGCTCGCAGACGATGATGCGGGTGACGCCGCGGTCGCCGAGCGGTCCGCACATGACCATGCCGCCGGTGTACGTCTCGCCGATCAGCCGCGGCTTCAGGTCCACGCCCTTGATGTCCGCCAGGTACATCTCCATGGTCGCCGCGGTGCCCGGGAAGTCGAAGCCGGAGGCCTTGCGCACCGTGCTGCGGCCGCCGTCGCACCCCACCAGGTAGGACGCCGTCAGCCGGCTCTCCTCGCCGTCGGGACCGCGGACCTCGGCCTCGACGTGGTCGCCGTGGTCGCGCAGGGTGACCAGTTCGTGGCCGCGCCGCAGGTCGGCGCCCAACTCGCGCACCCAGTCCTCGAGCATCGTCTCGGTGTCCGACTGGGGCACGGTCTTGGCCGCCTGGTGAATGCTGTCGAGGACGCCGAAGTCGACCGGCAGGCCGCCGAAGTGGCCGGCGTTGCTGGTGCCCATGTCGCCGAAGCGGTGCAGCAGCCCGCGCTGGTCGAAGACCTCCATCGTCCGGGTCGTGAAGCCCAGCCCGCGGGACTCGCCGGTGCGCTCCCCGAGCCGGTCCAGCACGATGACGTCGACTCCCGCAAGCCGTAGTTCCCCGGCGAGCATGAGTCCGGTGGGACCTGCGCCGGCGACGATGACGGAAGCGTCCATGGATGTGTCCTCCGGGGCGTCGGAATGGTCGGTACGACGAAGCGGCGCACCGGAATGGGACATCGGTGCGCCGCTTGATGCTTTTCTGCAGTGACTGAGGGCAGTGACCGTGGGAGCGGGCCGTGTGAGTGACCGTGTGCGGTGACTGCGTGCCGGGTGAATCGACACAGTGCTGCGGAAGCTAATGAAGAGCTTCTTCGGAATCCCCGCAGTTGTCAACAGCCGTTTTTCCGCTGCGCGACACGTTTGAGTCAGACCTTTGTCAAGCGCGCTTTTCCGGTGCCACGAAAAAAGCTCCACCAGGGTGGTTCACCCTGGTGGAGCCGTTGAGGGCCGCGGTCGGCGCGGCCGGTGTCAGGCGCGGGCGCCGAGTGACGCCCGCACGTCCTGCTCGTGGTAGTAGGTGCGGCCGTTGACGGCGCGGCGGCGCCACCGGGCCTCACTGGCGTGACGGTAGACGCTGCCTGGTGCGGTGCCCCACAGCGTGGCGATGTCCCGGGCGCTCATCCAGCGCACGACCGGCTCGGCGCGCTCCGTGCCGGGCCGGTCGTCGCGGCGCAGCCACTCCTGTCCGGACCAGCGGTGCGCGGGTTCGGTGTCGCAGCCGACCTCGACCGCGGGGTCGGCCCCGCCGCGCCGGACCGCCGCGGTCAGGACGCCGCCGCAGTCCCGCACGACGCAGTCGCCGACCGGGACCCGGCGCCGCGGCGTCGGGTCGATGACGTGGCCGGCCCGGCGTACACACCGCGCCACCTCGTCGGACAGCTCTCCGGCGGCCTCGTGGTCGAGGAGCCAGCCGCAGTGCCGCAGCAGGAAGTCCGCGATCTCGGCCGGGTCGTCCGGCGGGGCGCCGACGCGCCGCTCCTGGACCACCAGCGCACCCCAGGACCGCAGGGTCGAGACGATCGACGAACGGGCCTCGGCTGCCGCCGTGTTGAAGGGCAGACCGGGCGCGCCGCCGCCGCCGGAGGTGCGGTCGCGCGGTCGGTCGGCGCCGGTGAGCAGTTGTCCGCACTCGTCGTGCAGGCGCGGGAGACGCCGCAGGTCGTGGGTGAGACGCAGCCGGCACGTCGGGCAGAGCCGACTGCCGGCGACGGCCAGCTCCCGGGCGCGGCCGTCGGTCTCGCGACGCCGGCACGCGGCGCCGTCGCACTCGATCGGTTCAAACGTCGTTCGGGCGGTCTGCGTTTTTCGCGTGAATCCGTAAGTCATTTCCCCCACCGCTTCGAAGTGAGGCGAACCTATTTCTCGGATTCACGGACGGCCAAGCAAAGGCCCGCTACATGTCATTTATCTGTAGCGGGCCTACGGTTTTCCGCACCGAGCTGTCGTGGCGATGTCCTCAGATCGCCAGGCGTGCCGCGATGCCGTCGAGGACGGAGTCCAGACCGGCCTCGAACTGCCACTGCTGGTCGTCCTTGCGGCGGGCCTCGCCGATGTAGCGCGCGTACATCGGGAAACGGCCGGTGCTCATGAGCCACGCCATCTGCGAGGCCAGTCCCGCGCGGGCCTCCTCCCGGGTGGACCAGCCGCGCACGCGCAGCATCTGCGTCAGTCCGACCTCGGAGTCCACCGCGCCGTGCACATAGGCGGTGAGGGTGCTGTAGACCGCCATGGCGGTGTCCGCGTCGAGCCCGAGGCCGTCGAGCGTGGCCAGGACGGCCTCGGGCACGGCCAGCTGGTTCGGGGTCGGCGCGCACCACGTCGCCCGCGTCACCCACGAGTGCCGCAGCAGGACCTCCCTTATCCGCAGGGCGACGGACCGCATGGTCGCGCGCCAGCCTTCCTTGCCGTCGGGCAGCTCCAGCTCCGCGTAGACGAAGTCGACCATCAGCTCGAGGAGCTCGTCCTTGCCGGTGACGTAGCGGTAGGCGGCCATGGGGGCGACGCCGAGTTCGGTGGCCAGGCGGCGCATGGTGACGGCGTCGAGTCCCTCGGCGTCGGCGACGCCGACGGCGACCTGGGCGATCCGCAGGGGGGTGAGGGTGGTGCGGGGGACGGGCGCCGGTCGTTCGAGGCGCTCCCACACGGAGACGTGATCCTTGCCCTCGCCCCCGGCTTGTCTCTCCTGGGCGGCCATCGCGGTTCCTTCCGACGAACGGTGCTGTGTACATCGTATCAGGAGTGGACACCGTACACTCCGCTGTGTACGTTGTACGAGAACGATACGACGTACACACCATCGAGGAGCCTTCCATGCCCGACGTGACGGAAGACGTCCTGCGAACCGCGGTGATCATCGGCAGCACCCGGGACGGACGGTTCGGCCCGGTCGTCGCCGACTGGATCGCCGGACACATCGCGCAGCGCGAGGACATGGCGGCCGACCTGGTCGACCTCGTCGAGACCCCCCTGCCGACCGTCTTCCCGGCCTTCGGGCAGGCCCCCTCCGACGAGGTCGTGGCCCAGCTGGGCGCGGTGTCGCCGCGGCTGGCCCGGGCCGACGCCTTCGTGATCGTCACGCCCGAGTACAACCACAGCTTCCCCGCGTCGCTGAAGAACGCCGTCGACTGGCACAACGAGCAGTGGCACGCCAAGCCGGTCGGCTTCGTCTCCTACGGCGGCCTCTCGGGCGGCCTGCGCGCCGTGGAACAGCTGCGCGTCGTCCTCGCGGAGCTGCACGCGGTCACGATCCGCAACACCGTCAGCTTCCACAACTACGGCGAGGTCTTCGGCGCCGACGGCAGGCCGACCGACCCCGGGTGCGACGTCGCGGCCAAGGCGATGCTCGACCAGCTCACCTGGTGGGGACAGGCCCTGCGCGACGCCAGGCGGGTCCGCCGGTATGCCGTCTGACCTCCCGCCACTCGTGCCCTGGGGGCAGTGATGAACGACCGCGCGACCGACACCCCCGCGCCCGACCGGCCCGGTCTGCCCCGGCTGGGCGTCTTCGGGCTGATGCTCAGCATCTTTTTGGCGACGCTCGACGGCCAGATCGTCAGCACCGCGCTCCCCACGATCGTGGGCGACCTCGGCGGCCTCGACCACTTCGCGTGGTCGGTGACGGCGTACCTGCTCACCATGGCCGCGTCCACTCCCATCTGGGGCAAACTGGGGGACCTGTACGGCCGCAAGGGCGCGTGCATGAACTCCGTGCTGCTGTTCCTGATCGGGACGGTGCTGTGCGGTCTGGCCCAGAGCATGGGACAGCTCATCGCGTTCCGGGCCCTGCAGGGCCTGGGCGCGGGCGGCCTGATGGTCGGCGCGCTCTCCGTCATCGGCGTGCTGGTGCCCGCGCAGGAGCGCGGCCGCATCCAGTCGATGGTGGGCGTGATGATGCCGGTCGCGTTCGTCGGCGGCCCCCTGCTCGGCGGGTTCATCACCGACTACGTGAGCTGGCGCTGGGCGTTCTACGTCAACGTGCCCGTCGGCCTCGTCGCGCTGCTGGCGATCGCCAAGGGCGTACGGCTGCCCGCCGGCCGCGCCGCGGGACGGATCGACTACCTCGGCACCGCCCTGCTCACCACCGGCATCCTCGCCCTCACCCTGCTGGGCGGCTGGGCCGGCACCACCTATGCCTGGACGTCCTGGCAGATCACCGGGCTCGCCGTGCTCGTCGTGCTGAGTCTGGCCTGGTTCGTCCGGGTGGAACGGCGCACGGCCGAACCGATCACGCCCCCCCGGCTCTTCGCCGGACGGGACTTCACCCTGGCCCAGATCATCAGCTTCCTGGTCGGCGCCATCCTCTTCTCCGTCCTCAACTACCTTCCGCAGTACATGCAGTTCGTCCAGGGCTCCTCGTCCACGGCCAGCGGCCTGCTCATCCTGCCGCTGATGCTCGGCATGCTGACGTCCCAGCTGGCCACCGGGCGGCTGATGGACCGTGGCGGTCTGGACCGCGTCGTGCCGCTCGTCGGCGGCGCCGTCACCCTCGCCGGGGCGCTGCTGCTGCTCCTGCTCGGCACGGACACCCCGCTCGTCGCGGCCTCCGCGCTCACCCTGGTCATCGGGGTGGGCGTCGGGGCCCTGATGCAGAGCACCCTGCTGACCACCATGAACAACGCGGCTCCACGCGACATGGGCGCGGCCACCGGCACGGTCACCCTGGTGCGCACCATCGGCGGCTCGCTCGGGGTCGCGGTGCTCGGAGCCGTGCAGAGCAGCCGCATGAGCGACGTGCTGACCGAACGGCTCGGCGCCGGCGCGGAGGAACGGCTGACCGCGGGGGGCGGACTGACCCCGGCTCTGCTGAAGGACATGCCGGACGCTGTGCGCGAGGTCGTCGCGGACGCCGTCAGCAGCGGACTGCACGGCGTCCTGGCCGGCGCGGCCCTGCTGTCCGCGGTCGCGTTCGGCACGGCGTGGTTCGTCCGCGCGGCTCCGGCCACGCCCCCGGCGGCCGCCGTGCAGCCGACCGCCGGGGTCGGCCCCGGCCCCGGCAAGGACTCGGCCCGGCCCCTGCCGGGGGACTGAGCGCGGCCCGGCCGCCCCGGTTCCCACCACACCCATCCAAGCTGCCGACCGCACGGTCCGAATCCCCCGTCGTCCGTGCGGTCGGCCTTCACCGAAGGCGAACACCGATGCCCACGAATTCCGTCGAACGTGTCAGGGACATCCTGGTCCGTCCGTTCTCCCTGGCAGGTCTCACGCTGCCCAACCGTGTCGTGATGGCTCCGATGACGCGCGAGTTCTCCCCCGGCGGCGTGCCGGGCGAGGACGTGGCGCAGTACTACGCCCGGCGGGCGGCGGCCGGCGTCGGTCTGATCATCACCGAGGGCACCTACGTCGGCCACGACTCGGCGGGCAACAGCGCCCGGGTCCCGCACTTCCACGGCGACGAGGCGCTCGCCGGCTGGTCGGCCGTGGCCGAGGCGGTCCACCGGGCGGGCGGCCGGATCATGCCGCAGCTGTGGCATGTGGGCATGGACCGCACCGTCGGCAATCCGCCGGTCCCCGACGCCCCGCGGATCGGTCCCTCCGGCATCGCCCTCGACGGCACGAAGTCGGGCCGGGAGATGACCCAGGCCGACATCGACAACGTGGTCGCCGCCTACGCCACGGCCGCCGCGTCGGCCGAGGCGCTGGGCTTCGACGGCGTCGAGATCCACGGCGGTCACGGCTACCTGATCGACCAGTTCCTGTGGGCCCACACCAACCGGCGCACCGACGCCTACGGCGGCGACATCGTCGGCCGCACCCGCTTCGCCGCCCAGATCGTGGCCGCATGCCGGGAGAGCGTCTCCGCCGACTTCCCGATCTCCTTCCGCTTCTCCCAGTGGAAGCTGAACCACTACCAGGCGCGGGTCGCCGAGACGCCGCAGGAACTGCAGACCATGCTCGGCCTGCTGACCGACGCGGGAGCCGACGCCTTCCACTGCTCCACCCGGCGCTTCCACCTCCCGGAGTTCGAGGGTTCCGACCTCAACCTGGCGGGCTGGGCGAAGAAGCTCTCCGGCAAGCCCGCCATCAGCGTCGGCTCGGTGGGCCTGAGCAACGAGTTCCTCCAGGTGTTCCAGGGCGAGCAGGCCAAGGTCACGGACATCGGCGAGCTGCTCGACCGCATGGAGCGCGAAGAGTTCGACCTCGTGGCGGTCGGCCGGGCCCTGCTCGGGGACCCCGAGTGGCTGCAGAAGGTCCTCGCCGGACGCGTCGAGGAGCTCACGCCCTTCCACGCGGGACTCGTCGGCAGCCTCCACTGAGCCCGGCGGCCGCCCGCCCCACCGCAGGCCGATGAACCCGTCGCTCCGGACGTCCTCCGGAGCGGCGGGACACGCAGGTGTGTACGTAAGTCCGGTGTCACCCCGGCCGTTCGCGTGCTTGCATGTCCGGAAATTCGGAGGATCCAGGTGAACCCACGCTTGCTCGTTCTGACGTCGGCGACCTTCGCCGTCGGTACCGACGGTTTCCTCATCGCGGGGATCCTGCCCGACATCTCCCGGTCCCTCGACGTCTCGCCGTCCGTCGCCGGGCAGTTGGTGACCTTCTTCGCCCTCGCCTACGCGCTGCTCTCGCCCGTGCTGGCGGCGGCCACCGCGTCCTGGCCGCGACGCCGGCTGCTGGTGACGGCGCTGCTGGTCTTCACCCTGGGCAACATCGTCGTCGCCGTCGCCCCGGTCTACGGCGTCGCCATGGCCGGCCGGCTGGTGGCCGCCGCCGGGGCCGCCGTGGTGACGCCGGCCGCGACCGTCGTGGCGACCGGACTCGTCCCGCCGCAGCAGCGGGGCAGGGCGCTGGCCCTCGTCGTGGCCGGACTGAGCGCGGCGACCGCGCTCGGCGCCCCGCTGGGCACCGCGCTCGGCGGCGCGGGTCACTGGAGGCTCGCCCTGTGGGGAGTGGCGGCCCTCGGCGTCCTCGCGGCCGTCGGCGTCGCGGCCCTGCTCCCACCGACGCCCCCGCCGCCGGCCGTCGGCCTGCGCCGACGGCTCGCGCCCCTGCGCGACATCCGGATCGCCACGGTGCTGTCGACGACCCTGCTCACCCTGACCGGCCTGTACACCGTCTACACGTACATCAGCCTCTCCTTCGACCGGGCGACCGACGGCAGCGGCAACCGCCTGGCTCTCCTGCTCGTGGTCTTCGGGCTCGCGGCCACGGCCGGCAACCTGACCGCCGGGAGCCTGACCGACCGCTTCGGAACCCGCCGCGTGCTCACCGTCGCCCTGCTGGCCTGCGTCGTCGACTTCGCGCTGATGCCCTGGAGCGGGGCCGGCCTGCCGAGCGCGCTGCCCGCCGTCGCGGTCTGGGGCGTGTGCGGCTTCGGCGTGCTCGTCCCGCAGCAGCACCGGCTGATCTCCGTGTCCGGGGCCGCGGCCCCACTGTCGATCGCGCTCAACGCGACCGCCACCTACCTCGGGGTCGGCCTGTCCGGTGTCATCGGTGCGGCCGGCCTCCATCTCGTGGGCGCCCACCGACTCGGTCTGATCAGCGTGGTCTTCCTCGCCCTCGGGCTGTGCAGCGCCGAACTGGCGCACCGGATCATCCGACGCCGGGAGGAGTCCGCGCCGGCGCCGGCCGACGCCGCCGTGCCCCTTCCCGACTCCCCGAGCGGGACCGTGCGTTGACCGGATGCAGACGTCACGACGATTTCTTCATACCGGCATAGAAAATCGTGCCCCAGTGTTGCTACGGTGGTGAGAAGCTCCGGATACGGAACCGGTTTTGAATTCACCGGTCTTCACCGTGATCACCCCGGTCGAGCGGCCATCGAATCCCTGAGATCCGGTCAACGGCCCCGCCCCCGGACGGAGTGGTTCTCCGGCGTTGCCCTGGCGGTCGCCGATCAGTCCCGATCCGGTGATCTGCCGCACGCGCCGCACGAGGTTGCACGCTTTCCGGGGCCCGGCCCGACCGGGCCCCGCTGGTCGGCAAGGGGGACTTTTGTACGCCCTGCTCTCGGAAACCTGGCGTGAACCGGCCGACGACAGAGAGGAGTCCGGACAGGAATGGAGACGCATCAGCTCACTCATAGGTGAAAGCGGCGCGAGCTGGGTCGAGGATCCCCTGCGCCACATCGAGGAACTCACCGACCGGGAATTCGACGTCTTCATCCTGCTGGGCAGAGGCCTGTCCAACCAAGGGATCTCGGCGTCCCTCTACGTCACCGAGCGCACGGTGAAGTCCCACGTCACGCGCATTCTCGCCAAGCTGCAGCTGGACTCGCGGCTGCAGGCCGGCCTGGTGGCCCAGGCCTACACGCACTGGGTCGCGAGCAGCGCCGCCTAGTGCAACCGTCAAGTGTACTTTCGTCCGGTGCGCCGCCCGCCGGTCCGATGGTTGACTCCTGGCGTACGTCTACACGCTCCTCAAGTCTCTTACGCGCAAGAGCTTTCACGGTTCAAGTCGAGTGGAGTGAAAACGGGGATGACGGCAGAGGGATCGGCGATTCTCTTTCCGGGACAGGGTGGATTCGACGGCGCGGCGCTCAATGCCGCCGGTACGAAGTATCAGCAAGTCGGTGAAACATTCGAGGCCGTTGACGCGGTCGCGGTGGAAACGTTCGGGAAATCGGTTTCCGCCGTTCTCTTCGAGGGTGCTCCGCTCACTGCGGACGACCTCGTGCAGCAGCCCGGCTGGGTTTCCCAACTGGCCGTCTACGCCAGTGATGTGGCAGCCTGGCGCATTCTGCAGGAGAACGGCCTGCGGCCGCGGATCCTCGTGGGCCACAGCATGGGAGAAATACCCGCGCTCGTCGCCGCCGGGGTGTTCTGCGTCGAGGACGGCGCGCGCATCGTGGCGGAGCGGCTGCGCGTCCTGGAGGAGGCCGACCTGCCGGCGGGCCGGATGGCGGCCCTGACGCTCGACGGGCAGCGGACCCGCCGGCTGCTCGGCCTCCTCGACGACCCGGCCGTGGTGGTGGCGGCCGAGAACCACGACCGGCAGACGGTGATCAGCGGCCCCGAGCCCGCCGTCGGCGCGGCGCTGCGCGTGGCCCGCGAACTGAACGCCGGGGGCGTCCTGCTGGCCTCGCCGTACGCGTTCCACAACCCGGCCCTGGAACCGGTGCGGGCGCCGTTCGCCGCCCGGATCGGCGGCCTGCCGCGACATGCCCCCCGCACGGACGTGTACTCGCCGATCCTGCGCCGCGTCTACCGGGCCGACGACGACCTGCCGGCACTGCTCGCCGAACACCTCGTCCGGCCGGTCGACTTCCGCGCGACGGTGCGCGCCCTGCACGAGGACGGTGTCACGACGTTCGTCGAGGCGGGCGGGCTGGGCTCCCTCGGCCGGTGCGTCGAACGCGCCCTGCCCGACGCCGACGACCTCACGATCCGGTCCACCTTCACGGTGGACGCGGACGGACGGCTCGGTGTGGAGCGGACCCTCGCGACCCTGTCCGGCGACGCGGAACCCGATCCCTTCGAGCGGTTCTGGGCCGACTACGGCGCACGGCTCGTCGCACGCGTCCAGGCGGCACTCACCGCCTCCGCCGCCACGCTCGCGCACCCCGCGCCGCCGATGGCCGCGCACGATCCCGGCTCCGCGGCGTCCATGGAGCCCGCCGCGCCCCCGCCCGTCCCGGCCGGGGCGCCGGACCGGGCGGAACTCCTGGCCTCGGTGCGCACGCTGTACGCGCAGGCGCTGGAGTACCCCGAGGAGGTCTTCACCGAGGAGGTCCTGCTGGAGGCCGAACTCGGCATCGACTCCGTCAAGCAGGTGGAGCTGCTGACCCGGGTGACCGGCCGCTACGGACTGCCGCCGAGCGACGTCCGTCTCTCCGACCACGACACCGTCGGCAAGGTGGTCGATCTGCTGCACGCCCGCCTGACCGGCGGCGACGTCTCCGTCGCCGCGGCCTGAGCGGCTCATCCCGACCGGAGCGCGGCGATCGCCCCCTCCGGTCCCGGACCGTGCGACAAGGAGCAATCTCGCGATGCAGCAGCAGCTCAGCGGCAGGCTCGCCCTGGTCACCGGCGGCGCCCGGAACATCGGCCGCAGCGTGGCCCTGGCGCTCGCCGAGCGCGGCGCCCACGTCCTGGTGAACTACTTCCACTCGCACGAGGAGGCCCTGCGCACCCGCGCCGAACTGCTCGCGCTCGGCGCCCGGGTGGATCTCCTCAGGGCCTCCGTGGCCCGGCAGGACCAGGTCGACCGGATGTTCGCGGAGATCGAGGAACGCTTCGGCCACCTCGACATCCTGGTGAACAGCGCCGCGAACGGCGCGCTGCTCCCGCTGGACCGGATCACCGAGGCCGACCTCGACAAGGCCCTCGACACCAACTACAAGGGCAGCCTGCGCTGCGCCCGGGCCGCCGCTCCGCTGATGGCCCGCCGGGGCGGTGGCTCGATCGTCCAGATGTCGGCCCTCGGCAGCTCTCAGATGGTGATGGCGAACTACCTGGCCTGCGCCCCGGCGAAGGCCGCCGTCGAGGCCCTCACCCGCTATCTGGCCGTCGAGTTCGCCCCCCTCGGCGTCAGGGTGAACACCGCGTCCGCGGCCATGCTGGCCAGCGAGGTCGCGGACGCCTTCCCGGACGCCGAAGCCATGCAGGCGGTCGTCAGGGACGCCACGCCGCTCGGCCGGCTCGGCACCCCGGAGGAGTTCGCCGCTCTCGTCGCCTTCCTGGCCGGCGACGACTCCCGCTGGATCACCGGCCAGACGATCCTGGCCGACGGCGGACTCTCCCTGGGAGCGGCGCTGCTCTCGCCGCCGCGCCGGCACGAAGGCGCTCCGGCTCGCGACGTACACGCCGTGGGCGACGTCGCCCCCGATCAGGCCGCCACCGCGGAACCCGCTCCGGACACCCACAGCGCTCCCGCCGCGGACCCGGACGGCCTCGGCCCGGACGGCCTCGGCCCGGACGGCCTCGGCGCCCCGGACGACCGCGGTGACCCGGACGACGACGAGGCGGCCGTCTTCGGCGACCGCGGCGCCTCGGAGGACGAGGAGGTGGCCATCGTCGGCATGGGCCTGGCCGTGGCCGGCGCCAACAGCCCCGAGGAGTTCTGGGAGTTGCGCACCACGGGGGCCGAACTGTTCGTCCCCGTCCCCGAAGACCGCTGGAAGCGCTCGACCTTCCACTCGGCGGACCCCTCGGCGCTCGACAAGTCGTACCAGGACACCTGTGTCTTCATCACCGACTTCCGGCCGGCCGCCGAAGCCGTCGCGACGATGGACACGGCCGGCGGCGCGGACCACGAACTGACGACCACATGGCTGCGGCACAGTCTGGTGCAGGCCCTGGAGGGAGTACGGCGCGACCCGTCCGCCCGCCACTCCTTCCTGGTGGGCTACACCCCCGACGGCAGCCAGCACCTCGAGGAGGCCGGCGTCCTCGCGGGCATGGAGGCGAGGGCCCGGCGGACGGCCGGCTCGCTCGACCTCACCGCACCGCAGCGCGACCGCCTCCTCGACGCGGTCCGGGACGCCCTCACCCGGCGCTACCGGCGCGGCGCCCGGGACCCGGAGCGGTTCCTCCCGCACCGGGTGGGACAGCTGGCGATGGCGGGCGTCCTGCCGGACGAGACCGAGGTGCAGATGATCGACACCGCCTGCTCGTCGTCGCTCTACGCCATCGACATCGGCGCCAAGGGCCTGCTGAGCGGCAAGCACGACGTCGCCGTCTGCGGCGGCGCGTTCGCCCTGGCCCCACGCGGAACGGTGCTGTTCTCCAAACTGCAGGGCCTCTCGCGTCGCGGCGCGGTCCACTCGCTCGACGCCGATGCGGACGGAGTGATCTTCGCCGACGGCGCGGGCGTGGTCGTCATGAAGCGGCTGAGCGACGCGCGCCGCGACGGGGACCGGATCCTCGGCGTGCTCAGATCCGTCGGAGCCTCCTCCGACGGCCGGGGCAAGGCGGTGTACGCGCCGAACGCGGCCGGTCAGGACCTGGCGGTCCGCGCCGCCTTCTCCGGCGGGGACTCGCCCGCCGACGTCGACTGGATCATCGCCCACGCCACCGGCACCCCGGCCGGAGACCTCGCCGAGTTCACCACGCTCCGCGCGCACTTCGGCCGGACGGACCCGGCGTACGTCACGTCCAACAAGTCGCTCATCGGGCACACCGGATGGGCGGCGGGCGTCGTGTCGGTCATCGAGGCGCTGCTGGCGATGGAACACGAGACGATCCCCCGCCAGTTCCGCTTCGCCCGGGCGCCGGAGTCGTTCGGCATGGACGACAGCCTGCTGGAGATCCCGACCGAGAACGTCCCCTGGACCACGTCCGAGGTCCGGCCCCGCACGGTGGCGGTGTCCGGCTTCGGTTTCGGCGGCACCAACGCACACGCGCTGGTGAGGGAGCACCGCGAAGGGGAGCACCGGCCGTCCGGACGGCGTCCGCGCGTCGGGCCCCGCGCGCGTCCGGCCGCCGCCGGCGCCGGGGACCGGGTGGTGGTCGTCGGATGGGCGGCGCACGTCCCCGGCCTCGACCGGGAGGGCGTCGTGCGGTGGATCGGCGGCCGGGGCCCCGGCCCGGCCGACGGCTTCGGCCCCGCCTACCCCACACCGCCCCTGCACAGCGTCCGGCTGCCTCCGGCGACGGTGCGCACCATCGACCGCTGCCAGCTGATGATCCTGGAGTGCGCCCACGACCTGCGTGGACGGCTCACCGGTTTCTGGGACGGCGCCACCGGCGCGACCGGCGTGTTCGTCGGCCACATGGGCCCCACCAGGGCGGCCATGCTGTTCGCGAACCGCTGCTATCTCGACGACGTCGAGCAGGCGCTCACCGAGGATCCCGTCGCGGCGTCCGCGCCCGGACTGCCGCAGTTGCTGACGGGGCTGCGCGAACTGGTGCGCGAGGAGATACCGGCGTCCAACGAGGACTCCTTCCCCGGCATGATGCCCAACGTCATCTCCGCCCGGGTCGCCAACTACTTCGACCTCAAGGGCCCCAACATCACCCTCGACTCCGGGTACGCCTCGAGCCTGACCGCCATCGAGACGGCCGCGCGCTACCTGCGGGCCGGGCAGCTGGATCTCGCCCTGGCGGGCGGCATCAACGGCAACAGCCTCCCCGAGTACGCGGCACTGCTGGCCGGGCTGCCGGAGGGCGTCGCGGCCGGGCCGCTCGCCGAGGGGGCCTTCATGTTCGCCCTCACCACCGAGGCCACGGCCCTCGCCGCCGGGCTGCCGGTCCTCGGCCACGTGGCGGATCTGACGGTCGGCGGCACGCCGTCCGACGGCCGCCGCGTCGACGTCGCGCCGGCCGGTCCGGCCACCGCCACCACCGCCCGTTACCTCGGCGCCGCCGGCGCATTGGCCGTCCTGCGGGCACTGCTCGGCCCGTCCGGTGCGGTGGACGTCACCTGCCGGGGCCGGACCGAGCAGAGCACCGTCCGCCTCGCCCTGCGCGTACCCGGCGCGACGACCGGTGCGCCGCCGGCACGGCTGCTCCCCCTGCCCGCCCGGTTCACCGGCGCCGACCGGCCGGCCGGCGGCGAGGCCCTGGTGACCACACGTCATGTGGCGGCGCTGACCGAGCTGGAGGCCGGGCCCGAGCCGCACGAGCGGGTCGCGTTCCTGCCGCCCGGCGTCGTGGTCCTCACCGATCTGCCCGACCTGTGGGCCTCCCTGCGCCATCTCCCGGCCGACGCGACGGTGCTGTGCACCGCGCCGGTCAGCGTCACCCGCCCCGGCTGGCACCATCTGCCGGAGGTCACCGCGGACGCGGTCCGCGCGGCGCTGGACGACCACGGGCCGGTACGGCACCTGCGGGTCGTCGCCGACCTCGCCCGCTCGGCGCCGTTGCCCGGGACCGGGACCGGGACCGGGCCGTCCCCCTCCCGTGACGGACTGGCCCCCTCCCTGACGGCCCTGCACGACGCGGCCTTCCTCGTCCTGCAGCGTGCCCACCAGAACCCGGCGGCCGAGGGATCGTCGTTCCTCACCCTGCTCCTGGGGGCCGTCACCGGCCGGATCCCGCACCCCTGCACGGGTCTGTTCGCCGGGCTGGTCAAGTGCGCGGCCCTGGAGTCGCCCGCCACGCTGACGTTTCTCCTGGCCACCGACGAACGAGGACCGCGCAGGGGCGCGCTGCTCGCGGAGCGGGAGTCCCGCGCCGTACGCACCTTCCCCGTCGTCCTCCACGCCGACGGCCGGCGCCTGGCCCCGGCGCTCGCACCGGAGCGCGCCCTGACCGGCACCGGCCCGGGGAGCGTCGAGGGCCGCCTCGGCCCCGGGTCCGTGGTGGTCGCCGTCGGCGGCGCCCGCGGCATCACCGCCGAGGTGGTCGCGGCACTGGCCGAACACTTCCGCCCCCGGATCTACCTGGTGGGGAGCAACCCGCTGGACGAGTATCCCGAAGCCGTCTTCGAAGGGGACGACGACACCTTCGCGGCGACCCGCCGGCCGTACATCCGCGAGAACCTGGCCGGCCGCGGCCGGACGGTCGCGGAGGTCAACCGCGCGTTCGACCGGCTGCTGGACGCCCGTGCGGCCCGCCGCACCATCGGGCGCCTGGAGGAGCTCTGCGGCGTCGGCCGGGTGACCTACCTGACGTGCGACGTCCGGGACGAGGAGGCGGTGGGCCGGGCCGTCGACCGGATCCTTGCCGAGCAGCCGGCCGTGGACCTGCTCGTCAACGCCGCCGGACGCAACCGGTCCGCCCTGATCAGGGACAAGGACTTCGCCGAGTTCAGGGCCCTGCGTGATCTGAAGACCCTCGCCTACCGCAACCTCAAGCGCGCGTTCGCCGGCCGGCCCCCGGCGATCTGGTGCAACTTCGGTTCCCTGCTCGGCCACTTCGGCCAGCTCGGCGAGAGCGACTACGCCGCCGGCAACGACTACCTGGCGACGGCCGCGGTCGACGCCGCCGCGCAGGGGGCCGACGAGTTCACCGTCGGCTGGACGCTCTGGGAGGGCGTGGGGATGGGAGCCCACGAGCTGACCAAGGCGTATTTCGAACGCGCCGGCTCCTACAGCCACATGCCGGTCCGCGAAGGCGTGCACCACTTCCTCCAGGAGCTCCACGCGGAGCGCCGTACGGCGTCGGTGGTGCACATCGGCGCGGCGGAACGGGAGACCATCGAAGGCTTCTACCCCGGTTACCTGGCCCGCCCCGCACCCGGCGCGGCTCCCGGCGCGACGCCACCCGGCGCGACCGTGCCGGACGGGTCCGGCGGACCGCAGCCCGCGGGGGCGGGGAAGGGCACGTTCTACCTGCGCGAGACGCTGTCGTCCGACGCCGACTCGGCGGTCTTCGCCTGCGTCTTCGACCTGAGCACCGACGGCTACCTCGCCCACCACACCGTCCGCGGCGTGCCGACCCTGCCGGGCACGTTCGTCGTGGAGATCGCCGCCGAGGCGGCGCGCCACCTCGCGCCGGGTCTCACGCCCGTCGCCTTCGAGGACCTCCGCTTCGCCCACTTCCTTCGCGTCCACGACGCCGTCCGGTCCGCCCCCGCCCCCAAGAAGATCACCGCCCGGGTGGCGGAACGCGGCGACGACCTCACCGTGGTCGAGGTGTCCGTCACCTCGGACGTACGCGCCCCGGGCGGCGTCCTGCTGGTGAAGGACAGGACGCACTTCACCGCGCGCGTGCTGCTGCGCCGCGAGCTGCCCGTGGCCCCGGCCTGGCAGCACTGGGACGACGGCGACGACGTCCCCGTGGCCGACCCCTACCACGCCCCGGCGTCACCGGTGTCCCTGACGGGTCCCTTCGTCTCCACCACGCGGACGCGACTGCACCCGCTCGGCAAACGCTCGGTCTACCGGGCCGACGTCGCCGCCGGGGATCCCGCGCTCTCCCGGTTCACCACGCCCGCGATCCTGCTCGACGGTCTGGCCCGCACCGGTGTCCTGCACCTGGAGAACGGCCGGCTCGTGCCCGTCGCCGCACCCCTGTCCATCCGCCGGGTGGATCTGTACGAGGAGGCCAACGACATCGAACTGACCAGGCGGTACGGCCGGCTCCACCTCTACGCCACGCCCACCGGCTTCGACATGACGGGGGACGTGCCCGACAACCGGTTCGTCGCCGTCACCCCCGAGGGCCGGGTCGTCGCCCAGCTGCAGGGCGTCCGCGCCACCGTCGTCGGCCATGTGGACGCGGTCTCCGGGCGCCCGCACTCCGCGGACGGGCAACCGCTTCCCGAACCGGCCGGCGCCGCGACCGAGAGGAAGGCCGGCTGATGAAGCGGCGGACGACGACCGGGGACGCGATCCGGGAGCAGCGGGGCGAGCAGGCCCCCGGGCCCGTCGGCAGTGTGCTGTTCGGCGCGCTGAGCAGTTTCAAGAAAGACACCCTGCGCCTGCTGACGGAGCTTCAGCGACAGTACGGCGGTGTGGCCCGGATGAAGATGGGCCCCTACCTCGTCCATCAGGTGACCGCGCCCGAGGCCGTCAAGCACGTCCTGCAGGACAATGCGCGGAACTACGTGCGCGGCAGGTTCTACCGGGGCTTCAACCTGTTCTTCGGCCGGGGGATGCTCACCACCGACGGGGCGGAGTGGCGTACCCGTCGCGCGGTCAGCCGGCCCTTCTTCCACCGGGCAGGGCTGCGCGCGCGCTCCGACGTCGTCACCGGCACGGTGGAGGAACTGCTGGCGCGCTGGGAGCCCAGCGCCCGCACGGGCGACCCGGTCGACATCACCGACGACATGATGTGGCTGGCGATGGGCGTGCTGGGCCGCATGCTCTTCGGCGTGGACCTGCGCGGGTACGCGGACCGGCTGCTGCCCGCGGTCCGCTTCTCCCTGAAGGCGATGATCCTCACCGGTGAGGTCCGGCAGATGCTGCCCCGCTGGGTGCCCACCGCGTACCAGCGCCGCCTCAAGCGTCACCAGGCGGTCCTCAACGACGTCATGGACGAGATCATCGACCTGCACCGGCGCGGTGGGGGCAGCCCCGACAGCGTGGTCGCCGCCCTGCTGAGGGCCACCCACGAGGTCACCGGAGAGCCGTTCACCCAGCGGCAGATACGGGCCGAACTCAAGACGCTGTTCCTCGCTGGCCATGAGACCACCGGCTGCGCCCTGACGTGGACCCTGTACGCGATCGCCCAGCACGAGAACGTCCGGCGCCGGCTCGACGCCGAGCTGACCGAGGTGCTGGACGGCCGGGTGCCCACCGCCGAGGACGTGGACGACCTGCCGTATCTGCGGGCGGTCGTCGACGAGTCGCTGCGCCTGTACCCGCCCATCTGGCTGTTTCCACGGGACGCGGTCGCCGACGACCAGGTGGGCGGCTACCGCGTCCCGGCCGGCAGCACGGTGCTCGTCCCGGTGTACGCGGCCCACCACAACCCCGCCGTGTGGGACAACCCCGAGGCGTTCGCCCCGGAACGCTTCTGCCCCGCCCACGCCGCCCGCCTCACGCCGAGCGGTGACGACACGGCCCCGAACACAGCCGCAGCCGCGAGCGCAGGCGAAAGCAGCGACGCAGACGCGGGTGGTGAGGGAAGCGACACAGACGGGGACGGCGAGGGGAACGAGAGCGGGGCCCGGGGCGCGGCCCGGCGACGCGACCGCTACGACTACTTCCCCTTCGGCGGCGGCGCCCGCAAATGCATCGGCATGGACCTGGCCCTGCTGGAACTGCGCCTCGCCGTCGCCATGGTGGTGCAGCGCTACCGCCTCGAGCTGGTCCCGGGCCACCCGGTCGGCCCCGCGGCGCTGGTGTCCCTGCGCCCGCAGCCCGGCGTCCTCATGCACATCAGGCCGGCAGACCGCAAGGAGTCCCCGGCATGAGCGCCGTCGCCCGGCCTGCGCCGGCCGTGGCCCCGGTGCACCGCGTCCGGTGGCGGACCGTCACCGCGTCCGGTCCGCCGCCGCATCCGGCGCCGGCCCTGCGCGGGGCCAAGGTGCTCGTCCTCGGCGGCACACCGCCGCTGGCCCGCGCCGTCGCCAGCGCCCTGCGGGAAGCGGGCGCCGAGGCCCGTGCGGACGACTCGGGGCGGTGGCCGGTCGCGGACGAGGCGCCCGACGGACTGGTGGACCTGGGGCACGCCCACCCCTTCGTGCCGGGGGAACACCACGGCTATCGCACGTCGCTGCTGCGCTCGGTGGCCGCGCTGCGGGCCTGCTACCCGCACTGGCGGCGGGAACCGGACGCGCACCGGCTGTTCTACGTCGTCGTCACCTACCTCGGCGGCACCATGGGGTACGAGGCTCCGGACGACGCCGCGACGGCCGCGCAGCCGCTCGGCGGCATCTGGGCCGGTCTGGCCAAGACCGTCCACCGGGAGATCGCCAACTGCAACACCCGGGTGGTGGACACCGACCTCGCCGACCTCGCGGAGCTGCCGCGGCGGATCACCCACGAGCTGTACCGGTGGGGCCTGTTCGAGGTCGGCTACCGCGCGGGCCGCCGCCGCACCCTGGAGGCGGTCCCGGAGGAGGCCGGCCCGCCGGCGCTGTCCCTGGACGCCGGGGACCTGGTGCTGCTCTCGGGCGGCGGACGCGGCATCGGCTGGCGGCTCGCCCGGACGCTGGCCACCCGCCACGGCTGCCGGGTGGTCGTCACCGGGCGCGGCCCGCTGCCCGGCCCGGACGACCCGTCCCGCGTGCTCGACGACGAGCAGTTCAAGGTCCACGAGCGGAGCCTGTGGGCGCGCCGGCGGCAGGGCCACGGGCTGGCCGCCGTCCGCGCCGCCGTCGACGCCGCCCGGCGCGACCGGGAACTGGTGCGCAATCTGGACCGGGCCCGGCGGGCCGGCCTGCGCATCTCGTACGCGGTGTGCGACGTCACCGACCGCGACCAGACCGCGGCCCTGGTCGCCCGGTACGGGAGAACGATCACCGCCGTGGTGCACAACGCCGGTGTCGACAGCCCCGCGCGGCTGCCCAAGAAGACCGACGACGAGTTCCTGGGCACGGTCGCCACCAAGGTCGACGGTTTCGTGAACCTCTTCCTCGCGGTGCGCGAGCTGCCCCTCAAGTTCTTCTGCAACGTCGGTTCCCTCACGGGACGGCTGGGCGGCATGGTCGGCCAGCTCGACTACGCCGCCGCGAACGACGGGCTGGCCCGCCTCGGCCTGTGGGCCCGGGCGCGGGCCGCGTTCCCGGTCATGACGCTGTGCTGGCCCACGTGGGACCGGCTCGGCATGGTCGCCAACTTCGAGGCCACGCTGCGCTACATGGCGGCGCTCGACGTGGGCGAGGGGCTCGACCTGTGGATGCGCGAGCTGACGGCCGCCACCTGCGGCGAGGTCACCTACATCGGCCCGCTGGGCCGCGCGCTCGGCCCGCACCAGAGCCGCGGATACCGCGTGAGCGCCGGTCTGCCGGGCCACCGGGACGTCCTGTCGGCCGTGTTCCACCTGGGCGATCTGCGCACCCATGTGCCGCACGTCGCGCAGAGCGCGCTGTTCGCCCTGGACAGCGCGCACGCGCCCGTCCTCAACGACGTGCTGGTCGGCGGCGAACCCTCGCTGCCGGTGTCCCTGCTGCTGGAGAACGCGGTACGGGCCGCCGCCTGGGTGCAGCCGGAGGACTACGCGCCGTTGGCCCTGCAGAGCATGGAGGACGTGTGCGTCGCCCTTCCGGAACTGCGTGTGCGGCAGGGCGGCATCGTCCTTCGGCGGTCGGTCACCGCGGGGTACACCGACGGCCGCTGGACCGCCCACGTCCGGTTCCACCACGCCGGCACCGGCCGTGAGGCCGCCCGGCTGCGCCTCGTGTACCGCCGTGCGGACGCCCCGGTCGAGCCGCACGCCGGACAGGGCGGCGGACAGAGCGTGGGGCAGGGCGTCGGGCAAGGCGTCGGACAGGGCGGCGACGAGGACGGGACCGGGGGACCGTACGCCACCGCCACCGGAGGGGCCACCGCCACCGCCGGGGCCGTCGCCGCCTCGGGTCGGCCGCCGCCCCCGCACGAGGCGGATCTCCCGCTGCGCTGGTCGGGGCTGGTCCTGCGGCGCGCCCACTGGCACACCGGGCCGCAGGACACGTGCACGGCCGAGATCCGGGAGACACCGGCCGGCGATCTGTGGATGCTGCCCGGCTGGCCGGTCAGCGCACTCCCGCTGACCGCCCTCGAGAACGTCTTCCGCCGTACGGCGGAGCACGCCCCGGGTGCCGCGCTCACGGTCCGGCGCGTCGAGGTGCACGGCGGGATACCCGTACCGGCCCCGGGCGCCGTGCTCGTCGCCCGGGGAAGTCCGGACACCGGCCGCTGGACGGTGTCCGCAGCCGACGACCGCGCACTTCGCCTTACCGGCGTCGCCTACCGAGGAGATCAGCGATGACGCAGCCGCAGTCCACCGCTCCCGAAGTGTCGCTGTCGCACGTGTACCGGCCCGAGTTCGTCGACGACCCCTATCCGCTGTACCGGCGGGCCCGTGAGACGGACCCCGTGCTCTGGGATCCCTGGTCCGGCGAGGCCGGCGCCTGGATGGTCACCGGATACGAAACCGCTCTCACCGCGTTGCGCGACCCGCGGTTCTCCGCCCGTCGCCCCCAGTGGGACCCGGCGGCAGGCACCGAGCGCACCGCGTCCCCGCTGCGCGCCCTGCACACCCAGGTGTTCGTCAGCGACGCACCGGACCACCAACGCATCCGCAAGGCGTTGTCCCAGCCGTTCCTGGCGCGCTCCGTGGAGGCCATGCGCGCGGACATCGAGCGGTCCGCGCACCGTCTGCTGGACGCCGTGCTGCCCCGCGGGCGGATGGACTTCATGGCGGACTACGCGATGGCGCTGCCGTCCGAGACGGTCTGCCGGCTGCTCGGCGTCCCGCGGGAGGACCGCGACACGGTCTGGAAGTTCATCCTCAGCTGGGGGCTGCTCGTCGACGAAGGGCCGCTCAGCAAGGAACACCCGGAGTACCACCTGGCGGGGGTCGGGACGTACATGGAGTACTTCCGCGCGCGACTCGCCGAGCGCCGCGAGCGGCGCACCGAGGACCTGATGCAGACCGTGGCCGACGCCTGGGACGAGGGCCGGTTCAGCAGCGAGGAGGAGCTGCTGGGCAACCTGATCTTCCTGCTGACGGCCGGACAGACGACGACCGCTCACCAGATCGGGAACACCGTGCTCGCCCTCCTGGCCCAGCCGGAGGTGTACGGCGAGGTCGCCTCCGATCCCTCCCGGGTGCCCGCGGCCACCCCCGAGTTCATGCGGTACGACAGCTCGGTGCAGCTGACCAAACGGCGCGCGAAGGAACAGGTGGAGCTCGGCGGCCGGACCGTCGAGGAGGGCCAGGAGGTGTTCGTCTGGATCGGCGCGGCACACCGCGACCCCGCGGCCTTCGCCGACCCCGACCGGATCGACCTGGACCGGCCGCGCACCCCCAACCTCGCGCTGGGCCACGGGGCCCACTACTGCCTGGGCGGACGGCTCGGGCAGCTCGTCAACGAGATCGCCGTCCAGACCTTCGTGGAGCGGGTGAGCGGACCGAAGGTCGACCCGTCCCACGTCCACCGGGCGGCCACCGCCACGTTCCGCGGCCCCCACGTCATGCCGATGACCTTCGACGCGAAGGAGACACGATGAGCACCACCAGGCCGCCGCTGCCGGACTTCGCCGGCTTCACCACCCTCGACCGGGAGGTGGCGCTGGACCGGCTGCCGGTCAGGGGCGCCGTCCCCGAGTGGCTGAGCGGCACCCTGCTGCGCAACGGGCCGGCCAAGTTCGAGGTCGGCGACTACCGGCTCACGCACTGGTTCAACGGTCTGGCGATGCTGCACGCCTTCTCCTTCGCGGACGGCCGGGTGAAGTACGCCAACAAATTCCTCCGCACGACGGCGTACGACCTGGCCACCACCAAGGACCAGCTCTACGGCAAGCAATTCGGCCACGACCCCTGCGAACGGCTCTTCGGACGCCACTTCGCGGCCTACTCGCCGAACATCACCGACAACACGAACGTCAACGTGGCCCGGATGGCCGGGCGTTACTTCGCCTTCGCGGAGCAGCCGCTGGCCAACGAGTTCGACCCGCAGACGCTGGAGACCCTGGGCGAGGTCCCGTTCGAGGGCCTCGTCCAGGGCGAGACCTCCACGCCGCACCCGCACGTCGACTTCGACCGGCGGGTGCTGATCAACTACACCACGTCGATGGCGGACCGGGCGGCGTACCAGCTCTTCTACGTCCCGGACGACGCGCTCGTCCAGCGGCCGCTGGCCACGATCGAGGTCGACGAGCCGTGCTACATGCACAGTTTCGCCGCCACCGAGAACTACGTCGTCCTCGTGGAGTTCCCGGTCGTCATCGACGGCGAGCGTTTCCGCCAGGCCCGAAACCCCTTCCTGGCGACCTTCAGCTGGCAGCCGGAGCGGCCTGCCCGCTTCCTCGTGGTCGACAAGAGGGAGGGCCGGCTGGCCGCGACCTTCGAGAGCGAGGCGTTCTTCGCCTTCCACCACGTCAACGCCGTCGAGACCGGCGGGGACCTGTTGGTCGACATCGCGGCGACGCACCATCCCTACGAGACCGTCCTCGGCCTCGAACCGACGGAGGACCAGCTCGACCTCGAGGCGTACGGGTACCAACTGCGGCGATACACACTGCCGTTGGCGCGCTCCGGCGGCACGGTCGGGTGGGAGCCGCTCGCCGACGCCGGAGTGGAGATGCCGCGCATCAACTACCGGCGCCACAACGGCAGGGCCTACCGCTACGCCTACGGCCTCGGGCACTCGCCGCGCAGTCTGCGCGCGATGAACAGGCTGCTGAAGGTGGACGTGGTGGCGGGCACCCACAAGGCCTGGTACGAGAAGGGCTGCTTCCCGGGCGAGGGGGTGTTCGTGCCGCGTCCGGGGGCCACGGGGGAGGACGACGGCGTGGTGCTGTCGGGCGTGCTGGACGCCCGGAGCGGACGGTCGTTCCTGCTGGTCCTCGACGGGCCGTCGTTCGAGGAACTGGCCCGGGCCGAGGTGCCGCACCACATTCCCAACGACTTCCACGGTCAGTTCTTCCCGGATCTGCTCCGCTGATCGCACGGTCGGCCCGGGCCCGGCCGGCCGGGCGGGAGCGCTCCCGCCCGGCCGGCCTGACCGCGGTCACGGGGTCCAGGCCCGGTGGAGGAACCGCATGGCGCCGACGCCGATGCCCCCGTCCGCGTACAGCGTCTGTCCCGTGATGTAGCGGGCGTCGGCGGAGCCCAGGAAGGCGATGACGCCGGCGATGTCGTCGGCCTCGCCGAGCCGGCCGAGCGGGAGGTACGACCCGCGCCGGGCGTGTTCGGCGGGGTCCGGACCGAACAGGTCGGCGGCCCCCTCGGTCCGGATGAGGCCGGGCCCGACCGCGTTGACGCGAATGCGGGCATCGGCGTATTCGGCGGCGGCCTGTTGGGTGAGGGCGATGATCGCGGCCTTGGCCGCGGGATATATACCGGAATTTGCGCGGGCGGTCTCGGCGAGGAAGGAGGTGACGTTCACAATGGCCCCGCCGCCGCTGCGCGCGATGATCGGAGCGAAAATCTGAGTACAGAGCAGATTGCCGAGGACATTGACGTCGAGAACCCGGCGGAAATGCTCGACGTCTATCTCCGCGAGCGAGCTGAACGTCCATACACCGGCGTTGTTGACCAGCAGGTCGAGCCGGTCCAGTCCCGCCGCCAGGGACCGGAGCCCCGCGGCGTCGCGGACGTCGCAGCGTGCGCCGACCCCGCCGACCGAACGGGCCGTGCTGTTCGCGGACTCGTCCTGGTCCACGGCGACGATCGAGTAGCCCCGCTCGGCGAGCAGGGAGGCGGTCGCCCGGCCGATTCCCCGGCCGGCTCCGGTGACCAGGGCGACGGGTTTTTCGGAAGCGGTGCTCATCGGGTCTCCTCGCGTCCGGAAGCCCGCCATGCGGATGCATTACGGGCAGGGGTATGGAATATCCGGACGGTGATGTCTGTCAAGCAATCACCGACCGGAAGAAAGGCGACTCTTTTCCTGATGTCAGAATGGAGTGAGCGAATGTCAGTGACGACGGAAACCGCCGTGACCGGAATTTCCACGGCGCCGCGCAAGATGCTGGTCGGCGGTGCGTGGAGGGACGCCGCGGACGGCGCCGTGGTGGAGACCGTGGACCCGGCGACGGAGCAGGTGCTGGCCACGGTGCCGCTGGGCGGCGCCGCGGACGTGGACCTCGCCGTCCGAGCCGCCCGCGCGGCCTTCGAACCGGGCTCGGCGTGGCGTCGGATGTCCCCGTCGCAGCGGGGCCGGCTCATCCACCGGCTCGGCGACCTCGTCCTGGAGCACGCCCGGGAACTCGCCCTGACCGAGTCGTACGACAACGGCAAGCCGGTGTCGTACGCGGCGATGGCCGACATCCCGATGGCCGCCGACCTCTTCCACTACATGTCCGGGTGGACCACCAAGATCGAGGGCGACACGATCCCGTTCTCGACGGCGCCGCCCGGCAGCTTCCTCTCCTACACCACGCGGGAGCCGATCGGGGTGGTCGGCCAGATCATCCCCTGGAACTTCCCCCTGATGATGGCGGCCTGGAAACTGGCTCCGGCGCTGGCGGCCGGGTGCACCGTCGTCCTCAAACCCGCCGAGCAGACCCCGCTGAGCGCGCTGCGGCTCGGTGAGCTGATCCAGGAGGCGGGGTTCCCGGACGGCGTCGTGAACATCGTGACGGGTGACGGAGCGACGGGGGCGGCCCTGGCGGCCCATCCGGACGTCGACAAGGTCGCCTTCACCGGCTCCACGGAGGTCGGCAAGGAGATCGTCCGGGCGTCTGCGGGCAACCTCAAGAAGCTCACCCTGGAACTGGGCGGCAAGTCGCCGAACATCGTCTACGCCGACGCCGACCTGGAACGGGCCGTGGCAGCTTCGGCCGGCGCCGTCTTCTTCAACCAGGGCGAGTCCTGCATGGCGGGCTCCCGCCTGTACGTGCAGCGGCCGGTGCTGGACGAGGTGGTCGGGGGACTGGTCGCCGAGATGAACCGGCTCGTCGTGGGCGTGGGCGCGGACCCCGCGACCCAGCTCGGCCCGCTGGTGTCGAAGGAGCAGCTCGACCGGGTCCGCGGCTATGTCGAGGCCGGTGTGCGCGACGGGGCCGTCCCGCACACCGGAGCGCAGAGCCTGCCGGACACGGGGTACTTCGTCCCGCCCGTGATCTTCACCGGGGCCGCGCCCGGCATGAGCGTCGTCGACGAGGAGATCTTCGGCCCGGTCCTGGTGGTCCTGCCCTTCGACCGGCTCGAGGAGGTCGTGGACGTCGAGCGCGTCAACCCCTACGGTCTCGCCGCCGGCGTCTTCACCCGCGACATCGGCAAGGCCTTCCGGACGGCGGACGCCATGAGGGCCGGGACCGTGTTCGTGAACACGTGGAACGCCCTGGACGCGGCCCTCCCCTTCGGCGGCTACAAGCAGTCCGGATGGGGCCGGGAGATGGGGCACGCGGTCCTGGAGAACTACCTCGAGACCAAGACGGTCATCGCCGACCTGTCCTGACCCGCCCTCACCGCGAGGACGTGCCGCCGGCCGGGCGAGCGGCTCCTGCCACCCGGCCGGCGGGCGACGGCGAGGAACGGCGCGACCGACCGCGCGTCCGGCTGCCCCGCCGTCCGGCCGGCCCACGTCCCGTCGCCCCACGTCCCGTCGGGCGGACTTCCGTGAGGCGGACGTCCGTCATCCGGACTTGCCGCTCGACTCCGGACGCCACGGGCCGCGCACGCATCGGCCGCCGGGCCGGACCCGTCCGGCCGAAGGCGTGCGCGGCGCCCCTCCGGCCAGGCCGAAAGTAGCGCCCCGCGCGACTTCGGTCGATCGTCGTGCCTCTTCGGCAGGGGATCGCGTCCACGAAGCGGTGGCGCGGTCCCGCACTGCGTAGATTTGTCGGCCATGAGGGCAGACGACGAGGCGGCACGGGCGGCGCCCTGGTTCACCGGACGCCGGTGGCTGCTGCCGTCCGCGCTCGTCGCCGGGCTCGACCCGGACGCCGAGCACCCCGGGCGGCCGCACCGGCGCACCGCACGCGACTGGGCCGTGGACACCTGCTGCTTCCTCCTGGCGGTGGCGGTCGGACTGGCGGTGGCGGACGCGTTCCCCGCGCAACGCGACCTCGCGGGCGCCTTCGCCGTGGCGGACCAGGCACTGGGCGTCCTCGCCTGCGTCGCCGTCTGGCTGCGCCGCCGGTGGCCGCTCGCCCTGGCGGTCACGTCGGTCCCCCTCGGCTTCCTGTCGACGACCTCGGCCGGCGCGTGCACCGTCGCCCTCTTCACCCTCGCCGTGCACCGGCCGTTCCGGTACATCGCCTGGGTCGGCGGCGCCGAGATCGCCCTCATCCCGCTCCTCGCCTGGGCGCGCCCGGACCCCACGCTCGCCTACGGGCCGTCGGTGGCGTGGAGCGTGCTGTTCACCGTCACCGCCATCGGGTGGGGCATGTTCGTCCGCTCCAAGCGGCAGTTGATGCTCAGCCTGCGCGACCGGGCCCGGCGCGCCGAGACGGAGGCCCGGCTGCGCGCCGAGCAGGCGCAGCGACTGGCCCGCGAGGCCATGGCCCGGGAGATGCACGACGTGCTCGCCCACCGGCTCACCCTGCTCAGCGTGCACGCCGGCGCGCTGGAGTTCCGTCCGGACGCGCCCCGCGAGGAGATCGCACGGGCGGCGGGCGTCATCCGCGAGAGCGCCCACGAGGCCCTGGAGGACCTGCGGGAGATCATCGGCGTGCTGCGGGCCCGCGAACCCGACGACACGGGACGCCCCCAACCGACGCTCGCCGCCCTGGACGCGCTGGTCGCCGAGTCCCGCGAGGCCGGCATGAAGGTCACCCTCGACCAGCGGGTCGCCGACGCCGGCGCGGTACCCGCCTCCGTCGGCCGCACCGCCTACCGCATCGCCCAGGAAGGCCTCACCAACGCCCGCAAGCACGCCCCCGGCACGGAGGTCGCGGTCACCGTGGCGGGCGGGCCCGGCGAGGACCTCGTCGTGACCGTGCGCAACCCGGCGCCCGAGGGCGAGGCGCCGGCCGTCCCGGGCTCCGGCCAGGGGCTGATCGGCCTGACCGAACGGGCGACGCTGGCCGGCGGACGCCTGGAGCACGGTCCGCGGGACGACGGGGGCTTCGAGGTGCGGGCGTGGCTGCCCTGGGGCTGAACGTCCGGGCCCGGCACGTGACTTGGCTCCTCGCTCCGCCCTCGACCGTGATTACGTGATGCCCATGACTGCGATCAGACTCCTCCTCGTCGACGACGATCCCCTGGTGCGGGCCGGTCTGGCCTTCATGATGGGGGGCGCCGACGACATCGAGATCGTGGGCGAGGCCGCGGACGGAGGCGAGGTCGAGGAACTGGTGGAGCGCACCCGCCCCGACATCGTCCTGATGGACATCCGCATGCCGGCCGTGGACGGCATCACCGCCACGGAACGTCTGCGCGCCCGCGCGGACGCCCCGCAGGTCGTGGTGCTCACCACCTTCCACGCCGACGACCAGGTGCTGAGGGCGCTGCGCGCGGGAGCGGCCGGGTTCGTCCTCAAGGACACCCCGCCCGCCGAGATCGTCGACGCGGTGCGGCGGGTGGCGGCCGGCGACCCGGTCCTGTCGCCCACGGTCACCCGGCAGTTGATGGCGCACGCGGCCGGCACGACCGCCGACACCCGGGGCGCCGACGCGCGCGTGCGGCTCGCGACCCTGGGCGAGCGCGAGCGGGAGGTGGCCGTCGCCGTCGGCCGCGGTCTGTCCAACGCGGGCATCGCCGCCGAGCTGTTCATGAGCGTCGCCACCGTGAAGGCGCACGTCTCCAGGGCGCTGGCCAAGCTCGGTCTCAACAACCGGGTGCAGATCGCGCTGTTGGCCTACGACGCCGGTCTCCTCGACGAGGGAGCGAACGGCCCGACGGGAGAGGAACACGGGCGCGGCGGCCACTAGCCGGACCTGCCGCCCCTCGTACGGGCGCCGACGCCGCAAGGTCCCCTGGAGGACGCCGGAAGGCCGCATTCGCGCCGCCGGGGCTGCGGGACTGCGGGGCCGTCGAGCTGCGGGGCCGCCGGGATCGCCGTCGGGGCGCTTGGCGGCCGCCGCCCAGGGGAGGGGCCGTCGCCCAGGGGAGGAGCCGCCGATCGACCGACCGCCTTCGGTACGGCATCCCGACGGCCGAGGCCCCCGCCGGGGCGCCAGGGCCGTGCGGCGACGCATCCCCGTCGGCTCTCCGTCGGCCCGTACCGGCTCCACGGGCCCGGACGGCCGCGCGTCGAGTGGATCACGCGCCGCCCGGAGCCGGGCGGGCGTTCACCCCGCCGTCGGGGTCGCCGGGATCTCCGCGAGGGCGACGGCCCGGCGTTCGTGGCGGGACACCTCGCACGCCTCCGCGATCCGCAGGGCGTGCAGGGCCTCGCGACCGTCGCAGGGATTGGGGCGCATGCCCCTGACGACGTCCACGAAGGCGTTCAGCTCCGCCTCGTACGCGGGCCCGAAGCGTTCCAGGAAGCCGGACCACGGCTTGTCCGCGGCCGGCGGTCCCGTGGGCTCGGTGGACGCGATCGGCGTGCGGTCGTCCAGACCCACGACGATCTGGTCGAGCTCTCCGGCCAGTTCCATCCGGACGTCGTAGCCCGCGCCGTTCAGCCGTGTCGCCGTCGCCGTGGCGAGCGCGCCGTCGTCGAGGGTGAGCAGCACGGCCGCCGTGTCCACGTCGCCCGCCTCGCGGAACATCGCGGGTCCGGCGTCGGACCCGGCGGCGTAGACGTCGACCACCTCCCGCCCGGTCACCCAGCGCAGACAGTCGAAGTCGTGGATGAGCGCGTCGCGGTAGATCCCGCCGGACACCGGCAGCCAGGCGGCCGACGGCGCCGACTCGTCGGACGTCAGCGCCCGGATCGTGTGCAGGCGTCCGAGCCGGCCCGAGCGCACCGCCTCCCGGGCGCCGGTGTACCCCGCGTCGAAGCGGCGCTGGAAGCCCATCTGGAGGATCGTTCCGGCGGTCTCGACCTCGGTGATCGCCTGTAAGGTCCCCGCCAGGTCCAGGGCGATCGGCTTCTCGCAGAAGACCGGCAGGCCCGAGCGTGCTGCCCGACCGATCAGTTCGGCGTGGGCCGAGGTCGCCGTCGTGATCACCACGGCGTCCACGCCCCACCGGAAGATCTCGTCGACCCCAGGAGCGGCCGTCTCGCCCAGCCGCAGCGCGAGCTCCTGAGCCCGCGCGTGGTTCGCGTCCGTGAGGATCAGGGATCCGACCTCGCGGTGACGGCTGAGTGTGTTCGCATGAATGGTGCCTATGCGGCCCGTCCCGATGACCCCGATGCGCATGAAACCAAAGTGACGTCGCAGGCCGCACCCTGTCAATGCGTATGTCCGGACAATCGGACTGCACAACTTCCCGTCAACCGGTCCCGGAGCTACGCTCGGGCCGTGCCGAAACCAGAAGTGGACCCGACCGTGCAGCTAGAACTACGTGTGGACCGAACCTCCCCGGTGCCGTTGTACTTCCAGCTGGCGCAGCAGCTGGAGGCCGCGATCGAGCACGGATCGCTCACTCCCGGCAGTCTCCTGGGTAACGAGATCGAGCTGGCGGCACGGCTCGGCCTGTCCCGGCCGACCGTCCGCCAGGCGATCCAGTCGCTGGTCGACAAGGGCCTGCTGGTACGCCGCCGGGGCGTCGGCACACAGGTCGTGCACAGCCAGGTCAAGCGGCCGCTGGAGCTGAGCAGCCTCTACGACGATCTGGAGGCGGCCGGTCAGCGGCCCGCGACGACGGTCCTGGTGAACACCGTGGTGCAGGCGTCCGCCGAGGTCGCGGCCGCACTCGCGGTGGCCGAGGGCAGCGACGTCCACCGGGTGGAGCGGCTGCGGCTGGCGCACGGCGAGCCGATGGCCTACCTGTGCAACCACCTGCCGTCCGGGCTGCTCGACCTGGACACCGACCTGCTGCAGGCCACCGGGCTGTACCGCCTGATGCGGACCGCGGGCATCACCCTGCACAGCGCCCGGCAGTCGATCGGCGCGCGCGCCGCCACCGCCGCCGAGGCCGACCGGCTCGCGGAGGCCGAGGGCGCCCCGTTGCTGACCATGCAGCGCACGACCTACGACGACACGGGCCGCGCGGTCGAGTTCGGCGACCACATCTACCGGCCGACCCGCTACTCCTTCGAGTTCCAGCTGCTCGTCCGTCCCTGAGCGCTCCTTCCCGCTCCGTGGGCCGACCCCTCGTCCACATCCATATGGGTCACATTGTCCTGACAATGTGACCGGATGTCCGGACAAGGTGAGCGAGGGGTGCTTCCCGGCCGTACCGCTGAAGAGGGACGATGCGAGGGCCCACACGCGGGACTCCCTCACCCTGGACGGGCTGACGCGGCTGACGGCGGGCGACAACCGGCCCGACGACCTGCGGCACGAGCGGGAACGGACCGGCTGGATACGGAGGCGGCGTCGGCGTGTGCTTCGTCGCGTGCGCGTCGCCCCGCTCGGCACCCGGCACCACGGTGAGGCAGAATCGGCGGCGATGAGCACCTACGGCAACTTCAGCGCCCCCATCGGCTCCCGCCGCGCCCCCGCACTTCGCACGGTGGGCACGAGGGAGCGCCGCTCGCACCTCACGGCGCCCCGGGTGCCGACCGTCGGCATCGACATCGGCGGCACCAAGGTGATGGCGGGCGTCGTCGACGCCGACGGCAACATCCTGGAGAAGCTCCGCACCGAGACCCCGGACAAGTCCAAGAGCCCGAAGGTCGTCGAGGACACCATCGCCGAGCTCGTCCTGGACCTGTCCGACCGGCACGACGTGCACGCCGTGGGCATCGGCGCGGCAGGCTGGGTCGACGCCGACCGCAACCGCGTCCTGTTCGCACCCCACCTGTCCTGGCGCAACGAGCCGCTGCGCGACCGGCTCTCCGGCCGGCTGTCGGTGCCCGTCCTGGTGGACAACGACGCCAACACCGCCGCCTGGGCGGAATGGCGCTTCGGCGCGGGCCGCGGCGAGGACCACCTCGTCATGATCACCCTCGGCACCGGCATCGGCGGCGCCATCCTGGAGGACGGCCAGGTCAAGCGGGGCAAGTACGGCGTCGCCGGCGAGTTCGGCCATATGCAGGTCGTGCCCGGCGGCCACCGCTGCCCCTGCGGCAACCGCGGCTGCTGGGAGCAGTACAGCTCCGGCAACGCGCTGGTCAGGGAGGCCCGCGAACTGGCCGCCGCCGACTCCCCGGTGGCGTACGGGATCATCGAGCACGTCAAGGGCAACATCGGCGACATCACCGGCCCGATGATCACCGAACTGGCCCGCGACGGCGACGCCATGTGCATCGAGCTGCTGCAGGACATCGGGCAGTGGCTCGGCGTCGGCATCGCCAACCTGGCCGCCGCGCTCGACCCCTCCTGCTTCGTGATCGGCGGCGGCGTCTCGGCCGCCGACGACCTGCTGATCAGCCCCGCGCGCGACGCCTTCAAGCGCCAGCTCACCGGCCGTGGCTACCGTCCCGAGGCCCGGATCGTGCGCGCCCAGCTCGGTCCCGAGGCCGGCATGGTCGGGGCCGCCGACCTGGCCCGCCTGGTCGCCCGCCGGTTCCGGCGTGCCAAGCGCCGCCGGGTGGAGCGCTTCGAGCGCTTCGAACGGTTCACCGAGGCGGCCCGCCGCACCCAGGACACGGCCTGACCGCCCTGTCGCCCCGCCCCGGCGCCGGCCTGACCGCCGCACCGCCCCGTACGACCTCGGACCTCGCATGACACCCTCGCTGCCCCACCAGGCCGCGTCTCCGGACGAGCCGTCCCGCCCGCCGGAGGACCGCCGGCACGTGATCCGTCGCAGGGCGATCACCCTGCTGATCATCGTGCTGCTCATCGGCGTTCCCGCCGGTTACCTGGTGATCTCCGCCAACCAGAGCCGCGACAGCGGCAAGGACAAGGAGGACAAGTATTCGGCGACCGGCCTGACCGCGGGCTGGCCGTCGAACATCCAGCGCCGGCTGTACCAGGTGCCGATCCCGCACCCGTCGAACCAGGTCGCCTACTACGAGACGAACAACTGGAAGACCAGCCGTCTCTACGTCCAGTTCCAGACCACCCACGCGGGCCTCGACGAATTCCTCGGGCACATGGGCGTCAGCCGCGCGGACCTGAAGAAGGGCGACATCGCCATCAGCGACCGCGACCAGGACATCACCGGCTGGAAGTTCACCGGGCCGGGCTCCCGCCCCGGCGACTACTTCGGGCTCGTCCGCGAACAGAAGAACCCCGACCCGACGCTGGACGTGGTGGTGAACACGGGCAACGCGACCTACCCCTTCGTCTACGTGGTCTCCCGCACAGTCCCCTGACCTGACCTGAGCTGACCTGACCTGAGCTGTTCGGGCTCGACTCGACCTGATGCGGCCTCGGGGGGCGGGCCCCCCGGGGCCGGGCCCGGCCGGCCGTCGGGGCCGATTGTCAGAGGCCGCCCGTAGAGTCGAGGACGACTGATCCGACACACGGGCGGGAGGTGGACACACGGCATGAGCGCCCTGCTCGACGGCGCGGCGCAGACGGAGCCCGGCTCCGTCTGCGTACGGCTCGCCGCCGTCTTCCTGCCCGCGCCCCTCCCGCGCGAGGGCCGCGTCGCGTTCTGGGACCCGGCGGACGCCCCGCTGCCCGCGGCGACGGACGCGGAGCGCACGGAGCTCACCGTCGTCCGCCGGCACGGCTCCTCGATCCGCCGCAAACAGGCTCCCGCCTTGTCCCTGCCGCTCGACAAGGCGCTCCCGATCCTCGTGCGCGCCCGCCGCGACCCCGCCGCCCACCCGGCGACGGCCTGCTGGGGCGCGGCCGCGCTGCACGCGCTGCGGCTCACCGCCCGAGGCCGCCTGCTGCCGATCGCCGCGCCCACCAGCAACTGCGTGCCCGCCCCGGAGGCGACCGGTCCGACCGCGCTCATCTTGCCGGCGAGGAGCCCCAGACCGGTGAGGACGGCGGTCAGCGCGACGGCTCCGACCCGGTCCCCCGCATACAC